>CAMTWA010000010.1:0-220859 GCA_947085385.1 uncultured Gemmatimonadota bacterium | reverse complement strand
GAACGTCCCGATCCGCGCCGCCACTGTCGCCAACTCTCGCGCCCACCCCGCCGCCAGTTGCTGCTCGCGCATCGCTACGCTCCGGTCGTCGTTACCAAAACGACGCGCGAACCGTCACGGGTGCAACTGTAGTACTAGGCGTTTGACGCGACGTACTGTCGGGCGGCCTACGGGTCGAGGTGTGGGCCGCAGCCGTCGTGCCCTTCCGCTCCGGTACTCCGCCCGCCGGCGCGCGCCCCGACGGCGAGCAGCAGGTCGCTGACCTTGTAGTAACGTCCGCCGCGGATCACCACCTCGATCTTCTGCAGGTCGCCGATCCGCTCGGCGGGCTTGCCACCGACGACGAGAATGTCGGCCACCTTGCCCACGCTGATACTGCCGTACTCCGCGTCGTCCTTCATGACGCGCGCGGCGTCGAGGGTGGCGATCTGCAGGATCTTCGGCGCCGGGATGCCCGCCTTCTCGTACATCTCGAGTTCGCGGCGGTAGGTGATGCCTGCGGAGTTGTCGGTGCCGGCCACCAGCGGCACGCCAGCCGCGTACAATCGCCGGATCAACTGCATGTACGCCGAGTCCGCTTTTTCTTGGTTAGCCGAGCCGCCCGCCCCGACCAAGGCGCCGCCGCCGCCGATCCAGAGGTTGAAGGTGCCGTCAATGACCGTCTTGCGCGCCGCCAGAAAATCAATGAGCGCCGTCATGCCGGGGGAGTTCACGTCGAATGTGGGCGCCACCGCTGTCGCCACCTGCGAATAGGCGCGCATCTGCGGCAAATACAGCGAGTCCGGGAAGAAGTTCGAGAAGAAGAAAGCCGCGTGCTGCACTTCGTCGTATCCAAGCGCCACGGCGGCTTGCATGCTGAGCCCGCGCGGAATGTGACCGCTGAGCCGCATCCCCCGCTTGTGCGCCTCGGCGGCAATGACGGGGACGAGGTCAGGGTGAGTGACGTTGTACACCTTGATCTGCTTGTAGCCCAGGGAGTCGTACCGGGCCACCCAGGCGCGGGCCTGCGCCTCGGTGCTGATCACCGCCTCGGTCGGGCCCGCCCACTTGAGCGGCCCCTCGAGGAACCCGCCGAGGATGATGCGCGGTGAGGCAAGCTTGCCCGCGCGCTCGCGGTCGCGCTGCGACACGGCCACGTCAATGTCGGAGGCCAGATCGCGCGCCGTCGTAAGCCCCTGCGCCAGTTGCATCAGGCTCTGTGACGATTGATTCGTCACCTGCAGGTGCGTGTGCATCTCCCACATGCCGGGCATGATGGTCTTGCCCGTCGCGTCAATGACCGTTGCGCCGCCCGGAACCGGTGTGCTCGCGGCGGGGCCGACAGCGATAATGCGATCACCGCGTACGACGATGGTCTGTGCCGGCACCATGACGCCACGCTCGCTGTCGAACAGGTCGCCGTTAGTGATCGCCAGCGCACCGTTGACCTTGGTGACCGCCTGTTTCGCGATGGATTCGCCGACCGCGTTGCGCCATTGCAGTTCGATTGCGCGTAGGGCAGGGAGCAACGGCACGGCCCCGGGGCGCACGGTGATGAACCACTGCACGTCGGTGGCGAGCAACTCACCCTTCTCGTCGAGCCAGACGCCGGTTGGCGTCGGTGCGCCGTTGCGGTAGACCATGACCAGGCGGGCACGCAGTCGTGCTTTGCCGGCGCGCAGCGTCGTGTCGGCAATCAACTCGGCGCGGGCGAAGCCGACGCCGATCACCGGACCCGTGCGCGTGGGCTGGGCGAGCAGGTAGCGAGCGAGCGCCGCCTGCTCCCATGGCGTGCCGCTGCGCACGCTCACGAAGGCGGAGGGCGGGCGCATCACGGCCGCGCGCGGCGTACCGGTGGCCCGGCCGTACCTCACGGAGTCCTCGCCCGCCTCGAAGTCGTCGGTGGGCGCGCCGGCGGAGCCGTCGGCGAGCACGGGGCGCTGTTCGCCCCGCACGAGTTCGCCTTTCGCGTTCAGCTGGTATCGCATCTCCACCCGCGTGCCACGATTGCGGTCGGTGAAGATCCAGCGTACCACGGCAGAGTCGGCGGTGCGGACGACAACGAGATCGCCGGCTTCGCGGCCGTGGTTGGAGACGATCCAGCGGGTCGTGTCGGCGGTGAACGCGACGCCGGCGACAACGAGAAGTGGGAGCAGCATGGCGGGAGCGGCTGGAGGGCGGTCGGTACCTTTGGCGGTACCCTCTCAATAATGCGCGCAGGCCGATAGGTCGGCAGAGGGTGGGCTGGCGGCGCGATGCGCCAGGCCCGAAACTCTGCGAGTGCAAAACAGCGCCTGGAGCCCCCCATGAGCCGCAAGCTGATCACGTCCGGGTCCACGTTCGAGCAGGCCATCGGCTACTCGCGCGCGGTGGTGGACGGCCGCTGGGTCTTTGTGTCGGGGACGACGGGTTTCGATTACAACACGATGACCATCAGCGACGACGTCGTAGAGCAGGCCGACCGCTGCTTCAAGAACATCCAGCGGGCGCTGGCCGATGCCAAGTGCCGGCTCTCCGACGTGGTACGCGTGACATACATCATCCCGGATCGCGACGAGTTTCCCAGGACTTGGCCGGTGCTGCAACGCTACCTGGGCGATATCCGTCCCGCGGCGACGATGATCGTGGCGGGGTTGGCTGACCCGCGCATGAAGATCGAGATTGAAGTGACGGCGCGACGCCAGCAACGGGTGAAGGCGGGGAAGGAGGAGGACTGAACTCGACGCGGCGGCGTTCTCGGAGCCGTCAAGCCCGCAGGACGAGGCTGCAGCAGGTCACCGCCCCTTCAGCCTTGGCGAGCTCTGAGACATCAACCGTGCGGGGCTGGAACCCGGCCGAAAGTAGCAGGTCGAGGGTGCGCGGGAACGATGACCCGTACACCAGTGCATTGCCGACGCGCAGCACGTTGGCAGCCAAGGGCTCATGTTCGTGCACCGCGAGCACACGATGCGTGGCGAACGCTGCCTCGCTGACCCAGCGAGGGTTCAGGAGCACCGTTGCGTCGTTCAGCGCCGTCACCGCCGTCTTCAGATGCAGGCAGCCCGTGACAGGCACGACGCGCACCGTGTAACCAAAGGGTGCGAGCGCGGCACGCAGCTCCGCGATACCGGCCGCATTGGTGCGTCGCGTTTCGCCCACGTAGACTGTGCGTTCGACGACGAGCACATCCCCGCCGTCGAGCGTCGCCGGCGCCACGATGCGCGCGAGCGTACGCAGCGGCGCCAACGCGGCGGCGACCGCGGCCACCTCATTGCGTCGCGTTACGGCGCCCGGTCGAGTGAGGACGGCCAGTTCGTCCAGGACCACTGCGGTGTCTTCGATGAACACCGCGTCGGGATGGTCAGGCGCCGGCGCCACGCGGCGCACCTCACACCCGAGCGACGTGAGCAGCGCCTCGTACGCGCGATGTTGCGCGCGCGCTGTCTCGACGTGGATGGGGCTGCGGGCCAGGTGCGTCAGCTCGCACTGCGCCATCGTGGGCGAGACCTCGCGGGTGAACGCAATCCAGGGCGAGCTCATGATGACGCGAACAATGCGCCACGCCAACGGCTGGCGCCACCGCGCCGCACTCCTGTACCGCACTCCTGGGTGCCGCCGAACGCACCGCCTTCGGCGTCAGGGAATTACTGGCAATTCCCCTCGTGGGGAGATGACATTTCACGTCATCGGCCTGCTCGGCGAGGGGTCACGCGAACTCGGGCACCGTGGCATCTTTAAGGGACGCAATAGTTGAAGGGACACAATAGTTGGCGTGTGCGCGGCGCACGCACGACCGGTGCGGGTCGCGCTTCCGACCCGAAGAGGACAGTTCCATGACCGCAATAGCCATCAAGCCCCAGCGCATCATCACCGAACTTCCCGGCCCCAAGGCGAAGGCGCTCATCGCGCGCGACGCCGAAGTGGTCTCCCCGTCGTATCCGCGCGGCGTCCCGTTCGTGATGGATCACGGCAGGGGGGCCGACGTGTGGGACGTGGACGGCAACCGGTTTCTCGATTTCTGCGGCGGCATCGCCGTGGCCAACACGGGCCATTCGCACCCCAAAGTTGTTCAGGCCATCAAGGACGCGGCCGATCAATTCCTGCACATCTCCAGCGATTTCTGGCACGAGAAGTGGGTGCGGCTCGCGGAGCGCATGAACGAACTGAAACCGATGGGCGACGAGCCCGTGATGAGCTTCATGTGCCAGAGTGGCGCCGAGGCCGTGGAAGGGGCGCTCAAGCTGGCGCGGTACGTTACCGGGCGCACGCGCTTCATCGGCTTCCTTGGCGGCTTCCACGGGCGCACGATGGGCGCGCTCGCGTTCACCGCCAGCAAGTACACGCAGCAACAGGGGTTCTTCCCCACGATGCCGGGCGTGACGCACGTGCCGTTCCCGAACAGCTTCCGCCCGCTCTTCGCCGGCAAGGATCAGGGGCAGGCCGTGCTCGACTACATCGAGCAGGTGCTCTTCACCACCAACCTGCCGCCGAAGGATGTGGCGGCCATCGTCGTCGAGCCGATTCAGGGAGAGGGAGGCTACATCGTGCCGCCCGACGGCTTTCTCGCGGGCCTGCGCGCGCTGTGCGACAAGCACGGCATCCTGCTGATCTTCGACGAGGTGCAGTCCGGCGTCGGGCGCACCGGGAAGATGTTCGCCGCGCAGCACTGGGGCGTCACCCCCGACATCATGACGCTGGCCAAGGGGCTTGGTTCGGGAATTCCGATTGGCATGGTCGTCGCACGGAAGAAGTGGATGTCGCAGTGGAAGCGCGGCGCGCACGGCAACACGTACGGCGGCAATCCGGTGGCCGCCGCATCGGCGCTCGCGACGCTCGATCTGGTTGAGCACGAATTAATGGCAAACGCGGCGCGCGTCGGCGACTACTTCATGTCCAGGCTGCGCGAGCTGCAGTTGCGGCACACGTGCATCGGGGAAGTGCGCGGGAAGGGGTTGATGATCGGCGTCGAGTTCGTGCAGCCGGACGGATCGGCGGCGGCGCAGTTGTGCGACGACATCATCGTGCGTGCGTTCCGTCACGGCTTGCTGCTCCTCCCCTGCGGGCAGAGCACGGTGCGTTTCATGCCGCCGCTCGTCATTACGACGGACGACGTGGACGACGCGATGGAGATGATCGAGGCGGCGATTGGCGAGGCGCTTCGCGCCTAGCGGAAATCGAGAGGCCCCGGGATCTTTCCCGGGGCCTTTTGCATGCCTCCTTCAGCCCCCTTCCCGTGACCACCACGCACGCCACGCACGCTGCGCGCCGCAAGTTCGGCTTCTGGATGGCGACGGCGCTCGTCATCGGCAACATCATTGGCTCTGCTATCTTCATGCTCCCGGCAAGCCTCGCGCCGTTCGGGTGGAATGCCGTATCGGCGTGGGGGATCACGTTCGTCGGAGCGCTCAGCCTGGCATGGGTCTTTGCCGGCCTGGCGCGCCACCTGCCGGAGGCCGGCGGAAGCTACGGCTTCATGCGTCTTGGCCTCGGCGAAGGGGCCGCGTTCATCGGCGCCTGGGGGTATGTCATTTCCGTCTGGGCGGCGAACGCCAGCATCACCATCGCCGGCATCAGCTACCTCACGCGGCTCGTTCCCGGCATGACCGAAACGCCTGGGGCATTGCCGGCCGCGGCACTCGCCGCCATCTGGCTGTTCACGTGGGTGAACCTGCGCGGCCTGCGGACAACGGGCGGCGTGCAGACGGCCACGACGGTAATCAAGCTGTTGCCGTTTGTAGCGGTCATCGGGCTCGCCGTGTGGCGCATCGCTGCCAGCGGCGGTGCCGCGTTGCCGCCAATCACCGAGACCTCCTTCTCGCTCGCGGGAACAACCGGGGCGGTGGGGCTCACCCTGTTCGCCATGCTCGGCCTCGAGAGTGCGGCGATGCCGGCGGACGCCGTGGAGAATCCCAGCCGCAACGTGCCGCTGGCCACTATGGTCGGAACGGGATTGAGCGCCGTCGTGACCGTCATCGCCACTTGTTCGGTGGCGTTGCTGCTGCCGTTCGACGTTGTGTCGGTGTCCAAGGCGCCCGTCTCGGATTTCATTGCCACGGCGTGGGGCGGCTCGGCCGGCGCCTTGGTGGCCGTGGCTGCGGTGATCAGCTGCTTTGGCTGCCTGAACGGTTGGCTCTTCCTCGGTGGCCAGCTGCCCGTGTCCATGGCGCGGGCGGGCACGCTGCCCCCATGGTTCGGGCGGCTGAACGCCGCGGGCGCGCCCTCCCGCAGTATCGTACTCGGCGCGGTGGTGACGTCGCTGCTCGTGCTGATGGCCTACACCAAGCTGGGCGCGGCGACCTACAACTTCGCGGCGTTGATCTCGGCCGCCACCAACCTGGTGCTCTACCTGTTCTGCGTCGTCGCGGTCTGGCGCTTCATGCGCGATGGGCGCGTGCCGCGTTCAATGGGACTGGTCGTCGGTGCAGCGCTTGCCTTCGCGTTCGTGCTGTGGGCGCTCTACAGTTCAGGCAAGGAGCCGCTCATCTGGGGCGCCGTGCTGGTCGCGGCGGGATGGCCGGTGTACGTGATGGCACGCAAGGCGGCGGTACGGCGGCCGGCGTAGTTTTCCGAGGCAGCGAACACCGGGTGCATCGCCGCTCACGCGAGAACGAGGAGGCCACGGGCGATGGCGATCGAACGAACGTTCACCGATCAGGAAGTGGCGCTTATTCTGCGTCGCGCGATGGAGCGGCAGGACGACGGCGCGGAGCGTCTTGAGGGGCTGGCGCTCCGCGATGTGCGCGAGATCGCGCGGGAGATCGGGGTTGACCCCGAGCTGGTGAGCGAGGTCGCGAACCAGCTCCCGATCGCCGGCAGCGGCAGCGGGCGCGAGGCGCGCTGGCTCGGCGAACCCCTCCATTACGAACTCCGGCTTGTGCACGATTCTGCCTCCACGCCGGAGCAGTTGCAGGACCTCATGATGCACGTCCGCAGCATCATGCAGCAGCAGGGGCAGGTGCAGGAAGTCCTCGGCGCGCTCGAGTGGAAGGTGGGAGGCGATCTCGATCAGGTGGCGGTGACCGCGCGGGTACGCGGCGATCGGACCAGCGTGCAGATCGTCGCAGATCGCGGCGGCGCGGCGGCGGTCAGTTCACTCGGGTTCACCGCGCTCGGGCTAATCTCCGCCACCGTCACCGGGTCCATGGTCGAGCCTGGGGTGCTCGGAGGGGTGGCACTCATGACGGGTGGCGCAGCCGCCGGCGCGCTGCTGGGGTGGGCAACCTGGCGCCGGGGGAGCCGCCTGTTTCGAGAGAAGCTGGCGCGGCTGAGTGACGGCATTCGCCGGTCGCTCGACGGGTAACGCCTTGCCGCGAGACCGCGACGGATTGTTGCCAGATTCAGCTTCACAACCAAAGGCGGACCAGGACGAAGGCGACGAAGTTGTTCACCCAGTGAAAGCAGTCGAGGCATTGGCGCGCAAAGCCTGTATTCCCGATCATCCCCTGCGGGTGCGACCCGAGGGAGACAACGACCCGCGCGTCAGCCATGGCAACCCTTAGACCGTCTAACCAATGACACAATGATTGACGTCGTCGTACTCTTCTTCCTCTTCGGTCTGGCAGCGGGTCTCGCACGCTCGGAGCTCAGGCTGCCGGCTGCGCTCTATGAAACGCTCACGGTCCTGCTGCTGCTGGCCATCGGGCTCAAGGGCGGCGAAGGCTTGGCCAAGCAGGCGCTTGGTCCACTGCTGCCGCAACTGGGGGCGGTGATTCTGCTGGGCGTGGCCCAGACCCTGATCGCTTATGGTGTGCTGCGCAGAGGCGGTCGCTTCAGCAGGGCCGACGCGGCGGCCACGGCGGCGCATTACGGATCGGTCAGCGTCGCCACCTTTGCGGTTGGCATCAACTGGCTGGCGACCCGGAGCATCGAATTCGAGCCGCAGATGGCGATCTTCCTCGCTATCATGGAGGTGCCGGCGATCATGGTCGGCATCGTACTCGCCCGCGGCATTGGCCGACAGACCGACTGGCACGTCCTGGCCCACGAAACCTTTCTCGGCAAGGGGATCACGCTGCTGCTGGGGGGCATGGCCATCGGCTGGGCGGCGGGACCCGAAGGGTTGGCGCCAATCAAGGGCGTGTTCTACGACCTGTTCAAGGGCGCCTTGGCGCTGTTTCTGCTGGAGATGGGGCTGATCGTCAGCCGCCAGATCGGCGAGTTGAGGAAACGCGGACTGTTCATTGTCGGCTTTGGGCTCGCGATGCCGATATTCTCGGCGCTGCTCGGTCTTGCGGTCGGCATGATACTCGGGCTGTCGACAGGAGGGCTGACCCTGCTCGCCACACTGGCCGCCAGCGCTTCCTACATCGCAGCGCCCGCTGCCATGCGCTTGGCTGTACCAGAGGCCAACCCTGCGGTTTCGCTGGCCGCCGCGCTCGGCGTGACCTTTCCCTTCAACATTCTTGTCGGCATTCCCTTGTACTATTGGCTGGCATCACACATCGCCGGAGCAGTGCCATGACCTTGTCCGCCGAAAAACGCAGCCTGCTCACCGTGATTACCGAGGCGACGCTTGAACATACGCTGCTGCGCGACCTCGATCGCCTCGGGGTGAGTGGCTACACCGTGTCGGACGCGCGCGGCAAAGGCAATCGCGGCGTGCGCGACGCCTCATGGGATGAGGCCGCCAACATTCGCATCGAAGTGATTTGCCCGCGCGAGCACGCGGAAACGGTGTTGCTCCATCTGCAGGCCCACTACTACGCCCATTACGCGATGGTGGCTTTCCTTCATGACGTCGAGGTTCTTCGTCCGGGCAAATTCTACTGACCTTCACGATTGACACTGGCCATGGGCCGTCTGGGTGATTTCGTCCGCGTCACTGAATCGTCCTCGAGGCAACGACCAGTCCGCGCCCAATCGGTGTGGTTGATTGCCGAGCACTGCGCATCAACGTACGGGTGCGGCCACCCTCCCGTGCGCGTCGGTGGATCCTGAGGGCGCCAGCCTCTTGAACTCCGCCGCCCCCGGCGCCAACGTCCGCGCAAACGTCGCACGATCGAGCCGGTACAATCCGAATCGCCAGCTGAATCCTTCAGCCCACTCAAAGTTGTCCATCAGCGACCAGTGGAACGCGCCGCGCACGTCCACGCCTTCACTGATCGCCTGCCTGAGGGCGTATGCATGCGTCCTGATGAATGCCGGCCGGTGCGCGCCTGACGAGTCGGCCACGCCGTACTCGGTGATGACGATGGGGAGGCGATACCGCTTCCACGCTTCGCGAATCAGGCCGAGCAACCCCTCGGGGTAGATCTCGACCCTGGCGTCGCTCAGCGCGCCGGGGCCGTTGCTGATATCCACCATCCCAGGCGCGCCCAGCTTGAAGCGCACGAGGTTGCGCCTGTAGTAGTTGATCCCCACCCAGTCGATGCTCCCGTTCAGCGTGGGTTCCTCGGCGTCGAGTGCCGGAAAGCCTGGCAGGCTGAACTGCATCCGCCCGTGCTTGATGGACTCGTAGAACGACCAGTTGAAGCCATTGGTCACCGTGTTGGCAACCACCCACTCGAGCACGTTCCATCGGTTCGACGGCTCGAACCAGATCATGTTCGAGGCAAGTCCGATGTATGCGTCAGGGTCGCCACGGCGCAGTGCCACGGCCGCCGCTCCGTGCGCCTTCAACAAGCCCGCGTAGGCCTTCACGGCCAGCGCGTGGTCCTTCACCGCCGGTGGCCAGTACCCAGTCACGTACCCGTTGTACATCTGCACCTGCGGCTCGTTGACCGTGCACCACCACTTCACCTGCGGCCCCAACCGCTTGGCGGCCTCGGCAGCAAAGCGTTCGAAACGCTGCGGGAAGTCAGGCGCCGTGGCACCGCCGCGATCGGCAATCCAGACGGGAAGCGTGAAGTGCAGCAGCGTCGCCACGGGCTCCACGCCGGCCGCCCTCAGTTGCGCGACCTCATCGGCATAGTGCGCCCACGCAGCCTCGTCCCACGTTCCCTCGACCGGCTCGACTCGACTCCACTCGATGGAGAAGCGATACGCATTCGCACCCAGGCTGCGCATCAGCCCGACATCCTCGGCCACCCTGTTCCAATGCCCGGCCGCCGCACCGCTCATGTCACCGTGCGCGATCTTCCCCGGCTGGTGCTCGAACCGCCACCAGTCGTTGTGCACGTTGCCTCCTTCCACCTGATGCGCGGCCGTAGCAGTGCCCCATAGAAACCCGGCTGGCCATGTGGGCGCGAACGCCGTCGTGGACGCGGTGTCGAGCACCGGCCGTGGGTTGGTGCGCTGGAAATAGGGCGCCATCGCAAGGTAGGCCGCACACAGCAGCACGATGGCTGCAACAAGCCAGCGAACGAATTTGGGCATTGGGCCTCTCGGCAGGGACTACGGCTTCTTCGGTGGTGCCGGGTGCGCGACGCGCATATCCTCGCGGTCACGAATCTCCGTGAGACGCCGCGCGACATCCGGCTGCAGGTGCGCCAGATCCTTGGTCTCCCCCGGGTCAGCAGTGACGTTGAACACACGCAGCGTATCGCGCATCCAGACGCCTTTCCATCCGCCAAAGAGCACCGCCGACTGGTTGCGATCCGGCGAGAACCAGACGTAGTAGTCGCGCGTCTTCACCGCGCCCTTGCCGACAAGCGCCGGGAGGAGTGAACGCCCATCAATGTTCTTGGGCGCGGGAAGATCAGCCGCCTCCACGATCGTGGCGTGCACGTCGGTGAAATCCGCGCGCACCGCCGACGTGCCGCTTGGCTTCACCTTTCCCGGCCATGCGACGATTCCCGGCACGCGCAGCCCGCCGTCATAGAGATCACCCTTGAACCCACGGTAGTTCAGCGTTCCGTTGAACCAGCGCCCAATAACGCTGGTGTCGCCAGCCGCGGCGCTCTTCAGGAAGGTTGCGCCGTTGTCCGACAGGAAGATGATCAGCGTGCGCTTGGCGATGCCGAGCGAGTCGAACAGGGCGCGCAGGCGGCCGAGGTCCTGGTCAAGCCGGCGTACCTGCGCCGCGTAACTCTTCTTGGCCATCGGCCAGGGCTTGTCGGCGTAGGGCCCGAGATCGGTGTTCTCGTAGCCGCCATCGTCGTAGCCGCGCGCCCCTTCATTGTTGATATGCGGGAGGCTTGTAGCCCAGTAAAGGAAGAACGGCTTCTTCGCGTTGGCGCGCACAAAGGCAAAGGCCTTGGCGCCAATCAGGTCAGGAGCGTACGCCACCCGTACCGTCGCGTGTCCGGTGCCCATGGGACCCGGCGTGGCGACCACGTTGCCCGTGCGCACGGAGTCGCGGTTGTTGAGCAGGTACTCGGGGTAGTAGTTGTGCGCGTGCAACTGGTCGCGATAGCCGAAAAAGACGTCGAATCCCTGCGCATTTGGCCAGCTCTCGGGCTGGCTGTCCCAACTGAGCCCCCACTTGCCGAACAACCCCGTTGCGTAACCCCTCGTCTTCAGCCGCTCGGCGAGCGTCAGGTCTGCGGAGCGCAGATAGTCGTTATCGTTGTCGTCGAGGCGGCAACGTCCGTTGTGCAGTGCGGTCATCAGGGAGCAGCGCGCTGGCCCGCAGACGGCCGCGCTCGAGCGCACCTCGGAGAGCATCACGCCGTCGCGTGCGAGGCGATCGATATTGGGGGTTAGCAGTTCCGTTTGGCCCCATGGTCCGATCTCGCCGATCCCGAGGTCGTCGCCCAGGAAGATCACGATGTTGGGGGGAGGCTCCACGGGCTTGGTGGGGGCGCGCCGCGCCGGCGCGCGGGGGCGAGATGACTGCTGCGCGATGGCAGGGGCGCTCAATGTCACGCCGAGGGCGAGCAGCATCAGGCGACGGATCATGCAGACACTCCATCAGGGATGCGAAAGTCCTCGGCGCGCACTCGGCGTGCGCCGGGGATACAAGTAACGTACCCACGGGGGACGGAGGCGAAAACCGCGCCCGGCGGCTATCGTATCCGCAGGGCCCGGTGCCCGTCCGATCCTCGTGCGGAGATGCAATGTTACTGCTGCGCCGCATCGCGCTCCTTCTGATTGCCGTCATCGCCCTTCCGGCTGGCGCTGCCGGACAGGGTGCGTCGGGTGACAAGCTCGTCTTGGTCGTGCGTCACGCGGAGAAGGCGAACGCCACCGATCCGGATCCCTCGCTCAGTGAGGCCGGCCGCGCGCGAGCCGTGGCGTTGGCCGCCGCACTCCGTGACGCGGGGGTCAGTGATGTTCTTGTCACGCCGCGCAAGCGGACGCACGAGACTGCAGCGGTGCTTGTCGAGGCGCGGCATCTCACCGCGCATGTGGTGCCGTTCGGTGCATCCACACCGCAACACGCGGCAGCCGTCGCATTGGCTGTGCGGAAGGCTAGGGGGAGCGCAGTGCTTGTGGTTGGCCATAGCAACACGGTGACCCACATCATCGCCGCGCTTGGCGGGCCGCGCCTCCCCGAGCTCTGCGACGGGGAATACGCCAACCTGTTCATCATGCGGCTGTCAACGCGCGGGACACCATCGTTCGTTCGTGCGAAGTTCGGCGCGTCCGATGCCGCCGCCGGCGGCTGCACTGCGGCGACGATGAAGTAACGCGCCCCTGAACGAACCGCGGCGCGCCGGAAGAGGCGCGCCGCGTGTCCCTGCGCTTCCGCTGTGGCGCCGCTAGTCCGCGCGCCGGGCGCGCCAGCGCCGCTTGGCCTCGCCGAAGCTCACCAGCTTGCGCTGCTCTTCGTCCCAGAGGGAGAGACGCAGCACCTTCACCGCGTCGGGCACTCGCAACACCGGGGCAAGCTGAAACATCGGGTGTGAGTTGTGCGCGGCTTCGAGCCGGTAATTCGGCACCTTGGGCGACAGGTGATGTACGTGATGCAGGCCGATGTTCCCCGTGAACCACTGCATGATCCGGGGAAGCTTCAGGTACGAGCTGCCACGGATCGCGGCGTCCGCGTAGTCCCACTCCTCGTGCTCGGCCCAGTAGGCGTCCTCGAACTGGTGCTGCGCGAAGAACAGCCAGATGCCGCCGAAGACGGAGAGGTAGTACGCCGGCAGGTATGTCGTCACTAGCGTCTTCGTGCCGAGCAGCATCACGAGGATGGCGATCAGGCCGATGAGCGAGATGTTCGTGAGGAGGACGCTGGTCAGTTCGTCCCGCGCGGCGCCCTTGCGCAGCGACGGGAATCGCTGGTGGAGGAAGAAGTAGACCGGCCCGATGGTGAGCAGGAAGGCCGGCGTGCGGGAGAGGCGGTACCCCAAGCGGGCCGTCCAGCCCTTCGAGAAGTACTCCCTCATGGTCAGCGTGTAGATGTCGCCGATGCCGCGGCGGTCGAGATCGCCAGACGAAGCGTGGTGCAGGGCGTGCTCCCGGCGCCATTTGGCGTACGGCATGAACGTCAGGAAGCCCGTGATCACACCCACAACGTCATTCGCCCGGCGGCTCGTGAAGAACGATCCGTGGCCGCAGTCATGCATGATGATGAACGTGCGGGTCAGAAGGCCGGCCGTCGGCAGCGAGAGCACCAGCGTCAGGAGGTACGACACCTCGCGCGTCCAGTAGAGCGCCACGAGCGCCACCGCCAGCAGCCCGAGCGTCGTCGCCAGCTGAAAGACCGACCGGCCACGCGATGCGTGCGCGTATGGCGCGATGAGCGAGCGCCAATTGCGCGGCACGCTCGCCGTGGGCAGGGTGTCGGATCTCTTGACGGACTTGGCCATGCGGTGGAACTCCTTGGTTTGGACGGCAAACTTTAAAGCTAACGGGAATATGTCCGAATTACTACCATAGGACAGTGAGCATTTTCCTGACTTACCGGAGTGGCGCAAAACGCAAGAGTCCGGCGAACGATGCGTCCGCCGGACTCCTGCTTGCACTTCGCTGCGGTGTAGCGCTAGCGCCGCCGTCTCGTCGGCTTTGGTGCACTGGCCGCATCAACGAGTGAGTACCTGCCTTCACTTACAAGCGTGACCTGCACCGCTCCGCCACCTTCGAGCGCCGCGATGGCGAGCTTCGTGGAATCAAGAGCCGCGGTCATGGACACGGGACGATCCAGGAACGACGTGTCCTTCGGGACAATGTCCACGCCGTACCACTTCTTCATTTCCGACAGGATCTTCCGCAGCGGCTGGTGCTCGGCGACGAAGCTGCCATCCACCCAACTGAAGACGAACGATGCGCGGCCTTCGTCCAGGTCCATGAACGTGCCGTTGCTCAACACCAACAGGGTGCTGCCGGCGGCGAGTTCCCTCTCCTCCTGTTCAACCCGGACCGTCACAGTGCCGCTCAGTGCCTTCAGCATTGCCGTGTTGCTGTCTTCAGGGAACGAACGGCCGACAAACTCAGCGTCGGAGACGTAGACCCAGGCGTTGCCCACCTTCACCAGCAGGGGGGAATCGCTCTTTGGCGCCTTGATGGCAGCCGACCCGACGATCTGCATCGCCCGCGCGTCGAGCGGATAGCTGGCGGTGTACTTCACCGTGCTGAACGAGCCGAGCCGCACCACCGTGCTGTCTTCCATCGTCACCGTGCCGCGCTGTCCTTCCTTGGCCCGCATGGACTTCGCATCGTCGTGCGCCAGCAACTGGCCGGCCCTGGTGCTTTCGGCCCCCTTGTTGAAGTACCAGAGGGGAATCGCGCCGGCAGCAGCGACGAGGAGGACCACAATGGCGTAGAGGCCTGTCCGCTTCGGGCGCGCCACCTTCTTCATGTGCTTGGCGGCCTCGTGCCTGCTGTGCTCGGCGCGCCGTTTCGCGAGTTCGGCGGGATCGGCGTGCGCCGCGTGCAGGACGCCTGTCACCTTCACCCACCACTGGTCGACGGTCTCGGGAACGGCAGCCTCGTGGGCCTTGGCATGATTGCCCGCCAAGTGGTGTGCGGCGGCGCGCCGCCGCTGTTCGTGGAGTGCTTCGCCGTTCAGGGCCTCATGCAACAACTTCTCGAGATGCGCGGCCGACTCGAGCTGGGCGCGGCGGTCCCAGACGTCGAGGATGGCGCTGGCGGCCGCTTTCTGCGCCGCTGCGACATCTTGGAGTTTCTCGTTTGCTACCTGGGTGAGGGCTTCGAAGTTCGCGCGGAAAATCTGTTCCAGCGCGGTCTCCTTGCCGCCCTTGAAGTCCGCGAAGAGCTCGGGCGTGATCGGGGCAAGGGAAGCGGGCATTACATCCTCCTGATGGATTTGATTGGTGCAGAAGCGACCGTTATCAGTGCCAACAGGGGGCCTGTCCTGGCGCACAGCTCCCGGACAGCATCAGCGACGCGCCCGTGACTGCGCGCGCCAAGCGGAGTACCTTCATCACAACTGCACCTGAGGTGAGCGATGCCCCAAACGGCGACACTGCTCCTCGTGGCCGCTGCCGTACTCCCGCAATCAAGGTGGCGAGAAATTGGCAAAACGTCTACAGGGAATTCGGTGTTTCTTGACGGAAAATCTGTCAGGAAAGCCCCTGACGGCATCATCACCGCAAGCCTCCGCGTGACCTATACGCCACCCCTCGACACCCCCAGGGGAAAAGTGACGAGTTCACGGGCGGTGGCGATGTTCGACTGCGGCCGGAGGCGAGTGGCCACCAAACAGAGCGTGCTCTACCTGAATGAGGCCAAGGGGGTGGAGTACAGCCGCCGGATCATCGCCAAACCGGGCTTCGGCCCGGCGCTCACCAGCAGTTTTGCCGACATAGGGCTGAGACACCTGTGCTCCAAGTGACACTCCCGATCCGTATCCATCCGTGACGACGCCTCCATCCATCCTCGCTGACGCACACTGGCCCGCCGTGGCCGCTGCCCACTATGAGGTAGCGGTCCTCCCGTGGGGAGCCACCGAGCCGCATAACCGGCACTTGCCATACGCCACCGACAACGTGGAGTGCGACGGCATCGCAGCCGCGGCAGCCAAGCGGGCCAACGACCGCGGCGCCCGCGTCGTGGTGCTCCCCACCGTCCCATTCGGCGTGCAGACGGGCCAGCTCGACCTGCCGCTCGCCATCAACCTGAATCCGAGTACCCAGGCGAAGGTGCTGGCCGACGTCATTGCCTCGGTGGAGCGGGCGGGAATCCACAAGTTCGTGCTCTTCAACGGACACGGGGGCAACGACTTCAAGCAGATGCTGCGCGAACTGCAGCCCACGACACCGATCTTCCTGTGCGCGCTCAACTGGTGGCAGGTGGTGGACGGACGCGCGTACTTCGATGAACCGGGCGACCACGCGGGTGAACTCGAGACAAGCGTGATGCTGCACCTGCGCCCGCAGGCCGTGCGCCCGCTGTCGGAGGCCGGCGACGGCGCCGAGAAGCGGCCGATGATGACGGGGTTCCGTGAACAGTGGGTGTGGACGCAACGGCCCTGGACAACCGTGAGCGCGGATACCGGCATCGGCAATCCGCGCGCGGCGACTGCTGGCAAGGGCGAGCGCTACGTGGACGCCGTCGCCGACTGCATTGCGCAGTTCCTGCTGGAGCTGTCGCAGGGCGATCCCGCTGCGATGTACACGTGACGCGCGTGGCCGCCATGGTGGTGGCGCTTGCCGTCGCCGCATGCGGCGGGCCGGCCGCGACGCCGTCGCCACCAGCGCAGGCCGAGGCGGCGGGCCCTCCGCGCCTGCGCGGCACGTTGCTTGTGAGCGGCGACAGCGCGCTGCTCTTCGTGGCGTGTGGCACGGTCACGGAACACCCCGTGACAGCGCCTCCATCGTCGCTGCTGCTCGTGGCCGTGGCCGCGGTGAATGGCGCGGTGCGCGACTCGCTGTTCGTGGAATTCGAGGCCGACACGGCGCGCGGCGCCATCACGGCGCGTGAGACGCTGTTCGCCACGACGCTGACCGGCGGGTCGCGGTGCGACCAGCCGCGCCCGCCGTTCGAGATGGTGGCGAGTGGCAGCGAGCCGTACTGGCGCGTGACCTTCGACGGTGCGCAACTGGTGCTCGAACGTCCCGAACCGCCGCGAGAGATGGTCTTCGATGCCGACCCGGCCGAAACGCGCGGCATGCTGACCACCATCATTGGCCGCCGGGCCCTCGGCAAGGTGCACGAACTCAAGCTGGGTCTGCTGCGCGAGAGTTGCCGTGACGGAACGAGCGATGCCTGGTACCCGTACCGCGCCGAAGTGCGCGTGGGCGACCTGGCGCTGTCCGGGTGCGCGAGACGGTGAGGTACCGGCCCTCGCCGGGCGCAAGACCGACGCCGTCAGCGCATTAGATTTGACGGATGCTCCCAGCGGATCTCCACGCGGCGGTCGACGCCGATCGCACACGCGAGGCGGGCGCGCTCTTCGTGGACGCCGTGGCTCGGTACTACGAGCAGACCGGACACCGAGACGAACCCGTGTCCGCCACCTCCGGGCACCCGGAGCGGCTGGCGCCGTTCGATGACCCGATGCCTATCACTGGCCGGCCGCTGGCGGAGATTGTCGAGCGCGTCGAGCGCGAGTTCCTGGCCGGCGGCAACCACTTGGCGCACCCGATGTACATGGGCCACCAGGTTGCCGCGCCGCTGCCGGCCGCGGTCTGGACCGAGGCGGTGATCGCCGCCCTCAACAACTCCGTGGCCGTTGCGGAGATGTCGCCCACGGGCACGGCGGTGGAGGAACGCGTCATCCGCTGGATGTGCGATCTCGCGGGTTTCGGCGCCGAAGCGGGCGGCACCCTGACATCGGGCGGGCAAGAGGCCACGCACACCGCGCTGCTTGCGGCGCGCGCGGCGCTTGAACCCGAGGCGTGGAAGCGGGGGCTCGCGGGGGCCGCGCCCGTGATCGTCTGCGGCGAGCATGCGCACTACGCCATTGCACGCGCCGGTGGCGAGCTGGGGCTAGGCACCGACAATGTGCGCGCGGTACCGTCGGTGGATTGGAAGATGGACGTCACGGCGCTCGCGGCCACGCTTGATGCGGTGCGGGCAGAGGGACGCCGCGTCATGGCCGTGGTGGCAACAGCGGGGCACACTGCCACCGGCAGCTTCGACGACCTCGAAGCGATTGGCGCGCTGTGCGACGAACGCGGACTCTGGTTCCACGTGGATGGGGCGCACGGGGCCTCGGCGCTCTTGTCCGCGACACACGCGGCCCGGTTGCGGGGCATCGCACGGGCACGCACCGTGGCGTGGGACCCGCACAAAATGATGCTGGTGCCACTCGCGGCTGGCGCACTCATCGCCCGCGACGAGCGCGACCTCACGGCCGCCTTTGCGCAGCAGGCGCCGTACCTGTTCCACGGCGCCGAAGGAACGCGCAGCGCCGACCAGGGCACGCGGTCGTTCATGTGTTCGCGGCGCGTCGACGCGCTCAAGGTCTGGGTGTCGCTCCAGCGCTACGGTGCGTCGGGACTTGGCGCGCTCTACGATCATCTCTGCACACTGGCAGCGGCACTCCATCGCATGATCGGCGAGCGGGCGGATTTCGTGGCGGTGCACGTGCCCGAAAGCAACATCCTGTGCTTTCGGTGGCTGCCGCGCGACGTCACCGATGATCCCACGATCAACTGGCTGAACCTCAGGCTCCGGGAGCGCTATAATGCCTCGGGACGCGGATGGATCACGTCGACGGTGCTCGACGGCCGGCGGGTGCTCCGCGTGACGTTCATGAACTCGCGGACGCAGGAATCTCACCTGGCGGACCTGCTCGAGGGGTTGGCGGCGGAAGGCGGGCGGCTGCTCTCCGAGCCGGCCTGACGCCGCTCCCCTCTGGCCGACGGGGAGGCAGGTGGTTAATCTTAGTACTAAGATGACGTCCACCATGACGGTCCCCGCCGCTCCCCGCCGCAAGGCGCCGGACACTGCCACCGCGATCGCCCTCAAGCTCTTCGTGGTGCTCGCGCGCGCCCAGCGCGCCATCAGCGAGCGCGTCGGGGCGAGCCTCACGACGCACGGCCTGACGCACACGGAGTTCGCCATCCTCGAGGCCCTGTACCACAAGGGGCCGCTCCTGCTGGGCGAGGTACAACGCAAGATCCTCGTGTCGAGCGGCGGAATCACCTTCCTGGTGGACAAGCTGGTCGCGCGCGCCCTCGTGGAGCGCAGGCACTGTCCCAGCGACCGGCGCGCGCGATATGCCGCGCTGACACGCAAGGGCGAGGCGCTGATGACGTCGATCTTCCCGGGACACGCCGAGGCGATCTGCGCGGCGATGTCGGGGCTGACGCGCGCCGAGCAGAAGCAGGCGACGGCGCTGCTGAAGCAGCTCGGGCTGGCAGCAGCCGGGGCTGGCCCGAACGGGCCGGAGTAGGCCGGGAGCGCGTAACGGACGCGCGAGGCGGCTCACCCTACCGCTTCTCGGCCGGTCCGCGTAGGCTATTGCGGTCACTCTCCCGGAGCCCATTGATGCGCCGTCTCGCGCTGGCCCTGCTGCTGCCGCTTGCCCTGAGCGCCCAGACGACGGGCGTCACGTCCGGCCAGAAGCCGCAGCGCCTGGTCATTCGCAACGCAACCATGGTGGACGGCAACGGCACGCCGGCGCGCGGCCCCGTGGACATCGTCATCGAGAACGGCGTGATCGCGGATGTGGTGACGCTCGACCCGGTGGCGATGCGACGCGGCGAAGGGCGTCGCCCCGCGGGAGACGTGCAGATTGATGCGACCGGCAAGTTCGTGCTGCCCGGCCTGATCAACGCGCACACGCATATGCAGAGCCACCGCTCGGGACAATCCCTGGGCGGCTTCGAGTATTACATGCTGTTGCAACTCGCCAATGGCGTGACGACCCTCCGCGAGGTCGGGGCCGAGAACGACACCGGTTCCATTCGGCTGCGCGAACGGCAGGCGAAGGGTGAGTTCGCGGGGCCGCGCATCGTGGTGTATCCGGCGTTCAGTGCGGGGCGCAAGATCCGCACCGTCGCCGAGGCGCGCGAGCGCGTGCGGGAACTCAAGCGCATCGGTGCCGACGGCATCAAGATCCTGGGCATCGATCGCGACATCATGCAGGCGATGGAGGATGAGGCGCACAAGCTCGGTCTGCCGATTGCACACCACGTGGGCGTCGAGGAAACCAACGCCTGGGACGACATCGCCTTCGGCACGCGCAGCATCGAGCACTGGTACGGTATTCCCGACGCGGCCATCGTGGGCGGACGCCAGCACTTCCCCAGCGACTACAACTACCTCGACGAAACGGATCGCTTCCGCTGGGCGGGGCGCCTGTGGCGCGAGGCCGACCCGGCACGCCTCGACTCGGTGCTCGCGGCCATGGTGCGGGCGAACGTCGCGTGGGTGCCAACGCTCGACATCTACGAGGCGAGCCGCGACCTGCAGCGTGCGCAAACGCAGCCGTGGTTCCAGGATTACCTGCACCCGTCGCTCGCCAACTACTTCAAGCCAGACCCGGCCAATCACGGCTCGTACTTCATCGGCTGGAGCAGTACCGACGAAGTGTACTGGAAGGAGAACTACCGCATCTGGATGGCAGCGCTGCGCGCCTTCGAGCAGAAGGGCGGCGTGATTGGCTGCGGCGACGACGCGGGCTTCATTTATCAGATGTATGGTTACGGGCTCATCCGCGAGATGGAACTGCACGCCGAGGCGGGCTTCCACCCGCTCAAGGTCATCCAGCATTGTACTGGAAACAACGCGAAGATCCTGGGCATGGAGGACAAGATCGGTCGTATCCGCGCTGGATGGTCAGCCGATCTCATTGTTGTGGACGGCAATCCACTGGAGGACCTCAAGACGCTGTATCCCACGCACCAGGTGCAGTTGAAGGATGGCAGGGAGGTGCGTGCGGGGCTCGAATGGACGATCGCCGCCGGCGTGCCGTACCACGTGCCGACGGTCAGCGCGCGCATCAAGGCCATCGTGGACGAGGCGAAGCGGAAGTAGCGCGAAAAGCGCAGGCGCCTCGTGACGCTAATTCCTGAGAAAAGGACGGCCGGCGAGCTGCGCGACGATCCAGTCCTGCACGCGCTCCACCTGCTGGTTGTTCGTGGTGTAGTTGTTGTGCTGGAACGAGAAGAGCAGGAGGGTGCCATCCGCCGTGGTGACATACCCGGAGAGCGAATGCGACCGGTCCACGGTACCGGTCTTGGCGCGCACATTCCCTTGCGCCGGCGTACTGCGCATGCGGTTGGCGATCGTGCCGTCCACACCGCCGATAGGGAGCGCATCGTAGAAGAGCTTGAAATCGTCGCGCTTGCGCATGCCGTCGAGGATCTTCACAATCGCCTCCGGCGTGACGTAGTCGTGGCGCGACAGGCCGCTGCCGTCGCGCACCACGGCCATCGTCGAATCGACGCCGAAGGCGGCCATCTGCCGCTCGATGACCCGGCGCCCACTGTCCACCGTGCCTGCGCCCGTCTTCTCAAGCGCCAGCGTGCGGAGGAGAATCTCGCCGATCTGGTTCTGCGACGGCTTCAGGAAGCGCGGCAGCACGTCACTGAGCGGCGCCGAGGCGATCGTAAAGAGCGGCGTGAGGCCATCGAGCGGCGCGTCAGGCGAGCGCACGATCATGCCTCGCACCGTGATGCCCTTGTCCGACAGCGCCTCGGCGAACGCGTGCAGCCACGCGCTCGCAGGATCGCGAATGGCGAACGCGGCGCGCACGCTGTCCTTGGGCGCCACCCAGCCGCGGAGGCGGGCGACGGGAACGGACCCGCGCAGGTCGGTGGTGGCGCGCACCATCCCGCTGCGCGACGCCGCAATGCGCCCGGCTCCCGCCTGAGCGCCGGGGCGTCCAGCAGGCACCGGCACCGTGGCGGGATCGGTCGTCACGAACTCCGGCTCGATCCGCAAAGCGGTGCGCGCCGGTCCGGCCACAATGCGCACGGGATCGCCGGCCTTGTCGCCGCCATAGACCATGACCCGCGCCACGCCTTCATTGAACATCAGTTCGTCAATGGCGGCCCCGGACGTCGTCTCGAGGTTGCCCCAATCCCAGTCGCCGATCGTCGTGTCGGGGAAGGCGTTGCCGCCCTTCACAAGCGAGCCTGCGATTTCGCGGATGCCGCGCGCGTACAGCGACTCGGCCGCCGCGCGCAGGGGCTTCATGGCATCGCCGCCCTGCAGCGCGTCGCTCACCGTCGGATCGCCACGCCCCGCGACGACGAGATCTCCGCGCAACACTCCGTCCACCACCGGCGCCGACGAGAGAAATGTCGTCGTGAACCGGTAGGTCGCTCCAAGTTGCACAAGCGCCGCGGACCCCGTAAGCAATTTCATGTTCGACGCGGGCATGAAGAGCTTGCCCGCGTTGTGCGAATAGAGCGTATCGCCCGACACGGGCTCGACGACGAGCAGGCCGAGGTGCGAGTTGCGAAACATCGGGTCGGCCACCAGCGAGTCGATGCTGCGCTGGAGCACGGCGCGCGTGAAGGCAGGTGACGGCTTGCCGGGGCGCACGGGATGGCACGCGGCGCCGAACACGAGCAGGGCAAGGGGGAATAGACGTCTGGTCATGTCGCGAAACTCCCGTAGGCCAGCGCCCCTGTCAAGCGAACCAACGACGACGCTCCAGGTCGAGGGACGAGCGCTGACCTGTGCCGCGGTCGTACCCCCTAGCGTGGAGAGTCACGGGGAAGTCTCTTGGAAGCGTTGGAATTTTCCGGACAGTTAAGTCCGCGCACCACCCCCGCCCGTAGCCGATGGAGGGTACTAATGAAGCCGAAGCTGGCTGCACTCTCACTCTTTCTCTTGGTCGCGCTTCCAACTCGGGTGCTCGCACAAGAGAATGTCGTTGCTGGCACCGTTGTGGTGGAGGGCTCACTGCGACCGCTCGGCGGTGCCCAAGTGGCCGTGGCCGAACAGGCGGGCAGGGGAGCCGTGGCCGACGCCAATGGCCGCTTCCGCATCACTGGACTGACGGGAACGAGCGTCACCATCAACGTGCGCGCCATCGGGTACCGTCAGGTGACGCAGCAGGTGCGCGTCGGGACCACGAACCTGCGCATCGCGATGCAGGAGCGCGCGCTCGAGTTGAACGCGATGGTGGTGACCGGCACGGCGGGCGGCGCACAGAAGCGCGAACTTGGCACGTCGGTGGCGCCGGTGCGGGCAGCCGACGTGATGCAGGCCACCGCGATCCCGAACGTCGAGTCGCTGCTCAGGGGGCGCGCCCCGGGCGTCACGATCATCCAGACATCCGGGCAGGTCGGCGCGGGCGCGCAGGTGCGCATTCGTGGCATCGGCACGTTTTCGCTCTCAAGTACGCCGCTCGTCTACGTGGACGGCATCCGCGTGGACAACGGCCAGACGGGGCAGGTCGCACGCTTCAATGACTTCGACCCCGAACAGATCGAGAGCATCGAGGTGCTGAAGGGGCCCGCCGCGGCGACGCTGTATGGCACCGAGGCCGCCCGCGGCGTGATCAACATCATCACCAAGCGCGGCGCGGCCGGCGGCACCAAGTACACCTTCACCTTCAAGCAGGGCAACCAGTGGTTTGACGATTCACACAGGCGCATTCCGATCAACTACTGGTGGAACCCCGCTGACTCGACGGTGTGGTCGACGCATCTGCCGACCACCGAGGCAGCGCGTGGCACGCCGTTGTTCAAGAACGGACCCAACTCGTCGTACTCAGCGAGCGCCAGCGGCGGCACGGGGACGTACCGGTACTACGCATCCGCGGACATCAGCGCCGCCGAGGGCATCACGACGCAGAACTCGCGCACCCAGAAGAGCGTGCGCACGAACCTGAGCGTCGTGCCCAACAACCAGTTTTCGCTCGAGTCGAGCGTCGGCTACATCACCAGCCACACCAACCTGGCGATCGAAGGATCGGGTGGCGGCATCCTCTGGGCGTCCACGTATTCTCGTCCCACCCGCACGGTGCAATACTGCCAGTACACGAACAACACCACCCGCGGATGCGGCTGGTCGCGCGGCGCGTACACCAGCCCGCCCGAAGTCTATAATGCACAGTTGTCATGGCAGGACCTGCGGCGCTTCACCGGCAGCCTGAACCTGAAGTACGAGCCCTTCAAGTGGCTGTCGAACCGCCTGCTGATCGGCACGGACTACACGCTCGAGGACATCAACGGCTACACCCCCTTCCAGACCGACTCGGTCATTGTCTTCTTCATGGGTTCGTCGTTCGACGGATCGCGTTCGATCACGAACCAGCAGAAGACGTACAACACGTACGACTACTCGAGTTCGATCCAGTTCAACATCCGGCCGACGATTCGCTCGAAGACCAGTTTTGGAATCCAGTACTACACGAACCAACTGGCAAGCGTCGCGGCTTCGGGTACGAAGTTCCCGACGCCGGGACTCTCAACGATCACGGCCACCGGCGTGAAAGGCTCGCCGACCTCCAACACCACCGCGAACAACACGCTTGGCTTCTACGGCCAGGAAGACATCGCACTGAACGAGCGGCTCTTCATCGGCGCCGCGCTGCGCGTGGACAACAACAGCGCCTTCGGCAGCAAGGCCAGCTGGGTGCAGTATCCCAAGCTGAGCGTGTCTTGGGTGGCGAGCGAAGACCCCACCGCACGCGCGTTCATCCCGAAGGTCGTGGAGGACCTGCGCCTCCGCCTCGCCTACGGCGGCTCCGGTCAGCAGCCCGGCGTGAACACGGCGTTGCGCACGTACAGCCCTGCGGCAGGCCCTGGCTCGGCCACTGTCCTGACCCCGGGAACCTACGGCAACGAGACCCTGAAGGCGGAGCGTGTGATGGGATTTGAGGCCGGTTTTGAGGCTGGCCTGTGGAAGGACCGCATCGGCGTGGACTTCACGTACTACAACGACGTCTCGCACGACGCGATCCTGTCGCGGTCGGTGGCGCCGTCCACGGGCTTTGGTGCAAGCTCGCAGTTCACGAACGCCGGCCAGATCAACAAGTACGGTGTCGAGCTATCGCTCAAGGGGCAGGTGTTCAACCAGCCGACATACGGATGGGATGTGCAGTTCAATATCGGCGGCCACAAGTCGGAGATCATCAAGCTGAGCGGGCTGCCGGGTGACACGATGATCGTCATCGGTACCGCGCCGCCGCTGGCGCACAAGATCGGCTACTCGCCCTTCGACCTGTTCACGTACGAGATCGTCAGCGCGACCTACGACAAGGCCACGCGCAGGGCGACAGATCCGATTTGCGCCGACGGCAAGGGCGGCACGATGCCGTGCTTCATACCGGGGACGACGAGCGTGCAGGCGCCCCTGGTCTACATGGGCCACTCGATCCCGACGACAGAAGGGTCGGTGGGCAATACGTTCCGCTACCGGATGTTCAAGCTGCACGTGCTGACCGACTTCCAGGCGGGGTTCCGCAAGCTCGACAACGGCCTGCGCATCCGGTGCCAGTTGAATGCGACCTGCCCTGAGGCGGTCTGGCCGGAGAGGTACAGTCCGGATGTCGTCGCCGTGGTGCAGAACTCGGGCACCCTGCGCGACTACTTCATCAAGGACGCGAACTTCTGGAAGCTGCGCGAAGTCTCGCTGTCGTACGACGCGCCGGCCCGGCTGGCGCGCAAGTACCTCGGCTCAAGCGGGCTCAATGCGACCTTCTCGCTGCGCAATCTGCAGACGTGGACGACGTATCCCGGGCTCGATCCCGAGAACAGCCTGGGCGGGCAGGCAGGCAGCATCGCGTTAAGCCAGGCCGAGTATCCCTCGCTCGCCTCGGCGCTTCTCACCATTCGGCTTTCGTACTGAGGCGATCATGACCTACTCCAATACCAAGCCTCGGAATTCGCGGCGCGCCGGACAGGGTGCCGCTGCGCTCGTGCGGACCACGGCCGCTCTTGCCGCCGCCGTCGTCATCCTGGCGTGCGATACTGGGCGCCTGCTCGACGTAAAGGCGCCAAACAGCGTACCCATCACCGTCTTCGACACGCCGGCCAACGCCGCGCTGATGGTCAATAGCGTCATCGGCGACTTTGAGTGCGCGTGGGGCGGCTATGTAGTCGCCACCGGCATCCAGTCCGATGAACTGCAGGACGCCACGCTCACCGCGGCGAACTGGCAGATGGACCGCCGCGATGACGGCTTCACCTCGGGGAGCTACGGCACCGCTGGTTGCACGGGAACGCAGGGCATCTACACGCCCATGTCCACCGCGCGCTGGGGGGCGGACCAGGCCGTGACGAAGTTGTCGGGCTGGACCGACACGCAGGTTGCCAACCGTACGGCGCTGCTGGTGCAGGCCAACGTGTATGCCGGCTTCAGCTACGCGGCGCTCGGGATGGCGATGTGCCAGGCGGCCTTTGATCTCGGTCCGCTCGTGGACCAGAAGGGGATGTTCGCCCTCGCCGAGAAGCGGTTCACCGACGCCATCACAGCGGCCACGGGAGTCGCGTCACTGGCGACGTTCCTCAATGCGGCGTACGTGGGGCGCGCGCGTGTGCGCCTGTATCAGCGCAACAACACCGGGGCGGCGGCCGATGCGGCCATGGTGCCCAGGGGTTTCGTGTTGAACGCCGCAATGGACGCCGGGAACGTGCGCCGGTTCAGCCACGTCTATCAAGCGATCGTCCAGAACACGAACACGACGGTGGAGCCGACCGCGCGTGCCCTCAGGACCGAACAGGGGGAGACCGACCCGCGTGCGCTGGTCGTGCAACTGTCCGGCAAGGCGTCGGACGGCGTGTCCGACAAGTTTGTGCCGACCAAGTACAACGCGGCGTCCTTGACCCTGGGGCAGGCGATTCCGCAACCCATCGCCCGGTACGACGAAGCGCAGCTGATCCTCGCCGAGGCGCAAGGTGGCGCGAACGCCGTGGCGATCATCAACACGCTGCGCGCCGCGGTGAACCTGAGGCCGTACGCAGGGGCCACCGACGCGGCGTCCATCACGGCGCTGATTGCGAGCGAACGGCAGCGCACGCTGTTCGTGGAGGGATTCCGGATGTTCGACGTCGAGCGATTCAATCTCCCGCTCGTGCCGGCGCCCGGCACGGCCTACCGGTTCGGCGGCGTCTACGGCAACACGGTCTGCATGCCGCTGCCGGACATCGAGCGGCAGAACAACCCGAACATCGTGGTGGCCAACCTGATTTCCGGCATCAAGGGCGGCTTCCCGATACCGTAACGTGAAGGGCCGCCGTCGGCGCTCTCTCGCGCCGATGGCGGCAGCGGGTGGTTGGCATTAGAACCACAGGCGGCCGGTGCGGCGGGTGCTGCGCCGGCTGCCTGAGTTTCCACCGTCCTTCCTGAGGTGCCCCCCGATGACAACCTCATACCTTGGACCGTTGGCGCAAGTGGCGGTGACCTTCCGCGACGTTCCCGGCGCGCTCGCCTGGTACCGTGACGTGCTCGGCCTGCCGCTGATGTTCGAGACCAACGGCATGGCGTTCTTCGCGATGGGCGACGTGCGGTTGATGATGACGCCGCCGGGGAAGGAGGAGTTCGATCACCCGGCGTCGGTACTGTACTTCAGGGTCGCCGACATCAATGCGGCGTATGCGACGCTTGACGCACGCGGCGCGACGCTCGAGGACAAGCCGCACCTGGTCGGAACGATGGGCGCCACGGACATCTGGATGTTCTTCGTGCGCGACCCGGAGCGGCACCTGATCGGCATTACGGAGGAGCGCACGGGAACGTAGACAGCCGCGGCTTCGGCCGACAACCCTCGGCGAGCAACCGCGCTTTCGCGTGCTACCCAAGCTCGGCGAGCTGTTCCAGCAAGATGACAGCGCTCGCGGGCCGCTGGTCGGGTGCCTTGGCCAGCAGTTGCATCACGAGCGCCGACAGCGCGGGCGGCACGTCCGCGTTGCGGTGCTGGGGTGGCTCGGGCTCGGTGGTCAGCACGCGCGCGATGAGCGCCACCGCCGACGGGGCGGTGAACGGCGCGCGCCCGGTGAGGCACTCGTACATCACCACGCCCAGCGCATAGAGATCGGCGCGCGGGTCAATCTCCTCGCCCACCAGCTGCTCGGGCGACATGTACGCGGGTGTTCCCACCACCATCCCGGCTTGCGTGCGGTTTGACGTCGCCTCGACGAGCCGCGCGATGCCGAAGTCCATGACTTTCAGCACGCCGTCGGCGTCGACGAGCGCGTTCTCCGGCTTGATGTCGCGGTGAATCACTCCCGCTTCATGCGCGACGGCGAGCGCCTCGGCGAACTGCCGCGCGAGCGCGAGCGTGCTGGCAACGCCCAGCTTGCCGCGCGTCGTGAGCAACTCGCGCACGGTGAGGCCTTGCACCAGTTCCATGGTCACGAAGAGGTGACCGTCGGCATCGCCAAGGTCGTGGGTGCGCACCACGTTGCGGTGCGAGATGCGCCGCGCGAGCCGGATCTCCGACTTGAAGCGCTCGGCGAGCACCGCGTCGGCGGTGACGAGTTCGCGGCGAATGGTCTTGACCGCCACCTCCTCGTTCAGCTCGCGGTCGAGCGCGCGATACACCACCCCCATACCGCCGGTGCCGAGCACGCTCACGATGTCGTAGCGGCCGCCGAGCGTCGTGCCCGGCGGAAACGCCCCCTCGGCGATGGCCTTCTGCTGCAGCGCTTCGAACTCGGTAGTCGCAAGCGTCACGTCCGACTGCAGCTCGCGCAGCTGCTCGCGCAGCCTGGCCTCGCGCGCACGCACGCCGGCCGCCATCGCGTCGAAGACGCGCGCCAGCCGGCCCAGTTCGTCATCACGGCCGGTGATGCCGGCGAGCGTGCCGGCCACGTACGCCCCCGACTCCACAGCGCTCGCCGCCTCGATGACGCGGGTCACTTGGCGCAGGTAGTCAGCCTCGCGGTCGTGCCACCGCTTCTTCTCGAGCGACGCGCCGATGCGCGCCCGCAGCAGCACGGGGTCGAACGGCTTGGTGAGGTAGTCCTCGGCGCCATGCTCGATGCAGCGAACCACGCTGGCGAGGTCGTCGAGCGCGGAGATCATGATCACGGGAATGCTGCGCATGGCGGTGTCGCCCTTGATCCGCTCGAGCACGGCGAAGCCATCCATGCCCGGCATCAGCACGTCGAGGAGCACGAGGTCGAACCCGCCCTGCGCGACGAGGCGCAGGGCCTCCGCGCCCGACGGCGCGCTGGCGACGTCGAATCCCTCACGGCCGAGCCGGCGGGCGAGCACGGCGCGGTTTTCCTCGACGTCGTCCACGATGAGGATGCGCCCCTTGGCGTTGGCCGACGCGACCGGACGGTCGGCCGGGCCGAGCAGGGCATCGGGTGTGGCGCCCCGTGGGCTCGGCGCGCTGTCGCGCTGGTCGGTGAGCGCTGGCGGCACCGGGACGGCGGTCAGACGGCAGGCCGCCAGCGCGATGCGATGCACATCGGTGGCGAACTGGTCGTCGCGCGGCGTGGCAAGCAGTTGCTTAGTGGCGGCGAGCATCCGCGCCTGCGGATCCACGAGCGCGGAGAGCAGGCGCGACAGGTCGTCGAGGGTGGCGATGCCCGTCGGTGGAAGGGCGGCGTTGATTGCGGTGAGCACCTCGCGCGCGACGGCGATGATGCGGTCAATGCACGCCGCGTCGTCGGAGCCATCGGACGCGTCCTCGCGCAGCATCTCGGCGTAGCCAAGGATGTGGTTGACGGGCGTGCGCAACTCGTGGCGCAGTTCGGAGGCGGTCTTGGGGTCGAGCGGCGTGCTCATGCGAGCATCGGGTTGATGGCGGGGAACACGGTCACGACGACGGCGCGCCGAGCGCCTTCATCTTGCCCAGCAGGCGCTCGAGGTCCACGGGCTTGGTGTCGTAGTCGTTGCAGCCGGCCTCGATGGCCTTTTCGCGATCGCCGGACATTGCGTGCGCGGTGAGGGCGATGATCGGCACCTGCCCGGCGGCTCCCGCCGCGCGGATGCGGCGGGTCGCCTCCCAGCCGTCAATCTCGGGAAGGCTCATGTCCATGAGCACCAGGTCCCAGCCGCCCTCGAGCGCGCGGGCCACGCCCTCGACGCCGTCCACCGCGATTTCCACCGCGTATCCGCGCCGCTGGAGGCGGCGCGAGAGCATGTCGCGGTTCATCTCGTTGTCTTCGACCAGCAGGATGCGCGGCATGGCGATCGTCAGGAGAGGGTCAGCGGTGCAGGGCGCCGGCGCATGAGCAGGCGAATGTCGCGCACAAGGTCGAGCTGGGAGTAGGTGCCCTTGGTCAAGACCTCGCTCACGTGGCCGTTGAGGCGCTCCCGTTCCTCGCGCGAGATGTCCTTGGCGGTCACTACGATCACGGGAATATGATGCCACGCCTCGACCTTGCGGAGTTCGGTGATGAACTCGGCGCCATCCATCACCGGCATCATCAAGTCGAGGATGATCAAGGACGGCACGCGGCCCGCCATTTGTTCGAGCGCCACCCGGCCGTTCTCGGCTTCGACGACGCTCCACCCTTCGCGCATGAAGGCACGTGAGAAAGTGCGCCGGGTGGCGGGGTCATCCTCGACAATCAGCACGGTGCCCGTGGCCGCGGTGGCCTGGTGCCGCCGCAGGATGCTGCGCAGCTGGGCGCGGTCAATGGGCTTGGTAACGTATTCCGTGGCGCCGAGCGCCATGGCGAGTTGCTGCTCGTGGAGCACCGACAGCATGATGACCGGCACGTCGGCCAGTGTGTCGTCGGCGCGGATACGGCGCAGCACTTCCCATCCGTCCATGCCAGGCATCAGCACGTCGAGCGTGATGGCATCGGGACGCACGGCACGCGCGAGTGCGAGCCCGCTGGCGCCATCGGTGGCTTCCTCCACGCGGAATCCGTCGGCGGCGAGCGTATTGCGCAGCAGGCGACGGGAGTCGGCGTCGTCGTCAATGATGAGCACGGTGCCCGCAGAGCCATCGCCCTGCCGCGGCAGCGGCACGCCGGGCGCCGATGCGGCCATCGCGCGGCGCGCCCGGTCCACCTGCGCGGGAATCCGCAGGGTGAACGTCGAGCCAACACCGGCGGCGCTCGTGACGTCCACGCTGCCGCCCATCATCTCGCTGAACCGGCGCGTCAGCGCGAGGCCGAGTCCCGTGCCGCCGTACCGGCGCGACGTGGACGATTCGGCCTGCGTGAACGACTCGAAGAGGCGCGACATCTGCTCGGGCGTCATACCGATTCCCGAGTCCGTCACGGCGAAGGCGAGCTCGTCGCCATGCACGCCGGCTTGCCGGGTCACGGCGAGGGTGATGTCCCCGCGCTCGGTGAACTTGCACGCGTTGGAGAGGAGGTTCAGGAGTGTCTGGCGCACCTTCACGAGGTCCGCGTTCATGTCGCCAAGCTGCCCGGCGCGCGTGACGGTGAGGCGGTTCTCGTTCCTGGCGACCATCGGCTGGATGGTGGTCGCCACCTCGTCGAGCATGGCGTCGACGTCGAACGTTTCGAGGTAAAGCTCCATCTTGCCGGCTTCGATCTTGGAGAGATCAAGCACGTCGTTGATGAGCGAGAGCAGGTGCTTGCCGGCGGTGTGGATCTTGTCGAGGTCGGCGACGAACGTCTCGAGGCCGGCGTCCTGCGCCTCCTCCTGCAGCATCTCGCTGTAGCCGATGATGGCGTTGAGTGGCGTGCGCAGTTCGTGGCTCATGTTCGCGAGGAACTGGCTCTTCGCACGGTTGGCACCCTCCGCTTCGCGGCGCGCCTCGGTAATCTCGCTGATGTCATGGTACATCCCCATCAGCGCCACGCGTGATTCGTCGGCGATGACCGGCACGCCGAGGATCTCGACGTCCACGAACGTGCCGTCCTTGCGGCGGCGGCGGCCGATGCCCTTGACCGGGCGATCCACCGCGTCGCGGCTGTACTGCTCGGCCTCGTGCAGCGTCAGCGGGTCGGTGATGAGCTCGTCGAGAATGTGGCCGCGCGCCTCGTGCTCCTTCCACTGGAAGAGCTCTTCGAAGGCCGGGTTGCACGCCGCCACGCGGTAGTCGGTATCGAGCTGGACGATGGCGACGGGACTGTTGTTGAGGAGCGAGCGGAAGAACTCACGCTGGCGCGCGGCCTCCTCGTAGAGGCGCGCGCCTTCGATGGCGATAGCCGCCTGCGGCGTGAAGAGATTGAGGAGGCGCAGGTCGTCAGCACCGAACTCACGGGTCGGGTCGGCGTCCACGATGGCGATGGCACCCACGAGGCGCTTGCCGACGAGCAGCGGGGCGGCAACGACCGACTTTACCGCTACGGTTGCATACTTCGCCGACTGTCCCAGCCAGGCGTGGTAGTCGGGGATGATGAGTGGCTCGTGCGTGGTGGCGACCAGCCCCATGGCCCCCTCGCCAATCTTCAGGCGAATGCCGGTGGTGTCGGATCCCACGTTGTAGCTGGCCACGACCTCCAGTTCTTCCTTGGCCGCGTCGAAGATGGCGAGCTCGCCGCCGGTCACCCCGAGGAGGGCCACGGTGCGCTCGACGGTCGCCTGAAGCGTGCGGGGCAGCTCGCGCTGGGTCAGCAGGTCGGCCATCGAGGCGAGCACCGCCTGCTGTTCATCGGCGCGGCGGCGCTGCGAGACGATGAGCCGCGCGCGGGCAATGGCGATGCTCGCCTGGTTGGCGGCGGCGGTGAGGATCTCGAAGTCGCTGGCGTCGAAGGCGTTGGGTTCGGTGCTTTCGACGGCGAGCACGCCGATCACGCGTCCGTCAATGATGAGCGGCACGTCCACTTCAGAGCCGCTGTTGAGCGTGGGCTCGTAGTTCGACTCTCGGCGGACCGATGGCGTGTAGTGCAGTTTGCCGTCAATAGTAGCGCGCTCGCTGATGCCGTGGCCTGGAGCGAGTCGGAAGCCGGGCTGCGCCGCCTTCCAGCCGACGCTGGCGACCAGCACGCGATCGCCGGATTTGTCGTCGAGGAGGAAGACCCCGAGGAAGTTGTAGCCGAGGGCCTCGTCACGAAGGCCGGTGACCACCGACTCGCAGATCTGCTGCTCGTTGGTGGCGGCGGCAATGGCCGAGCTGAGGCGCAGCAGGGCCGACTGGCGGCGCGCGGGGCGGCGCAGGACAGGCGACCGCTTGAGTGCGGGCCGCCTGCGGGGGGACGCATTCAGTTTGGGGGGCTTCTTCGCCATCGGAGGGGGCCGATTGAGGCAGGTGCGAATTGTACGGTGCGCGCACCGGTGGCGATAGCACCCCTGCGATGAGTAGCTTCTGCGGGTTGGCCGGACCGTCGGCGGTGGTCGCTGCCCGCGGCATGGAGTTCCCCCAGTATGGAGGTTTCGATGACCGGTCTTACCGCGTTGTGGCTCCCGATCCTGCTGTCGGCGGTCTTCGTGTTCGTCGCGAGTTCGGTGATCCACATGTTCACGCCGTGGCACAAGGGCGACTTCCCCGCGTTGCCGAATGAGGATGCGTTCCGCGGAACCGTGGGGCCGATGAACATCCCGCCTGGCGACTACATGGTGCCGCGCGCCGCGAGCATGGACGACATGAAGTCGCCGGAGTTCAAGGCGAAGATGACCAAGGGTCCGGTGGTGATTATGACCGTACGCCCGAACGGCGAAATGGGGATGGGACGCTCGCTCGGGCTCTGGTTCGTGTACTCGCTGGTGGTGGGCGTCTTTGCCGCGTACATCACGGGGCGTGCGCTCGGGCAGAGTTCGCCGTACCTCAGCGTCTTCCGTTTTGCCGGCGCCACCGCGTTTATGGGCTACACGCTGGCGCTCTGGCAGGTGCACATCTGGTACCACCGCTCGCTGCGCGCGACCATCACCTCGACGTTTGACGGCCTGATCTACGCCCTTCTAACAGCCGGGACGTTCGCCTGGCTGTGGCCGAAGTGGTAATCGGCACCCTGCCCCCCTTCTTAATGAGAGTGTGGATGTGATGATGCACCGGGTGATGCTGTTGATGGGCTTCGTGGCTTCAGTAGCGGGCGCGCAAGGTGGGCCTCCGGGCGGAGGCCCGCCCGGAGCGCGCGGCGGCACGCCGATCAAGGATGGCGAGGAGTGTCCGCCCGGAATGACGGAGGTGCGGCCGCGAAACTGCCGTGCGCCCGAACTGCCGGCGCCGAGCATCCTGGACTACCGCCCGCGGTCCACGCTGGTGACGGCCGAGCATCTGGTGCCGAAGGCCAAGTACCCCGTGATTGACTTCCACGGGCATCCATCGGGCCAGCTGGGGAGCGTGGAGGCGATGGAGAAGCTTGGCGCCGAGATGGATGCAATGGGTCTCCGCATGATGCTGGTGGCGAACAACGTGAGCGGCGAGGCGCTCAAGCGGCAAAGTGCAGTGGTGGCGTCGTCGCCGACGATGAAGGACCGCGTGCGTTTCCTCACCGGCATTGACCTGCGGAACATCAGCCCCGGTTGGGCGGAGAAGGCGGTGGCGCAACTCGAGGCCGACGTGACGGCGGGCGCGGTGGGCGTTGGCGAGATCGGCAAGGGGTTTGGGCTGTCCATCAAAAAGGCCGACGGCACACGGCTCACGATTGACGATCCGGAGCTTGATCCCATCTGGCAGGCGGCGGCGCGGCTGAAGATCCCCGTGTTCATTCACACGGCAGACCCGCAGGAGTTCTGGGACGAGATTGACTACAAGAACGAGCGTTGGCTCGAACTCGGGCTCTTCCCGGGGCGGCGGTATCCCAAGGAGCAGTTTCCGAGCTTCGAGCAGCTGATGACGGAACGCGATAACCTGTTCCGCCGGCACCCCAAGACGACGTTCGTGGCGGCGCATCTCGGATGGCACGCGAACGATCTTGGCCGGCTGGGCAGGATGTTTGACGAGATGCCCAACGTGTACGCCGAGGTTGGGGCCGTGCTGTATGACATTGGCCGCCAGCCCCGCGGCGCGCATGACTTCTTCGTGAAGTACCAAGACCGCATCCTATTCGGGAAGGATTCGTACCAGCCCGAGGAGTATCCGTACTACTGGCGGGTCTTCGAAACGCGTGATGAGTACTTCGATTACTATCGGCACTACCACGCCTTCTGGAAGCTGTACGGCATTGACCTGCCGGACGGCGTGCTGAAGAAGGTCTATTACCAGAACGCGCTGAAAATTGCCCCGGCCGTACCGAGGGCGGGCTTTCCCAAGTGAAGCTCGAGGGCATTCCGTTTCAGGTGACCGATTGGGCTGACGTCCCCGGGGAGGAGCATCCCGGGGACGTTGGTACTGCGACGTGGCGGGTGAAGCGGCACGGAAACATTCGCGTGCGGATGGTCGAGTATTCGCCCGGGTATGTGGCGGACCACTGGTGCGAGAAGGGGCACATCCTGCTCTGTGTGCAGGGCGTACTGCACACGCGGCTGAAGGATGGTCGCGTGGTGGTGTTGAGGTCGGGGATGTCGTACGAGGTGGCGGACGGCGCGGAACCGCATCGCAGCGAGGCGCCTCAGGGGGCGACACTGTTCATCGTGGATTGACGCCACGACGGCAGGGTCAACCCCAGGCCGCCGCCGTGTCGAAGCAGCTGCGCTACCGGCAATCAGCCCGCAGCTTCTTGAGCAGCTTCTGGTGCGCCTCCGTGAGGTTCCACCCGGCAAGCGCGTGCACACGCGCCGCGGCGCCCATTGCGTGCCACAGGGCACGTGACGCCCACGCACGCTCGAGAGCCTCGTCGAGTCCGGCGACGCTCACGCTCGCAGCCACCCATCCGGTCTCGCCGTCGCGCACCAGCTCGTCCTGTCCGCCCACCGGAGTCACCACCGCAGGACGTCCACATGCCATCGCCTCGACAAGAGCAAACGGGGAACCCTCCGACCTGGACGGCATCACCAGCAGGTCGGTTTCGCGAAACGTTCGTTCAAGGTCCTCGTCCCTCTCGAGCAGCGTGACCCGGCCGGGGGCGAAAGCGAGTTGCAAGATGAGCCGTTCGAGCAGCGCCCAGTGCTGCCCTCCCCCTTGAAGCGCGAGCGTCCAGTCTCGTTGCTGCCAACGCGGAGCCGCGAGCACCTCAAGGAGCAGGTCCTGCCCCTTGACCGACGGGTCGAAGCGTGCAAGCGAGCGCAGGCGGGCCGTGCCGTCCATCCGTGGAATGGCGTCGCGGACCAGACGCTCGCCGATCGAGACAACCGCGGCGGTCGGCCCGTTCACGCCGCGCATAACGTGCGGCACGGCGATGCCGAGCGCACGTTCAAGTGAACGCCGGTTCCGCTCCGATACCACAAGAACGCACGAGGCCCCCTCAACAGCCATTCGCACGCGACTAGTCTGTGCTTCGTCGGCGAAGAATGCGTCTTCCTCCGCGTGCTGCAGGTTCAGCCAGTACGGAACGCCCCGCGCACGACAGCACTCGGCAAGCGGGACGGCCCAGGGGAGTTCGCCCATGCCGGCGATGGTGATCCAGACCACCTCCACTCCAGCCCGGTGGAGCGCAGCGTCCCACTGGGCGCGGGCCGAGGCATCGACCCCGTAAACGCGCCGCATGAGGCGGTATCGCAACTGATCGAGCAGGCCGCGGGTTAGGGCGAGGACTGGAACACGCGCTGCGCGCAGCGCGCCGGGATCCACCGAGCGATACCCATGGGGCGCAATCACCACCGGCTCCAGGTACGGGCGCACGGCGGGGTCGGTGACGAAGTAGCGCCAGAGATTCTCAGCGCCGCCTCCCGCGGTCGTAAGCGCTGCGATGCCAAGCCGGATCGGAGTCGTCGGCTGCGTCACGCCGGTCGCTCCACGACGACGAGGATGCCATGGAAGAGGGGACCACGGATCTCGACTGCATTTCGCCAGCCGGGATCATGTAGCCGGCGCAGGAGCCAACGGCGCACCTGTTCGAAAAGTGAGGCGCGAAGGCGCGCGACGATTCCACTCGCTCGTGGGAATCCCCAGTGCGTCTCGAGAAGTGTCCCCAGCACGTCTCCGCCGTCGCCGACCATACGTTCATCGACAATGCGAAGTCCCGCAGCGGCCGCGAAGTGCCGAAGCGCGAAGGGCGTCGGACGCCAGAAGTCGTGTGGCAGCTCGTGCAGCGGGTAGACGAATGGGGTCGTCAACAGCATCCGTCCGCCAGGGGCGAGCAGCGTGTGCAGGGCTGCGAAGGCGCCCGGCCAATCGACGACGTGCTCAAGCACCTCGGTGCAGACCAGGAACTCATACTGTTCCCCTGCGAGCGACGCCGGCAGCGGGAGCGTGAGCGGACCGATATGGTCGACCGTTCGCGCTTGGTTCTGTACAATATCGAAGGCGCTGTAGTGCAACCCGATCGCCTCAAGGGTGCCGCGCAGCGGCTGCTCCCCACACCCGACGTCGAGCACACGACCGCTTCGCGGCGCGTGGGTCCGCAGCGCCTCTTCGATCACCGATGCCAGACGAAGCACCAAGAAACGCTCGCCAGCTGCACTCGGCACGTACGCCGACCGGCGACCGAGCGGCTCAGACATCGAATTGACCGTGCTGGGCCGCACGCGTCGGATTGTCGAGTGACTGCAGCGTCCACCGTGTGGTCTCGAGATGCGACGCATCGCGTGCACCCCACTCGTAGTCCGCACGGGAGCGTCCCTCCATCGTTACCGTAAAGGGACAAATCGCGTTGAGCGTCTCGTAGACCGTATTGGTTCGACGATCCGTCAGGAAGGTCGAGAGCGTGTAACGCCCGGCATAGAGGTGCGTTTTGGAGACATCGAAAGTGAGCCGATAACGACCACGCTCGCGTCGCCAGGCCGTCGCGCCATCGAAGCACCAGAGATGGGTCACCGGGTGCTCCTCCGCATCCAGCAGTTGAACCGAAAAGTCCAGCGTCGCTGCCGGTTCGCCCACCTCGACGTCGAACTGCAGGCGCAGCGCGCGCCCGAAGTGATGGACGCCGTCGCTCGACGAGGTAACCACCTGCGCAGATATCAGCCGGTTCTTCCCCTCCGTGACCGGGCGGGTCAACCGCGGGCCCGCGTCCTTCTGGTGCATCCCGCGGTACGCGGCAAGCCCCTCGGCGGTCGGGCCGTCGAACACCAGCTGCCCGGCATCGAGGAGCAGGACGCGGGTGGTGAGCGTAGAGATCATCTGGAGGGCGTGGCTCACAAAGAGCACCGTCCGGCCCGCTCCGGCAACCTGTCCCATCTTGCCGAGGCATTTGCGCTGGAACTCAGCATCTCCAACGGCGAGCACTTCGTCAACGATGAGGATGTCGGGCTCGAGATGCGCCGCCACCGCGAAAGCGAGCCGCACATACATGCCGCTCGAGTAGCGTTTCACCGGCGTGTCGAGAAAGCGCTCGACGTCGGCGAAGGCTACGATCTCGTCGAACCGCTGCGCGATGTCCCTCCGGCGCATGCCGAGGACGGCCCCGTTCAGGAAGATGTTCTCGCGGCCAGTGAGCTCGGGATGAAATCCCGTGCCGACTTCGAGCAGTGATCCCACCCGGCCGCGCAGTCGCACTTCGCCGGTGGTCGGCGGGGTGATGCGCGACAACACCTTGAGCAGGGTGCTCTTGCCTGCGCCGTTCCGTCCGATGATCCCGACGGCTTCACCCACCGGAACGGAAAACGAGAGATCCCTGAGGGCCCAGAGCTTCTCGGTCGTCGCGGCTTCGGCGAAGGGGTGCCGGACGACATCCAGAATCCGCTCGCCAAGCGTCGTCGCCCGCTCCCGATGGCCGATCGTGAACAGCTTGCCGAGCCCGACCGCCTCGACGGCGTTAGATGACATCGGCGAATCTCCGCTCCATCCGGCGGAACATCCAGAGGCCGATGGCCATCGTGAGGACCGCGACGAACACCGCGTAGCCGGCCGCCGCGACGGACGGCGGCGGCGTCCCGAGCACCGACCACCGAAGCCCATCAATTATGCCAGCCAGCGGATTCAGATAGTACAGGGTGCCAATGACACCAGGAACCGAACTCGCCGCATAGGCCACCGGACTGGCGTACATGAGCAGCTGCACCATCACCGGAAGCACATGTTGCACGTCGCGGTAGCTGACCATCAACGCCGAGGCGCCGAGTCCCGCCCCGAGCGCGAGGACGGCGAGCAGGAGGATCCAGAAGGGGAACGTGAGGAGCTCCATGCCCGGAGCGCGTCCATACCAGACGAAGAGCGCGGCGAGAACGCCAAGCGTTACGACGAGGTCCACCAGCGCTCCAGGGAGCGTCGCGAAGGGAATCACGGTCCGCGGGAACCAGACCTTCGCAATGAGCGCGCTGTTCTGGACAAGGGAACCCGCCGACCGCGTGAGGATGCCGGCAAACAGATTCCAGCCGGCGAGGGCGGTGAACGTGAAGAGCAGGTACGGGTTGCCGTCGCTTGGGAGCTTCGCGATCACACCGAAAACAAAGGTGAAGATCAGGGCGCCGAGCAGCGGCTGGACGACAACCCACGCGACGCCAAGCGCGGTCTGTCGGTAGCGGAGTCGCAAGTCACGCTCGGCGAGCGTCCAAAGCAGATCGCGGTAGCGCCAGAGGTCGGCCAACATCCCGAACGAACGAGCGCTCCCCGGACGTATCACCAGCACCGGGAGGTCGGCGGGTTCCGAGCGAATGGGAGTACTCACCGATGGCATTGAATGAGTGCGGGCACCGTGACAACGTCGGAGCGTTCTAGAATAACACCGCGCACGGATTGGCGCGAAGCATGCGACGCGGGTGCGGATGGGACGCCTCTTTCCGAAACGCTGAGGGGGCGCTCCGATGATTCGGAGCGCCCCACCGCAGCCCTCGTTGCCTGCTGTCGCCTTCTCTCCTACACGTAGGCCACGTATTCCGGCTGATACATCTGCGCCTCGACGGATTCAGCAAGGTTGTTCGGGCGCGGCATGGCGGTGAGTTTGTGGGCGAACGCCAGTTCCGCAACCGCGACCGCGATCTTCGCCGACACCTCGCGGATGCGCTGGAGGTCGGGGTAGACGCTTCCCATGGCGATGTCCTCTTCGGTCACGAGCGAGGCCAGCGTCTTGGCGGCGATGAAGAACATCTCGTCCGTGACGCGCGTGGACTCACTGGCAATCACTCCAAGGCCCACGCCGGGGAAGATGTAGCAGTTGTTGCCTTGTCCGGTGACATGTGTCTTGCCGTTCAACGTAAACGGCGGGAACGGACTGCCAGTGGCGAAGATGGCCCGTCCGTCCGTCCAGGTATACGCCTGCTCCGCCGTGCACTCGGCCTTGGAGGTCGGGTTGGAGAGCGCGAAGATGACCGGGCGCGCATTGATGCGGCCCATCGCCTTAACCACCGGCTCGGTAAACGTCGCCGGCATACCCGAGACGCCGATGAGCGCTGTCGGCTTGAGGGCCTCGATCGCCGACAGCAGGTCCGGCATCGGCGCGTGATCGTGCGCATACGGCAGCTTGTGCTCGGCGAGGTCGGTTCGGCTCTTGACCACGAGCCCCTTGGAATCGACCAGCCAGCACTTCGCGCGTGCCGCGGACTCGCTCAGGCCCTCCGCCATGAGCCCCAGCACGATGAGGTCGCAGATACCGACACCGGCCTCGCCCGCGCCGAGGAAGAGGAACTTCTGGTCGGAGAGCGTGCCCCCGGTCAGCCGCAGCGAGGCATACAGACCGGCGAGTGTGACGCCGGCCGTGCCCTGGATGTCATCGTTGAACGTGCAGACCCGGTCGCGGTACTTGTGAAGCATCCGGAATGCGTTGGTGTTGCCGAAGTCCTCGAACTGGATGCAGGCTTTTGGGAAGATCTCCTGCACCGCGGTGACGAACTCCTCGACCAACTCATCATAGGCCGGGCCGCGCAGGCGTTCCTGCGCCAAGCCGATGTAGAGCGGATCGTCGCGCAGGGCCTTGTTGTCGGTGCCAACATCGAGCATCACCGGCAGGCACTGCTCGGGGGGGACGCCGGCGCAGGCCGTGTAGAGGGAGAGCTTGCCCACCGGAATGCCCATGCCGCACGAGCCGAGGTCGCCGAGGCCGAGGATGCGCTCGCCGTCGGTGATGACGATGATGCGGACGTCGGTGCGGGGCCAGTTGCTGAGGACTTCCTTCATCCTCCCCCGATCCTGGCTGGAGATGAACAGCCCCTGTGGGCGGCGGAAGATGAGCGCGTATTTCTGGCAGGCGAGGCCGACCGTCGGCGTATAGATGATGGGCATCATCTCGAAGAGATTGTCCATCACCACGCGATAGAAGAGCGCCGTGTTGCGCTCCTGTAGCGAGACGAGGTAGGTGTACTTGTCGAGGTCCGTCGCCTTGCGGCGGAAGTTGCTCAGAATCTTCCCGACTTGCTGGGCCTGGGTGGTGACCTTGGGCGGCAGCAGGCCGCGCAGCCCCAGCGCGCCCCGTTCAGCCTCGGTGAAGCTGGTGCCCTTGTTCAGCAGCGGATCGTGCAGGAGGGCAACGCCACGCGTGCCCTTGAGGTCGGTCTGGATTGTCACAGCAGTGTCTCCTAAGCGACGTTAGGCCAGCGTGTGCTGGTCCCTGTTAATCTACAGCGGAAAAGGCGGGCTCCAGTCGGGGAAATTCTTCAAATTGCTTCCGTTACTTCCCACAATTCCGGCGCGGACGGGCGGCGCACTGCGGGTGAAGGCGCGAAGGAACCGCCTTGCGGCGCGCTCGCGGTCGCGTCTATGTAGAGAAGTGTGAGGCAACTGCGCATTCCCGATGCCCACGCAATGGAACCCAGAGTGGAAGGGAACGGGAGATGCAACCCACCGGAAGCGATCCTGGCATCACCCTCGCGGAGTTTCTACGCACACGAGCGCGGGGAAGTACATCACGCCGTCTTGCCCTCGATGTGACTGTGGGCGCCGCAATCGCAGGCCTTGCGCTCTGGGTGCGGCCGGCTGGCTGGGCGGTGCTTGCAAGCGCGGCATCGTCTGTCGCGCTGTATGGCGTCTGGGCCGTTGCCGAGCGTCACCTGCAGGGCGACCCTCGTGGCGACACCGCCTTCACGGGGTTTGCGTGGTTCGTCCTGCGCACCAGCGCGGCGTGGCTCGGCGTCACGGCGTTCGTAGCTTTCGTATTCGTGTTGCTTCGACTTACACTTGGCACATGGATCAGTTGACAGCAATGGGGCACGATGCTGGCGCGGACGCCCAACGCCGGTAATTGAGCGCCGGCGTCGGCAGGGCCCAGCGCCCTCACACCACCTCTCTTCTGCGAGAACCCGACAGTGTCCAGCCCCCCAAGGACCGTCCGCCTTCACCGCGTGCTGCGCGCGCCGCCCGAACGTGTCTATCGGGCATTCCTCGATCCTGACGCGATGGCCAAGTGGGTGCCCCCGCACGGATTCACGGGAACGGTCCACCAGATGGACGCTCGCGCCGGTGGCGGGTATCGCATGTCATTCACGAACTTCAGCACGGGCAAGAGCCACTCCTTCGATGGCACGTACCTTGAGCTCACGCCGCACCAACAGATCAGGTACAACGACCGGTTTGATGATCCCAACATGCCGGGTGAGATGCAGGTGACGGTCGTGCTTCGTACGGTTGCCTGTGGCACGGAACTCGGAATAACCCAGGAAGGAATTCCTCCAGCCATCCCGCTGGAGTTCTGCTATCTCGGCTGGCAGGAATCGCTGGCGCTGCTGGCGCATCTTGTCGAACCGGAGATTCCGGACGGCTTGTAGGTCTGGCCCGATTCACTCAGGGGGACGGTGTGGCTGGTAGTTGGAGCCGGTGCGGCGCTGTGCGCTGATTGCCCGTATCTGCCGGACAACGCATACTTACAGTGATGCTTTGTCCAAAGTGCGGGAAAGAGAGCAACAACGTTCGGGTGTGCGCCTTCTGCCAGACGCCGTACCCGATCGACAGGTCTGACCGCGCCGGCGCGCCGCGGGGCGGACGCGCCACCTCGTCCTCGAAGGCATCCGGACTGCTCGGCGACTCGCGCAACGCGATCATGCACCTGTCGCCTGTGAAGCGATGGGGAGTCATCGGCCTTCTCGCGGTGTTCACCGTTGGCACGTACGTCATGACCAGGGAACGCGTGATACCGGTCGGCGTCGCCATCCCGAACGTGATTGCGGCGCCGATATCGCCCGGCGAGGCCGCCAGCATGCTGAAGGTGATCAATGCGGCCGCCAAGCTCGAGGAGCGCGATGGCGAACTGTCGGTGCAGATCGCGGCCGCGATGTTTCCGGAACAGCGCGCGGGTCAAATGGCGCTCGCGCAGCGGTACGCTGGCGCCGACGAAATCGTCCATGGACGGAAGCGCGCGATCAACTTCCTCGATCCGAGCGGCAGCCGGTTTGCCAGGGCAGATCCGGCGAAAGGCGTCGTGATGACGCGCTGACCGCGCCGCGGTGTGAGAAGGCACGAAACCCTCCGGATGGCGACATCCGGAGGGTTTCGTGTCACTGTCCCCGTGATCTTTGCAGGGTTCGGCCGGCCTTGAACTGCAGACCGGCCGCGCCTACTCCTGACCTAGAACTTGAAGCTCAGCTTCGCGTACACGAGGTTCGCCGTGTAGGCGCCGTCGTCCGGCTTCATCTTGAAGATCAGCGTCGTCGGCATGATGCTGTTGTTCGCCTTGAACGCGTCCTTGTAGTCGTACTTCTGGAACATGTACCCGGTCGAGAGCGACCAGTCCTTGGTCACGACGCAGTTGTACGAAGCGTTCAGCGTGGTGATCTCGGTGTCGTCCCAATCGAGGATATCGGCAGCCCCACCCTGACCGGTCGGAATCAGCGTCGTGCGTCCCGGCGTGTAGAAGCTGCCGGCTTCACGGGCCGTGATGTCCATCAGGCCGTCCACCTTCTGGCTCGTCGCGTTGAACGAGACCGAGTGCTTCTCAGGCACGATCTGGAAGGTGAAGCGCGCGCCGTAGGTGTTGGTCTCGTCGCTGCCGGCGTAGTTCAGCAAGTTGTTGAGGCTATAGGTCGATACCCCGCCCACAGTGGTGGTCGTGGTCGTGCTCCACTGGTTCGTCCGGGCGTCCTTCTCATAGGTGTAAAACGCGCCCAGGTCGAGCCGTGAGTTGACGACGTAGTTGAGATCGCCCGTGTAGCTGTCGTACTTGGCGTCAAGCAGCCCGCTCGGTGTATTCGGGAACGCCGCCACGCCCGCCACCGGTGCGCCGCTGACAACCGGCACGCGGCTGGGCCGATCCACGAAATCCACATTGCGACGGAAGTACGCGACGCTGAGGTCGAGCCCGTCCATCGGCGTGATCTCGATATCGAGGCCGGTCTTCGTGTTCTCGAACGCGGCCTCGTCCAGCTGGTACCCGTAGATCGTGTGACCGTCAGCGGTCCTCTTGCTCACGTCATACGTACCGCGGAAGCCCAGCCAGTCGTCGAAGTGGTACAGGGCGGTGAACCCCATGCCGTTCTCCGTCACCTTCTCGGCTTCGCGATACGTCCGCTCCAGCTGGCCGCCGCGCACCTGACCCTCGAGCGTCAGGGCCTTGAAGTCATACGCGGCCGACGCCGAGTAGCGCGCGCTCTTGGTGTCGTAGACGTTGGCCGTCACATGACCGAACGGAGCGTCGGTGGCCGGCGTGTTGGCCGTCCAGATGCCGTTGCCTTGCGACACGTCGCCCGTAATGACGTACTTGTCCGAATTGTCGGTCAGGTCGTACACCCGGTACTGCGCCCGCAACGTCAACCCGTCCATGGGCCGGCTCGAGAAGCCAACGTTGTACATGGTCGTGTTGACCTTTCCGCCGTACGACTGCCGCTGCAGCGCCGAGCGACTCGCCAGGTTCTGGCCGGCGGGGCTGTTGTTCATCGTGGCCGCCGTGTACGGATAGAACGGCGCGTCCTGCGTCCTCGTCCCCAGCGCGAGGCCGGCGGTGATGCGCGTCTGCTTCTTGAACTTCAGCGTGAGGCCACCGCTGAAGGTGCTCGCCTCGTTGTCCGGCGCCATGATAAACAGGTCGCGCGACGGGCCGCCCATCGCCGAGACCGTCGAACCCACCGCCGCCGTCTGAACCCGGTCAACACCAATGATCAGGTTGTCCATCATCACCTTTTCGGCGCGGTTGTCGTACAGGCTCATGTTGTACGCGGCATAGGCGTTGCCATACTTGAACTTGTAGGACGTCTTCACGCCGATGTCGTGCGTGATTTCATCCAACGGCGCGGCCACTTCGTACGAGGGGCTCAACGCGCCGCGAATATTGCCGCCCATCAGGCCACGATAGCCTTCCTTCAGTTCGTTGCGGTACGTAAGCGTCACGGGGAGCGGCAAGCGATCGCCGAGCGTCAGCTCGACGTTGCCGGTCTTGCGAATGCCGGACACGTCTACCAGGCCCGCGGCCTGGATCGTCTGCGAGAACAGCCCCTGGTACCAGGGAATGGTACGAACCGTGGTGGGCAGCGCCGCGTAAATGGCGTTTTCCAGCGTTGTCCGCAGCGTCGACGGAGCCGTCCACACACCCGGGGCGGACTCGGCGAAGATCGACCGGCCGTCGTTCCCCATGTCATGCGGAATCTGGTTGTAGTCGAACTTGACGCCGAAGCCGAGCGCCTTCAGCGAGCCGAAGAAGCGCTGGTCTGTCTGCTGGACGTTCTGGCCCGTGAGGCTGAAGTCGAGGTGCTTGGACGTCGAGAACAGGTTGAGGTTGGAAATCGTCACGCCGTTCGGAAGATCCTTGTACTCGGTGAACTTGGACGACGTCACGTCCTCGACGCCGGTCGTCTTGATCGTGATCTGTCCGCCGCTGGCGGATGCGTTCTGCGCCGATGCAACCGACGCCACCATGAGAAGACCCATGGCGACGAACGCTGAAACCTTCATTGCGCGTGTCATGGGTGGGTTACCGGATGAAGTAGGCGCCCGAGGGCGAGTTTGAGCCGTGGATGTTCATATGGCAATTGGCGCAGCTGCGGCCGACGAAGCGCGAGTTCACCGTCGGGAAGCCCGTCGGGGCGCCGGTCGGGGCGATCGTCACGCCTTTCTCAGTTGAGTTGTTGTCGCCGGAACCGAAGTGGCCCGAGCCCGTCAGGTGGCAGCTCCAGCAGAGCGTCGGCAGCTTCTGGACGAGCATCCGCGAGTGGTTGGAGCCGTGCGGATTGTGACAGGTCCCGCAGTCCTCACGGACCGGCGCATGCTCGAACAGGAACGGTCCGCGCTTTTCGGCGTGGCAGGAGTAGCACAGTTCGCTCGTGGTCTCTGCCTTGACCATCTTCGGACGATTGCCCTCGTGCGGGTTGTGGCAGCTCGAGCAGCTCATCTTGCCTTCACGCACCGGGTGGTGCGAAGTCTTGTTCATCTGCGACCGCTGCGCCTTGTGGCACGAGTAGCAGGTCTCCGCGTCGTTCTTGGTCTTCAGCAGCGCGGCAGCTGACTTCGGGGTGTGCACGCTGTGGCAGGAGGAGCAGGCCACGTTGCGCCGCGAGTGCATGCCGGCGTCGTAGCTCTCTTGGTTGCCCTTCTCGTGGCACGAGAGGCACGCCTTGTTCAGGTCGCCCGCCTTGACCTTCTTCACCAAAGGCACCGGCCCGTCCTTGCCCTCGGACTGAGCCTTGAAGTGCTCCGCCACGTTGTTATGGCACTTCGCGCAGCTCTGATCCTGCTTGGCGTGGGCCGACTTGGCGAACGCCGGACTCATCGCCTTGTCATGGCAGGACTCGCAGTCCGACGTGCTCCATGACGCCGGTGTGGCCTGACCGTTGACGGCGGCTGGTGCGAACAGCGCCGCGGCCACGAGCACGCTACTCACAAGCCGAGCAATCGGCCCCATGGAGAGAATGCCGCTACCTCGAATTCTGGGAAATGTCATTGGCACCCTCCTGAGGTGCACACGCCTGATAGAGAAGCTGTTGCAGCCCAGCCCACATCGTGCATTCACTGCCGTGTGGCAGCTAGTACTACAGTTTCAGATATGACATGTCGGTCGTCTGCGAGGCAACGACGACCGGAGCGTGGCGATGCGCGAGCAGCGGCTGGCGGCGGCGTGGGCGCGGGAGTTGGAGATGGTGGCGGCCCGGATCGGGGCGTTCGTCCCACGGCCGGAGTCCCGCGATCGACTGGGGCGGTTCATGCGCGTCACCGTGACGGGCGATGCGCGGCGCAACGGGTGGCAACTCGCCGAGGCGGCCGCGGAAGCGACCCCGCACGGGATGCAGCGCCTGGTGGCGAGCGCCGCGTGGGACGTCGAGGGCGTGCGCGACGATTTGCGCGCGTATGTGCAGACGGCGCTGGGCGCGCACGACGGGATGCTGATCCTGGATGAGACCGGCTTTCTGAAGAAGGGCAAGAAGTCGGCGGGGGTGCAGCGGCAGTACAGTGGGACGGCCGGCCGCGTCGAGAACTGCCAGATCGGGGTGTTCCTCGCCTATGCCACCGCGCGCGGCCACGCCTTCGTGGATCGCGAGGTGTACCTCCCGGAGTCCTGGATCGCCGACCGACGGCGGTGCCGCGAGGCCGGGATCCCCGATGCCGTGACGTTCTGCACGAAACCGCAGTTGGCGCAGGCGATGCTGGCGCGGACCTTCGCGGGCGGCCTGACGCCGACGTGGGTGGTGGGCGACACCGTGTACGGGAATGATCAGACCTTGCGCGTCTGGCTCGAGGCCCAGCACCAGCCATTCCTCCTCGCCATTCGCTCGGACGCACGATTGTGGGTGTGGCGGCACGGCGCGCCTCGACAACTGCAGGTGGACACCGTGGCGGGCGCCCTGCCCCCCGCCGCGTGGAAGCGGCGCAGTGCCGGGGCGGGCAGCAAAGGGCCGCGGACCTATGACTGGGCGCTGGTGCCGCTCGCGCGGGTCGGCGCCGCGGGGCACCACACCCTGCTCGTGCGCCGGCATCTGACCACCGGCGACCGCGCGTACTACGTGGGCTTCACCAATCGGCCCGTCGCGCTGGACACGCTCGTGCGGGTCGCGGGCCGGCGGTGGGGCATTGAGCAGGGCTTTGAAACGAGCAAGCAAGAGATCGGCCTCGACCAATATGAAGTGCGCACCTACGCCGCGTGGTATCGATTCATCACGCTCACGCTCTACGCCCACGCGTTCCTCGCGGCGATGCGCGCGCGGCAGACGCCGCGAAAAAGGGGGCTCCGCCCGGCACCGCGTACGTCGAGTTGAGCGTGCCGGAGATTCAGCATTTGCTGGCCCAGTTGATCTTCCATCAACACCCGCCCAATCCCGCGCAGGTGATCGCCGCCTCGCGCTGGCGACGCCGCCACCAAGAGGCCGCTCGCCGCGCACACTACCGCGCCCGCCGAAAGTGATCCGCAACTGTAGTACTAGGCAACGTGCAATCTGGGAGTGGGCGAGAACTTCATCTGTCAGGCACTATATGCAATGTGTTGCAGGATATATGGATACAAATGCTCAGGATATCCCCTACGCAGTCATACCAAGTCGGCAACGTGTACCGTAGAAGCTACGTAATCGATCGGGTCTCTTGGTCGCATAAGTCGCTGGAAGCGCATACAAGAAAAGAGGTTGCGCGAGCGTGCGTAGGCGCTTCTGCGAAACGCGTCTCGCTCGCCGCTAAACGGCTGGCGACGGACCTCGCCTTGCGGTAAGCATCCGTCGGGCTCAACGCGTCCAACTATCCGACTGTCAGGAGTTCCCGTGATCCCGTTCCGTCCGATCGCCTTCATACGCAGCCCCTACGCCGAGACTGCACAGATCCCCAAGGGTCCCGGCACTGAGCACCACGCGGAGGGAGCGCTCGAGTTGCTTCCTGAGTTCGAGGAGGGTCTGACCGACATTGAGGGCTTCTCCCACCTCTACATCCTGTGGGTCTTCGACCGGGCGGACGGCTACGATCTCCTGTCAATGCCGCCCACGGATGATCGCATGCATGGCGTCTTCTCCACCCGGAGCCCGCGACGGCCCAATCCCATTGGATTGACGGTGGTGAAGCTGCTCCGGCGCGAGGGGGCACGGCTTCTCGTGCGTGGCGTGGACATGCTGGATGGCACGCCGGTGCTTGACATCAAGCCGTATCTCAGCAGCGTCCCGGCCGATCAGATCGCGCGGGGCTGGATGGCGGACGCAGAGGCGCGCCGGCGCGCGGGACACTGACTCCGCGGATTACGCGGACCGGTTCAGAAGCGCGACAGCAGTTCGCGCAGGCGGTGCGACCGCTCCGCCATGGCAGCCTTCTCCTGCACGAGCTTCTGGACCACGCTGTTCGTCTCCGCGCTTCCGCGAACGGCGTGGAACTCAGCAGTGCGCTCATCGTCCGTCATCCCCAGCCCGAATCCGATCCGGGCGAAGGCGGCGAACTCCCTCTTCGAATCGTCAACGATTGACGAATGCAGTGCTGCCGCCGCCTCGTCGTAAGCCACCAGCATCTGCTGCGCCTGCTCACGCGACATCGCCCCGGGAGCGTACCCGTGCTCCTGTGCGAACGCCGCACAGACGTACGACCACTCATCCTGCGCGAAGGCAGCGGCGATTGCGGACAGCCGCTCCCCGACCTCGTGCAGCGAGCGGACTGTCCCGGCGACGATGTCGTCCTCCAGCGACCGCAGCCGTTCCGTCGGCATGAGCAAGCCGCCAACATCCGTCCATGCAAAGGGATCGCGAAGGACGGCGCCCGGTTGCAGCGCCTGACGGACGTCATTCCACGCCTTCGCCGCTGACGCGCCCTCGATGCGATCCAGCACCCGGCCGTTGAGGTACCGCGTGACGCCCTGCGCGTAATATCGGGCGCACTTGCGGAGCAGCAGCCGCTTGATGACCACGCCGCCATACTGGACGGCCGCCTTCTCCTTCGGCGTCGTCTCGTGCAGCCGCTGCAGGACCGCGCGTCCCGCCCGCATCTTCTCCACGCTGAACGGCGTGAAGACGCCGAACGAGATGAGGTCCCGCCGCACCGGCGCCTTTCGCCCATCCCGCTTGGGCCACTTTTCCCCGTCACGCACCGTCCCAACGGAGAGCAGGTTCATCCCGGGGATGATGGCCGACTGTCCCTCGGCCTCGTGGATGTACGCGAAGGGCAGGTCGGGCGTGTTGATGTTCGTGTAGTGCTTGCCGATGACCACGCTGAACGGGCCAACGTGCGTCTCGTGGAGCACGTAGGAGGAGGACCCGGTTTTGGTGCCGCGCTCGAACACGCCCTGATGGACGGGGCCGAGCTTGTACATGTGGTTGCTCTGGTTCGTGCCGGACCCGGCGTTGTAGAACGAGAAGCCGGCCGCGATGAGCAGCGTGGACTTGTGGTGCGTGATCGTGTACGGGCCGGCGAAGATAGAAACGGCCTCCCCGTGAAAGCCCTCGCAGTTCGCGAAAAAGAGGGAGTGCTCCGCCGAGAATTGCTTGCCCAGCTTGGTCGCCTGGCCGACATACACCTTGTCGAGCAGCGCGCCGCTCGTGACGCTCGCGCCCTCGGCGATGACGAAGTGCCGTGCCTGCACCGCCTCGCCCACCACGGTGGGATGCTCGGCGCAACTGAGGATCGTTCCGGTGTCGAGGAGCGCCGCGCCGCGAACCACGGTGTGCGGACCGATGAGTACGTTCCGGATCACGCCGCAATGGAGCACGCGGACGTGTGCCCCGACCGCGCCACGATCGCGGCGTGCCGACGTGATCGCGGCGTCCACAAGACTGGCGAGCGCCTTCTGCAGCTGGTTGGAGTGCACGCGGAACGCCTGCAGGTACGCGGTCTGCGCAGAGAGTTCAGGGACAAGGCGGACCACCCGGCCACCGCCCTCGTTCACCGCGTCCACCGCGGTACCGGCGCCAAATGCCGATCCGGCATCTGCCGTCAACGCGGCGACATCCTGGATCACGACGTCATCCTCGATGTCATACCGCGCAATCACGGAACCAATGCGGGCAATGCGCACGCCGGCGCCGATGGCGCAGTCGGCCACGGTGGCGTCGAAGATGCCGCACGGAAGTTCGACCCCGTCCACCGACACGTTGGCGGCGTTCGCGCCCACCGTCACCGCACCTCGAAAGTGCGCAGCGCGGACCCGCGACAAGTCGGTGCCGGGCGCGAAGGTCACGTGCGACCAGTCCTCGGCCGTGCAGCCCTGTGTCGTCAGTTGGCCGATCTGCGCCTGCGTGGGGGAGGGCATGGGCGGTCCTCTGGTAATGCCTGGGGTCAGAGCTGCGGCAACGTGAGATGCTCGCCCTCGATGTCCTTGAAGTACTTCACCGTCCCCACCTTGAGCTCGTACGTGGATTCCTCGTCGCACACAATCATGCCATGCCGGTGCAATTGCAACTGAGAGACCGTCCACATGTGGTTGACGCCCTCTTCCACCACCTTCTGGAGGGCGCGCGCCTTGCCGTGGCCGCTGACGAGGATGATCACCTCCTGCGCATCCATCACCGTGCCGACGCCGACCGTGAGCGCGGTCTTGGGGACCTTGTTGGGGTCGTTGCCGAAGAAGCGGGCATTGGCGAGGCGGGTGTCGTGCGTGAGCGTCTTGATGCGCGTGCGCGACGAGAGCGACGACGCGGGCTCATTGAACGCGATGTGGCCGTCGGCACCGATGCCGCCGAGGAAGAGCTGGATGCCGCCGCTCTTCCGGATGCGCTCCTCGTAGTCGTCGCACTCCTCCTCGAGGTCCTTCGCGTTCCCGTTCAGGATGTTCACGTTCTCGTGCGGGATGTCAACGTGGCTGAACAGGTGATGCCACATGAAGTGGTGGTAGCTCTCCGGGTGCGTCTCCGGCAGTCCCACGTACTCATCCATATTGAACGTGACGACGTGCTTGAACGAGACCTTGCCGTGCTTATGCAGGCTCACCAGATGCTGGTACGTCCCGATGGGGGAGGAGCCCGTCGGCAGGCCGAGCACGAACGGCCTGTCCTTCGTCAGCTTGGCGGCGTTGATCTTGGCGGCGATGGTATGGGCAGTCCACTTGCTCATCGCCTCATAGGTGTCGTGGATGATGATGCGCATATCGGAAGAGTCCCTGGGGGTAGATCGTTAGTAGGTGAACGACAGGCCAGCGTGGCTCACGGCGCGTGCCCGGCCCCTGACACGAGGATCCGCGCGTCGGTGACCGCGCATCCGTCCCCCTGCGTGCGGACGATCAGCGGGTTGATGTCGAGTTCCTGGATCTGTGGACAGTCAACGACGAGCTGCGACAGCCGCTGGAGGCATTCCTCCACGGCGGCCGTGTCGCGGTGCGGCCGGCCGCGCGCGCCGGTGAGAATCGGGGACGCCTTCACTTCGTGCATCATGTCACGGATGTGCTCAAGCGGGATCGGGGCGATCCGGAACGCCACGTCGCGGAAGATCTCGACGAACAGTCCGCCAAGGCCGAACATCACGACGGCGCCAAAGGCCGGGTCGCGCTTGACGCCGAGGATGACTTCGTCACCCGCGCCCGCCATGCGTTGCACGAACACCCCCTGAACCCGGGCCTCCGGCTGATGCGCCTTGACGTTCGCGAGGATGGTGGCGTACGCCGCAGCGGCGGCGGCAGGCGTCTCGATGCCCAGCACCACGGCACCGACATCGAACTTGTGCACGATGTCGTCGGACTCGACTTTCATCGCTACCGGGAACCCGAGCTGCGCCGCAACGCTCTCGGCCTCGGCTGCGGTCTGGGCGACCGCGCTGCGAAGCACCGGCAGGCGGTACGCCTCGAGTACCTTCATCGCGTCGGAGGGTGTCAGATACGTCCTGCCTGACGCGATGGCCGCGTCGAGCAGCTGCCGGGCGGCAGCGGTGTCGACGTCCGAAAACCGCACGGCGGGGGTCAGCCGCCGGTCTTTCTCGATGCTGAAGTCGTGGGCGCGGGCAAAGGCCCGGCACATGGACTCGGGGAGGACGTAGTGCGGGATGCTGCGGCGCTGGAGAATGCCGATCCCCGAGGCCACGTCGGTCTCGCCCATGAACGAGCAGTACGTCGGCTTGTCGTACGCGGCGGCGACGTTACAGACCTCCTCGGCGATCGTGTCGATGTCCGTCATGGACTGCGGCGTGAGGATCACCAGCGCGCCGTCGACATTCTCGTCTTCCAGCGCACTGCCCAATGCCACACGATAGCGGTCGGCCCGCGCATCGCCGATGACATCCACCGGGTTCTTGATGTTCGCCGTGACGGGCAGGGAGCGCTTGAACACGTCGCGGGTGCGGTCGGAGAAGGCGGCGAGTTCGAGTCGCTCGTGGATGGCGGCATCGGTGGTCAGCACGCCCGGGCCGCCGGCGTTCGTGATGATGGCGACGCGCCGCCCCCTTGGGAGCGGCTGATAGGCGAGCGCGATCGCGTTGTTGAACATCTCCTCGATGGTCTGGCACCGTATGACGCCCGCCTGCCGGAACGCGGCATCCACGATTTCGTCGCTGGCCGCGAGCGATCCGGTGTGGGAGGCGGCGGCCGAGGCTCCTTGCGATGTGCGCCCTGATTTCAGGACGAGCACCGGCTTGCCCGCCTCGTGGATGACCTGGCGGGCGGCGTCAACGAACGCCGCGCCGTGGGTCAGTTCCTCGAGGTACATCAGGATGACCTTGGTCGCCGGGTCGTCCTTGAGCGACAGCATCAGGTCGATATCGCTGATGTCCGCCTTGTTCCCGAACGAGACGAACTTCGAGAAGCCGATGTTCTTGGCGTGCGCGTAGTCGAGGACGGCGGTGCAGAGTGCGCCGCTCTGCGAGAGAAAGCCAATGGACCCCTCCGCCGGCATGCGGCGGGCAAACGAGGCATTCAGGTGGACGTTCGGGTCGGTGTTGATCACGCCGAGGCAGTTGGGGCCGATGAACGACATCCCGTACTTCTGGGCGATGTCCTTGATCTCCTGCTCGCGCTGCACGCCGGCGGGGCCGACCTCGCGAAAGCCCGCGCTGATGATGATGACGCCCTTCACGCCTTTCTGGCCGCATTGCTCCATCGCCAGCTTCACGACGCTGCTGGGGAAGACGATCACCGCCAGGTCAACAGGGTCGGGAATGTCGAGGATGTACTTGTACGCCTTGACGCCGGCGATGGATTTCGCGCTGGGGCTGACCGGATAGAGGGTCCCCTGGAAATCATCCTTCAGGATGTTGTGAAAGATGTCGTAGGGAACGGTGCCGGGAACGCGGGTGGCGCCGACAACGGCGACGGACTGCGGTGAGAAGATGGACTCGAGCCGGCTGCGGCCCGGGTCAGGAGAACCAGCCATGGCGCCTCCGAAATGACGGCCGCGTGTGAGACTACTTCAGGTAGTCCGCGATGAAGTCAACGGCACCTTCGACCGTCTGGACCTCGCGGGCCTTGTCGGCATCCATCTCGATGTCGAACTCCTCCTCGAAGCCAGCGACGAGTTCGACGCTCTTCATCGAGTCGGCGCCCAGGTCAAAGACGAAGTTCGATGCAGGGAGCACCTCGGCGGGATCAATCCCCAGCACACCGGCCACCACGCTGGTGACGCGCTTCTGGATCTCGCTGCGGTCCATAGATATCTCCTGGGCGACGAAAGCACCCGCCAGCGGCGGGCAGGATGAAGGCGATATATCGGATGCGGAATCCGAGAGTCGAATTCTGGAGTGTGTCGGTCACAGAATCAACGTCACGCCGCCTCGCATCGTTGGATGCTATGTTGGACGAGGAGGTGCACACATGCGATACCCCGCCTTGCTGGTCGCCTTCGTTCTCCTGGCCATTGGCGCCGTCTGTGCGACGACGCCCGCGCTCATGCTTGCTGTGGCGCCGCTCTTGCTCACGACACTCGGCCTGTACGTCATGGGCGCGCTGCGCGTCGGCATGGGACTCGCGCTTCTCTGGGCCGCGGGGCCTTCGCGTGCGCCCAAGGTACTGATGGCATTCGGTGTACTGTTCGTCATTGCCGGGCTGGCGACGCCGCTGTTCGGCGTCGAGCGCGCCCGCGCCCTGATGGAGGTCGGGTCTGCCCAGGGGAGCATGCTGATTCGCGTTGCGGGGCTGGTCATCATCGCGCTCGGCGCATTCATCGCGTACGCGGTGACGCCGCCGCGCCCGACATAGCGCGTCGGCGGCACGTTTTATTCCATGCCACGCAACGTGGAGATCAAGGCGCGCATCGAGAGCGTCGAAGCGCTCATGGCGCAAGCCGCCGCCATCGCGGACGAAGGCCCGATCGAGATTGCACAGGACGACACCTTTTTCGCGTGCAACGCGGGGCGCCTCAAGCTGCGCGCGTTCGCGGATGGACGGGGCGAGCTGATCTTCTATGAGCGCGCCGACGCAAAGGGACCCAAGGAGTCGTTCTACCTGATCTCGCGGACGGACCACGCGGACGCCCTGCGCGACGTGCTGACGCACGCGTACGGAGAGTCGGGGCGCGTGGTGAAACACCGCACGCTCTACCTCGCGGGCGCGACGCGCATTCACCTGGACCGCGTCGCCGGCCTTGGCGAATTCCTGGAGCTCGAGGTTGTTCTCGACGAGCACGGGTCCACCGAAACCGGCGTGCGCACAGCGCACGAAATCATGGGGCTTCTTGGGGTCGAGCCGTCGCAGCTCATCGAAGGGGCCTACGTCGATCTGCTGGTGCTGAAGGGCGGGTAGTCCGGTCCGGATCGGGTTCCGACGTGCCCTGCTGGCGCTGAGGCGAGCCACTGCGGAGGCGAGAGCCCACGGTGGCGAGACTTCGCGGGAAGTAGGGTGCCCGCCGGGCGAACGCGACGGCCAACCACGCCGCCGCGTTCACTCTCATGGGTTGTAGATCGACCCCGAACGGTTGCGATACAGCTCGAGCACGGCGCGCGCCTCGTCGCGGCGGACTTCGCGCACGATCTCGATGCCCGCGTGCGCGAGGTACTCGTATGACGCCGGGAAGACCGGCCCCTCGTCAAAGCCGAGGCGCGTGGCGTCTTCGCGCGTGGCGCCGCAGACAAGGCGCTTGACGCCGCTCCAGAGCGTGGCCCCAAGGCACATGGCGCAGGGTTCGCACGAGGTCACGAGTTCGTGCGCGGGAAGCCCTGGCGCGGCAAGCGTAAACGAGTGGCGCTCCTGCTCCGCGAGCATCAGCGCGACCACTTCGGCGTGCAGGGCCGAGCAGTTGAGCCGCAGGACGCAGTTCACGCCGATGCCGACCAGCCGGCCCGTGCCGTGCTCGAAGACCGCCGCGCCGAACGGACCGCCCGTGTCGCACTCGACGTTGATGCGCGCAAGGGCGACGGCGAGGCGCATCTTCTCGTCATCGCCTTCGTACGGTCGCGTCCAGTCCACCGCCAACTCGGCCCACGGTGGGAGCGTGATGACGAGCGACGATGTGTGCGGCGGCATGGCGCGTGTTTCCATGCTCAAGTCTTGTCCCGAATCGCGACGAACACCAGCACCGCTGGACTGCCCCGGGAAGCCGGAACCCGCTAGGTTGCGGCATTCCATCCGGAGCCCCCCGTGCGTCTCGCCCCCATCATCCTCGTCGCCGTACTTACCGCCGCGTGCAGCGGCGGCGACGACGCTACCGCGCCCGGCGCCAACGCCGGCGTCGCGTCCGTTTCCCTGAACGTCACGAGCGCCCAGCTCGGCGTCGGGCAGACACTGCAGCTCACCGCGACGCCGCTCACCAGCACGGGCACGGTGACGTCGGGCGCGGCGACCTGGAGCAGCAGCGCGTCGAATGTCGCGTCCGTCTCGCAGAGCGGCCTCGTGACTGGCGTGGCGGCGGGGACTTCGACGATCAGCGCGGCCATCGGCGGACGCACGGGTGCCGCGAGCATCGTGGTGAGCGCGTCAGGCGGCGGGTTCCCGCTCGCCGCGGAAGTCACGATGCCGGGCAATACCTTCTCGCCGTTCCTCACGACGATCGGCGTCGGGGGCACCGTCACGTTCCGGTTCGGTTCGGTAGATCACAACGTGATCTTCGACCCGAGCAAGCTGGGCCGTCCGGCCGACATTCAGATCACGCGCAACGTGAACATCGCGCGCACGTTCAACACCCGGGGCCTGTTCCCCTACGACTGCACCGTGCATCCGGGAATGACCGGGCAGGTCGAGGTGAAGTAGCCCTACCGGGTGACGCCCTGAAACGTCGGCGTGTACCCCGGGAAGATGAGGTCGAGGTTGTTGTTGCCGAGTCGGTTCTTGACGATCTCGGCCAACACGTCCCGGTGGTCGACGTTCACTTTCACGTCCTGACTGTCCTGCAGGTTCTCGCGTGCGAGCGGCTGCCAGTTCCTGGTGTAGACGCGCCCGCCGGCGATTTCCTTGCCCATGATGAACATGCAGCTGCCGCGGCCGTGGTCGGTGCCTTGCGAGCCGTTCTCACGCACATTGCGCCCGAACTCTGACATCGCGACGAGCGTGACGTTGTAGTTGCCGGTCCCCTGCAGCACGTCCGACCAGAAGGCGCCGATGGCGCCGGCAAAGGTCGTCATCAGCGTCGCCATCTGCCCGTTGAGCGGGTTCTGCGTCTGGTGGGTGTCCCATCCGCCGATGTCCACCTGAATGGCCTCGACGCCGATATCGGCCTTGATGAGCGCCGCGGCGGAGCGCAGTGCGCGACCGAAGCTGTTATTCCCATAGACCGCGCCGTTGGACGGCGCGTACGCGTTGATGTTCAGCGAGGAGAGCAGGGCCAGCGTGGCTGTTGCATCGAGCGCCGCGCTGCGCACGGGCTCCTCGGTGAACGAGTACTCGCTGTTCAGCCAGGCCTGCCGCGCGGCGCGGGTCGTGGAGCTTCCGCCGAGCACGTAATTGGCGGGATCGGGAATCGGTAATGCCTTGGGTGCACCTTCCAGCGCGTTGGGCAGCCCCTGCGAAATGGACAGCGCACGCAGCGTGGCCGCGGCCTTCATCGGCGGCACGGTGGCGAGGTGACGCCCGAGCCAGCCAGTCGAGATGGACGGATCGGCCGCCTTGCCCACCTCGATAAAGCGCATCGCGTCGAAATGCGACCGCGAGCTGTAGGTGAGTCCCGCTCCCTGAATCAGCAGCAGCTGGTTGGCCTGATACGCCGGCAACAGGCCCAGCATGGACGGTGGCAAGCCCCATAAGACGTTGTCGAGCGCGGTGGCCTTCACCGTCCCCGTTGCGTCAGGGCGCGGGATCGCGATCGTCGCGCGCGACGAGTAGTAGTTGGCGTCGCCCCACGGCACGCAGAGCGAGAGCCCGTCTGCACCACCGCGCATGAAGACGTACACAATGATGTCGCGGCTGCTCGCCGTCTGCGCCAGCACGACGCGGGGAAGCCAGTCAGGCATCACCGCGCCGAGCACCGCTGCGCCCGCCGAGTTCATGACGAAGTGCCGGCGCGAGAGGGTGTTGTACTCCTGGCAGCCGCAGGCGTCGTTGTCGCGGTCGGTCATCATCGCTCCGGGGGGCTGGGCTCAGTACCAGTTGAAGGCGCTGGACGACAGGGCCAGCGCCAGCGTTTCGCGAATGCGCGCGGCGTTGATCGTACCGGCGGTCAGGTAGGTCGTGAGGTCGCCGCGCGTGCGCGAACTCATCTCGCCGCCGAACGCCATCAGGTCAATCGAATCGAGAATGGCAGAGGCCGTGGACCCGAAGCGCGTGAAAGTCGCGTCCGACACCACGAACTGCCCGGTCGCCGCGCTCGCGATGCCCGACATCACGTTCCAGCGCGGCAGCACGTTCCCGGACCAGTACTCAACGCGGTCTGAATAGCCCTCGGGTGTCTCGTAGTCGAACGGGACCTGCCCCATCTGCGTGAGGTAGCCGCGCATGGTGCTGAGCGATGCTGCGGACGGGGAAATGACCGCGCCGCCGGCGCGCAGCGCCGAGACCATCAGGTGATGCGGGCGCCTGAACTTGGCCGGCGCCGCCGTCATCCATGACTCGGTGAAGACGACGCGCAGCATCGCCTTGATGTCGCCGCCGGTCTTCGTGTAGGCGTTCGCCACGGCCGCCACCTGGGTCGCGCTCGGATCGGGGCGCAGGAAGAACTGAAGCAGCTTGGTCGCGATGAACGTCGCGGTGTTCGGATGCGCGATGAGCACGTCGAGCATCTGCTCCATGTCCTGCTGGCCCTGCCCGCTGTTCGTCGCGCGCTGGGGAATGGTGACGCCCAGGACCGTCTTGGCGTTGAAGTCGTGCTGCGAGGCGCTGAACGTGAACGCTCCCTGCGCGTTCAGGGTCCATCCCGTGAGGCACCGGGCCAGCTCGGCGACGTCGCGCTGTGTATATCCGCCGTCCACGCCCAGCGAGTGGAGTTCCATGATCTCGCGGGCGTAGTTCTCGTTGGGCGACCCGGTGCGGTTGACGTTGTTGTCGAGGTAGGCCAGCATCGCTGGGCTGTGCGCACTGGCCTTCAGCAGCGTGCCGAAGTTCCCGAGCGCGTTCGCGCGGAGGACGTCGCGGTAGTCGGTGATCTGCAGGTAACCGACCTTCTGGAAGTAGATCGTGAAGTGGTCGTTCCAGAACTCGACCATCCGCTCATAGAGCTGGCGCGGCGAGTTCGCCTGCCGGTAGAGCATCGCGTCGGTGAGATGCTGGTAGAGGAGTCCCTGGTCCACCTGCACGAGTTGGGCCGCAGGCTGGAGCACGCGCGGCCAGTTGGCCGCCACCACTGTCTCGACTGCGGCGTCATCAAGCGCGGCATGGTTGAGCTGGTACTCGAGGTATCCCTTGTAGCCAAGCCGAAGTGCACGCTGGGTTTCGGCCGGGGTGAGGCCAAAGGTGATGCGACGCGCAAGCCGCAGCGCCGGCCTGGTCCAGTTATCGGTGCCCGGAACGGTGTCGGCGGCCGACAGCTGCGGTCCGGAGGCCGGCATGCGCGTGAACAGCCGCTCGAGCTCGGCGGCGCTGCGCGAGGACTTTGCGGGTTTCGGGCGCGTGGAGCCCTGGGCCGAGGCCCGGCGAGGTGCGGTGGCCGCCACGAGGGCGGCCACGCCGGCGGCAATGGCGGAACGACGGGTGGTGGGACCGGTCATAGGGGGCGTCTCCGATTCTCGAATCTACACCATTTGACAACTTCAGACGACTCAAACGGGCGCGCGTTAGCCGGCAACCGTCATATTCTGGCACAAATCGTCACATTTCGCACGTCATGAGACGACGCGCAGGATCTCCTCGCGCGAGGTCATGCCGGCGGATACCAGCTGCTCACCCTCCTCGCGCAGGGTTCGCATTCCCTCGCCGCCCGCGATGCGCCGCAGGGCGGACGTATCGGCACCCGCCTGCACTGCCGCGCGCAGGGCATCGCTCATCACCAGCAGTTCATGAATCCCCATGCGTCCGCGATAGCCGGTGCCACGACAAGCCGCGCAGCCCGCACCGCGGCACTCGGTGCACCAGGTGCGCACGAGGCGTTGCGCGAGGACAGCCTCGACTGTGCTCGCCACGAGATACGGCGCGACGCCGAGTTCGCGGAGGCGCGTGAGCGCGCCCGCGGCGTCGTTGGTGTGCAGCGTCGAGAGGACAAGGTGCCCGGTGAGCGCCGCTTGCGTGGCGATCGCGGCCGTCTCGCCGTCGCGGATCTCCCCCACGAGCAGGATGTCGGGGTCCTGCCGCAGGATCGCGCGCAGCGCCGACGCGAACGTCACGCCCGCCTTCTCGTGCACCGGAACCTGCGGCACGCCGGGGAGTTCGTATTCCACGGGATCTTCCACCGCGAGGATCTTCTCCCGTCCAGTGCGCAGCGTCTCGACCGCCGCATACAAAGTCGTGGTCTTTCCGCTTCCGGTCGGCCCCGTGGCCAGCACGATGCCGTGCGGGCGCGCGATCACCGCACGGAACCTCGCAAGCGTCTCCGGCGACATGCCAATGGCGTCAAGCGCGATGCGCCCGCGCGTCGCATCGAGCAGGCGCAGCACCACGCTCTCGCCGTGCAACGCCGGTACGGTGGAGACTCGCACGTCCACGCCGCGATCCTGCAAGCGCAGCCGGATCCGGCCGTCCTGCGGGACACGTCGCTCGGCGATGTCGAGTTCTGCCATGATCTTCAGCCGGCTGACGACGGCGGCTGCGAGATGGAGCGGCGGCGACGGCGCCTCCTGCAGCACGCCGTCCACGCGGTAGCGCACGCGCAGCTCCCCGGCGTATGTCTCGAGGTGCACGTCGGACGCGCGTGCCTGCAGCGCCTCGAGCAGCAACAGATTGACGAGGCGTACCACCGGCGCTTCATTCGCCTGCGCGACGAGGTCGTCCAGGGCGCGCACGGGCGAGGAGCCGGTGTCGTCACGGCCCGCACTGAGTGCGTCAATCATGCCTTGGGCGGTGGCCTCGGCCCCGTAGACGCGCCTGATGGCCCGTCGCAGCGCTGGTTCCTCGCCGCGCTCCACCGTGACCGGCATGCCGCAGAGCAGGGCCAGGTCGTCGAGTGCCTGCGGCGGCGGTGCGTCGAGCCAGGTGGCCACGCGCAGCGAGCCATCGCGCCGCTCGAGCGGTAGCAGTGCATGCCGCTCCAGGAATGCCGCCGTCAGCGACGGCGACACCGGAACGAGGGTGGTCAGGTCCGTGGTCACGGCTTGCGTGGCACCACCGGCGGGCTTGGCGGCATCGAATCAGGGGTGCTCTTCTTCTCCACTGCGCCGCGAATACGCTCGAGATCTTCGTCGCTGGCGATGATGTGCGGTGTCAAGAACAGGAAGAGTTCGCTGTTGACGGTGGAACTGCGCGTGCTGCCGAACACGCCGCCAATCCATGGCAGCGCACTCAGCCCCGGGATGCCCGTGCGCGCCCTCTCCTGTGTGCGGTCCACGAGCCCGCCGAGCACCGCCGTGTGGCCATCCTTGACGAAGAGGTGCGTGCTTGCCTCGCGCGTGCTGATGACCGGCGCCCCGAACTGGGTCTCGGCGGTCGCCGAACTCACCTCCTGCGATACCTGCAGCGACACGTATCCATCGGGGTTGATGGTCGGGAGGATGGCGAGCGTCGTCCCAACGTCGCGGTACTGCACCACCTGGTCGCGCACGCCGTTGTCGGTGGGGAGTGAACGGAAGATCTGCACAAACGGACGCTGACTGCCCACGAGCATGCGCGCCTCGAGGTTGTTCTGGGCCAGCAGCAGCGGCCGTGAGAGCACCCGCACGTCACCGCGCGTGGCGAGCGCCGTCAGGGCCACGTCGGTGCTGATCGCCCCGCCGCGAGCGAGGCGCAGGAGAAACGCGGCCGTGGATGCCTCCTCACCGCCGAGCGTGCCCGTCGTTCGCGTATTCTCGTCGGGCGCCTTCGCTGCGCCGCCGCTCACCTTGACGTCGAGATCGCGCGACTGCCGCACTTCGGCGATCAGCACTTCAATCATCACCTGCAGAGGGCGGAGGTCGAGGGCTGTGATCGCCTCCTGCACGATGGTCCAGTCGACTGGCAAAGCGCGCACCAGCAACGAGTTGCTGGTTTCATCGGGGACCACCTGCACCGGCCCCGACAACTCCGCGCGCATTCCTGTTTCAGCGGTCGAGGACGCCGCCGTATCACCAGCAAGGATCGCCAGCCGCTGTGCCTGCAGCCGCTCGGACAGCGGCGGCGTGCTGAGCCCCGGCGCGCTCACCTGGCGCGACGCGCCGAAGAGCGACTGCAGCGTGGCCGCGAGCTTTGCGGCGCGCACGTGCTTGAGGCGATAGACGTGCAGGCGCACCTCACGAGCCTCGGCCGGTGGGGCGGCAGGGGCCGCGACTGGTGCGAAGACGCGCAGCAGCCGTCCGTCCTGTTCCACGAGCAGTCCACTCCCGGCCGCCAGACTGCGGATGAGGGCCGGAATCTCGGCGGGCGGCACGGCCTCGCGAAGCCGCAGCGTCACGCGGCGGTCCGGGAGGTCGCCGAAGACGATGTTGACCTTTCCTGCCTCGGCGAGCGCGGCAAGCACGACGCGAATGTCGGCGTCCTGGAAGTCCACGACCGCGCCTGGGTCGGTGACGCGTACGGCTTGCTGCGCCAGCATCCCTTGGGACGGGCACGCCGCAAACGAGAGGAGAAGAAGCGCTCGGTGCAGGAACGGTGTCACGTCAGTTCCTCGATGATGAAAGGCGAAGCTCGTGCCGGACGGCGGCTGCGTCAATGAAGACGGCCCGGCCGGGTGTAACCTGGAGCAGGCGCAATCCTCCAAGCGTGTCTCCCAAGTGGAGAATACGCGCGCGACCCGCGCCGAGGCGGCAGATGGCGGCCGGCCGGCCGGTGCCGACGACTGTTCCGACCAGCGTAATGGGCAACGAGACGGCGTCCTGTTGCGGCGCCTCCGACGCGCCCGTACGCGACTCGCTGAACGGCGCCAACGCAACGAGCTGTTCCACCGGAACAGCGGGGGCTGCCGCTGTGGCCGTCGCCAAGGGCATAGTCGGCAACGGCGCCGCCGGAACGACCGCGGTATCCCTCATGGCGGTCATGATTGTACCCACAGCCACGGTCACAGACGCCAGCGCGAAGACGGCCGCCGCGCGGACCCGCAGATCCAGCCAGGGTGTCCAGGTCACCGGGCCCCTCCTCGCGCGAACCCGCGCACCCGCGCACTGATGGCCAGCGTGCCGTCCACGTCAGCCGCGATGTCGAGGCGCTCCACCGGCAGCAACCGCTCGCCGCCATCCAAGCGCGCCAGCCAGGTCGCCAGCGTTGCGATGGTGCCCGTAGCGCGCACGTCCACCTGCACGACCATGACGTCGCCACGTGTCGGCATCGCGGCCGCAACCTCGACGCGGAACTCCTCGAACCCGGACGCGCGTGCCGTCGCGCGGATCCACGCAGCGAGGGCCGAGGTGGCGCTCGCAGTATCGGCGGCGGTGAAGAGGCTTGGCGATTCGCTCGCCAGCAGCCGATTCGCGGTCGCCAACTCGGTACGCAGGCGGGGGCCGTCCCGCAGCAGCGCCTGCTCGCGTGCGAAGAGCGCGACGGCGGTTGTCGCGCGAGCCTCCGCGCCAGCCACCGACGCAGCGAGCGGCGCGACGACCCCGCGCCACGCGAGCACAGGAAACAGGACAAGTGCACCCAACCACAGGGCGCGCCGGTCGCGGCGGGCAAGAGTGTTCATGGCGCGCCCCCGTCGCCGAAGCGCACGATGGCGGAAAAGACAACGAGTTCGTCGGTGCCGGCCACCGGTGACGTGGCCCGCACGCTCGTAACCCCCGGAACCGCCTTGAACCGCTCAAGGACGAATGCGGCATCGGCGGCACGCCCCTCGACGCGCACCGAGTCACCGTCGCCGCGCAGGGCGGTGAGGTACGCGTCGTCGGGCAGCGCGGCGGCCAGCGCCCAGACACGCCGTCCCCACACGGACGACTGCGCGCGCGCGCGCGCGAGCAACGCGAGTGCGTCGCCGGCCTGGACCAGCGAATCACGCGCGGCCAGGTATGGCGCGACGGCTGGGCGCAGCGCGGTGCGACGTTCCTCAAGGCGCGTCACGCGGTGCGATGCTCCCCACGCCTGCACGCCACCCGCGACCAAGAGCATGGCGATTCCCACCACGACGAGTGGTCGTGCCGCGCGCATCGCGACGGCATCGCGCGCCGCGCGAACGCGCTCGCTCGCGAGTTCCCGCTCCGCGCACGACGGGGCGTACCGCGCGGCGACAGCGAGCACGTCGGCGACTACCATGCCATCAGGCGGAAGATCTCCAGCGCGGCACCGGCGCAGGGACGTGATGTTGCCGCGCCGCGCGCCGATGACCGCGGCCTCGCCATCCAGTTCAAATGCGCGCCTTGCGACGTCCGTCACGGTACGTGCCCATGCGCCCACGGCTGGGACGACCCGCACCGATGTGAAGCCCGCCGCCCGCGCGCCGCGGCCGATGGCGTCGAGCACCACGCCGTCGGCGTCGCATGCGAGCCACGTCCTGCGCCCAAGTGATCGCACCGACACGGTCGGCTCGGCGCGCACGGCAGGGAAGTGCCGGGCCGCGTCGCGGGTGAGCACAGCGCGGGCCTCGCGCTCGCTCACCGGCGGGAGGGCAACTTCGCGAGGTGAAGTCCACGGCGAGGCGAGCGCCACGTGCAGCGCGTGGGCCGCCGGCGCCGCTCGCCGCAGGGTGCGCAGCGCGTCGGCGAGCGCGGTGTCATCACCGGCGGCGAGCGCACCGGCGTCGAACGCGAACTCCGTGGTGCGCGCGGCATCGGCGGCAGCCGCAGACGGCGGCCACCACGCGTACACGCCGCGTCCATTGCCCAGTGCCAGGGCGGCCACGCGCGCCGTCACCGGAACGCCCGCCACTCGACGAACACAGCGCTCCCGTTGCGCCGCATCAGCGCTTCGGCCGAAACGCGAACGGGACTTCCATCGATCCTCGCCTCACTGGTGACGCGAACGGCATCGGTTTCGTAGACCAGCAGGCGTTGCAACGCCTCTGCATGGTGCTGAACGTCACCGCGCAATGCCGCCGGAACCGCGGCGGCCAGTTCACGGAAGTCGTGCAGGCGACCGCCGATACGGCGGGCGATGACGATCGCAGCGGCCGCTGCCGCGTCAATACCCGGCAACGTCTGCAGAACTTCCGCGCTCGCGGTGTTCGGGTTGATGCGTCCGGTGCCGCCCACGGTCAACAGCGGACGCACGCAGGCCCACGGCGCAGCCGGCAGTCCGATGACGTCATCCAGTTCGGCCGACTCCTGTACCGCACCATCTCGAGGCAGGGTGCGTGCTGCTGCGCCGAGGTAGTCGTCGCGTTCAGCGCCGCGGGCACGACGCAGCTGGTCGGCGTCCTTCCAGTCGGCGATGCGCTGGGCCGCCGCTGATGCCTCCGGCAGATCGGCGCCGCACGCCACAAAGAGCCGTGCGAGCATGGCTTCGTTCGCGACATTGGGGTCAAGGGACGCCGCATCATCGCGGATGGTGAACGCATACTGCGCCGTCCCCACGACAGCAGTCGCTCCGCCGAGCGAATGCCGCCACGGGTCAGCGAGGGCATCGTGCCGCGCGGCGGCCAAGACGTTGGCCAGCCGAGCGCGCGCGTGCTCGAGCCCCGACGCGGCGGCGACGCGCGCCTGCTCGCCCTCCAGCGCGTTGGCCGTGGCCAGCCGGCGGGTGCGCGCGAGCCACGCCACCTCGAGGCCCACGGCCGAAATGGCGACCACCAGCCAGACGCTGGCCAGCAAGGCGAAGCCGCGGCGCGGTCTCATTGACTGTTCGCCAAGGGAATAGTGATCGGCATTCGCAGGGGCGATGGAAGGGCCGTCCCATCGTGTGCGCGCAGCCGGAGTACGACCGCCGTCGGCAGCAGCGCACCGCTTGGCCAGTCGCGACGCCACTCCTGGCGACCGAATGCCGACGTGGCAAACGACGCCTCGAAGCCGGCGACATCCGGCGCCAGCACGAAGCGCGCGGTCGCGCCGTCGGCCGCGGTCAGTTCCGCAGTGAGCGACGAGCGCATACCGGTACGATCCACGGAAAGACGGACGCGCTGCGGCACCCCGTCAGCCATCGTGACAAACTCCAACAGGTCGTCGCCCAGCTCGCCCGAGGGCACGCGGAGCGTGCCACGAACGCCGACGAGGCCTTCGCCCGATGCCGTGCCTGCGCGCGCCTCGGAGATCCATGCGACGAGCATTCGCCGCACGGTGAGGGAGCGTTCGACAACGTCCGCATCGGCGAGCAGTGCCGTGCGTCGGTCGATGAGAGCAGAGAATGCGGCGCCCCCCGCAGCGAGCGCGGCGCCGCCCACCGCAAGTGCGACGACGAGCTCAAGTAGCGTCAGTCCGCGGCGTATGCTCATCGTGCGCGCTCCCCTGCGGGACGATAGGCGCGTGCGGTCAGTTCGTACACGCCGGCGGGCCAGCGCACCTCGACGCGAAGGTCATAGAGATCGAGTTCGTCGGTCACGCGCCCGACCGACGCCGACCATTCGTAAGGCTGGGCATCACCCTCGGCACGGCCGTGCCGCAGCGAATCAGGGAGCGACAGCAGTGTGTGCGCGTCCAAGAGCTGCAGCCGCGCCACCTGCTCGCTGGCCATCGCCACCGCCGGCGCCGCCTGCCGTGCGCGCAGCGCGGCGCGCGCCTCGGCTCCAAACGCTTCCAGCGCGCCAAGCGCGACCGTTCCGACGATCGCAAGCGATACCGTCGCCTCGAGCAGCGTGAACCCGGTGCGTCTCACGGGTTCTCCGCGATGCTGGGCATGCCGGTGATCCGATCCAGCGTCACGCGCGCGCTGTCCGAGCCGCACCTGACCAGCGGAACCTCGCCACGGGCCGGACCATCAGCCGCGAAATGCACCACGAGCCGCGGCGCGCCATCCAGCCGGCAACTGCGGGGGAGTGCGAGCACCCAGCTCGTATCAGTGGGACGCAACCAGATGCGCGCATTGGCCGCGTCGATCACCAGCGCTGATCCCCGGCCGCCGGCAATGGCGCGTTCTCGCGCGAGCCGCAAGGCCTCGACCACGCGCGCGGTGGCCACGTCGAGGTCGCTTGCCGTTCGCCATGCCGCGAACGCCGGCACCGCGGCCGCCGCTGAGACGGCGAGGATCAGCAAGACCACGACCATCTCAACCAGGGTGTACCCGGCACGAGGCGCGATCATCGCAGTCCGGCCGGGTTGATGCCGTAGATCGCCTGCAAGAGGGACAGCGCGATGACGCCGACCACTCCGCCGAACGCGATGACCATCGCGGGTTCGGCAAGCGCCGCCAGACGCTGCGCCCCGCGTTCGGTGCGCTGCTCGAAGAGTCCAGCTGCGCGCTCGAGAAACTCGGCGAGGCGTCCCGCTTCCTCGCCGGTTGCGACGAGCGAGACGAAGACCTCGTCGAAGATCGACTGGGCACCGAACGCCAGGTGGAGCGGGCTCCCAGCAATCACGCGCGCACGGACGGCGCGCAGCGCCTCGCCCACCAAGGGATCGTCCGCCGAGGCGGCGGCATCGTCGAGCGCCGCGGGCAGCGGCACGTTGCCACGAAGCAGGACGGCGAGGGCGCGCGCACTCCATGCCGTCAGAACCGCCTGACGGAACCTGCCGAGCAGCGGCAGGGCGAGCAGGGCGCGTGACCAGGCGCGTTGCCCGAGGTGCGACGCACGAAGCCACGCCGCGAGGGCGACGAGCACCGCGCCGGCGATCGGAAGCGCGATCCAGTGCTCGCGGAGCGCGACCGCCAATCCAAGAAGAACGGTTGTGCTTCGTGGCACCGGCACGCCCGTGCCCGCCATCAACGTGGCAAAGCGGGGGAGGACGAAGAGCAGCAGCACCAGAATGGCCGCGCCGCCGGCAATGGCGAGCACGGCGGGGTAGATCGCCGCCGAGAGCAGGCGCGCGCGCAGCGCGCCCTGCCGTTCGAGTTGCGTGGCAAGCCGATCGAGCGCGCCGTCGAGGTCGCCGGCACGTTCGCCGGCGCGCACCACGCCCACCGACGTGGCGCTGAATGCCTGCGGATGCGCCGACAGCGCTGCGGCAACCGACTCGCCGCGTTCCACGCGGGAGCGGACATCGCGCAGGATGGTGGCGATGCCGGACGGCGCGGTTGCCGCCGTTACCTCGAGAGCGCGTGCGAGCGGCAGGCCGGCGGGAAGCAGCGACGCGAGGGCGCGCACGGCATCAGCCACGGCGGCCGGCGCCACACGTGACGCGCCATCGCCGGCCAAGGCGCGCTCCCGCAACTCCAGCACGGTCACGCCGCGCGACTCGAGAGTGCTCACGAGTTCGGCCGCACTCGCCGCCACCTCGAGGCCACGCTCGCGCCGTCCCTCGGCGCTGATCGTCCGGATCTCGAATCGCGGCATGCTGGAGCGGCGGGCCGCTACTTCCAACTGGTGATATCGGCGGCTTCGCCTTCGCCGCCCGGATTCCCATCACCACCGTAGCTCAGCAAGTCGTAGCCCGTTCGCGACTGTGTTCCGGGAGCGACGTACACGTACGCTGCGCCCCAGGGATCCGTGGGTACCGCCTTCCGCAGGTAGGGGCCGCGCCAGTTGGCGGCTCGCGGTTCCGCGGTGGGCGATTGCCACAGCGCGACGAGGCCCTGCTCGGTGGTCGGATAGCGCCCGTTGTCCAACCGGTAGGCATCGAGAGCCGCGCCCAGCATCTCGATCTGTGTCCTGGCGGTCGTCTCGCGGGCGGTGCCCACGTGGCGAAAGACGTTGGGGGCCACGAGGCTCGCGAGGACTGCGAGGACGACAATGACGACGAGGATCTCGATGAGCGTGAAGCCGCGGCGGACGAGGCGCGAGGGGGTCATGCGATCATAATCGCAGGCGCACGTCACGACGGCTAGGGCGCCGGCGCCGCCGGCGCCGCCCCCGGACGAGGGCGGGTGGAGACTATGGCAACCGCAGCCCCGGATCGCGCTTTCCGCTCGGTGCCGCCACGCGCGCCTCGAGCGACCGCAGCGCCGCCACCGGATCACCCGGCGCGCCGGCCGCCATCACGTTGCGCGGGGTGACACTGCCCGTCGCGCCGTCGAGCTCGAAGACCGTCCACAGCGTGCCGGCTTGCTGGGGCACGGCGTAGCTGGCCACCTGTGCCGTGCCCCGGAAGACCCGCAGTTGCGCCCCGGAATTCATGAGCGTGCTGTCGGTGGCCGAACTTGGCGTGTTGTAGTTGTGCACGTAGAACCGGTAGATCCCCGTGCCCAGCTGGCTGATGGTGATGGTCTCTGGCCCGGGGGCGGTTGAGGCATCCCGGTCGAGGCAGGCGAACGGCGAGGCCGCGCAGTTGCCGGGCCGGAGGAAGTAGATCTGCTGGCGCGCGGTTCCCGCCGCCGGCAGGGTCAGATAGAGATCGAGGTCGCGACTGGCAGCCGTCCAGGTGAGCACGGCGCGCCACTGGTTGGCGCTCGCGTTCGCCGACAGCGTCAGATCGGCATTGGCCAGCGTCGCGCCGCCCGTGACGGCCACCGTGCGCGACGACTGCGCGTAGCCGGCGCCGCGCATGACGAGCGTATACGTGCCTGCCGCGAGCCCCGTGAATGCGTAAGATCCGTCCGCTGCGGTCGTGGTCGCATAGGCAGCCAAGCCGGTGGTCACGTTGATTCCGTTGCGCAACTCGACGGCGGCGCCGGTGGTGATGGCCGCATTGGTGCTCGCGTCGCGTACCCGGCCACCGAGGCCGCCCGTGGCGGCGCTGGTGCGGGCGAGTGGCGCATTCTCAATCGTCAGCGCGCCGGTCACGGTGGTGGAGGCCACGGTCACCGACACGTACCCGGTGGCGCTGATCACGAACTCCAGCACGCTGCCCAGCGCGAGGCCCGGCAGTGACCAGTTGCCGTTTGCATCCGCCGTGGTGGTCGCCACCACGGCGGCATTGAGGTCCTGCGCCGTGACGCGTGCTCCTGCGATGCCGGGCGCATCCGCCGCCTCAACCACTCGCCCCGACACGGTGGAGGCCACCGTCGTATTGGGAATCACGGCCACGGGGACCGACGCGCTCCTGCCTTCCGACGTCGCGGTAATCACCGTACTGCCGATGGCAACTCCGGTCACAACGCCGGTGCCGTTCACCGTGGCGACTGCGGCATTCGCGGTCGACCAGGTGACGGTGCGGCCGGTGAGCGTCGTGCCGGCGGCGTCGGTGAGCGTCGCCGTCAGTTGTGAGGACCCGCTCACGGTGAGCGTGAGGGAACCTGGGGCGAGCGCAACAGCCGCCACCGGCGGGGTGATAACCGTGACGCTCGCTGCTCCCGACTTGCCGTCGACCGTGGCGGAAATCGTCGCGGTACCGGCGGCGACGCCGCGCACGAGGCCAGCGACGTCCACCGTCGCGGCGGTCTGATTTGAACTCGACCACGTGGCGGACTTCCCAGCGACGACGGCGCCCACGGAGTTCTTCGGGGAGGCGACAAACTGCTGGGACTCACCGACGTTCAAGGTGGCCGACGAGGGGGTAACCTCCACCACAGCCACCGTATTCGGCGGCGGGCCGGACGACGAATCGCCGCTGCAGGCTGTGATAGCGGCAGTGACGGCGAGAAGAACCATCTGAACGGCGCGAAGAGTCACTCGGGATTGGTTGCTGGGGGCCTTGGCGATGATAGACGTAATGACGCGTACGACGTTAACAGGTCACGGGACGTCATCAGACAGTAGTATATGACGCCTGATGATGCTGGGCGAGCATCAGTGACAATGCCTCCCCGTATCGCTCGCGGCTCTCCGTCGACACCGCCAAGCGCAGGCGAGTTGCGCGAGCGCGAGCGAAACGCGCAGGTCACAGTGGGCCGTAGAGACATGGCCGCGCCCCGTAGTCTGACCGCCATTTCGCCACGAGCGCGGTGAAGTCGGTGAGCGCTATCACGCCGGCATCGCGCAGGGCACGGAGCGGGCGCACGGTGGAATCCTCCATCTGCGTGATGCCATTCGGTGCCGTCAGGGTGGCAGGCTTGGCGTGCAGCGAGGCCGTCAACATGCAGTTCGTGGCGACCTTGCCGTCACGATATGCCTTCTGTAGCTCGGTGATGCCGGCGAGATCGCCGCGGAAGGCGCCGACGGCGCTGATATTGCCTGCCGGATCGTCGGCCCAGTACCTGTCGCGGCTTGCCGGGCGCCAAACGCCGCTGACGATGGGGTCGTTCACGTGATTTGGAGTGCCGCTTCCCATCAGGAGGTCGCCGCGCCAACGAGCCGCCGGGAATCGCAAGCCGGCCACCGGCACACGGAAGCGGTCCCACTGCTGGAACTGCGGCAACGAGGGATCCCAGATGTGGCCGCCGATGACGGTGCTTCCGCCAACACCGAGCGAGTCGAGGAGGTACGCGACGTCGGTGTAGTTGTAGCCGAAGTTCTCGTGCGAATGCGGGTCGATGGCCACGCCAAGGCTGTCGCGGAGGTACCGAAAGACATTGAGTCCACCGGTGGTAGCGCGCAGTGCGGCGTCCTCGAACTGCAGTGCCGCGAGGAGGAACTTCCAGTCGGGCTGCAGCACCCACTTCATGTCATAGCGCCGAGCCAGCCGGGCCATGTCAAGAAGGCGGCTGCGGAGGTTCGTGTACGCAAAACGCGCAGCGGGATCCGTGAGCGCTGGGCCTGGCGTGTTGTCCTCGATGTGCGTGAAGAGCACGACCTGCACCGGGGGGGCAACCGTGGGCGCAGTCGGAGGCGACTCGCGCGATGTGCATGCGCACAGAAGCGCCAGCACGGCCACGAGCAGTCGGTGACCGGGCAGCACACGAAGGAGCGGGCGAACGGCACGTAGTAGCATGGATCTAAGATGCGAGAAACGGCGCGAGAGCGTCGGCGAGACTTGGTGCCATCTGCGGTCTCATGCCCGGCGACGCATTCTACCGCACGACGATCTTCTGCTGCAACGGCGGCCGCGCGCCCGTCATTGTGACTGAGAGCACGTACTCCCCCGACGCCGGCGTCCACTCGAAGTCGTAGGTCTCACCCGCCTGCAGCCGCACGAGCGCTTTTCGAACTGTCGCTTGGGACGGCGGTAGCTCTGCGCCGTCCTTGGCAATCGCGCGCCAGTGCACGGTGTCCGCGCCCTGCGTAAGCGTATACCGGCCGCCGCGCACGAGACCGATGCCGACGAAACGTAGGCGGTGCGTGCGTCCGGCCTCGTAGAAGAGCGGCGTCGGCTCGGTCTCGCCGTTGAGGATGGTACGCTCCGGGCCGTCGAGCCCATCCCATCCGGCGACGAAGATGTGATCAACGGCAGGGTCGAACTGCTTGCCCGGTTCGAGCACCACAAGCGCGCCGTACAGTCCCGACGACAACTGCTCGACATCAACGAGGTGCGTGTGGTAGATGAACGTGCCGGCGCGCGCGAGGGTGAGGTGCGCGACGAACGAATCGGCCGGCGCGATCATCGGCGCGAGGCGGTCCTTGGTGCCGCTCCAGCCGGCGACGCCGTCGGAATAGCTTTCGAGCTCGATGCCGTGCCAGTGTACGGACGTGGCGTCCCTGAGGCGGTTGTGGACAACGATGTCCGTCGGCTCGCCGCGGGTGAGGATGAGCGGAGAGCTCACGGGCTCGAGCGAATCCGCAGCGGGAACGCGCGCGTCACGCTGCAGCACATAGCGCATGGCGCGCGGCGAGAAGTTCCGCTTGGTTCCCTCGTTCACGAAGAGTCTGAGGGTGCGAGTGGCGCGGGGCGTGTGATGGCGGGTGCCTGGCCGAGGATTGATGGTGAGGCCAACGACAAGCCCGGCCATGTGCTTCGTTGCATCGGCCGACATCGTCGCATGCGAGGCGTGCGTCGTGTCCTGGTTCAGTTGTGCAGCGCCCGGAACGACGTGGAAACCGAGGTGGCAGTGGTAGAGCCAGTTGCCGGGGCGATCGGGGACGATGGTGAGGTCCCGCGTCTGGAACGGCAGGAACTGCTCGGTAACCGCAAGGCGGCGTTCAGCCGGCGCATACACCGTGTCGTGCGACACGTTACCCGACGCGTTGACGGTGAAATAGAACCCGTGGAGATGCATCGGATGGCCGCGCTGGGACGCGTTGATGACGCGCCACCGGATCGTATCGCCGACCGTCCCCGTGAACCGCTCGGTATTCGGCCATGAGCGGCCGTTGATGGCGAGCGCGTTGGGGTAGGTCGTGGAGTCCCTGAAGTAACCCCAGATGTTAATCACCAGCACGCGGTCGCTCGGCCGCCGACCGCGCGGGTCAACAATGAAGGCGCCTGAGATTGTCTCTTTCTCTGGAACCGGAAACGGCTTGAAGGCGCCGGGCGATATGGAATAGAAGTACGTGCCGGCGGCACCCGCGGCGAAGGTGAGGTGCGCGGTCGCACCAGGGGCAACGCGCAGGGTGTCCTTGCCGCCTGCAGGCCGTGAGTAGAAGCCCGCGACGTGGAGCGTCGAGTCGTCGAGTGCGTTGCGAAGCGTGAGGTTGATGACCGTCCCTTCCGGAACGCGGATCATCGGCCCCGGGATCTGCGGTGCCTTGCCGACCTCGGCGAGCGCGATCACGTCCACGAACGGGCCCGAGTCGGCCTCGGGGAACCAGCGGGCGCGCACGACCGAGAGCTGGAGGCGCAGCGTGTCGCGCACGAGCACTCCCGCCGAGGCACGATTGTCGTTGGCTTCGACCCGGGGGAGGGGGGCGTTCGCTCGGGCATCGCTGTGGGCGGACGCGGCGGTGAGCGCAATAACGGCAAGGAGTTGGCCGAGCGTGCCGAACTGCCGGACAAATGGAGCCGGCGTCCGTGGGGGGGCGGACAACGTCACGTGAAGTGGCCTCGCGACCGAAGGGGGGCGAACACTGGGGACACGATGTGCCCGCAAGAACTTGCACCGCCGACGATGTGGGCGCGAGGGCGTCATGGCGCGCGCTCATGGCGAGTCTCGTCATGGCGAGCGGTTCTCCGTCGGCCGGCGAGCCCCTAAATTCAATGCATCGCCGCCGGACCTGTCGCAACGGCGTGTCGGACTTCCCGGAGAGCAATACCCCATGGCCAGCATCAACAGCGGCAAGAAGCGCATAGCCATCCTGACGGGCGGCGGCGACGTCCCCGGCCTCAATCCTGCCATTCGCGCCGTGACCATTCGCGCGCTCCGCGAAGGATGGGACGTCATCGGCCTCAGGCGCGGCTGGGCCGGTGTGATGGAGATTGTGCGGGACCACCAAGTCGACAACTCCAACAACTTCCAGTTCCTCTCGGAAGAGATCGTGAACCGCGCCGGCCGCACCGGCGGCACGTTCCTTCACACGTCGCGCACGCGGCCGAGCAGCGTGAAAGCCGAGGCGGTGCCGCAGCACCTGAAGGACACGTACAACCAGCCGGTGAACGATCTGACCCCCGAGGTGCTCAAGAACCTCGGCTGGCTGGGCGTTGACTACCTCATCCCGATTGGTGGCGACGACACGCTGAGCTACGCGATGCGGATGCATCAGGAGGGCGTCAAGGTCATCGCCATCCCGAAGACGATGGACAACGATGTGCCGGGCACGGATTACTGCATCGGGTTCAGCACGTGCGTCACGCGCACCATCGAGATGGCGCACCGCCTGCGCACCTCCGCGGGGTCGCACGAACGCCTGCTGGTGATGGAGGTGTTCGGCCGCTACGCGGGGTTCACGGCGATGCTGCCGACCATGGCGGGCGCGGCGACGCGCTGCGTGATTCCGGAACACCACTTCGACCTCGACATCCTGACCGAAATGCTGATGTACGACCGCGCCCGCAACCCGAGCAGGTACGCGGTGGCGCTCGTATCGGAGGGGGCGGTGCCGCAGGGCGGTGAGCGCGTGTGGCAAAGCAGCGTGACCGACGCGTTTGGGCACGCCAAGCTGGGCGGCATCGGCGACCTCGTGTCTGACGAGGTGCAGAAGCGCACCGCGCAGTACAACAATGGGACGGAAGTGCACATCATCAACCAGAAGCTCGGCTACCTAGTGCGCGGTGGCGATCCCGATGCCATGGACTCCATCGTGCCGATGGCGTACGGCAACCTGGCGCTCGACTTGCTGCTAGCGGGTGTGCACGGCCGGCTGGTGGTGGTGAAGAACGGCTGCTATGGCAACATCCCGCTCGACATCGTGACGAGCACCAAGAAGGTCGTGAACGTGGAACGCTTCTACAACACCGCGCGGTATCGGCCTCAGTTCAACAGTTTCGACCTTGCGCCGCTGTTCATCATGACGAGCGACGGGTAGGCGTAGCGCGGAACCGTTGCGGGCATCGCCGCCGGTCCCGTGATGGCTGACACATCTGGGGCCACTTCCTTCAAGTGCAGGGATGGCCCACGACACAGCGATGTGCGATCTTGGCATGCCCCCCATGGACGCCACGATTGTCTCCGCCCTAACGCAGGCCCTCGCCGACCGCTACGCCATAGAGCGTGAGATCGGCCACGGCGGCATGGCGACGGTGCTGCTGGCACGCGACGTCAAGCATGACCGCCGCGTCGCCATCAAGGTGCTCGACCCAGAACTCGGCGCCGTCCTCGGCCATGAGCGGTTCCAAGCCGAGATCAAGGTGACGGCAACGCTGCAGCACCCCAACCTCCTGCCGCTCTTCGACAGCGGCGAGGCGGCCGGACAGCTGTTCTACGTGATGCCGTACGTGGAAGGCGAGACGCTGCGTGCGCGGCTCGAGCGTGAACGTCAACTCCCGGTTGATGAAGCGCTGCGCATCACAACGGCCGTCGCCGGCGCGCTTGAGTACGCACACGGGCTCGGCGTCATTCACCGCGACCTCAAACCGGAGAACATCCTGCTGCAGGCAGGGCAGCCGATCGTGGCGGACTTCGGCATCGCGCTCGCCGTCAGTAACGCGGGCGGTGCGCGCGTGACGCAGACGGGACTGTCGCTTGGCACGCCGCAGTACATGTCGCCGGAGCAGGCGACGGGCGAGCGGCAGCTCGATGCGCGCTCCGATCAATACTCTCTGGGTGCGGTTGCGTACGAGATGCTCACCGGCGAACCTCCGCACACGGGCGGCACGGCGCAGGTGATCCTCGCGCGGCTCATGACAGAAACGCCGCGGTCGGTCACGGTCACCCGCTCGAGCGTGGCGCCGCACGTGAGCGCCGCCATCGGCAAGGCGTTGAGCAAGGCGCCGGCCGACCGGTTTACGACAACGGGCGCGTTTGCCGAGGCGCTGACGCAGCAGGCCGCTGCCACTCGGACCCCGCGCACCCGGCGTCGCATGCTCACGGTCGCCACCGCCGGGGTTGTGCTGGCCGTCGTGGCTGGCGCGTGGATGCTGCGCGGACGCCTATCGTCCGCGCCGACAGACGGGACCATCGTATTCGCGGTGCCGACGTCTGCGGGCGGCGACGTGTCGCTGGCCGGCTTGGCCGCCTCGGTAGACGACGCTCTTGCGCAACAGATCGCCTCGCTGCCCTGGGTGAAGCTCCGCACCACGCCATCGGCGCCGGGCACGGACGCCGCCGTTGCGGCATCTGCGCGCAAGGTCGGTGCTCGAACCATTGCGGTCGCGTCGCTGCTGCGGAGTGGTGCAACGGTGCAGCTCCGGATGCGCGTGATGGACGCCTTGCACGGCACCGTCCTGCGGCAGTTGCCGAGTGCCAGTCTGGCACTTACCGCAACCTCCGAGGAACTCGAACGCGCAGTCGAGCCGCTCGCCGTTGCCGCCGGGTTCGTGACCAGTCCACGACTTGGGCCAATCACGCTTCCGGCCGGTCCGCTTCCGTCGCTCGAGGTACTGCGCGCGGTGGAATCGGCCATCGAGGCGTTCAGCGCGTCAGGCAACGCAGATGTGCTTGACCGTAGCGTGGAAACCCTGCGCGCCGCAGTCCGGGGCGACAGCACGTTCCTTCAGGCCAAGCTCTGGCTCGGTTTCCTCTACGGTTGGAACTCATACATCTCTCGCGCGCCGGGCGGCGCGGCGCGCGCTGACTCGGTGGATCGCTGGGTGGAGGAGTCACGGCGTCGCGGATCGGCGTACGAGCGCGCGCTGGGCGACGTGGCGCGAAGCATGTACGTCGAAATCGGCGACGCTGGCCTTGAGGCGATTCGTCGGCTGCTCGCGATGGATCCTTCGTCGCCACTGCAGCGCGTCTTCCCCACAATGCTGCTCGACCTGAACCGCCCGAACGAAGCCCTGCAACGGTACTACGAGTACTCGCCCGCGCGCAGCGCGGACAGCGCAAACCAGCCACTGCAGGCCCGGTACTGGTCGAGTGTCGCCGAGGCGTGGCATTACGTCGGGCGTTACGATTCGGCGCACGTGGTCATGAAACGCGCACGGGCGATTCGGCCGAGCGACGCGAGCTTGCTGGCGCTGGAGATGCAGGCACTCGCGGCGCTGGGGCGTACCGACGAACTGCGCGTGCGCATGCCGGAGGTCGAATCAGCCGCGGCGAACGGCGCCATGTTCGGGTTTGCCGGGAACACGTACCTCTCTGTGGCGAACGAACTACTCGCACATGGACACCCAGTGGAGGCGAAGGAAGTTGCACGGAAGGCGCTGACCTGGTTCGAGCAGAACGACCGGGAGGTGCGGAGCTCCATCAACATGTGGCTCCGCAAGGCGATCACGCTCGTCATGCTCGACCGGCCGGCGGATGCCGAACGCGAGATGCGAGCGGCGATCCCGCTGGACACGAGCGACGTGCGTGTCCACGGCATGCTCGGGCGGCTCTACGCAGCGCAGGGAAAGACGGCAGCGATGAAAGCCGAACTCGCCTGGCTGGCCGCGCGCCCCGCGGAACGACTGCAAGGGGCGCCGACGTACGAACGCGCCGCGATCATCGTGCACGTGGGCCGCGATCACTGGGACGAAGCACTGTCGCTGCTCGAACTCTCCCTGCGGCAGGGGCAGGGCTTCAGTATCCGGCGCCGGTTGCATTATTTCTCCGACTGGCTGCCGCTGCGCGACTACCCGCCGTTCAAGCGCATCATCACACCGAACGGCTGACCCGTGGTCACGAGAGGGCTGCGCACGCAGTTCCTGATGCTCCGAGGACTCAGCGAATGGCCACCGACGCCGGATACGCGAAACACGTCTGCGACCAGTTGCACGCCGCAGGCGGCATCAGCGCGCGCAAGATGTTCGGAGAGTACGGACTGTACCGCCATGGCAAGATCGTCGCGCTGATCTGCGACAACCAACTCTTTGTCAAGCCGACGCCGGAAGGGGAGGCGGTGCTCGGTACCCCTTCGTACGGACCCCCGTTTCCCGGCGCGAAGCCGTTCCTCAATGCCTCCGACTTGTTGGATGATCCCGAGCGACTCGTGCGGTTGATCCTTGCGACGGACGCGGCGTTGCCAGCGCCGAAGAAGAAGGCGGAGCGGAGGTCGGCGGCGAAGCAGAACCCGGTGCCCAGGAAGTCGCCGGCACCCAAGAAGTAACTGGTGCGTCCGGCGCCGGACGAGGCTTTTGTTTTGCGATTCCCGCGCGCCGCGAAGTACGTGGGGTGGCCGATGCTCGTGGTGCTCGTGCTGCAGGCGTAGTCCGCTGAGGTTCAGTGCAAGGCATCCTGTAAAGCAACCTTGACAGGCGGCCGGAAATGGGTGTAAAGTACCCTTGTCATCATCCCCGGACACCCCATATGCCTTCCACGCAATCCAGCCGCATCTTGGTTGTCGGCGCACTGTGGTTCGTCGCGTTCTTCGTGGCGCGCGTCGCGCTCGAGTCGACAACGATCCCGCCTGCCGTGCGCATTGCCGCCGCGCTGGCGCCGCTCCCGTTCTTCGCGGCGTTCCTGATCCTCTTCATTCGTGCGCTGCGGGCCGCTGACGAACTCGAGCGACGCATCCAGGGCGAGGCGCTCGCCATCGCCTATCCGCTCGTTCTCGTCCTGCTGATGACCTTGGCCCTGATGGAACGAGCCGTCGGACTGAAGTTCGAAGACTGGTCGTACATGCACGTCTGGCCGTACGTGTTCTTCTTCTACCTGGCCGGACTCGTGCTCGCGCGCAAGCGCTACGCATGAGAAACGCGCTCCAGGAGCTCCGCGCCGAGCGCGGTTGGTCGCAAGGTGGCCTGGCCGAGCAGCTGGACGTGTCGCGGCAGACGGTCAACGCGATCGAGACGGGCAAATACGATCCTTCGTTGCCGCTGGCGTTCGCCATTGCGGCGCTCTTCAAGCGCCGCATCGAGGACGTGTTCTTCCCTAACGGATAGGAGCAAGGGCCAATCACGACCGCAACGCAGATCTTGCACTGCGGCATTTCCACCGCCATCTCTCACCACGACCACCGGTTTCACTGGAACCAACCGATGCTTCACGCTAACGGGCACGCCACGTGCGCTCGCATCTTCGCGACTCCGTGGGCGGCACCGCCTTCGGTTCATCCGCACCCATGACTGCGTCATCAGGCACGCCCCTCACGATCTTCCACCTCGACGACGAACGAGGATTCAGGGGCGGTGAACGCCAGCTGATCTACCTCGCCTGCGCGCTCCGCGCCGGTGGACACGAGAACGTCATTTGTTGCCGCCCAGGGAGCGAACTCGAGCGAGAAGCTCGCCGCCTCGGGTTCGAGGTGCTGGTTCTTCCCTTCGTCTTCGAGTTCGATCCGGTGAGTGCTGGCCGGCTTGCCAGCGCCTCGAGGCGGCGGACGCGGGCCGTCGTCCACGCGCACACCGGACACACCGTGGGAGTTGTCGCGCTCTGCCGGCTCCTCGGGGGTCCTCCGGCGATCGCCCACCGCCGGGGCAACTTCCCGCTCCGAGCCGGACCGAGCCGCTGGTTCAAGTACAATCGCGTTGCCCGAGTGGTGACAGTGTCACGCGCCATCGCCGGAATCCTCAAGCGAGACGGTCTGCCGGCGCAACGCATCGAAGTTGTTCCCGATTGTCTCCCAGTGTCGGCTGAGGAATGGCGCTGGGTTGGCTTCGATCGTCCACGGTTCGCCCCGGCCAGCCCGGAGCAGCGCACGGCCGCCCGCCGGGCGCTCGCGGGCGCTTTTGGAATCGATCCGGAACTCTCGTGGGTGGGGAATCTGGCCGCGCTCGTTCCACTCAAGGATCACGCTACGCTCATCGCGGCTGCCGATGCGGTCGTGCGCCGACGGCCCCGGACGGTGTTCCTGATTGCCGGCGAAGGGCCGGAGCGCGCGCGCCTGCAGGCCGACATCGAGCGCCGTGCGCTCACACGGCAGGTCGTCCTCCTCGGCCATCAGGATGCCGCGGCTCTGCTGGACGCGCTCGACCTCTTCGTGCTGTCGTCGTGGAGCGAAGGCATGGGGAGCGTTCTCCTCGAGGCAGCCGCCAGTGCCGTTCCTGCGGTGGCCACTGCAGCTGGCGGAATTCCCGAGGTCATTGAGGACGGTCGCACGGGACTGCTCGTGGCTCCGCGCGACCACGAAAGCCTGGCGCAGGCGATTGTCAGCCTGCTGGATAATCCGGTGCTCGCGCGGCAGTTGGCGACTGCGGCGCTCGAAGCGGTACCGCGGTTCGGGCTTACGGCGACGGTCCTGCGGATGGAGGCGATCTACCGCGCGGTGGTCTGACGGCAGCGCGCGAGGAAGCCTCGGGTCACGTCGCGGCAGGCGGTGGCCTCAGAACTTCAGGAACCACTTCTTCCGGTAGAGGTAGTAGACGACGAGCCACCGCACGCTTACGTCGAGGCACGCAATTAGCAGGGCAAGCGCCGCACTCGCACCAAACAGGGTCTTCAGGAAGACAAACCTGATGGGCGCCTCGAGCATGTAGATCACAATGGAATTCGAACCGATGACCCGGAAGAAGAACGACCACCTCGACACCGCTTTCACATCGATGATCCAGAAGAACGCCGCGGTCATCAGCATGCTCCAGCCAGCCGAGTAGAGCACGTACGAGCTCGTCCAGAGGTACTTGTTGATGGGAAAGACGGTGGCCCAGGCGAGTCCCAGGGCCAGGCACGAAACGCCCGCGATGATCAGCCACGACATCTTGCTCCAGGGGCTCCCACTGGCCCGCAACCGGTGCCCAGCCAGGACTCCCAGCATGGCGGTCGCCACCGCCGGCAGCGTGGTCAAGACGCCCTCGCTGTCCCCGAACGTGTAGCAGCACCACTTGTCGGGAAAAGGCAGCAGCAGCCGGTCAATGTAGCCCGCCAGGTTCCCGTCGGGTGTGTAATGTCCCGCGCCGACGCCCGGCACGGAGACCAATGCCATGAGCGCCCAGTAGCCGAGCAGGATCCCGGCGGTGATGTAGACCTGGGTGCGGGGCCTGGTGTGCATGGCAATGACGGAAGCCACTCCGGAGCAGATGGCGATACGCTGGAGCACTCCGGGAATGCGCATGGAGAACGGATCGAGGTGAATCCCGCTCTTCCACAAGCCGAGCACGAAGAGGAGGCTCACACGAATGGCCACGTGCCGGTACAGCGCGGCCCTGTCGTCCCCGCGTTCGACGCGCTTCGTGATGGAGAACGGGATGGTGAGTCCCGAAACGAAGATGAACAGCGGAAAGACCAGGTCGAAAAACGTGAAGCCATTCCACGCGGAGTGATTGAACTGCACGTCGAGGATGCGCGCCATCGGCGGGGCGATCAGAACCGACAGCGCGAGAAACAGATTCGTGCCGCCCGTGATCCAGAACATGTCGAAACCCCGGAGGGCGTCGATCGAGGCCAGCCGGGTGCCCGCGGGAGCGGCTGTCACTGGCGCCTGCGGCTCTCTCACGGGTGCTTGCACGAGTCGGTTCTTCGGCGTTGAAGTGTGACGCGCTGGAGCATGTTCACGGCACGTTCGAGACGCAACAGTCCGTCCCGTGCTGCCGCACGGGTTCGTGCAGAGCGGCGCGACAAACTGCAACCGGACCTGCGGCAGCGCACCGGTTCAGTTGCAGTTCCCCGTACCCAGCTTCATGGACTCAGGCCGCGTACACCTCGAAGATCCCCGCGGCGCCCATCCCACCGCCGATGCACATTGTCACCATCCCCATCCCGCCGCCCGCCGCGCCCAGCGCGTGCACAAGCTGCGTGGTGAGTTTGGCGCCAGTGGCGCCCAGCGGGTGACCCAGCGCGATGGCGCCGCCATTGGGATTGATCACACGTGCGTCCATGCCGAGCTCATTGATCACCGCCAGCCCCTGCACGGCGAACGCCTCATTGAGTTCGATCATCTTCAGGTCGGTCAGCTTCAATCCCGCCTTCGCCAGCGCCTTCGGTACGGCGGCGATAGGACCCACGCCCATGATGTCGGGGGCCACGCCGGCCGTCGCAAAGGTCACAAACCGGGCGAGCGGCTTCAACCCGAGCGCCTTGGCCTTGTCAGCGCTCATCAGCAGCAGCGCCGCCGCGCCGTCGGAAAGCGGCGACGCGTTGCCCGCCGTCACCACACCCGTTGCCGAGAACGCGGGCTTGAGCTTCGCCAGCCCCTCCGCGGTCGTCTCGGCGCGGGGCATTTCGTCCACCGCAAACTGCGTCATCTCCGTGGACTTCTTCGTTCCCTTCCAGGTGACTTTCTGCACGGGAACCGGGACGATCTCGTTGGTGAACGCCCCGCGCTGAATCGCCGCCACGGCCTTCTGCTGCGAAGCGAGCGCGAACGCGTCTGCCTGCTCTCGCGTGATCTTCCACCGCTTCGCCACGCGCTCGGCGGTGTGTCCCATGCCGATGTTCGACTCGGTCATCTCGGGATGCAGCCGCGCGTGGAAGCCGGACATCGGCACGGCGCTCATCATCTCGATGCCACCGGCGATCACCACGTCGCACAACCCCGTCATGATGCTCTGCGCGGCCATGGCCACGCTCTGCAGGCCCGATGAGCAGAAACGGTTGACGGTGGCGCCGGAGACCTCCACGGGAAATCCCGCGCGCAGCACGCTGAGACGCGCCACGTTGAGTCCCTGCGGCCCCTCGGGGAACGCGCACCCCCACAGCACGTCGTCAACCAGCGACGGGTCGAGGCGCACTGTGTTCACCACGCCCCTGAGCATCTCGGCGCTCAGGTCCACCGCGTGCACAGTGGCCAGGCCACCGTCCTTCTTGCCACGAGCAACGGCCGAACGGACCGCGCTCACGATCACTGCGTCCTTCAGTTGCATGGTATCATCTCCCGGCGCGAACACATCGCGCCCGCAGTCGTCGTGGGTTGGGTCAGTTCCGCAGCGGCTTGCCGGTCTCGAGCATGTACTGCAGTCGCGCCTGGGTCTCCTTGGTGCCGAGCAACCGCAGGCACGCCTCGCGCTCGAGTTCGATAAGGTCCTGCTCCGTCACCTCGCGCGGCGGTCCGTCGCCGCCCGAGAGCACCAGCGCAATCTCGTGCCCGATACGGACGTCGTGCGCCGTGGCCTGCCCGCCCTCCTGGAACGAGAAGAGCGCGTAGTCGAGATTGGCGAGCGCCTCCTTGCCGAGGGCGCGCATCGTCATCGGCGGCGGCGCCACGTAGCCCGGCGCCAGGTCGAGCACGCGCGCTTTGGCGTCACTCAGCAGCGTATCGCGGTTCATCGAGATGCGATCAACCGCGCGCAGGTAGCCGAGTTTCACCGCCTCGTGGGCACTCGTGCTCACCTGCGCGAGCGCGATCAGCTTGAACGCGCGCTTGATTCCCTCGAACGGGTCGGCCTCCTCATACGCCGCGAGCTCGCGCGTGAAGCGGAAGGCCAGCTCTTTGGTGCCACCGCCGGCCGGGAGGATGCCGACGCCGACCTCGACGAGCCCCATATACAGCTCGGCGTGCGGTTGCACCGCGTCGCAGTGCATCGAGAACTCGCAGCCGCCGCCGAGCGTGAGCCCGAACGGTGCCGCCACCACGGGGAACGGCGCGCGGCGCAGTGACATGGAGGCATTCTGGAACCGGGCAATGCCGGCCTCGATCGTCTTCCAGTCGCCGCTCATCAGAGCCGGCCCTTGTTGCGCCAGGTTGGCGCCCGCGGTGAACGTGCGCGGGTCGTCGTTGCCGATGACGAGCCCCGCATAGCGCCCCTTCGCCACGCGATCAATCGTCCTCGCGATCATGTCCACGACGCCCACGCCCAGCGTGTTCATCTTGCCGCAGAACTCGAGGCAAAGCACGCCGTCGCCGAGATCCACGACGCGCGCCTCCTTGTTCTCCTCGAGCACGTGACCGTCGGCGCGCCGCGCCGCGAGGTCAATACGACCGGGGATCGTCGGCACCGGCGCGTACCCGGCCGTCGTCACCAACTGCTCGGCGCTGCCGGTCCCCGCGTAGAGACCCTTTGCCGCCTGCGCAAACAGGGCCGGTTCGCTGAAGCCGTGCGCCTTGAACTGCGCGCGAAGCCAGTCGAGCCCGAGCGCGTCCATCACGCGGAACGGGCCGATCTCCCATCCGTAGCCCCACTCGAGGGCATGATCCACGCCCGCGATGTCGTGTGCCAGCTCCGGCGCGAGGCGCGCCGTGTGGTACGCCACGATGGTGAGCATCTTGCGCAGGAATTCGCCGTACGGGCCGGGAAGGTCGCGCACCTTGGCGAGACGGACGGCCACCGGCAGCTTGAGCAGCGCGTCGATCTCGGGCGTGGAGAGGCGCACCTGCGGGACGTACTCGAGCGTGTGCCAGTCGAGCGTCTTGATCTCCTTGCCGTCCTTCTTGTAGAAGCCGCCGCCGGTCTTGTCGCCCAGCCAGCCGCGCTTGACGATTTCGTGCACCCATGGCGGCAGCGTGAAGTCCTCGCCCGTCGCCTGCGACAACCCGGCGCTCACGTGCGCCAGCACGTCGAGCCCTGACAGATCGCCGGTGCGAAAGGTCGCGGTCTTGGCGCGCCCGATCAGCTGGCCGGTGAGGCCGTCCACCTCGTCAATGGTGAGGTTGAACTCCTCCATCAGCTTGAACGTCGCGAACATGCCGAAGACACCCAGCCGATTCGCGACGAAACCCGGCACGTCCTTGCACAGCACGATCCCCTTGCCCATGCAGCGTTCGGAGAACTCGCGGATCGTCTCGAGCGTCTCCGCCGCCGTGTAGGGCGTCGGGATAATCTCGAGCAAGTGCATGTAGCGTGGCGGATTGAAATAGTGCGTGCCGAGGAAGTTCCGCTTGAAGGCGTCGTTGCGCCCCGTGAGCAGAATTTCCATCGGGATGCCCGACGTGTTCGACGTCACGATCGCGCGCGGCGCGATCTTCTCCAGCTTTGCGAACAGCTCCTGCTTGGGGCCCGGCTGTTCGATGATGACTTCGATAATCCAGTCGCAGTCGGCGAGCAGGGAGAGGTGATCGGCCGTGTTGCCGGTGGTGATGAGGGTGGCGCGATCGCCGTCCATGAAGGCGGCCGGCTTGGCCTTGCGCGCCTTCTCCAGTGCCTTGCGGGCCGGCGCCGAGCGGTCGGGCGAGGCGGGGTCATCGCTCCCCGGAATGTCGAGCAGGACGACGGGGAAGCCGGCGGAGGCGGCGAGCGCGGCAATGCCACTCCCCATCACACCGGCGCCGACAACGCCCACTTTCGTGATGCGCATCAGGGTTCCTCTGGGGGGCATTCAGGATAATGAGCGGCGCTGGTGGCAATGCCGGCCGCGCCTCCCGTGAATCTACAGCACGGCGGGCGTGACGGCGGACGCGACGGCGGTCGCCGATGATTGCCGACGATGGTCGCCGTCGCCGGCAGGGGCTACCTTGCCTCCATCATGAAGATCCCTTCACGCAAGGCGGTTCCCCATCTGCGCGCCGTGGACCCGGTGCTCTCCGGCGTCATTGACCGCGTTGGCCCCTGTCAGGCGCGCGCGCACACCGAGGGGACGCACTTCGGTGCGGTGATGTGCTCCATCGTCTACCAGCAACTCAGCGGAGCAGCGGCGGCCACCATCCACGGTCGCGTGCTGGCCCTCTTCAGCGACCGCGAACCGTCGCCCCGCGCCCTCTTGCGCATGGACGATACCCGGCTGCGCGCGGCGGGGCTGAGCGGCCAGAAGACCGCCTATCTCAAGAACCTCTCGGCGCACGCGATCTCTCGGCGCTTCCCCATGGAGCGCCTCCACGAACTCGACGACGCGGCGGTCATTGACACGCTGACGCAGGTGAAGGGCATCGGGCGCTGGACCGCGCAGATGTTCCTGATGTTCCGGCTGGGCCGCCCCGACGTGCTCCCCGATCTCGATCTCGGTATCCAGAAGGGGATGCAGCTGGCCTATGGCTTGCGGCGACTCCCGACCCCGCAGCAGGTGCTCAAGCGCGGCAATCCGTGGGCACCGTATCGCACCATCGCCAGTTGGTATCTCTGGAGGGTGCTCGACCTTCCCTCCGACTGAGCGAGCAGAGGTCGGGAATCAATGCGCATTGGCGTGACGGGGGCAAGCGGGTTTGTGGGGCGCCGGCTGGTGCCGACACTCTGCGCGGCCGGGCACGAGGTGGTGCGCATCGGTCGCGGGTGCGATGCAGACGCGCGATGGGACCCGGCGACCGGCCACATTGACGCTGCGGCGTGTGTGGGCATCGACGCGTTCGTGCACCTTGCCGGCGCCAACGTCGGCGCGCGCTGGACGCCGGCGCACCGCCGCGAGATACGCGACAGCCGTGTGCTCGGCACCGCCCTCATTGCGCGCACCGCCGCGGCGCTCTCCCCCCGGCCACGGGTGCTCGTGTGCGCGTCGGCGGTTGGCGTATATGGTGATGCCGGCGACGCCCTCTGCGACGAATCGGCGCCAACCGGCGGTGACTTCCTGTCGGAGACCTGTCGCCAGTGGGAATCGGCGGCCGATCCGGCACGGCGCGTCGGCATCCGCACAGTGCATCTGCGGTTCGGCATCGTGCTGTCACGGCAGGGCGGGGCGCTGGCGCGCATGCTCCCCGTCTTCCTGCTGGGTGGTGGTGGACGCCTCGGAAGCGGTCGGCAGTGGATGAGCTGGATTTCCATGGCTGACGCGCTGGGCGCCGTGCAATTCGCGCTTGAGCATGCGACCTTGAGCGGCGCCGTGAATGCTGCTGCGCCGCTTCCGGTGACCAACGCGGAGTTCACCGCCACGCTCGCCCGCGTTATTCGGCGGCCCGCACTCTTCCCCGTCCCCGCGTTCGCGCTCAACTTGGTGTTCGGCGAGATGGCACGGGGCACGCTGCTGGCGAGCCAGCGCGCGGTCCCCAGTCAGTTGCTCGCTGCCGGGTACTCTTTTCGGCACGCCACTCTCGAGCCGGCGCTGCGCGCCGCGGTGCACGAATGACGGCAGGCCCCGCCACCGACTTCCACAGCCATCTGATCCCCGGAGTCGACGACGGGGCGGCGGATCTTGCCGAATCGCGTGCAGCGGTGGCAGCGATGGCGCGGGACGGAGTGACGACGGCCATCACCACGCCGCACTTCGACGGCTCGCTGACGCTCGCGCCTTTCATGGCCGACGAACGGCTGGCCCAGTTCGACGGCGGTTTCGCCGCGCTGACGGCTGATGCAGAAGTGGCTGCGGCCGGGGTTTGCCTGCTGCGAGGTGTGGAACTGATGCTCGACGTGCCCGACCCGGACGTGAGCGATCCACGGCTTCGCTTGAACGGCGGCCGCTTCGTGCTGGTGGAGTATCCCGGGCTGCTGCTGCCACTCGCGCACGCTGACTATGCGGTGCGCGCCTTGCGCGACAAGGGCTGGCAGCCCGTCCTCGCGCATCCAGAGCGCTACCGCAACGTGGATGAGTCGCTGGAGCAGTTGCTCGCGTTGCGCTTCGCTGGGGCGTACTTCCAGGTCAACGCGGGATCGCTGGTTGGCGATCATGGCGACCGGCCCCGGCGGCGGGCAGCGGCGCTGCTCGCGCGGGGATGGGTGGAGTACGGTTCGAGCGACTATCACGGTCGCGGCGCGCCGGCGGTGGCGGCGGCGCGCGCCGCCCTCGCGGCAAACGGCGCTTCGGAGCAGGCCGACCTGCTGTTCTGTGAGAATCCGGCTCGTCTGGTGCGGGACGAGTCCCCGCGTCCGGTCTACCCGGCGGGGCTGGAAATGAAGAAGCCGCGTCGCTGGTGGACGCGGCTTCTCGGGCGACGCTGACGGCGACGCCAGCCAGACGAGCCTAGCGACGCAAGCCGCGCAGCTGCAGTTCGAAGTCCAGCGAGTTCGTGGCGAGGATGACCGCCACGTCGAACGACACGCGGCCCGCGATCACCAGGTCGGCAAGATGCTGGTCGAACGTCTGCGTGCCGAACTGGGCACGCCCCTCCGCGAGCACGCCGCGGAGCTCATTGAGGCGTCCGGGGTCACTGAGCACTTCGCGGACGCCCGCATGCATGCAGAGCACTTCCGCCGCCAGCACGCGGCCGTTGCCGTCAGCGCGCGGGAGGAGCCGCTGGGCCAGTACGCAACGAAGCGATTCGGAGAGAGTGAGGCGCACCTGGTCCTGCGCGTCAGCCGGGAAGTTCGCGAGCACCGACTTGATGGCGCTCGTCACGTCGCCCGACTGCATCCTGGCGATGACCATCCGGCCCTGCTCGACGGCTCGGAACGCCATCTCGATCATCTCGGCGCCCGACAACTCTCCGAGTACCAGGACATCGGCATCCTGGTCGAGGGCCGCGCGCATGCCGGCGACGTAGGACTCCGTATCAATGCCCACCTCGCGCTGCGTCACCGAGCACTTGTGGCTCTTGTGCAGAAACTCGATGGACGCCTCCACCGACACAATGTGGCGACGAGCCGGCGCGCTGGTGTTCAGATGGTTGATCAGCGCGGCCAGCGTGCTGGTGCGTCCGGATCCCGGCACGCCGCTGACCAGCACCAACCCGAACTCGGCCAGTACGGCGCGGCCAAATGTCGGGGGAAGGCCGAGCGATTCGAACGTTGGCAGCACGTCGGGGATGACGCGCATGACCACCATGTAGCTCGAGCGCTGCCTGAGGATGCTGATGCGGAACCTTGCAATGCCCGGCGCGCTCCAGGGGCCCGAGTAGTCATGGACTTCGTCGAGCGTGGGAGCATTTGGCGCGGTTGCGAGCATGTGCATGGCGAGCTCGCGGGTGTCGAGCGCGCCAAGTACGGGCGTGTCGAGCGGGACGAGCTGACCGTGAATTCGCGCGTACACCACATCGCCGGCGCGGATGTGCACATCGCTCGCGCCGCGCTGGATGGCTTCGGTGAGGAACTGCCGCAGGCGCTCGACTTGCGCCGCACTGCCGCCGGGGCGAAATCGGCGTTCTTCGGCAGCGGTCGGCGACTCGTCGGTTTTCACGGTGGCGGGCATCTGCACAAGTGGGATCGAAGAAATCGGGGGCCGCAGCGGGCGAGGTTCGGCGTCATTCATGGACGATCCGCCCGCGCAACTAGCTACCGGTAGGCTAACCTACCCAAGAACTGTATGATTGTTGTATACTGGACGAAAGATAGACAATAACGTAACTTCATGTCAAGTCGCAAGCCAAGCCATACCCGGCCAGCGATCAGAGACCGGAACGACGGGGTTTGGCCATCTTGGCATTCCCACTCATTCCTTCTGCAACGTATGGCCTTCGGCGTGCGCCCCACATCTGCCGGGCTGTTCGTACGAGCTCGCTCTTCCTACAATCCCGCAACGTGACATGACGACGCAAGCCCACCTGACCAAGCTCGAGCTGCGCCACCGCGCACTCGATCTGCAGCGCCGGCGATTTTGGCGCGAGGTCAGCTATGGCATGATCATCGTGGCGGCGGACGTGCTGGCCCTGGCGCTGGTGTTCACGCTGTTCGCCATGCTGCCGCTCGATCGAATGGAGACGATGCTGGGCCGGGACGGTCGCTCGTTCCTCACAGGCCTGATTCCGATGTCTCCGCCGGCGTTAGCGAGGCGCCTGACCTCGCTGGTGTTCTGCCTGATGGCGACACGCAGCTACTCGTACACCGAGCGACAGGCCATTCCATGGCGGATCTTCATTGCGCTCCTGCTGGGCCTCGCCCTGCCGCGCTGGAACGAGGTCTGGGGCCCTGGTGTCTTTGGACGATGGATCGCCGTTGGTGCAGTGCTCGCCGCCGCCTGGGGTGTGCTCCTGATCCAGCGACACGGGCTGGCGCGTGCGCTGAGCGCGATTGACCCGCGACGCTTGGACCCCGCGCGAACCCTGGTGGTCGGGCCAGCCGCCGAGATCGAACGACTCCGCCGTGACCGCGAGACCGGGAGCGAAAGCCGGATGATGCCGGCCGTCTTCGAGCTGGCCCCGCACTGGGGTGAGTCTGGGCATGAGGGGATGCCAGAGTTGTACGACCGCATCGCCGACGCCAACGCGGATGCGCTCGTGCTTGTGGGGGCCGTCTCGGACGCGGCGCTGCAGAGCGTCATGGTCGCGGCCTCCAGCGCCGGCGCGCGCGTGTACGCGACGCGGCGCGAAGCGTTCCGCAAGTTCGACGAACCGTCGTTTGTCCTGCGGCGCGCCGAGCCTCTCATGCTCCTGTCTCGGCCAGCCTTGATTGGATCGCAGCTGGTGCTCAAGCGCCTCATGGACTTGGTGGGCGCCGTGGTGGGCCTCGTGGTGCTCTCCCCCGTGCTGGCGCTGGTGGGGGTGGTGGTGAAGCTCACCTCGCCGGGTCCAGTGCTCTTCCGGCAGGTGCGCGTGGGCCTTGGTGGCGAGTCCTTTGTCTGCCTGAAGTTCCGCACGATGGTCGCCGACGCGGAGCAGCGGCTGGCGAATGTCGCGCGAGACAACATCCACGACGCCGAGCACCGGATTTTCAAACTTCCCAACGACCCGCGACTGACCGCCGCCGGCCGGTTCCTGCGCCGATCGAGCCTGGATGAGTTGCCGCAGCTCTGGAACGTGCTTTGCGGGGAGATGTCGCTCGTGGGGCCGCGCCCCGCGTTGCCGTCGGAAGTGCTACGCTATGAGCCCCATCATTTCGTCCGGTTCGAGGTACTGCCTGGCATCACCGGTCCGTGGCAGGTCGGCGGCCGGAACGCCATCCGCGACTTCGAGGACGTGGTTCGCCTCGAGTCGGACTACGTACGCGGCTGGACGCTGTGGCGCGACATCGTGATTCTCCTCCGCACCGTTCCCGCCGTGCTGTCGATGAAGGGGGCCTTCTAGATGGTGACGTCCATCCCGCGCCGATCGTTCTTGTCTCGGACTCCTCGACTCCACACCACTGCCTTCATGCCCGCCCGACTTCCCATGCACACGTTCGCCCGCCGCCTCTTGCCGCTGGCGGGCATTCTGCTCGCCGCCGCCTGCGCGGCCAAGACGCCCTTGATCATGACGCCGCTCCCGGACCGTCCCTGGACGGTGCTGCCGGGTGACGAAGTGAAGGTGCGTGTCTACCGCGAGCCGGAACTCAGCGGCCAATACGTGGTGAACGGCAGGGGAGAGCTCTTTATCCCCGGCCTCGGCCGCATCATCGCGGCTGGCATGACGGCGGATTCGCTGTCCGGCCACATCACCAGCGGGTACACGAGGCGCATCATTGATGCCATCGTGGACGTTGGCCTCGTCCGGTCGTTGCCGGTGCTGGGCCAGGTGCAGAGCCCGGGCGTGTACCAGGCGGAGCCCACCATGTCGGTGCAGCAGATCGTCGCCAAGGCCGGCGGCATTCGCGGCAAGAGCCTCCAGACCCCGACCTTCCTCCTGCAGAAAGGGCGGGACGGGACGCGCTACTCGCTGGCGGCGGACCTCCGGCTGGATCGCATCGCGCTCGACGAAGGTGACGCGATTGTCGTCGAGGATCCGTCGTTCATCGAGCGATGGGCGCCGTGGATCAGCACGTTCAATCAGTTTGCCTCGGGCATCAGCATCTTGCTGACCGTCCTCCTTCTTTCGAAGTAACCGCCAGTGGAACAACTGCCAATTCTTGCCGATCCGGGCGACGCAAATCAGGAGATTGATCTCCGGCGCGCGTGGCAAACCGTCGCACGCAGCGCCTGGATCATTGTCATCTGCGTCGGCCTCGCGACCGCTGCCGCCATGCTGGCTGCGCGGCGAATCGACCCCGTCTTTTCGGCGTCCACGACGATCCGTATCGAGGAGAAATCCTCCGGGAGTCCGTTCGGCATGTTCTCGTCGGACTACACGACGGTGCTGGCGACGGCGACCCAGATTTTGACGAGCCGCCAGATCGCGTACGACGTGGTGGACTCGCTTGGCATGCGGCTGGTCGTCTACCAGCCGGTGCGCCGCCTGAAGAGTGAAGTGGTGCGCGCGGCGCTCATCAACCCCGACGCGCCGTCACAGGCCTACCGGCTCGACCGCGCGGAGTCAGGGACGCGCGAGGTGCGGCTGCTGCCCAGTGAGAAGGTGCTGGGAACCTTCCCTGATTCGCTGCCGATCCCGATTGAGGGCGGGTGGGTCCAGCTGGCCGGCGGCGCGTCACGCTACGACCGCCTGGTCTTCACGGTCTTTCCCCGCAACGACGTCGCCTCGGCACTGCGCGACGCGATCCGCGTGACCCAGCCGGGCCGCGACGCGAACGTGCTGCGCATCTCGTACACCGGCAGCGATCCGGTGGAGGCCATGCAGGTGCCCAACGTGTTGTCGCGGGCGTATGTGCGGCGGCGGATCGACCTGGCGGCGAGCGGCGCCCGGTCCACGGTGAGCTATCTGGAGCGACAGGTCGCCGTGGTCGGTGATCAGTTGAATACCCAGGAGGCGGCGATCCGCGACTTCCTGCTGGCACGCGGCGTGTCCAGCATCGACGGGAAGATCCAGGACCTGGTGTCCGAGATGGACCTGCTGCGCGGCAACATGACGTCAATTACTCTGGAGCGGGACGCGATCGCCCGCGCCATCGCGCCGCTCCGTGAAAGCGGCGCGGACGGCGCCGAGGAATTCCTGCGCCGGGCGATGGCCACGCCGGAGTTCCTTGGCATCGCCGCCAGCGAGGTAGCAACCTTGCAGTCGCTGCGCAGCGACCGTGACGCGCTGCTGCAGCGCCGCACCACGGACGATCCGGACGTGCGCGCGGTGAACGCGCGCATGGAAACGGTACGCGCGCGCATTCAGGATCGCGCGGCGGCCTTCCTGGCCCAGCGCTCCTCGCTCGTGGAGGACCGGCAGCACCGCGTGGACTCGCTGCAACGGGCGCTTGCACGGATGCCGGAGGAGGCGATGGGATATCAGCGCCTCGAACGCGATCGCGTGGTGTTGCAGGAGACGATGCGGCTGGTACAGGGCCGGCTGAAAGAGGCGGAAATCTCGGCGTCGGTGCCGGATTCGTCGGCCTCGGTTCTCGATGACGCCGTGTCCGCCGATATGCAGGCCAACTCGTCACAGACGCTGATCTTCGCCGTCGCCATCTTCTCCGGCCTCTTGGTGGGCCTCGGGGTGGCGTTCTTGCGCGACTGGCTCGACACGACGATTCACGATGAGGGCGACCTGCGCGCGATCGTCGGCGTTCCGGTGGTCGGGATCATTCCCAATCTCCAGCAGCGAGCGCGCTCGGGCGCGTACCGATTGCCGCCTGCGCCGCAGGCGGGCGACGCACGCGAGCCGTCGGCGCCCGGCAGCTCGGCGCCCGGTTCGGCGCGCGAGTACCACACGCCGGCCGCTGAGGCGTACCGCGCACTGCGCACGAACCTCAACTACCTGACGCCGCCGAGGGCGCCGCGCGTCATCGTCCTGACGAGCGCCCTGCCGGGTGATGGCAAGACGACCACGGCGGTGAACCTCGCGATCACGCTGGCGCAGCAGGGGCAGCGTGTCATCCTGATCGACGCTGAAACTCGGCGCGGCACGGTGCACGAGGCGTTCGGCATTCCGCCCGCTCCCGGCTTCTTCGACCTCATGTACGGCCAGGCGTCGCCGGGTGAGTGCATTCGGCGGGTGACCATGGAAACGGGCGGCACGGTGGACGTTTTGCCGCTCGGCAGCTCGCCCAGCGTGAACCCCGCGGACCTGCTCGTGGCCACGCGGCTGCAGCCGCTGTTTGATCGGCTGCGGCAGCAGTATGACTATGTGCTCCTCGACACCCCGCCGCTGAATCTGTTCACCGATGCGTCGTTGATCGCCGCCAGTTCCGACGCCCTGCTGCTGATTGCGCGCTCCGACAAGACCGACCGGGACGAGCTCAAGTTCGCCGTGGCGCAGTTGCGCAACGTGAAGGTGGTGCTCGCAGGCGCGGTGCTCAACGATGTCGAACTGCGGCGCGGCTCGCGCTATCGTCAGGGTTACGGCTACTATTACGAATACGGCAGGTAGGCTCATCGAATGAACGCGCCCATGGCCAGACACGCAGCAAACGAACAGAAGCAGCCTGAGTTGGTCCCGGACATCTTCGATACGGGGACGGAACGGCTCCCGTCGTCCGGGCAGTTCAGCGCGGCGGCGATCTCGGGAATCCTGCTTTCTGCCACGGAGGGGCTGGTCGCGCCGCTGATCCTCGGCGGCACCGTGGTGGTGTCTATGCTTACGTGGTGGATTCTCGATGCCCCGTGGGCGGGCCGGCGACGGCGGTCCTCGCGTGCGAGTCGCAAGTGGTACCTCCCCGCACCGCGGGTGATCTACCTGAGCACGCTCTGGATGATCGGCCTCTGGCTCGCGACGATGTTCGTGTTCCGCGCCAGCGATCCGCAGTTGACTCCGGGTTTCAGCTCGACGCTGCCGGACATGGTAGGCCTCGATGTGTCGGTCCTCTCGCGGATGAATGGCATGCAGGGGCCGATCGACACGGGCCCGCAGCCGACGACGATGGCCGTGCAGGGCGGCATTGCGCCCTTCTCGCTGTTCGCGCACGGTGCGGCCTCCACTGTCGCAGTGGCGCTGCTCGCGTACGCTTTCCAGTCGGCTCGCCGTCGCATCAAGCGGGCGCGGCGGTCACGAGAGTCCGGGGAGCACCGCTCGCGCCACGACGGTGCTTCGCACTAGCCAGCTGGGGACCTGATGGAAGCCGGAACAGCCCGTCTGCAAGAACTGACGACAGGGCACGGCAGCGGCGCGAGCGCGTCGGCATCCACAGTCGCCTTCGGGATCTTCCTCGCGGTGACGACCGCGGGGCTCGCTGGGGCCGGCGGCCGGCTCTTTCCCGCGATCTATGTCGGTGCGGCGGTGATGGCAGGCCTGGTGGCGTACTATCGCGCGCCCACTCGGTTCGTGGTATTCGTGTTCGCCCTCTGGTTCTTCTCTCCGTTCGTACGCCGGGTCGTCGACCTGCATCACGGGTTCCAGCCGGCCAGCCTGGTGCTGGCGGCGCCGGTGGCCGTGACGACCATTGCGGCGCTGACGCTCCTTTACCGCGCGCGTGAGCTGCGCGGCACGATCATGTACCCGTTCCTGCTCACGCTCGCTGGCGTGGCCTACGGGTACTTCATCGGCCTCCTGAAGGTCGGCGTGCTCCCCGCCACCTACGCGCTGCTGACATGGCTGGGGCCCCTGAGCCTCTCCATGCACCTGATCCTGAACTGGCGCACGCTTCCGGCGCTGCGCAAGGCGTTTCTGGACTTCCTCCAATGGGCCGTGCCCGTCATCGGGGCGTATGGCATCTACCAAACGGTCTCGCTCCCGGCGTGGGACCGGTATTGGATGGTGGCCGCCAACGTCGCATCCATCGGCATGCCGGTGCCCTTCGGCTTCCGCGCCTTCGGGACGCTGAATTCCCCGGGGCCATACGCCGTCGTGCTGCTGGTAGGCATCCTCTTCCTGCTCGGGTCCGCGCGTCGAGGCATGGTGATCTCGCTAAGCCTGGCGGTGCTCAGCCTGATGCTGACGCGGACGCGCTCAGGCTGGGTGGCGCTGGTGGTTGGACTTCTCGTCATCCAGTTCATGGGGCCTTCGCGCCGCATGGGACGCAACTGGTTCTTCCTGCTCCTCATGGCCGCGGTCGCCACGCCGGTGCTCTCGCTCGACGTATTTCGAGAGTCCATCACGCGGCGCATCGCGTCCTTTGCCTCACTTGAAGCAGACAACTCGGTGCGGCAGCGCCTCGTCATGACCGGCGCTGCCGCGCAGGCCATCAGCATACGCGCCGAGGGCGAAGGTCTTGGCTCGAAGGGCGGTGGAACCAAGCTGGTCGGATCAGCGGAGGAGCAAACGGCATCGATTGACAACGGGCTCCTGGAGCTGTTCATGGTGTTGGGATGGCCAGGTGGGAGCCTCGTGATGCTGGGACTGCTCGGGCAGTTGTTCACGCTGGCGCGTTTTCGGGACGCACGACACGATGCGTTCGCCAATTCGGCGCGCGCAGCCGTCTGGGCGCTTCTCAGCGTGCTACTGATCGGCGACATCTTCAGCGGCGCCGTTGGGGCCATGTTCTGGGGTGCCTACGGATTCGCCTGTTGCGCGCATGCCTTCAACTTTGCCAAGGGCAAGGGCCTGCGGTCCCGTCAGCTGGCGCGCGAGTTCGGCGTTCAGGCACCGGCCGCGCTGAGCGCGTAGGACATGCTCCAGCCGGGCTCGCGTCACGCCTCACCGATACGGTGTTGGCCGTTCCCCGGGTTCGGTCTGCGCTGTGAGCGGTTCATGCGGGCGAGGCACCTGCTTCCGCCAGGGCGCTGGAAAGCCCGCACGACCGATGGTTGCACCTTGGGAGGGCACGGCGAATGACCACGGTTCCGGGAATGGTGCGCGTCGCCCTGCCGTGCACGGGTCTCGGGCGTCAGCGTCGAGGATTCGAAGCCTTCACGCGCGATGCACACGCGGCGCTGCGCGCGACCTCAGGGATTGACCTGCGGATCTTCGGCGGCGGCGGCGCGTTGCTGGCCGGCGAGCGCGCGGTGTGGAACCTGCCGCGCACGTCCGCCGCCGCGCGCGCAGTGGAACGCCTGACGCGCTGGGACCCGTATTTCGTCGAGCAGGCCACATTCTTCACCGGCTTCATTCCGCACTTGCTGCGCTGGCGCCCCGACCTGGTGTACTTCGCCGACTTGAACTTCGGCAATGCCTGCTGGCATTGGCGGCGGCGCACGGGGCAGAAGTTCCGCCTGCTCTACTACAACGGCGGGCCGACGACACGGCCGTACACGCGGTGCGACTTCGTCCAGCAGATGACCCCGGCGCATCACGCCGCGGCTGTGGCGCGTGGTGAATCGCCCGAGCGCATGTTCGTGCTGCCGCACGGCTTCACGCTCCCGGAGGTCTTGGCGTCGCACGATGCCGCCCGGGTGTCGGCGACGCGCCGTGCGCTCGGCGTTCCGGACGGCCGCACGATGCTGCTCTCCGTCGGCATGCTCGGCGGCACGCTCAAGCGCATGGATGCGCTCGTAGACGCGGTCGCCACGATGGGCGCCGATCGGCCGTATCTCGTTCTGCTGGGACAGGAAACGCCGGAGACGCCCGCGCTGCGGGAGAAAGCGCGGGTGCTTGGCGATACCGTCTGGATGGGCACCTGGCCGCGGGAGCAAATGGCAGAGGCGTACGCTGCCGCCGACGCCTTTGCACTCCTCTCGCTGGACGAAGGCTTTGGACTCGCGTATGTCGAGGCAATGGCCGCCGGCCTCCCATGCGTCGCGCACGACAACGCCAACACGCGATATATCCTGGGGGACCACGCCATCCTTGGCGACACGACGACGAAGGCGACCACGGCATCGCTGATTCGGCGCGCTCTGCGGCCTGACGCGTCAGATGCACTGCGTCGCGCGCGGCACCGTTGGGTAAAGGAGCGCTTCGGGTGGGACGTCCTTGCTCCACGCTATGTGGAGATGCTGCGGGCCTGCGCGGCGGGCCAGCGGCCCGCGTGGAACGATGCATGACGACCGCGCCCGAATGGTCGGTGGTTGTCCCCACACGGGACCGACGGCGCGAGCTCAGCGCATGTCTCGCGCGGCTCGCGCCGGGGGAACAGTCGCTCGACGGGACGCGCTACGAGGTGATCGTCTCGGACGATGGCGATTTTGACGCCACGGACGTGTGGCTGCGCGTGGAGTTTCCGTGGGCGCGCCACGCCCGCGGCCCACGACGGGGACCGGCGGCCAATCGCAATGCTGGTGCCCGATTGGCCCTCGGTGCCTGGCTGGTCTTTGCCGACGACGACATCGTGCCATCGGCCGACTGGCTAGCCGCGTTCGCCGCCGCGGCCGGGCGCGGCAACGTGCTCGAAGGTCAGACGACCTGTACCGCGGGGTTCGTGTCGCCGCGCTATCACGCGCCCGAAAACAGGACGGGGGGTGCGTTGTGGTCCTGCAACTTCGCAGTGCGCCGCGCCACGTTCGTCGCCGTCGCGGGCTTTGATGAAGGCTTTGGCTTTCCGCATATGGAGGACGCGGACCTGCGCGAGCGCCTGCGAGCCGCCGGGCAGACGATTGCCTGGGTGCCGGAGGCTTGCGTGGATCATCCGCCGCGGCGGTTGCCCTCGGGTACGCGCATGGGCGAATACCGCGCGGCAGAAGTGCGGTTCCTGTACAAGTACGGCGCGCGCCGCCCGGTGCGCTGGCGGCTCATTCGCGGCATCGCACTGAGCCGGCTGGTAAACATCCGTTCGCGTTCGAAAGGACTCGACTCGCTGCTGGCGCTTTGGGCGCTCGGTGCCGAATTGTGGCATGTCCTGTGGCATGCCGCCGCGTGGGAACGCGCGAGCGCCCGCGAGTTTCCGCAGGAGCGGCGCGGATGACAGTGCGAGTCAGCGTGCTGGTGCCGAGCTACCGGCGGACGGAGTCGCTGCAGCGCTGCCTCGCGGCGCTGGCCGCGCAAACGCATGCCGCGGACGAGGTGGTCGTGGGCGCCCGTGCGGGCGACGACGCAACAGTTTCCATTGCGAAGGCTGCGGGCCGCGCCGGCCTCCCCATCACGGTGGCGACGACCTCGATGGGAGGCGTGGTGGCCGCCATGCAGGCCGCGCTCGACGTGGCGACCGGAGACATCATTGCGCTCACCGATGACGACGCGAGGCCGTTCACCACGTGGATTGAGAGCTTGCTGGCGCATTTCGCCTCCGCGCCCGACGTCGGCGGCGTGGGCGGACGCGATTGGCAGCCGCTCGAGCGGGGCCATGCGCCGCGCGTCGGCACGGTGCAGTGGTTCGGTCGCGTGATCGGCAACCATCATCTTGGCGTCGGTCCGCCGCAGGACGTTGACGTATTGAAGGGGGTTAACTGTTCGTTCCGGGCGCCGCTGCTGCGGGCGGTCGGCTTTGATCAGCGCCTGCGGGGCGCGGGGGCGCAGTTGTACTGGGAACTCGGCGTCTGCCTTCCGATGCGGCAGGCAGGCTGGCGCCTGATCTACGATCCGGCCGTTGGAGTGGATCACGACGTGGCGCCGCGGCACGACGCCGACCAATTGCATCGCGGTGTCTTCTCTGCGGCACCGCTCGCTAACGCCGCGCACAACGAGACCGTCGCCCTCGTCGAGGGACGACACGGTGCGGCGCGCGCCGCCTTCCTAGCATGGGCGCTGCTCGTGGGCACGGCCGAGGCCCCGGGGCCGGCGCAGTGCGTTCGTCAGTTGCTGCGAGGCGACTGGCTCGTGCTCCGCCGCTGGCGTGCCACGGTGGCTGGCCGACGCGCGGGCCTAGCCACGGTTCGATCGCGGCCGCGGATGCTCGTCATCCCTGGTCCTCCGGGGCGATGACCGCCCTGCATTCCGCCGGGAGCGCACCGCGCGCAACTTCGGTGTGCCCATGAGCTTCTCGCTCGCGTTCATCGCACACGAGGTGCACCGACACGGCGGCCAGGAACGCGCTGCCGCCGAGGTGCTCGCCCGCATCGCGCGACGGGTGCCGGTGACGGTGATCGCATCGCGATGCGAGTTGCCGGATGCCTCCGTGGAGTGGAGCCGCATCGCGCCCGCGCCACGACCGCTCGTGGTTGGGTCGTACCTGTTCGCGCGCGCGGCGCGAGCAGCCGAGCGGCGCGCCGGCTGCACGCTGACCAACAGCATCGGCGCGTCGGCCACTGACGCCGACGTCATCACCGCCCAGTACTGCCATGCGGCGTTCACCGCGCGGTTTGGCGGGATGCGTGGCGGCAACGCGGTGGGACGCACGTGGCAGCGCTTGGCGCAACAGGTTTTCGTGCAGCAGGAGCGGCGCGCGTACGGCGCGCGGCGCTTGCGGCGCGTCATTGCGGTGTCGCGCGGTACGGCACGTGAACTGCACGAGTTCTACCACGTACCGGAGCACGTCATCACCGTCGTGCCGAACGGCGTGGATCACGCCGTGTTCCGGCCGGCGGCCGACGCCGAAGCCAAGCGTGCGCTCCGTGCGTCGCTACGCGTGGACGAAGACGCGTTCGTCGTCCTCTTCTGCGGCGGTGATTGGGAGCGCAAGGGTCTCCGGGACGCCATTGACGCCGTGGCCGGACTGCCCGACACGCTGTTGTGCGTGGTTGGGCGGGGTGATGAGACAGCCATGCGCGCGCATGCGGTGCAGCGCAATGCGAGTGCGCAGGTGCGCTTCGTGGGCAAGACCACGACGCCGGAGCGGTGGTACGCGGCGGCCGACGTGCTGGTGCATCCGTCCCGTTACGAGGCATTCTCGCTGGTGACGCTCGAGGCGGCAGCCTCCGGGCTGCCGATCGTTGCGCACGCCATCAATGGCACGGAGGAACTGGTGGAACCGGAGGTGAACGGCTACCTCACCGCCTTTGGCGGCGAGGCGTTGCGTGTGCCGTTGCTCGCCCTGCGCGACGACTCCGCACGCCGCGCGACGATGGCGACCGCCGCGCTCGAGCGTTCGCGCCGATACGCGTGGGACCGCGTGGCCGCCGAGTACTTCGACGTGCTCGCCGGGGCAGCGTCGTGACGACGCGGCGGACCTGACCGATGTGCGCCATTTGTGGCCTGGTGCGCCCGGGCGCCGGCAACGAGAGAGAGCGCGTTGCGGCAGCGAATGCATGCATGGTGCATCGCGGCCCGGATGACGGCGGTCTCTGGGTGGGCGACGGCGTCTGTCTGGGAGCGCGTCGGCTCGCGATCCTCGACTTGTCGAACGCCGGGCACCAGCCCATGGTGAGCGAGGACGCACGGCACGTCATCGTCTTCAACGGCGAGATCTACAACTTCGCCCGCCTGCGCGCGTCGCTTGGTGGTGACGTCCGCTTCCGCGGGCGTTCAGACACGGAAGTGCTGCTGCACGGCGTCCGGGCCTGGGGTTTCGACGAGACGGTGCGGCGCTCGCATGGGCAGTTTGCGCTTGCCGTCTGGGACAGCGAGCGCCGCGTGCTGCGCGCGGCGCGCGACCGCGCGGGCAAGAAACCGTTCTTCTACGCGCACGACGGCGGGGCCTTCGCGTTCGCGTCCACGCTGCATGCGCTGCTCGAACTGCTGCCCCGCCGTCCGGACGTGGACCCACGCGCCATTGATGCCTTCCTCACTTATCAGGCGGTGCCGGCGCCGATGTCGGTGTGGAAGGGCGTCCAGGCGCTGCCGCCGGCGCACTGGCTGACGTTCGATGCCGCCACGGGTGCCTGCCGCGTGGAGCGGTACTGGGATGTGTCGTTTGCGACGAAGACCTCCATGGACGAAGGCGAGGTGATCGACGAGGTGGAGCGCATCGCGCGCCGGGCCGTGGAGGATCGGCTCGTCGCCGACCGCACCGTCGGCATCTTCCTGTCCGGCGGCGTGGACTCGTCGCTCATCGCCGCATTGGCTGTGCAGTCCGCGAGCACGCCCGTCGAGGCCGTCGCCGTCGGCTTCGACGATCCCGCCTTCGATGAACGTCCGTTCGCCCGTCGCGTTGCCCGGCACCTGGGCGTGCGGTTGCACGAACGCCTGCTGCGCCCCGATATCGTGAACGACCTGCCCGGCATCATCTGGCACTATGGGCAACCGCTCGCCGACGTCTCCATCGTGCCCAGCCACGACCTATCGCGTGTTGCGCGTGACGTGATGGTGGTGGCCCTCAATGGCGACGGCGGCGACGAGCTTTTCGGCGGCTATACACGCCCCATGGCCGCCCGCGCGGCCAGCCTCTACCGTCGCGCCATTCCATCGGGGGTACGGCGGCTGGCTGACGCGGCGCTGCACGCGCAGACGGCGGGTCTGCTCAAGCGCGCGATACTGTTGGCCCGCGCCGGACGCGCGAGTGCCGCCGAAACGTTCACATACGATCGCGGCTTCCGGGATGTGCGCGCGGCGGCCTACTCCCCGGCGCTCCTGAACGCCGTCGGCGCATTCGACCCGGACGAGATGTACCGCGCGGTGTGGAACCGGGCCGACGGCACCGATGACGTGGACCGCGCGCTGTACGGCGACTTCGCCACGTACTTCCCTGATCAACTGCTCGCCAAGGCCGATGTGGCGTCGATGGCGCACTCGCTTGAGGCGAGATCGCCGCTGCTCGACACCGAGATGATCGAGTTTGCGGCCACCATCCCCACCGCCCTGCGCCTGCGGGGATGGGAGACCAAGCACCTGCTCAAGCGGCTGGCGTCGCGTTTCGTGCCGCGTGACGTGCTGTACCGTCGAAAGCAGGGCTTCGTCATGCCTGCCTCAAGCTGGCTGCGCGGGGCAATGGCACCGTACGTGCGCCTTGCGCTCGACAGTCCGTCGTTTCACGACCGGGGCTGGGTGCGGCCGGAGTTCACGCGGCGGCTGCTCGACGAACACCAGCGCGGCACGCATGACCGGGGCGACCAGCTCTTCACGCTGCTCGTGCTCGAGCTCTGGGCGCGCCTTGCGATGGACGGCACGCTGTACCGCGAAGATTCGCTCGAGGCGCTCCGCTCGGGGGGCGAGGTGCGAGGCGCGCCACCGCGACCGGCGCTCCGCACCGTGCAGATGGGCATGGAGTGGTTCAGCGAGAAGCCGGGCGGGCTGAACCGCGTCTACAAGGAACTGGTGCATCACCTGCCCGCAGTCGGAGTCGAGGTTCACGGTCTCGTCACAGGTACCGAGCGAGTGCTGGAGGCATCCGCCGGCCGCGTGCTTGGTGTCGCGCCATACGACGCGTCCTTGGTGACGCGCCTGAGGCGCATGCGCGAGGAGGCGATGCCCCTGCTGGCGCGCGACCCGGACGCGGTCCTCGTCGCTCACTTCGCGCTGTATGCGATGCCGCTGCTCGGGCTCCTGCGGAACCGTAACCGCCGGTTCGTCGTTCACTTCCATGGGCCGTGGGCGCTGGAGACAGTGGCCGAGCAGGTGCGCGGCATCGTCCCGCGCCTCAAGTCCTTCGTGGAGCGCGCGGTCTACCGGCGCGCTGACGCGTGCATCGTGCTCTCTGGCGCGTTCGGCCGGATACTGCACGACACCTTTGGCGTGCCGTGGGAGAAGATTCACGTCGTTCCCGGCGGCGTGGACTGTAACCGTTTTGCGATCAGCGCCACGCGCTCCGAGTGCCGGGCCCGCCTCGGCTGGCCGGCCGACCGCCAGCTCGTGCTTTCGGTGCGGCGACTCGCGCATCGCATGGGGCTCGGGTACCTCGTGGCCGCCGTGGCCCTGCTGCGCCAGCGCGTTCCCGACGTGCTCGTCCTCATCGCCGGTCAGGGGCCTATCGAGGAGGAACTGCGCACGCAGATCCGGCGTGCCGGGCTCGAAGAGCACTGCCAACTCGCCGGTTTCATCAGCGAAGACAACCTGCCGTCGGCCTACCGGGCAGCGGACGTCACCGTCGTGCCGTCGGAGGCGCTCGAGGGATACGGGCTCATCGTTCCGGAATCGCTTGCCGCCGGAACGCCCGCGCTCGTGACGCCGGTTGGCGGGCTGCCGGAAACTGTTCAGGGATTGCCAGGCGCACTCGTGTTCGCCGAGGTGTCGGCCTTCGCCATCGCGCAGGGGTTGGGCGACGCGCTCACAGGCGCTGCACCATTGCCATCTTTCGATGAATGCCGAGCCTACGCCAGACGACGCAACAATTGGCCGGTGGTTGCCGCGCAGGTTCGGCGAGTGTACGAGGGCGTGCGACGTCCATGACCGCACGTATTCTTGCGCTCAGCCACAGCGGCGTGCTCGGCGGAGCCGAGCTGTCCATGCTTGATGTGGTTGCCGGCCTGGGCGACGCCGTCGCTGTTCGCCTCTTCGCCGCCGGACCATTCCGCGACGCACTTGCGCGTCGCGGCGTGGACGTGCAGGTGCTGCCGATGGGGGCGTTCGCCAGCGTGCGCAAGGGGAGCCGGGTGCCCTCGCCGCGCGCCGTGATGGCTGCTTGGAAACTGGCGCGTGTCGTGGCACGGGAGGGCGCAGCCGCCGGTGTGCTCTACGCCAACTCGCAGAAGGCATTCATCGTGGCGGCGCTTGCCGGGCGGCGTTGCGCGCGGCCGGTGGTCTGGCACCTGCGCGACCTGCTGGGGTGGCCGCACTTCAGCGCGCTCAATACGCGTGCCGCCGTCTCACTCGCCAACTGGGGCGCGGCGCGCGTCATCACGAACTCGCAGGCCACTGCCGACGCGTTTGTGGCGGCCGGCGGCAAGCGCCGGCTGGTACGCGTGGTGCACAACGGCATTGATCCGGCGCCGTTCGACGCGGTCTCCGATGCCGCGGCACAGGCACTGCGCGCGCAACTTGCCCCGGGTGCCGCGCATGTGATGGCGGTATTCGGACGGCTGCATGCGTGGAAGGGGCAGCAGGTCGCCATTGATGCCATGGCACGGCTTCCCGTCGATTGCCATCTCTGGGTTGTCGGCGCTCCGCTGTTCGGCGAACATGAGTTCGAGGCTTCGCTGCGCGTGCAGGCCGAGCGTCTTGGCGTTGCGTCGCGCGTCCGGTTCCTGGGATTTCGTGACGACATCGCACCCTTGATGCGCGCGGCCGACGTGGTGGTGCATGCCTCAACGTTCCCCGAGCCGTTCGGGCGCGTCGTCGTCGAGGGGATGCTGGCACGGCGGCCCGTCGTCGCCACGGCGGCAGGCGGCATCGCCGAGATCATCGCCGACGGTGTCACCGGCGTGCTGGTGCCACCGGGAGACGCCCCGGCGATGGCTGGCGCTATCGCCGCACTGCGGGCTGACCCGGCGCGGGCAGCGTCCATCGCGCTGGCGGGCGCGGCCCGTGCGCGCGCCGCGTTCGGCGTGCAATCCATGGTGCGCGGCGTCCGCGCCGTCCTCGACGAGGTGACCCGTTGATGCGCGTCGCCATCGTGCACGACTACCTGAACCAGATGGGGGGGGCCGAGCGCGTCGTCGAGAGCTTCCATCGTCTCTGGCCCGACGCCCCCATCTTCACCACGATCGCTGACCGCGATATCCTGCCCGCGTCGCTGCGCGACGCCGATATCCGGGTGACGTGGATGCAGCGCCTGCCTGCGTGGCGCCGCCATTTTCGCGCCTTCCTGCCGCTCTATCCGTTCGCCATCGAGAGCATCGATCTGCGCGGTTATGACCTGGTTATTTCCAGCAGCAGCGCATGGGCCAAGGCGGCGCGTGCTCCCACGGGCGCCGTGCACGTGTGCTACTGCCACACGCCGATGCGCTGGGTGTGGGATTACACGCGCTACGTGGCGCGCGAGGGGTTTGGGCCGTTGGCGCGGCTTGCCTTGCCGCCGCTCATCGCGGCGCTGCGGCGGTGGGACGTGCGCACGGCGCAGCGTCCCACCCACCTGGTGGTGAACTCCCGAGTCGTCCAGGAGCGCGTACTGCAATCTTGGGGGCGCACCAGCGAACTGCTGCATCCGCCGGTGGACACCGGGCGTTTCTCCGTCGGGGCGGGCGCGGGAAAGCGGCACATCGTCGTCGCGCGGCTTGCCCACTACAAGCGCATTGATCTCGCGGTCTCCGCCTTCACGCAACTCGGACTTCCCTTGGAGGTCATCGGTGACGGCCCGGCTCGCGCGTCGCTGGAAGCGATGGCCGGTCCCACGATCACGTTCCGCGGACGCGAGGACGACGCGGGGGTTGCCCGCGCGATGCGCGAGTGCCGCGCGCTGGTTTTCCCGGGAGAGGAGGACTTCGGCATCACGCCGCTCGAGGCCAACGCCAGCGGGCGTCCGGTCATCGCGTACCGCGCGGGTGGCGCCACGGAGACGGTGCGCGACGGCGTCACCGGTGTGCTCTTTGCTGAGCAGACGGCCGCGTCGCTTGCCGATGCCGTGCGGCGCGCCGAGGGCATCGCGTGGGACGCCGCCGAGATTCGCCGTCACGCCGAGGGGTACTCGGTTGCCGCATTCGAGGCGCGATTCCGCGAGATTGTCGAGCGTGAGGTGCACCGGTGACCGTCCCACTGACCGTTCCACGCGTTATGCTCGTCATGCCGCTCGGCGAACCGCTGGGCGGTGGGGAGATGATGTTCCGCCATCTGCTCGAGCACGGCCGCGATGGTCGCGTCGAGTGGGTCGTGGTCTTCACGCGCGACGGGCAGATGGTGCAGGAGTCGCGCCGGCTTGGCCTCGAGACGCACCTCATTCCCGCCGGACGTCTGCGTGCGCTCGGCCGCCGGTGGGCCGTCATCCGGGCCATCGCGCGGCTCTCGCGTGAACGCCAGGTGTCGATGATCTTCGGCTGGATGGTGGCGTCGCAGACGATGGCGGGACCAGCGGCGATGCTCGCGGGCGTGCCGGCGGCCTGGTACCAGGTGGGGCTGCCGGAGCCCGACTGGATGGACCGACTGGCGACGCTTCTGCCGGCACGCGGCGTCCTCGTGCTCTCGCGTGACTGCGCGGCAGCGCAGGCACGCCTCTGGCCGCATCGCCCGCAGCGGCTCGTGTATCCGGGGGCGTCGCTGGAACGATTCGACGATGCTCGGCGCGAGCCCCCGGCCGCCGCGCGCGTGGCGCTGGGCCTGCCGACGGACGGCGCGTTGATCGGCATCGTCGGCCGCCTGCAGCGCTGGAAGGGGATGCACGTGCTTCTGGACGCGCTCCCGGTCGTTCGCGTGCGCCATCCCGACGCGCGCGTGGTCATCGTGGGCGGTGCGCACGAGCCCGAGCCGGACTACCCCGCCGTGCTGCGCGAGCAGGTGCGGCGCCTCGGGCTCGAGGATGCCGTCACCTTCGCCGGATTCCAGGCGAACGTGCCACGCTGGATGCAGGCGATGGACATCATTGTCCACGCCTCCGACCGCGAGCCCTTTGGCATCGTCGTCATTGAGGCGATGGCACTGGGCAAACCTGTGGTGGCGGGCGCGGCGGGCGGTCCCGCCGAGATCATCACGCCGGGGGAGAATGGCCTGCTTGCGCCCTTTGGAGACGCACCAGCGCTGGCGCAGGCGCTGCTGCGCTACCTGGACGACCCGTTGCTGGCGGCGCGCTGCGGCGCGGGGGCAGCGCTGCGCGCGCGAGATTTCTCAGCACAGCGGTACGCCGCGGCGTTCACCGACGCCGTGCTCAGCATGCTGGGCGCCTAGCGCCAGCCAATCCCCGCCGTGACGCGGAGCCACGCGCCATCGGGCCCGACATCCGGTCCCCCGATCACCTTGCGACCGTCGAGCTTCCACGCGGCGCGATTGGGCGCGTACTTCACGCCGAGCCGCGCGCCAAGCGTGAGACCGAACCGGTCGCCGACGGAGCGGAGCACCAGCCAGTCGGCGCCGAGGGCCGGCTCGAAGAGCAGGTAGGTGGCCTCGACCTTGGACGAGTGGTTGGGGTGCAGCATGATCTCGGTGAAGCTGGGATCAACGCCAGCAGGCGGCGCGCCACCGCCGTTCCGGTCGGAGAGCGTAAGCACCATCGTGCCGGCTCCAACGCCAAGCATCGGATAGATGTTCAGGTGGCGCCCGGCCCAGGTGGCGTAGCCGATCTGCCCCAGGTAGAACCGGCTGCGGAGCGCCGACGTCCTGCCGCCGACGGGGTCTCCCTCTTCACCGAAGTCGGTCACGGCGAACTCGCCGCCGATGACCATGCGGCCCCAGCCCATGCGGCCGCCGCCGCCGTAGGAAATGGCGTCGTTGGACACAGCGAAGTAGTTCGCCGTGTCGAGGCGCGCGTTGAGGTCGTCGGTCGTCGCGACGCTCCCGCCGGCGGAGAGGAAGAACATCGAGATCGGGAACGTTCCGCCCGGGCCCACGCCCTCGCCGCGGGCACCCTGCGATGCGAGCGGTGTGCCGGCACACGACACGAGCACGGCGAGAGCGACGCTGCGTTGAAGCACGGACGACAGTCGGTTTGTCATACGGGGCTGGTTCAAAGGTGGCGCGCCACCCGCGGCGGCGCGTCCGCAAATTAGCCCACTCTCTCGCGGCGCGCCCCCCTCCCGGCGCTAGAGCGAGGGGTGCTTAAGGTGATGCGGCGTCGCCTGCTGGTACGCCAGTGCGACGCGGAGCAGTATTGCCTCGCCGAACAACCGGCCGAGGAACGTGAACGAGACCAGCGTGCCGTCGTCGCGGAATCCGTTGGGCAGGATGAGCGCCGGATGGCCGGTGAGGTTTGTCGCGACGAGCTGCGATCCGGCCCCTGTCGGCGTCGCAATGACGTCTACGGCCTGCATGAGCTCGGCCCACCGGTAGATCACGATCGTGAGCGCGGTGAAACTGACCTTGCGGCGCCTCACGAGCTCGGCGCGGCCCGTCAGGGGCTGATGCACATTTCTTCGAGATTGCCCCGCGCTGCGGACACGGAGACCAGGCGCGCCGGAGCGGGCGCTGGGCCTCGCACGGCAGCGCATCCGGCGTGGGTAGCGGGTTGAAGATCACCGCCGGTGCAAACGCGTTCTCCAGCGGCACGTCGTGCAGGGCATCAATCTGCGCGACGTGCCGCGCGACCGAGTGCCAGGAGCGTGTGCGAGCAACTCGAAGGGGGCAAGAGCACTCGCCTCGCGTGTAGGGGTCATCTTTCGCGCAGGGGGGAGTACACACGGGCTGGCGCGACAAGAGCGAGTTCGCTTGATTGGTTGAAGTGTCGCGTAACAGGCGCGCTAGTATACGAATACTGACTTGACAGTATCTTGATCATTCCTACCGCTTGCATACTCCACACCGGTCCTTCGATGGCGACCAGCGTGTGAGACCAGGCTCGCTGAGTACAGCAGCAGTCGCGCGCAGATACTCACGCCCCTGCGCTGTTGGGAACAGACGCCGTGAGCACAGCGATCGCGGCAGCCACGGCCTCGCGCGTGCCGGCGAGCGCCAACACATCGCCCGCGCGGATCTCGTCGCCGCCGCGCGGAATCAGGAGGCGCTCCTCACCACGCGTAATGGCAAGCACGGCGGCGCCGGTGCGGGCGCGGATGTTGAGTACGCGCAGGGTCTGCCCCGCTGCGGCGTGCTGCGCCGTAATGGCGACGCCCACCGGCGCGCCCATGCCCGGGAGCAGTTCTTCGGCGTGTGCGATGGGCTGAGGCACCGCGTGCACGCCAGTCTCGCTCATCTGGTGGCGCAGGGCTGACACGAGCAGCTGCGCGCCGGCTTCTGCGTGTCCCTGCAGGTTGGTGGCGCTGCGCCAGAGGAGCGCGCCCATCACCAGCACGAGAACGAGCAGTGCCGCGGCGCCGCGCAGCGGCGGGAGGAAGGGCGCGGCGATGGCCACCACCGGAACGCCGATCAGCAGGAGAATGGCGCCCTGCAGCGAGACGGCCAGCGCGCGGCGCGGCGCGAAGCCGAAGTCGGCGCCGTGCTCGGGGATTGGAAGGGCACGCTCCGAGAGCAGGTCGCCGAGGCGCCCAGCGGTCCTGAAGAGCCCCAGCACGAGCGGGGCCGCCGCGAGCGCCCCCAGCGAAAGTACGAGCAGCTGCGCCATCTGCGGACCCGTTCCAAGCCATTCGCGCAGCAGCGCGACACCGCGGGGCATCTCGACCGCCGCGGCGATCACAATGACGAGCAGCACGGCTACGTCCAGCCCTATGAATCCGGCCAATTGGCGCGCCCGCGACCGCTGCAGTGGTGCGCTGCCGCGGCGCATCGCCTCGAACCACGACCCGTACAGGGCAACGAAGGTCTGCAGGGGCGCCGGAAGCGTGCGATCGATCCGCGCCGCGACATTTGCGGAAGCTGCAATCAGAGCCGGCGTGGCGAGCGTCGTGAGCGCGGATGCGGCGACCGCCACGGGAAGCAGATGATCGCCCACGGCCCCGGACGCGGCGCCGACGCCGACGATGATGAACGAGAACTCGCCGATCTGGGCGAGACTCATCGCTGCGCGCACACTCGTGCGCACGCCGCGCCCGGACAGAAAGACGGCGACCGAGACCGTGAGCACTTTGCCCGTCATCACAACCGTCGTGAGCACGAGCACTGCCACCCAGTGCCGCGCCACGAGGGCAGGGTCGATGGAGAAGCCGACCGCGACGAAGAAGACGGCGGCAAAGAAGTCCCGCAGCGGCGCCAGGAGTTTCTCGATGATGTGATGGGCGCCAGACTCGGCAACGAGGGCGCCCATGATGAACGCGCCGAGGGCCACCGAGTAGCCGAACGCGGCGGCCAGCAGCGCGGCCGCGAAGGCGAGTCCGACAGTCGTGACGAGCGTGGTCTCGTCGCGCCGCAGCCGCGCCACCGACCGGACGAAGCGCGGCACCACGAGCAGGCCGACGCCGATGAGCGCCACGAGGAAGGTGAGGAGCTGCAGCACGGTGCCGCCGAGTTCCCGTGCGGACAGCACGGATCCGCGGCCCAGTGCCGAGAGCGCGGCGAGCAGCAGAATGGCGATCAGGTCCTCAAAGACGAGAATGCCGTAGACCGTGTCGCGCACGGCCGGTTCAATAGGCCGGTCCCGGAAGGCGCGGGCGATGATCGTCGTGGAGGAGATGGCGACGATGGCGCCGGTGAAGACGCTTTCGATCGCCGACCAACCGAACAACTCGGCCACCATGACGCCGAGTCCGAACATGGCGCTCGTTTCGAGCAGGGCCACGAGCCCCGACACCGGCGCGAGACGCAGCATCTTTCGCAGCGAGAACTCGAGGCCGATGGAGAACATGAGCAGGACGACACCGACCTCGGCAAGCGAGGAAACGGTGGTGGCGTCGGCGATGAGCGGCACCGGGACGTGCGGTCCGACAATCATGCCGGCGAGCAGGTAGCCGAAGACCACCGGGAGTCGGATGCGCTGGCACAGGACGGTCGTCACTGCGGCCACGCAGCACACGACCGCCAGCGTGTAGAGGAATGAGCCCGTGCCGTGCATCAGAGGGAGTGTGGTGTGCCGGAAGCCGCAATGCAACATCCGGGCGTACAGGCGAGGTGTGCCCCGGGGGTGGCCATTGTTAGACTACAGGTGCACCCCTCACGATCATCTTCCGAGGATCGCGCGCATGCCGGTCATTGCCTTTTCGGAGCTGCCACACGGGAGCCGCGTCTGGCTCTTCGGCGCAGCCGCGCACATCGACGACGTGGACGAACAGCGCGTCCTGGCCGCCGTGGATGCCTTTCTTCTCACGTGGCAGGCGCACGGGCAGCCGCTCTGGTGCGCGCGCGACTGGCGGGACGGGCGGTTCCTGGCGGTGGGCGTTGACACCTCGCGTGAAGGGGCGTCCGGGTGCTCCGTAGACGGGCTCTTCCGGGCGCTCAAGGCACTGGAAGGCGGCATCGGCACGACCCTGCTTGACAGTTCGCTGGTGTTCTACCGCGACGATGCCGGCTTTGTGCACGCGGTGTCGCGCGAGGATTTCGCGGTGCTGGGGCGCGGCGGGCACGTCGGGCCGGGCACGCGCGTGATGGACCTGTCGCTCACCGACGCGGCCGCGTACCGCCAGACGTTTGAGCGGCGTGCCGGTGACAGCTGGCACGCCGCTCTCCTGCCTGGTCGCTAAGGTCCGACTACGCGCGCTGCCAATCGGCCTGCCAGTCCTTGATGGCGGCCTTGATGGCGTTCTGTTCAACGAGTTCGCCTTTCAGCACGCGCTGTACGAGTTCTGGCAGTTCGGCATCGCTGGCGAAGCGCAGGCCGACGAGCTGCTTGACCGTGAGTTTGCTGATGTCGGCGTGCATCGAGGCCGGGAGCAACTCACGCAGCTTGAGGCGCATCTCGAGCCGGATCACGCGGTCCTGCACCGCGATCGCCATCAGGCGCGCTGAAGCGACGATGGCGAAGAAACCGATCGCCAGAACCACGTTCCACCAGGCATAGCGCGTGCCATGGTAGTACGCGTGCCGGGTCTGAATGATGAGGTTCAACAGCGCAATGGGGGTCGCTACGAAATGATAGAAGGGTTCCCAGCGCGTGTGGTTCTTGAAGCTCTGCGTCTTGACGGACATTCGGGACCTCGAGGTGGTTGGGAGGACTTCGTTCACTTCCGGCGTGAGATGGTGGAGCGGGCAGTGCGCACTGCAGAACGTCGCATTCCCCCGCGCGGCGGTCGCGCCGCGCGCGGATTCCGGCACGCTTGGTGAGCAGCGGGGCCGCGCCAAGCGACGAGACGAGCAACTTCACTGGGGCACTCTAATGCTACCAAGCGGCCAAACCGCGAGCAAAGCCTGTTGATACTCAGGGGGCGCGCCGCCATGGCATCGGGGGAAAGGCGATCACACCCCGCGTTGTCCGTCGAGGCGAAAGCAACGCGAAGGTGATAGCGTTCGTTCAGTCCGTCGAACGGGCGTCGCAACGGCGTCCGAAGCGGCAGGCCGCTCGCCTCGCTCGTCGTCATCGCGTCCTATGCAGGCCGCGTTGCCGATCCATCCAGTCCTCAAGTCTCGCTCGGCGATTCCCTCTCTCACTCAGGTCGTCACCGAGTACCTGTATCGATATGTGCGAGCGCTCTTGACGCAAAGAGCTGACGCATGGGTCGCGCGTCAGGACCGCCTGCGTCTGATCCAGATGGGAGCGAATGACGGGATCATGGCCGATCCCGTCCATGAGATCGTGAAGCAGGCGAAGGTAACCTCGGTACCGGCAGAGCCTGTGCCGCACACGTTCATGCGGCTTGCTCGGACGTACGAATCATAGCCTCTCGTCACGTGTCGGCAGATTGCCGTCGTGCCCATCGAGGGTGTGCGGACGGTCCCGTTCTTCTTCTTCGCGCCGAAGCCGGGGCTGTCCTGGGATGACCAATTCTCGGGGCGGACATCCACCAAACGGGAACATCTGGGGAATTTCCGCGGCGGATTCAACCGGTTGATCTGCACCGAGAACATGCCGGCGAGCATGCTCGCCAAGTGTTCCGTGAGACCAGATGGCCGACAGTCGATCTCCTGCAAATCGACGTCAAGGGACTCGACGTGGCGCTGGTCGCCAGCATTCCGTTCGAGCAGTGGGTGCCCCGCCTCATTCGTTCTGAGCATATCCACGGCGACCGCCGGGAACTGGACGCCCTCCTCACGCGGCTGCGCGCCGTCGGGTATCGCACCTTCGGCCACGGATTCGATATGCTGTGCGTCCGCGAGGCGGAGAGACCGAAGTTCCGGTGGCGTGCGTGGATTCGGCGTGCGGACCCGGCCTGGTTTGTGCCTCCTCGTACGACAGCAGGCGCCTACCAGTAGCAGCCGCCCTCGACGTCCCTCCAGCGAGGCGGCCGGCGCTCAGACATCGGGTAAACCCAGGCATCGTTGAACAGGCGCTGGAAGAACGGCATTTCGTCCCAGCGCTTGCCGCGGATGCCGAACAGGATCTGTGAAGCCCCACCGAGGTGCACCGCCTTTCGTCCCATCCGCTTCACCGCGGCGGCCAACGGAAACCCGTAGGCCCCCGCCCCAATGATCGCGACGTCGAATGGCTCGCGAGCTATCGCGTCCGTCATGGCGTCTAGGGCGGCGAACCAGTCGTCATACGCCGGGCGAGCGCCTGCGTTCGATACGACGGCGGTGACCGTGCGAAGCTCGAAGGGCGGAAGAACCTCGCGATTGGGAAAGAGCAACGCCCGCCGATCGAACTGCCTGCGGATCTGATCGGCGAACGGGTGTACCACGAGCACCGTCCGGTCGCGGAGCACCCGTGACCACGGCGCCTCGTGGTAGTACGGTTCCAGGTCGGCAAGCGGGACCCGAGCAGCACGCAGACCGAGCGGCACGAGAGTGCGCTCGCCGGGAAGCCACGAGCCAAGGATGTCCACGAGCGGGATGTCGGCCAGCATTCGCTCAGCGAATCGCGCAAGGGCGGCGGGCGTGGCTGGGAAGAAGCCGGTATGAAGCTCCATCGCATCGCGAAAGACAGCATCCCACCATGGCGGTGGCGCGCGACCGAGTAGGTAGCGGAGGTGGTGTGACACGTGAGGTCCTTTCTCGCCGATTGCCAGCTGGCGCAAAACCGCCTCGAGTTCTCCTGCACCGAAGCGCGCAATCATCGCCGGGGCGTCGCGGCGCACGAGATCGTAGATCAGGTCACCGGCAGCCTGACCCGTGGCGACCGGTGCCCACGCCGCACCGATCGCCGGCGCCGGCGCGATCTGCTCCCGCAAATCATGCAATCGACGCCAAGTCCGCTGGGTGAACGTCAGCTGTGGCGGAATGGAAAGAGGGCCCGCAGTCACGTCGCTAATGTAGTGCCATGGCCGCGTGCCGGGCAAAGGAGCGGTGCACCGCCCGCAGGCAAACCGCGTTTTCGCGCATCGCGGGGCAACCAGCAGTAGTCCGGCAACGCGTCACCACCGTTGAGAAGCAGTTCCACCCGGCGAACGCCGCGAGCACGAACAGCATGAACTGCTGACCCTCGGTAGGAACGCGTGCGATGATGGCGAACACGAAGGCAAGAATCCCAGCGGCAACGAGTGGCTGTAGTACCACCAACGCAATGCCCGAGAATTTCTACCGGTAGCGCAAGCGCAGGTCACGGGTCCCAGGCGCACGAATGAGGTCACGGTGGTTCCGGATCTCCTGAAGCGTGTGCAGGGGCGACGCGGCGCCTGCACCGATCCGGACGACCAAAACGTCGCTCACGCAGTGCCCCCCGTCGACGAGACTAGGGCCGTGCCGGACGCGAGCGTGATTCCCTCGCGCTGGAGCGCGGCGTAGACCCGCAGCAGGACAGCCTGCCGCGCATCGAGCGCGACAAGGAAGTCCGCGTGGGTCACGTAGAGCGCCGTTTCGAACTCATGGCCCGCCATCGTTGTGCCCACGAGATGCGACCGCTGCAGCGTCACGTTTGGCTGCTCCTCGACGGCCTGCCGAAAGAGATCCGGGACGCGCGCCAGGCGCCCCGCGTCGGTGTCGAGCGCCACGGTGGTGTGCACGACATAGCGGCGTCCCTCGCGCCGGGCCGCGTTGCGGATGCGGCTGCGCAGGAGGTCGGCGTTGGAGAAGACCAGTTGTTCGCCATTCACGCTGCGGATGCGCGTCGTCTTGAGCCCGATCTTCTCCACGGTGCCCTCGTGTTCGTCGACCACCACGTAGTCGCCGAGCACAAACGGCTTGTCGAGCACAATGGAGAGCGCGGCGAACAGGTCGCCAAGGATGTTCTGCACGGCGAGCGCGATGGCGATGCCGCCCACGCCCAAGCCAGCGATGAGCGTCGTGATGTTGACGCCGTAGTTCTGCAGGGCGAGCAGGACGAGCAAGCTCCACAGCACCAGCCGCACGGCGAAGCCGAGCGCGGTCATCGTGGTGCGGTCGCTTTGCCGCGGGTTGTTGCGGGCCCATCGTTCCAGCCAGAACGTGACGACCACGTTGGCCCACGCGAACCCCTGGAGCACCAGGGCGAGTATCTTGATGATGCGCACCGCCTCGTTCGCCGGCGGCGGGAAGACAATGAACGCATCGATGCCGACGAGCGCGACGAAGACGAAGAGCGACGTCTTGATGCCGCGGACCAGCGCGACGGCGATGTCGTCGGCGACCGTCACCGTCTGCTCGGCGAACCGGGCCAGCCGTCGCTCGGTAAACGCGCGCAGCACCCACAGGACGGCCACGCCGAGCGCGGCCGCCGTCGCGGCCTGCAGCCAGCGTTCAGGCGAGTGCCCCAGGAAGCTGCCCTGCGTGACGAATTGGCCGGCCGCCGCAGCAACCTGCTCCGCGGCGCTCGAGAGGCTTTCGGGTGTGACGCTGGCGGTATGCATCGTAACGATGGGCAGTGGCAGGGCGGTCAAGGCGAACAAACGGCGGGGGTCAGGTGTTCACCGATGGAGACGGGTGCTTGCCCGCGCCGCGTGCTTGAAGTTACGCTCGTGGAACGGACCCGTCAGCCGTTCGACGAAACCCGGGCACTCCTGCGAGCGTTCTCCTGCGCCCCTTACACCGACCCATGCTGATCCATCCCCCCGTCGCGCCCGATCTTCGTTCCTCGGCGATCACGCCTGAGGCGCTCTACCTGACGCGTCGCGAGTGGCTGGCGGCCGCCGGGCTCACAGTAGGCGCGATAGCCGGCGTCTCGACCCTGCTGCCAAGGAAAGCCGCGGCGCAGCAAGCGCCGGGGAAGCCCTACGGGTTGCAATCGGATGACACGCCGACGCCATGGGAAGACGTGACCTCCTACAACAACTTCTACGAGTTCGGCACGGACAAAGGCGATCCAGCCCGGGTGGCGCGCGGCTTCAGGACGCGTCCCTGGACGGTTAAGGTGGAAGGTCTCGTCAGCAAGCCAGGCGACTACGCGCTTGAGGATTTCGTGAAGGCTGGCCGGGTGGAAGACCGAATCTACCGGCACCGTTGTGTCGAGGCGTGGTCCATGGTGATTCCGTGGCGCGGCATCATGCTGGCCGACGTGCTCAAGCGCGCGGAGCCAACGCCGGGCGCCAAGTTTGTGGAGTTCACGACACTCTACGATCCATCGCGCATGCCGGGCCAGCGGCAGCCGGTGCTGCGCTGGCCGTACGCCGAGGGGCTGCGTCTCGACGAGGCCATGCATCCGCTCACGATGCTCGCCACCGGCGTCTATGGGCGCGACCTGCCAAACCAAAACGGTGCGCCGCTGCGCCTCGTGGTGCCATGGAAGTACGGCTTCAAGGGGATCAAGTCGATAGTTCGCATCCGTATCACGGACCGGCAGCCCACGACCGCCTGGAACGACTCCGCGCCCAACGAGTACGGCTTCTACTGCAACGTGAACCCGACGGTGGACCATCCACGATGGAGTCAGGCCAAGGAGCGCCGCATCGGTGAGTTCCTGCGCCGTCCGACCCTGATGTTCAACGGTTACGCTGACCAGGTCGAGTTGCTGTACGCGGGGATGGACCTGCGACGCAACTACTGATGAGCGACGCGGGGCCCAGGGGGCGGGTACAGGGCATCCAACGGCCGCGATGGTGGCCGTGGCTCGTCTGGGCGGCGGTGCTCATACCCGGTCCCGCTGTGCTCGCTGCGCTGGTCGCCGACTTCCTGCTTGGCACGCGCTGGCTCGGGTCAAACCCGGTGAAGGAAGGGGAACTGCTGCTCGGCCAGCTGACCATCAAGTACCTCGTGGCAACCTTGGCGGTGACACCAGTCCGGCGCCTGCTCGGGTGGAACTGGCTGCAGCGGGATCGCCGGACGTTTGGCCTGGCCGCGTTCTTCACGGCGCTCGCGCACTTCCTGTGGTATTCGCTGCTCGACGTGCAGCTCGACGGCGGACAGCTGGCGGAGGACCTGACCAAGCGAACGTACATCATCGTCGGCTTCGCGGCGCTCGTCGTGATGGTGCCGCTCGCGCTGACGTCCACGCGCGCGGCCATCGCGCGCCTGCGGAGGCGGTGGGTGACGCTGCACCGCCTGGTCTACGCCGTGCCAGTGCTGGGCATCATGCACTGGTGGATGTCGGTCAAGGCCGACGTCGGCCCTCCCGCGCTCTACAGCGCGGTGTTCGCACTCCTGCTCGGCTGGCGCTGGTGGCAGGCCAGGCGTGCGACGGTGGACGGCAGGCTGGCGCGGCGCCGTGAGATCCGTCCACATTAGGGTGTGAGAGCACGCGGCATTCGCAGCCCGTTTCCGCTGCATCATTTGCGTCGGCCCTGGCCCAGCCCCGTCTCAACCGCATGCCGCGGGTGACGGCACCGACGGTCGCACCCCATCCATCGAGTGAGCGCATGAACTTCGTCAAACGGATCATCCGGCGGTCCGTGCGCAATGAGTTGATCTGGCGTGCGCTCGACGCATCGGTGCTGCGGGCCGCTCGCTTCATCGATTGGGCGCGAGGGGACGACGAACGGGTGCGGCGCTTCTCGGTGAACGAGGTTCCTCGCGCTGCGGTCGGCGGACGCGACGAGAGCCTGATGAGCCGGGCCTTCCCTCCGTCCTCGCGGACCCTGGAGGTGCTCGCAGGTCCGTTTGCGGGGCTCAGGTATCCGGCCACGGCTGAATTGCGCCGGCGCTTCGAACGGTCGCATCTCGTCGTCGCGGTCACCAGCATTCCCGATCATCGCAAGCCGGAGCTGTACGCAAACGCCGCGCTCGAGTCCTTCGCCGACGACGAGCGACGGCGCCTCTTGGCGGAACATCGGCCCGGCGAGATGGTGTGGCTGTACATGACGCCACGCGCTGACGTGGCGGACTAGGGGCGAGTCCACGCACCGGCCACCGACGGGAGCATCCGCGTCAACTGGCGCTGGGGGCATGCGCGGCGCGAGACTTCGGGACATGCCTCCCCGCCGCCCATCGGCCGCAGCGCGTAACGCGCTGATTATCACCGCCCCCGGCCTCGAAGCGCTGGCGCGGCACGAACTCACGGCGCTCGGCGTTCCCGCCAGTGCCGCGGATCCCGGCGCCGTCGAGGCGTCGCTGTCGCCACGCGACGTCATGCGGGCCAACCTGCACCTGCGCACCGCAAGCCGAATCGTGGTGCGCCTGGCGGCGTTCAAGGCGCTGACATTCGCCGATCTCGAGAGGCATGCGAAGCGCGTCGCGTTGGACAGCGTGGTCACGCCGGGACGGCGCGTGCGGTTTCGGGTGACCTGTCGCAAGTCGCGCCTGTATCACTCGGGGGCGGTCGCCCAGCGACTGATGGATGCACTGGCCTCACAGGTGCCGGGGGTGACGGCGGCGGGGGCGGCCGGCGAGGATGAGGAGGACGGCTTGGGCGAACAACTGTTCGTGGTGCGGCTCTTCCGCGACCAGTTGGTGCTGAGCGCCGACACGTCAGGCGCCCTATTGCATCGCCGCGGGTATCGCCAAGCGACGGCCAAGGCGCCGCTCCGCGAAACGCTCGCCGCCGCGATGCTGCTCGGCGCGGGATGGGACGGGAGCATGCCGCTGGCCGATCCGCTCTGCGGGTCCGGCACCATTCCCATCGAAGCGGCGCTGATTGCGCGGCGCATGGCGCCCGGCCGGGCGCGGGCGTTCGCCTTTGAGCAGTGGCCCGGACATGATGCGGCGGCGTGGCGCGCCGTGCGCGCCGAGGCAGCCGCCGCCGAGCGACCAGAAGCGGGCGTCGAGTTGTGTGCGTCCGATCGCGATGCCGGCGGCGTGGCGGCCACACGGGCGAACGCAACCCGTGCCGGCGTGATCGGCGATCTGGCTATCGCCCAGCAGTCGCTCAGCGCGCTGCAGGTGGGGCACGTGCCGGGACTGCTGATCGTGAATCCCCCGTACGGCATTCGCGTGGGGGACAAGCGGCCGCTGCGTGACTTGTTTGCGCAGTTGGGCAATGTGGCGCGCGCGCGGGCCGCCGGTTGGCGGCTCGCCATGCTGAGTGCCGATCGTGACCTCGAACGGCAGGTGCGCCTACCGTTCGCCGAAACCTGGAAATCGACGAACGGAGGCATTCCCGTCCGCCTCGTCGTGGCGGAGGTGCCGAACCATGGATGAGCAGGGCCTGATTGTCTCCATCAACGTGTCGCGCGGCGGCGTGCCCAAACTGCCGGTGCCCGCGGCCCGCGTGAGTTCGGCCGGACTCGAGGGCGACAGCCAGCGGGACACGCGACATCACGGCGGCCCGGATCGCGCCCTGTGCCTCTACTCGATGGAGCGGATCGAGGCGCTGCAGCGTGACGGGCATGCCATCGCCCCCGGAACGACGGGCGAGAACCTCACCATTCGCGGCCTCGACTGGGACACGATCGTGCCGGGCGTGCGGCTGCGCGTGGGCGGCGTGACGTTCGAGGTCACCTCATACGCGTCGCCCTGCAGGTCGATACGACCGTCATTCGCTGCCGACGATTCCACCCGTATCTCTCAGAAGGTGCATCCGGGGTGGAGCCGTGTGTACGCGCGGGTGACTACGGGGGGCGAGATTCACGTAGGCAGCGTGGTGACGGCCGTGCAAACGGAACCGCCCAGCACGCTGCCGGAATCCGCGGGGCACGCCGGTTGATGTCGTTCTCGTGGGAGGGGCCTACATGATGCTACGCGCGGTGGGCAATCTCGTGCAGGCGGCGCTGGGAAAGCTAGGCTATAGACTTGTCCGAAACGGCTTCATCGCCAGCAGCCGGCTCGGCATCGATCTCGTCTTCGACATCAACCGGCTCCGGTCGAACCCGGCGTTCGCCGCGCATCTGCCGAGCGCCGGTGTCGAGTGCGTGTTCGATGTTGGCGCGAACACCGGGGATACGGCCCTTCAATTCGCCGGGGCCTTTCCCGGCGCGACGGTTCACTCGTTCGAGCCTGTGGGCGCCACGTACGCGCAGCTGCAGGCACGGGTCGCCTCGCATCCGCGCATCAAGGCGCATCGGCTCGCACTGGGCGCGCACACGGGAGAACTGACGCTCAACCTGTTCGATGGGTCCGTCTTCGCGACGGCGGTGAGTCGGCACGCCATGATGTCGACGGACTCTAGCGTCGGCCAAGAGACGGTGCCGGTGGACACCCTGGATGCCTGGTGCGCGACGCAGGGCATCACGCGCATCGATGTGCTGAAGGTCGACGCCGAGGGATTCGACGCCGAAGTCCTTCACGGGGCCACGGAGTTACTGCGCCAGGGGCGAATTGGATTCGTGTACTTCGAATTCTTCCGCGTCAACGATGACGTGCCGGGCGAAGAGGGCGGGTGCCTCACGCCAGTGCATCGGCATCTGGCGAGCTTGGGTTACCGTCCGGTCACGTTCTATACCGACTACGTGTCCACCGAGCATACGGGGGGCATCTTCAACGCGCTGTACGCGCGCTGGCACGGCTAGTTGACGGGCGTCGCGGCCTTCCCGCATAGCGTTAGATTACGCCAGTCATGAGCCTCCCGATCTCCTCCGTCTTCAACGACGGCTACATCGCCGAGCAGTTTGAGGCGTACCGCCGCGACCCGACCCTGGTCGACGAGTCGTGGCGCCAGATCTTCCGGCTGGTCGAATCGCTGGGCGGCGTCGCGCCCGGGCCAGCCACCCTGCCAGCCACCCCGACGCCGTCCCCAACAGCAGCCCCAACCGCGGCCTCGACGGCCACCCCAACGGCGGCGCTGACGGTTGATCGGCAGGAGTTCGCGCGCAAGGTGGCGGGCGCAGCCCGCTACACCGCGGCCATTCGCCGCTACGGCCATTTCGCCGTGCAGCTCGACCCCCTGGGGACACCGGCTCCCGGGGCAGTCGAACTCACTCTCGCGCATTACGGCGTCACGGATGCCGATCTCGACCTCGTGAGTGGGGCAGCCCTCGACTTCCCGCACCTCGCGACGGCGCGCGACGTAGCGGACCGGTTGCAATACCGCTACACGCGCAACCTGGCGGTCGAGTTCGTGCACTGCGGCTCGGAAGAGGAACGGCAGTGGTTCCGCGCCATCTTCACGGCAGAGCAACTCACGCGGCCGCTCACGGCCGACGAGAAGCGCGCCGTGTTGCGTCGCCTCTCCGAAGTGGACGGCTTCGAACGCTTCCTCGGCAAGGCGTACGTGGGGTACAAGCGCTTCTCGATCGAGGGGACCGACGCGCTCGTGCCGATGCTCGACACGGCGGTAGAGGCGGCGGCCGCCGCCGGCGTGCGCCATGTCGCCATTGCGATGGCGCACCGTGGACGTCTCAGCGTCCTCACCCACATTCTGGGGAAGCCGTTCGAGCACGTTTTCGCCGAGTTCGAGGGGCGCCACGACCACCTCGCCGGCGCGTCCACCGGCGACGTGAAGTACCATCTCGGGTTCGAGGGCAAGCAGGTCACCTCGGGTGGCGCGACCGTCGCTATCTCGCTCGTGCCGAACCCCAGCCACCTCGAGGTGGTGAACCCGGTGCTGATGGGGCTGGCTCGCGCGGAGCAGCGCATTGCGGGGCGACCGCTCGAGCGCGACGAATGCGCCGTGATTCCGGTTTGCATTCATGGCGACGCGGCGTTTCCAGGAGAGGGCATTGTCGCCGAGACGCTCAACCTGTCGCGCCTCAACGGCTATTCGGTGGGTGGCACGCTGCACATCATCGTCAACAACCAGGTGGGCTTCACCACCGATTCCGCCGACTCGCGTTCGACTCGGTACGCCAGCGACCTCGCCAAGGGCTTCGAGATCCCGGTGATTCATGTCAATGCCGATGACGCCGAGGCCTGCGTGGCGGCCATGCGCATCGCGGTGGCGTACCGTCAGCAGTTCAGGCGCGACTTCCTGATTGACCTCGTCGGCTACCGCCGGCACGGGCATAACGAGGGCGACGAGCCCACGTACACGCAGCCGGTGCTGTACGAGCGTATCAAGGCGCATCCGACGCCGCGCCAGGTATGGGGGCGCCGGCTGGTGGCGGAGGGCGTGGCGTCACAAGCCGACGTGGACGCCGCAGAACAGGCCGTCGCCGAGCGCCTGCGCGCTCTCCACGCCGCGATGCCACGTGGCGTCGCGGACGCCGCGCACGGGAATACGGATGCGGAGGCCCCGGCGTTCCCTCCCGTCGCCGACACTGCTGTGCACGCCGAGACACTGACTACGCTCAACGAGCAGTTGCTGCAGTACCCGGCGGGTTTCTCGCCGCACCCGCGCTTGGCCAAGCAGCTCGAGCGCCGGCGCGAGGCCCTGGGCGAGAGCGGCGGCATCGATTGGGGGCACGCGGAGTCGCTTGCGTTCGGCTCGCTGATCGCGTCGGGCACGTCGGTACGCATGACGGGTCAGGACGCTGAGCGCGGAACGTTCTCGCACCGGCATGCGGTGCTCAGCGACGTGAAGACCGGGCGTAAGCACGTGCCGCTGCAACATCTGCCCGGCGCCACCGCAACGCTCGAGATCCACAACTCCGCGCTCAGCGAGCTGGCGGTGATGGGGTTCGAGTACGGCTTCAGCGTAGCGGCCCCCGACACGCTGACGCTCTGGGAGGGGCAGTTCGGCGACTTCGTGAATGTCGCACAGCCGATGATCGACCAGTTCATCGCGGCCGACCGCGCCAAGTGGGGGCAGGACAGCGGGATCGTGCTGTTGCTGCCGCACGGATACGAGGGGCAGGGGCCGGAGCACTCGAGCGCGCGCCTGGAGCGGTTCCTCCAACTGTGCGCCGAGAACAACATGATGGTGGCGTATCCGACATCGGCGACGCAGTACTTCCACCTATTGCGCTGGCAGGCGCACCGCCGGCCACGACGGCCGCTTGTGCTCATGCAACCGAAGTCGCTTCTGCGTCTGCCGCAGGCGGCGTCACGGCTCGGCGATTTGACGACGGGCACGTTCCGGCCGGTGATTGACGACACATCGGGAACGGCCAAGTGCGAGCAGGTGCGCCGCGTCGTGTTCTGCACGGGCAAGGTGTACTACGACCTCGTGGCAAAGGAACCAGGGAGCCATGTCGCGGTCGTGCGCGTCGAGGCGCTATATCCGTGGCCCATGGATGAAGTGTCGCGCGTGGTGGACCGGTACCCGAGCATTGACGAGGTGGCGTGGGTCCAGGAGGAGCCGAAGAACATGGGCGCGTGGAGCTACGTAGCGCCGCGCCTGCGCGTCGCGGCTGGCAATGCGCTGGTCATCCGGTACATCGGTCGGCCGGAACGTGCGAGCCCGGCAGAGGGTTATCCAAGAGCGCATGCAGATGAGCAGGGCCGCATTGTGCGGGAGGCGCTGGACGTACCGCCGCCTCGCGGCGGCGCCGGAACGCGCCGCTCGGCAGCGCTCGCCAGATAGTCAGAGAACCCGGAGGAGACCGCATGATGATGCGCCCACCGCGCGCGCTACTCGCGTGCGCCGTGCTGCTCGCGATGGCCACGCCGCGATCCGCCCAAGGGCAGGAGCGCGGCGCGGCCGCGTTGGATCATCTCATAAGCGGCCTGCTCGTCACACCACGCGTGCTGGTCATCGCCGCGCATCCGGATGACGAAGACACGCAGCTTATCGCATGGCTCAGCCGCGGGCGCCACATCGAGACCGCCTACCTGTCCCTTACTCGCGGCGACGGTGGGCAGAACCTGATCGGCAACGAACTCGGCGAAGCGCTCGGCGCCATTCGCACGGAGGAACTGCTCGCGGCGCGCCGCATCGACGGCGGCGGACAGTATTTCACCCGTGCCTATGATTTCGGCTTCTCCAAGTCCGCCGAGGAGACGTTCAAGCATTGGGACCACGAGGAGGTGCTGCGCGACGTCGTCACGGTGCTGCGCGCGTTTCGGCCGCACGTCGTGGTCGCGATCTTCTCCGGAACGGAACGCGATGGTCACGGCCATCATCAGGTATCGGGGATCGTCGCACGCGAAGCGTATGACCTCTCGGCCGATACGGTGCGGTTCCCGGTCGAGGCGTACGGCCCTTCGTGGGAAGCGCAGAAGTTCTATCGTGGTGCGCGTTTCACGGGTGTACAGGCGACTTTGTCGTTCAACGTCGGGGAGTTCAGCGCGCTCGCGGGCCGCAGTTTCGCGGAAATGGCGGGCGAAAGCCGCAGCCAGCATCGTTCACAGGGCTTCGGCGTGCTGCAGCGCCGCGGCGTGGCCATGGGCGCCGTGTCGCGCCAGGCCACTCGGGTCAACGAGGCGACGCCGGCAACGAGCGAGCGCTCGATCTTCGACGGCATTGACACGACGCTCGCACGGCTCGACGCGGGGCTGCCGGCCGAGGTGCGGTCGTTCCTGCAAGTGGCAGCGGCACACGCCGACTCCGCGCGCACCCTGCTCGACTTCAGGTATCCAGATCGCGTGGTGCCGCACCTGGCCGCGGTGGCCGTCACACTGAGCGCGGTGCGCCAACGCTTGCCCCAGTGCCAGCTTCCGGTGGGCTACCGTCGCCGCCAGGAGTTCATCAACTGCACGCCAGCGCAGCTCGACGCCGATGCCGCCATCGAACAGCTGCATGAACGCGCGGCCGAGGCACTACTAACGGCGGCCGGCGTGGCGGTCGAGGCGACGGCGGAGCGGGAGCTGCTGGCGTTCGGCGACTCGATGCCCGCCACGATCACGGTGTACAACCGGGGCAGGCAGCCGGTGGCCGTCTCTGCCGTGACGCTCAACGGGTCCACCGCCTACCTGCCGAATCCGGTCATCATCGCGCCGGACAGCGCGTGGCGCACCACGCGCACGCTGGTCGGTCTCGTCGACACTCGGCCGTGGTGGATTGGCGGGCGCAACGGCGACATGTTCGCGGACAAACGCTCGCCGTCGGACGGCCTGAGCCGCGTCTCAACGGTGTCGAGCGGCCTGCTGCGCGGGGTCGCGATTCGCGAAGAGGTGCGGCGTGAATCCGACGCGAGCGTGCGCGTGACCGTCGGCAATGCCACCGTACCCTCGCCGGTGGAGCCCATCGTCTTCCGCTTCGCTGATCCGGTGCTTGGCGAGCAGAACCGCCCTGTAGGCGGTGCCCCCGCTGTGTCGCTGTCGTTTGACCGCGGCTTGGAGTGGATGCGGGCCGGCCGGCCCGTCGACAAGCTGCTGCGCCTGACCGTGCAGTCGTACTCCACGGCGGCGCGCACGTATCTGCTGCGGGTGCTCTCTCCGAAGGGCATCACCGTCGACTCGGCCACGCGGACGCTGACACTCGATCCTCTGGAATCGCGAGAGCTGTTCGTCCGCATCCGCGGCACGCTGGCCGAGGGACGCTACGAGTTTGGCGTGATCGCGGAAGGCGAGATGGGGCGGTACGCCGACGGTTTCCGGACCATCGAGTACCCGCACATCCACCCCATCAGGCTCTACCGATCGTCGGGTGTCTGGCTGCAGGCGGTGGACATCAACGTCCCAGTGGGCCTGCAAGTGGCGTATGTGCAGGGGGTGGGCGACCTCTCCGCTGCCGGCCTGCGGCAGCTCGGCGTTCCGCTGACCGTGGTCACGCCGCAGGAACTTCCGCTCCTCGACCTCTCCCGCTTCACCACGGTCATTGTCGGGCCGCGCGCTTACCAGGCGTCCGGCGAGTTGCGGGCCTACAATCGCCGGTTGCTCGAGTTTGTGAAGGGCGGGGGGACAATGCTGGTACAGTACGGGCAGCAGGAGATGGCGCGCCCCGGGATGATGCCGTACCCTGTGTCGTTCGCGCGATCGGCGCAGCGCGTGACGCTGGAGGAGACGCCGGTGACTGTGCGCGATCCGAAGGCGTCACTGCTGAACTGGCCGAACCGCATCAGCGAGCGCGACTGGGCCGACTGGGTGCAGGAGCGTTCGCTGTACATGCCGAGCGCCATCGACGCGCATTATGCGGCGCCGCTGGAGATGCACGACCCAGGGGAGGCCGAGAACTTCGGCGCCATTCTGACGACCCCGTACGGGAAGGGGACATACGTGTACACCACGCTCTCACTTTTCCGTCAGTTCCCGGCCGGCGTTCCCGGGAGCGCGCGGCTGTTCGTGAACCTGTTGTCGGCCGGTCGCACGCCCGTGCGCGGCGTAACGCCGCGGGCACAACCATGAGCACGCCGTTTCGGCGTGTTCTGCTGCGCGTTCTCGCCGCCGAACTCCTCGTGTTGGGGCTGCTGTTGGCGCTCGAATACCGCTACGCGGGCTGACGATATGCACTGGATCAACTGGGCGATCGTCCTCGGCTACCTCGCATACATCTCGATTGACGGAATCCGCCGCGCCAAAGGGACCAAGAAGCTGGAAGGGTACTTCCTCGGCAACCGCAGCCTGCCGTGGTGGGTGGTCGGGCTCTCGGTCATGGCCACCCAGCTGTCGGCCATCACGATGATTGGCACCACGGGGCAGGGCGCCAACGACGGCATGCGCTTCGTGCAGTTCTACTTCGGCCTGCCCGTGGCCATGGTAATCCTGGGTGTCACACTGGTGCCGTTCCTGCACCGGGCCAAGGTGTATACGGCGTACGAGTTTCTCGAGCGGCGCTTCGACGCCCGTACCCGGTCGCTCACGTCGCTGCTCTTCCTGCTCTCGCGTGGCCTGTCCTGCGGCACCATCATCGCAGCGCCGGCCGTCGTCTTTTCGTCGATCTTCGGCCTGTCGATGCCCTACGCGGTGGCGCTCATCGGCGTCCCGACGGTGCTGTACACCATGATCGGCGGTATCCAGGCCGTGGCGTGGACCGACGTGAAGCAGATGCTTCTCATCATCATCGCGATCGTGGCGATCATCGTCGTGCTGCTTGTACGCATTCCGGTGGATCCGGACAGCGCGCTGCGCATTGCGGGCGCCGCCGGCCGGCTGCAGGTGTTCGACTTCGACTTCACGCTGACCAAGCAGTACACGTTCTGGAGCGGGATCATCGGCGGCACCTTCCTGATGATGTCGTACTTTGGCACGGACCAGAGCCAAGTGCAGCGCTACCTCACGGCGAAGACGGTGGACGAGGCGCGCAGTTCGCACCTGATCAGCGCGTATTGGAAGATCCCGCTGCAGGCGCTGGTCCTGCTGATCGGCGTGCTGGTCTTCGTCTTCTATGTGTTCACGCCGCCGCCGCTCTACTACAACCCGGCGCAGGGGGAGCGGGTGCGCGCGGCCGATCCGGCGGCGTATGCCGCCGTGTCCGAGCGCTACGATGTCGCGCTCGCGCGTCGCACCGATGCGGCTCGCGCGCTCGCCCACACATCGCGAGACGCCGATGCCGCTGCCCGTGAGGCCTTGCGTGAGGGCGACCGGGAAGTCGCCGCCGTGCGTGCAGACGCCATGAAAGCGGCCACTGTAGCCGGTGCGAAGGCCGCCACGGACGTCAATTACATCATTCCGCATTTCGTGCTCACCCAGCTTCCTCTCGGCTTGGCCGGCCTCTTCATCGCGGCCGTGTTCGCCGCCGCCATGTCGTCGGTCGCAGGCGAGCTGGCGTCCCTGTCAAGTACGACGGTTATTGACTTCTACCGACGCTGGGTGCGGAAGGAGGCCGACGACGCGCATTTCCTTATGGTGTCGCGCGCCGCCACCGGCGCGTGGGGGGTGTTCGCATGCGTCGTGGCGACCTTTGCCGCGGACCTCGGCTCGCTGATCGAAGTCGTGAATCGCTTCGGCTCGTTCTTTTACGGCTCCATCCTCGGCGTCTTCCTGCTCGCCATGATCCCGCGCACGCGCGGGAGCGGTGCGTTCTATGGACTGATCGCCGGCATGACTGTCGTCGGCGCCGTCAACTACGGCGCACCGTCCGTGGCGTTCCTCTGGCACAACGTCGTCGGCGCGGTGACGGTGGTGACGGTCGGTGTCTTGTTCGGGCGGACACCGCGCGAGGTAGCGGCCTGAGCGGCGGCCTTACGTCGTGGGCCGCTCCGTCCGCCTGCCGTACGACTCCATGTTGCGCCCCAGCGTGATCGTGAGCAGCACCACCACGGCGGCGGTCAGGAACGGGACAGGCCGACCGAGGTGATCGTACGCCCAGCCGAAGTAGAGGGGGCCCGCCACCCGCGCGACGCCGCCGAACGTCTGCTGCACTCCCATGTAGAGTCCGCGCTCGTGCGAGTCGACCACACGGCTGAGCAGGCCGGTGACGCACGGAAACGTGAACGCCGTTCCCAGCGGCACGAGCGCTACGGCAATGGCCAGCGTGGCGATGTTGGGTGCGAACGGAATACCGGCCAGTCCGCACGCGAGGAGCACCATGCCCAGGCGCGAGAGCCGCGCCTCGCCGAATCGGTCCACCATCTTGCCGAGCACCAGCGCGCGCGTGATCACGGAGATGACGCCGATGTACGTGAAGAAGAACCCGATCGTCGCCGCGGTCACGCCGAATCGCCACGACAGGATCAGCGCCAGGGTGGTGGACATCGCCTGGAACGATCCCATGGTGATGGCATAGATCCAGATCAGTCGAGATGCCGGCTCGGCACTGTGCGACACGACCCGCCGGACGGCCACGCTGGACTTCCGCACCACCTTGCCGGCCGCTTTCACCGCCGCAGCGTCGTGCGACTCCGTGAGATAGTGGAACGCAAACATCATGGTGATGCACGACATCAGGGCTGCGGACAGCCCAGGCCCGCTTCGGCCCAGAAAGTGCATGGCGCCGCCGCCGATCACCGGACCGAGGGCCACGCCGGCGTTAGTCGCCGCAGACAGCCACCCCAATGCCTTCGCGCGGTCTTCGGGCTTCGTCGAGTCGGCGACGTACGCCTGGATCACGCCCACGGTGCCGCCGCCGGCCCCCTGCACAATGCGGCTCAGGAAGAGCCAGTCGAGCGTGGGCGCGTACGCGAAGACGAGATACGCCAGCGCGGAACCGCCGAGGCCGATCATCATCGCCGGGCGCCGTCCGAAACGGTCGGAGACGCGCCCCCAATAGGGCGCGCTCACCAACTGCACGATCGCGAACGTGGCGATGAGAAGCGACACGACGGCGCCGTCGCCGCTCATGTGCAACGATGCCAGCGCCCGCGACACGTAACCCGAGCCGCTGAGGTCCTGGGCGTAGAAGGGAAGGAGCGGCACGACCATCAGGATCCCCACCATGTCCATGAAGGCGGTGATCATGAGGACCACCAGCTTGCCTCTGGCGTGGGAGTCGTTGCGCGAGGTGGCGGCGTCGGACATCGGTCAGCCGATGGGGGCTGAGCCCGCGAGCACGGCGGTGACGAAAAGCACGAGGAGCGCCAGCAGCATCTCGCCGAGCAAACTGCGGTTGAGCGCCGTCCGATCGACCGTGGCGACGCGCCGCTTTGCGAGCTTCGCATGTCCAGCGCCCAGCGCGCCGGTGGCGAACACGAGCACCACCTTGGCGACGAACAGTCCGCTGTACGTGGGGTTGGCGATTCCTTCGGGCGCACCCATGCGCAGCCATGCGGTGCCCAGTCCAGTGGCGAACACGACACCGGCGCTCACGAGCGCTAGCGGATGGAACGCGGTGATGAGCGATGCGAGCGCGGGACCGAACTCGTCGCGGCCGCGAACCATGCGGGCGACCAGCGTGAGGACGATGAGGGATCCGATCCATCCGCCCGCCGATGCCACATGCAGCGTGTTGACGACGACAGACAGCGTCGCACGTTCGGGGTCGGCGGCCGCGTGGCCGAGAAAGGCCGGAGTGACGATCAGCGCCGCGACGCCAGCCTCGGTGAGTCGCGCCCGGGCCGCGCCGGCGTTTCGCAGGCTGGCGAAGACCAGCGCCGCAGCGAGTGCCTGGGCAAGCAGTGCGAGGCCCCACCGCGACTGCAGCACTGCCACCACAAGCGGGCCAAGCGAGTCACCCGGGTCGGCGAGGCTGTGCGCCTGCACCACTGCGCGCGGTACGACGAGCGCGGCGATGAGCGAGGCGCCCGCCAAGGTAACGGCGTTGCTGACCCGCGTGAGGTCGGTGCGGTACTGCTCCACCAACGTGCCAGACGCCCTGGCCACGACGAACCGCGCGAATACCCACCCCCCGATCACCCCGAGAGTACCCAGGAGGACCGCGAACCGAAGGGCAACGGCCGTCAGGCCGCCGACGCTGTCAACCACCGGTCGTCCGGGAGGCGAGGATGGGGGGTGCGATCATCCGGTGAATCTCGCCTCGGCGTCCCCGCCTGCCAACCTCCCCGGTCGTGGGCTTCACGCGCGGGCCTCCAGATGCGAGGATTAGGCATGCCCCAGCGCGTTCGCACACGCTTCCTCGTCGTTGGCTCAGGCGTTGCCGGCCTTCACACGGCCTGGCGGGCCTCGGCCCACGGCGAAGTCTACATGCTGACCAAGCGGACGCTCTTCGACTCCGCGACCGCCTATGCCCAAGGGGGGATTGCGGCGGCGCTCGGTGCCGGCGATTCGCCCGACCTCCATCGCAGGGACACGTTGGCGGCCGGCGCGGCCCTGTGTGATGGCGCGGCGGTCGCGGTGCTCACCTCCGAGGGGCCGGCCCGTGTGAGGGAACTTGCGAGCGCCGGCGCGCGCTTCGACACGGACGTTCGCGGGCGGCTGTCGTTGGGCAAGGAGGCGGCGCACTCACGGCACCGCATCGTGCACGCCCACGGCGACCAGACCGGTGCGGAGGTGGCGCGGACCCTCATCGAGCGTGTGCGGGAAACGCCGAACATCCACGTGCTCGAGAACGCGCGCGTGCTCGACCTCATCGTACATGCCGGGCGTTGCTGTGGTGCGCGCGCGAGCGTCAAGGGCAACGCCGTGGAGATCATTGCCGACGCCACCGTACTCGCCGCCGGTGGGTGCGGACAGCTGTTCCGGCACACGACCAATCCGGTCGTCGCAACGGGCGACGGTTTCGCCATTGCGCACCGGGCGGGCGTCACGCTCGCGGACATGGAGTTCGTGCAGTTCCACCCCACCGCACTCGACACACCGGAGAATCCACTGCAGCTCGTCTCCGAGGCCGTGCGCGGCGAAGGGGCCACGCTGGTGAACGATGCCGGCGTGCGCTTCATGATAAAGGTCCATCGCAGCGCGGAGTTGGCTCCGCGCGACGTGGTGGCGCGAGCCATCTTCCGCGAACAGCAGGCGGGGCGGCGGGTCTTTGTCGACGCGCGCTCGATCCGGCGTGCATTCGCCAAGCGGTTTCCGGGCATCTTCGCCCTGTGCGTGGCACGCGGGATTGACCCGCGGCGCGACCGCATTCCGGTGACCCCCGCGGCGCACTACATGATGGGCGGCATCGTCACCGATCTCGCCGGCCGTTCGTCACTGGACCGGCTGTATGCGTGCGGTGAGGTGTCGTGCACCGGTGTGCATGGAGCCAACAGGCTGGCCTCCAACTCACTGCTCGAGGGACTGGTCTTCGCCGAGCGCGTGGCGCGCGACATCGGGACGCTGCCGCACCTACCTCGCCTCCCCCGCCGCTCCGACTGGCGCGTGCCGGTACTGAAGGACCGAGGCGCCGCCCAGGTGGCCGCCGATACCGTGCGCATGCTGATGTGGGACTACGCCGGCATTGACCGCACGGCCAAGGGCCTGCGCACCTGCGTGGAGCGTCTCGACGAACTCGTGGCCCGCCTGCCGGAGGGCGCGACGGAAGAAGCCAACATGATCGAGACGGCGCAGGTGATCGCCATGGCGGCGCTCCTGCGCCGTGAGTCGCGCGGTGGCCACTTCCGCCGCGACTTCCCGCGCTCCAAGCATAAATGGCGCGGCCGGCACATCGAGTTCTAGCCGGACCTGCCGCTACCAGGCAGTCGCCGCTACACTACCGCGACATCATCAGGTCGCGCGACTCGACCGATCCCTTGGGTGCGCTGCGGAAAACCTCGGAGCGCACCTCGTTTACACCCGGCGGAGGCGTGTCCACGAGCAGGGCGGAGAGTGCCATGACCACGATGATAAGCCCGGCCTCGAAGCGAAGCGTGTGCACCAGCCGCGGACGCTCGGCCGTGCGTGCCTGGCGTTCGGCGTGGCGGCGGTGGTACTCGTTGAATGCCAGCACGATCACGGCGATCGCCACCTTGCCGGCGAGCAGGCGCCCGTAAGGCGTGCGATTGATGTCATCAAATCCCGTGAGGTGCGTGGCCGAACTGAACAGCCCGGTGAGCAGGACCACCGTGACCAGGGCGCCCGACATGCGGAAGTAGCGTTCGATCATCGCGCCAAGCGGGTCGGTCCACGGCGATGCCGTGTGCGCCTCCACGCGCCGCTCGGCGAGTATGAGGAAGAAGAAGGACCCGAGCCACCCGCCGACGCCCACGGCGTGCAGGCCGTCGAAGACGGGCGCGAGCGTCAGATTCGTGAAGGCATCGAATGGGTGACCCTGCAGTCCGGCGCCCATGGCGAGCGCGGGCACGCTGGCGAGCACCAGCCACCATCCGGCAGCATGGCGCCTGCCCGCGAGCAGGTATCCCGCAAGCGCGAGCATCCCCGCGACCAGCGTTGCAGCGAATCCGATCCCCCACTCGGATCGGAAGACGAGCGCGGACAAGCGGCTGCCGAGCGAGAAGCGCTCGTCGAGCAACGATGCGACGCCCGCGGCCCGCGGCCCGGCGATCAGCAGCAGGGCGAGGGCGCTCCCGGTTCCCCAGCGGACGACGAGCGAGAACATCTGCGCGTCGGTGGCGTTGCGGACCGGGCCCGCCGGCAAGGGCGTTCTCCGCCAGATCAGGAAATGAAAGGCCGTGGCCCCCACCAGCACGACGATGGCCAGGAGGTACAGCACTGCGATCACTTCGGCGCCGAACGAGAGGAAGATCTGCACAGGTGGATGATCGCGGGGAAGCGCGTCCCGCGCCAGCACCCCCCGCCTCGCCAGAGGCAATATGGGCGGCTAGTATTCGGCCATGTCGATTGACCAGCCCGAAGCGACGGTGACGTTTGCACTTGTCGAGGAAATCCGCGCGCTGGCCCGGCAGCGCCGGGCGGTAATTCTGGCGCACAACTACGAGCGACCGGAGGTTCAGGACCTCGCCGATTACGTCGGCGACTCACTGGGGCTCTCGCGTGAGGCCGCGCGCACCGACGCTGAGGTCATCGTCTTCTGCGGCGTGCACTTCATGGCGGAGACGGCCGCCATTCTCTCGCCGTCCAAGGTCGTGCTCCTGCCGGACCTCGCCGCCGGCTGCTCGCTGGCCGCGACGATCAACGCCGCGCAACTGCGCGAGTGGAAAGCCGAGCACCCCGGCGCCGTCGTGGTGTCCTACGTGAACACCACCGCCGAAGTGAAGGCGGAAACCGACTACTGCTGCACCTCGGGCAATGCCGTCGAGGTGGTGAACGCCATCCCGGCCGACCAGGAGATCCTCTTCCTGCCCGATATGTTTCTGGGGGCGCATGTGCGCCGCGTCACCGGGCGTGCGAACATCCATGTTTGGATGGGCGAGTGCCACGTGCACGCCGGGATTGATCCCGAGAACATCAGGCTACAGCGCTCCCTGCATCCGGGCGCTGAATTCCTGATCCACCCGGAATGTGGCTGTGCGACCAGCGTCGTCGAGGCCGCCTCCGCCGGGGACATCGATCCGCGCGGCGTCCACATCCTCTCAACCGAGGGGATGATGAAGCGGCCAGGCGAGAGCTCCGCCAACACGTTCATCGTCGCCACCGAGGTGGGCATTCTCCATCGCCTGCGGCGAGTGCACCCCGGCAAGCAGTTCTTCGCGGCCAACGAGCGGGCGTCGTGTGCCTACATGAAGGTGACCACCCTGCCGAAAGTGCGGGACGCGCTGCTGCACGTGCAACACCGTATCACGGTCCCCGCCGAGATCGCCGCCAGGGCGCGGCGTGCCATCGAACGCATGGTCGCTATCGGCGGCGGGGCACCGGGGCCGGCGGCTGAGGGCGTGGATCCGGGCGAATGACACCGGGTCGCGTGCCGCCGCGGCGCATCAGCGCCATGGATGCGCCGGCCTTCGCTGGCGGGGAGTCCGACTTTCCGCTCACCGAGGCGCAGACCGCCCGCCTGGTGAAGGCGGCGCTCGCCGAGGACCACGCAGCCAACGACATCACGACGCTCGCGACAGTCATCCCGACGCGCCGTGCGCGCGCCGCGCTCGTGGCCCGCGAGCCCGGCACGATCTCCGGCGTGCCGTTGGCACTGGCCGCCTTCTGCCAGTGCGACGACAAGGTGGAGATCCGCGTCGACGTCGAGGACGGGCGCCGCGTCGAACGCGGCACGACAGTCCTCTTCCTCAACGGTCGCGCGCGGGGCCTGCTCGCCGCCGAACGCACGGCGCTGAATTTCATGCAGCGGCTCTCGGGTGTAGCGTCGCTCACCGCGCAATACGTGGACGCCGTGCGAGGCACGCATGCCCGCATCGTCGATACCCGCAAGACGACGCCAGGCTGGCGGCGCCTGGAGAAGTACGCGGTGCGATGCGGCGGCGGCGCCAACCACCGGGAGACGCTCGCTGACGCGGTGCTGGTGAAGGACAACCACCTTGCCGCGCTCGACGGCAACGTCACCGTCGCGGTGCGGCGCGCCCGCGAGCAAACGCATCCGGGCACGTTCGTGCAGATCGAGTGCGATCACCTGGACCAGGTGCGCGCGGCGGTGGACGCCGGGGCTGATGCCGTGCTTCTCGACAACATGAGCCTCGAGATGTTGCGCGGCGCGGTGGCGATCGCGGCCGGACGCGCGCTCACCGAGGCGTCAGGCGGTGTGCGGCTCGAGACGGTGCGCGCGATCGCCGAGACGGGCGTGGACCGCATCTCGGTGGGTGCGCTCACGCACTCGGCGTCCGCCATGGACCTCGCACTCGATTTCGAGTGACAGCCACCGCCGACGCCGAGGCCGGCGGGAACGGCGGGACGCCGCGCGCCGAGGATCTTCCCTGCGACTACTGTGGCGCCGGTCCCCTCGTCTGGCGCAAATGCAAACTGATCTGCGAGCAGTGTCGGCAGATCAACAAGTCGTGCGCGGACCTGTAGCAGCTACACGCGAACGGCCGCGGCGAGCAGCCCTGGGAGTGTGGCGACATCGCTCGTCGGTGCCTCGCAGCGAAAACCGCTGCACACGTAGGCCGCGACGCCGTCGCCAGGCGGTGACTTGCCTTCGAGGATCGCAGGCGGGGACGACAGGCCGCCGGCGAGCACCAGCGATGGCACATAGCAGGCGGACAGCGAGCGCTCGAGCCGCGCGAAGTCCGGCGAATCCGGCGCTCCCGCGAGCACTACGCTTATGTCGCCGTTGATCTCGAAATCCGCCGTACCCAGCAGGTGCCCGAACGCGAGCGGCGCCTGCCCCATCTGATCGGCCAGGGACGACAGCACATCCCGCGTCCGCGCCAAGCGTGTGGTGTCGCCTTCGAGGACGGCGATTCGCTGAAGCAGTTCGACGGCGAGCGACGTTCCCGACGGGGTAGCATTGTCGAATGCGTCGCGCGGACGCGTTACCAGGGGCGGCGCGTCGGCGGCTGCATCGAAGAAGGCGCCCGCCCGTTCGTCCCAGAAGTGCCGCACGCAGGCATCCGCCAACGCGGTCGCGCGCTCAATCCAGCGATGGTCGAAGGACAACTCGTAGGTCGCGAGGAACCCGATGCCGAGCGCCGCATGATCCTCGAGGAAGCCGGGGATGCGGGCCTCACCGCCAGCAAAGACGCGGAACGCACGGCCGTCGCGCACCAGTGTATCTGAGAGAAAGCCGGCGGCGCGCAGCGCGAGCGCCCGCCACCGCGAATTGCCGAAGACGCGCGCACACTCGGCCACGCCGCGCAGCATCAGCCCGTTCCACGCTGCGATGACCTTTTCGTCTCGGGCGGGGCGCACGCGTCGGTCGCGTGCCGCGAGGAGCGCGGCGCGGCCCCTCTCGATGGCGGCATCCAGCGCCACACGGTCGAGGGCGCGCGACGCGGCGAACGCATCCAGAGGCTGCGGGCACCAGAGGATGTTGCGCTCCTCAAAGTTGCCGGCGTCGGTTGCGCCCCAATAGGCGGAGAGCAACTCGGCGTCGGCGCCGAGCACCTGTTGTAGCTCGTCGTGCGGCCAGACGTAGAAGCGCCCCTCGTGCCCCTCCGAGTCGGCGTCGAGGGAGGCGTAGAAAGCGCCGTCAGGCGAGGTCATTTCGCGTTCGACCCACGCCAGCGTCTGTTCTGTTGCGGTGCGCACGGCTGGATCGCCCGTGGCCTGCCAGAGGTGTGCGCCGAGCCGCAGCAGCAGCGCGTTGTCATACAGCATCTTCTCGAAATGCGGCACGAGCCACGCGTCGTCCACCGCGTAGCGGTGAAAGCCGCCGCCGAGCTGGTCAAAGATGCCGCCGCGCGCCATGCGATCCCACGTGTGGTGCACCGCCTGGAGCAGTGCGTCATCGCCAGTGCGCGCCCATCGCCGCAGCAGGAAGTCGAGCGTCATCATGGACGGGAATTTCGGCGCTCCGCCAAAGCCCCCGGAGGTGCGATCGTAGCGGGCGAGCGTTGCATGCACCGCGCGGTGCATGAGCGACGTATCCACGGGCGCGTGCGCCAGCGGCGGCGATTCGTCGTAGATGCGCAGCATCGCGGCCGCGCCCCGCGCGATGTCGTCGCGACGCGTGCGCCACGCTTCGGCGATGCTCGTGAGCACCCGCCGGAATGCGGGCAGGCCGTGCCGGTCGTCCGGCGGGAAGTAGGTGCCGCCGTAGAATGGGGCGCCGTCGGGCGTCAGGAAGACTGTCATGGGCCAGCCGCCCTGCCGCGTGAGCGCCTGCACGGCACGCATATAGATGGCGTCCACGTCAGGGCGTTCCTCGCGGTCAACCTTCACGTTCACGAACCAGGCGTTCATCAACTGCGCTGTCCCGGCGTCCTCGAACGACTCGTGCGCCATCACATGGCACCAGTGGCAGGCCGCGTAGCCGACGCTCAGCAGCACGGGCTTGTCCTCGGCGCGCGCACGCGCGAACGCCTCGTCGCCCCACGGATGCCAGTCCACGGGATTGTCCGCATGTTGCCGCAGATAGGGCGAGGTCTCGAGCGCGAGGCGATTGGTCACGGTGGCGTCGGGGGCGGGGAGGCGATCGGAAGCGTAGATTCCCCAAACTAACGGGATTGTTCCTCTCGTCCGTTCCATGACCAGTTTCGCGTCTGTTCCCACGCCGAGTAGCAAGCCGTGGACCCGGGCCATGCAGATACTGCTGGCGGGTACCGTCGTCCGGCTCGTCATGGCCATGCTCGTGCCGCTCACGAACGACGAGGCGTACTATTGGGAATGGAGCCGGCGGCTGGCGGCCGGCTATTTCGACCATCCGCCGGCCATCGCCTGGCTGGTGGCGCTGGGCGGGGATACTCCCTTCGGCGTTCGGCTCGGATCGGTGCTGGCCGGCGGGCTGGCCGGGCTGGCGCTGCTTCGCACGGCGCGCCGGCTTGGCGGGGAAGACGCGGCGCTGTGGGCGTCGCTGACCTTCGCCTGCCTGCCGCTCGCGGCGGCCGGGTACGTGCTGGCCACGCCAGACGCGCCGCTGCTCTGCGCGCTCGCCTGGACCCTGCACGCTGTCGTCGAGGCCCTCGAGTCGCCAGTGCGGTCGCGTGCATCGTTGACGTGGTGGGCGATCGGCGGCGTCGCCATTGGCGTCGCGATGCTCTCCAAGTACACGGCCGTCCTGATCCCCGCCGCGATCGCGCTGTCGTGCGTCCTCTATGCCCCGCTGCGCCATCGGTTCCGCGAGCCCGGTCCTTACGTCGCCGTCGGCATCGCGTCCCTCATGCTGGCACCGAACCTCTGGTGGAACGCGACGCACGAGTGGACATCGTTCGCTTTCCAGTTGGGACATGGCCTCGGCACGCCCAAGACGGTCGGGCTCGCGGCCGTGCTGAATCGCGAGCTCAATCTTGTCGGCGGACAGGCGGGGCTCACGTCGCCCATTCTCTTCGTCCTCCTCCTCGGCGCCGTCTGGCGCGCGTTGCGCCAGCGGGACGACGCGGTGATGCGGTTGCTGGCCACCGTCAGCGCGGTCGTTATCCTGTTTTTCGCGTTGAGCGCGACGCGCAAGAATGTGGAAGCCAACTGGCCCGCGTCGGCCTGGCTCGCCGCCCTCCTGCTGCTGGCCGTCGAAGCATCGCATGGAGCGCGCGTCGCGTGGATGCGACGCGGCCTCTGGCTCGGCGGCGTGCTTGTCGTGCTGGTCTACGTCGATGCCGCGACGCTGCTTGCTCCGCGGCTCGGCCTGCGTCCCGGCCGCGACCCGGTGAGCCAGGCGTATGGCTGGGACGCAGTGGCGGGCGGGGTGGCTGAGGCCGTGCGCGCCGCGCAAGTACCGGGACGGGGCGAGCCGATGCCACGCCGCGTCTGGGTGGCGGCCGATCGCTATCAGAACGCAGCGCAATTGGCCTGGGCGTTGCGGCGGCCGGGCACCGATACCATCGGTGTCTTCTCCACGAACCTCGGTGGGCGTTCCAACCAGTACGGTCTCTGGGCCGGGTTCCGGCAGCGTGCGGTGCCCGGCGATGTGCTCGTGCTCGTGCTCGACGAATCCACGAGCGAGCCGGCGCCAATTGTGGCGCTGGCGCCGTATTTTTCGCGCATTGATGAAGGTCCACCCGTGGTGCGCAGTGCCCACGGTCTCCTGCTCGGCCGCCAGCGCGCCTGGCTGCTCCGCGACTGGCGCGGCGGCTGGCCCGGGCATTCCACGCCGTCCATTCCGGAGTCTCGATGACGTCCATCCCCGCTGACCTCGAAAAGCGCTTCGCCGCCCGTGAAGCGCAGCTGCTCGACGACCTCTTCGCCTTCCTCCGCATTCCGAGCGTGAGCGCGCGCTCGGAGAACAACGCCGATACCCAGCGCGCCGCAGCCTGGCTGCATGAGCGGTTTGCGCGCATGGGGTTTGCCGTCGAGACGTGCCCGACAGCCGGACATCCGGTCGTGCTCGCCGAATGGCGCAAGGCACCCGCCGGCGCGCCCACCATCCTGGTCTACGGCCACTACGACGTGCAGCCGCCAGAGCCGCTGGATCTGTGGACCACGCCCGCCTTCGAGCCGACCATCCGCGATGGCAAGCTGTATGCGCGCGGCAGCGTGGACGACAAGGGGCAGCTGTTCGCGCATGTCGCCGCGCTCGAGACCATCCTCGAGGTTCGCGGCAAGCTGCCCGTCAACGTCATCGTCATTGCGGAAGGTGAGGAGGAGGTCGGCAGCGAGCACCTCGCGCCGTTCATCGAGGAGCACAAGAAGCGCCTCGCCTGCGACGGCGTGGTGATTTCCGACTCGTCCATGTTCGCGCCGGGCATTCCAAGCATCCTCAGCTCGCTGCGCGGGCTCGCGTATTTCCAGATTGATGTGCGCGGCCCGGCGAGCGACTTGCACTCCGGCTCCTACGGTGGCGCCGTGGTGAACCCGGCCATGGCGCTCGCGCGTATCCTCGCCACAATGCACGACGCCACTGGCAAGGTCGCCATCGAGGGCTTCTACGATGCCGTGCGCCCGTTCCCGCCCAATGTCATCGCCGGCATGCGCGACCTGCCGTTCGACGAGGAACACTTCCGCAAGGAAGTGGGCGCAACGGTGCTCGGCGGCGAGCCGCAGTTCACGGTGCTCGAGAAGTTGTGGACCCGCCCAACGTGCGAGGTGAACGGCCTGCTCAGCGGCTATACCGGCGAGGGCGCCAAAACCGTGCTCCCCGGCGTGAGCATGGCCAAGGTCAGCTGCCGGTTGGTACGCGACCAGGATCCGTCGAAGATCGAGGCGCTGATGAAGGCGCACGTCGCCAAGGTGGCGCCGAAGGGCGTGACGGTCACGGTGACGCACCTCCATGGCGGCAAGCCCTGGAGAGCCGATCTCGAGGGACCGCTGTTCGAGGCCGCCAAGAAGGCGCTGACCTCTGCCTTCGGGCGCGAGCCCGTCGTCACGGGCGAGGGCGGCTCGATTCCCGTGGTCGGCGACTTCGAGCGCATCCTCGGCGTGCCGGTGCTCCTGATGGGCTTCGGCCTCCCCGGCGAGAACGCCCACGCGCCCGACGAGTGGATGAGCGTGGACAACTTCAGGCTGGGCATGCGCGCCATTGCAGCGCTGTTTGAGGAGCTGGGCTCGGCCACGTGAGCCTGATGCTGAGGTCGCGGGCGTTCGACGCGGCTGCCAGCCTGAGTCGGGCGCTGCCGCACTTTCGCGGCAAGTGGCAGGTGGCGGACGCCGTCCGCCGCCTGCTGCTCCCGCTGCGGGGGTCGGCCAATCCGCTCTGCACCGTGCGCATGAAGGACGGCAGCCTCATGACGTGGGACGTTCGCGATGCGGCAGAGGCGCGCGCCGTCCTGCTTGGCGTCTGGGACGATGATCTGCGAAACGCCGTCATGACAAACCTCGCACCGAACCCCGTGGTACTCGACGTCGGCGCGAGCGTCGGCGCCTGGACCGTGCCGCTGGCGCGACACCTCGGGCCCGGTGCGCAGATCGTTGCTTTCGAGCCGGTGCCGGCCAATCGTGAGCGCCTGGAGCGTGCGATCGCCGCCAACGCGCTCGCCAACGTGACCGTGTCTGCGCTCGCACTCGGCGACGGCACACGGCAAGTGGACATGTGGCTTCGGTCCTCAGTCAGTGGGGCTGGTTCCGGTACCGCCGCGATTGTTCCTGCGGGGGGAGGCCACGTGACGGTCAGCATGTGTCCAGTGGACGATTGGGCGAACGGGACTGACCTCGCTCGACTCGACTTCATCAAGCTCGACGTTGAGGGCGCCGAACTCATGGTGTTGGCTGGGGCGCAGCACACGGTCATGCGGTTCCGCCCGCTCATCCTCGCCGAGTTCGACCCGTACTGGATGTCCACGCATGGTTTGTCGGCGGCCGACGTACGCCAGTGGGCCGCAGGACACGCCTATCGGCTGCTGCAATGGGACCGCCGCGCAAGGCGCTTCGCACCATCCGACCAGATTGGCGGTGACGAGACGCTGCTGGTGCCGCAGGAGCGCGCGTAGACACGAAGGGCACGAGACGATGGTCTCGTGCCCTCGGTGCATGCGGTCGGCGCGGTTACAGCAACCCGGCGAGCAGTGTGTCGTTGTCGGGGGTGCTGGCGATGCGCTTGATGAGCCACTCCATGCCCGACTGCGGCGGCATCTGCTGCAGGCCGCGACGCAGGCTGTAGATCGCATCGAGCTGGCCCGTCTTGTAGAGCTTCTCCTCGCGGCGCGTCCCGGAACTCGCGATGTCGAACGCCGGGAAGATGCGCTTCTCCGACAGGGAGCGGTCAAGCTTGATCTCGCAGTTGCCCGTGCCCTTGAACTCCTCGAAGATCACGTCGTCCATGCGCGAGCCGGTCTCCACCAACGCCGTGGCGATGATCGTCAGGGAGCCGCCACCGTGTTCGGGTGCGATGTTGCGCGCCGAGCCGAAGAACGCCTTGGGCTTGGCCATCGCCGACGTGTCGAGGCCGCCCGACATCGTGCGTCCGGTGCCGCGCTCGGCTGTGTTGTGCGCTCGTGCCATGCGCGTCAGCGAGTCAAGCACGATCACCACGTCGCGCCCCAGTTCCACCAGGCGCCGCGCGCGCTCCAGCACCATCTCCGTCACCTCGACATGCCGGCGTGCCGGCTGGTCGAACGACGACGCAATCACCTCACCCACGCCCCACGAAATCGCCTCGCTCACTTCCTCGGGGCGCTCGTCTACCAGGAGAATGAGCAGGGTGGCGTCGGGGTGCTTGAGTGCCACGCCCTCGGTGATGGCCTGCAGGAGCATGGTCTTGCCGGCGCGCGCAGGGGCGACGATGAGCGCGCGCTGGCCGTAACCGATGGGGGCAATGAGGTCGATGCAGCGGCGGGTGAGCTCCGGGCCGACCTTGGCCGGCCGGCCGGTCTCGAGCGTCAGGCGCCGCTCCGGATAGCTGGCCGTCAGCGAGGCGAAGTCGGGGCGGCGTGCGGCCTCAGCCGGATCGTGACCGTTGATCGAGAGGATATCCACGCAGGTGGAACGTCCCCGATGATCGCGTCCGGTCGTGGCGCGCACTTCGTCGGACTTGCGAAGGCCGTACTGCCGCGCCAGCAACGCCGGCACGTACGCGTCGCCCTGGTCCTCCAGGTAGCTCGCATTGGGCCGGCGAATGAACCCAGCGTCCCGCGACGGATCGTACCAGCCAATCGTGTCACTGTCGGCGACGATCGGCTGCGGCGGCGCACCGCCACCGCCTCCGCTCTGCGAATTGGGTTCGCCGCCGCGATTGCGGCCGCGATGCCGACGACCGCGCCGGCCGAACCGTCCTTCGCGCCCTTCGCGCCCTTCGCGCCCTTCGCGCCCATCACGGCGATTGTCGGACTGGGGGCGACCTGCACCGTTCCCGCCTGCCGCTCCCATCTCGAGGGGCGCAACCGAAGGTGCTGCTTCTACGACCAGCTCGGGCGCCAATGGGGCGTCACCCGAGACCGGAACTGCCGGAGGAGGGGCGTCGGTCGCCGTCCGTGCCTCAAGAGCGGCGGTGTCGAGGTACGGATCGGGCTCGGCCGATGTGGACTCGGGGGCGGACTTCCCGCGCGGGCGCGCAGGGCGGCCGCGGCGGCGAGGGCGATTATTCTCGCTCATGCGTCACTGTTAGGGTTGGTTCGAGAACGATTGGGGCCTGAACCGCACGCACGCGGTCCGGTCATGCTGGGAGTGGGCACTCCGCCTTGCTTCCTCTGGGACAGGGGTCCGTGCCTTCCACGGACTGCGCGCACCCATGGCGCGCCAACCGGCATACTTTTGCTGAAATCGGACGAGACGTGGCGCTCAGGGCGCCTCGGCTTCCCAGGCCGCGGAACGTCACGGGGCCCGGCAGGATCGAGCAGTCACACCGTCACTCGCGACGCTCAGCGCCGGAGTCGCATGCCACGGACGAGCGGCAGAGGCGAAGGGGTGCATTTACCGGCGTACGCAGTGCGCAGTACCGATTGGAATTGAGTATGGTGGGGGAGGGGCGTTCGCGCAACCCTTTCCCCCCACCCTCTCCCCCCACCCTCTCCCCCCACTACCGCTCCAGCCGACCGCATAAATTGGGGGCGATGAACAGACGACGCGGCCGAACGTTGGGGCGACTCACCTCGATCGTTGAGGCGTATAGGGGAGACGGAAACGTGCCCCGCCTGCTTGGCGCGCTGGCCGAACTGGCCGAGCTGTCACCCACCGACGAACTGTTCGAGGCGGCTGACGCGCACGCGGCGACGCCCGAAATACTCGGCCCGTTGATGGAAGTCGTGGTTGCGCGCGAGCCGAGCCATGCCCGCGCGCTCGTCCGCCTGGCGAACGCCTACTGGCTGAGCGGACGCGGGCCCGAGGTGGTCGGCGAACTCGCGTCACGTGCCATTGCCGCCGATCCTGCACACCGGGGCGCTTGGCATCTGTGGGCGCTCACCGAGACCGATCCGCGCGCCCGCATGACGCGTTGGCTGCAGGTGACTCAACGATTCCCGGACGACGATCTGGCTCGCGCCAACCTTGCGGACAACGCTGCGTCTGTTGGGACGTCCGAGGACGACCCGGTGGCACGCAAGCTCGCCCTTGACACCTTCGCCGAGCTCCGGACCACGGCTCCGCACCCCGCCCAGCGCATCGCCCTCGATCAGGCGATCGAAGCGCTCCGGAAGCGCCGCTGAGGCCTCTGGCCCCGTGGCCGTCTACTTCGGCCTGAAGCGCACCGGTTCGATCTGGTCGAGCAGCCGTGCCAAGTTGTCGCCGATGACCTGCGTTCGGGGGATCGACAGCGGGTTGAATCCCGGTCCATACCGCGTGCCGGTCAGCGCGCCGGTGACCTCGAGGATGGCATCGAAGCGATACTCCACCGTGCGCCCATCCCGCGCATTGGCCCATCGTCCCGCGCGCGCGAGTGCTCCGTCCTTCGGCCACAGGCCGAGCGGAAGGGCGAACGTGCGCACGCGGTAACCCGCGATGGCCGAGTCGATCGCCAGCACCCCGCGTGCGACCTGCTCCTGCACGGCGGCATCCGGGAGTTTGTCGAGCCGGCCATGCCAGAGCGTGTGGTTGCACAATTCAAAGCCCTGCTGCACGAGAAAGCGCAGCTTGGGGAATCGCCACTCGGTCTTCTGTCCGCCGATCCCGTTGTTGCCGAAGAACGCGTGCCCGTCCGTCGCATTCGGCAGCAGGCAGAACGTCGCCCGGTTCTTCCAGTCCTTGTGCTGTCGGCTGAAGGCGACCCAGATGCCAACGGCGCTGTTCAGGTCAATCTCGAGCAACCCGTTCCGTTCGATGTACGAGAACTGGCCGGGGGACGCGTCGTCGAACGTGATGACCACCGGCGACGTGCCTGGCGGGATGTCGAACTGCCGGTCCACGAGCTGCGCGACGGTGATTGGGCGGTAGCCCCGATCATACAAGAGCTGCAGGTCACGCCGGAACCCATCGCGCGAGCGCCGCCACCGGCTGTCCGTGTCGCCGATGAGGTGGTAAAGGAGCACGGGGATCTTGTACGGCAGGCTCGGGGCCGGTGCCTGCGACCCCGTGGGGCGCGCGGCGACGAGCGCCAGCAGGGCGAATAGATGCGTGCAACGCATGATGCGAATACTACCCACGTGCTGTACGTGTTCTGTAGGGTGCACAGGTGCGGGAGCGCGCGGCCAGCCGAGGGAAGCCACACCGGCAGACTCGGGCGTTGTGCACGGAGCATCGCAGGGTGCCTCGGTGTATCAGAGCCATCGACTGCGCCGCATGTGACGCCGAGGAAGTTCAGTCGGTCCGTGGGTTAGGTGGCTTCGGTGCGGACCCGTGCCCAAGCGAAGCGTCGAGACGGATTGGTGACACGAATATCGTGACGCGGCCCGGTCCTTGCAGGTAATGGTCAGTGGAAGGATCGCCCCCTAGGAGGTTTCATGGATGTTCTCGTGATGGTAGAGGAGCAGCCGCCCGAGCACTCGAGTGTGCTCGCGCATGTCAGCTCCGTACCGTCGCCGCTCACGATGGAACGTCCGTCGCGGGAGGTCGTGACGCTGTACGGCATTCCCAGCCCGGAGTCCCTGGCGCTGGCGCTGGCGGCTGTACTCGAATCGCGGCGGTCGGCCGATGACCGGGCCGACACGGTTCGTCACGTGGGTGTTTGGCCGGAACGCGGAGCAGTGGGCGATGCTGCCTGGCGGGACGAGATGACCGGACAGTTGGTGACTCGCGACCTGCAAATCCCACTGGCAGTGCTGGCCGAAACGGCGCAGGCGCTGCTGCTCGAGTGCGGTCAGGTGATCCGCCGGCTCGTCGGCGGCCTGCTCATGGCCGATTGGCCTGAAGGCACGCGCCGCGCGGTGTCGTTCTCGTTCACGCCCATGCCGGCGTTCGCCTCGAGCGCCGCCAACGCCGAGGCCGTACTCGCGGTGCTTCGCGAGGCGGACGGACTCCCGTACGACCAGGATTCCGACGAGAGCTAGACGATCCCCGCCTTGCGTCCTGTCGCGGCCCGCCATCGGCGGGCCGCAGTCGTTTTCGGAACGCGAATTGAGGTAGAGGCCTCGTTCCGTCTGCCCTCCCTCCTCCTCGTTCCCCTACACACACGTCAGGGTCGTCCGCCCTTGACGTCCGCCTGTACTAATTGGAAGCTCCCATACCAATAATCGCAGCGCCGAATTGACCGGCGGAGGGCAGGATGAAAGAGTACCGGAGCGAGGCAATTAGAAATGTCGCGGTAGTTGGACACGGGACGAGCGGCAAGACCACACTGGTAGACGCCCTCGCCTTCGTGTCCGGCAGCAGCAAGCGACATGGCCAAGTCAAGGACGGAACCGCGTTGACCGTGACCTCTCCCGAGGAAGCCGAGCGCGGTTTTTCCATCTCCATGGGCTGCGCGTTCGCCGAGTGGAGTGATACCAAGATCAACATGATCGACACGCCCGGGTTTCTCGACTTCCAGGGCGACGCAATTGCCGGACTGACGGCCGCCGACGGTGCGTTGATCACCGTGGCCGCCGCTGCCGGTGTGGAGGTGGGCACCGAGCGCATGTTCCGCGAGGCGATCACCCGCCGCGACCCCGTGCTCTTCGCGGTCACGCTGATGGACAAGGAGCACGCGAATTTCGACGCGGCGTACGAGGCCATCAAGGAGAAGCTCACCGCCAAGGTCGTCCCCGTGGAGATCCCCATCGGCGCCGGCCTCGGCTTCAAGGGGATCATCAACCTCTTCACGAAGAAGGCGCACGTCTTTGCCCCCGGTACCAAGACCGGCGAGTACACCGAGACCGACATTCCGGATTCGGAGAAGGCCCGCTTTGAGAAGTACCATGCGGAGATGGTCGAGGCGATTGCCGCCACCGACGACGCCCTGCTCGAGCGCTTCTTCAATGGCGAGGAGATTCCCGGCGACGAGGAAATGGCCGCCATGAAGCAGGCCATGAAACGGCAGGAGCTCTTCCCGTTGCTCTGCTGCTCGGCCCACCTCACCTGGGGCATGCGCACCGTGCTCGACTTCCTCGTCCAGCTCATGCCGTCGGCGTATGACATGGAGGAGCAGAAGGGGTTCAAGGGCGCCGAGGGGGCGAGGACCGTCGAGATCCATCCCGACGAGAACGCCCCGTTCACCGCGTTGTGCTTCAAGACCATGGCCGAGCCGCACGTGGGCGAGGTGACCTATTTCCGCACGTTCAGCGGCACCGTGGCCAACGGCGGCGAGGTGTTCAACACCACGCGAGACGTCGCGGAGAAGCTGGTGCACCTGGCCATTCCCCAGGGGCGCGAACGCATCGAGGTGCCGCGCCTGTTCCCGGGCGACATCGGCTGTGTGGCCAAGCTCAAGGGCACGCATACCAACGACACGCTCTCAACCCGGGAACATCCGGTCCGCCTGCCACAGATCGAGTTCCCATCGCCGCTCGTTACGTACGCCGTCAAGGCGACGGCGCGCGCCGACGAGGAAAAGCTCCAGGTCGGCATGCACCGCCTGCACGACGAAGACCCGACGTTCGAGACGCACTACGACTCCGAGACGCACGAGACAATCCTCAGCGGCATGGGCGAGCGGCACGTCGAGGTTTCGATGGCCCGCCTGAAGCGGTTGCTCAATGTCACTGCCGAGCTCAAGACGCCGCGGATCGCCTATCGCGAGACGCTCACAGCCGCGGCCGAAGGGCAGGGGCGGCACAAGAAGCAGTCCGGCGGCCGCGGCCAGTTCGGCGACTGCTGGGTGAAGCTGCGCCCAGCGCCGCGCGGCAAGGGATACGAGTACGTGGACGCCATCAAGGGCGGGGTCATTCCGAGGCAGTACATCCCCGCCGTGGACAAGGGGGTGCAGGAAGCCTCCGAGCGTGGCATCCTCGCGGGGTACCCCGTCGTGGACTTCATCTGCGAGTGCTTCGACGGGTCCTCGCACTCGGTGGATTCCAACGAAGCGTCGTTCAAGATGGCGGGCATCCTCGCCTTCAAGAACATCGCGCCCAAGTGCCGGCCGGTGCTGCTCGAGCCGCTGCACGAGGTCGAGATCATGACGCCCGACATCTACCTCGGCGACGTGATGGGTGACATTTCTGGCCGCCGCGGACAGATCCTCGGCTCAGAGATGCTCGAGGGCGTTGGTACGATCGTCAAGGCCGTCGTGCCGCAAGCGGAACTGTACCTCTACGCCACCAAATTGCAGTCCATGACGCAGGGGCGCGGCACGTTCAAGCACCGCTTTCACACGTATGAACTGATGCCGCATGAGGCGGCAGCCAAGGTGATCGCGGAGGCGGAGAAGGAGAAGAAGGAGGAGGCGGCGGAGTAGCAGTCTCCAACCGGCCTGACGGGCGAAGAACGAAGGGCGAAGGATGAAGGGCACGAAGGACGGCGAAGATACGACCAGGGGGCACTGCAACATCTTGCAGTGCCCCCGCTGTTGCGTCGCGATCCTTCGCGTCCCTGGCCCGTAGTGGCGCCAGATGGAAGGCCCGCTGGACTCAGTCCGGCTTCTTCTGACGCCCGACGGCATCCAGTACCGTCCAGTCCACGCCGCCGCGCACGCCGCTCCAGGCCTCCAGTCGGCCCACGATGAGACGCCCGCCAAAGCGGGCGTGACCCGTGATGTTGACGATCGCCGTCGTCGGCAGGCCGCGGCGTCGCAGGGTGACAATGCCCACCGCTTTGCCATCGAGTGCCAAGGCACAACGCCCGTCTTCCAGCAGTTGCAGACGAACCAGGTGCCACCGTGAGTCGAAGAACCCGGGGGCAACGGCCATCGCTTCCGAACGCCCCTCAGCATGGAGAATCACGAAGCCAAGTCCCATCGCCCCCTCATCTCCTGGGACGGCCAATCCGCAGTTCACCGGGTAGCTCGGTCCAGTTGCGGTGCGACGATCCCACGTGTCAAACAGGGAGAGCACTTCGCCCGGGGCGATATGAATCTGCAGCGTCTGCCATTGCGCCCGCGTGACGGGAAGTTGCACTGCGGCTTCGACGCCCGCTCCGCTGGATGCCGCGAAGGCGCGTCGACTGTGAGCGCCCGACGGGTACGAGCCGTCGCCATTCGGCAGCAGCGCCGGCCCCCGCTCGGTCGGCACGACAATCGGCTCGGGGATCCCGTACCGCCGCCACCGTGTCATCCAGTCGTTCTTCCACGACTCCACCAGTGCCGTCTGCGATGTGGGCGGCGTGACGCGGGCCAAGGTCGAGTCAACGCGCCAGCCGCCGGCCGATACGACAATCCAGGTTTCACCAAGTCGCCGTGGTCGCACGCGTCCCGTGGAGTCCACCGTCGCCACAGTCGTGTCGCGCGACGTCCAGCGCAAATCGTGCAACCAGGCCGGCGCGCCGTTGGCTCGGCGTCCCTCGACTGTCAGGCGATGTACGTTGTCCACGGACAGGCTGCCCGCTGGCACATGCACGCGCAGCGTGTCGAGCCACTCGCGGTTGCGATACGTGCTTCCCAAGATCGCAACATCACCACGCAGGGGGCGCCCGCGGTACAACAACGGACGCGCTGAAGCCAGATTCGATTCGCGGAACAGGTAGAACGACGCCTCCCCTTCATCCGCCAGGTGGCAGTAGCAGACGCGGAACGCTCCGCTTGGGTGCCACACGCGGCCGATCAAGCCGTCTATCGGGTCGAGGCGTCCAGTCGACGGGTCAAGGGAGTAAAAGGCGCCCGCAAGCGAGTTCACGAGCAGGCGCCGCTCGTCCAGCCAGCCGGCCAACAAGAACTCGCCGCGAATGGGAACGTCCTGGCAACGTTCGTTCGAGCCGTCCACGTCCACCAGGCACACTTGGTCCGGACTTCGCTTTTCGTAGTAGCGGCGTAGGAACGCGATTTGCGTGCCGTCAGGTCGCCAGGTGGCCTGCCGTTCGTAGTCAGGCGAGACCATAAGCCGCGTCACTCGGCCGCCGCGCACCCCGACCGTGACTACCTGCATATGGTCGGTGACCGTATCGAAGCGCGCCGTGAGCGCTACGAAGTGTTGGCCATCCGGCGAGATATCTTGCACGCCGTCGTCACCTGGATAGCGGAGTGGATTGTGCTCCCTTCCGAGCGAATCGATGAGGATGCTTTCATCACCGAGGCCGGGGCGTGTCGTCTGGAACCACCAACTTCGCCCGTCCGGCAGTCGCCTCAGAGCGGTCCTGCCGAACTCCGGCCATCGAGGGAAGTCCGTGCTGTCGAGATCCACGGCCTCGATGGGATCGCCGTCGTTCCACACCGCATGAGGATCGAGCCGCACGCCGACCAGCCGCCTCTCACCCGTCGCACTGTCCACGGTGATGAAGGCGAAATCCGACGTCAGTGGCGAAGGTGGCCGGCGCGACGCCGCGACGGCCACCGCCGCCGACACGAGGAACACGGCGGTCGCGGCCGCCATCCAGCGCGTCCGCAGGCGCCTCCGCAGCGGCGTGGCTGATACCAAGAGCTGCACGCGCGCCGACGCGGGATCGAGCCCGAGGAAGTCGGCGGCCACGCGGCGTGTTCCGCGTCGGTCTCCCGCGCTTCGGCGCAGGCGGAGGAATCGCCGCCACACCCGTGCCACCAGCGCATTGTCCGCCGCCGCCGTCGCATGTTCAGCAGCGCGGCGCAGGGCCTGCTCGTCGGTCGGGCGCGCCAACAGGCTAACGGCGATGCCGGTCTGGACGGCGCGCCGCTCGTCCTCCGTCGCCGCCTGCATTACAGCGTCCGCGATCTCGTCGTGTGCGACCATCAGCGCTGTGCCGTTGCGCGCCAGGAACCCGCCGCGCTCGAGTGTCTCCACGTGCTCCTCGAGGCTGCGCGGATCACCCCCGATGACCGACATCGTCTCGTCCACCTCGACCGGCCGCCCCATCACCGCGAGGACCAACAGCGCGCGACGCGCGCCCGGCGAAAGCCGCAGCACGCGCTGCCGCACCGCGCTCCCTTCGCGCAGCGAGGCCGTGATGCGCGACGGGTCGTCGCACTGCCAGACTCCGGCGTCCGAGCACGAGAGCCACCCCTGCTCCAGCGCGTCGTGCAGCGTCTCCACGAGCAGGAGCGGCGATCCCCCCGTGGCGAGCAGCAGCTGCTGAGGCAGCACGTCAGCCCACGCCGTCGCGGGGAGGTCGGCCACATGCGACACAAACGAGGTCACGGCAGCGAGGTCGAGCGGTGGAAGCTCAAGCTGCTCGAAGGATGCGAATCGCGCGTTCGGGTCGGCAACTGGGCGCCGGGTGGTCACGACCAGCAGCTTGGCACGCTCGAGACGGGTAAGTGCGGCGGCGATGACGCGCGCCGAATGCTCGTCGGCCCAGTGCAGGTCATCCAGCAGCAGCGCCACTGGGTGTTCGTCGCTCACGGCATGCGCGAGAGGTCCACCAGCGCGAGCGCGCGGCGCCGCACGGACTCCTCTCCCTCGCTGCGGTCGGGCGCGGCGGAGGCATAGAGGGAGGCGAGGGCCGGCGCGAGCGTAATCAGCACCCCCGCCGACCCGGTTGACACCGCGGCCGCCCCCGGCAGCGCCGCAATCTGCGACGCCACCTCGGCGACAAACCCGCCGCTCAAGTGCCGGTCACCCGGATTGGCCCGCACCAGCAGGCAGCGCGACCGGGAAGCGCGAAGACGGGCCTGAAGGTCACGCAGCAAGCGGCTTTTGCCCAAACCGGCCGCCGCCGTGATGACCAGGACGCGCGAAGTGCCGCTGCGCGCCTGCTCCCACGCCGAAAGCACGTGACTGAATTCGGTCTCGCGCCCTACCAGCTCAGCGGCAATGGAGGCGGATGGCCCCGTTGCAGCCGTGCGCGGAAGCGACGGGAACCGTCGCGCCGTGCGCAGCGCCGCAATGGAGGCCGCGTCTGGTTCCTGCTCTTCGCGCTCGAGGAAAGCCTCGAAGTGCTCCGCTTCGCTTGCCGCGCCAAGTCCGTCACTTCCCGCCACCATCGTCTCGAGTAGCAGTCGCCAGGTGGCCTGGTCCATCGGGTCCACGTCACGCGCGCGCCGGGCGAGCTCCTGCGCGTCGCGGAACTTCCCCTCGCTCAGGAACTGCCGGGCGAGCGCATCCGCGCAGCGCAGGAACGTCACCGTCAGCCGACGCCGCTCGAGCTCGCACCACTGTTCGAACTCCGATGCGCCGGGCGCGGCGAAGTCGGGTACAAACGGGCCGGTGTAACGCTGCACCGCCGCGGCGAAGTCGGCGTGCTGCGCCGCGAGGACAAAATCGGCGCGGTCGCATGCGGCCGTGACCGCCAGCCCGATCATCTCCCCGGTCACGTCCAGCAATCCGTCGCCGAGCCGTTTCTTCAGGTACCAGATCGTCTGTCGCAGGTTCTGCCGGGCCGCCTCGCTGTCCACGTCGCCCCAGAGCAACGAGGCCAGATGCTCGCGGCTCGCTTTGTGCCCGGGGATGCAGGCCAGATAGGCAAGCATCGCGACGGGCTTGCCGCGGCTCAGCTGGCGCGTCGTCCCCTGCGCGTCAGTCGTCGAGGCCTGCAGCGTACCGAGCGTGCTGAGCGTGAGATGCATGTATTAGGCAAGAGCGACTCGGCGCTCGACGATCGCTGTGCAGGGGTGGCTCGATCGACGGTCGCAGAGCGGAGTGACATCGGACTGCGCGCTCTGATGGTCCCATGACGCGCGGGGCCACGAAGACGCGCAGGTCCCCTCCGGCAGGCCAGAATATGTACGTTACACCACATAATGGAAGGGGCGGGGTGCCGCTGGGCGGAATGCCGAGGGAGGCGCGATGGCAGCCGCTCGTGCCGCTGCGGCCTGGGCGACGACGAATGCCGTGGCGCGGCGGCTCAGACCTTGTGGTACGAGATGCGCGCCGACTCCACGCGGTCCTCGGCCGTGTACACCTCGAAATCCGCAAAGAAGCCCGGCGCCTCGGCCTGCAGTATGCGCAGCACCAGAACGGCGAGTCGGCGGATTTCCTGCTCGGCCCCCTCGCCGGTGCGAAGCTCGAGCATCGTGCGCCAGGCGCGCGCGTTGGCCGTCACCACGATCTTCGTCTCCGTGGAGTTCGGCAGCACGCCGCGCGCCGCCTCGCGCGACATCTTGCGGCGGTGCACCTTGTCAGCCACCCAGGCGTAGCGCTCCATCAGCTTCTCGACTAGGGCCACATACGTGGCCTGCGCGCCTTCCACCTGCGCCTTCCACTGCGCCACGAGCGCGTCGTCGCCGAGGATCGCGGGCGGAATCACGAATGCCGCGTCGCTCTCATCCACGTAGCGCTGTGACAGCTGCGAATACGCGAATCCCGCGCGGTGCCGCACCAACTCGTGCGTCAGCGAGCGGCTGATCCCCTCGAAGAGCAGCGAGTAGTTGGCATGCTCGAGCACCGAGCCGTGCCCCTGCTTCTTGATGTTCTCGAGGTAGTCACGCGTGGTGCGGCTCGCCGGGTTCTTCTGGCTCATGTAGCACAGCCGCCCCGCAAACTCCGCCAGCCGCTCACCGTCGGTGCTCTCACCCTGCCACTGCACGCGAAGGTGCGCGGGCTCGGCAAAGACGGGACGGGCGAGGATGGTGACCTTGGGCTCGGCGTAGAAACGCGGCATCGGAAACCTGGTGAGGGGTGGCAATTCCGGAATTTATGGCGCGCGCTGCCGACGCGTGAGGGCTTCGTCGTTCGCGATGGCGGCTTGCCTACCGATCAGGGAGCAACCCCAGCCGAAATGCCGCCCAATCCCTGTCGCGGGCGACGCGGTCGAGCGCGTCACGGGCATCGTCCGGCAGCGGCGGCAGCGCCGGATCGTACTTCACCGACGCCAGGGGATCGTCGCCCGCGCGCGGGACTTTGACGCCCGGGTTCAGGACACCGAGCGGGTCGAACGCCTGCTTGACGCGCGCGAACATCGCCATGGCGCGCGCGTCCCAGACGCGGAACATCAACGGCGTGCGCAGCCGGCCGTCGCCGTGCTCGGCGGCCAGCGTGCCGCCGAGCATGGCAACGAGTCCGGTTACGTCGTCGAGGAGCGCGCGGGCCCGCTCGCGCCAGGCCGGGTCGCGCACATCGAGCATCGCGTTCACGTGGGCATGGGCGTCACCCGCATGTCCGAAGATCACGCCCTGTATCCGGTGCCGTTCGAGCGCCGCACGAACGCCACGCATGTAGGCGGGAAAGTGCTCCGGCGGCACGGCCCCGTCCTCGATCAACTGCATGGACGCGAGGTGCGGATCGAGCGCGTTGAGGAGAGGACTCGCCGCATGCCGGATGTGCCAGATGCGGGCCTCCGTCAGTGCGTCCGGTGCCGACACCACGTGCGCGGCACCCACCTGACGGCAGGCGTCGGCCAGCCGCAGGGCGAGCGTGTCGGAGCCGGCGGGGGTCTCGCCCTCCGCCTCGATCAGCAGTACAGCGTCGGCGTCGGCCGGAATGGACAGCGCGGCCGCCTCGCTCCGCACGACATCGAGGAAGGTGCGATCGAGCAGTTCCACCGCGCTCGCGCCAAGCGCGGCGGCGCGCCCTGCGGCCTGCACGGCCTCGTCAAGTGTCATGAATGCGGCCAGCAGCGCGGTGCGCGCCGCGGGGACGGGCGCGAGGGCCAACTCGACGCCCACGAAGACGGCAAGCGTTCCCTCGCTTCCGACGAGCAGATCCACCAGGTCGCCGCTGCGCGCGAAATCGGCCAGTCCGTAGCCGCTTGACTCCTTGCGGACGCCGGGTCGAGCGAACGTGGCTCCGCGGTCACACAGGTCGCGCGCGACGTCGTGCTGGAAGGTACGCAGTGCCTCGACCTTCGGGCGCGGCTCGCCGCGGCGCACCCACGCGCGGGATCCGTCGGCAAAGACGCAGTCGAGACCGCGAACCCACGGGCGCATGGCGCCCAGCTTGACGGTGCGTGACCCAGCCGCGTTCGTCGCCGCCATGCCGCCGATCGTGCAGAAGGCACCCGACGATGGGTCCACGGCCACGCGCAGTCCATGCGCGCGTCCTGCGGCATCCACCGCGTCGCGCAGGGCGCCCGGGCCACACGCGACCGTCGCGCGCGTGGCATCGACCGCGCCAATCCAGTCGAGTCGGGAAAGGTCGAGCGCCACGCCGCGGCCAAGCGCGCCGTTCGCCATGGAACTGGCCGACCCGCGCGGCACGATCGGCACGCCGCGCTCCGCTGCCCAGCGCACGAGCGTCGCCACGTCGTCGGTGTCGGCGGGGACGGCAACCGCATCCGGAACGATCTGTGCTATTCCCGCACTCTCGCTGTACACGGCGCGGGCGCGCTCGTCGGTGCGGAAGATGCCCCGGAAGCCGTCGGGCGCCTGGAGGATGCCATCCCATGATGCGGTGGTCGTCACGCAGTCGGCGCCTCCCGCCCGGAGAGCGGCGTGAACGGTCGCGCCCGTACCGATTCGACCAGACGGCGCAGCAGCGCGTTGCTCGCCAGCGCGGCGAGCCCGGCGACCATCAGCCACCGCACCTCTCCACGCGAGATCTTCACGGTGCCGCCCGGCCGCAGCATTGCGTCCGTGCGCGTGAGTTCGCGCAACGTGGCGTAGGCGTACAGCAGCGGCAGCACGCAGAACGCGCGCACCGACACCGCGCGGCGGGGGAGCAGCAGCAGGTACTCGAAAGCCTGGTCGAGGTCGGTCCACGCCAGCGCGATGAACTCGCCCACGGCGGCGCGGTTCTGCGCGAGACGCGACGGGTCGAGCAGCGATGCCTGCGAACCGCCGTGCGCCTGCAGTGTGCGCTCGGGGACGTAGATCGCGTTCTCGTGCTCGGCGTCCGTCGCGATGTCCTTGAGGATGTTTACTGTCTGCAGCGCCTCGCCAAAACTCGTGCAGCGCGCCCAGAGCGTGTCGTAGCGCGCCGCGGGCACCTGTCCATCCTCGCGCCACAGCTCCGTGAGCATGCACCCCACCGTGCCCGCCACGTAATAGCAGTACTCGCGATACTCCTCGACTGTCTGGATGCGAAGTCCGCCAGGATGCCGCAGGGCGAACTCGGCCATGCCGTGCGCCATCTCGCGTACCCAGTGCGCGACGCGCTCCCGAGATCCGCTCGGCAGCGAGCGGAACAGCACGAGCACGAGATCGGTGCGGCGCAGCAGCTGCACGTGCGCCGCATCGCCCTGGATGCCGGCGGCGCGCGCGGGAAACGCATCGGCAGCCGCCGCGTCGTCGAGGCAACGGATGAACTCGCCCAGCAACTGCGCCTTGTCCTGGGGCGACGCGTGGCCGTCATCCTCGATGGTATCGGCGATACGGCACAGCAGGTACGCGCACAGCACTGACCGGCCCAACTCGCCGTGCAGCAACCGCACCGAGAGCGCGAACGTGCGCGACACCGCCGGCAACATCTCGCGCGCGAAGCGCTCGGCATCCTTCACTCGGGCGGGAGCGTGGGCAGTCATGGTTGCAAATCTACCGGGAGCGATGCCGCTGGTGCTACCACGACTGGTGAGGGACGCGCTGCGGCGCTCCCCTATGTCGGCGGCAGCAGGCTCCGCGTCAGCCCGTCGAGCAATTGCTGCGCGGCCGACGGTTTGTCGGGATACTCCAGCTTGTCGAGCACGCGCTCCATTGACACCAGCGCCTTGCGGCGCATGGACCGCCACGCCTTGCGAGCCCACTGCCAGCCCAGCCAGCCGAGCACGAGGGGCGGGATGACGCCGAGCCATGGGTAGACCGTGAGCACGGCCAGCGGCACCCCAGCGAGCGCGCCGATCACCGCCAGCACCACCGGCGTTGCGAACTGCTTGCTGCGCGCCGGCCGCAGGTCGGCGGCGATGGCCACGTGGGCGCGCCGCGCATCGACGGCGCCGACGCTCACCACCACCTCGCTCGCGCGCGACAGGTAGTACCCCTTGCCGCCGAAGTCAAAGGAGCGCGCGAGCTCGTCGAACAGCCCCTTGCGAGGCTCGAGCACGAGCCGGTCGGGATAGCGTCGTATCACGCCGAGCGTTTCGTCGCGGGTCAGCAGCGCTTCGAGGCGGCCGAGCAGTGCCGGTGGCGAGCCGGGGAGCACGCGCGCCGCCGAGATCGTGGGATCGGCGAGCATCGCATCGCTTTCGCGCTGCGCCGCCGCGAGCGGCGAGCGCGCCCGTTCCTCGGCAATGGCCTGTCGCACCGCCTCGGGGGCAATGCCTACTTCGCGCGCGATGTCGAGCACACGCGACTCGCTCAACTCATCGTTGCGCGTCTCGGCCTCATCGCCCTGCACGTGCAGCTCCATGGCGCGCGCCAGCACGCGTTCCAGGGCGGCGCGGTTCAGGGAGCGGTCGTCGGGCGGCGGGGATGCGGGATTGGTCATGGCCGGTGCGGGGCACGCACGGAGACGTTCGAACAGATGCGTGGCATGGTCAGGCGGCCATCGACGGCCGCGTACGTCTCGTTCTCTCTACGGGCGAGGACCAATCGGGGTTCCGCCTGCGGGGGTCGTCAGTTGGTCGCCGAGGCGCGGCCGCAGGTGACGCAGAACTTCCAGGTAGAATCAACTTCAGCGCTGCACCCGGGGCATCGGCGCACTTTCAAATTCTGACCGCAGTGCGGACAGAAGGTCACCTCGCGGCCCTCAGGCAGCATCTGCCCGCAGAAACGGCATCCTGGGCGCGGCGTGCGAACTGTGGTTTCCGTCGTCGGATCGGGAATGCGCTGCCCACGGGCTTGAAACGACGCACGCGGCTTTGCGTCCCCGCTGGCACTCAGCACCGCATCCAGCTCTGCGAGCGTGGGCGGGAGCTGCCGTTGGAGCGCGTCGAGCGCTGCGCTGACGTCGGCTGCGCCTGGTGTGCGTGCCGGCGACTCGCGCGAAACCGAGCCGACCACTCGCCCCTCGCTGTCGCGCAGGACGGTCGAGGCAGGTGCGTCGTTGGTGGCCGACGGCGCGGCGGCGGCGTGGGATGGGGACCCCGGGGGCGCTGAGGGCGTCGACGGCACCGAGGGCGCCGACTCCAGCACCTGCCGCATGGCGTGCTGGGCGAGCGTGACCCTGGCCGTGCCATAAGCGTGCAGCGCGCGTAGGTCCGGGTTGCCCGAATCCAATTCGCGCCGCAAGTCCTCCTGCATGGCATCGTCGGCGAATATGAAGCCGCGCTCGCCCGACAGCAGGCGGAGCACGAGGACCTCGTAATCCTCCGCGGTTTCCACGCCCACCTCGGCGCGCGTCGAGCGGTACGGCACGAACGTGCGCAGGATCTCGGCCACCTCGAACGGACGCGATAGGTTTTCCGGCCGGACGTCGCGGACGTTGCGGACGAGAATCCGGAAGAGGCGCTCGAGTTCGTCAACCATTCACTGTGCCGCCTTCAGTTTGGCGTCCGCATTCCGCGGCAACTTGGCCTCCGCGTCGGCCATGAGCGATGAGGATTCGCATGCCATCCCTCCGGCGTGGCGTCACCCGATCCGGGGCAAAGATGCGCCCGGCGCGAAGGTCGCGCCATCGGGGAAGGGGTCGGGCTCGCCGGCGCGCCCACCGCGGGTGCGATACGCGGCCAGCCATTCGCCGAAGCCCGACTCCACCAAGCCGCCGCTCGAGGACTGGTCAACGGCGGCCCGGGTCGCGAGGTGGTTGGCGTATTCATTCTGCGCATGCCCCACATGCCCGCGCACCCAGCGCCAGGCAATGGCGTGTCCGTCGCAGCTGGTGATCGCGGCGTGCCAGAGCTCCAGGTTCTCGATCGGGCCCGTCTTGCGCTTCCAGCCGTTGCGCGCCCAGCCGTGCACCCAGTTGGTCATGCCGTCCACGACGTAGCGCGAGTCGGTGGTGAAGCAGACGCGGAAGCGCCCTCCTTTTTCACCGAGGGCCCGCATGGCTTCCGTGACCGAGCGCAGCGCCATGCGGTTGTTCGTCGTCGCCGGCTCGCTGACCCACAAGTCGCGTCGCACCACCTCGCCGCTCGGCCGCTGGTACTCGATGAGCACGCCGGCCGCGCCCGGATTGTCTCCCGCCTGGCCGTTGCCGAGGCACGATTCATCAGCGTAGATCGCCACCAGTTTCCCACTCATCGCACGACCTCCACGCCATCGGCCTCGTCGAGCCAGAGCGTGAGGCGGTCGCCGGTCGTGGGATGCCGCGCCTCGATGCACTCCCGTCGGCCCCGGAGGACCAGCCGTTCGGGAATCACGAGGAACTCAGTGCCGCGGCGATACACGGAGATGCGCTGGCCGTGATTGATGGCGCGCTCCAGGGCGTCGTACTGTTTCACGGAGAGCTGCACCTAGCGCGCCCCGAACCAGTCGAGGGCCGTCTGCGCGAGCACGGCCGTGGCGCGCCGCACCTCGCCGACCGGCACCCACTCGGTGGCGCTGTGCGCCAAGCGGATGTCGCCCGGCCCGTAGCAGATGGCGGGAATACCGGCCGCCGTGAGCAGCGCGGCGTCGGTCCAATACGACAGACCCTCGATGACGGGCGCCGTCCCCTCGATTGACTCGATGGCACGTGCGAGCGACTGCACGATCGGCGCATCAACGGGTACATCGTTCGGGGCCTGCACGAACGCGACCTCGACATCAGCGCGGAAGCGCGGATCGCGCGACGCGACGCGCACGCAAGCGTCCCGCAGTTCGGCGGCGAACGTCTCGCCGGTGTCTCCGGGGAGTGAGCGGCGCTCGAACTCCAACCGGCAGAGGTCGGCGTACGTCGACAGGCCAAGGCCGCCGCTGATGCGAGCCGCGTGGAACGACCCGCGGCCAAGCAGCGGATGCGTGCGCCGTGGCAGCGTCGCCTGCTGGAATACGTCGAGTTCGGCGAGGAGGAGGCCCGCCATCGTGTTTGCGTCCACCCCTACGTCGTAGCGCGATCCGTGGGCGGCGATGCCATGCACCTGCACCTCCGCCCAGATGAACCCGCGGTGCGCCGGGCCGATGGCCAGGCGGGTGGGCTCGGTGACGATGGCGGCGTCGGCCCGCACTCCGTGCGCAAGGAGCGACGCGGTCCCCGCCGACTGCCACTCTTCGTCGGAGACGGCGGCCACGATGATCTCGCCGTCGAGACCCGCGTCGGCCGCATGCACCGCCGCGGCGCACATGGCGGCAATGCCGCCCTTCATGTCGCAGCTGCCGCGACCGAAGAGGTTGCCGTCGACGACCACCGGGTCAAACGGGGGATGCGTCATCCCCTCGACACCGACGGTATCGAGGTGGCCGTTGAACATCAGCGTGCGTCTGCCCGGGCGGCCAATGCGCGCCACGACATTCGGCCGATTCGGGGCTGTCTCCACGAGCGCCACGCGGAAGCCCCACGCGTCGAGCGTCGCGGCCAGCATGCGCGCGCAATCGCCCTCGCCCGGCGCACCTGGCACGAGGATTGGATTGCGGGAATCCACCGCGACGAGCGCGCTGGTCAGGGCAACGGCATCACCGCAGGGCGGCGGAGTGGATGGCACAGGGCTCGGAGATGAGAGACAATGGGCGCGCACCTAAAGAAGGTGCGCGCCCGTCGCCTCGCGTGGAAGCCGTCCGGGGTTACTTCTTGAGCGCAGGCTTCTTGGCGGGCGCCTTCTTGGCGGGCGCCTTCTTGGCCGGCGCTTTCTTGGCGGGCGCCTTCTTGGCCGGCGCCTTCTTGGCGGGCGCTTTCTTCGCGGGCGCTTTCTTGGCGGGCGCTTTCTTGGCGGGCGCTTTCTTGGCGGGCGCCTTCTTGGCCGATGCTTTCTTGGCGGGCGCCTTCTTGGCCGGTGCCTTCTTCACCGGCGCCTTCTTGGCCGGTGCCTTCTTCACCGGCGCCTTCTTGGCGGGGACCTTCTTCACGGCCGGCTTGTGGGTCGGTTTGGATTCAGGCTTGTGCGCGGGAACGTGCGTCGGACTCGCGGCGACGGCGACCTTTCCCGAGAGCGCCTCGACCTTCACAGGCGGCTTGGCGCCTTTGTGCTTCTTGTTCCAGGCTTCCTCAACGCCGTGCAGGAGCTTGTCGGCTTCGTCTTGCGTCATCTGGCCACGGCGCACCATGAACTGCACCACGTCGCGCGCGCTTTCGATGGCAAAGCCGGTAAGTCCGGCGGCCGCATTAATGACATCTTTCATTGCCGCCGCCATCTTGCTGCCGGCTTCCATCGAGATCTCGGCGGCTTTGGCGGCCATTTCGGCGACGGCGTCGCGCACGTCCTGACCGCGGTGGCCAGGGTGACGACGCGGCAACACGGTTCCGGCACCTTCAGGCTTCGCCGGGGTCTTGTCAGTCATGTTCGGTGCTCCTCGCTCGAGCCACCGGCTGCGTGCGCCGGCGTCAGGCCCCAACGCATCGAGCAGTGCGCGGTGGGGGAAGGGGGCGTCCGGAGTCCATCTTTCGGAGCGCTCGCCCATTGATCGGCGCCAAGTATATGATTTTTTTGGAGATAATCAAGGTGACCCGAACGAAGATCTTCGGAAGTCATTAAGAGGGAAATACCGAATAACTATCTATCATATCAAGCCATCAATATAGCATAATAACGCCACTATGACAACATTTCCACTTTCAGGCCTCAAGATCCTCGATTTGAGTCGAGTGCTCGCTGGACCCGTCTGTACGATGATTCTCGGCGATCTTGGCGCGGACGTCATCAAGGTCGAGCGCCCGGAGGTCGGGGATGACACCCGCGGATGGGGCCCGCCGTTCGATCTTGAGGGCCGCAGCGCCTACTTCCTGTCGGTGAACCGCAACAAACTCTCCGTCGCGATTGATCTCGGAACCAGAGAGGGGGCGGCTCAGATCCTCGAACTGGCAGCGGAGGCCGATGTCGTCGTGGACAACTTCCCTCGCGGAAGCCTCGAACGCCGAGGCATTTCGCCGCAACGGCTGCTGGAAGCGCACCCGCACCTGATCTGGTGCACCATCACCGGGTTTGGTGCGGAGAGCGACCGCCTAGGGTACGACTTCGTGGTGCAGGCCGAATCGGGATGGATGGCCATCACGGGCGAACCGGGCGGTGAACCCATGAAGGTGGGAGTCGCGCTGGCCGACGTCATCGCGGGCAAGGACGCCGCCATCGCCATTCTCTCCGCGCTGACGACGCGGCACCGGCAGGTTGACGTGGCATCGCGCCACCTCGTGCTGTCGCTGGCACACAGCGCGGTGGCTGCGCTCGTGAACGTCGCCCAGAATGTTCTGGTCTCGCGACAGGAGGCCGAGCGCTGGGGCAATGCGCATCCGAATCTCGTGCCGTACCAGCTCTTCGACGCAGCCGATCGGCCCATCGTCATCGCGGTCGGCAGCGACGCGCAGTTCGCAGCGTGCGCGCGTGCGCTCGGGCTCGACGCCCTCGCCTCGGACGAGCGCCTGCGCACCAACGCCGGCCGCCTGGCGCATCGCGATGCCGTGGTGGAGGCCATCCGCGAGCGCGTGCGCACGCGGCCCGCCGCCGCCTGGCTGGCCGCGCTCGGCGCCGTTGGCGTGCCGTGCGGCGTGGTGAAGCCCGTGCTCGAGGCGCTGCGCGACGTGGAGGCATCGCCGCTCACCGGCGTGGCGCCAATGGCGCCGGGCGCCGTGCGGCGACCGCCGCCGCTGCTCGACGAACACGGCGAGATCGTGCGTGCACGCGGCTGGTCGGCGTTCGATCCGTCGCCAGCGTGAGCTGCACGCCCGGCACCCCGTTCGACATATTGATGCCCATGCGGAGACTGCTTCTTTCCGTCGTGATCGGCATCGCCGCCTGCGGCGGCGATGCGCGGGTCACCGCCCCTGAGGGCGCCTCGGCGTTCCGCCGCTTCGTCGCCATCGGCACGGGCTTCACGATGGGCAAGCAATCCGGTGGCATCGTGTACGAGTCGCAGCTGTCCGCATGGCCGGCGCAACTGGCGGCGCGTATGGACGCACCCTTCCGCGTGCCGGCGCTCAAGGCGCCTGGATGCTCGCCGCCACTCGTGGCGCCGCTCGTGTTCTACCGGAACCTCGCCGGCCCGATGACCGCGGGCACCGCCGCCTGCTCTGGCCGCCTTGGCAGCGACTCGCTTCCTGCCAACAACGTGGCGATAGACGGTGCCACCGTCTGGGATGCGCTGCATACGTCCCCGCGATCGCTCGTCACACAGGCGCTGTCGCTCGATCAGGCGCGCTATCCCCTGGTGCTGCCGACCGTGCAGACGCAGGTGCAGGCGATGCAGTCCCAGCGTCCCACGCTCGTAGCGGTCGAACTCGGTGCCGGCGAGGTAATGCGAGCCGCGACGTCGGGTCTGGTGGCCGTGGGAACGAGCTACACGCAGAAAGCGGCGTGGACGCTGATGCCGGCGTCAGTCTTCACGCCCGTCTTCGACTCGATCGCCGACAGCGTGAAAGCCACCGGCGCCCCGGCCGTCTTCATCGGGGTGCCGCAGGTGATGTTGCTCCCTGCATGGCGGTTGGGCGACGTGCTCTGGCAGGAGCGTGGCGCGCTGGCGTCCCATGGGCTCGACGTCGCGGTCGACTGCCAAGGGAGCGCCAACGTCGTCAACACGGTGGCGGTGCTTCCGGCGCTCGCTGCCGCGGCTCGTACCGCGGGCAGATCGCAGGCGCTCTCGTGCGCGGACCAGCCCGGCGTGGTCGACTACGTGCTGACCGCTGCCGATGCGGCGCTCATCACGCAGACCGTCACCGCGCTCAACGCCGCCATCCGGGCAGCGGCCGACAAGCGGGGGTTCGCGTACGACGACGCGTCGGGCTACTTCACCGGGCTGCGGACGTCAGCGGAGCCGTTCGCGGCGGGGCGTTTCCTTTTGACCGATGCGCCCTTCAGCGTCGGGGTCTCGCTCGACGGTCTGCAACCGTCGGTCTACGGGCATTCCCTGTTGGCTGACGACGTCGCGTTTGCCCTCAACGCGAAGTACGGCTGGGCGATCCCCATCCCGCCGCGTCTGAGATAGACCGCGGCTGTTACCCGTCGCTCACCCGCTCGTCTCAATTGTGCGACACCTCGGCGTGGCCTGATCTGGCCACGGTGGGGGTGGGCCTGTCCTCGACGCGCGTGACGAGTTACACTAGCGTCGTGAAACTGACCCAGCCCTCGCCGCAGCACGAGCAGGCGGACGCGGACCAGGCCCTTATTGACCGCGTACTCGCCGGGGAACGGAACGCCTTCGGAATTCTCATCCAGCGCTACAGCGACCCGCTGTATCGCCATGCGGTGGGAATGACGGGGAGTCCCGACGTCGCCGAGGACATCCTGCAGGTCTCGTTCATCAAGGCGTACAACCACCTCGGCGAGGTGCGCGGACGCTTCGACGCATGGGTCTTCCGCATCGTGGCCAACGGGTGCAAGGACTGGCTCAAGAACATCCGCCGGTCCCACCTGAGTTACGAAGAGGACGATCAGCCGTCTGGATACGAGACCCCGGAGGAAGAACTCGATCGGGGTGAGTTGCGATCCGACCTGGACCGCGCGTTGTCCGCGCTCCCCGCGTCACTGCGAGAGGCGTTCGTGATGAAGCACGTCGAGGGTCGGTCGTACGAAGAGATGGCGGCACTGCTTGACACAACCGTGGGAGCCCTGAAGATGCGCGTGCACCGTGCACGCGAGGCGCTTCAGGCGCTGCTTGAGGAGCGATACCAGTGATGCACAAGGAACTTGATCCGCGCGACGGTCTGGAACCGGCAACGCCCCGGACGCCCAAGGGAGAGCCGGTTGCCGACCGGGAGCTTGCTCCAACCGGGCGCATCTCCGATGCGGTGCATGCCTGGCTGGACGGCGAACCCGTGAGCGAGGCGGCGCTCAGCGCCGCGCCGCGCGACGTTGCGTTCTGGACGAAGGTCGAGGCCGAAGCGTCCGCTCGTCGCCGCATGGCGACGCCCGCGCACGTGCAGGCGCAGATTCTCGCGAAGCTGCCCGAGTCGCGCTAGACCCGAGTCGGGAACAGCGGGGCCGTCCGGTATCCGGACGGCCCCGCGTGTTTTCTGCCCTGCCGGCCATCGCCCGAGTCCTCGCCCCATTGGATGGTCGCGCACCCCGGCTTGCGGGCGCATATTCGCGTTCCATGAGCCGCGTTTGGGCGAGCCGCCGGGCGGCAACGTCAACATCCACGCCAAGTACATCCCCATCGTCATGGCGGGCGGTGAGATGCCGCGCGACTCGGCGCTCGCCTCGTATCGGCGACTGCTCGAGCCTGGCGCCATCGAGCGTGAATGGGAGAAACGCGTGGCGCACGCCGCCTTGATTCGCACACAGCAGGTCTCGGTGTCCACCGGCGACCCCAGCCTCGACCGTGCCGTCGAATGGGCCAAGGTCAACCTCGACGAGTCCGTGGTCTGCAATCCCGACCTCGGCTGCGGCCTCGTGGCCGGGTACGGGCTCTCGGGCGGCGCGAGCGACCGGCCGGGCTTCGGCTGGTTCTTCGGCGGCGACGCGTCCATCAACTCGTTCGCGATGAGCGCCGCGGGGCAACATGCGCTCGTGCGGGACGGCGTGCTCAAGTTCTTCGCGAAATACCAGCGCGCCGACAGCAAGATCACGCACGAGATCTCGCAGGGAGCGGGGTAGATCGACTGGTTCGGCGCCTATCCGTACGCGTTCCACCACGGCGACACCACGCCCTTCTGGATCCTCGCCTTCGGTGAGTACTGGAAGCAGACGGCCGACACGGCGACGGTGCGCGCGCTCTGGGCGAACCTGAAGAAGGCCTACGAGTGGTCGCGCAGCTGCGACACCGACAGCGATGGCCTGATGGAGAACACCTGCGCCGGGGCCGGCGCGCTCGAGGTGGGCGACCTGCAGGAAGGAATCGTCAGCGATGTCTACCTGAACGGTATCTGGGCTGCGTCGCTCGAACGCTTCGCACGCATGGCCGATGCGATGCACGAACCGGCGCTCGCCGCCGCCGCGCGCGCAGAACACGCGCGCACGATTGCCGCGCTCGACGCCAAGCTCTGGATCCCGTCCAAGGGGCAGTACGCGTTTGCCGTGCTGGAGGGCGGGAAGATCAACGAGACGATGACCGCCTGGCCGGCGACGGCCATGGCATTCGACGTGTTCGACAAGGCCAACGGACGGCAGATGGCCGAACGCATGGCACGCAGCGACCTGATGACTGACTGGGGCGCCCGCCCGCTCTCGACGACCAGCCCGCTGTTCGATCCGTTGCACTACAACAACGGCGCGGTGTGGCCGTTCGTGACCGGATGGGTGGCGACGGCGCAGTTCCGCTACGGCAACCCAACGCCGGATGGCAGGCGCTGCGTGCCATCGCCAACACGATGTTTGACGAGGCCCGAGGCCGGAACCCCGAGGTGATCAGCGGACGCGTGTACAAGCCGCTCGACACCGCGGTGCCGCAGCAGTTCTTCGCGACGTCCATGATCCTCACGTCACTGCTGCGCGGACAGAGACCATTCGGCGAATAGTGTTGATTTGACGAGTTCCGGCAGATAGTGTAGCCCAGAGGCCGGGATTCGTGGACGCTGCGGGCGGCACCATGCAGCGTCCTCCCCGGCAAAAGGAGTTCCTTGTGATGCTCGTCGGGATCAGGGCCAGTCGCACACTCATTGTGGCCCTCAGTCTGATAGCGGCCGGCTTGCGACCGATGGAAGCCCAGGCTGCACAACGGACCACGCCGCCGGAGAATTCGTCGGATTCTACGGCGTGGCAACGCGTATTGGTCTATGTGGTGGGTGCCCTCAGCACGCAGATCGTGCAGGCCGCTGCGGATACGGCCTCACAGGCATGGCACCTGCGCCTGCCCTCCGACGAGCCACAACGGCGACTGCTTGAGATGCAACTCAAGACCATTCTCCGGGCCCGGCCGGTGACCGACAGTGACGCGGTTATCTACACGCTCGATATCGGGCCGATCAGCATTCACAACGACACGGCGCGGGTGACGGTGAGCTTCGACGTGACGCGCCGCTGCCCCGGGTCGACGCGGACGACGGGATTCGGCAACGTCGACAATGTCTTCATCCCGCGAGCCCCGCCGGGATTCTGGGGTGCGGCGCGATCCTCGGGGGTCCTTCACGGTGACCGCGCCGGGTGTCCGCGCAATGGGCGATGAGTGAACTGGAACGCACGCCACATGAGGTCATTCCCAACCTGCTCGGCACGACGACGAGTTCGCGACCACAGGCGGCCTCCCCGATTTATCTGCTTCTATCAACGCTGTACGCCGAATTGCCAACAGAGAAACAACAGAGAGACAACAGAGAGACAACAGAGAGACAACAGAGAGACAACAGAGAGACAACAGAGAGACAACAGGACGGCGCACTCCGCGCTCACGTCTGTTGTCTCTCTGTTGTCTCTCTGTTGTCTCTCTTCTGTCTGCCCTTAACGCGAGTCGCGGTAGGTCAGCGGTTGACGAGCCAGTGACGGCCCCCCGGCGCACTGTACGCGCCCCCCGCTGTGCCTACCGCGACACGCTAGGTCGCTCAAGGCGACCCTGCGTTTCCCGCTATGTTTGTCTCCGGTGCATCGCCGCGTATGTTCAGCGCGCTCCCGGTCGCAAGGGGAATGTCTAGTGCGGGGAGGCCCGGGGGAATACGGTGTAATTATGGAAAGTTTGTGAGGTATTTCCTCACGATACCCTTACACAGCCGAGCGCTCGATCAAAGTGGTCTTCTCGAGGAGGGTTTGAAATGAGCACCGTTGCGACGGTCCGTCCCGCACCTGCCGAGTTTGCTCCCTATTACGGCCCATACGTCGAGGCCGTCCCCGACGGCGATATCACGCGCACGCTCGCACAGCAGGGTGAAGTGTTTCTCGCGCGCCTGAAGACCGTGAACGAGGACCGGGCCGCCTTCGCCTACGCTCAGGGAAAGTGGACGGTAAAGGAGGTCATCGGCCACATCACGGATACCGAGCGGATTTTCACCTATCGCATCCTGCGCATCGCCCGCGGCGACGCCACGCCCCTGGCCGCGTTCGACGAGAACGCCTACGCCGCGGAGTGCGGCGCCAACGCCCGGCCGCTTGATTCACTGCTCGGGGAGTTTGCCGCCGTGCGTGGCGCCACGCTGGCGTTGCTGCGCTGGCTCCCGGAGGCCGCCTGGGCCCGCCGCGGCACCGCGAGCGGCAAGGAAATCAGCGTGCGCGGCCTGGCGTGGATCAGCGCAGGGCACGCGATGCACCATGAGCGCATCCTGACGGAGCGATACGGCATCGCGGAGTGAGACGGGGTACGGCCGCTAGATATGAATGGCCCGCCCAAGCGCAGCGAGCGCGGCTTCCTTGACCACCTCGCTGAGCGTCGGATGCGAGTGCACCGTGGCACCGACGTCCTCGGCGGTGCCGCGGTACTCCATCGCCAGCACGACCTCCGCCAGCAGGTCACTGACGTTCGCACCGATCATGTGGCAGCCTAGGATTTCGTCCGATGAGGCGTCCACGATGAACTTCACGAAACCGCTCGTCTCGTTCATGGAGCGTGCGCGGCCGTTGGCGGAAAACGGGAACTTGCCCACGCGGTGCGCACGGCCGCTCGCCTTCACCTCGGTTTCCGTCAGGCCGCAAGTGGCGATCTCGGGCCAAGTGTAGACGACGCCGGGCATGTTGTGGTAGTGCATGTGCGCCTTCCGGCCGGCGATCACCTCAGCGGCGACGACGCCCTCCTCCTCCGCCTTGTGCGCGAGCAGCTTGCCGCCCACCGCGTCACCGATGGCGAAGACATTCGGGAGGTTGGTGCGCATCTGGTCGTCCACGGCGATCTCACCGTGCGGCCCGAGCGCGAGGCCCAGTAGCGTGGCATCGACGCCGTAAAGCGCCGGCTTGCGGCCGACCGAGACGAGGACGCAGTCGGCCGTGAAGGTGGCGGGCACGCCGTTCTCCTCGACTTCGACGATCACCTGCTCGCCGTCACGGCGGCCACCCGTGACCTTGGCGGCGACGTGGATGTCCATCCCCTGCTTCCTGAAGATCCGCGCCGCTTCCTTGATGATGTCGTCATCGTTGCCCGGCAGGATCGTCGGCATGAACTCGATCACCGTGACCTGCGCTCCGAGGCGACGCCAGACCGAGCCGAGTTCAAGGCCGATGACACCGCCGCCGATGACGATCAAGCGTGCGGGCACCTCGTGCAGCTTGAGCGCCCCGACGTTCGAGACAATGCGCTCCTCGTCGAACTTGAGGAACGGCAGCTCCACCGGCACGGAGCCGGTGGCGAGGATGACGTGCCTGGGCGTGTAGGTAGTGACGACGCCGTCACCATCCTTCACCTCCACGACGTTGCCGGCCCTGAGCGTGCCGAACCCCTTGGCCCACGTGACCTTGTTCTTCTTGAAGAGGAACTCGACGCCCTTGGTGTTCTGCGCGACCACATCGTCCTTGCGCTTCATCATGCGCGCCAGGTCGAACGACACGCCCTGATAGTCAATGCCGTGCTCGGCGGTATGCAGTCGGGCGAACTCATAGTGTTCCGTCGAACTCAGGAGCGCCTTGGAAGGGATGCAGCCCACGTTGACGCAGGTGCCGCCAAGCGTACGGTCCATCTCGACGCAGACGGTAGAGAGGCCAAGCTGCGCGGCGCGAATGGCGGCGACGTAGCCACCAGGGCCGCCGCCGATGACGAGGACGTCAGGAGTCAGGTTGTCAGGCACGGGACAAGTACTCGAAGAGGGTGCCTGAATCTAGCGCGCCGCCGCGCCGTGGCCGAAACGACCGCGGGCGCCGGTCGAAACCGGCGCCCGCGTCCAATCCCAATCCCCATCGCCAATCGCAATCCCGGAATCCAACTCCGAGCTCCCAATCCTTAATCGATGAGCATCGTCGCCGGATCCTCGAGCAGTTCCTTCATCTTCACGAGAAACAGCACCGCCTGCTGGCCGTCTATGACACGATGATCGTATGACAGCGCCACGTACATCATCGGGCGGATCACGACCTGCCCGTCCACCGCCACCGGGCGATCCTGTGTCTTGTGCAGGCCGAGGATGGCAACTTGGGGAAAGTTAATGATCGGCGTCGACAGCAGCGACCCGAAAACGCCGCCGTTGGTGATCGTGAACGACCCGCCGGTGAGGTCTTCCATCGTCAACTTGCCGTCGCGCGCCTTCGTGGCGAGCGCCCCGATGGCACGCTGGAGATCGAGGATCCCCATACGGTCGGCGTCCTTCAGGTTCGGCACCACCAATCCAGCGTCGCTGGCCACGGCGATGCCGAGATTCACGTAGTGCTTGTAGAGGATGGCGTCGCCATCCACCTGCGCGTTGACCGTCGGGAACGCCTTGAGCGCGAGGCACGCCGCCTTGGCGAAGAACGGCATGAAGCTGAGCTTGATGCCGTGCTCCTTCTCCACCCGCTCCTTCATCCGCTCGCGGAGCGCCAAGATGGCGCTCATGTCGATCTCGTTGAAGGTCGTCAGGTGCGCCGTCGCATGCTGCGCCTGCAACAGGTTCTCGGCGATGCGCTTGCGACGCGTGGACATCTTCTCGCGGGTCTCGCGAACTCCGGCGCCTGGCGTCGAGACGGCAGCCGGCAGCGGGCTGACGGCAGATGCTGCTGGTGGCGTCACGGAAACGAGCGTCGCAACGGACGGAGCGGGAAGCACATCCGCCATCTGCCGTCCGTCGTCCGCCGTCTGCCGTCCGCCGTCCGCCGCCCTGGCGGCTGCGTGAGCAGCTGCCACTACGTCCGACTTGCTCACCACGCCACCGCGGCCCGTGCCGGCGACGGCGCCGAGGTTCACGCCCGATTCGGCGGCAAGCCGAACCGCGCTGGGCGCGGCGCGCACTCCTGCCGCGGGCACTGTGGGTGCCGTGGGCGGAACAAACGAAGCAGCCGGAACCGCATTCGAGGCCGGCGCAGCCGTATCCGGCGCGACGACGGCGACGCCGCCTTCGTCAAGATCGCCGAGTACCTCGTCCACCTTGACCACATCTCCGTCGAGCTTCACGCGCTTCCCCAGCATGCCGCTTGCCGCGGCCGGGACCTCGACCGTGATCTTGTCCGTCTCGAGCTCAACGAGCGTGTCACCGATGGTCACTGCCTCACCTTCCCGCTTGAGCCAGCGCGAGATGGTGGCTTCGGTGATGGATTCGCCGAGGGGGGGAACGCGGATTTGCATTCTCGGGGCAGCTGAGAGATGGGAGATGAGAGATGAGAAACCCGCAGAGACGGATCGGCCAATCAACCTAATATATTCGGGCACTGGAGGTGCCGTCGGCTACACCCCGATCCTCCGGTCTTCCATCTCCCATCTCCCATCTTCTATCTCCCATCTGTCGTGCCCATGCGCGCCCTCACCATCTCGGCCACCGGTTCCCTCGATTGCGTCGAATTCAGGACCGACATCGCCCCGCCCGCGCTGTCGGCGCTGGGGCAGGTGCGGTTGCGCATGCGGGCCGCGCCGCTCAACCATCTGGACCTGTGGACTGTGCGCGGCCTGCCCGGGGTCACCGTCGCACCGCCGTGGATCATCGGCGCGGACGGCACAGGCGTGGTGACGGAAGTATCGGACGACGTAACGTCGGTGCGGCCAGGCGACCGCGTGGTGATCAATCCGGGCCTGTCATGCCGGAACTGTGATTACTGCCATGCAGGCGAGCATCCGCTGTGCGTGAAGTTTCGCGTGCTCGGGGAGCATATGCACGGCACCTTCGCGGACGAACTCGTGGTGCCGGCCACGAACGTGCGCTCAATTCCCGGTCATGTCACGGACGCGGACGCGTCGGCATTCGGCCTCGCGGCCATGACCGCTTGGCGCATGCTGGTCACGCGCGCGCAGGTGAAGGCCGGCGATGAGGTGCTCATCTGGGGCATCGGGGGTGGCGTGGCACAGGCCGCACTGCTGATTGCCAAGGCGCGCGGCGCGCGCGTCTGGGTGACGTCGAGTTCTGACGCCAAACTCGACCGCGCGCGCGCCATGGGAGCCGACGAGACCATCAACCACACCGGCCTTGATGTGGGACGCGAGGTGCGCTCCCGCACCGGCAAGCGCGGTGTGAATGTGGTGGTGGACAGCGTCGGCGCAGCCACGTGGGAGCAGTCGCTGGGTGCGTTGGGTCGTTCCGGACGCCTCGTCACCTGCGGCGGCACGTCCGGGCACGCCCTGCAGACCGACGTGCGCAGGCTGTTCTGGAACCAGTGGACGATCATGGGGTCGACCATGGGGAGCGACGCCGATTTCGACGCTGTAGTCGATGAACTCATCGCCGGGCGCCTGTCGCTTCCAGTGGATTCCAGCTTTCCGCTCGAACACGGCCGCGAGGCGATGGAACGCCTGCAAGCCGGGGCGCAGTTCGGCAAGGTCGTGCTGCAGATCAGTCCGTGATGTCGCCCGGACGTGAACGCGCCCAGTTCACTGAGGCGGAACAGCGCGCAATGCGCGAGGCCTTCGCCGCCGGCGCCGAGGTGCAATGTCCGCGCTGCGGCGTCGGCATGGCCGCGCGCGCGATCGGCGGGGGAAGCTTCGGCCTGGGCTATGCACGGCGTCGCGAGTGGCTGATGTGTCCGCGCTGCCGGCGTTCGGTGATGTTTGACGTAAGGCGGGGGACGAGGAACTGAAGGCGGGGGTCCGCCGGCTCCCGTCGCTCTCGAAACGCGATAGCGGTTCAGAACGTCTGTAGAACGACTCCCCCAACCTCGCTCATGCACCGCATTCTCCTTTGCATCTGCCTCGTCGTTGCTACTCCGCTTGCCGCGCAGGACCCTGCTGGCGTTCCGAAGCCGCGCCCCGACCTCAGGGACACCGCGCGACGCCTTCCAGGACCGCGCGACGCGCGTCCGTCGCCCCGCCCCACGCAGGACACGGGCGTATCGGCCGTGGTGCGTCTGGCCGGCACGCCGTTCGTGCACAACCAGACCCTGCTCGGCATCGTGCTGTACGGGCCGTCGTTCGCCGCGACCGTTGCCGACAGACCCGTGCCCGCCGCAGCGGCGTATCTCGTCATGGCCGGAGGGAGTTTCTTCGCGGCTGCGGAACTGGCGCGTGACCTGCGCATCACACCGGGTATGGAGCTGCTGGCGACACGCGCTCCCCTGCTGGGTGCCGCCGCTGGTGCCGCGGCGCAGTACGCGATCACGGGCAAGAACGACTACGCGGCCGGTCTGTTCTTCGGCTCCATCCTGGGCACGACCGGAGCGCTGACACTCGGGCAGCGGCTGACGACCGGTGCGGCGATGGCGTCGGTGTTCGGCGCCGAGGCGGCAGCAGGATTGGCGATCGGAACGATGTATGCGTTTGATGAGGACTACAGCAACACGCGCTCGCGCGCTGCCGTAGGAGCGGGCGCCGCGGTCGCCGGCATGCAACTCGGCGCGATGTATGGCAGCTATTCGCGGTACAACGTGACCGTGGGCGACGTGCAGGCGCTGTGGACCGCGTCGCTTATCGGGGCGGCCGCCGGCGGCGCGTTCGTTGCGAACGGACACCCGGGCCACAAGACCAGCACGCTCGCTCTGCTTGGCGGAGCAGTCGCCGGACTCGTGGCTGGCGACCGTCTTCTGGTGCGCCCGATTGACCACGCCGGCGGCGAAGGGGCGTTGGTGGCCGCTGCGGGCCTGGGCGGGGCGCTCATGGGAGGCGGCGTGGCGGTGCTCGTGGGATCGAGCGACCGCTTCAATGCCGTGACGGCAGCGCTGGGCGCGGCTGGCGCCACGGGCGGGGTCTGGCTGATCGAACGCTGGATGGGTTCGCGTCCGGATGCCGGCCGCCGCCTCAGCCAGCGCCTCTCGGTAACCCCGCAGTCAGTGGCCTTGGCTGCCGTCCGGGCGCCCGGCACCCATTCGCTCGTCCGCTTCACGTTCTAGTACATTACAGGGACCCTTATCGAGTTCCTCGACGTGAACTTCCTCGATCGTCTTCAACAGAGCTTCGCCGAGTTCTGGGAGTACATCCCGGCGCTGTTTGGCGCGGCCGTTGTACTCGTCGCCGGTTACCTGGTTGCCAAGCTCGTACAGAAGGGCGCCGCGCGGGCGCTGCGCCGCATGCACCTGAACGACATGCTGCGCAAGGGGGGCGTCGTGCCGCTCGATCGCGCCGGTGCGCACGTCAACCCGACGCTGGCGATCGCCAACCTGCTGTTCTGGCTGGTGATGTTCAGTGCGATGCTGCTCGCGGCAAACGCGCTCGGGCTCGATTCGCTTGCATCGCTGTTCAGCGAACTCGTCGGGTACATCCCGAGTGTCGTGGCGGCCGTCGTCATCATCGTGGTCGGCATTGTGCTCGGCGATTTCGTGGGCGGGCTGATTGGCGCGAGCACCGGTTCGCTGCACGGCGGACCGACGCTGGCGCGCGTCGGCAAGGGCGGCGTCGTGCTGCTCGCCGTTTTCATGTCGCTGCAAGAGCTTGGCGTTGCCACGGAGATCGTGACCACGGCGTTCGCCATCATCTTCGGCGCGGTGGCGCTGGCCCTCGCGCTCTCATTCGGACTCGGCAACCGTGAACTGGCCGGCGAGATCACCCGCTCGTGGTATACGGCGTACAAGGCCGAGCGCGACGCGATCGACCGCGAGGTAGAAGCCGAGGAGGCCGACGTGCTCGCCGACGGCGCGCCCTCAACGAACGGACCGGCTGCGCCGTCGTCGGGAGCGTAGGGCATGTTCGCGGCGTGGCTGCTCGCGGCGTCCCTGACGGCGCTGTCGGCGCAGGACAGTCTGGCGTCGGCGCGGAAGGCCGACTCGCTGCGCGTTGCCATCCTGTCGGCGGCGCGCTTCGTGCACCTCGACACGACGCAGTGCAACCAGGGCGTGCTGCGCACCTTCCCTGATTCGGCGCGTGCGCCCGGCGCGCCGAGCGCTGCGAACGCGCTGGCGCGACTCGAACGACTCGTGATCGCGGAAGGTGTCGAGAACCCGATCGACACCCCGAGCGGCCATGCGCTGCTGCGCGGCGTGGTGGGGTGGGAGGTAGGCATGGCGCGCCCGAACTGGGACGTGGAGGACGGCGCGCCGACGTATCGCTCCATCGCCACCGGCTTGGCGGGCGAGTTCTGGAATCCCGACTCCAAGATGTGCGAGTCGTTCGTGCCCGAGGAGCCGCACTACGTGCTGCTGCCGCCGCTGACGGATTTCACGATGCCACGTCCACCGCGCACGGAGCTCACGATCGGGTTCGGCGAGGCGGGACGGCGCGACCTGCGCAACAGGTTCTTTGCCTCGCACCGCGGCGACAGCACGGCCGTGCTGACGTACGCGCACGTGATTGCGACGGTGCTATGGCGTGACTACGCCGTGGTTGCGGTCAACCGGCCGGCGGAACAGATGGGGGCGCTGCAGCTTCGGCAGGGGGCCGGTGGCTCGACGTACCTGTTCCACCTCGCCAACGGCGAGTGGCGGCTGCTGGCGATCATGCGCACGTGGAGCTGACGTCCGGACCTGGTCGCCTCGTGGGACTGGACGGTCATGCTCGGAATGGTACGATGGCGGGCGCAGGAGCCCGCCATTTTCTATACGCGAGTGCAGGCAATCGGTGCTCTTCGAGCGCGCATTTTCTTCTCGTGGCGAGTGGTCAAAACGAGCTCGATGCAAATACTTGAATGACAACGAGTTACAAGGCCAATTGCCGGTTGCTTTTTCGGTGCGGTTTCGGTAAATTTTTCGGATTGGTCGAGGGTCTTTTCCCACCCCCCTGACACGGCACATGACCGCACCGAACAACCGCGAGCGGATCCTTCCCCGGCTGATCGACGAAGAGATCCGCGAGTCGTTCATCAACTACTCGATGAGCGTGATCGTGTCGCGCGCGCTCCCCGATGTGCGCGACGGCCTCAAGCCGGTGCATCGGCGCGTGCTGTACGCCATGAACGAGCTCGGGCTCGTGCCAGGGCGCGCGTACAAGAAGTCGGCGACGGTCGTCGGCGATGTACTGGGCAAGTACCACCCGCACGGCGACCAGTCGGTCTACGACGCGCTGGTGCGCATGGTGCAGGATTTCTCGCTGCGCTATCCGCTGGTGGACGGGCAGGGGAATTTCGGCTCGGTGGATGGCGACCCCGCGGCGGCGTACCGGTACACCGAGGCGCGCCTTACGCGCGTGGCAGTGGAGATGCTGGCCGATATCGACAGGAACACGGTCGGGTTCGCGCCCAACTTCGACGACCGGCTCGAGGAGCCGACGGTCCTGCCGTCGGGCGTGCCGAACCTGATCGTGAACGGCTCGTCCGGCATTGCGGTGGGCATGGCGACGAACATCCCGCCACACAACATGCGCGAGGTGGTATCCGCGCTGCTGACGCTCATTGACCATCCGGACACCGACGCGGCGACCCTGCGAGGGCTGATCAAGGGTCCCGACTTCCCAACCGGCGCCTTCATCTACGGCCGCGAGGGAATCAAGGACTACATCGAGACGGGGCGCGGCAAGATCGTGATGCGCGCGCGCGCCGTCATCGAGGAAAAGGAGAGCTCGAGCAAACAGCAGATCGTCGTCACCGAGCTGCCGTACCAGGTGAACAAGGCGCGGCTCGTGGAGAACATCGCCGACCTGGTGCGCGACAAGAAGATCGAGGGCATCAGCGACCTGCGCGACGAGTCGGACCGCGACGGGATGCGCGTGGTCATCGAGCTCAAGCGCGACGCCATTCCGCGGGTGGTGCTGAACCAGCTGTACAAGCACACCGCCATGCAGTCGACGTTCGGCGTCATCATGCTGGCGCTCGTCCCCGACCCGGTGACCAAGCGGCTCGTCCCGCGGGTGATGGGGATGCGGGAGGCGCTGCTGCACTACATCCATCACCGGCATGACGTCATCGTCCGGCGGACGCAGTTTGACCTCGACAAGGCGCGCGACCGGGCGCACATCCTCGAGGGGCTCAAGATCGCCGTCGACAACATCGACGCGGTCATCAAGGTCATCCGCGCCGCCGAGGACACGGAGTCGGCGTCGCGCGAGCTGCAGGCGCGGTTCAAGCTGTCGGAGAAGCAGGCCGAGGCCATTCTCAACATGCGCCTTGCCAAGCTCACCGGGCTGGAGCGCGAGAAGCTGGAGGAGGAGCTGGAGGAAGTCCGCGCCGTCATCACGACGCTCACGGCGCTGCTCGAGAGCAAGTCGGCGCGCATGGCGCTCATGAAGGAGGAGCTTGGCGAGGTGGCCGCCACCTACGGCGACGAGCGCCGCACGACGATCATCGCCGACGAAGGGGAGTTTTCCATCGAGGACCTGATCGCCAACGAGGAAGTGCTCGTCACGATCTCGCACGCCGGTTACGTGAAGCGCACGTCCATCGCGACGTACCGCAAGCAGAAGCGGGGCGGGCAGGGGCTCAAAGGCACGGAGCTCAAACTCGACGACTTCGTGGAGCACTTCTTCACCGCCAAGACGCACGATTACCTGCTCGTCTTCACCGACGACGGGCGCTGCTTCTGGCTCAAGGTGCACGAGATCCCCGAGGGCGGCCGCGCCGCCAAGGGGAAGCCGATGGTCAACCTGATCAACGTGTCGCCCGACACGCAGGTCTCGGCGGTCGTGCAGGTCAAGAAGTTCAGCGACGACGAATTCCTGCTCTTCTGCACGAGGAACGGGACGGTCAAGAAGACGGCGCTGAGCGAGTACTCCAACGTCCGCAGCACTGGCATCAAGGCGATCAAGATCGAGGAGAGCGATCAACTTATCGACGTGCAAATCACCAGCGGCACCAACGATGTGGTGTTGGTGGCGCGGCACGGACTGAGCATCCGGTTTCATGAGCAGGGCGTGCGCGCGATGGGGCGCGACACGACCGGCGTGAAGGGGATCGCGCTCGGCACGGGCGACCACGTGGTCGGCATGGTGGTGGTGAAGCGCGACGCCTCACTGCTCGTGGTCACCGAGCACGGCCTGGGCAAGCTCACCAATGTTGACGAATACCGGGTGCAGGGACGCGGCGGCAAGGGCATCCTGACCGTCAAGCGCACCGAACGCACCGGCGACGTGGTGGGGCTCCTTGAGGTGCTTCCCGAAGACGAGATGATGCTCATCACGCGCGGCGGGCAGACGCTTCGGTGCGCGGTGAAGGACATCCGGGAGACAGGGCGCGTAGCGCAGGGCGTCCAGCTCAAGAAGCTGGACATGGGCGACGTGGTGGCGGCCGTCGCGCGCCTGGTCATCGAAGACAAGGCGCTCCCGGCAGACGCCGGTGACGAGGGGACCGCTGAGCCGCAGATGGAACTGACGGAAGGGGGCGAGGAGGAGTAAGCGCCCCCCGCGCGACCTCCAGCGGAGCGACGGCGGGCGCTCATTCTCGGCTGCCCGCCGTCGCTTCTGCCATGGCGCGACGAAGGCGGTGCGGCGTCTGCTTCCGCGTACGTTGGGCATGTCGCCGAGCGACATGAGCCATCTCACGCGCGAGCAAGGTTCCGACGTGGTGCGCGACTGCACGCGCCAGACGGTGACCGAGATGTTGCGGCCAACGACAGGCGAGGCGACCATAAATCGGTGGACGGGGCCAAGAAGTGGGCCCGGGGAGGCTCGCGCTCGTCCCCTGGACGCGCCGGTCGGCGACAGTCCCCACCAGGTGCGCCATCTCCCTCCAGCCGCTCCGGGGATTCCCGCCCGGATGGGCGCGGTTGGCCGTCTTGGGGTCCGTGCGGGCGTCGGAAGAACCGTGGCGTTGCGGAACCCATTGCGGCAGAGCAAATTAGTCGCGATCAATAGCGTATTCCGCGCTCCGTTGCAGCACCCTCTCCACTTATAGTTGGAGATCGTTCATATGGCGCTTGAGTCCCGCGAGTCGAATCTCACGCGAGGCAGCACCACCTCACGCATGGCACGTGGATTCGCCTGCGTTGCCCTTGCTGTCGTTGCGCTCCTCGGACTGACGGCCCCGCTTGGCGCGCAGGTCGGCGATCAGGCGAAGGTGAGCGACGCGGTGAAGGCCGACCTCACACGCCTCTCCGAACTCGAACGCGGCTGGTTCGAGAAGAACCGGACGTTCACGACGGACCTGCGTGCGCTGGGCTTCACACCCGCAAGCGGCGCGAACATCATCATGGCGTATGCGTCAACCCGCTCGTGGGCGGCGAACGCCACGCATCCCGCGCTGCAAGCGACGACGTGCTTCATTGTGGTGTCGCAGCCCGGCGGCGGCAGCGGATCGGCCGACCGGCCGTTCTGCACCGAATCCGGGGGCACTCAGCAGGTGGCCGCGGCTCCGGCGCAAGCCGCGCCGCGTCAGCAGCCGGCGGCCGCGCCCAAGCCGACGGCGGTTGTGAACCGTCCCCCCCCGCGGCGCTCGACGCCCGCGACCGCTCCCGCACCGACGATCGTCGAGCTGCCGGCTCGCGCGCCCTCGAGCGCCACGGCGCTGGCCGCGACGCGCGCAGCGGGCGGCGTTGCCGACGCCGACGTGACTGAGGCGGTGACCCCGCCGCAGTTCACCGAACGCATGAACGCCATCGTGGCGGCGGCGCTCGAGACGTCCAACGCAAAGATGCCCGAAATCGCGCGCGACCCGTACGAGAGCACGGCGGAGCACCAGGTGCGCGTGGCGCAGGCATACGCCGTGTTCCAGCGCCGCGAGACCGAGTTCTACGCGCGCAACACGCGCACGTACGTGGTCTCCATCCCGGTGAAGGGCGTTAAGTACGACGCGGATCGTGAGATCGTGGAGTTCTCGGTGGATCCCATAGCCCTCCCCACCGCCCGCTCCTTCGCCGCGACGGACGCCGCTCGCCTGAGCATCGCGTGCTACACGCGTCCGTTCTTCTGGTGCAGCCCCGAGGCGGGCATGTCGTATGACGGCACGGACTTCTGGCGGATCCCGCGCGCGACGGCACGGACTGTGGACGTGCTGGGGACGCCGCTCACGCTGATGGCGCGCTTTGTGGTTGGCCGGCGCGACGACGCGCGGTCTCCTGCGGTTTCGCTGATCTCGATGGAGTTGCAGGCCAAGGGCGCCACCATCTCGCGGTGGGATTCCGCGACGCGCTAAGCGCGCGCTCAGGGCGAATGCACATGCCGCCCCGCCGCCCGTGACCGCCGAGCCGACGCTCGTCGGGATTGACGACGTTCGCCGCGCCGCTGCCGTTCTGCGCGGCGTCGCCGTTCGCACGCCCGTGCTCGCCTCGGAGGCGCTCGCCGCGCAGTGCGGCCTGCCCGTCTGGCTGAAGCCCGAGCAGCTACAGCGGGGAGGGGCCTTCAAGTTCCGCGGCGCCTACACCTTCATTGCGGGATTGAGCGAAGCCGAACGGGCGCGGGGCGTGGTCACGGGTTCGAGCGGCAATCACGGGCAGGCGGTGGCGCTTGCCGCAACGATGTTCGGCGTGCCGGCAACCATCGTGATGCCAACCACGGCGCCGCGCGCCAAGCGCGCGGGCGCGGAACGGCTCGGCGCCCGCTGCTTCTACGTCGGGACCACTACTGCGGAGCGCCTGGCGAAGGCGGAGGAGCTGCAGGCCGCCGAAGGCCTCAAGTTCGTGCCGCCGTTCGACGACATGACGATCATCGCTGGCCAGGCCACGGTGGGACTGGAGATCGCCGAGGACCTGCCGCACCTGGGCACGGTCATCGTGCAGGTAGGCGGCGGTGGACTGTCAGCCGGCGTGGCGATCGCCATCAAGGCGCTCGTACCGTCGGCGCGCGTAATCGGCGTCGAGCCCGAGGGGTCGCCGAAGCTCACGCGGGCTCGCGAGGCGGGGATGCCGGTGACGATTCCGGCCAACCCCACCGGTCTCGCCGACGGCCTGCTCGCCGTGAGGATCGGCACGCTGAACTTTGCGCACCTCAACGCCGCACTCGACGACGTGGTCACCGTGCCCGACGCCGCGTTGCCCGACGCAATGCGTTTCCTGCTCGATCGGCACAAGCTGGTGACCGAGCCAAGCGGCGCGATCACGGTGGCGGCGCTCCAGACGGGCCGCGTGCAGGCGCAAGGTGAGACGGTTTGCGTGCTGAGTGGCGGCAACATCGAATGGGACGGCCTGCTGGAGTTGCTCGGCGATGCGTGACACCCGCGTGCTCGTCGTGGACGACGACGACGGTGTGCGTCGCGCAGTCGCGGCCGCCCTCGGCGACGCCGGGTGCGAAGTGCGTGAGGCCGCCGACGCGGCGTCCATGCGGACGCTGCTTGCCGGATGGTCGCCCAGCCTGCTACTGCTCGACGCGTCGCTTCCGGACGGGGATGGGGCGCAGCTGCTGCACGAGCTCAAGGCGAGCGAGGCCACCCGGGACCTCCCGGTGGTGATGCTCGCCACGCGGCTTCCGGACGAGCTGACCGAGCTTGCCCTTGGCCTCGGCGCCGTCGATGTGCTGCGGAAGCCGTTCCGGCCGCGCGAATTAGTGGCGCGCGTGCAGGCCCAGCTGCGCCTCCAGGCGTTGTTGCACGCGACGCAGGCATCGCTCCGCACCGCTGAGGACGAACTCAGCCGCGTGCAGGAGGATTCGGAGAACCGCCGCAAACTGGTGGACATCCTCCACGAGGTCACCGGCGACCTGTCGTCGGACGAGATCTATCACATTCTCGCGCGCCGCGTGGCGCGCGCGCTGTCCCTCTCGCGCTGCTCCGTCATCCTCGCCAAGCCCGGCGACCGGGTGGGCGTGGTGGCCACGGCGTTCGACAACCCGGCGATTCGCAACTACGAGATCAACCTCGAGGCGTACCCGGAAATCCGCGCTGCGCTCGAGCACGGCCATCCGGTGCTCGTGGAAGACCTGCACACCAGTCCGCTCTACGAGGATCTGCGGCGCGAGTGGGCGGCCAACGGAACGCAGGTGCCCATCCGCAGCGTGATCGCGCTGCCGTTCACGCTGGGAAAGGTGCAGGCGGGCGTGTTTTTCCTGCGCCGCATGGTGAACGAGCCACCGCTGACCAACGAGGACGTGGAGTTCGCAGACTCCGTCGTCAAGGCGGCAGTGGCGGCCATTCATCGCGCGCAAGTCATCGAGACCACCAAGGCCGACAATGCACGGCTTGAGGTGCTCGCGCATACCGACTCGCTCACGCAGGTGCTCAACCGCCGGGCGCTGACGGTGCGCCTGGCATCAGAGCTCGAGCGCGCCCGCCGCTACGATTCGGTGCTCACGCTGCTCATGGTGGACCTCGACCATTTCAAGGACGTCAACGACACGCACGGCCACCTGGTGGGCGACGAAGTGCTTCGCGAGGTGGCGGCGCTGCTGCAGCACGATATCCGCAGCGTGGACGTCGTGGCCCGGTACGGCGGGGAGGAGTTCGTGGTTGTGCTGCCAGAAACATCGCTGGTGGGCGCGATGACGTTTGCCGAGCGCATCCGTGAGCATGTGGCAGCCACGCCGTTCGCCGACACGCTCGGGGCGTCGTTGCGGCTCACGGCGAGCATCGGAGTCAGCTCGTATCCCTCGTCGACCATCAACAGCGTGGACGACCTCTTTGCCCGTGCCGACGAGGCGCTGTACCGCGCCAAGGCCGACGGGCGCAACCGGGTCTGCCTATGAGCATGCGCTGCCCGTCCTGCGGTACCCAATACGACGGTGAGGCGAAATTCTGCACCCGCGACGGCACGCGGCTGCAGGCGCTCGGCCCCGCGCCGACGGCGCCGGACGCCCCGTTGGGGAGCGATGGCGCGTCCGGTTCGTCCACCACGCCGCGTGCGATGACGCCGCCGGTGGGTGTCCCGAAGCAGTTCAACCCGGCCGCGCTGGCGGGGCAGATGCTCGAGGGCCGCTACAAGATCGTCAAGAAGCTCGGCGAAGGCGGCATGTCGTACGTCTATCTTGGCGAGGACATCGCGACAAAGGAGGAGTACGCCATCAAGGTGCTATCACCGGCGCTGGTCAAGGATGGCAATGCGATGGCGCGGCTGCGGCGCGAGGCCGCGCTCGGCATGCGCCTTGAGCACCCCAATGTCTGCCATATCGTGCGGCTCGGGGAGACGGAGGACGGCGTCGTCTACGTGGTGATGCCGTTCGTGCAGGGCGAGATCCTGAGCGACCGCAACAACCGGAAGGGACAGCTGTCGCTGGACGAGGTGATTCCGTTCGTGCAGCAGATCGCGGCGGGCCTGCAGGTGGCGCACGCGCTCAAGATCATCCATCGCGACCTGAAGCCCGAGAACATCATGATCACCCGGAATCCGGATGGCACGGAGCGGGCGGTCGTGATGGACTTCGGGCTGGCGAAGGAGCGGAAGGCAGGCAGCGAGCTGGAGAAGCTGACGGCGACGGGGATCATCCTGGGCACGCCGGAGTTCATGAGTCCCGAGCAGTTGCGCGGCAAGCCGCTTGATCCGCGCACCGATGTCTATTCGCTGACGCTGATGACGTACGAGATGCTGACGGGCAAGCTGCCCTTCGAGGGGAAGAACCAGCAGGAGATGATGATCGCACGGTTGCGCAACGAGCCCATCTCGATACGCACGCGGCGCCAGGAGATTTCCGAGGCCGTGGACAAGGTGCTGTACAAAGGGATGGCCCGGAACGCCGAGGACCGTTATCCGACAGCCGTGGAATTCGCGACCGCACTGACCGCGGCGGCGGGTAGCGGCGGCGGTGGGATGATGGGCAAGCTGTTCGGGCGATAGGCTGCCGGCCGTCCCTGAGGGACGACGCGCGCCAGGTCACTGAATTGGAGGAACCGGGTGTGACGAACGTGACGGGACGGGATCTCCTTCGCGCGTTCGTTGCGCGCTCGGCGCGCGGCGGCGCGTTCTGGTGGGTGTTCACGGCCGCCTGCAACGGCGGCGCGGCCGCCCCAGTACTGCGCGTGGACGAAGCGGCGCCGGCGGAGTCGCTGGTGATCGCGCGGAGCACGCCCGAACTGCGCGTGCCGCCAGGCTTCGACATCCAGAAGATCGCCTCGCTTGGCGGCCCGAGAGTGATTCTCCCGCGCGACGACGGTTCGATGTTCGTGACACAAACCGGCGACGACGTGCTGGCGCTGGTCGCCGACCCGGACGGCGACGGCCGCTATACGGTGACGACGATCCGGCGCAACCTCGACAGTCCGCACGGCATGGCCGTGCGTAACGGGTATCTCTACATCGCGAACACCGGCGCGGTGGTGCGCAGCGCGCTTGACGGAGCGGGGCTGCCGACCGGCGAACTCGAGACGGTGGCGCGGTACTCGCACGGCGGCGGGCATTTTACGCGCAGCATCGTGTTCGGTGAGGACGGCGGGATGTACGTCTCCATTGGCTCGACCTGCAACATCTGCGAGGAATCCAGCCCGGATCGCGCGGCGGTGATGCGGTTTGACGCCGATGGGCGGAACGGCAGGGTCTTCGCGCGCGGCCTGCGCAACGCTGTGGGCATGGCGGTACATCCGGCGACGCGCACGATCTGGGTGTCCCAACACGAGAGGGACAACATCAAGCCCGACCACGAGAACCTGCCGCCCGAGGAGATCAACATCCTGCAGGACGGCGGAGACTACGGCTGGCCGTACTGCCACAGCGACCGCGTGCCGAACCCGGAGTTCAACAATCAGGCGCGATGCGACCTGACGATCGCGCCGGCGCTCCGGATGCAGGCGCATTCCGCGCCGCTCGGCATGACCTTCCTCGCACACGCGACGCAGGTACCGGAGTCGTGGCGCGGCGACCTGCTGCTGGCGTTCCACGGGTCGTGGAACCGTGACCGGCCGACCGGCGCGAAAGTCGTGCGCATTCGCGTGCGGGACAACCGGCCCGTGTCGTACGAGGACTTCGTAACAGGCTGGCAGAGGGAGAACGGCCGGCGCTGGGGACGGCCGGCGGACGTAGCGGTGGCGAAGGACGGCTCGATACTCATTGCCGATGATTATGGCGGTGCGATCTGGCGGCTGTTCCGGGTGCGATAGATGACCGCCAGCGCCCCGTGGCATCTCGCGCCGCGGCGTGCCCGGTCGTGGAGTTGGCTTGCGATGGCGATCGCGTGGACAGCGATCGTTCCCGGCGTACCCAAGGCGCAGCGCCCGCCGTCACCGACAGCGGCGGCGATCGCAAACGGCGATCTCGACGCGATCGAGCGCCGCCGCTACGAGGCAGTGCGCCGGTCGCCGCGTGACGCGCGGGCGAGAGCGGCGCTCGGCGAGTGGCTGGCGTCACGCGGCCAACTGCGCTCGGGTGCGGTGCTGCTCGAAGAGGCGCGCCTGTTCGGTGGCGACGCAGCCGCGATCGCCGCGCGGCTACGCCATGTGTACACCTGGCTTCGCGACTGGCCCTCGCTGGCCGCACTGCCCTCGTCGCCGCTGTCGCCCGCGGAGAGAACCCGCACAGCAATACTCGCCGAGCGCGCGACGTCGGTGAGCGGCGCCGACAGCACGGTCGTGCCGTTCGCCCCGCTCGAAGTCGGTGCGCTGGGACGCCTGCCGCTTGTGCTGGGCTCAGACACGATCTGGGGTGAGTTGGATCCGCAGGAGGAAGGAATCGTACTGCCTGGGCTTGGGCGCGGCGCCGGCTTGGTGGAGGTGCTGGGCGAGGACGGACGCGGGCCGATGGGAATCCTGCGCGAGATCGCCATCGGCGCGCTCACGCTGCGAAACGTCCCTGTTCGGGTGAACGCGGCGCTCGGTGCTGGGCGCGCGCGACTTGGCTTCGATGTCTTCGCCATGCTCGCGCCCACGGTTGACGCGCGAGCCGGCACGGTGACGCTGCGGCGCGCGGGACGCGTTGCTGAACCGCTCGACGCGGCTGGCATTCCGTTTCTCCTGGGCTTCCCGGGCGTGCGCCTCGGTCTGCGCGCCGGCGAGCCGCCGGCGCCGATCACCTCGCCGGCCGGGCGCGCGGCGTTGCGCGGGCGCCCATGGACCGTAGATATGCGTCGCGGCGTCATCTGGTCGGACGCGGTGCGGTAGCGTCCCCGCAAGGGCCCAATCGGACGCTGTCGCGCGCGCGCCGAACACGAGCAGTTTCGCGCTCGGCTGCCGCTCGCGGTCCGGCGACGCGCCGCGATTCGACGTAAATTGCGTCGGCGGCTCCCCGCACGGCGTGCTGTTTCACACTCGTACCCTACGTTCCAATGAAGATGCTAGTGCTCGGCGCCGGGCTTCAGGGTTCCGCGTGCGCCTACGACCTGCTGCTGCAGGCAGATGTGACCGAAGTGCGTCTGGCCGACAAGTCGGTGGACCACCTGCCAAAATTCCTCGCACCCCACGTCGGCGGGAAGCTGAAGCCGATGACGCTCGATGTGACGGATCGCGCCGCTATCCTGAAGGCGATGGAAGGGGTCAAGGCGGTGATGTGCGCCGTGCCGTACTACTTCAACATGGCGATGACAGAGGCTGCCATCATTTCGGGCGCGCACTTCAGTGATCTCGGTGGAAACACGGAGGTCGTCTTCCAGCAGCGGACGCTCGAAGACAAGGCGAAGGCGGCCGGGGTGACGGTCATTCCCGACTGCGGTCTCGCCCCGGGCATGGTGAACATCCTCGCGCAGCTCGGCATCTCGCGCTGCGATACCGTGTCGACGGTGAAGATCTTCGTCGGCGGCCTGCCGCAGAAGCCGGAGCCGCCACTCAACTATCAGGTGGTGTACTCGCTCGAAGGCGTACTCGACTACTACACGACGCTGTCCTGGGTGATTCGCGACGGGAAGCGACATCAGGTGAAGGCGTTGTCGGAACGCGAGCCGGTGGTCTTTGATGGGATCGGCGAGCTCGAAGCGTTCCTCACGGCGGGCGGCCTGTCCACGATCGGGTTCCGGTACGAAGGGAAGATCCCGACAATGGAGTACAAGACGCTGCGCTATCCGGGGCACGCGCACATCATGGAGGCGATTCGCGACCTCGGCCTGCTCGACCTCACGCCGATTGACGTGAAGGGGACGATGGTGGTGCCGCGCGACGTGGCGATTGCCGCCATGCGGCCGCACCTGGACAAGCCGGCCGGCCGTGACCTGGTGGCGATGCGCGTGCTCGTCAGCGGCATCAAGGGCGGCAAGCCGGTGACGCACGTCTTCGAGCTGGTGGACCGCTTCGACGAGCAAACCGGCATCACGGCGATGGAGCGTACCACGGGCTTCTCGCTCGCGATCACCGGGCTGATGCAGGCGCGGGGGCGCATTTCGCCGGCGGGCGTCCACACGTCCGATGAATGCATGCCGGGCGAGGCATACGTGGCCGAGCTGGCGAAGCGCGGCATCAGGATCGTGGAGACGACGACCTAGCAGGCGCAGGGACGGAGGACTCGGGAGGGGCGGGGCCAATCGGCCCCGCCCTTTCTTCGCGGAGTATGGAACTTCTGTTCCGCGCTCACCGCCCCACGCGCTGGCTTTTGCCCCGTGCTTGGGCGGGATCATGCCCAGCATAGCGGGGTACAGAACGCAGAACCCTCAGGGAGGAAGGATGCGTGGTATTCGCATGGCATTGGCGGTGAGTGCGCTGGCGATCAGCGTGCCGTCGCTTGCCCAGCCGGGTCGGTCCGCCGCTGACCGGTCGCGAATGGAGCGAGGCGGCCAGACGCGCGGCGACCGCGTCGAGAAGACTGAGCGTGGACGCGACGAGCGTCGCGTGGACGGTCAGACGGAGCGACGCGTGGGAGTCGAAACTGGCGGTCGCCTTGCCCCGCGCGGCGGCGTACCGGAGGCGCAGCAAGGTCGCCGCGATCCGCGCGGCGGCGTCCCCGACGTTCGAGACGGTCGTCGGGACCGGCGTGACGAGCCGAGAATCGTCGTGCGTTCGCCCGTGGTGATCGATCGGTACGACCATCGCTCGCCGCGCATGATGCCGCGGTCCAGTCCGTACGGACGTGGTGTGCCCTACCGGTATGGCGATCGCGATTTCCGCCACCGTGATGTCCTGACGATCACGACCTGGTTCCGCGGCCTGCCGCCGGCGCGGCTCTCGGCCTACGGATATTACGACCGCTATGAGCGCGACTGGGGCGGCGTACGATACGTGTTCCGGCCCGGACTGTACCTGGCGTTTGACATCTTCACCCGACTGGCGGTGCTGCCGTACGACCTCGAGGTCGAACTCGGGATTCTGCCGTGGTACCTTGAGCGCCGCATCTATGGAAACACGGTGCTTGTGGTGGACACAAGGACGCGGTTGATCGTTGATCTTTTCGCGATTGACTACTGAGTGGGGATTGGGAGCTCGGACTGGGATTGGCGATTGGGATTGGTGATGGTGATTGCGATGAAGGGCCGGCATCTCGCCGGCCCTTCATCTTCATCCTGATCGCGTATCGCTATCGCAATCCCACTCCGAGCTCCCACTCCGTTATCGCTGGTAGTTCGCGAGCGTCGCTCCCATCGCGTCCATCGCTTCCCTCGCGCGCCAGCGATCGGGGCCGTTGTAGATGAAGGCGAAGGCCATCCGTTCGCCGTCGCGCGAGGTCACAAAGCCGCCCAGCGACGCCACGTCATTCGTGGTGCCGGTCTTGGCGCGGAGGTTGCCCATCGCCGGCGTGTACTTCATCCGGTTGCGCAGCGTCTCGGTGCGGCCGGCCACCGGGAGTGACTGCTCCAGCACCTCACGCCAGGGCGCCGTCGCGGCGTAGCCGAGCAACTGCACCATCGACCGTGGTGTGACGCGATCGGCGCTGGAGAGGCCGCTTCCGTCGGCCGCGTACACATCGGTGGGCGGCACGCCTGCCTTCTCCCAGAGGAAACGGCGAAGCAGGATATTGGCGTTCTCCGCCGAGCCTACCACACCGACGCTGCGCGCGGCGTTTCGGAACAGGAGTTCGGCGAAATGATTGTTGGACTCGCCGTTCATGGTGGCGATCATCTCACCAAGCGGGGCCGACGGGAGCGCGGCCACGCGCGGGGCGCCGCTGGCGGCCTTGCCGAGCCGGGCACCGCCGTCCACGGCGATGCCGCGCGCTTCCAGCGCGGCCCGGAAGGCAGCCGTCGTGATGAGTGCCGGGTGCTCGGCGACCACCTGCACGCGTCGGCCTTTGCTCGCGGCGCCAATGGTGCCGCGCACCTCGATGCCGTCTTCTCGCTGCACAATGCGGATGCGCCCGCTGCGGCCGGCGACCACCCGCACCGCGTTCACCACGCTGATGCCGGAGAGCGCTGGCTCGATGCCGATGACAGCGGACTTCCCCGCGGGCTTCACCGTGACGGCAAGCAGGTTCTCGTTGTACGACAGCGCCGAGACGCGAGCGGCGTAGGACGCGCTGAGGTAGCGTGAGCGCCATCCCTCAGGAACCAAGCGGTCCTCGAACGCGGTCGCGTCGCCGATAATGTCGCCCGAGACGCGGCGCACTCCGGCCTCCGCGACCAGTCGTGCGATGGCGGCGATCGGTGTCTCGCCCGAGGCACCACCTGAATAGCGGCGGCTGAACGACGGGTCGCCCGCGCCGCGCAGCACGAGGTTGCCTCGCATCGTGCCATCGGTGCCAAGCGCGCCCTCGCGCAGCACTTCCGTGAAGAAGCGATAGTCGGCGCCGAAGCGATCGAGCGCCACCGAGGACGTGAAGAGCTTCATCGTGCTGGCCGGCAGTAGTTGGCGGTCGGCGTTGTGTGAATAGAGCGTGCCGCCGTTTTCGAGGGAGACGACGGCGACGCCCCAAGTCCCGCGACGCGAGGCGCGACCGAGAATCGACTCCAGATCGAGGATCAGGTGTAACCCGCCGCGCGGGGCGGTGTAGGTGAGAGGCGCAGGGGCTGGAACGCGCCTCTTGGCTACCGCGCTGACCTTCGCCGTGGAGGCGCCCGCCGGCCGGCGGCGCTTCGAGACGGTGCGACGCGCGTCGCTCCCCGTCGTCGTCTCCGTCGTCGTCTCCGTCGTCGCCCGCACGGTGGCCACGGCCGGGTTGGCCTGCGCCGGCAGCTGAAGGGCGCCTACCATCAACGCGACGGATGCGGCGCCCCACTGGCGAAGACCACGCTGGCGGAAGAGGAAGGGCATCGGCGGGTGGGGTCTCAACGCAGGGAAGGCGCTGCGAGAGGCGGCCGCCCCGCGCGTCAGACCTTCAAGATCAGGTTACGGCGGTACAGCACCGCCAGCACAGCATACCAGAACAGGACGAAGCAGAGCGCGAAGGCCAGCGATGCATTCCGGGGTTCGAGCCATGAGGCGAACACCGTCTTGTACACCACGGCCTGCACGGAGATCGCCTTGCCGTCGACTTCGACCTTCCAAAGCGAATAGATGATGCGGGCCATCAGTCCCGATCCCACAAAGGCCACGATCGGGTTCACGCCATATATGACGAGCGGACGGGTCCACCACGTAACACCCTGGACGTCGATGATCCACGTGATCGTCGCGATGGACATGGCCGCCATCCCCGCGGTGAAGACCACGTAGGAACTCGTCCAGAGTCCCTTGTTGATGGGGAAGGACCAGTGCCACATGAGGCCGATCATCATCAGGAGGGCGCCGACGGCGAACATGCCATTGAGTCGCTCAGCCAGCGGGCGCTCCTTGAGGGCGATCCAGCGGCCGCACAGCACCCCCATGATCGCGGTGCCGATGGCGGGCAGCGTGGAGAGCGGGCCCTCTGGATCCCACGTCTTGGACGACTTCCACAGATGTCCCTCAAGCAGGGCCCGGTCAACCCAGGCCGCCATCGTGCGCGACGGCTCGCCGAGGCAAAGCGCGCCGAGTTCGCAGCCGCCGGGCACTGGCAGCAGCGTCATGACGAACCAGTAGCCGTAGAGCAGCACGGCCAGCATGCCGACGATCTGCTTGACCGAGGCGTTGAGCGTGAGGAGCCCGGCGATCAGGTAGACCACGCCGATGCGCGGCAGGACGCCCGGGATGCGGAGCTCGGTGATGCGCTCCAGCGGATAGAACGGAAAGGCCGACAGCCCCCAGCCGATGAGGACAATCAAGAGGCCGCGGCGCAGAACCTGCCTGCGCAGGGTGGCGTCGCTGTCCCCGCGCGCGCGGCGCGACGAGAGCGACAGGTGCGTGGTAACGCCGACGATGAAGAGGAAGAACGGAAAGATGAGGTCGGTGGGCGTCCAGCCGTGCCACGGGGCGTGCCCGAGTGGCGGATAGATGGCGCTCCAGATCCCCGGGTTATTCACGAGGAGCATGCCGGCAACGGTCGCGCCGCGGAAGACATCCAGGCTGACGAGGCGTTCGGCAGGTTTCATTGGGACTCAGGCCTCCCGGTTCGAGGAGGCAATGTGGTTGAGAACACAAGGACGGGGAAGGGGCACGGGCACGGTGTGGTGCAAGGGAATGAAGGGGTGCGCGATGAAAGGGTGCTGCGCCACGACGCTCCGGTTGCAAGTTGCGCTCATGGATACACGAGTCGAGAACACGCTCGCCGCGTGGGAACGGTCCGTCGCCGCGGACGAAAAGGCTGATCCGATCTGGAATCTCCACGCGTACCGCGTGGCCCGCTGCCTCGTCGATCATGTCCAGTGTGACGCACCGATGCTTGTGCCGCGAATCGATCCCAAGACGATGGCTCAACTCTCAAGGGCCGTCGCGTCTATCGGGGCTAACGTGGCCGAAGGCTACAGCCGCCGATCTGCGGCGGACCGCTCCCGCTTCTACGGCTACGCACTTGGCTCGGCACGGGAGGCGACGCTGTGGTATCGCAGCGTGGCGTGGTGTCTGGATGGCGGTACCATTGAGATGCGCATGGCGTTCCTGACGCAGGAACGCCGCCTGCTCGTCGGCATGCTGAAGTCAGTCCAGCGCCACAGCGGTGCCCAGTTCGAACCCAGCTGACAAGCCCTGCCCCTGCACCACACCGTGCCCGTGCCCGTTCCCACGCCCTGCCGCCTTCCCCAAAAGCAGAGCGGGCGGCCATCGGCCGCCCGCTTTGTCTTGCCCCTCAATCGTGTGCTCAGCCCTTGAACAGGAACAGGAACGCCACCAGCGTCGCCCCCGCGATGATCAGCGGCCCGACGAAGAGTTTCCGGAAGAGCTGGTGATCGTACTTCAGGTGCATGTAGAACATCACGACCATCGTGAACTTCACCGCCGACATGAGGAGGAGCACCGGGACGAACGCCTTGCTGGCGACGAACGCGGGAATGTAGTACGCCCACACCTCGACGACGGTGATGAGAAAGAGCCAGAGGGCGACCCACTTGTACTGCTTCCAGGTGGGATGTTCATGCGCGTGATCGGCGTGCGCGCGATCGATGGACATGGTCGGCGGCCCCTTACTGGATGAGGTAGACGAGGGTGAAGATCACGATCCAGACGACGTCGACGAAGTGCCAGTAGAGCGCGCAGATGTCAACGATGATCGCGTCCGTTGGCCCGAGACCCCGCTTCATGTCAATGAACAGCAGGGTCATGAGCCAGAGCACGCCCACCGCCACGTGCGTGCCGTGAAAGCCGGTCAGCGTGAAAAACGAGGAGCCGAACAGGTTGGTCTTGATGGTCAGCCCTTCGTGAACGAACGATGTGAACTCGTACGCCTGGAAGCCGAGGAACGTCGCACCGGCGAGGGCGGTGGCAAGGAGCCAGAACTTGGACGACCCCAGCCTACCCTCGTAGCCGGGCTTGCCCTTGTTCTCGACGGCGGCGAGGGCGAGCACCATGAACAGCGACGACATGAGCAGCACGAACGTCGACGCGGAGGTGACAGGGATATCGAGGATCGGCTTGAAGACCTGGCCGGTGGGCGAGGTCCAGGCTTCGTGCGGGAACGGCCCGACAACCGACCGTCCCTTGTACACGAGGTAGGTGGAGATAAGCGAGCCGAAAAGCATGCACTCCGACCCGATGAAGGCCCAGATGGCGATCTTCTTGTTGTCGAGGCCGGTGGTCGTGTAGTGCGTATGCTCGTGCGCCTCGTGGGCGCCGGCGGTGGCAGTGGTGGCCGTGGTCATGGTTGGGTTCCGGTTACTCGAGGGGACTCGTGAGCCACGCGTAGAGCGAGCCCACCATGAACGCGCCGCCGCCCAGCATCACGCCCATGGCCAGCGGGAAATTGCCAACGTGCAGCACAATGAGGCCGCTGAGCATGATGATGATGCCGAGCGCGACCAGGAACGGCTTGATGGTGTTGAACGGCATCGAAATGCCCAGCTCACTGGCTGTGCGCCGCTCTGTCTCCTCGTGCATCGGCACGGCATGCGCCTCGGCGATTACGCCGGCGTCGGGATGCGAGTGTTCGATGCCGGCCATGCGATCCGGGGCCTTGAGGTCCCACATCGGGTAGCGCGACGTCACCTCGGGGATCTGCGCGAAGTTATACTCGGGAGGCGGCGACGGAATGGACCACTCGAGCGTCGGCGCACCCCACGAGTCGCTGCCGGCCGGCGCGCCATTCTTCTTGCTGCTGAAGAAGTTGTACGCGAAGATGAGCCCGGCGACGAGCAGCATGTACGTGCCCACCGTCGACATCATGTTGAACAGGTCCCACCCCTGCCCGGCATCGTACGTGTAGATGCGGCGGGGCATGCCGAGCATGCCGCTGAAGTGCATGGGGAAGAAGGTCAGGTTCAGGCCCACGAAGTTCAGCCAGAACTGCCACGACCCGAGCCTCTCGCTCATGAAACGGCCGGTCATCTTGGGGAAGTAGTGGTAGATGCCGGCGAAAATGCCCATCATGGCGCCGCCGTACAGCACGTAGTGGAAGTGCGCCACGATGAAGTACGTGTCGGTCTGCTGCAGAGCCGACGGCGGCGACGAGTGCATGACCCCCGAGATTCCGCCGATAGTGAACATCGCGATGAGGCCGATGGCGAACTTCATGGACGTCGGGAAGCGGAGCGAGCCGCCGTACATCGTCGCGATCCAGTTGAAGATCTTCACACCGGTCGGCAGGCCGATGAGCATGGTTGCGACGGAGAACATCGAGTCGGCCACCGGGCCCATGCCCACCGCGAACATGTGGTGCGCCCAGACGCCGAAGCCGAGGAAGCCGATCATGATGCCCGAGTACACCATCACGTTGTAGCCAAAGAGCGGCTTGCGGCTGTGCGTGGGCAGCACCTCCGACACAAGGCCGAACGCCGGCAGGATCAGGATGTACACCTCGGGATGCCCGAACACCCAGAACAGGTGCTGCCAGAGCAGCGGGTCGCCGCCGGCGGCCACCTCGTAGAACTGCGTCCCGAAGAAGCGGTCGAACTGCAGGAAGAAGAGCGCCGCCGTGATGACCGGGAAGGCGAGGATCACGAGGAACTGCACCACGAACGACATCCACGTGAACATCGGCATGCGCATGAGCGTCATGCCCGGCGCGCGCATGTTGATGATCGTCGTGATGAAGTTGAAGGCCGCCGCGAGTGAGGAAATGCCGAGGATCTGCAGGCCGATCACCCAGAAATCCATGTTGTAGCCGCCGCCATAAGTCGGCCCGGAAAGCGGCGCGTAGCCAAACCAGCCGCCGTCCGGGGCCAAGCCCCAGAAGATCGGAAGCGTGATGAACAATCCGCCGAGCGCGTAGACCCAGTACGAGAAGGCGTTGAGGCGCGGGAAGGCCACGTCGCGCGCGCCGATCTGCAGCGGAATCAGGTAGTTGAAGAACGCAGCCGAGAGCGGCATCACGACGAGGAAGACCATCGTGGTGCCGTGCATGGTGAACAGCTGGTTGTAGAAGTCTGCCGAGACGATGCTGAGGTTCGGCTTGGCCAGCTGCGTGCGGATCAGCGTCGCCTCGAGGCCGCCCACGAGCAGGTAGAACAGGGCGGTGTACAGGTACAGGATGCCGATCCGCTTGTGATCGACGGTGGTGAGCCAGCTCCAGAGGCCGGACTGCTCCGACGAGTACGACGCGGCGTGCGCGTGCGTCGGAGTGGCGGCGGACGATGCCATGAGTGCGGTTCTCCGGGGCTACTTGAGTGAAAGCAGGTAGGCGATGATATCGGCGATCTGCCGGTCGTCCAGCCCGGCGGACGCGGCGATCGTCTGCTTGATGAGTGCGTTGTATTCGCCGATGCCGAACGTCGGCATGGCGGCTCCCGGCTTCATCGCCGGCGCGTTCTTGATCCAGAGCGCCAGTGACTTGGCGTCAAGGCGGTAGAGCCCGGCGCCGAACGTGTGCCGCGTGCCGAAATGGGTCAGGTTCGGCCCCCTCGCCTGGTCATCATTGGCATAGTTCGTCTCGCCCTTGATGACATGGCAGGTGAGGCAGGGCGCCTTGCCGAGGTTGGCTGGGTTCGTGAGAAGCGCCCGCCCGGCCTTCGGGTCGCCGGCGGAGAGCAGCCCCTCGTCAAACCGGGTTGCCGGCAGCGGTGTCTGCGGCCAGGCATAGGCGGCGATCTTCTCCGTCGGGAACACCCAGGCCTCGGGGGACGCGGAAGCGGCGGGCTGAGGCGCGGAGGACGGGACAGGAAGCACCGACGCCACCCGGATGGGCGTCGCCTTCGCCGCAGCCGTCGCGGCCGAATCGGCGGCCGCCGCCGCCACCGCGGCGGCGGGCGACCCCATCGCCACCGTCTTCTGGTGCGCCGCCCACTTCTCGAAGTCGGCGGGGGTGACCGTGAACGTGCGGAAGCGCATGTTCGCGTGGCTCGACCCGCAGTACTCCACGCACGCGCCGTTGAGCGCCGTCGGCTCCATGCTCGCCTTGGGCGTGAACCAAATGTGGTTGACCTTGTTGGAGATCAGGTCGCGCTTGCCGCCCAGTTGCGGGATCCAGAACGAGTGGAGGACGTCGCGGGTGCGGAGCGAGAAGTTCACCGTCTTGCCGATGGGCAGATACAGCTCGTTGGCGGTCACGATGCCGTACTGCGGGTAGCGGAACTCCCACCACCACTGGTGGCCAATCACCTCCACCTGCAGCGACTCGGCGGGCGCCTTGCGCTGATTCTCGAAGATGATCCGCACCGTCGGCACGGCAAGAAAGACCAGGATGAGCGCCGGAATCGCGGTCCACGTGATTTCAAGTGCCGCATTGCCGTGGATCTGCCGCGGGGCCGGCCCGCCCTCCCGGCGGCGGAACTTGAAGATCGTGTAGACCAGCAGCACCTCGACGACCACGAAAACGATCGTGCCGAGGAGCATCATGCGGTCCCAGAGGAAAACCGCCCCATCGTTGAGCTCGGTGTTGTTGCTGAACGTGGAGTTGGGATACGCTCCACCACACGCAGCAAGCACCAGCAGGGCAACAGCAAGTGCGGCGACCGGCGCAAACCGGCGCAGATGCAGCTTGGGCATCAGCAGTGATGTTTTGGGGTGAGTGGCCGATGCCCGGCAGACAAGGCATCGATGTACGGGAAAGCAGAAGGAAGCTACCCGATCATGTCGGGCGGTTCAAGCACGCCCGAGTGAGGTAAATACCTACGAGGTTAGTTGTCTTCGCGACTTCGGAAGGAAGCGCCGGGGCGGTTTCGGCCGCTGGCCGGGCCGGCGTGGGAGCAGAGCCAGAGCGTCCGAGGTTGCTAAGGCACTGGGCAGCTACTCGGGGGCGATCTCGATGTCGACGGAGTGGTCCTTCTTGACCTTGCGACCCGCCATGTCGATCGCCGTTCGGATCTGCGCCACATGCTCACGATAGGCGCGCAGCTTCACCTGGTCGCCGCCGCCGCGCCCTGCCACGAGGATCATCGTCGAAACCTGGTCGGCGATCATCCCGAACTGGCCCTTGAGCTGGCCCACGAGCGGGGCCGCCAGCCGCCTGAGCTGCATCGGCATGACGCCCAAGGGCTTCTTGTTGTTCAGCTCCATGGCCATACGCTCGACCAGCCCGTGGATTGACTGAAGCGTGACGAGCGCCTCCTCGAGCGTCTTCATCTTCTGCGCGCCTGCGCCGTCGAGCTTGGTGCTAGCCATGGCAGGATACCACTGACTGAGAGGGACAGAATCCGACAGAATGCGGCGGAGTCCAACAGATGAATACTACCACAGCGCGGAACACGGCGTCGCACGTCGACCACCGTGCGCTGCCGTCAGCTGTCGCAACTACACCATCTTCGCCGGATCCAGGGCTTCATCCAGCTGTTCGCGCGTCATCAGCCCGCGCTCGAGTACGAGCTCCTTCAGGCCACGTCCGGTGCTGAGCGCCTCGGCGGCCACGGCGGTCGCATTCTCGTACCCGATGATCGGCACGAGGGCGGTGACCACCCCCACGGAGCGCTCCATGAAGTAGTTGAGCCGCTCAGGGTTGGCCGTGATCCCCTCGATGCACTTGGTCCGCAGCACACGCACGGCCGCGGTCATCGTTCGGATGTTGTAAAGCAGACGGAAGGCGATGATGGGCTCGAAAACGTTGAGTTGCAACTGGCCGCCCTCGGCGGCCATGGTGACGGTCATATCGCCGCCGACCACATCAAAGCAAACCTGGTTGACCACCTCCGGAATCACCGGGTTCACCTTGCCCGGCATGATGCTCGACCCGGGCTGCATGGGCGGAAGGTTGATTTCGCCCAACCCGGTGCGCGGGCCCGAGGAGAGCAGGCGGAGGTCGTTGCATATCTTGCTCAGCTTCACGGCGCAACGCTTGAGCACGCCGGAGAGTTGCACGAACGCGCCGGTGTCCGACGTCGCCTCCACCAGGTCGGGCGCGGTGATCAGGGCGAGACCGGTGATCGCGCTCAGGTGCTGGCGTACCGCCTCGGGATAGCCGACGGGCGCGTTGAGCCGCGTGCCGATGGCAGTGGCGCCCATGTTGATCTCGCGAATAAGCGCTTGCGCCTCGCCCAGGCGGTCAATGTCTTCCGCAATGGTGTGGCCGAACGCACCGAACTCCTGACCGAGCGTCATCGGAACGGCGTCCTGCAACTGCGTCCGCCCCATCTTCACCAGCGCCTTGAACTCCTCGCCCTTCGCCAGGAAGGCAGTGACGAGTTCGCCCATCGCGTCGCGGAGGCCGCTGATGCTGAAATGCAGCGCGAGCTTCACCGCCGTCGGGTAGACGTCGTTGGTGCTCTGCGACCGGTTGACGTGGTTGTTGGGATGGCAGTGGTCGTACTGGCCGTGCTCGCGCCCGAGCAGTTCGAGCGCGCGGTTGGCGATCACCTCGTTGGCGTTCATGTTGGTCGAGGTGCCCGCGCCGCCCTGGACCATGTCGACCAGGAAGTGCTCGTGGTGCCGTCCCTGCTGCACCTCGCGCGCGGCCTGCACCACCGCGTCGGTCACCGCGGGCTCGAGCAGGCCGAGGTCGCGGTTGGCGAGCGCCGCCGCCTCCTTCACCTGAGCCATCGAGACGATGAGGGCCGGGAACTCCCGAAGTGGGATGCCGGTGATGGGGAAGTTCTCGAGCGCACGCAGCGTCTGCACGCCGTAGAGCGCTTCGGCGGGGATGTCGCGTTCGCCGAGCAGGTCGTGCTCCTTTCGGGTGCCGCCGCCGAAGAACCCCGCCGGCCGCCCATGCCCGACGAGCGTGGCACTGGCCACGTGGAGTCGCTGGCCAATGGAGCGTGCCGCCCTCGCAAGCAGCGCGCCATGCAGCTGCGGCGTCTTCTCGAGCAGCGGGGCGAGTTCCTTCTGGTGGAAGAGCACGACCTCGGTCTGCTCGAGGGCCCGGCCGGTGGTGCCGTGGTGCGTGTCGTCGAGCAGGATTCCTTCGCCGACGACCTCACCGGCCGCCAGCGTGGCGAGTCGCGACACGCTTCCGCCGTGCGCCTTCTCAACGGCGATGGAACCCGAGAGAATGACCGCGAAGAACGATCGAACGTCGCCCTCGGCGAACAGGGTTTCCCCCTTCGCGAAGCTCGCGCGGGCGCCGGTCTTCACGAGGTGCGAGAGCAGGGTGTCGGCGAAGCCGGCGAAGAAGGGGACGTCGTTGAGTTGGTATTGAACAGGCATGGATCCTGGGGATGATTGAGGATCTGGAATCCGGATTGTGTCCGATGATTCCGATTGCGGGATTGCGATGCGCGATGGCCTAATTCTGACCCGGGAGCGCCGTCGCGGACAGGTGGCGCGGGTGGGGTGTTGCCGTCGCTGGTCGCAATCAGGAATCCTGATCCTCCTTCCCTATCCGGATTCCAGGTCCTCAGTCAAATTCTCCGTACTCCCCCCCAAACCCAGCCCGCCGATGCTCGATCGTCGCGCCTTTCTCGAGAAGTCCGCACTCCTCTCCGTCCTTGGGTTCGTGCCGCGCGCCCTCTCGGCGGAGGAATACGAACGAGACGTCATGCGCGCCGTCGGCAGTACGATGCCGGGGATTCGCGGCCGGCCCTGCGTGGTAGCGAGCTCCAACGGTCTCACGGGCGTGAAGGTGGCCTATGACCGCATCGTCGGAGGCACCGACACGCTCGACGCGATCATCGCGGGCGTGAATCTCGTCGAACTCGATCCCAACGATCAGTCCGTCGGCCTTGGCGGCCTCCCCAACGAGGAAGGGGTGGTGCAACTCGACGCAAGCTGCATGCATGGGCCGACACGCCGCGCCGGCGCGGTGGGCTGCCTCGAGGACATCGCGACGCCCTCGCTCGTGGCCAAGGCGGTGATGGACTACACCACCCACGTCCTCCTCGTTGGCCGCGGGGCCCGCAAGTTCGCCGTGGCGATGGGATTCAAGACCCAGGACCTGCTGACGGAAAAGAGCCGGCAGGACTGGCTGCGCTGGAAGTCGCGGCTCAGCCGGAACGACAACTGGCTGGACCACGATGACGACGTAAAGATCAACTGGACGCACGGCACCATCAACATGAATGCCGTGAACACGGCGGGCGACGTGAGCTCGGTGACGACGACGAGCGGGCTGGCGTGGAAACTCGACGGGCGGCTGGGCGATTCGCCGATTCACGGCGCGGGGCAGTACACCGACAACGACATCGGTGCCGCCGGCAGCACCGGCCTGGGTGAGATCAACATCAAGACGTGCGGCGGTTTTCTCACCGTGGAGTTCATGCGCGGCGGGGCGACGCCGGAGCAGGCCGCGCTCAAGACGCTCGAACGCATGGTGCACATGACCGAGCCGCGCCTGCTCGACGACAAGGGGCGCCCGCGGTACGACATCCAGGTGTACGCCGTGGCCAAGGACGGGCGCTACGGCGGCGCGACGATGTACGAAGGGGCCTCGTTCGCCGTCTGCGACGAGCGCGGACCGCGCCTCGAGAAGTGCGCGTACTTGTTCAAGGCCGGGGATCGGGCGCGCTGAGAGGACTGGGTCAGGCAGCGAATCGCGCTGGGTGGGTCACCGCGTCCTGAGGCCGTTCTGCTTGGTCCCCCGTTCCGTCGGGGCTAGATTCCGCTGATCCTCGGTGGCCACGCGCGTTCTGCGGGCTGCGCCGGGACGTCCAGTTCCACCCCCACATCACCGTGATGACCGTTCCCCATCCGCTGGCCAGCTCCGAGGAGCCCGTCGGCTACGACCCGACCGCCGTGGAAGCCAAGTGGCGCGCCCGGTGGGCTGAGCGCGGCACGAACACGACCGACCTCAACGGTCCGCGTCCGTTCTACCAGCTGATGATGTTCCCCTACCCGTCGGCGGAGGGACTCCACATCGGCAACCTCTACGCGTTCACGGGGAACGACATCCACGGGCGCTTCCAGCGGCAGCAGGGGCACACAGTGCTCGAGCCGCTCGGCTACGATGCGTTCGGCATTCACTCGGAGAACTTCGCGCTCAAGATGGGCGTGCATCCGATGGAGCTGATTCCGCGCAATGTCGCCAACTTTCGCCGGCAACTCGACCGCGCCGGGTTGATGGTCGACTGGCGGCGCGCGGTGGACACCACCGATCCGGCCTACTACAAGTGGACGCAGTGGGTCTTCCTGAAGCTCTACGAGCGCGGGCTGGCCTACAAGAAGCAGGCGGCGGTCAACTGGTGCCCGTCGTGCAAGACGGTGCTCGCCAATGAGCAGGTGGAGGGCGGCGCGTGCGAACGGTGCAAGACGACAGTGGAACAGCGCGCGCTGGAGCAGTGGTTCTTCCGCATCACCGAGTACGCTGAGCGCCTGCTCAGGAACCTCGACTGGATTGACTGGTCCGACAGCACGCGCATGGCGCAGCGCAATTGGCTGGGCCGGAGCGAGGGCGCGGAGCTGCGCTTCCGCGTGCTCGACCCGCTCACCGATGCGGGGAGCGCCGGCGTGATGGTGTCGCAGGAGATCACCAGCGGGTCAACGGTGATCCCCGTCTTCACCACGCGCCCCGACACGATCTTCGGCGCGACGTACCTGGTGCTGGCGCCCGAGCATCCGGCGGTGGAGCAGGTGACGACGTCCGAGCAGCGGGCGGCGGTGGAGGCGTACCGCGAGACGGCGCGCAAGCAGGATATCGTGAGCCGGCAAGTCAACAAGGATAAGACCGGCGTCTTCACCGGCGCGTACGCCGTGAACCCGGCCAGCGGGGAGATGATTCCCGTCTGGACGGCCGACTACGTGCTGATGGGATACGGCACCGGCGCTATCATGGCCGTGCCCGGGCACGACGAACGCGACTTCGAGTTCGCGGAGAAGTTCAACCTGCCCATCCCGCGCGTGGTGGCGGGGCCGGACGACAACGCGCACACTCCGCTGGCAGCCGCGTATACCGATGATGCCGATGGCCGCCTTGTGAACAGCGACCAGTTCGACGGGCTGGCTGTGGCCGACGCCAAGCGGCAGGTAACGGACTGGCTCACCCAGCGCGGCGCGGCCAAGCCCGTGACGTCGTTCCGCCTGCGCGACTGGTGCGTGTCGCGCCAGCGCTACTGGGGGCCACCGATCCCCATCATTTACTGCGACGCGTGCGGCACGGTGCCAGTCCCCGAGAAGGACCTGCCGGTCGTGCTGCCGAATGTTCCCGACTACAAGCCGGACAACTCAGGCGTCGGGCCGCTGGCGCGCCACGAGGCGTTCTATCACGCGCCGTGCCCAACGTGCGGCAAACGCGCGCGGCGCGAGACGGACGTAAGCGACACGTTCCTCGACAGCGCCTGGTACTTCCTGCGCTACCCGAGCGTCCCTCGCGACGACGTGCCATTCGACGCGGAGACCACGAAACGGTGGCTGCCGGTGTCGGCCTACATCGGCGGCAACGAGCATGCCGTGCTGCACCTGCTATATGCGCGGTTCATCAACATGGTGATGTTCGATGCCGGGTTGGTGCCGGCGGAAGAGCCGTTCGTGAAGTTCCGCGCGCACGGCATGATCATCCGTGACGGCTCCAAGATGTCGAAGTCGCGCGGCAACGTGGTGAACCCCGATTCCATCATGGACCAGTGGGGCGCCGACACGCTGCGCACCTACCTGATGTTCATCGGGCCGTTCGAGGAAGGGGGCGACTTCCGCGACCAGTCCATCAGCGGCGTGCGGCGCTTTCTCGACCGCCTGTGGGCGAGCGTGCGCGACGCGCAGGCCGATGGTACCCCCGACACCGACGTGATGCGCAAGCTGCACCAGACCATCAAGAAAGTGGGCGGCGACATCGCGGCGCTGAGCTACAACACGGCCATCGCCGCGATGATGGAGTACATGAACGCGCTGCGCCGCGGCGAGCGTGTGCCGCACGTGGCCGAAGCGGCGCCGTTGGTGTCGCTGGTGGCGCCGTTCGCGCCGCACATCGCCGAGGAGCTGTGGGAAATGCTCGGCAACGCCGGCAGCGTGTTTGATGCCGGCTGGCCGACCGTGGACGAGGCGCTGGCACGCGAGGATGCACTGGAGCTGGTGGTGCAAGTGAACGGCAAGACGCGCGGCAAGGTGAAGGTGCCGCGCGACGTGACGCAGGACACCGCGCTCGCGGCGGTCCAGGGCGATGTCAATCTGGCGAAATTCCTGACGGGGCCGCCGAAGAAGGTGATCTACGTGCCGGGGCGGCTGCTGAATATCGTGGTATAACACGGCGGCGACACGGGAAGGGCGCGACGCCATTGGCGCCGCGCCCTTCGTTCATGATGGCGCCCTACGCCCGAGCCAGATGCACCGGCGCGCCGTCGGGATCGGTGGGATCGAAGCAGGCGTCGCACATGCGGTTGAGCGCGCGGAAGCGCAGCAGCCTGACCTCGCTCGACAGGAACCCGTCCTTCACGGGCTCGTCGTGCATGAGGTCGGTACTCAGGTACTTCTTGTTGTCGTCGCTTAGCACGGTGACCACCGTCGCGTCGCCGCCCATCTGGTCCTGCACCTGCAGCGCGGCGAGCAGGTTGCAGCCGCTCGAGATTCCCACGCCGATGCCGAGTTCCGATGCGAGGCGCTGGGCCATGATGATCGCGTCGCCGTCATCAATGGCCACCACCGCGTCGAGTTCTTCGAGTTTCACGATGGCGGGAATGAACTCGTCGCTGATCCCCTGGATACGGTGCTTGCCCACCCTGAAGCCGGTGCTCATGGTGGGCGAGTTGGCCGGTTCCACCGGGTGTAACTTGATGTCGGGGTTGCGCGCGCGAAGGTAGCGTCCGGTTCCCATGATGGTGCCGCCCGTGCCGACGCCGGCGACGAACGCGTCGGGCATCACGCCGCGCGCGCGAATCTGAGCCCAGACTTCGGGTCCCGTGCTCAGTTTGTGCGCGGCGCAATTCTCGTCGTTGACGAACTGGCACGGGAGAAACGATCCGGGCGTCGCGGTGGCGAACTCCGCCGAAAGCCGGATCGAGCCCAGGAACCCTCCCTCGGCGTGCGACACCAGCCGCACATCGGCGCCAAACGAACGGATGAGGCGCTTGCGTTCCTCGCTCATCCAGTCGGGCATGAAAATGGTGACCGGGTGCCCGAGCGCACGGCCAATGGCGCTGAAGGCGATGCCCGTGTTGCCGCTGGTGGCCTCGATGATCATGCCGCCGGGATGCAGCAGGCCCATTTCATAGCCGCGCCGCAGGATGTGCGCCGCCATCCGGTCCTTGATGGAGCCGGTGAAGTTGAGGTTCTCCGCCTTGGCGTAGATGCGCCGAGCCTTGCCACGGAACTGGCAGTCTATGGCGTACATCGGCGTGTTGCCGACGAGGTTGCGCAGCCCCTTCACACGGTCAATGGCGGGCTGAATGGGGTGCACCTGAAGCGTCACGAGCAGGCTCCGGAGGATCAGAAAGGCGGTCAAGCCGGTCCCCAGAAGTTCATGGGGCTGCGGACCGTGGCACAGTCGGCGAAAGTTAGCGTGACTGTAGGAGAAAAGACGGCATTGCGTGCCCACGGCTCGGGGTCGAAGCAACCATCCACCGCGCGCCTGTGACAATTCGGGTGAACCCCTGCCCGAACCTGATACTACCCGAGGCTCCCAATGCGTCGCACCCAGATCCTGTTCGCAGCCCTCGTATTCACGCTCCCCCTCTCCGCGCAGCAGGCGGTACGCATCACCAAGAGCGACGTCGACGTGGGCGGCCTCATAGCCGCGGCGCGCACCGGCGCCGGCGATCGTGCCATGATCGGCGTCTCCACTTCGTCCGGCAGCAAGCGCGACACGTTGGGCGTGCTGATCTCGTCCATTACACACGGCGGCCCCGCCGAAAAGGCCGGGCTGTTCGAGGGCGACCGCATTCAGTCTATCAATGGTGTATCGCTACGCGTGAGCCGCGACGACGCGGGCGATGACGAGATGGGCGGCATCATGCAGCGCCGCCTGACTCGGGAGCTGGGCAAGGTGAAGGCGGGCGACGAGGTGACGCTGGTGGTCTGGCACGAGGGGAGTGCCAGGACGTTCAAGGTCAAGACGGTGGCGGCTGACGATCTGCATCCGGCGCCCGCGAGCGCGGTCAAGCGCGACGAGCGTCCGGTAATCGGCATCAGCTTCAGCCTCACTGGGAGCAAGCGTGACACGGCAGGCGTCTTCGTGAACGCGGTGACCGAGGACGGACCGGCGGAGAAGGCCGGGATCGTGGAAGGCGACCGGATTGCCGCCATCAACGGTGTGTCGCTAAAGATGTCGAAGGACGACCTCGAGGATGGGTGGGTGGCGAACTCGCGTCTCAACAGGCTGAGCCGAGAAGTGGCCAAGGGCAAGCCGGGCGACGTGGTGGACCTGACCGTGGCCTCGGCCGGGAAGGCGCGCAGCGTGAAGGTGACGCTCGCCAAGGCGTCGTCGCTGAAGGGGAGCGGCGGCGGAGCGTTCACGATCTTTCGGTCACCCGACGACCCGATGGGCGGGTTCTCCTTCGAGGCGCCCACTCCCCCGATGCCGCCTTTGGCGCCGCACGCGGAGATGAAACGCAGCATGGACGAAGCCCGCATCGAGATCGGCAGGGCGCAGAAGGAGCTGCAGGCAGCCACGGAGAAGCGACACATCATCCGCACGGTTCGCATGTAGCCGCGATGTATCGCACGCACGTCTGTGCTCGCCAAAGCCGACGATGCGCTGCTCGACCAACGCGCCGACGGCGAACGGACGGGGCAGCAGCCCGTCGCGTTCGCCCCGGTGCGGCCGCTGCAGTCGCTAGAACGCCGCTCCCAGCAGCACCGCGTTCAGCACCACACGATCCAGCGCGCGCCACCATCCCCGGAACATCGGATCATTGGCGAACATCACCAGGTGACCGCGCCCCACCCGTTCCTCCACCACGAGCGCCGTGCCCTTGAGCAGGCGCTCGGTGTTGTCGGGGAACGCGAAGCCGGCGCGCTTCAGCGGGCCGGTCGCCGGGAAGACCGCGACGTTCGATCCTTCCTTGGAGAGTTTCAGGAAGGCGTCGCCGTCCATCATCACGGTCATCCGCTGCTTTGCGACGCCGAGCGTGAGCCAGTGCGTCATGTCGAAGACGGCGTCGAAGTGCGCGCCCGGGATCGGCTGGGGTGCGTTGGGGTTGGCCGTCGGGCTCTTGATCGCCAGCAGTGAGTCGGCTCCCACTGCAGCCGGTGCCGCGGCCGGCGTGTCCTTCTTTGCCGGTTCGCTCTTCGTGTCGTCCTTCGCGCCGGGCTTCACGTCGGGCTTCGCGTCGTCCTTCTTCTTGTCGTCCTTCGTATCCTTGGCGTCGTCCGCGGTCAGGATGCGCGCCGTCGTGATGCCCACATCCTCGCGCGCCGCCCACGACGTCGCGCGCCCCATCGTGATGAGCGTGCCGCCGTTCTCCATCCACACCTTCAGGCTCGCGCCCTTGCCGAGCGACGTGACGCCGCCGTCGGGAATGATGATGACGTTGAACGCCGACATATCACTATTGAGCGCCGACAGCGCCACCGGCGTGAACTTGAGTCCATAGCGCTGCTCGAGGCTCCACCACACGGAGCCATACGCGCCAAGGCCTATGCCCTGGTCGGCGGCGACGGCAATCTTTGGTTCAGGCACCGACACGGTGCTTCCCGAGCCGATGCCGAACTGCGCCGTCTCGGCGAATGCGGTGTTCACGCCGATCACCTCGACGCCCGCTGTCTTGGCCAGTGCGTCGATGCGGCCAGCGAGCGTGGCGTCATTGCGCGAGACGCGCGCCACCCACGTGCCGCGCGGCCAGTCGGTCTTGCCGGTCTGCATCGGTTCGCTGGCAACGGCCAGCTTGTACCCTTCCTGCAGCAGTTGCCCCGCCAGACGCGACGCGCCCCCGCGGTCGTTCCGGAACAGGTATGCCGACTTCGCGTCGGCGCCTTCCACAATACCGCCGCGCACGGCGAAGGGGAGCGCCTCGCCGTTGACGCGCGGCGCAGGCTCGCCCGGCAGCGCCAGCTTGTCGCCGGTCAGTGGTGCGGCGTCTTCGGTCCACCACGACTCGACGCCGAAGGCAACGGGCAGCGCCCACGCGGTGATGTCGTAGAACTCGTAGTCTTCGCTGCCGGTGTTCTTGCCGCGGTTGATGTTGCGCTTGAAGAAGTCGAGCTGCGTCTTGGCGAAGACGGGGTCGAGCGCAGGATCAGGCTCGAGCACGGCCTTGGCGAGGCGGCCCTGCGGCTGGGCCATGTCCACGACAAACGATCCGGCCGGGAAGGTGCGTGCGCCCACGGCGTCGTCGCTGTAGGCGTGCGCCTTGGCGCTCGTCATCGGCTGCGACAGACGGTGCACCTCAACGCCGGCGCGCAGCAGCGCCGCGGCGAGCTCGCCGGCGCGTCCCGGGTCGTTGCCCGGCGCGAAGACGACGCGCTTCATTGCCTGCGTCTTGCCATCGGCGACGGCCGTCTGGCGAAACGCCAGATAATCCTTCACACGCTCCTTGGCGCGCGCGGCGGTCGTCTCGAACGTGGCGACGGCCGCCGTGAAATGCTTGGCAATGCCGTCGCGCAGCGAAAGCAGCGTGCCGTCGTCGCGGCGCTTGAGCAGGGCCGGGCCGCCGTCCGTCTCGTACGTGGCGCCCGTGGCGCCGGTGAGCGACGGCCACGTGTCGTAGTAGCCCGGATAGTACAGGTCGAACTGGTCGCGCACGTAGTACAGCCAGCCGAACTCGTCAAAGGCGCGCGCGTTGCCCGCACCCACCGCCTCGCCCCACTTGTTGGGCCAGCCGCTGATGTTGGCGTTGATGGGGCGCGACGCCGGCGCCATGTAGTACTGCGCCGTGTATCCATGCAGGTCGGCCGTGACCATCGGGTGCCAGCGCAGCATGCTGCCCACGATGTGGCGCACTTCCTGCTGCGTGGTGGCGATCAGGTCGCGGTTCATGTCGAACCGGTAGTGGTTGAAGCGTCCGCTGATGGACCACGGCTGGCCGCGCTGCTGCTCGATGCCGGTGCGCTCCGGACTGCCCACCGCGATGGAGTTGGACCAGACCGAGAAGCGTTCGTGGCCGTCGGGATTGGACGATGGGTTGATGATGACGAGTGCATCCTTCAGCAGGGCAACCGTCCTCGGGTCCTCGGTGGCGGCGAAGTGATAGAGCAGGGCCATGGACGCCTCGAAGCCGGGCACTTCATCACCGTGCACCGAGCCGCTGAACCAGACCACCGCCGGCGTGCGCGCCACGACGGCATCGAGCTCAGCGGCGCTGGCGCCGCGCGGGTCGGCGATGCGGTCGAGGTCGGCGCGAATCTGGTCGAGCCTCGCGATGTTCTCGGGCGACGACACGACGTAGATGCGCATCGTGCGCCGCTCGCTCGTGCGCCCGATCTCCTCAACGCGCACGCGGTCCTTCGCCGCGCCGGCGATGGCAAGGAGCACGCGCTCCTGCTGCGCGTACTGCGTATGCCATGTGCCGATGCCGTAACCGAGCATGTCATCGGGATTGGGGACCGCGGGGCGATACGGTCCCTTGGCGTAGAACGAGAACTTGGCGTCGTCGCGCAGGGAGTCGGTCGGCATCCGCTGGGCAGCGAGCGGAGCGGCGGCAAGGAGCGCGAAGGCGAGTGCGAGGAATCGGCGCATGGCGGAACGGGCTGGGGAATGAAGTGACAGAACTTGCACGCGCGACGCGTGCGAGGCCACCCTTGGTCGCTCGGGCCCGCGAGGCGCTACATCAGAACTCGATCTGCGTCCCGAGCTCCACCACCCGGTTGGGCGGCAGCTGGAAGAAGGTCGCGGCCGACAGCGCGTTCTTTGCCATGAAGGCGAAGAGCCGCTTGCGCCAGATGCTCATGGTCATGCCGCCGTCCTTCCACGCCTTCTGGCGCGGAATGAGCAGCTCGCGACCCAGATAGTAGCTGGTCTCCATGGGCCGGGCCTTCACGCCGCGTTCGCGCAGCAGCCCCAGCACCTCGGTCACGTCGGGTGATTCCATGAAGCCGTACACGGCCGTGGCCCGCACGAACCCGTGCTCGAGCTGCTCCATGGTCAGGCGTTCGTCATGCCGCACCTCGGGCACCGCAGCCGTGGTGATGGACAGCAGGATCACCTGCTCGTGCAGGACCTTGTTGTGCTTGAGGTGGTGGAGCAGCACCACAGGGGCGCCTGCCACTTCCGACGTCATGAAGACCGCGGTGCCTGGCACGCGCGGAATCTTGCCCGACGAGAGGCTCTTGAGGAACGCGTCGAGCGGCATGGTGATCTCCTGCAGCCGCTCGCGCAGGATCGCCCGTCCGCGCTTCCACGTCGTCATGGCGACGAAGAGCACGATAGCGACCGACACCGGCACCCAACCACCATGCTGAAGCTTGATGACATTCGAACCGAAGAGCGCCAGGTCCATCAGAATAAAGCCGCCGATCAGCGTGATAACCTGCCACCGCGGCCAGTGCCAGCGCGCCGCCGTGACGACGCCGAACAAGACGGTCGTCGCGAGCATCGTACCGGTGACCGCGATGCCATACGCGGCGCTGAGCTCGCTGGAGCCCCGGAACACGAGCGTAATCACCAGGCACCCGACCATCAGCGCCCAGTTGACTTCAGGGATGTAGATCTGCCCTTCGGTCTTCGCGGAGGTGTGCTTGATGGTCACGCGCGGTGAGTAGCCGAGTTGCACGCATTGCTGGGTGAGGGAGAATGCTCCCGAGATCATGGCCTGCGAGGCGATGATCGCCGCCGACGTCGCGAGGGCGATGAGCGGGTAGAGCATCCACCGCGGGGCCAACATGTAGAACGGGTTCGTGACCGCCGACGGATCGCTCAGCAGCAGTGCCCCCTGCCCGAAGTAGTTGAGCGCGAGGCTTGGCAGCACCAGAAAAAGCCAGGCTCGCCGGATGGGACGCCGGCCGAAATGCCCCATGTCGGCGTACAGCGCCTCCGCCCCCGTGACGGCTAGCACCACATAGCCAATCACGATCGCGGCCATGTGACTCTGCGTGAGAATGAGCTTGGCGCCGTACCACGGATTCACGGCCGCCAGAATTCGCGGTTCAACCAGGATTTCGCGAAACCCGAGGGCGCCGATGACGAGAAACCAGACCAGCGTGATCGGCCCGAAGAGGGCGCCCACGGCCGCCGTCCCCCGCCGCTGCAGCAGGAACAGGCCGACGAGAATGCCCATCGAGAGCGGCACCACGGCCGCCTCGAACTTCGGAGAGACAATCTCGAGCCCTTCCATGGCGCCCAGCACCGAAATGGCGGGCGTGATGGCGCCGTCGCCATAGAGCAGCGCCGCACCGAAGAGGCCGATGGCGATCAGGACCACCCGGCCGCGCGGATGCTGGGTCTGCTTGCCGACGACGAGCGACAGCATGGCCAGCACGCCGCCCTCTCCGCGATTGTCGGCGCGCATAACAAATGCGACGTACTTGACGGTCACCACGAGCATCAGCGCCCAGAAGATGAGCGACACCACGCCATAGATGTTGTCGGGCTCGGGTGTCAGCGCGCGACCGGGCTTGAAGCACTCGCGCAGTGCGTACAGCGGGCTCGTGCCGATGTCACCGTACACGACGCCGAGCGCCGCCAGCGTGAGGACGGCAAGTCGGCGTCCGGTGGGATGTTCCTCGACATGGTGCCGCTCGTGATGCGGCACCGGTTTCTGCGCATCCACGTCGCCTGCGGCTGCGCCAAGCGGGTCGGCGAGCGGTGTAGGGCTAGGTGTATCAGCCGGCATATTGTTCGGGGCGCCGCCCCTGGGAGAACGCGAGGTCAGGGGCATGCTGCCGTCGCCCCATGCAAAACGGGCCGCGCACGATGCGCGACCCGTTGAAACATATGGCGCACTTCCGTGGCGTCCAGCCGCCGGCCCTTATTTACGCGTGGCGAGGGCGTTGATGGCTGTCGTCGCATCCTCCAGCACTTTCGCGACGCCGCGCAGGAACTCATGGTCGTCGAGGCGATGCGAGGCCTGTGAATAGGTGGCGCGCGCCATGCGCCCGAACGCCCGGTTCATCTCCTGCATGGCGTCGCTGGTCAGGCCGGCTCCCGTGCGCGCGATGCGAGAAAAGATGTCGTCCACCGCGCTGCGGTGCTGCGCCAGGTGCTCTCGGCCCGCCTCGGTGATCTCGTACACCCGCTTGCCGCTGTCGTCCGGTGTGGCACGCGCGAGTCCCATCTCTTCAAGCAGCGTCAGCGTGGGGTAGACCGTGCCGGCGCTCGGCTGGTACATGCCCCCCGACTTCTCCTCGATGGCCTTGATGATGTCGTAGCCATGGCGAGGACGCTCCGCGAGCAGTGACAGGATGACGAGCCTCAGATCACCATGGCCAAAGAACCGTCCGCCGCGGAACGGGCCTCCGCGCAAGTGCCCGGCCATCTTCGACATGAAGCCCGAAAGATCCGGGTCGAAGCCGCCCCATCCGCGTCCCGCTCCCCGCCCGTCGCACTTGCTCTGCCTGACTCGCATGACGCACCTCAGATGCCGCCATCTCGTTCGGCGACCCGCTGGTTGTTGATGATGTTTCGATAGTACTAAGATATAGCTAAGATATATCGAAACGCAATACTAACTCACTCGCCGCTTGGATGCCCGTACGGAACTACTGGCCCCGTCCGATCCGCACGTATCCTCGGTACTGGGATGGTTCCGTCGGCGCGGCGCGAGCTTTCTTGCACAGGTGGTGTTGTCTGACCCCGATGAACGCGCCAATTATCAATAAGTTGTTCTCGGAGTCCTCGTGTTCGACCTGTTGCAGCATCCGCCACACAGTCCGGAACCCCTGTCGCTGGGGGCGGGCGTGAGCATCGCCGTGCACGCGGCGCTGGTGCTGTCGCTCGCCGCCGGCGCGGGGCAGACGATGTTACGGCCTCCGGAAACGATCGGCGAGTCCATCATCGAATCCGCGCTGAAGTACCTGCTACCGCTCGACCGTCCGGGGCGGCCGAGCGTCGAGCAGCAGGCGACATGGTCGGCGGTGAACGCGGGCGCAGCACCTGCCGGCGCTCCGGACGTGTACTCGCCGCAGGCGGAGCTCGCGGGGCCCCCGACGCCAATCCCGGAGGACAGCGCCGCTCCGGAGCCGCTGGCCGAGGCTGCCGCCGCACAGAATGCGTTCACGCTGCTGGACGTAGACACCGCGGCGATGCGTGATCCGTCGAGCGCCGTGCCCGTCTATCCGCGCCTGCTCGAGAGGCAGGGAATCGAGGGGCTAGCGGTGGTGCGATTTGTCGTGGACACGACAGGGCGCGCTGATCCCGCGACCTTTCGCCTCATCGAAACCAACCATCCCCTGTTCGCTGCCGCCGTGCGTGACGCCTTGCCGAGAATGAAGTTCCATCCCGCGACGGTGGGGCCGCTGAAGGTGCGTCAGATGGTCGAGATCCCGTTCGGGTTCCAGATCGTGCGGCGGGGCGCCGCAGCGGCGAAGCGCATGCCGCAGGACTGAGGCGTCGCGCCAGCGACCTCCAGATGTGGGGTGTGACGCGCCCCGCTACTCGTATCGCAGCGCCACAATCGGGTCCATCATGGCCGCACGGCGCGCGGGGTAGACGCCAAAGACCACGCCCACTACGGCCGAGAAGCCGAAGGCGAGGGCGACCGCCGTGGTACCAACCTCGGTGGTCCAACCCATAAGCTTGGTGAACGCCATGGCTCCACCGGTTCCGACGACAATTCCGATGGCGCCGCCGACGAGGCAGAGCACAACGGCTTCCACGAGGAACTGGAACAGGATGTTGAGCCGCGTCGCGCCCAGCGCCTTGCGAATGCCGATCTCGCGCGTGCGCTCAGTCACCGACACGAGCATGATGTTCATGATGCCGATGCCGCCGACGATCAGCGACACGGTGGCAATGCCCGCAAGCAGCAGCGAGAAAACCGCCGTCGTCTCGCCAAGCGTATTCAGGAAGTCGGCCTGTGAACGCGTGTTGAAGTCGTCTTCCTTGCCGGCGCGCAAGCGGTGTTCGCGGCGGAGGATCTTCTGGATTTCGGCCATCGTCTCGGGAATATCGGCTTCCGACGGCGACAGCACGCTGATGGAACGCACGCGGTTCTGTCCAAGCACGCGGAAGCGTGCGGTGGTGATCGGGATCAGGACCTGGTCATCGGGGTTGTTGAACGGCGAGGCCTGCCCCTTCGACTTGAAGACACCGATGACCGTAAACTGAATGCCGCGGATGCGTACGGTCTCGCCAACGATGCCCTCAGGGGTCTGCAGGCCGAGGTTCTCCACGACGGTTGGGCCAACGATGGCAAGGCGCTGGCGCGAATTGTCCTCAGTAGTGGTGAAGAAGCGGCCGGCGGACAATTCGTACTTGCGCACATGCGGGTAGTTGGACGTGACGCCCACGATCTGCGTGTTGGTGTTTTTGTTGAGGTACTGCACCTGCAGCGAGCCCGACATCTCCGGCTGGACCGCGAGGATCTTCTCGCCGCGCTCTTCGAGCGCCTTCGCGTCCTCCATGGTCAGCCGCGCGCTGCCGAATCCGCCGCGCACGCCGCCCATGCCTTGCGCCTGGCCGGGGCTGACCGTGAGGAGCGTGGTTCCGAGCGCGGAGATGCGGTCGTTCACCGCTTTCTGCGCACCGCGGCCGAGGGCAACCACGGCAATTACCGCGGCCACGCCAATCACGATGCCGAGCATGGTGAGCAAGGAGCGCAGCTTGTTGGCACGCAGCGCGCCCAGCGCGACCATGATGGTTTCGCCGAAGAGCATGTGCTAGTTCCTCGGGCGCGTCGTGGCGCCGCCGCTCGGCTGACCACCGCCGCCACCAGGGCCACCGCCAGGACCGCCGGGGCCACCGCCAGGGCCGCCGGGGCCACCGCCACGCGCGCCGCCCGTAGCGCCGCCGAGCGGACTGCCGCCGCCCATCATCTGGCGTGCGCGGTCTTGCGCGGCCTGGCGCTGGGCCTGCATGGCGGCCGCGGAGAGGAGAGCCACGCTCTCGCCTTCCTTGAGGCCTTCGAGGACTTCGGTGTAGTCGTAGTTCGCCACGCCGAGACGGACCATACGCGGTTCCCACGTGGAGTCCGACTTGAGGACGAAGACGAGCCCGGAGCGGAAGCGAGCGCGCATGCCGGGGGCCCGCGGCACTTCCACCGCGCGGCCGGCTTGGTCGCCGCGGCTTCCCTGCGTGCCGCCCGCCTGTGCGCCACTCGCCGACAGCTCGGCAGGGCGGCCGCCTTCACGGCTGCCGCCCGCAGTGCTCCCCATGGCGCTGCCCCTAGCACCTCCCATCGCACCTCCCATCGCGCCTCCCATAGTGCCGCCACTCTCGCGCCGGCGGCACGCGCCGGCGATGCGAGCGTCGACGCCGAGTTTGGCGTAGAGCTCCTGCGTCTGCGTGCCAATGGCGCGGCGATCGGCGTCAGGGTTGCGCATCTGCTCGCGTAACGCGTCGATCTGCGTGGCAAGGGCCGGCTGCTTCTTGAGCGCGTCGGTCACCTTCTTGCAGTCGGCGTCCGTGACTTCCACCTGCGGGCCGCCCCCCTGGCCGAAGCCCTGCGGGAGGAGGTCGACCTCGCCGTTGCTGGTTTGCAGCCGGCCGGCCGGGCCACCCGGCGGACCGCCGCGACCGCCGCGAGCGCCGCCCGGAGCGCCGCCGCCCATGCTCGCGCGCAGCTGCGCCGAGACACTATCGGGGTTGAGGTTGAGCAGCGGCGCGATTGACTGTACTTCGCGCATGTTGCGCACGGCGTCGTTCGGGATGGAAAGCACGCCGACGCGGCGCTCGACGAGCACGGAGGCCTCGCCGTTCATGCCGGGCTTCAGCAGCCCCTCCTCGTTGGAGAGCGAAATAAGCACCGGGAACATCGTAACGCTCTGCTGCACGACGGCCTGCGGCTCGACCTTCTCGACCTTGCCTTGGAAGGGGCGGTCCGGAAAGGCGTCCACCGTGACCGTTGCTTCCTGGCCGGCGGCGATCTGGCCGATGTCGGTTTCGTTGACGAGCGCACGCGCCCGCACGCGCTGGAGGTTGGCCATTTTCAGAATAGTCGACCCGCCGCCGACCGACGACGTGCCAGCCTGAATGACCTGGCCCAGCGAAACGGTCTTCTCGATGACCGTGCCCTCGACGGGCGCGCGCACCGTGGCGTCCTCGAGCCGCTGCTGCGTGAGATCGAGCGACGTGCGTGCGCGCACGAAACTCGCCTGTGAGTTGGCGAAGTCGAGGTTCGCGGTCTCGTTTTCCTGCGCCGTGATGATGCGCTGCTTGAAGAGGTCGTCCGAGCGCTTCTTCTGCGCGGTCGACGTGGTGAGCTTAGCCTGCGCAGCCTCGAAGTCGGCCTGCGCCTGGTTGGCGGCGTTGATGAGGTCGCGGGTATCGATCTGGACGATGAGGTCGCCCGGCTTCACGTACGAGCCGACCTCGACGGTCATCTTGGTGATCTGGCCCGACGCGGTCTTCGATTTGACCTCGACGATGTTGATGGGCTCGATGATCGCGGTGGACGTGGCGTCAACGACGATATCGCGGCGCGTGACGGTCGCGGTCTGGATCGAGATCGGCTTTTCGGCCTTCTTGCCGCAGGCGGCAACGGTCACGAGTGCGACGAGGGCGAAGAGAAGTCGGCGGTTCACGTGGTGCTCCGAAGGGGGCGTCGGCCGGTGTGTGGTCACTTGAGATCGCGGCCGACGAGAGCCTCGACCTGCGCTTTGGCGATACGGGCGTCGTAGCGCGCCTGGATGAGCGAGGCGCGTGCCTGATCGAGTGTCGTCTGCGAGGTGAGCAGGTCGAGCAACACCGACGCGCCAAGATTGTAGCGCTGCTGCTGCACGCGGAGGTCCTCCTCGGCGGCGGCGACGCTGGACAGCTGAATGGCGACGCGCTCCTCGGCGGTGCGGAACGCGCCAAGGAACTGCACCAACGACTGCTGCTGGGCGAGCTTAGCATCACGCAGCGCGGCCACCGCGTTCTCCTCGGCCACGGTGGTGCGCGTGACGTTCTCTTCGCGGCTGAGGTTGTTGAATAGCGGGAAGTTCAGCGAGAAGCGGAGGCTATTCTGCTTCGGGATGCGGCCGCTGCCCCAGTCGAACGTGTCCGAGGTGTTGTTACCGCTCAGGCTGTACGACGAGGTGATGGTCGGCATGTACGGTGTCCTGGCCGCCTTCTTGGAGGCGCGCGCCGCGACGAGCGCGGCCTCAGCCTGGCGGACCGACGGACCGTCGAGCGCCATGGACGTGAGCTCGGCGGAGTCGAGCACGATGCGTCCCATCTCGGCCGTGTCGGCCGGCATGGCTGTCACGACGTCGGTAGCGCCGACGAGGCGTGAGAGGCCGGCGTTCGCTACGCGCAGGTTGTTCTGCGCGGTCAGGAGCGCAAGACGCGCATTGCCCACCTGGATGGCGCTTCGCAGGGAGTCGCTCTTGGTGGCAGCGCCGGCGCGGACCTTGGCCGTGGAGGACTTCAGCTGCTCCTGCGCCTGCTCGAACTGGCGCCGGGCGGCGGCATCGCTCTCGCGTGCGGCGAGGACGGCGAAATACTGCTGCTTCACCTGCAGCGCGATGTTGAAGCGCTGCGACGTCTCCGTGGCATCGGCCGCGTCCACGTTGGCTTCTGCCGCGCGCAGGTTGAACCAGCGGCGGCCGCCGTCGAACAGCTCGAGATTCGCGGAAAGGCCGCGCGAGAACGACCACGGGGAGCCGCGGTACGGTACCAACTGCCCCTGGAAGAAGGTCTCGCCGCCCTGCCGCGAACCGGAGCTCGAGACGGAGAGCGACGGGATGTACTGCGCGTACGCGGTGCGCACGGCGGCCGCGCTGGTGCGCAGGGCGTTGCGTGCCGTGACGGCGGCCGGGGCGTTGCGATGCGCTTGACGCACCGCTTCGTCAAGCGCGATGGGACGCGCGCCATCGCCGGCCGGCTGCTGGGCGGCGAGGGCGAACGGCACCGCGAGGACCAGTACGGAAAGGCGAGTCATGTCCTATTTCTTCTCCTGCGCGCGGGGCTTCTGGTCCCGCTGCATCTGTTCATACACGCGCTGCTGCTCCAGCGTGAGCAGGGCCGAGATCTTGAGGCGCGCCGCGGCCCGGACGGAGTCGAGCTGCGGCCGGATGGGGACGACCAGCACGGACTCGGCCCGGAACCGCGCGTCGAGAATGCTGTCCACGGCCGCCCGCTGGTCGGCGGTCAGCTTGAGGTCCTTGGCAAAACGCTCGCGCATCTCGCGCACGGAGGCGCGTGTCGCAATGGCGGGGCGGAGCTGGCGGTCTGCGGCCACGCCAATGGCGATACCCGCCACGACCGCTGCGAAGTAGAACGCCAGGGCCAGTCCTTTGGTGTGCGTCATGGGCAGGCGGGTGGGGGGCGGCGCCCGAAGGCTACCGCCCGTTGATGTAATTCAGGGTTGCCTGTCGCTCGGTCTGCGCGTCGCGAATAGCGATGGTCGGGCCACCCGTGGGCGACCCGAGCACGGAGTCGTACGCCATCTGGCGCTGCTCGGCGCGCGAGCGCAGGAAGAGCGAGCCGGCGACGATCAGCGCGAATCCGGCGGCGATGAGACCGACGCGCGCCCACTGGGTCGGCACCGTCCACCAGAGGTCGAGCGATTCACCGTTGGCGATGCGGTCCATGATGCGCCGCTCGAGCATGGTCCAGTAGCCATCCGCCTCGGGCGCGGCGTAGAGCGAGCGGAGGGCGCTGGTCAGTTCCGCGTCGCCGCCTTCGGGGAAGTGGAGGTGTGGCGTGTCGTTGGCTGTCATTGTGGTCTCCGAAACTGTTCGAGCAGGCGTCGCAGCGTCGACCGCGCGTAGTGCAGGTCGGAGCGCGCCGTCCCCTCTGGAATGCCAAGCAACTTGCCGATCTCGGAATGCTTGAACCCCTCGACGTCGTGCAATACGATCACGGCGCGCTGGCGTTCGGGCAGGCGCGCGAGCGCATCGCTCAGCCGCATGCGCAACTCGTCGCTTTCGGCGGGATCGCGGAACGGCGACGCGATGGTCTCGGGGAGATCGTCGGCGTCACGGACCTTGCGGCGTCGCGTGATGTCGAGCGACGCGTTGGCCACGATGCGATGCAGCCACGCGCCGAACGCCTGATCGGGAAGGAAGCGATGCAGGGCGCGGTACGCGTGCAGGAAGGCGTCCTGCACGGCGTCCTCCGCGTCCTCGTGCGTCGTCACAATGGCACGCGCCACGGAATAGGCCCTCCGCTGATGGCGGCGGACCAGCTCCGAGAACGCCTCAAGCTCGCCGCGCTGTGCGGAGAGCACGAGAGCTTTCTCGTCGTCGGGGCGGTCAGGCGTCGTCACGTATCGGCGGATTCTGCCGGGCAACGTCACGGACACCGGACGCAGGGCAATGGCAGTCATCGCGTCTCGTCTGTGGGGGCAAGCTACTGACGGACGAGGCGACCGAAACGTTGACCGCCAGCCTCGGGAGAAGGAGAGCGGGGCGACGCGGCGTCGCGAGCGCCGAAACGCATGGGGGGCGCACCGGTTGGCCGCTCCACTCGTCGCTGCGCCCCGGCATCCATCGCGCGCCGTCCGCCGTCATTCCCATATCAGGTTCCCGCCAGCCCGAGCGCGGCCGCGTTGGCCTTGAGCGCTTCGACGACGAATGCAATGTGCTCGTCGAGTTCGACGCCGAGTTCCGTGGCGCCCCGCGTGATGTCCTCGCGCGACACGCCGCGGGCGAAGCCCTTGTCCTTCATCTTCTTCCGCACCGACGACAGCTCGAGGTCGAGGATGCTCTTGCTCGGACGCACGTACGTGGCTGCCGTGATGAGGCCGCACAGTTCGTCGACCGCGAACAACGTCCTGGCCAGCGGTGATTCGCGCGGCGTATTGGTGTACTCGGCGTGTCCCATGATGGCGGCGCAGATCTCCTCGGAGGCGCCGACGCTGCGCAAGTACCGCACGCCATGCGACGGATGCTCCTCGGTGGCCGAATGCGCGTCGTTGGGAAAGCGCTCGTAGTCGAAGTCGTGCAGGAGGCCGGTCACCGCCCAAGCTTCTTCATCCGCGCCGAACGTGCGCGCGTACGCGCGCATTGCCGTCTCCACCGCGAGCATGTGCTTGCGGAGCGATTCACTCTGCGTCCATTCGCAGACGAGGGTCCAGGCAGCGGCGCGATCGAGGGACATAGGGGCAGATGGGAGACGGGAGACGGGCGCGGGCGCGGGCGCGGGAGAGGCACGGCACTCCGGCAGGGGGCTGCTTGCAAAATACAGGCGGCGCGTGGTGGTGTGATACCCAACGCAACACGCAGCGGGCCCGTGAGCCCGCCGCGTGACGTGGTGCATGCTACGGAATTCGGCGGCCGGCGCCGCCACCGGATCCGGCAGCACCATCTGGGCGGCGACCGCCTGGTCCGCCCTGTCCGCCGCCGGGACGGAGGGTTGGGTTCTTGACCGACTCGGGCACTTCGGCCCACTGCTCGGGCGTGAGCACCTTCTGTATGGATTGCGTGGCTTGGAGGTAATTGTTGCGCGCTTCCTGAAGCAACGGCTGGAGCTTGGGGAAGAGCGTCTGCACGTCACCGCCGCTCTTCGCCTCCTTCTGCATCTGCGCCTCAAGCCGTGTGGTGAGGTCCTCGGTTTTGGCGTGCAGTGAATCGCCGATGGCCTTGATCTGTGTGACCTGGTCGGGCGTCAGCTTGATGATGTCCTTGAGGTCCATAAGCGGGGTGACCGGGTTCGGCGCGAGGCGGCGGACCATGGCGCGCACGTCCAATCCCGGGCGGTTGTTGCCGCCGCCACTCGCATTCAGCATGCCCTCGAGCAGCTGGCGCTGGCGGTCAACGCCGACCTGCAGCCGCGCGGTGAGGGCCACCTGGAAGGGGTTGCGCAAAGCGGAGCGGGCCAGCGCGTTGCTGCCAAAGCGCTCGTTGACCGTGTACTTGAAGCTGGACGTAGCGGGGTCGAAACCCTTCACGTACAGAAGTGTGTTGTCGGGGAACGCCGGTTGCCCCCATCCGCGCAGGTTATCGGAGCCGTGCAGCAGTTGATCAATGCCGGCGAGCGGATTCATGAGCCCCACCTGGAGCTGCAGGCGGCGGCCGAGCGTCGCTCCGAGCTGCGGCCGGAAATTGAACTGGAGGTCGAGTGAGGTGGTCTGCGGTGCGCGGCAGGCGTTGCGTTCGGAGACGCGATTGAGCTGGGACAGCAGGCACCGTCTGGCCGCATCCGGCGCCGCATCGAGCAGGCGCCGCATGCCGACGGCCAGTGCGGTATCAGCCACGGAAGATGGGCTGAACACGAATGCACGATCGTTACGTAAGCCGTCGCCATTGATGTCGCCACCGACGCGCGGCGTGTACGGCCGCCCCGACTGCACGCGCAGTACCCCGGTGACATCCAGCCATGGGCGGGCAAGCCAGGTCACCGAGCCGTTGGCCGCGTGGCGGCGCTCAAGGTCGCTGGTGGTCGTGCGCAGGATGTTGGGGTCGCCGCCTGTCGTGGCGGACCCAAAGCCACCCTGGGCATTGCCGCCGGAAAACGAGGCCTGGTCGGTGGATCGGGTGAAGGTGTACGACAGGTTCCAGATGAGCTGGCGGAACGAGGCGCCGCCCAGGCTGACGGTCGCCTGCGTGGTGTGCGATGACAGCGGCGACGCGACCGCGAAAACGTAGCCGTATTCCGGATGCAGGCGCGAGGCTGCCAGCGTGGTGGCGCCGGACACCGGCACGATGGTCGCTGCCGGCACGTACACCGGACGGTTCCCCTCGTTGGCCAGCTGGAACCTGGGGCTCGTCAACAGATTAAGGTCGGTCACGCCGTACAGGCTCGTGCCCAGCGAATACGACGCGTCGAGGCTCGCGTTGTAGCGCTGCTTGAAGCGCTTGGAGACGCCGAGGGATCCGCGAATGGAACGCGGCGTGGCGAAATCGGGATCGAACGCCGTGACGTTGGGACGCGTACGGCTGAGTGGCACGCTCAGTCCCGATCCATCGGCGCAGGCTGTCGGGATGCTCGACGGATCGCCCAGGTAGGCACGCCAGTCTGGCGTCGGCACGGCATTGCCCACGCACACGAGCTGCGTTTCGGAACCCGGCAGGCCAGTCGCGTCAATGGCCGACGAGAAGAGCTGCGTTGGCGCGCGGCCGCGGAACTCGCCGACGCCACCGCGAATGATCCACGGTTGCGGAATCTGAAACTGCGGCTGGCCCGCAGCGCCGGCGAGCAGGCCGGCAATACCGCCCATCGCGCCACCACCCATCGCGCCGCCAGCGCGTGCGCCGCCCCCTGCAGTTCCGCCGCCGGGCAGTCGGCCGCCTCCGCCTGCGGGTCCACCACCTTCACCCTGTCCCGGGCGGTTGCCGCGCCGCCCCGTGTCGGGGGGAAGGCCGAGCGTGAGGGTGAAGCCAACACGCGGGCTCACCCGCACGTCCGAAGGGATGCGGTTCGTGCGCAGGCCGAACTTGGTTTCGACGTCGGCGTTGTATGCCGGCTGGCCGTCGATGGAGCTGCCCTCGCCGCGCAGGCCGTACGTGAGCTGGAATGCGCGGCTGGGGCGCCAGATGTCGCCGAGATACACGGCACCGGTAAAGGCGCCGCCGGTGCGCTGGGCCGGGGCGAACGATCGCGTGAACTGGCTGGGGCGATTCGCGTCGAGATCGGCGAGCGATTGAAACTGGAACGTCCCGTTGCGATTGGCGCCTGCCGTCGTGCGGAAGCCGGAGCGGTTCAGGAGTCCGCCAAGCTTCCAGCGGTGCTTGCCGCCGCCCGAGAGCCAGGACGTTTCGTTGGTCAGTTCGAGTTGCGTGGACGCATTGTCGTTCGGCAAGCCGGAGTTGCCGCCAAAGTCGAGGCTCGTGAGGCCGACCTGTCCGCTCGACAGCGAGCTCGCCACCAGGACGCGCCCTTCGGGGAGCCGCAGGTAGGGGTTGGCGCCGCGCGTGTCGAGCGAGTACGAGCCCTTGAATTCATTGAGGAACTGACCCATCACGGATGAGAGCGACACGAGGCCGCCCACGCCGCTTCCCTTCTGCTCGCCGGCGTGCGTCGGGAGGCTCCTGGCGGAGCTGCGGAAGCCGTCGAGGATGCTTCCCGACAGGTTGCCGCGGAGCGAGAGCGAGTGTGCCTCACTGAGCTGCTGGTCGAGCCGGAGGATGGCCGTCAGGTTGTCGGTTGTTCGATCGTCCGGCACCAGAGCGTTGCGCAATGGCAGACCGTACCGGCTCATCAGCGAGAGAAACCTGACCGCCGAGTCGGGCTGCACGTTCAGCGCTTCCAGGGTCTGCGCGCCGGCGCCGAGCAGCGACTGCAGTGGGTCCAGGCGCCGGCGCAACTGGAAGCCACCGAACCAGAACGCCTTGTCGCGGGAGAACTTGCCTCCGACGCCGCCACTGACCTGGTGCTGCGTGTACTCGCCGCTGAAGGTCGTGGCGCCCGTCTCGTCTCCGGTGGCGTACGTGAGACTCGGGTCGCGCAGCGCGTAGGCGAACGAACCGGACAGGTCATTGGTGCCGCCGCGCGTCGTGGAGGCGACTTGGCCGCCCGTGAACTGGCCGCGGGCAACATCGTAGGTGCTGGTGATGACGCGCGTGCTGCGCACGGCTTCGGTGGGGACACTACCGGCGAATGACAGACCGTCGAGCGTCACGAGATTCTGGTCGGCGCGCTGGCCGGCGACCGAGAAGCCGGCAGACGACGTGTCAGTGCCGCTGAGCCCAACGACACCCGCCGCGAGTGCGGCGACTGAGTTGGGGTCTGAGGCGTCAATGGGCAGCCGCATGAGCTGCTCACCCGAGAGCGCGCGTTCCGTGCTGCCAGGCGTCGGCTGGTTCTCGTTGGAACGCGGCGTCTGCCGCGCGCTCACGACGACCGTGCCGAGGCTGGCCACGGTGGGCGAGAGCCGGAAGTCGGCGACAAGGCGATCTTCATCGGCAAGCCGCACCAGGTCCACCGAGGCCGGCTGGAGGCCGATGGCGCGTGCGGTCAGGCGATACTGACCGCCGCCGTCCGGAAAGAGAAGCGTGAACTGTCCTTTCTCGTTCGTGGTGCGGATTCGCGTCGTTCCGGTCTCGACGGCCATCACCTCGATGCGTGCGTTCGCGACGGGGCGGTTGTCGCTGTTGCGCACGGTGCCGGTGATGATGTCGGTCGTGCTGCCGACCTGTGCCGGCGCGAGACGCGGCGCGAGCAGCAGGAGCAGAGCAAGCAGGGCAAGCCGAAGGCGCATGAACGAGTGCTCCGAGTGAGCGGGCCGGGTGATCCTGGTGGAACGCGGCGTTCTACGAAGGATGACGCGGACGGTGTGGGTGTGTTAGCTCGTCTCCGTCCTGAAACGGCGCTTTTCCGTCGGGCCGCGCCGTTTTCTGCCCTCGGAAGTGATTGAAAAGTGACGCGGTGACGCACGGCTGCGGAAGAGCGTCGTTCGGGCTCGCCAAGGACGGCGGTGACGAGGATCGCGG
>CAMTWA010000009.1:0-57413 GCA_947085385.1 uncultured Gemmatimonadota bacterium | reverse complement strand
GCCCGCCGCGCCACGGCCGCCACCTGGCGCGCCTCGACCGCGTCCGGGGGCACCGCCAGGTCCGCCACGGCCGCGCCCCACGCCACCGCCCGTGCCACCGCCCATGCCACCGCCCGTGCCACCGCGGTTCTGCGGGGGACGCGGCGCGCTCGGCGGAGTCGTCCCGCCGGCATGATGCGTCGTTTCGTTCTTCTCGTCGGCCATATTAGAACTCCAGCCCGGCTTCCCGGGCACCGTCGGCCACCGCCTTCACGCGGCCCGTGTACTGGTATCCAGCACGGTCGAACACGACCTTGCTGATGCCGGCGGCCTTGGCCTGCACGGCGATCTTCTTCCCCACCTCGACCGACTTCACCGACTTCTTCCCGTCGAACCCGTTGTCCGTCACGGTCATCAAGGTGCGGCGTGCGACGTCGTCCACGAGCTGGGCATAGATGTGCTTCAGGGACCGGAACACCACGAGGCGCGGACGTTCCGCCGTACCCGTGACCTTCTTCCGAACCCGCAGATGACGGTGCTCGCGACGCTCGGAGCCCGTCTTCGGAGTACGCATCGTCATTACTTGCCTCCCGCCTTGCCGGCCTTCCGCCGGACCTGCTCACCCGCATACCGCACGCCCTTGCCCTTGTACGGCTCGGGCTTGCGAAGCGACCGGATCTCCGCGGCCACCTGGCCGACGATCTCCTTGTTCGTCCCTTCCACCACCACCTGCGTCGGTACCGGGGCCGTCAGCGTGATCCCCGCCGGCGCCTTGAACTCGATCTGATGCGAGTAGCCCAGCGCGAGCAGCAGCCCGTACGGCTTGGGCTCCGCCTTGTAGCCGACGCCCGAAATCTCGAGCTTGCGCACGTACCCCTTCGTCACACCCTCGATCATGTTGAAGAGCAGGGTGCGCGACAGGCCGTGCAGCGCCTTGTGGGCCGTTTCGTCGGACGGACGGCTGACCGTGGCTTGATTGCCCGAGACGACGATGGTCATCGCCGGGTTGAACGTACGCTTGAGTTCGCCCTTCGGCCCCTTCACCGTGACCACGGAGCCGGCGACGGTCACCGTCACACCGGCCGGGATGTCCACGGGGAGCTTTCCAATACGTGACATGTGGTCGCTCCCTACCAGACGATGGCGAGGAGTTCGCCGCCGGTGCGCGCCTGACGCGCCTGCCGGTCGGTCATCAGCCCCTTCGACGTGGACAGGATGGCGACGCCAAGCCCGTTGCGGACGCGCGGGATCTCCGTGACCCCGACGTATTTGCGCAAGCCCGGGCTCGACACGCGCTGCAGCTGCCGGATCACCGGCTGGCCGCCCTGCGCGTACTTGAGGGCCACGCGCAGCACGCTGGTCCCCTGCTCGGATGTCACGAGCTTGTAGTCCGTGATGAAGTGCGACTCCTTCAGGAGCCGGGCGATCTCGATCTTCAGCCGTGAAGCCGGCATGTCCACGCGGCGGTGCTTCGAACTGACAGCGTTCCGGATCCGCGTGAGCATATCGGCGATGGGATCGGTCATGCTCATGGGTGTCTCTGATCTCCTCTGGTTTCTGTCCTCGGGACAGACCTGTAGGAAGTGAAAGTGATGGTAGAGGGTAGATGGTCGATGGTTGATGGTATACGTCTACCATCCACCCTCTACCTTCTACCTTCTGCCTCTTACCAGCTCGCCTTCCGCACGCCCGGCAACAGCCCATTGAGCGCCATGTCGCGCAGCGCAATGCGGCTCAGGCCAAACGCGCTCTCGTACCCGCGGCTGCGGCCGGTCATCTGGCAGCGGTTGCGGATGCGGGTCTTCGACGAGTTGCGCGGCAGCTTCTGCAGCGCAAACTGCGCCGCCGTCTTCTCGTCCTCCGACGCGCCGGGATTCTGGAGCACCGCCTTCAGCGCTTTCCGCTTCGCGGCGTAGCGCTGCACCAGCTGCTTGCGGCGGTCGTTCTTCTCGATGCTGCTCTTCTTGGCCATGGTTCGGTCCGGTTAGTGCTTGACCACGACGGGCTTCTCGTCGCCGCGGAACGGCATGCCGAGTTCGCGCAGCAGCGCGAGCGCCTGGTCGTCCTTGGTCGTCGTCGTGACGAAGGTGATGTCCATCCCGTGGATCTGCTCAACCTGGTCGTAGTTGATCTCGGGGAAGATCATCTGTTCCTTCACGCCCATCGAGTAGTTGCCGCGCCCGTCGAACGAGCGCGTCGACAGGCCGCGGAAGTCGCGCACGCGGGGCAGCGTCGTCGACACGAACCGGTCGAGGAACTCCCACATCCGCGCGCCGCGCAGCGTCACGCAGGCGCCCACTTCCTGCCCTTCGCGCAGGCCGAAGTTGGCGATCGACTTCTTCGCCTTCTTCCGCACCGGCTTCTGGCCGCTGATCACCGCCAGCTCGTCCACCACCGTGTCGAGCACCTTCGGCGTCTTGATCGCCTCGCCCATGCCAACATTCAGCACGATCTTCTCGAGCTGCGGCACTTCGTGCGGGTTCTTCAGCGCGAACTGCGCGGCCAGCTTCGGCCGCACCGTCTGCGCGTAGTACTCGCGGAGCCGCGGCGGCGCAACGGGAATCTTCTCCCCCTTGTGCGTCGTCGGAATCATCGAGCTCCCCTTCTCGCCCTTGCCGCCCTTCGCGGCGCTCTTCGCGGCGCTCTTCGCGGCGCCCTTCGCGGCGCCCTTCGCGGCGCCCTTGGCGCCTGTCTTTTCCTTCGTTGCCATCGTCTCTGGTCCTCGGCCTTAGCGGTTGCGCGGAATCGCGTCGCCGCTCTTCACGCTGATGCGCTCTTTCGTGCCGTCCGTGTCAATCCGGCGGCGCGTCCGCGTCGGGGCGCCCGACTTCGGATCGAGCAGCATCACGTTGGACACGTGTAACGGCGCCGGCATGTCGATGATGCCCGACTTCTCGTCGGCGGTGCGTGCCTTGCGGTGCCGCTTCACGATGTTGACTCCCTCAATCACCACGCGCGACGCCTTGGCCAGCACGCGGATCACCTTGCCTTCCTTGCCCTTGTCGTCGCCCCGCACCACGCGCACGACGTCGCCCTTCGTCACGGGCAGCTGTTCGCGCTCCGCGTTGATGGCGTGGCGCCGCGTCAGCCGGCTGCCCATGGTCTTCTGATGTCTCAGCTTGCGCATGTTAGAGCACCTCCGGCGCCAGCGAGACGATCTTCATGAAGCGCCGCTCGCGCAGTTCGCGCGCCACCGGGCCAAAAATGCGGGTCGCCCGCGGCTCGCCCTTCTCATCAATGATCACGACGGCGTTCTCGTCGAAACGGATGTAGCTCCCGTCCTTGCGGCGGGTCTCCTTCACCGTGCGCACCACCACGGCGCGCGCCACTTCCGACTTCTTGACCGTCCCGTTCGGCAGCGCGTCCTTCACCGCCACGATTACCTGGTCACCCAGGCGGGCATAGCGGCGGCGCGTGCCGCCGAGTACGCGGATCACCAGCGCGCGCTTGGCGCCGCTGTTGTCCGCGACTTTCACGACGGATTCCTGTTGAATCATGGCCCGCTCCTCCTACTGCGCGCGTTCGAGGATTTCGACCACGCGCCACCGCTTGTCCTTGGACAGCGGGCGGGTCTCGGTGATCCGCACGGTGTCGCCGACCTTCGCCGAGTTCTGCTCGTCGTGGGCCTTCAGGCGCGTCGTGCGGGTCACCATCTTGCCGTACACCGGGTGCGGCACGCGACGCTCGATCGCGACCACCACCGTCTTCTGCATCTTGTCGCTCACCACCTTCCCCGTGCGCACCTTGCGCGCCGGGCGGGCAGTAGTTTCAGCCTTCGTCTGTTCAGCCATGGGTCACTCCTCGGGTCAGCGGCCAGCGGCCGCGCCCGCGGCCTTCTCGCGCAGCACGGTCTTGAGTCGCGCGATGTCCTTCCGGATCACGCGCAGGCGCAGCGGGTCTTCCAACGGCTCGGTTGCGCGCCGGAACCGCAGGCGAAACCGCTCCTCTTCGAGCTCCTTGATACGCGCCGCGATCTCGGCGTCGTTCAGCTCGCGAATCTGTCCGGCCTTCATGCGGTGTGCGCCTCCTCGCGGGCCACAAACTTGGTGCGAATGCCCAGCTTCGCGGCGGCCAGCGCCATCGCCTTCTGGGCCAGCTCCCGGTCTACACCTTCGATCTCGAACAGCACGCGCCCGGGCTTCACAACGGCCACCCAGCCCTCCGGCGACCCCTTGCCCTTGCCCATGCGGGTCTCGGCCGGCTTCTTCGTGATCGGCTTGTCCGGGAAGATGCGGATCCACACCTTGCCGCCGCGCTTCACGTGACGGGTCAGCGCCACACGCGCCGCCTCGATCTGCCGGTTGGTGATCCACCCCGGCTCGAGCGCCTGCAGGCCGTAGTGCCCAAACGACACCTCGGCCCCGCGCGTCGCCAGCCCGCGCGTGCGTCCCTTGAACATCTTGCGGAATTTGACTCGCTTCGGACTCAGCATCGGTCAGCGCCTCACGCGTCGGACGAGTAGGTCGTGCTGCCGCCGCGGCGGCCCTCAACCATCTCGCCCTTGAAGATCCAGACCTTCACGCCGATCGTCCCGAAGGTCGTCTTCGCCGTGCTGGTCGCATAATCGATGTCGGCGCGCAGCGTGTGGAGCGGCACCCGCCCTTCGCGGTAACCTTCCACGCGCGCGATCTCGGCCCCGCCCAGGCGCCCGCCGCACTTCACCTTGATGCCCTCGGCGCCCATGCGCATCGCGCTCTGCACCGCGCGCTTCATCGCGCGCCGGAACGAGATGCGCTGCGCGAGTTGCGCCGCAATGTTGTCGGCGACGAGCTGCGCCTCGATCTCCGGGCGCTTGATCTCCTCGACGTTGATGCCGACGTCCTTGCCCGTGATCTGCTGCAGCTCGGACTTCAGCCGCTCCACCTCCTCCCCCTTCTTGCCGATCACCACACCGGGACGCCCCGTGTGCAGCGTCACCACCACCTTGCCGGGCTTGCGCTCGATGTTGATGTCGGCGATCGCCGGGCTCGCGTTCCCCGGGAACCGGCGGAGGCGCAGGTACTTCCGGAGGAGGTCATCCTCCTTCACCAGCTGCGGATAGTCCTTCGTGGCAAACCACTTCGAGCGCCAGTCCTTCGTGATGCCCAGGCGGAAGCCGATCGGATTCGTTTTCTGTCCCATTAGCGCCCTTCCTTCTCGGCCACGATGATCTCGACGTGGCTGGTCCGCTTGTGAACGGGGGTCGCGCGGCCCATCGCCGCCGGCATCCACCGCTTGAGCTTCGGTCCTTCGTTCACCGTCGCCTCCTTCACGTACAGCTGGTCCACGTCCAGCGACGCATTGGTCGACCGGGCGGCCTGCTCCGCATTCGCGACGGCGCTCTTGAGCACCTTCGAGATCTGCTTCGCAGCGTGCTTCTTGGAGAACTGCAGCAGTGCGAGCGCGTCGTTCACCCCAAGGCCGCGGATCTGGTCAATGACCAGCCGCATCTTGTAGGGACTCTGGCGCGCCGTGCGCTGGATCGCGCGTGCCTCGGCCATGGCTTACTTCCCTCCCTTGGCGGGCGCGGCCGCGGGCGGCGCGGCGGCTGCCGGCTTCGCCTTCGAGTCGGACGCCTTGCCCGCCGCGGTGTGCCCGCGGAACAGGCGCGTCGGCGCGAACTCGCCGAGCTTGTGCCCCACCATGTTCTCGGTCACGTACACCGGGATGAACTTGTTCCCGTTGTGCACCGCGAACGTGTGCCCCACGAAATCGGGAAGCACCGTGCTCGCGCGCGACCACGTCTTGACGACCTTCTTCTCGTTGCGGGCGTTCATCCCCTGCACCTTCTTCATCAGGCTTTCCTGGATGAACGGGCCCTTCTTGATGCTGCGTGCCATATGATGGATGCCCCGGTTAGCTCTGCGTGGCCTTGCCGCGCTTCCGGCCGCGGACGATCAGGCGCTGCGACGGCTTCTTCTTGTTGCGCGTCTTGACGCCTTCCTTCTTGCCCCACGGGCTCACCACGTTCCGGCCGCCGCGTGTGCGGCCGCCATGCGGGTGGTCCACCGGGTTCATCACTTCGCCGCGCACCTTCGGGCGGCGCCCCTTCCAGCGCGTCTTGCCCGCCTTGCCCCACGAGGCCAGCTCGTGCTCGGCGTTCCCCACCTCGCCGATCGTGGCCAGGCAGTTGCCGTGCACCAGGCGCATCTCGGTCGAGGCCATGCGCAGCGTCACGTAGTCGCCTTCCTTCGCGACCACCTGCACCGACGTCCCGGCCGAACGCGCCATCTGGCCGCCCTTGCCCGGCGTGAGCTCGACGTTGTGCACCGCCGTGCCCAGCGGCACTTCCTTCAGCGGCATCGCGTTGCCCGTGCGCACGTCCGCGCCCGGCCCCGACGTCACCGCGTCGCCCACGCCCAGCCCCTTCGCGTGCAGGATGTAGCGCAGCTCCCCGTCCGCGTACGTCACCAGCGCGATGCGCGCCGAGCGGTTCGGGTCGTATTCGATGTGCGTCACCGTCGCCGGCACGCCGTGCTTGTTGCGCTTGAAATCAATGACGCGATACTTCCGCTTGTGACCGCCGCCACGGCGCCGCATTGAAATGTGGCCGTGATTGTCGCGGCCGCCCGACTTCTTGAGCGGTTCGGTAAGCGACTTCTCCGGCGTCGACCGCGTGATCGTGTCGAAATCCGACACGCTGCGGAAGCGCGAAGAGGCCGTCACCGGCTTGAACTGACGGATGCCCATGGCTTAGCCCTCAAAGATCTCGATCGTGTCGCCCTGGCGGAGCTTCACGATGGCCTTCTTCCAGCGCGGACGGAGCCCGGTGCTCTGCCCCACGCGGCGCGGCTTCCCGCGCTGCTGCGATGTCCAGACGCCGGTGACGTGCACACCGAACAGCGACTCGATGGCCGCCTTGATGGCCGTCTTGTTCGCGTCCGGATGAACCTCAAACGTGTATTCGCCCCGGTCCTGGAACGCCGCCGAGCTTTTCTCGGTGACGATGGGGCGCACGATCGTGCGAAACGTGGTTGGCATCGGTTACTTCCCCTTCTTCTTCGGCGCCGCGGCCTTCTTGGCTGGCGCCTTCTTGGCGGCCGCCGGCTTGGCCGGCGCCTTCTTGGCCGGCGCCTTCTTGGCCGCGGCCTTCTTGGCCGGTGCCTTCTTCACCGCCGCCTTCTTCGCGATCGCCTTCTTCGACGTCTCGGCCGCCTTCCGGGCCTTCGGCGTCTTCGGCGTGGTGGTCTTCTTCACCTTCACCCTCTCCGCCGTCTTCTCGGCGACGGGGGCCAGCGCCTGGCCGATCGCCGACGCCTCCACCAACACCACGTCCGACCAGAGCAGGTCGTACGTCGAGGCGTCGCTGTACGGCATCACCCGCACTTTGGGCAGGTTGCGGCCGCTCAGGTAGACGTTCGGCTTCACGCCGTCGGTCAGGATCAGCACCTTCTGGTGGACGACGCCCAGCCGTGCCAGCAGCTGGTGCAGCTGCGACGTCTTCGGCGCCTCATAGGTGAACCGATCAATCACCAGCACCGCGTCTTCGCGGGCGCGCGCGTTGAACGCGCTCTTGCGGGCGAGCAGGCGAACCTGCCTCGGCACCGTCTGCGAATAGTTGCGATCGCCGTGCGGCCCGAACACCGTGCCGCCGCCGGGCCAGTTGGGGGCGCGTATCGAGCCCTGGCGGGCGCGGCCGGTCCCCTTCTGCTTCCACGGCTTCTGGTTGCCGCCGGCCACGAAGCCGCGCGTCTTGGTGGACGCGGTGCCCTGGCGCTGGTTCGCGAGCATCGCCTTCACCGCCTGCTGCATCACCGGCACGTTCACCGTGCCGTCGAAAGTCGCCTGCGGCAAGCTCACCTTCTCGCGCGGCGTCCCCAGCGCGGTATAGGCGGCCGCTTCAAAGTTCATCGTGTCAGCCATGGATTAACCCTGCTTGCGGACGAGCACGATGCCGTTCTTCGGCCCGGCCACCGCACCGCGGAGGTACAAGAGATTGCGATCCGCGTCGACTTTCTCGACCCGGAGGTTGATCTGCGTGTGGCGCGCGTCGCCGTAGTGTCCCGGCATCTTCTTGCCCTTGATGACGCGCGACGGGTCCGTGCCCGGTCCAATCGAGCCCGGCCGGCGATGCTTGGTGTTGCCGTGCGTGTTCGGTCCGCCGCCAATGCCGTAGCGCTTGACGACGCCCTGGAACCCGCGTCCCTTCGACGTCCCCGTCACCTTCACCACCTCGCCTGGGGCGAAGATGCTCACGGTGATCACGTCGCCGACGTTGTAGGTCGGGATCTCGGGGTTCTTGCCCGGCGCGTCATCCAGGCGCACCGACTTGAGCACCCGCGGCGGCGTCTGGAGCCCTGCCTTCACGGCGTGGCCGACTTCCGCCCGGGGCGCCCGCACACCGCGAGGCTCGCGCTCCCCCTTCTTGCTCGCCCGGCGCAGCTTCTGCGCGCCGTAGCCGAGCTCGACCGCGGCAAAGCCCGCCGAGTCCTTGGTCGTCACTTTCGTGACGGGATTCGGCGTCGCCTCTACGACGGTCACGGGGATCTGCTGCCCCGCCTCGTTGAAGATCTGGGTCATCCCCAGCTTCTTGCCAATGATTCCGATCATGAATTCCTCGGGATTAGTCGCGGCCGCCGGCGCCCGATGCGCGCGGCTGGTTGGCCGTTGGACCGTGAGCAGACCGCAGGGCGGATGATCGCGGGCAGCGGTGATCTACCGTCTACCCCCTACCATCCACCATCTGCCGTTCACTCCACCTTGATCTCGACGTCCACTCCAGCCGGCAGGTCCAGCTTGGTCAGCGCGTCCATCGTCTGCGCGCGCGAATCGAGGATGTCGATCATGCGCTTGTGCGTCTTCAGCTCGAACTGCTCCCGCGACTTCTTGTCGACGTGCGGCGAACGGAGCACCGTCCAGCGCTGCGTCTTCGTCGGCAGCGGAATCGGGCCGCTCACCTGCGCCCCCGTCTTCTCGGCGGTGCGGACGATGTCCGCGCTCGCCTGGTCGATGACGGCGTGGTCGAAGGCCTTCAAACGAATGCGAATCTTGCCTGCCATGGATAGCCTCTAGAGTTGATCAGGCGGCGAGCGACATCAGAGGGCGGAGGGCAGACGGCAGAACGCGCTCAACTGGAACCGTCCGCCATCTGCCTTCTGCCATCTGCCATCTGCCATCACCCGCTTACTTGAGAATCTTCGTCACGACGCCCGCGCCCACCGTCCGCCCACCTTCGCGGATGGCAAACCGCAGCGTCTCTTCCATCGCGATCGGGGTGATCAGCTCGATCACCATCTGCACGTTGTCGCCCGGCATCACCATCTCGGTGCCGGCCGGCAGCTCGATCGAGCCCGTCACGTCCGTCGTGCGGAAGTAGAACTGCGGGCGGTAGCCCTTGAAGAACGGCGTGTGGCGGCCGCCCTCGTCCTTGGTCAGCACGTAGACCTCGGCCTCGAACTTCGTGTGCGGCGGAATCGAGCCGGGCTTGGCGAGCACCATGCCGCGCTCGATCTCCCGCTTGTCCACGCCGCGCAGCAGCAGGCCGACGTTGTCGCCCGCCTGGCCGTCGTCGAGCAGCTTGCGGAACATCTCGACGCCCGTGCAGACCGTCTTCTTGTCCGAGCCGAAGCCGACGATGGCGAGCTCATCGCCCGTCTTCACCTTGCCGCGCTCGATGCGGCCCGTCGCCACCGTGCCGCGGCCGGTGATCGAGAACACGTCCTCGACCGGCATCAGGAACGGCTTGTCAACCTCACGCTCCGGCTGCGGGATGTACGAGTCGAGCGCGTCCATCAACTCGACGATCGAGGTCACCCACTTCGGGTCGCCGTCGATGGCGCGGATCGCCGCGCCCCGGATCACCGGGACGTTGTCGCCGTCGAAGTGGTACTTCGACAGCAGCTCGCGCACCTCGAGCTCGACGAGGTCGAGCAGTTCGGGGTCATCAACCAGGTCGCACTTGTTCAGGTAGACCACCACCTTCGGCACGTTCACCTGATACGCGAGCAGGATGTGCTCGCGCGTCTGGGGCATCGGGCCGTCCACGGCCGAGACCACGAGGATCGCGCCGTCCATCTGCGCCGCGCCCGTGATCATGTTCTTGATGAAGTCGGCGTGCCCGGGGCAGTCGACGTGCGCGTAGTGGCGGTTGGCCGTCTCGTATTCCACGTGCGACGTGGCGATCGTGAGGATCTTCGTCGCGTCGCGGCGCCCCTGCGACTCCGATGCCTTCGCGACCTGGTCATACGAGATGTACTTGGTGCCGTAGCCCTTCTCGGCCGACACCTTCGTGAGGGCGGCAGTAAGGGTCGTCTTGCCGTGGTCGACGTGGCCGATGGTGCCAACGTTTACGTGCGGCTTGGTGCGCTCGAACTTTGCCTTGGCCATGGGATGATGGTCCTGTGCGGAAAAAGGTGGTACGGGGTTACTTCGCCTTGGAGACGATCTCTTCCATCTTTGCCTTCGGGACTTCCTCGTAGTGCGAAAACTCCATCGAGTAGACCGCGCGCCCCTGCGTCATGCTGCGGAGCTTCGTGGAGTACCCGAACATCTCGCTCAGCGGCACGGTGGACGCGATCACCTGCGCCTCGCCGCGCTGCATCATGCCGCCGATCTTGCCACGGCGGGCTGAGAGATCGCCGAGGACGTCGCCCATGTACTGCTCGGGGGTGACGACCTCGACTTTCATCATGGGCTCGAGGATCACCGGATGGGCGGCGCGGGCCGCCTCCTTGATGGCCATCGAACCGGCGATCTTGAACGCCATTTCACTCGAGTCGACGTCATGATACGAGCCATAGATCAACTCGACTTTCACGTCGACCATCGGGTAGCCGGCGAGGATGCCGTTCTCCAGCGCCTCCTTGATGCCGGCCTCCACCGGGGAAATGTACTCCCGGGGGATCGCGCCGCCCACGATCTTGTCCTCGAACACGTAGCCGTGCCCCACCGGGGCCGGCTCCGCGTTGATGACCACGTGGCCGTACTGGCCCTTGCCGCCCGACTGGCGGATGAACTTGCCCTCGATCTTCGTGACGCGCTTCCGGATGGTCTCGCGGTAGGCCACCTGCGGCCGGCCCACGTTCGCGTCCACCTTGAACTCGCGCATCATGCGGTCCACGATGATCTCGAGGTGCAGCTCGCCCATGCCCGAGATGATCGTCTGTCCCGTCTCGGCGTCCGTGTGGACGCGGAACGTCGGGTCTTCCTCCGCCAGCTTGTTCAGCGCGATCCCCATCTTGTCCTGGTCGGCCTTCGTCTTCGGCTCGACCGCCACGTCAATGACGGGCGTCGGGAACTTCATCGCCTCGAGGATGATCGGCACGTCCTCGTCGCACAGCGTATCGCCGGTGCGCGTGTCCTTGAGGCCGATGGCCGCCGCGATGTCGCCGGCGCGCACCTCCTCGATCTCCTCGCGCTTGTTCGCGTGCATCTGCAGCAGCCGGCCGATGCGCTCGCGCTTGTCCTTCGAGCTGTTGTACACGTGCGACCCGGCCTTCAGGAGCCCCGAGTAGACGCGGAAGAACGTCAGGCGGCCGACAAACGGATCGGTGGCGATCTTGAACGCCAGCGCCGCGAACGGCGCGTCATCGGCCACGGCGCGCGTGTCGTACGTCTCGTCGTGGTGCGGCAGGTGGCCCTTGATTGCCGGCACGTCCTGGGGACTCGGCAGGTAGTCGATCACCGCGTCCAGCAGCGCCTGCACGCCCTTGTTCTTGAACGACGCGCCGCAAAGCACGGGGCAGAACGCCATCTTGATGGTCGCCGCGCGGATGGCGTGGCGGATTTCCGCGACGGAGAGCGAGTTGACGCCCTCGTTGAGGAACTTCGCGATCAGCTCGTCGTCGTGCATCACGGCCGCTTCCACCAGCTCGTGCCGCGCCGCCTCGACCTGTGCCTTCATGTCGTCGGGGACGTCGGTGACCGTGAAGGTCTTGCCCAGCGTCTCCTCGTCGAAGATGTACTGCTTGCGCTCGATGATGTCGATGTGGCCCGTGAAGAGCTCGCCCGATCCCACCGGCAGTTGCAGCGCGTACGCGGACTTCGTGAGACGATCCTTGATCATCTCCATGCAACGCTCGAAGTTCGCGCCCACCCGGTCCATCTTGTTCGCGAAGATCATGCGCGGCACCTGATAGCGGTCCGCCTGGCGCCACACCGTCTCCGTCTGCGGTTCCACGCCCGCCACCGAGTCGAGCAGCGTCACCGCGCCGTCAAGCACGCGGAGCGACCGCTCCACCTCGACCGTGAAGTCCACGTGCCCCGGCGTGTCAATGATGTTGATCCGGTATTCCGGACCGTCGCCCGCCGCCGCGTAGGACTGCCCGTGGCGGCGCCAGAAGCACGTCGTCGCGGCCGAGGTGATGGTGATGCCGCGCTCCTGCTCCTGCTCCATCCAGTCCATCGTGGCCGCGCCGTCATGGACCTCGCCGAGCTTGTGCGACTTCCCCGTGTAGTAGAGGACTCGCTCAGTCGTCGTGGTCTTACCGGCATCGATGTGCGCCATGATGCCGATATTGCGGTAGTACCTGAGTTCGGTGTCGCGGGCCATGTGCGAAGGGATACTGATAGTTTGAGCCGCCAGGTGCGGCGGAATTGAATTCAGCCAACGAAAACGCGGCTGGACCTGGCGCCCCTCCCCCACCCTGCGGGAGAAGCCGGTATCCATCCGCCATCGCCGGGTACACTCGCCACTGGTGCGCGAATGGGGACCCTCGGCGCGCCGGGCTGACCGAGCCCCGACGTTGAGTTGTCCTGCGTTGCTTTTCGGAAACCTCGGCGCGGGCTACGACAGCTCCCGTGCGTCATCGGTCGGCTTGGTCCTTCGCCCCCGCGCTGACGACTTCATCCAGTCAGTTGGCGGGCCCATAACTGCCGGGGCGCAGTCCCCCGGACGTCCGGTCGAAAAACGCTTCGAACGCGGCCGGCTACGAAGACGCGATGAACTGCAATTCACCGTAGCCTGTAGAAGGTAGTGCAATTCCTTATGGTGTCAAGGGTTGCGCCCCGGCGGCGAATCCCCTTGCAGCTGCCGCCAAGACAACGCACCGACGGGCTGGAATGGAGCGATCGGCTCGGCAAACACCTGCCCCTCACGTCGCCGCGCAGCGCAGCCGCGCAGCGCAGGCTTGCGGGCCCGACCCGGTGAAGCGCATCTTGCGCTATGCGCCTCAGCCGCAAGCGCTTGCAACTCTCCGCGCTACTCACGTTCGTGGCGACGGCGGCGTGCAGCTTGCCGTCGAGTATCGACAGTCCACCGGCAGACGCGCCGCCGGCGCACCTCACGTTGCGAGTAAAGGGCTGGGACATGGATCTCGACGGCCGTGAGGTCAACCTCGTCCCGAACGACTCGTTGCGTCTGCACGCCTTCGTGGAAAACAGGCCGGACGCGTACAGCACCCCTGTGATCTCGGCTTCGGATCCGACGATCCTTGAGCCGCTGAGTGACGGCACATACAACGTCAGGCACTTCGGGACGTTGAATCTCACGGCGACCGCGCTCGCGAAGTCGCCGAGTCAACAGCCGCAGGTGCTCACGGCCACGGCGAAGATCAACCTTGCGTGCACGGCCGAGATGCGCCCGGGGATTGTCCTCACGGTCCTCGATTCCGTTTCTGGCGCTCCCATGGCGCTTGAAAGGACGAGGCGCGTCCGCGCCACCAGCGCCTCGCGCGTGGACTCGGTCGCCGTGTTGCCGAGTGGGTCCCTGATTCTGGGCGGCGTGATACCGATTGGCGACGGACGATGGGGGTTCGCCATGGAGAACCCCGGCATCTGGTCGGTGGAGGTTGAAGTGGAAGGCCATCGCGCCTGGCGGCAGGATGGAATTGCGGTATCGCGCGGCCTCTGCCACGTCATCACCACCAACGTCGCCGCACGCCTCGGGCCGCTCTAGCGGCACCGCCGTTCGAACGACCGATGGTGCCCAAACGACAGACGCTCCCGGGATCTCTCCCGGGGGCGTCTGTCGTTTCTCTGTTGTCTCTCTGTTGTCTCTCTGTTGTCTCTCTGTTGTCTCTCTGTTGTCTCTCTGTTGTCTCTCTGTTGTCTCTCTGTTGTCTCTCTGTTGTCTCTCTGTTGTCTCTCTGTTGTCTCTCTTACCAGCGATAATGCGCAAACGCCTTGTTGGCCTCGGCCATGCGGTGCGTGTCTTCCTTCTTCTTGACGGCGTTGCCCTCGCCCTTCGACGCCGAGATCACCTCGGCCGCGAGCTTCTCGGCCATGGACTTCTCGTTGCGGTCGCGCGAGTACGAAATGAGCCAGCGCATCGCCAGGGCGGTCCGGCGCTCGGGGCGCACTTCGACGGGCACCTGATAGGTGGCGCCGCCGACGCGACGGCTCTTCACCTCGACTACGGGCTTCAGGTTGGACAGCGCCTGCTTGAAGACGTTCACGCCTGGCTGCGACGTGCGGCTCTCGACGAGGTCCATCGCGCCGTAGAAGATGCGCTCGGCGGTGGACTTCTTGCCGGCGTACATCAGCACGTTGATGAACTTCGAGACGGTCTGTGAATCGTAGCGCGCATCCGGCAGGATGGTGCGCTTGACGGCACTCTTGCGGCGACTCATGGCTTACTTACCCCCCGCCTTCGGCTTCTTGGTGCCGTACTTGGAACGGCTCTTGTTGCGGCCGTTCACGCCGGAGGCGTCGAGCTTGCCGCGCACGATGTGATAGCGCACGCCCGGCAGGTCCTTCACGCGGCCGCCGCGAATGAGCACGATTGAGTGCTCCTGCAGGTTGTGGCCTTCGCCGGGAATGTAGGCGGTGACTTCGAAGCCGTTGGTGAGGCGGACACGCGCCACCTTGCGGAGCGCGGAGTTCGGCTTCTTGGGGGTGGTCGTGTACACGCGGGTGCACACGCCACGCTTGAACGGATTCTCCTTCAGAGCCGGGGCTTTCGCCTTGCGGGCGACGTCGCGGCGGCTCTGCCGGACGAGCTGATTGATCGTCGGCATCGTATCCTGATGCTGTTCGTGAACCTGATTCTACGTGGATCACCCCGAATGGGTGGCACGGAACAGAGCCTTAAGTAATAGCGGATCGGGCTCGATGGGTCAATGGCGATACTCGGAACGGGGAGGGGGTAGAGGCGCAGGGACGGGGGTCGCTGGTACGCGAGGGGACTCCCTCCTCGTTCCACATCCCATCCCTCCTCGCCTAGCCTCTACCCCCTCCTCGTTCCGGCCGCCCTCGCGCGCCTCACATTCCGACCATCTGATCCACCGGCAATTGGTCGCGGGCCTTCACCGCACTCTCGAACTCCCCGCACAGGTGCGCGATCGAGTTGGCGTAGTAGCTCACCAGTTCCCGGCCCCGCGGCAGCACCAGGTACCCGTCGCCGACGCGCGCCACCACCCGGCGCATTCGGAGCATCCGGTACGCGCGGTCCCAGTCTTCCTCCACGCGGTAGTCAGCCCGCAGCACGCGCGCACCGCGCTCCACAAGCGCATCGCGGAGCTCCGCCATGCGCTCCAGCAGCCGCGCGCGCGACACGAAATCGGCATCGAACGTCTGCAACGCCGCGCAGGCGAGCGGCACCGGCGTCACGGGAATGATCGCCCCGATTTGCGCCATCATCATGTCGCAGAATCCCTGCACCGCGGCCAACCGCTCGGCGCGCGGCCTGTTGAAGAGCGAGGGGCCGCCCCGCGCGATGTCGTCGAGCCACGGCTTTACGGGAATCGGCTCGCCGATCACCACCGCGGCCCGCCCGTACCGCTTCCACCGCCGCGACAGCGCTCGGCCGAGGTTCCACCCGGCGTAATGGAGCACTTCGGACAGCTGGGCCAGGCGGCCGGGACGGTGGCCTCCCTCGGACAGGTGCAGTTCGCGCAGCAGCGTGCGGTCCTCGAGCACCCGGTCGTAGTTCAGCGCCACCGGAATCACGTGCATGCGCTCGGCGAAGCCGGGCTCGCGCGCCACTCCCAGCACGTAGTCGAGCAGCCCGACCTTGGCGGGGCGCAGCCGCCCGTCGCGCGTGAGCCCACCCTCCGGGAAGATCCCCTGCGTCACCCCGTTGCGCGTGATCAGCTGCACGTACCGTTCGAGCACGCGGTGGTACAGCGGCTCGCGATAGCGGCGCCGGATGAAGTACGAGCCGAACGACTTGAAGAGGTACTCCAGCGGGAAGACGCGCGCCCATTCGCCCACGGCGTATGAAATGGCCACCTCACCCGCGAGCGCATAGCTGGCCACCACGAAGTCGGCATTGCTGCGATGGTTCATCAGGTAGATCACGATAGACTCGCGCGGCAGTTCCTCGATGCTCGCGCGCCGAACGTAGCTCACCGACACCTTGTAGAACACGGAGAGCAGCGCCTTCGAGACCGCGTAGCCGAACTGGTAGTACATCAGCAGGGAAAACGCGGGAATGATCTCGCGTAGATAGCCCCGCACACGCTCCCACACCAGGCGCTCCGCCACGCCGTGCTCCCGCGCGTGCGCCTGCACGGCGGCGGCGACGTCGGGATCGTTGAGCAGCGCCTCGGTGATGTAGCGCTTGCCAGTCAGCTTGTACCGGTCAATGCGCGCGCCGAAGCGCCGGTGCGCCCGGCGCGCCGTGCGCCGCACCCAGCGCCGCCAGTACCAGCCGACGCCGAGCACGAAGGCCACGGCGATGACCGCCGCGGCGAGTAGGGCAAGCGAAAGGGGGTGACGCGTCATGCGCCAACATTCGCCGGCGTGCGGCGCGGGTCAAGCGGCGCTGGTCAAGCGGCGCTGGTCAAGCGGCGCACGCCCTGACGGCACACGCGCGGGCCGCACTGCTTCTACGGTCCCACGCGCACGATCGCCGGCACCCCGGACATCGCCCCCAAGTGCGACCAGTCCCGCTTCTCGTCCGTCACCTTGCGCAGGATGTAGTACGAGAGGATGACGAAGCACATCAGCACGATCACGCCCACTCCCTGCCCCTGCGCCGGCTTCAGCCAGCCGCTCTCGATGGTCGCCTTGGCGACGAGCGCCCAGATGAACGGTCCAGTGATGGCCGAGAAGCGGCCGACCATCCCGTACAATCCATAGAATTCGCCAATGCGATCGGGCGGTGTGAGCCGGAGCATCAACGGGCGGTCGGCTGACCACGTGCCGCCCATGCAGACGCCCGCCATTGATGCGACGATGTACAACGTCCACAACGGCAGCGTCAGCAGTCCGATCGCGGCCGCTAGAACGAACGTGAGCATCCACAGCCGTAGCACCCAGTTGAGCGTGGCCTTGGGGCCGATGCGGTCCACGATCCGCCCCCAGACGAAGCCGCCAACCACGGCGAACGTGATGGCCACCATCATGATGGTCATCCCCGCAACGCTCCCCTGCTTCGGTGTCAGTCCGTCCGCCTCAGCCACGTTCAGCGTGTACAGGAACATGATGCTGATGACGGTGGTGATCGCGTCGGTGTAGAAGATGCGCCCGATGAGGAAGCGCAGCAGCCCGGGGTATTTCTCGCCCTCGCGCAGGGTCTGGATGGTGCCGCGCATGATCTCCGCGGCGGCGGCCACTGAGAAGAACGGGCGCGGACTCCTGTTGCCGCGCTCCTTAACGAACAGGAAGCACGGGATGCTCAGCGCCAGGAAGGTAATCGCGATGGCGACGAACAGTTGCGGGCGGGGGGGGTCGGCCCCGAGGGCGAACCCGAGGATGACGGCGATGTACGAGCCCAGGTAGCCGATGCCGACCCCCATGCCACCGACGCGCCCCCGGTTCTCCTCGGTGGAGACGTCGGGGAGCATGGCGTCGTAGAACTGCAGGCCCGCCGAGTACGTGGCATTGGCGAGAATGAAGCAGACCATCGTCGCCGTGAATCCCACCGAGCCGATCAGCGCGGTGAGGGTGACGCAGATGATGGTGCTCCAGACGAGGAACGGCATGCGCCGCCGCGCCCGGTCGGTCATTCCCCCAAGCAATGGCGAGACGACGAAGATGATCGCCATTGAGACGGCTGAGATGTTGCCGTAGAGGGCGTCAGCGCGCCCGGCGCCTACGTGGCCGCGGATGTACGCGGAGAAGAACATCGAGACCACGCCCATCGAGAAGATGGTGTTGGCGAGGTCGTAGGTGATCCACGAGGCGACGGCGCGTCGCGTGATGACGTGGGCGCTCGGGGCGTCTGGACTGATCGCTGGGGCGGTCATCGGCTCGTCGGCAATGAAGCGGGGAATGTGGGGAACGCGGGGCGAATGCGCCACCGCCCCCCACGCCCGGTAGTGGGTCAGTTTGAAGCAGGTGAGGGCGTGTAGATGTCTTGATGTGCGGTCACGGAATGGTACATTGAGGTATGCCTACGCGCCCAAGGAAGACGCCCGCCGACGTGAACCAGAACGCCGTCCGCGTGGCCCGGATTGCCGCTGGGGAAGCTCCGACCCCGGCGATGAGTCGAAGTGAACTGGCCCGCGCCCTCGGGGCGTTGGGCGCATCCAAGGGCGGGAAGGCGAGAGCCGCCGCTCTGTCGAAGAAGGAGCGGAGCGAGATCGCCCGGAAGGCCGCCGAGAAACGGTGGGAGGGGCAATGACTGCGCCCACTACCGCACCGACTCCGCTGGTACAGCCGCAGAAGTGGCAGTATCTGACGTTTAACCACGGGATCGACCAAGCATCAGCGCGGGCGCTCATTACAGCGTGCGGCAACTGCGCCAGCAACGGTGTCACTGACCTCTATCTGCTTCTCTCCACGTCTGGAGGCAGTATCCAAGAGGGGTTCGCGATTTACAACGTCCTGCGCGGACTGCCCTTCAATCTGACGATCCACAACGTTGGGAATGTTGATTCGGTCGGCAATGTCATATTCCTGGCCGGTAAAAAGCGGTATGCCTGTTCCAACGCGAGCTTCATGTTTCACGGCGTCGGCTTGACGGTCGAAAATGTCACCTTGGATGTTCCGAAGGTGAAGGAGATACTCCAGAGTCTCGAAGCCGACACCAACCGTATGGCCTCCGTCGTTGTGAACCGCGCCGCGTTCCCCGATCCAGCCACGGTGACCAACTTGTATTCCACAGCGCGGACAGTGGACGCCCAGTTTGCCCTCGCCAACGGGTTGATCCACGAGATTCGAGACGTGGCGATCCCCGCCGGGGCGTCCGTCGTACATGTGGCTCCATGATGTTCCTGCGCCCATCGTAAGACCGGTCGCCCACCCCGAAGCGTGGAGTGAAACGCCGTCCCCATATGAGCGGGGAGGCGTTTCGTTTTCTGTTACATGCGGGCTATTGACAATGCTTGCCCGGGCAAGCATATTAGTACCCATGAACACACTCTCTGCTGATCGTCGCGCGGCGATCCTTGCCGCTCTGGTGGAAGGCGCATCGGTGCGCGCCGCTGGCCGTATGGTCGGAGCCGCCAAAGGCACCGTCTTGAAGCTCTTGGCTGAGGTCGGGTCGGCGTGCCTCGACTATCAGCGCCGCGTCTTCGTCAACTTGCCATGCAAACGGATTGAGGCCGATGAGATTTGGTCGTTCGTCGGCGCGAAGATGGCCAATACCGAACCCCATTTGCGGGGGACGTGCCTGAAGGGTGATGTCTGGACATGGACGGCCATTTGCGCCGACACCAAACTCATTCCGTGCTGGCTGATCGGCCCTAGGGATGCGGAAGCGGCGCACACGTTTATGCTGGACGTGGCCAGCCGCATGGCCGGGCGCATCCAACTCACGACGGACGGCCTCAACTGGTACCTGTCCGCTGTCGAAAATGCGTTTGGATGGGACGGCGCTGATTACGCCCAACTGGTCAAGACCTACGGCCAGCCCGAGGACAAGGGCGCTGTACGGCGCTACAGTCCGCCTGTCTGCACGGGGGCGCTGAAAGTGCCCGTCATGGGCAACCCGGATGATCGGCTGATCTCCACCAGCTACGCCGAACGCCACAACCTCACGATTCGGATGCAGAACCGCCGCTACACGCGTCTGACTAATGCGTTCAGCAAGAAGGTGGAGAACCACGCCTACAGTTTCGCCCTCTCGATGATGCACTACAACTTCTGCCGCGCGCATCAGACGTTGACGCGAGCAAACCGGGGCATCCATCTCACCCCGGCGATGGCGGCAGACGTTACGGACCATCGGTGGACGTTGGAGGAGGTGTTGGCGGTGCTTCTGGCAGCGGCGAAGGCGGCGTAACCGGAAGGCCTGACCCCTGCTTCAAAGCTTCCTGCTCGTGCTGCTTCCTACCGAGATCTGCCAACCATTCGGATGTTGCTTTCGCAGCCCGCACAAAAGCGCGACTCTCGCTACTCGTCATCCGGCGGTAGATGGAATCGAGGTGGTTCAACCACTCTTCATCGACTCGCTGGAACGTACCGGGCGTTGGCCCGATGACGAACATATCAGTGGCATCCCCAACATACGGCGCTACTTCCGCGCGTCGTTTCACAACATATGTATGCAACAGGGCCTCGTCCGATGTCGTCTCGGGTGAATACCCCGCAAGCATGAGTTCGTAATCGGCGTTCACTCCACCGTTCCCCACGGTGGCAAAACCAAGCTTGGTTTCGTCGGAAAGCGTGCCGTTGGCGATGCGAAACAAGAATGGACCATTTGCATCGCGCCCCGCGATGATGGTATCCACGCCATCCCCGGGAGGTGACGAGGCATATCGCATTAGGTCTGCACGAACCTTTTCGACAAGCGGAACGGCCATGAACGCCGACTTGTCAAGGAAGGTGTCATACGTCAGCCTAAGAGGAGCGAGGATCGCCGCTTCGGCGCGACTCGCCCGCACCCGGAGGTAGGTGTCGCGATACAGCGTGGCGATCCATTCGACGCTGAGCCACTCGCTAGGTGCTTCTTGGAGCCGCGCGTGAATCACGGGAAAACACCGAGCCATGACTTCGGAATGAAACGCCGTCTCCCCGGAATAGAGTGCAACAATCGAACTGGTAAACTGGTCGATCTTTGAGAGGGGTGGTGCGAATGAGATCAGGGAACCAACAGTCAACATTCGATCTGACGCGCCGATTATATGACCGTCTTTGCTCCGGGTTGCTACACACACCGTCACGCTTCGCCTCACCTGAATGGGTTGACGTGGAACGTGCCGATTCCCCGGACGCGCCGCGAGTGGTCGGCCCCGCCGGGGGCTATTCACAACCTCTCCCGGCAAACTGACCCACTACCCCACGCCCCCGCTCCCCTGCACCACACCGTGTCTGTGCCCCTGTACCACACCCTGCACCTTTTCCCTCCGCTACCCGCTGTACCCCGCCACTGCCCCCGAACGCCAGCGCCCCCGCAGCCGTCGAGGCTGCGGGGGCGCTGGCGTTCGGTGAGTGCTCGTCTACCAGTCCAGGCGCAGGCCGGCCTGCATTTGCCGCGCCGCGAACGCACCCGTCGGCACGCCGTAGGACGCCACGACCGCGCCGGTGGCGGTGAACTGCGTGCCGCCGTACGACAGCTTGTTGTACCAGTTGAACATGTTGAACACCTCGGCCGAGAAGCTGACCTTCTTCCCGTTGTACGTGTACAGCGGGCGCGCGAGCCGGAAGTCCACCGTGCGGTAGTAGTTCGGGAACGCGTTCGTCGGCATGACGGTGCGGTTGCCGGACTTGGTCGTCGTGCCGCCCGTGTAGTCGTCGCCGGTGATGTTGTTGAGGTTGATGTCGCGGCCGTCAATGCTGATGAACGGACGCGGGCTGGCCACGGTGGCGATGGCCGAGACGTTGAAGCCAAACGGAATCGCGCTCACCGCCGACAGCACCAGGCGGTGGCGCTCGTCGCCCGTCGTGCGCTGCCGGTTGAACAGGAACGGCAGGGCGAAATTCGGCAGGGCGGCGGTGTCGAAGTTGCCCTGGTACCAGCCGAGCGTGTACGCGAGGTTCACGCGTGTCTTGTTGCGCTGGTACGTGGACGACACGAGGACCGCCGAGTACCACGCCTCGCCGATGTCATCCCACAGGATGATGTCACCGTAGCGCGACGTGAGCTTGCGCGCGCTCGGCGTCACCGACCGGTCGGTGTAGTTCGGGTTGCGCTGCACGTACAGGTTGACGAGGTGCTGGCGCACGTAGTCCACGTTGATGCCGAACTGGTCGGTGAACTGGTGCCCGACGCCCAACGACATCTGATAGTTCTTCGGCGTCTTCATGTCGTGCGGCATCAGGATCGGCGCCGGCGAACCCGACTGCCCGGCCAGCACCCGCTGCCGCAGCACGGCAGGGTCCTTGGTCGGCAGGTTCGTGGTGGGGTTGAATGTGAAGTTGTACACGCGCCACGTGGAGTTCTTGCGCTCCTGGAAGCCCATGAAGCTCGTGACGCGGTCATAGATGACGCCGAACCCGCCACGCACGAACGTCTTGTTCTTCCTGGTCGGGTCCCACGAGAACGAGATGCGCGGCGAGAAGTTGCCGAGCTGGTTCTTGCGGTCGCCGCGGTTCAGGTAGCCCGCCAGCGGGCCCCCGGGTGCCGCGAGGCGCTGCAGCGTGGTGTCGCTGGCCCACGGCACCGTGTACTTGTTGTTCATCGTGTTGAGCTCGGCGTCGTGCCGGATGCCAAGGCTCAGCGTGAGATTGTCCTTGATGCGCCACTCGTCGTTGATGTACACGCCGGTCGAGATGCCGGTCGCGCTCGCCACGGCGTCCGACGTGCCGCCCGGATTGGTGAAACCGACCGCGATGCTCGCGAGGTACGGCATGGACGACGTGTCCGTGAGGTACGTGAACGTGCCGTTTGCGTTGTTCGCGAAATCCTGCGTGGCCGAGATGTTGCTCAGCTCGACGCCGGCCTTGATGACGTGCGACCCCGAGGCGTTGTCGAAATTCCACGTGGCGCGATCCACCACGCGCAGATGGAGCTCGTTGAGGATGAGCGGGAAGCCGGCAGTGCCGAAGACGATGCCCGGATAGGTCGACTGCGGGCCGGGCTTGAGCGGCGCCTCGTTGTGGCTCCAGCTCACGAGCTGCAGGCTGGCCTCATTCACGAAGTTGCCGCCCGGCTTCAGGTAGCGCTGGCGCAACTGCGCCGTGTAGATGTCGTAGTTCTGCGAGATGCCGGCGTCCTGCGACACGCGGCCGCCGAAGTTGCCCTCGCCATCGAGGAGGCGCGCCGAGACCATGGCGTCATACGTGAACTTCGGGTTCTGCACGAACGTCAGGCGAGTGAAGAGTGTGTGGTTCTTGTTCGGGGCCAGAAACGACCCCTTGTATTGCGACCACGGCCCGCTCGTCGGGTTCACGTCGAGGTAGAACGCCGTGTTCGTCAGCTCGTAGCTCGTGGCCAGAAAGAGCCTGTCCTTCTGCAGCGGGCCGCGGAGGTTGAAGCCCATCTGCTGGCGGTTGAAGTCGGGGACCACGGCCTGGAAGGCGTTCTGCGTGATCATCACCTTGTTCTGCAGGAATCCGAACGCCGACCCTTCCCACGTGTTCGTGCCGCGGCGGCTTTCCGTCGAGATCACGTACGACCCGGCGCGCGAGTACTCCGCGTCATACGGATTCACGAAGACGCGGAACTGCTCGAGCGCCTCCTGGGGGAGGGGCGACCCGGTCTGGCCGAGACCGACGATGTTGCCGTTGAAGAGGCTCTTCATCTCCACGCCGTCAACATAGACGTTGAAGAAGCGGAGGTCGGGGGCGCCGCCGGCCGACGGCAGCGTGCGGCCCGACTGCGGCGAATACGTCTTGATGCCCGGGGCCACGCCCGCGAGGTTCATCAGGCCGCGCGCGTTGAGCGGCAGGTTCTCGATCTCCGCGCGCATGACGGGCGCCGACACCGAGAGGCGCTGCACCTCCACCGGCTTTACCCGTTCGCCGATGATGGTCTGCGCCGCGAGTTCGCTGACGCCCTTCTCCATCGCGAACTCCAGGCGCGCGCGCCCGCCGATGGCCAGCTGCACTTTCTGCCCGGTCGGCTTGTAGCCGATGGCCCGCACCGTCACCGCGTACTGACCGGTGAAGAGGCCGAGGACGCGGAACTCACCGTTCGGGCGCGTGACGGTCCGCGCGGTCTCCTCCGTGGCAACGTTGGTGACGGTCACCTGCGCATCGGCCAACGGCTGGCCATCGGCGCGGACGACGCCCGTCAGAATGACGGTGTTCTGGGCAAACGACGCCGTGGCCTGCGTTGCCACGAGGGTCAGCACTGCCAGCGCAATTCCCGCGAATCTCCGCATGTGCGATGCTCCTTCGAGAAGGGTGGAGCTGGGGGGGGTAACGCGGCGACGTGAACGTCTGCAGTCTCCTGTCCGCCGGCCCGGGACGCGGCGCCCTGCGGGCGCCTGATTTGTGGCCTAATTTACGGGAGTTCCCACGGGAGCGCCACACGCCATGACCCGCCGCCTGCCCTTCGCCGTCGCCCTCCTGCTCTCCCCCGCTTTGGTCCCGGCGCAGCAGGCGGACACCGTGCGCACCGACACCTTGGCCTCCGCCGTCACCCACACGCGCCTGGTGCGCAACGGCGGCCCCTGGGTGGTGCACGTGCTGCGCGTGGACATCCGGCGCGCCGAGCTCGCGGTGCGGCACGTGCGCGCCCACGACCAGCTCGCCTCGCGGGAGCGCGTGAGCGACATGGTGGCTCGCCGTTCGGCGGCTGGCGAGCAGGTGATTGCCGCGGTCAACGCCGACTTCTTCGATCTTGCCACCGGCGCGAGCGAGAACAACGTCGTGATCGACGGCGAATGGTGGAAGGGCGTGCGCGTCACGGAGTCGCCCTACGACACGTATGACAACGTGCACGCCCAGTTTGCGCTCGACGCGGCGGGGCGGCCACTCCTCGACCGCTTCGCGTTCGACGGCTGGGCGCGCACCGCGCGGTCGGCCTTCCCGATCATCGCGCTGAACGCGATGCCGGCCGGCACGTATGAGGGGGCGGCGCTGTGGACCCCGCGTGCCGGCGCGGCGACGCCCCGCGATACCGTGCGCGCCACCACCGAACTGGCGCTCGCGGCGGCGGGCCGGCGTGCCGACACGCTGCTCTTCGTGCGGCGCGGCGTGGCCAACGGCGGCCACAGCGCCATCCCCCGCGACGGAGCCGTCCTCGCCGCCTACGGCGCGCGCGCGGCTGCCCTGGACTCGACCGCCGACGGCGATACCGTGCGGGTCACGCTTGGCATGACGCCGTGGCCCGGGTCGGCGGCGAGCGGCGCGCCATCGCTGCTGATCGGCGGCTGGCCGCGCATCCTGCGCGATGGCATCAGCATCGCCGCGCGGGCGTCATCGGAGGAAGGGACGATTTCACGCAACGCGGAGGTTCGCCACCCTCGCACGGCGGTCGGCGTAAGCCGCGACAGCTCGACCCTGCTGCTCGTCACCGTGGACGGGCGCTCGACCGCGAGCGCCGGAATGACGCTCGTCGAGCTGGCCGACTTCATGAGGACCCTCGGCGCATGGAACGCGCTCAATTTCGACGGCGGCGGCTCCACGACCATGGTCGTCCGCGGCCGCGTGGTGAACAGCCCCACGGACCGCACCGGCGAGCGCCAGGTCGGGAGCGCCCTGTTCATCACGAAGCGGAGTCGCTGAGGAGATCCACCGCTGGCGGCGCGATGCATCACGCGCCCAACCCCGAATCGTACCCCTGAATGACGACGGGCCCGTCTCCACCGGAGACGGGCCCGTCGTGGCTCAGGCAGCAGCGGTCAGTCCAGCTCCCCTGCCCCGAGCGGCGACAGGTCGTCGGCGACGGACGGCAGCGCACCGAGATCGCCCAGCCCAAACTCCGACGCAGGCAACGCCGGCGCCTCGACGTCCATGTCCACCTGCTGATACCGGTACATGCCGGTGCCGGCCGGGATGAGATGGCCGATGATGATGTTCTCCTTGAGGCCGAGCAGATTGTCCTTGGCCCCGCGGATGGCCGCGTCGGTGAGCACGCGCGTGGTCTCCTGGAACGACGCCGCCGAGATGAACGACTGCGTCGTGAGGCTCGCCTTCGTGATGCCGAGCAGCAGCGGCTCGGACGTCGCGGGGACGATCTTCTTCTTCTTCGACCGGTCGTTGGCGTCGCGGAACGCGGCCTTGTCCACGTTCTCGCCTTCCAGGAACTCGGTGTCGCCCGAGTCCAGCACGCGCACCTTCTGCAGCATCTGGCGCACGATCACGCCGATGTGCTTGTCGTTGATCTTCACGCCCTGCAGGCGGTAGACCTCCTGCACCTCGTTGAGCAGGTACTCCTGCACGGCGCGTGGGCCCTTGATGCGCAGGATGTCGTGCGGGTTCACCGGCCCTTCCGACAGGCGGTCGCCGGCGCGCACGCGGTCGCCCTCATGCACGCGCAAGTGCTTGCCGGCCGCCACTTCGTACAGCTGCGCCGGCACGGTGTCGTCCGTCGCGCCGCTGCCGCTGAGCGGCTGCACGAAGATCTCGCGCTTGCCGCGCTTGATGTCGCCGAACCGCACGACGCCATCAATCTCCGAGATCGTCGCGGGGTCCTTCGGCCGGCGCGCCTCGAACAGCTCCGCCACGCGCGGCAGGCCGCCCGTGATGTCGCGGGTTTTGTACGCCTCGCGGCTGATCTTGGCGATCGTCGTGCCAGCCGCCACGATGTCGCCGTCGTCAATGATGAGCTGCGCGCCCACCGGGATCACGAAGTCGCGGACCTTCTTCTCCTTGCCGCCCTTGGTGGTCCAGACCTCGATGTGTGGATGCAGCTTCTTCTCGCGATCTTCGATGACGACCCGCTGGCGAAGTCCGGTGAGCTCGTCGAGCTCCTCGGCGACGCTCTCGTCCTCCACGAGGTCGACGAACTTGATCGTGCCCTCGGTGTCGGTGATGATCGGGTTGGTGTACGGGTCCCACGTGAAGACGATCGCGTCCTTCTTCACCTCGTCGCCGTTCTTCACCATCAGGAGGGCGCCGAGCGGCACCTGCAGGCGCGCCGCCACCGGCGCGTTCTTGTCGGCCGAGGCGCGCACGAACAGCTCGCCCTCGTATGACGTCACGATGCGATGACCCTCCGCGTTCGTGACCGTGATCAGGCGGTCGCCGTATTCGACGATGCCGGTCACCTTCGACTTGCGGGCCGTCTGCTCGGCGATGCGCGCCGCCGTGCCGCCGATGTGGAACGTCCGCAGCGTCAGCTGCGTGCCCGGCTCGCCGATGGACTGCGCGGCGATAATGCCCACGGCCTCGCCGATGTCCACCATCTTCATGGTGGCCAGGTTGCGACCGTAGCACATGCGGCAGAGGCCGCGCTTGGCCTCGCAGGTCAGCACCGAGCGAATCTTCACCGACTCGATGCCGGCATCCTCGATGGCGCGCGCCGTCTCCTCCTCCATCATCGCGCCGGCCTCGACGAGCAGCGCGGGACGCCCGGCTTCGTCGCGCAGCTGCGGGTCGTACACGTCCTCGGCGGCGACGATGCCGACGATGCGCTCCGACAACGGCTCGATGATGTCCTCGCCTTCCTTCAGCGCCGACACTTCGAGGCCCATGATCGTCCCACAATCCTCCTCGTTGATCGTCACGTCCTGCGCGACGTCGCAGAGGCGGCGCGTCAGGTAGCCGGCGTCGGCCGTCTTGAGCGCCGTGTCGGCCAGGCCCTTGCGGGCGCCGTGCGTCGAGATGAAGTACTCGAGCACCGAGAGGCCTTCACGGAAGTTCGACTTGATCGGGCTCTCGATGATCTCGCCGATGCCGCCGGTGAGCTTCTTCTGCGGCTTCGCCATCAGGCCGCGCATGCCGGCCAGCTGGCGAATCTGGTCACGCGAACCGCGCGAGCCGGAATCGAACATCATGAACACCGGGTTGAAGCCGGCCTGCGACTCCCGCATGCGCTTCACCATCGCGTCGGCGATGTCGTTGTTCGCGTGCGTCCAGGTGTCGATCACCTTGTTGTAGCGCTCGCCGTTCGTGATGTTGCCGGTCGAGTACGCCTTCTGGAAGCGCTCGACGCGCGCCCCCGCCTCCTCGAGCAGCGTTTCCTTCTCGCCCGGGATCTCCAGGTCGGAGATGCCGATCGACACGCCGCCGCGCGTGGCGTTGCGGAACCCGAAATCCTTGAGCCGGTCGAGGAACGCCACGGTCGCGGCCAGGCCGGACGCGCGGTACGACTCGAACACCAGTTCCGACAGCGCCTTCTTCTTCATGTCGCGGTTCTGGAACGGCAACTCCGGGGGCACGATCTCGCTGAACATCACGCGTCCGGCCGTCGTCACCTGCCACGCCGTCTCGCCGTTGGCGCCGCGCACCAGGTACCGCAGGGGCGAGTGGGTATCCAGCCGGTCGAGCGCCAGCGCCATCTCCACTTCCTCGGCGGTGGCGTAGGCCGGCAGCTTGGCCACGCGCTTGGCGTCCTTGAGGATCGCCTCGAAATCCGTCGGCGCCTTGGTCGCGAAGTAGCAGCCGAGCACGATGTCCTGGCTGGGCTCCGCCACCGGGCGGCCGTCGGCCGGCTTCAGGATGTTGTTCGACGACAGCATGAGCACGCGGCACTCGAGCTGCGCCTCAAACGACAGCGGCACGTGCACCGCCATCTGGTCGCCGTCAAAGTCGGCGTTGAACGCCGCGCAGACGAGCGGGTGGATGCGGATGGCCTTGCCTTCCACGAGCACCGGCTCGAACGCCTGGATGCCCAGGCGGTGCAGCGTCGGCGCGCGGTTCAGCAGCACCGGGTGGTCGCGGATGATCTCCTCAAGGATCTCGTACACCTCGGGGCTCTCGCGCTCCACGATCTTCTTGGCGCGCTTCACGGTCTCCGCGATGCCCTTATCCACCAGCTTGTGGATGATGAACGGCTTGAACAGCTCGAGCGCCATCGCCTTCGGCAGGCCGCACTGGTGCAGCTTGAGCTCCGGCCCCACCACGATGACCGAGCGGCCGGAGTAGTCCACGCGCTTGCCGAGCAGGTTCTGGCGGAACCGGCCCTGCTTGCCCTTGAGCATGTCGGAGAGCGACTTCAGCGGCCGCTTGCCGCGGCCGCGGATCGCCTTCGAGCGGCGCCCGTTGTCGAACAGCGCATCCACCGCCTCCTGCAGCATGCGCTTCTCGTTGCGCAGGATGACCTCCGGCGCGCGGTGCACAATGAGCTTCTGCAGGCGGTTGTTGCGGTTGATGACGCGGCGGTACAGGTCGTTCAGGTCGGACGTGGCGAAGCGCCCGCCGTCCAGCGGCACGAGCGGCCGCAGGTCGGGCGGGATCACCGGCACGACGTCCATGATCATCCACTCGGGCTTGTTGCGGACGTTCGAGTGGTCGCCCGAGTTGCGGAACGCGTCCACGATCTTCAGGCGCTTCAGCTGCTGCTTCTTCTTGTGCTGGCTCGTCTCCACGGCCACCGAGGCGCGCAGCTGCTCGGCCACCCTGTCCACGTCGAGGCGGCGCAGCAGTTCGCGCACGGCCGGCGCGCCGATGTCGGCCAGGAAGGCCGTGTCGTTCTCCGCCTTCGCCTTCAGGCGGAGTTCGAGGAACTGCTCCTCGTCGAGCAGGTCGTTGACCTGCACCTCCTGCTCGCCGGCGTCGATCACGACGTAGTTCGAGTAGTAGACCACCTTCTCGAGATCACGCAGCGTGAGGTCGAGCAGGTTGCCCATCGGGCTCGGCAGCGTCTTGAAGAACCAGATGTGCGCCACCGGCACGGCGAGTTCGATGTGCCCCATGCGGTCGCGGCGTACCTTGCTGAGCGTGACTTCCACGCCGCAGCGGTCGCAGATGACGCCGCGGTAGCGGATGCGCTTGTACTTGCCGCAGTGGCACTCCCAGTCCTTCACCGGGCCGAAGATGCGCTCGCAGAAGAGGCCGTCCTTCTCCGGCTTGAACGAGCGGTAGTTGATCGTCTCGGGCTTGGTGACTTCACCCCAGGACCACCACGACCGCAGGCCGGCCATCTCCAGCCGCTCCCGCTCCTTCGAGTCGCGCGGGCCGCGGATCTCCTCCGGGCTCGCGATGCGGACCTGGATGAAGTCGAACGCCGAGGCGCGCTGTTCGCGCGCATTGCGAAAATCAATCATCGGTTATTCCTCGTTCCCGTTTCCGAAGGACCCGCCCGTGACTTCGTTCGCGTCCATCGTGACGTGGATGCCCAGCGCCTGCAGTTCCTTCACGAGCACGTTGAACGATTCCGGCGTCCCCGGCTCGGGCAGGTTCTGCCCCTTCACGATCGCCTCGTACACGCGGCTGCGTCCGCTCACGTCGTCCGACTTGACCGTGAGGATCTCCTGCAGCGTGTGCGCGGCGCCGTAGGCCTCGAGGGCCCACACTTCCATTTCGCCGAAGCGCTGCCCGCCAAACTGTGCCTTGCCGGCCAGCGGCTGCTGCGTCACCAGCGAGTACGGCCCGATGCTCCGGGCGTGGATCTTGTCGTCCACCAGGTGGCTGAGCTTGAGCATGTACACCTGGCCCACCGTCACCGGGCTGGTGAACGTCTCGCCGGTGCGGCCGTCGCGGAGGCGGATCTTGCCGAACGGCATGATCCCCGCCAGCCCGAGCAGCTCGATCGCCGCCGCGTCCACGTCGGCCTCGCTCTTGCGGCCGAGCATCGCGGCCAGCGCCGGCAGCCCGCGCGCCTCGAGCAGTTCGGCCGGTCCCAGCGCGTCGAGTTTCTCGATCTCCTTGCCCATCTTCTTGAACTCGGGCTTCCTCGCGACGTACTCGGCGTCGTCCGCCGCCACGTCGTGGAACGCCTTCTCGTTGCGCAGGTTTGCATGCTCGCGCTCGGCCAGCTCCTTCGCCGCCGTCGCGAGATAGTCGCGTACCCGCACGAAGATCTCCTTCGTCTCCGCCGACATCGAACGGCCGTGCAGGTCGTTCAGCGTGGCGTCGTCCAGGAGCTCCACCTTGTCCAGGTCCTCGGCGCTCGGCTTGATGTCGCCGAGCAGGGAGCGGACGTCCTTGTCGGCGATCAGTGGCGCCTCGACCTGGAGGCCGAGCGACGACTTCGCCCACGACACGCCCGCCAGGCGCAGCAGCAGCCCGATCTCACGCTCGTTGGCTCCGGCGAAGACCGGCGTCTTGGCGTAGAAGCCGAGCAGCTTGGCCGCCCACCCGAGATGCGTCTCTAGGATCTGCCCCACGTTCATGCGGCTCGGCACGCCAAGCGGGTTGAGGACGATGTCCACCGGGCGACCGTCCGGAAGGAACGGCATGTCCTCTTCCGGCACGATGCGCGCCACGATGCCCTTGTTGCCGTGGCGGCCGGCCATCTTGTCCCCCACCGAGATCTTGCGCTTCTCGGCCAGGTAGACCTTGACCAGCTGAATGACGCCCGGCGGCAGTTCGTCGGGCTGGAGAATGCGGTCAATCCGTTCCTCGGCCTTCTCCTCGATCTTCGCCTTGACGTCGTTGGCCGCGTCAATGATCTCGCGGACCTCCTCGTTCACCTTCTTGTTGCCGACGCGGAACGTTTTGAGGTCGAGCGTGGCGAGGCGCAGCGAGCCGAGGATCTCGTCGGTCAGCTTGGTCCCCTTCGGGATCGCCTCCTCCACGGTGCCGCTCTTCAGCGCGAGCTCGACGGTCTGCCCGATGAGCAGTTCCTTGATCTCCTCGTCGCGCACGTCATTGACGCGCACCTTCTCCTCGCCCTCGAGACGGCGCACGTCGCCAATCCGCTCGCCGCGGTCCTTTTCGACCACCTGATCCTCGACGCGCGAGAAGATCTTGCAGTCGATGACGACGCCTTCCATGCCGGGCGGCACCTTGAGCGACGAGTCCTTCACGTCCTTCGCCTTCTCGCCGAAGATCGCCGTGAGCAGCTTCTCCTCAGGCGACAGCTCGGTCTCGCCCTTCGGCGTGATCTTGCCGACGAGGATGTCGCCCGGTTTCACATGGGCGCCGATGCGCACGATGCCGCGCTCGTCGAGGTCCACGAGCGACTCTTCCGACACGTTCGGGATCTCGCGCGTGATCTCTTCCTGCCCGCGTTTCGTGTCGCGCACGTGCAGTTCGAGCTCCTGGATGTGGATCGACGAATAGACGTCGTCCTTCACCAGCCGCTCCGAGAGCACGATGGCGTCCTCGAAGTTGTGCCCGTACCACGGCATGAACGCCACCGTGACGTTGCTGCCAAGCGCCAGCTGGCCGTGCTCGGTGGCCGCGCCGTCAGCCAGGACGTCGCCCGGCTTCACCTTCTGCCCGAGTTTCACGGCCGGGCGCTGGTTAATGGCCGTGTCCTGGTTGGTGCGCCAGTACTTCTTCAGGCGGTAGCGGTCCTGCTGTGTGAGCCGCGCCAGCGGGGCGCCGGCGTCGCGCTTGCCGTCCTTGCCCTGCCCGGCGTCCACGATGATCTCGTCGGCCGTCACGCGCGTCACCACGCCCGCGCGCTTGGCGATCACCACCGCGCCCGAGTCCAGCGCCACCTTCTCCTCGAGCCCCGTGCCGACCACCGGCGTCTGCGGGTTGAGGAGCGGCACCGCCTGGCGCTGCATGTTGCTGCCCATCAGCGCGCGGTTGGCGTCGTCGTGCTCGAGGAACGGAATGAGCGCCGCGGCGATGGAGACCACCTGCTCCGGCGCCACGTCCATGTAGTCGATGCGCGACGGCGGCACGAGCGGCACGTCCGACTGCTGCCGGCTGAGCACCAGGCTGTCCACGAACGTCCCGTCCGGGTTCAGCTTCGCGTTGGCCTGCGCGATGATCGCGTCCTCCTCGCGGTTGGCGTCAAGCCACTCGACGTCGCCCGTCACCTTGCTGTTGCGGACCACGAGGTACGGCGTCTCCACGAAGCCGAGGTCGTTGACGCGCGCGTAGCAGGCCAGCGACGTGATCAGGCCGATGTTCGGGCCTTCCGGCGTCTCGATGGGACACATGCGCCCGTACTGCGAGTAGTGCACGTCGCGCACTTCGAAACCGGCGCGCTCGCGCGTCAGGCCGCCCGGGCCCAGCGCCGAGAGGCGACGCTTGTGCGTCAGCTCGGCGAGCGGGTTGGTCTGGTCCATGAACTGCGACAGCTGCGACGACCCGAAGAAGGCCTGGATGACGGCCGAGACGGTGCGCGCGTTGACGAGGTCGTCGAGCGCGATCTTCTCGGTGTCCTGGTTGATGCTCATGCGCTCCTTGACCAGCCGCGCCATGCGCGACAGGCCGACGGAGAACTGGTTGGCGATCAGCTCGCCCACCGAACGGATGCGGCGGTTGCCCAGATGGTCGATGTCATCCGTGTGCCCGCGCCCCTCGTGCAGCTCCACGAGGTAGCGGAGGATCGCCACGAAATCGTCCACGGTGAGCACCGTGGTGTCGGGCGACGTCGGCAGGCTGAGGCGCTGGTTGATCTTGTAGCGCCCCACGCGGCCGAGGTCGTAGCGCTTGGGCGAGAAGAACAGCCGCTCCAGCGCCTGCTTCGCCGTCTCCTTGTTGGGCGCGTCGCCCGGGCGGAGGAGCGAGTAGATCTGCTTGAGCGCCTCCTCCTCGGCGTGCGTCGGATCCTTGAGCAGCGTGTTCTTGATGAGCTGGCTCTCGACGCGCAGCGACGGCGAGAAGACGTGCACGCGGTGCAGGTCGGCCTTCCGGAGCCGCTTGCACAGCATCTCCTTGAGCAACTGCCCCGCCTCGGCGATCACCTCGCCCGTGTTCGGGTCGATGACGTCGAGCGCGATCACGCGGGCCGTCGAGCGCTCGCCGCGCTCGATCGCGTCGAGCTCGCTGCGCAGGTCCACCGACATGTACGACGCGAACACCTTCACCTTGTCGATCTTCTGGCGGCGGAGGCGGTTGAACACCTCCTCCGTGAGCTCGTCGCCCACCTTCACCAGCAACAGGTTCTCATCGCGCTCGCGCTGGGCGCGCGCCTTCTTGGTCTTCGGCTTCGGCGCATCCTCGGCCGCCGCTTCGCCCGCCAGCTCGATGTCCTCGGCCACGATGGCGCCGATCACCTCGCGGTTCTCCGCCCGGCCCTCGCGCTTCTTCGTCAGGTCGAGCTCACGCACCGCGAAGAAGAGGCGCAGGATGTCGGCGTTGGTCCCATAGCCGAACGCGCGCAGCAGCGCGGTGGCCGGGAACTTCTTCTTCTTGTCGATGTGGACGTAGATGATGTCGTGGATGTCCACGGTGAACTCCACCCACGAGCCGCGGAACGGAATGATCCGCGACGAGATCAGCCGCTGGCCGTTGGGGTGGGTGCTCTCCTCGAAGACCACGCCTGGCGAGCGGTGCAGCTGCGACACGACGACGCGCTCGGCCCCGTTGATCACGAAGGTGCCGAGCTTCGTCAGCATCGGCAGTTCGCCGAGGTAGACTTCCTTGCGGATCTCGTTCTTGAGCCGCTTGCCGTTGCCGGCGTCCTCGAAGACGCGCAGCGACAACGTCGCTTTCAGCGGCGCCGAGTAGGTCATGTCGCGCTCTATGCACTCCTCGACGGAGTATTTCGGCTCCCCCAGCGTGTACTTCTCGAACTCGAGCGAGAAGTTCTGGTGGACGTCCTCGATGGGAAACAGGTCCCGGAAGACGCGCTCCAGGCCCACATCCTCCACATGCTTCGAGGCGGCATCGAGCTGGAGCAGCGACTCGAAGGCGCGCACCTGGATGTCGAGGAGATGGGGCATCTCCATGCGCTCGTCGAGCTTGGCGAACGAAATCTGCTTGATCATGTCGGGTCCGGGGGTTCCGGTGGACAGGCGAAAACCGCCCCGGCCCGGCCGTGCGGCGATTTGCCGCGCAGGCGGGTCAGGGCGTGCAACGCGTCAGTTGTACGGCGGGACGAAGCGTGCGATCACGGCGGTCGTTTAGGCTGAGGGTGGGAACCCGGCGGCCCGGACAACCCGGGCCGCCAGCAACCCCCGGCCTTACTTGACTTCGACGCCCGCGCCTTCGGCCTCGAGCTTGGCCTTCAGCTGCGCGGCCTCATCCTTCGAGACGCCGGCCTTCACGGTCTGCGGTGCGCCATCCACCAGGTCCTTGGCTTCCTTCAGCCCCAGACCGGTGATTTCGCGCACAACCTTGATGACCTGGATCTTCTTGGGGCCGGTCTGCATGAGCATGACCGTGAACTCGGTCTGCTCCTCGACAGCCGCTGCCGCCGGCGCAGCCGCGCCGCCCGCCGCCACCGCGGCGATGGTGACGTTGAACTTCGTCTTGAACGCATCGATGAGCTCGACCAGCTCGATGACCGACTTGTTGCCGATCGCCTCGAGGATTTCGTCGTTGCTCAGGGTCGTGGTAGCCATGGTAGTGTTCTCCGTGTGTTTCCCAGGAGTCCTGGGGCGTTGTTGATCAGGCGGACGCCTGGGGAATCAGTTGCTGCCTTCGAGCTGGGTCTTGCGTGCATCGAGGGCCTGGGCGAATGACATCAGGATGCTGTTGAGGTACCCCGCGAACATGCTCAGGGCCTCGTTGCGGGTCGGCATCGTGGCGAGCTTCGACACGATCGCCTGGTTGACCACCGCACCCTCGTAGATGCCGCCCTTCACCGTCGGCCGCTGGTCATTGGCCTTGGCGAAGTCGGCGAGGACCTTCGCCGCCGCGATGGCGTCCTTCGCCACCACTACGCCCGTCGGCCCCTTGATCGGCTGGCCCACCAGTCCGCACTCGTTGACCGCGCGGATGGCGAGCGAGTTCTTGATCACCACGTATTCGACGCCCGCGCGCCGCAAGCGGCGCCGCAGGTCCGTCATCCGCTTCACGTTCAGTCCGGTGAAGTCGGTGTAATAGAGGGCGTTCGCGCCCTTGATCTTCTCGCTGAGCTCGGCGACGAGCTTTTCCTTGTCTGTGCGCTTCATGGCTCGTTACCGGTAGGGGGTGGTGTCAACCTTCACCCCGGGGCCCATCGTCGACGAGACCGACAGGTTTCGCACGTACACGCCCTTCGCCGCGGACGGTTTGGACCGGACGATCTGGTCCATGAACGCGGCGAAGTTCGTCTCGAGGGCGTCGAGGCCAAACGAGACCTTGCCGATCTTGGCGTGCACGTTGCCGCCCTTGTCGACGCGGAACTCGATCTTGCCCGCCTTGGTTTCCTTCACGGCCTGGCCGATGTTCATCGTCACCGTTCCCGCTTTCGGGTTCGGCATCAGCCCGCGGGGGCCGAGCACGCGGCCCAGCTGGCCCACCTGGCCCATCTGGTCGGGCGTGGCGATCATGACGTCGAAATCGGTCCAGCCTTCCTTGATCTTGGCGATGTACTCGGTGCCCACGTAATCGGCGCCGGCCGCCTCCGCCTCCTTGGCCTTGTCGCCAACGGCGATCACCAGCACGCGCACGGTCGCGCCCGTCCCCGCGGGGAGGACGACGGTGCCGCGCACAATCTGGTCGGCGTGCCGCGGATCGACGCCGAGACGCACCACCACTTCCACCGTCTCGTCGAACTTCGCGTACGCCCCGCCCTTCACCAGCTCGAGCGCCTGCTTGGCCGCGTACGCCGTGTCAACGGCGCGCTTGGTGGCGGCGGCGCGGTACTGCTTGCCATGGAGATGCGCCATTAGTCCTTGACCTCCACGCCCATCGAACGCGCGGCGCCGGCAACCATCGCCATGGCCGACTCGATGGAGTCGCAGTTGAGGTCAGGCATCTTGAGTTCGGCGATCTTCTTGATCTGCGCCTTGCTGATGGCGCCGACCTTGTTGCGGTTGGGCTGACCCGACCCCTTCTCCAGTCCCAGTTCCTTCATGATGAGGATCGCCGCGGGCGGCGTCTTCAGGATGAAGGTGAAGGACTTGTCGGCGTAGATCGTGATCTCGACCGGGAGGATCGTATCCTGGCCCTGCGTCCGAGCGTTGAACTCTTTGCAGAATCCCATGATGTTGATCCCCTGCGGGCCGAGCGCGGTGCCGACCGGAGGGGCCGGGTTTGCCTTGCCTGCAGGAATCTGCAGCTTGACGAAACCGACGACCTTTTTTGCCATGGTGCTCCTCTGACGTTCGGGCGGGGCGCCCATCGCTCCGCCGACTCCCACGGTGTGATTTGCGAGGTCGTGGTGGCCCTCGGTGCGTGAGTACGGCAGCCTTCGCGCGAGGCGTTCGAGAGACGTCAGATGTCAGACATCAGATGGCAGATCCTCTGCCATCAGCCTTCTGCCATCTGCCATCGCTTCGGCGGCATAGCGGTCGACGCGGTTGAGGACACCGCGTCACCGAGGGCGCTCCGCCTAGTGCGCCCGCAACTGCAGGTAGTCCAACTCGACGGACGTCGGACGTCCGAACAGCGACACCGACACCCGTACCTTGCCCTTGTCGGGCATCACTTCCTCGACCACACCGTTGAAGTCCGAGAACGGACCGTCGGTGATGGCGACCGCCTGTCCGATGAGGAATGGGATCTCCTCCTTGGGCGGCGCTTCCTCCGCCTCGTCGGCAAGGCCGAGAAGGCGACGTACTTCGTCCTCGCGCAACGGCTGCGGATCGCGCTCCTTCCCGACGAACTTGATGACCCCCTGGAGGCTGCCGATGGTGTGCAGCGCGTCCTCGTGCGCCTCCATCTCGACCAGCACATACCCCGGGTACACCTTGCGTTCGACGATGATCTTCTTCCCGTTCTTGATCTCGACGACTTCCTGCGTGGGCACGAGCGCCTGCCGGATGGCACGCGCTTCGGGGGCCGCCGGATCCGCGTCAATCTTCCGCTGGATCAGCGACCGCACCTTGTTCTCGTGTCCAGAGGTCGTCTGGATCGCGTAAAACCGATGCGTCACGAAGGCTCCTAAAACGCGGAGGGGAGGCGCACCAGCAACTGCTGGAACACCACGTCCATCAGCGCAATGACGCCCCCGATGAACAGCGACAGCAACACCACGCCCACCGAGAGCTGACGCACCTGCGGCGCGTCCGGCCAAGTCACCCGCTTCATCTCGGCGATCACGTCATGGTAGAACGCGACGACCTTCTGCACGGGACCCTGCGGCACCACGTCAACGGCCATGGTTACTTCGTCTCCTTATGCACCACGTGCTTGTTGCAGCGCGGGCAGTACTTCTTCCACTCGACGCGCTCCGGATGCAGGCGCTTGTTCTTGGTGGTGAAGTAGTTGCGATTCTTGCAGTCGTTGCACGCGAGGATGATCTTGTCGCGGGGCATTTCAATGACCTCTTGGGTGCTGCTCGTATTGGCGGTTCACGGTTGACCGCCCCCGTGGCACTCCGTGCCATGCATTGCACAACCTGTCTACCCCTTCCGTTTCCAGAGCTGGCGATCGGGATTGAACCGATGACCTCACCCTTACCAAGGGTGTGCTCTACCGACTGAGCTACGCCAGCACTCCGAGTCCCGCCGACAAAAAACCGCCGCTCCGTGATGTTCGCGCGCGGCGCCCATCCACCATCTATACAGCAAAGCGGGAGACGGGGCTCGAACCCGCGACATCAAGCTTGGAAGGCTTGCGCTCTACCAGCTGAGCTACTCCCGCAAGTCACCACGCGTTCCCCACCCGGCATCCTCTCCGCACCGCCCGTTGCTCAAGTGGTGGGGGAAGGATTCGAACCTTCGAAGGCGTACGCCGGCAGATTTACAGTCTGCTCCCGTTGGCCACTTGGGTACCCCACCTTCGCTGTTCCTCCAACCCCCTCCTCGTCCCGCACCCGCCACCGCACGAGCACCAACAGAGCTGACGGCGAGAGTCGAACTCGCAACCGCTTGATTACAAATCAAGTGCTCTGCCAGTTGAGCTACGTCAGCGACTGGCCATTTTTTGCGAGACTCGTAGAATACTCGCGTTCATGGCGGGTGTCAAGCCGTTGTAATTGTTGGCGTTACGGCGACTCCGCAGCGCGTCAGCGGACCTTCTTCCAGCGAGCGCCCTGGGGCGTATCCTCGACCACTATCCCCTTTTCTTCCAAGGACTTGCGAATCCCGTCCGCCGCCGCAAAGTCCCTGCGGCCACGGGCCGCCTTCCGCGCTGCAAGCTGCTGATCAACCCAAGCCGCGAGCGACGAGTCTACCGCATCCTGCTCCGGCACGATATCCAGCACACCGTTGGCGCGCGCGAAGGCCTCGCGCGCAGCCAACAGGCCGGCCGCATCGCCCCCGCGCTTGTCCAGTTCGGCGTTGGCCTGGTTGATGAACACGAACAGCGCCGCCTGCGCGCGCGGCGCGTTCAAGTCGTCGCGCAATGCCTCGTCGAACTCGCCGCGAAACGTCTCCGCGAGCTCCGACAGCTTCACCGTGCCACCCGACGCCGACGCCAGGCGCTCGGCGAAATCGCCGACGCGCCGCACCGCCTCCATGCTCGCCTCGAGTGCCGCGCCCGACAGGTTGAGCTGCTTGCGGTAGTGCGTCGAGAACATCAGGTGTCGCACCGCCGCCGCGCTCACCTGCTGCGCGCGCAGGTCCTGCACCGTCGCGACGTTCCCCACGCGCTTGGCCATCTTGCTGCCGTCGGTCAGCAGGAACTCGCCATGGCACCAGAAGCGCGCGAAGGGCTTGCCCGTCGCCGCTTCGCTTTGCGCGATCTCGTCCTCGTGGTGGGGGAACTGCAGGTCCACTCCGCCCGTGTGGATGTCTATCGTCTCGCCAAGCAGGCTCATGGCCATCGCCGAGCACTCGAGATGCCAGCCGGGACGCCCGCGGCCCCACGGGGAATCCCACGCCGCGCCGCACGCCTCGTCGTCGGGCGTGGCCGACTTCCACAGCGCGAAGTCCTGCGCGTTCTCCTTGGCGTAGTCGTCCTGCGCCACCCGCGCGCCGGTCTTGAGTTCGCGCGTGTCGAGACGCGAGAGCCGCCCGTACCCCGGAAACTTGTCGATGGCGAAGTACACCGACTTGTCCTCGGCCTGATACGCGATTCCCTTCTGCTCGAGACGGCGCACGAGATCCACCATCTCGGCGATGAAATCGGTGGCGCGCGGGTAGTGCTCCGCCGGCTCGATGCGCAGGTAGTCGCGGTCGGCGTTGAACATGCTGATCACCGGTTCCGTCACCTCGCGCACCGTCTTGCCCTGCTCGGTGGCCCGCCGGATGATCTTGTCATCCACGTCCGTCACGTTCATCACCTGTCGCACCTTGAACCCCGCCAGCTTGAGCGCGCGGCGCAGGAGGTCCGCGAACAGGAACGTGCGGAAGTTCCCCAGGTGCGCCGGATTGTAGACCGTCGGACCGCAGGCATACATCCGCACGGTCTCTCCATCGGCCGGGGCGAACGGCTCGACGGTGCGCGACATCGAGTTGTACAGGCGGAACTCGGGCATGCCTGAAAGCTAGCCGCGGTCCTACGGTACCGTCCACCGGCCGGGCGGTTCGGTGACCACGCGCGACCGCAGCACGCGGATGCCCTCGGCGCGGCAGAGGGCGAGCACCTCCTCGGCGGAGCGATCGGCGAGAGGGACCCTGACGGCTCCGTCGCGGCGGCACGACGCCGCGACGTGCCGGCGCAGCCGGGCCGCGGCGACGCGCGGCGCGCCGACCGCGAGCTCGAGTGCATTTCGCGGCGCGGCGACGCGCGGATCGATCCAGGCGACCACGCGCCCTTCGCGCAACAGCGCGCCGCGGTGCGCGACGCCGGCCAGCACACCCAGATCGGCCGCGCCGAGCAGGACGGCGATCCCGCTCGCCGCCACGACCTGCAGCGCGCGCCGCATCTCGCGCCGCGCGGCGGGGTCGAGGCCGTCGAGCGGCCCGTCGAATGCCAGCAGCCCGGGCGCGCCCTGCAGCGCGGCGGCCAGCGCGGCGATGCGCCGCTCCACCAGCGGCAGGGCGCCCACGCGGGCGCCGAACCGGTCCGCGAGGCCAAGCCGCGCCAGCCACAGATCCTCGACTACCACCCGGCGGGCACCGCCAAGACCGTCGTGCGCGGCGGCGAAGCGCAGCGCCTCGCGCACCGACAGGAACTCGTGCAGCACCACGTGCGACGGCACGAACGCCGCGAGACGCGGTGGGCATTCCGCGGCGCCTCGCCAGTGAACGACGCCGCTGTCGGCACGCAGCATGCCAGTGGCGATGCGCAGCAGCGTGCTCTTGCCGGCGCCCGGCGGCCCCGCGACGCCTACGATCTCACCCTCGCGCACGTCGCCGCTGACGCCATCGAGCGCCACCACGCCGCCCCGCGCGCCGGCGAGGGCGGCGCCGTAGACCTTGCGGATGTTTTCGAACGACACGACGGCTTCCGGCACGGGCGCGCTCCGATGAGGGTGCGCCGAGTGTGCGGGCTCATCCGTGTCGGTGCGTCACCAATCGCGTGCGGACTGCATCGAAAGTCCGCAGCGTCCGTGCGCGCCGGCAGCAACTGCAGTGCCCGCAGTGCCCGCAGTGCCAGCAGTGCCAGCAGTGGCCGCAGTGGCCGCAGTGGCCGCAGTGCCCGCAGTGCCCGCGGTGCCGACCGTGAGTCGTGGGGATCGGCTCAGGCTGTCTCGGACGACGCGGCTTCGCCGTAACCGCGCTCGACCAGCAGCTTGCGCAACAACACGAGCAGCACGGCAAGCCCCGGCACGGCGACGAGCAGTCCCATGGGGCCGAGCAGCTTGCCGCAGATCAGCACGCTCATGATGGTCAGCACGGGCGGGAGGTTCGCGTGCTTGTGCATGATGAGCGGGTTCACGAGGTTGTTTTCGACGAAGTGGATGACGAAACCGAACACCACCACGAGGACCGCGCGCAACCCGTCGCCTTCGGCCAGTACGAAGAGCGCGGGGAGCAGCGACGACACGAGCGTGCCGAAGAACGGCACGAGCGCCACGACGCCGGTGAAGATGCCGAAGGTCAGCCAGTACGGCACGCCGAGGAGCCAGAGACCGAGCGCGGTCATCGCGCCAAGCACGAACATGGCGAGCAGCTGGGCGAAGGTCCACGCGCGCAAGGCAAGCGTGGCGCTGCGGATGACATCGCGTGCCGTGTCGCGGTGGCGCGGCGGGACGAGCGTGACGGACATATCCAGGTACAGGTCGGGGCGCAAGGACAGATAGAGCGCCATCACGAGCACCGCGACCAGGTTGATGAAGCCGTGCAGCACGCCGAAGACGCGCGGCACGACATCGCCAATGAAGCCGCGCACCTCTTCGAGCACGAGCTGAACCAACTGGTGCTCGCCGGGACGCATGATTTCGCTCGCACCGGGGATGCGGGTGATGAGCGCCTCCAGCTGCGCCTCCCATGCCGGGACGTAGCGCGGCAGGACAGTCAGCAGCTCGCGCGTCTGGGCCACGACGGGCCCAATAAGGAGCGACCCGATGCCGGCGACCGCGAGGATGGTGCCGAGGATGGCTATGAAAAGGGCGGCGGCGCGCGGCAGGCGCGTGCGCGCCATCAGGAAGTCGGTAGTCGCGCCGAGGTAGACCGCCAGCAGGACGGCGACGAAGAGCAGCAGAAGCAGGTCGGCGACGCGCCCCGCCAGCCAGACGAGGAGTGCCGCCGCCGCGACGCCGGCGAGCGCCAGGCCGAAGCGGCGCGGCGCTACGCTGGCGTCCAACTACTTCTTCTCCTCGCGGGCATCCTCGATCTCAGCGTGCGCGATCTCCTCGCCCGCTCCGATCTGCCGCGGCGGCCCGGACGCGCCCGCGCCGAGCAACCCCATCTTCTGCTTCAGCGCGAGCAGCTGCGCGTCGGCGTTCGCCACGCCGGCCACCTTCTCGAGCTGCTTGAAGTCGTGCTGCAGGCGGTCGCCGGTGAACTCCTCCTCGATCTCGGTGCTCGCCTTCAGCATGCGCTCGTTCTGGTCAATGCGCTCTTCCATCCGGGCGAAGGCCTCGAACGCCGACTTCTCCGACATCGACGACATGGTCTCGTTGATGCGGGTCTGCGCCTGCGCGCGGCGCTGGCGCGCCAGCAGGAGGTTCTTCTTGCGTTTGGCCTCCTCGATCTTGTCGTTGAGGTCGCGCAGGGAGTTCTTGAGCTTCTCCGTCTCCGCCTGGTGCGCCTGCCACGTGGTCTCGAGCTGCTGGCCGTGCGCGAAATGCTCGCCTTGGCGCACGAGCGCCTGCTTGGCAAGGTCATCGCGCCCTTCCTTGACGGCGAGCATGGCCTTCTGCTCCCAGTCCTGCGCCGCCTTGTACTCGGACTCGGCCTGGTCCTTCAGGCGCTTTTCGTCGGCAATCGCGGCCGCCACCTGCTGCTTGGCACGCTGCAGCTGCGAGCGCATGTCGACGACGATCTGGTCGAGCATCTTCTCCGGATTCTCGGCCTTCGAGATCAGGTCGTTGATGTTCGACCTGAGGAGCGTGGTGAAGCGGTCCCAGATACCCATCGTCACTTTGCCTCGCGGATCGTCGCCAGCTCGCGGAGATGCGAAGGCAGGGCGAGCGTGATGCTCTCGTAAGCGGCCAGGAACTCGGTGAAGTCGAGGTGGTCGAGCTCGAGCGCCTCGGTGAGCACGATCGAACCGTTGTCGATGCCGTACGACCCGTGCAACAGGTCGGTGGCGTTGAACTCGAGCAGGCGGCGGTTGATGCGGGCGTTCATGGCGTCGTCCCCGATCGCGTCCATCACCTTCACGCGCAGGACAACCACCGGTGGCGAGTGATGGATGACGACGCTCATATCGAACTCGCCGCCCGGCTTAACGGACCAGAGCCCCGGCTCGATTTCACGGTATGTGGCGCCTTCGTTCGACAGCCGGTCGAGGAACTTCTCGATGTCTTCGCGGTTGACCATGGCCTCACCTGATGCAACGTGTGGGGAATCCTACGTTTGCCCCGTGACTGAAAGTTTCACACTGACACGGGGGCGGCGCCAGAGCGGGGGACGCAGCCCCCGGCAGCACATGCTACCAAACCGTATGGGACACTGGACGTGTCGAAGCCTCTTAGATGTGCCAACGGGCACGGTATCCGCTGCACAACTGCTCCAGCATTCGCCGGTATTCCCTGTCCACGTCGATGCCGAGGACGCTGTCGCGTGCTACGTGCGGCACATTCACATTATCCACGAACACGGGAACCTGGAGTACGAAATCAAAGCCCTGCTTGTGCGTGTGCCCGGGGTGCCGCGTGGGGAGTCGATCGAAGGCCGCCACGGTCCTGAGTGGCTCATTGGGGCGATTCGAGCTGACCGCGTAACTGAAGTCCTCCCACAACCGTTGATCGCCGCAGGACAATCTCGGAAGCACTTCCCGGGCGAACTCCTCCTCGCGCCCTCGATACATCGGGTGAATTCGATCGGGCACGTTGAGCACTCGCGGTGCCACCCCTACAAGCACAGTCGCGACCAGAAGGGCCTCCGGCCTGGCTCTGTGCACCGCAGAGAGGACTTTTGTCAGATCGTCGAACCGGTTCGTTCGATTCCGGTGCGCCGTGATGACCGACTTATTCTCGACGGCAAGGCGCACTTTCTCGATAACTGGCTCGCCGTCGGGCCCAGGCTCCCCGATGAAGAGGTCGACCTTGCGCTGCCGATCACCCGGGGACGCGACGTTCTCCCACATGCGCACGACACCGCCCTCGACATCCATGCGCAACGCATCGCAGGTGCGTAGCAGGTCGTGGAACATCCCGCGACTCACGACATCGGAGTGCGTCTCGTGTCGATGGTTGTGATAGCCGGCTGCCTTGATTGCGTCAATGGCTGCATCAAACGGAGTGCTCATGCGCTTCGCGCCTGCCGTTGGACGGCCGGCATTGCAGGCCCGAGGTCAGCCGGTACTGGCAACCGCTTAAGCACAGAGCTCTGCAACCGCAGATAGCCGTTCGCGGCTCGCTGGCAATGCGCCTCCAGCCACGAGACGGCCGCGGGCGCATTCAGGTACTCGAGCAGCGGCTCGAGGACGGACGGGTTTTCCGGTACGATGTAGTACACGGAGTGTCGCGGCACGATCGCACCTCGTTGATCCACAACGAATGACGGCCTTGGACCGATGTCCTTGCATAGGATCTTCGGGCGGCGCAGCACGGGGAGCGGTGGATTCTCGTGAAACGCGTACCACGGCTTTCGAGCAACGCACGTCCGACGAAGAAGCTGTTCGTAGTGCGGAGGGTAGGTGAGATGTGCAAACAGGCCGCCGAGTTGATCCTCCGACAGTAGTTGTCCGTGCCTATCGTACGGTACCAGGATCGAATGCCTCGTCGTGGCCTCGCCGTCCATCGGCAGCTCCCTTCCGGAAACCGTCGGGTACGCGTACGGAACGAGCTCTCGCGGCAAGTTCGACGTCCTTTGCACGAATACCGCATCCGCCCCCGTGGCGACACCGCAACTGATGCGTCGGCAGATCTGCTCGAGCGTTCTCCCTCCCTCGGCCTCGACGTGACCTCGAAGCAGGGGAAGCCAGCTATCCTGGCGATGTTGCAGTCGTACCAACTGCGATCCGCCGGAGCGAGTTGTCACGCGCGTCGCCCGAACGGGATCGGTCTTCTCAAGGGTCGTGATGAGGGGATACGTGATGAGTCCATCGAACGTCCCTTCATCGATCAGATGCAGGTCCTCTAGCGAATACCCGGACAAGAGCCCGCGGAGTGCGCGTGACGTCTCGGTGTACAGGAACTTCTCTGGCGTAATGAACACGAGCCGTCCGCTCGAACGCAGACAGCACAGCGCGCGCTCAAAGAACAGAGCATAGAGATCAAACCGGCCGCGCGCGGTGAGGTATGCCTCTCGATAGTACGACTTTTCGCGCTCATCGAGGCTCGTAATCGGGACGTACGGGGGGTTACCGATCACAGCGTCAGCCGAGATCGGGGCCGATGACAGGAAATCCGCGTGGACGATCCTGATCGACGGCCGACCAGCAAACCGCGCTTCGCAGTATTTGACGTGCGCCGGATCAAGTTCCACGCCGACGACATTCGGGAGCCCTACGCGATGGCGTGCGCACCACCGGATGATCCCTTCGATGAAGGCCCCGCGACCGCAGCCGGGATCCAGGATCGTCATCCGAGCACTTGGAGCACGACCACGAAAGAGCTTGTCGACCATCAGGTCGACCACCGGCTCCGGCGTGGTAACGAATCCTCTCAAGCGAATTCCTCGGCGTTGGCTACCGCTCGTTTCTTCAGCGAATCTACGCAACTGGTAGCTGAGGTTCCAATCATCGCTTTGCTGGTGTCATCCGATGAATGCCATGAGAAACGCTCCGCACGGCCGTATTCTCAAGGCTGAGATTGCTTGAGCGACACGAGCCGCTCCCGAGCAAGCCGTCGTCCCGTGGGGGTGGCCGCGAGGCCGCCTCCGGCCGTTTCACGATAGCGAACGTCCATTTCGCGGCCGATCTGCCCCATGGTATCAATCACCTCGTCGGCGGGGATGGCGAACTCGATGCCGGCCAGGGCCATTTCGATCGCCGCCAGCGCGATGGCGCTGCCGGTGGCGTTGCGGAAGACGCAGGGTAGTTCGACGAGGCCGCCGAGCGGATCGCAGACGAGGCCGAGCGTTCCCTGTTGCGCGAGCGCGACGGCATGGCCGCACTGCGAGGGGGTGCCACCGAGCATCTCGACGGCGGCCCCTGCGGCCATGCCGGCCGCCGCGCCGGTCTCGGCCTGGCAGCCGCCCTCGGCGCCGCTGAGCGAGGCGCGTTCGGCGATGATCGCCCCGATGAGGCCGGCCGTGGCAAGCGCGTCAATCAGCCGGTCGTCGCCGATGCCGCGCGCATCGGCGAGTCCGGTCAGCACGGCGGGAAGCACGCCGGCACCGCCGGCGGTGGGCGCCGCGACGATGACGCCCATGGCGGCGTTGACCTCCTGCACCGCCAAGGCGCGCATCAGCACCTCACGGAACGGCGTGCCGCTCAGCGGACCGGCCGGCCCCTCGCGCAGCTTGGCCGCGTCGCCACCCACGAGCCCCGAGGCGCTCTTGAGGTCGCCCACCACGCCGCGCGCGACGGCCTGGCGCATCACGGCCAGCGCGCGGCCCAGCACCTCGCGAATCTCGGCCACCGCGCGCCCCTGGTCGAGCGACTCAGCCTCGAGCGCGACCTCGGACAGGCGGAGGCCGCGGGACTCGGCGTCGGCGATAGCAGCGTAGAGCGAACTGAACATTGCAGGGGACGAGAAAGGGGAGAGGGGGTGGTGCGAGTAGGGCGGGAGCTACGATGTGACCTTGTCCAGCGTGAAGGCCCAGCGGACCCAGGAGAGGGCGCGGATATGGTCGCGCACGTCGTCGCCCGGGGGTTCATCCAGCTCGATCACCATGAACGCGTCGCCGCCGCGGCGGCGCCGCGAGACGCGGATCGTGGCGATGTTGACGCCGTCGTCCGCCAACAGCGTGGTGATGCGCGCAATCGAGCCGCGGATGTCCTCGGCAACGAGCACGATGGTGTGGTGGTCGGCATGCACCTCCACCGGGAAGTCGTCGATCTCGCTCACGAGGATGCGCCCCGCGCCGAGCGACGAGCCGGTCATCACCGACGTGCGGTCGCCGCGCTCGACGGTTATGCGCACCGTGTTGGGATGGACCTCGCTCTCCTCGCCGAGCTTGGTCTTGCTGAACGTATAGGCGAGCCCTTCGCCTGCGGCGATCTCGAGCGACGTGCGCAGCCGGTCATCGTCGGGGCGGAAGCCAAGCAGGCCACCGACGATCGCCTTGTCGGTGCCGTGCCCCTCGCCGGTGCGCGCGAACGAGCCATGCAGCTCGGCGTGCGCGCGCTGGGGCGTGCCTCCCACGAGGTTGCGCGCCAGCAGGCCAAGCCGGCACGCGCCGGCCGTGTGGCTGCTGCTGGGGCCCACCATGACGGGGCCGATGATGTCCAGGATGGAGACCATATTGAGGATTGGGAGCTCGGATTGGGATTGACGAGTGCGATTGAGGATGGTGATTGGTGATTGATTGGTGCGCCGGGCAGGGCTCTAGTCTGCCGTCTGCCGTCCGCCGTCCGCCGTCTGCCGTCCGCCGTCTGCCATCTGCCAGCCGCCCGCTGCCAGCTAGCCCCTCCTCAGCATGCCCTTGAGGAACTGCCCCGTGAAGCTTTCCGTGACGGCCGCCACGTCTTCCGGCGTCCCCGCCGCCACGATCCGCCCGCCACCTGCGCCGCCGTCGGGGCCGAGGTCCACGATCCAGTCGGCGGTCTTGATGACGTCGAGGTTGTGCTCGATCACCAGCACGGTATTGCCACGGTTCACGAGCTTGTGCAGGACCTCGAGCAGCATGCGCACGTCCTCGAAGTGCAGTCCCGTCGTCGGCTCGTCGAGGATGTACAGCGTACGCCCGGTGTCGCGCTTGCTGAGCTCGGTGGCGAGCTTCACGCGCTGCGCCTCGCCACCGGAGAGGGTCGTGGCGCTCTGGCCGAGGTGGATGTAGTCGAGCCCGACGTCGTGCAGCGTCTGCAGCTTCTGCGCGATGCGCGGCTGGTTCTCGAAGAGCGCCAGCGCATCCTCCACCGTGAGGTCCAGCACCTCGCTGATGCTGAGCCCGCGGAAGCGGACGTCGAGCGTCTCGCGGTTGTAGCGCTTCCCCTTGCACGTCTCGCAGGTGACGTAGACGTCGGGGAGGAAATGCATCTCGATCTTGACGAGGCCGTCGCCCTGGCATGCCTCGCAGCGCCCGCCCTTCACATTGAACGAGAAGCGCCCGGGGCCGTAGCCGCGCATCTTGGCTTCGGGGAGTTCGGCAAACAGGTCGCGAATCGGCGTGAACAGCCCCGTGTACGTCGCCGGGTTCGAGCGCGGCGTGCGTCCGATGGGGCTCTGGTCAATGTCAATGACCTTGTCGAGGTGCTCGAGCCCGCCGATGCGGCGGTGCGCGCCGGGCATCACGCGCGCGCGGTAGAAATGCCGCGCGAGCGCACGATGCAGGATGTCGCTGATCAGCGTGCTCTTGCCGGAGCCGGAGACGCCGGTGACGGCGGTAAAGCAGCCGAGCGGCACCTCGAGCGTGATGTCGCGCAGGTTATGCTCCTTCGCTCCCTCGACGACGAGCTGGCGCCGCGGATCGCGTGGACGCCGCTCAGCCGGGACCGGGACGGCCTTCTCGCCGCGCAGGTAGGCGCCGGTGAGCGACCCCGGCGCGGCAATGACATCGGCGACGCTCCCCTGCGCCACCACCTCACCCCCGTGCTTCCCCGCTCCGGGGCCGAGATCAATCAGGTAGTCGGCGGCGCGAATGGTCTCCTCGTCGTGCTCGACCACCAGCACCGTGTTACCCAGATCGCGCAGGCGCTTGAGCGTGGCGAGCAGCCGCGCGTTGTCGCGCTGGTGCAGGCCGATGCTCGGCTCGTCGAGGATATAGAGCACGCCGACGAGCTTGCTCCCGATCTGCGTGGCGAGCCGGATGCGCTGTGCCTCGCCACCCGACAGGGATTCGGCGGAGCGGTTCAGCGTGAGGTACTCGAGCCCCACGTCCACGAGGAACCGCAGGCGCTCGGTGACTTCCTTAAGAATGGGACCGGCGATCTCGGGATCGAGGCCGCGACGTCCGTGCTCGCGCAGCGGGATCTTCTCGAGGAAAGCGAGCGCCTCGGCCACCGAGCGATCGACGAGGTTCCCAAGATTCACCCGCTCGACGGTCACGCCGAGCGATTCCGGTTTCAGACGCGATCCGCCGCACTCAGGGCACTCCGACACGAGCATGTACTCCTCGAGCTCGGTGCGGACGTTGTCGCTCGTGGTCTCGGCGTGGCGGCGCTGCACGGTGGCGAGAATGCCTTCCCACTTGACGTCGCCGCTCCTGGGCGGGATGCCGTGCAGCAGCGTCTCCTGCACCTTCTTCGGCAGACTTCCCCACGGCGCGTTCAGCTCGAACTTGAGCTGCTTCGCGAGCCCGGGAAGGATGACGCGGCGCAGGTAGCCGTCGGGCTCTCCCCACGGAAGCACGACACCTTCAAGCAGGGAAATGCTCGGGTCGCCGAGCACCAGGTCGGCGCTCGCGAGGCGGCGAACGCCAAGCCCGCTGCACGCGGGGCAGGCGCCGAAGGGTGAGTTGAACGAGAAGTGGCGCGGTTCGAGCTCGGGGAGCGACAGGCCGCACTCGGCGCAGCCGTAGCGCTCGGAAAACAGGTGCGGCGTCTGCTTGCCCCCGTCGGTGCGCCGAATCTCCACCAGGCCATCGGCGAGTCGGAGCGCCGTTTCCACCGAATCGGCGAGGCGGCCGCGGTCAGTTGCCCGCACGGCCAGCCGGTCCACGACGACGGCGATGTCGTGGTTCTGCCGGCGGTTGAGGGCGGGCGGATCGGCGAGCTCGACTAGGGCGCCATCCACCATGGCGCGCACGAAGCCCTGCTTGCGGGCATTCTCAAACAACTCACGGAACTCGCCCTTGCGGCCACGTACGAGCGGGGCCAGCACCTCGACCTTCGTTCCCTCAGGCCATCCGAGCAGGATGTCGGCAATCTGCCCGGCACTCTGACGCTCCACCGGCCGATGGCAGTTGGGGCAATGGGGCGTGCCGGCGCGCGCGTAGAGCAGGCGCAGGTAGTCGTAGATCTCGGTCACGGTGCCGACGGTCGAGCGGGGGTTGTGCCCGGCCGTCTTCTGCTCGATGGATATCGCCGGCGAGAGCCCCTCGATGGAATCCACGTCGGGCTTTTCCATGAGCCCGAGAAACTGGCGCGCGTACGCGGAGAGCGACTCGACGTAGCGGCGCTGCCCTTCCGCGAAGATCGTGTCGAAGGCCAGCGACGACTTGCCTGACCCCGACAACCCCGTGACCACCGTGAGGCGGTTCCTCGGGATCGTGACGTCGATCTCCTTGAGGTTGTGTTCGCGAGCTCCGCGGACAATCAGGGCTTCTTCGGCCATAGCTTTATAAGATGGCGGCGGGAAGCTCAAGATGGGAGTCGGGCGTAGTATTCGTGTTCCGTTGGCCGACCGAGCACTACGCGGGCTAGATTGTACCTTCGGTCCCCTTCCCCCGAGGCTCGTGAACACGCGAGACCAGCGCCCGACCCCGGCCCTGCCCAGCTTCGACCCCGCCCAACTCTCCTTTGGCGACGTCGAGGCCGTGCCGCAGCTGCGCGTAGACCGGGAGAGCGAGGGAACGGCCGGGAACGCCGATTCGGCCATGGTGGCGTTCCGGGAGCCGCCGGTGTGCGGCGAGTCGTCGTACGACGACGTCGAGGACGCGGGGCCGAGCTGGTCGGTGCGCATCGTACAGGAGGCGGAGGCGACTCCAGCGGCGCAGCGCTCGCGGGCCGCGGCACCGGCCGGCGACGCGTCCCGGGGGACGGGCGGCAGACCGCCGGCGGTGTCCCGGGGAGTGGGGGCGCACTCAGCGCACCCCGCGCACGACTCTAGCGCGGCACTGCGGCACTCCGCGCCCGCGGCGATGCCCTCCGCCGCACTCAACCCGCTGAAACGCTCCACCGAGATGTCACCGCGCGATGCCGATGCCGCGATCGCGTACGCCAGCGCCCTCGAGAAACATGGCGACGCGAGCGCGGCACTCGACGCGCTTGATGCGTGCCTGGCCGCCGGCGGCGACGAGGTGCGCCTCATCTGCGCCCGCGCCTTCCTGCTGGGCGTCCGGCTGAAGTACAACCAGGCCGAGGCGGAACTCCGGCGAGCCGCCAAGCTGCGCGCCGACGATCCGGAGGTCCAGCTGCAGGTGGGCATCCTTGCCTGCCGTCGAGCGCGCTGGCGCGAAGCGGTGGACCCGCTCCAGAAGGCAGCTGCCCATCGCACCGAGGACGCGCTCGCCCACTTCTATCTGGGCGAGGCGCTCAACCACGTGGACCAGCTGGCCCCGGCCCTGCGCGCCTATGAGCACGCGACGCGCCTCGACCCGTCCAACTGGCGCGCATTCAAGGGCGTCGGCATCGTGCTCGACCGTCTGGGCCGCCCCGCGGACGCGGCGGTGGCCTATCGCCATATGCGCGAGGCGCAGGGACGTTGATGCGCCGCGGGGCAGCGGTCCTGCAGGGCAGCACGGGCAACGGTCGAGTCGGGGCGGCAGCATGAACCGCTTCGCACGCGGACGCCTCCGCGTCATCGCATCGCTGGTGCTGCTGGCGGCCTGGGGCGGCGGGCTGGCGCTGCTGGTGCGCCGCGAGTTCTTCCAGGGCCGGACCCAGCGTCTCGCCGAGGCGGCGATGCGCCTGAGCCCAGGGACATCGTTCTACACGGTGGAGCAGAACGGGACGCGGATCGGTTTTGCGTCCACCACCATCGACACCGTGACAAATGGCATCGAGGTCACGGACTACTTCGTCGCCGACCTCCCGCTCGCGGGCCGGGTGCGCCGGGCATCGGCGCGGTCGGTGGTGCTGCTCTCGCGCGCCCTCGCGCTTCGCACGTTCGACGTGCAGGCCGAGGCGGCCGAGACCCCGATGCGCGTGGCGGGGCGCATCGAGGGCGACAGCGTCGCGGTCTTCGCGCTGGACGTGCCGGGCCAGCCAGCGGACTCGCAGCGCGTGGCCCTACGGGGTCCGGTGCTGGTGCCGACGCTCGCGCCGCTTGCGGTGGCGCTGGGCGAGGTGCCCAAACTCGGCAAGACGTACCGCGTGCCGACCTTCGACCCGCAGGCGATGCAGTCGCGCGACGTCGCGCTCACGGTGCTGGCCGAAAGCCTGTTCGTGGTGGACGACTCGGCGCGCTTCGACGTCGCCGAGCGCATTTGGAAGAGCGCACTCACGGACACGGTGCGCGCCTGGCACGTGGTGGGCGACGGCGGCACGGGATTCGACACCTGGGTGGACGCGCAGGGGCGCGTCGTGCTGGCGCGGCAGGCGGCGGGCATCACGCTCCGCCGCATGGCGTACGAACTTGCCTTCGAGAACTGGCGCATCGCCCGCGATGCGGCGGTGGCACGCGGCGGCGACCCGTCCCGCAATATCTACGAGAGCACCGCGATCTCGGCCGGCGTGTCGTTCGGCGCATCAGCACGGCAGCGCCTGCGCGTGCGGCTCACCGGCGTGTCGTTGGAGGGCTATGACCTGGCCGGCGGGCGTCAGTCGCTGCGCGGGGACACACTGCTCATCGAGCGAGCCGCGCTGCCGGCGATATCGTACGCGCTGACGGCGAGGGCGCCGGAGTTCCTTGCGCGTTTCCGCGCGGAGCTGGCCGCCGAGCCGCTCCTGCAGTCCAATGACATCGCCATCGTGCAGAAAGCCATCGCCATCACCGGCCTCGAGCGCGATGCGCGCCGCGTGGCCGAGAAATTGAACCGGTGGGTGCACGACTCGGTGGCGAAGGAAGTGACGTTCAGCGTGCCCAACGCGCTGCAGGTGCTGCGCACGCGCCGCGGCGACTGCAACGAGCATACGCAGCTGTACGTGGCGCTCGCCCGCGCGGTCGGCATCCCGACGCGCATCGCCACGGGCCTCGCCTATGTTCGCGGCAAGTTCTACTACCATGCCTGGCCGGAAGTCTGGCTTGACGAGTGGGTGCCGGTGGACCCGACGTTGGGGCAGTTCCCCGCCGACGCGGCGCACCTGCGCTTCGTGGTGGGCGGGCTCGGCAAGCAAACGGAGCTACTGCGACTCATCGGAAACCTTGAGATACAGTTGGTGGATGAACGACGGTAGAAGGCGGACATCCAGCGTTGGCCGTTCCGACGCCGGCATCCGCCCCTACCACTGCGATCTGCCATCTGCCCTCCGCCATCAACCCATCTGCCTCTCCATGATTCGTCTCACCGGTCTCACCAAATACTACGGCTCGTTCGTTGCGGTTGACGGACTCGACCTGCACGTGTCGCAGGGCGAGCTGTTCGGTTTCCTCGGCCCCAATGGGGCCGGCAAGACGACGACGCTGCGCATGATCGCCGGCATCCTGAAGCCGACGGCGGGGCGCGTGGAGATCGGCGGTGTGGATCTCGCGGTGGACCCGATTGCCGCCAAGGCAAAGCTCGGCTTCATCCCCGACCGGCCCTTCATCTATGAGAAGCTGACGGGCGGCGAGTTCCTGCGTTTTGTCGCCGGCCTCTACGACCAGCATGGGCCCCACGTCGAGCACCGTGCGCGCGAATTGCTGGCGCTGTTCGACCTCGAAGAGTGGCGCGACGAGCTGGTGGAGGGCTACAGCCACGGCATGCGGCAGAAGCTGATCATCGCGAGCGCCTTCGTGCACCGCCCTGAGGTGATCGTGGTGGACGAGCCGCACGTCGGCCTCGACCCCAAGGCGATCAAGATCCTGCGCGACCTGTTCCGCGAGTACGCCGCGCGCGGCCACACCATCATGATGAGCACGCACACGCTCGCGACCGCCGAGTCCTTGTGCGACCGCATCGGCATCATCGTGAACGGTCGGATGCACGCGCTGGGCACCATGGAGGAGCTGCGCACGTCGGTGACCTATGGGGGGAGCGGGCTGGAGGAGGTCTTCCTCCGGCTCACCGGCGAGAACGCGGCGAGAAACCTGATGGACGTGCTCGATGCGTGAGCGGCGGACGGCAGACGGCGGACGGCAGAGCGCGGGGGACGGATGACCAACTACCCGCCGCACTCGCCCGGCGCGCCGCAGGTGCCGTTCACGACGATCGCCAACCCCGACGCGCCGCTGCTGTGGATCCTGCTGCCCAAGGTGCTCACCGCGCGCGCGCGCGCCGTTGCCGGCGAACGCGGGCGCGGCGCACGCATGACGATCCTGGCCGTCGTGGGGCTGCTGTTCTGGGGCTTCATCTTCGGCCTGCTCTACCGACTGCTGAGTTACTTCAAGGGGGTACCCGAGATCGGCGAACTGCTGGCCGGCAAGCTACTCGGCTTGATGCTGGTCAGCTTCTTCGCGCTGCTGCTGCTCTCGAACATCATCACGGCGCTGTCGTCGTTCTTCCTCGCCAAGGACCTCGACCTGCTCGTGTCGGCGCCCGTGGATTGGCTGCGCGTCTACGCGGCCAAGCTGCTGGAGACAACGGTCTTCTCCAGCTGGATGGTGGTGCTGATGGGAATCCCGACGTTCGCGGCGTATGGCGTCGCCTATCGCGGCGGGTGGGGGTTCGGTTTCTTCGTCGTCTTCACGCTCATTCCGTTCCTCGTTATTCCGGCCGTCCTCGGGAGCGCCACGACGCTGCTCCTCGTCAACATCTTCCCGGCCCGCCGCACGCGCGACATCCTGAGCGTCATCGCGGTGCTGACGGCGGGCGGCATCGTGCTGCTGTTCCGTCTCGTGCGCCCCGAGCAGCTGGTGCGCCCCGAGGGTTTCCGGTCGCTCGTGGACTTCATCGCGGTGCTGCGCGGACCGACATCACCGCTGCTCCCGAGCGGATGGGTGCAGAAGTCGGTGATGGAATACCTGGCGGGCCGGCCGGACTGGCTCTCTCTCTACATGCTCTGGTCCACGGCCGCCGCCTTCGTGGTGCTCGGCGCGCTCCTGCATCGCTCCTTGTACTCGGCGGGATTCAGCAAGGCGCAGGAGAGCGCCGAGCGTTGGGTGCATGCCGGGCTGCTGCAGCGCGCGGCCATGCGGGTGCTCGCGCCGCTCGGAACGCTCAAGCGCGAACTGGTGATGAAGGAAGTGCGCCTGTTCTTCCGCGACACGACACAGTGGAGCCAGCTGATCCTGCTCGCGGTGCTCGTCGTCGTCTACGTCTTCAACATCAAGTACCTGCCGCTGAAGGGCGAGGGGATCACCTTCTTCCTCATCAACGTGGTGCCGTTCCTCAACCTCGTCATGGCGGGCTTCGTGCTGGCGTCCATTGCCGCGCGCTTCATTTTTCCCGGCGTGTCGCTCGAGGGGCGCACGCTCTGGCTGCTGCGGTCGAGTCCGCTGGCAATGCGCGACCTGCTGTGGGCCAAATTCTGGGTGGGGACGCTGCCGCTGCTCGTGCTCGCGCTCGGTATCGTGGGGGTGACGAACTACCTGCTGCAGGTTTCCACCTTCATGTTTCTCGTCTCGGTGTTTACCATCACCTTCATGACTTTTGCCATCGCCGGGCTCGCCATCGGCTTCGGGACGCTGTTTCCGCAGTTCGAGACGGAAAACGCCGCGCAGATCCCCACGTCATTCGGGGGGCTGCTGTTCATGATGGCGTCCATCGGGATGATCGGCGCCACCATCATCCTCGAGGCGCGGCCGGTCTACGGCTACCTCTCGGCGCGCGCGTTCAACCAGTCGGCCGACCCGTTCGAGATGGTGCTCGGGTTCGGCGCGGCGGCGCTGCTGTGCGCGGCGTGCACGGTGATTCCCATTCGGGTGGCGCTGCGGCGCCTCGAATCCACGGAGCTCGGATGATCAACCGACCCACGGAACGCGACATCGCGGCCATCGCCGCGCTGAACAACCGGTTTGCCCCGGAAGGCAAGACGCTGCACCGCACGCCGCAGTTCGTCGAGGAACATCTCGCCGATTACCGCGTGATCCGGGGCGAGACCGGCCGCATCCTCGGGATTGTGGCGATTGACGAGTATTCGCCGTCGCTTGCCGAACTGGTGGGGCTGGCAGTGCACCCGTCGGCGCGCGGGCGCGGCTACGGCGTGCTGCTCATCGAGGAGATCGCCGACCTCGCGCGGCGGCGCGGCTACGACGAACTCTTCGCCGCCTCGTTCTCGGAGAAGATCTTCGAGGCGTGCGGTTTTGCCAAGGTGACCCTTGACCACTTCCCCGAAAAGGTGCTGCGTTACACGAAGATCGACCGCACCGAAGTGGAGATGGCGGAGAAGCATTGCTTCACGCGGGTCCTGCGCGAGGACCGACAGCCGGCAGAACTGCGCGCGGCACGGGCCTAGCGCCTGCGCAACGCCTGCGTTGCCGCGCGCGACAATCGCCGCGTCGTCATTACCGCTGACTCTGTTTCGTTGGTGCCGGCGCCCCGCCAGTTGGGTTCGACGAGCCCGGAACCGGCACCACCCGGTCAGAGGTCAACCTGCGATTGCATACGTCTAGCGCGGCCGACGCAGTAGGGACTCGACCGCCGTCCTTGATTCAGCGAGCAAAATCAGCGTCCTCGACGCTTGAGCGCTGAGTGGTCTCCGACCGGAACGGGTGATCGTATACAACAGATCACCGATTCGCACATACCGGACGGTGTCCCGCCTCGCCGTCGGACTCAGTTGTACGATGACGTAGACCGTGTCTCGACCCATCCATATCGTTCGAGGTCCGAGGTCCTGGGCGCTAGCAGCAGGGCCGCCTATCAGCGCCAATGCCAGGCCCATTGAAACTGCGAGCTCGGCTCTACCAGACATCGGCAACCATGTTCGAGGGCCAGCAGGGCGGCGGCTGCATATAGCCAATTCCGACGGTCACGGTGAGAGCGAGTCTCGCGGTGAAAGCCGTGTTGGCGAGATCTGCTGCGATGGCGGTTCCCGCCCACCGCTCGACGAACGACGCCCCTGGAACGTTGTCCAGCACCCACCGCTTTGCTTCTTCAAAAGGAACGCCCATCGCGAGACCATACTCATGCGCTATGTCCCCGATGAAGTCGTTGATGACACTCTCCTTCGCTGCTTCCACACGCTCCTGAATTTCTCTGAACTCCTTCGTTTGATCTATCAGCGATTCAGCAATGTCGGCGCAGCCGAATTCCAGCCGGGCAGGTACACGTCGGTACGGACGTCCGACATCGAGGGCATCCGCCGCGAGTGAAGAACTCAGATCGTACGGAACGTTACCCGAGTAGCCCTCACTCAACGCGGAGGCACGCCGCGCCCCAACGGCGAACACGCCCCGGGCGGAGGATGCGGCGTGGAAGGCGATCGCTCGATCCGCCATCTCGAGAGCCCTCTCGTTGTCGAGCAGGGCTTCGACCACTTCTCTCGCGCGACGCGAGAGCACGTGAGTGCGGCCCTTGGAATCGCGAAGCATCCCCCTCGAATACTTGAACTCCAGCTTGCCGAATGAGATGGAGCGGTCATTGTCGAATCGCGACCTCTCGCTGGCCTGCAAACTAGTACTACAGTTGCACCCGTGACGGTTCGCGCGTCGTTTTGGTAACGACGACCGGAGCGTAGCGATGCGCGAGCAGCAACTGGCGGCGGGGTGGGCGCGAGAGTTGGCGACAGTGGCGGCGCGGATCGGGACGTTCGTCACG
>CAMTWA010000008.1:0-63751 GCA_947085385.1 uncultured Gemmatimonadota bacterium | reverse complement strand
CTGACCGGCGTATATCAGCAGGATTCATCGTCGAAGCCGCCACCGGCGCCCCTGATTCTCCACCCCTCGATCTCGTGAAACGACGAACGACACCGCACGCGACGTTCGGCGTGCTTGACAATCATCCAGTCATATCAACGACCAGCGTTCTGCTGCCAACGCTCTAATAGAACGCGGCCGCGGAGCGGCCGCTGCCGACAGGGCCGCGTTGGTCTGCAGCAACGCGCTGTTCGGCGGCCTCATATCCAAAACTGCCACCACGGCTTTGCACTCGGCAGTTTAGCCCCACAAATCGGACAGACATCGGTCTCCCGTACGGCCCTTCTCACTGCAGTGATGCAGCTTGCGGAGCCGCAGTGAAACAAGAACAGGCCAGGCTTCCAGCAAACCATGCTCGCTGTTCCGCCAACCCGAAGGGCGACATCGCCGCGACAGACCGAACAGTCGCCGGACCAATTCTCAAGCAGGTGCTTCGTTACCGTTGCGCCACCGGCACCGTAGCACTTCTGAGAGCAGTAACGCTCACCCATTCCGCCCGTGAAACCCATCTCTTCCTCCAGCTCGTATGGCCGACTCTGGCGACCGAAGACGGCGACGTATTGTGAAATAGTCAACCCGACTACTTCCGCGGCAACACAGCGCCGCCACCGTGCTCGGCGCTCATGCGTCAGCGGACGCGGTTACAGTCTGTGCCGAGGCGGTCGTCGTTTCATGGCTCAGAAGCCTCGCTCGATTGCCAGTTGCGACAACCTCCTAGCGTACCAATCTAGGGCCGCCTGAAGGGCGTCAGTGCGTGATGCCGGTAGCTCCCCGCAGGCACTGCTGGTTTGCAATGCAGTTTTCACTACGCTCAGTACAGCCTTGCGGGCATCCTGCGGAGCGCCGGCGAGGTCGGCGAGGGCGTCTTCGTCGGCATCACTGAGCCAGCCGCCGCATATCTCGCTGTACGCGACTCTGACCGTCGCGTCGACCACAGCATGGTCGCCCAGGCCTTCGTTGATCGCTGCCAGAGCGGCATCGCTTGCTCTTACCGCAGTCAGGTTCAGAATCTGTTGCATCACTTCGCGCGGCGCTTTCTGACCGCCACGTCCAAACCAGTCTCGAATCCCCATAGCCGTACCCTCTTGTTAGCGATCTTGGCCGGCGCGACCTTAGCCGCCGAACACCCAGTTGAGCAGCGAGGCTCCATCGCTCGCGCCAGCCTCGTCTGCTCCAACTGGTTGTTCGGCGGCACGGGTTGCCTCTATTTCGGCGTGATACGTAGCTTGTTGTCCAACAGAGTAAGGAAGACCGCGGCATTCTCTACGCCAATGCCAAAGCGCGGAAGCACAGTCGCCTTCTCGGCGAGTAGCTCATCAGGTATCGGCGAGCGGAATGGGATCTCCTCGACCAGGGCATTCGGCACCTGGCTGCGGCGGTTGGCGTCGTAGTGCGTGCCTGAGTGATCGTCGCCGTGGAGTTCCAGGGCATTTCGGAATACGAGGACGAGGTAGGGGCCGGCCGCGAAGCGCTTTGCCTCGAAGAGGAACGGAAACTCAGAATAGAACGAACCAATGAGCACCTTTTCGCGCCTCTGGCCATCGGACGTTGTGTTACTCCCGCGGACGCCATAATCCTTGCCCGAACTCTGGCCGACGAGGCGGAGGCCATTGGGCAAGCGGATTCCAAAGCAGCGCTCACTAGTCAGCGCCGTCAACTTGCCCAGCGGTAGCATGAAGGACGCTGGCATGAGTGCCTCCTTCTCGTTGAGCCCCTTGAGGAGTTCGAAGGCTTCGGTTGGTGAGAGGGCAGCCGGCGTGGTTGAAGGCGCCGTTTGCTGCGCAGCGACAGGCAAGACAGCCGCCAGAACGAGAACCAATGAACCTGCGAGGAACTGGGATGTACTGTGCTTCATAGGACCCTCCCTTCGCCCGTCTTCAGAGGGCGCGTGCCATTGTTTGTCCGCCGAACGAGTTGGCGCTCACCCGCGACGGCTCCGCGTCGTCGGGTGCAGCGCCGGGTTGGGCGGCGTCACGACCGGTGCTCCTTGCTGCCAATGTCGGACCGCGCCGGAGCCGGAGGCCACCGTGCTGCTTGCTAGTAGGAATGCTAAGTGGTGGTCTTCAATTTACCGCCCATGATCGCCATTGGAATTAGAAGCGCCGTAAAGATGACGTGATACCAAACGGGAACATACGGCCAGGACAGAACCACGATCAGTAAACCAAAGGCCACCAGCAGAAAGCCGAGGATGAGCGGCGAGCGTTTGTTGTCACCGGCGATCAGCGCGGCCAGAAATCCGGACATGACCGAAACCATTGAACCGCGGACAATATTCATGAGAAGAATCGTCGTGTCCGCTGTGAACTGACCGCCATTGGCAACGGCCGCTTCGAACGCGAGTTGATGAGCGCCGTACCACTCCGGCCAAATGGCCGAAAGAATCTTCTCGCTTCCGACCCAAACTATCGACCAAGCACAAAATCCAACAATAACGCCCAAGACGATTCGTACCATAGATTTCCCCTGTTTGTTTCTTGGGACATCGGTGTTCCGCATTCGTCCGCCCAACTATCTATTCACCTGCAGAAGATTCTACGCCTCTCCCGGCAAAGGCCGCAAGCAGCGCGGCAATATCTAATATCCACCTACCTGCCGGGCGGCCGAGTTTCGGACCGCCAATCCCCCGCGGCTCAGCACGTGCGTGTACACCATCGCCACCCGGGCATTGCTCCCCCTGCCGAACCGCACGCGCATCTCACCGCCCACAAGGTCCGGATCTTCCAACGAAACCCGACGGTCGTCCGCCATGGACGTGACGTGCGCGATGATCGGCCGCTCTCCAAGTCGGGCCCGACGCCGCGTGCCGTGATATCAGTTATTGCGGCAAGTCCACCCCAGATATGCCTGCGCAGCACGCGGGTTCAGGTGCCGCGCGCTCATGCGGCCTTTCCCACGGTCACAAAGCGTCGGTGGCTGCCGGAATGTCCCTGCCCAGTACTCGGTATCTCTACAGACGACCGAACCCTGCGGCACCCCGTGCCCGGTGGCGCTACCCGCCTCGCGGCGGTATCGTGCGCTCATGAGCCTCGCCGCCATCCTCAACGAATGCGCGCGCCTCGCCGCCGGCGGGGGCGTTGGCGCCCTGGCGAGCGTCGTGCGCCGGCGCGGATCGCTCCCTATGAGTGCCACCGCCAAGCTGCTCGTCACGGCCGTCGGCGCGCGCTTCGGCACCGTGGGCGGCGGGTGCCTCGAGGCCGATGTCATGGAACAGGCGCTCGACGTCTGCGAGCGGCGCACCCCCGTCTGCACCTCGCACACGCTGAACGCCGAACTCGCCGGCGACTACGGCCTGACGTGCGGCGGCACGGCCGACGTCTTCATCGAGCCCGTGATCCCAGACCCGTCGCTTGCCGCGCTGTACGCCGAGGCGGCGGCCGTGGTCGCACGCGGCGAACGCGCCGTGCTCGCCACAGCGCGCACCTGGCCCGACGGTACGCCGCGCAAGCTGCTGCGCACGTCGCGCGGCGAGTGGGGTGCGGGCGATGGTGCGGCGGGCGGCGATGCGCTTGGAATGCGCGACGCGATCCGCGCCTTTGACGACACGCGCGAGGAACCGGCGCTCGGCGATACCATCGTGGTCGAGGCGCTGATCGGCGCGCCGCGGCTGGTGGTCTTCGGCGCCGGGCACGTGGGGGCGCGCATCTGCGAGGCCGCCGCATTCGCAGGTTGGCGCGTGACCATCGTGGACGACCGCGCCGAGTTTGCCGACGCCGCGCGCCTGCCGCGGGCGGAACAGGTGCTGGTCTGCGACTTCGGCGACGTGCGTGCGGCGGCCGTCGCGGCCACGGACTGCGTGGTCATCTGCACACGCGGCCACCAGCACGACGCGCTCATCGCGTCACAAGTGGCGCCGCTCTGGCCGCGCTTTCTAGGCATGCTCGGCTCGCGCCGCAAGGCCGCACTCACCGCACAGGCGCTGCGCGGATGGGGCGTGGACGCGGCGGCCGTCGAACGCATCGTCTGTCCCGTGGGACTGGCCGTCGGGGCGGACACGCCGGAGGAAATCGCGATCAGCGTGGTGGGGCAGCTGGTCGCTGTCAGACGGCAGACGGCAGATCCGATGCAAGCACCCAGCGTTGAACAAGTGGGCGACCAGCCCTAGCATTCATCAGGTCAGCATCCGCCCTCCGCCGTCTGCCATCTGCCATCTGCCATCTGATTCTATGCGCCACCCCCTCCTCTCCGACATCGAGATCCAGCGCGAACTCAATACGCTGGACGGCTGGTCGCGCAAGGGCGAGGCGATCGTGAAGACGTACGACTTCACCACCTTCGCCGACGCCATGGCGTGGGTGAATCGCGTGGCCGACGCGGCGGAAGCCGCCAACCATCATCCAGACTTCGACATCCGCTTTTCGCGCGTTGTTGTCTCGCTCGCAACCCACGACAGCGGCGGCGTGACGGCGCTCGATTTCACGCTCGCCCGCACCATGGATGCACTGGCGGGATTGCCGAAGGCGCCGGACGGGCCGAGCCTGGGTGCGTAGTCTCGCTCGCGAAATCCTCCAACTACTCGCAGCAAGGACCGATCCATGATTCACCATCTACTCATCCTGGCTGCCACGGCTGCCCTCGCCCCGACCGACGCTCACGCCGGCGCGTGCACGACAGCGACCCCGCAGTGCACGGAGTGGATTTCCGTCGGCGGCGGGGCTGGACGTTCGCTCGTCTACCGTTCCCACCCGATTGACGTGCGCAACGAGGCCATCACACGCGTGCTCGTGATGGTGCACGGGGCGGGCCGCAACGCCGACGGGTACTTCAGCTCGGCGATGGCCGCGGCATTCCTCGCCGGCGCGCTCGAGAACACGCTCGTCATCTCGCCGCGCATGGCATCCAACGACGGCGAAGGATGCCGGGATACGCTGGCACCCAATGAAATCAGCTGGCACTGCAACACCTGGCGCTCCGGCGGGCCGGCGCTCTCGCATCCCGCCGTCACGTCGTTCGACTTCATGGACGAGATCCTCCGCAAAGCCGCTCGCAAGGAGATCTTCCCGAACGTTCGCGTCATCGTCGTGACGGGACACTCGGCCGGGGGGCAGGTCACGAACCGGTACCAGATGACCAACCAGGTTCACGACAAGCTGGGCGTGCCGGTGCGCTACATCGTCTCAAATCCGTCGTCGTATGCCTGGCCGAGCGACGAACGCCCCACCGCGGCAGCGTGGAGCCTCACCGCAAATCCGCCGGGCTACATCCCGGAGGTGCGGCTGGACGCACCCGCCTTTACATCGTTCGGCACTGGGCGCGGCTGCACGAACTACAACCAGTGGTCCTTCGGACTCCTGAATCGCTCCGGTTATTCCGCCACCCAAAGTGACGAGCAGATCCGGCGGCAGCTCGTCGCTCGTCCGACGACCTACCTGCTCGGCGAGCTCGACATCCTCCCGCTTGCCGGATTCGACGGTTCATGCTCGGCGATGGCGCAGGGGCCGACTCGTCTGGCGCGCGGCCAGGCATTTGCGAAGTACGTGAACGAGACGCTCGGTGGCAAACACACGGTGGTGGTCGTGCCGCTCTGCGGACACAACGCGCGGTGCGTGTATACGTCCGATGTGGCGCTGCCGCTCATCTTCCCGGCCCCGTAAGCGCGCGGTGCGACGTGATTCGCTAGCGCGGCGGCGGGCGGACGTCAGATGGCAGATGGCAGATGGCGGAAGGCAGATGACAGAGAAGCGCCCGGCGACATGCTCTCGCCGGGCGCTTCTGCCATCTGCCTTCCGCCGTCTGAAGTCAGCTAGCCCCTATTCCGTCCCCCACCCAGCAAACGCAAGACCGCCAGGAACATGTTCAGCAGGTCCAGGTAGATATTCACCGCGGCCGGCACGTAGTCGTCGGGGCCGTACACGTTGCGCAGGCGCCACGTGTCGAAGACGAGCAGGCCGCCGAAGATCAGCACCGTCGCGCCGGCAACCCACAGCCCAGCCGTCTGGTTCCGGAAGAACATGTTCAGCAGCGACGTGCCGATCAGCACCCACAGGCCGACGACGAGAAACGAACCCCACGCGCTGAAGTCGCGGCGGCTCGTCCACGCGTAGATCGTCAGCACGGCGAACGTGCTCAGTGTGAGCATCCCGGCCTGGCCGACGATCCCGGGTTCGTTGCGGCTGTACACGTAGATGATCGGCGCGATGGCCACGCCCATCACCAGGTTGAACAGGAAGACAAAGCCCAGCGCGCGAGGCGCGCTGTCGCGCGTCTTCATGGCCATCCACAGCGGCACGAAGGCGAGCAGCATCGTGATGATCGGATGCTTGGAGGCGCTCACCATCAGCGCCTCCTGCGTCATCGTGAGCGACGTGCCGATCATGGTGACGATGACGGACGCGAAGACGAGCAGGTAGGTGCGGCGCACCAGCGTGGCGCGCATTTCGCCGGTCAGGACAAGCGCCGGCCGCTCCATGAACCGTGAAAAGCCCATCGTGGTCAGCTCCTGGGAGGAACGGGGGGAATACCTGAATTATAACGCCCCTGACATCCGGAAGTTCACGACGCGCAAATGCCCATAATTCAATCACTTGGCACCGTTGCAAAATGCAAAAGGGCGCACGGGATGCCCCGTGCGCCCTTCGCCGATCGCCGCCCAGCGCTACCGCTTCCGCAGCCGGATGGAGCCGTTCACGGTCGAGACGCTTAGTTCCGGGCCGCCCTTGCCGATCTTGCCCTCGAGGCGCCGCCGGTCAATGCGCCCCTGCACCGTGATTGGGAAATCCTCGGAGGTAATGCTCCCGTTCACCGTGCGCATCTCGATGTTGGCGTTCAGGCTCTCGGGCAGCTCGAGCGTGATACTGCCGTTGACGGTCTCGTACTCCACCGGTCCTTCACCGATACTGCCGGCATTCACGCGAATGCCGCCATTCACCGTCTTGGCGTTCACCGGACCGCTTGTTGACGCGGCTTCGATGCTGCCATTCACCGCGCGCGCCCGTACGGCTGCGGTGGCCCCCTCAATGCCAAGCGCGCCGTTCACCGTCGTTGCGTCGAGCTTCACGCCGTTCGGCAGCATGATCGTGAACTCCACCGACACGTCGTCGCGGTCCCGCCACATGGAATTGCGGCCGTGCGACCGGTAGCCGTCCTCGTCGCATCGCGTACTGCGCCCTTCCCAGATGGCGCAGACCAGGATGTCGCCCTTGGTCGTCTTCTCGGCCGTGATCGTCACGTCCTTGGGGTCGCCGCGGCGCCACGTCTTCTCGGCGCGCACCTCGGCGGTGGCGCCCGACGCGCTCTGCACGCGGACGGCGCCGTTCAGGTTGCGCACGTACACCGTGCGTCCGGCCTCTATGCCACCCGTCCACTTGAATGAGTTGTCGCGCTCCTGCGCGCCTCCGGCCGGTGCAAGCACCGCGAGCGCCGCACCGGCGGCAATCAACTGAAACGTCCGCATGGTCAATCCTCCTTGGTCGGGCGCGCCGCGCCCTTCTCGATGGTCACGTCGCCACTGAACGTTTCGAGTCGAATGCGGCCGCCGCCGCTGCCAATGGTGCCGTACATCCGCCGGTTCCGCGCACCGACACGCTCACCCGGCTGGATGGTCACGGGAAACGCGGTGCGGAAGCTGCCGCTGAAGGTCTGCACCTCCACATTCGCGTTCAGGTTCGAGGGAAGCGTCACGCGCACGTCGCCGGAATGCGTGTTGGCGCGGAACGACGCGTCCGCCCTCAAATCACCGGAGAACCGTACATCGCCGCTGAGGCTCTGGAATTCGACGTTCCCAAGCGTGCCGAGGACCGTGATCGACCCGCTGACCGTCTTGCCGCTCACGTCGCCGTCCACGTCCTCCAGCCGCAGGTCGCCGCTCGTCGAACGCACGCGGATGCTCCCCGCCAGCTTGTAGCCGCGCAGCTCGCCGCTCACCGTGCCAATCTCCACCCGGCCGCTGGCGTCGCGAACTTCAACATCCCCGCTCACGGTGCTGACCGTCACCGCGCCGGCCACGCCGCGCACGGCCACGTTGCCCGAGATGTTCGACACGCGCACCTCGGTGCCGATGGGCACCGACAACTCGTAGTGCGACTTCCCCATGCGATTGCGCCGCGACTTGGCCGTGATGCGCACGCGCGACGACGACATGGTTGCTTCGAGATACCCGATCTCGATCGTGGCAAAGATCTTGATCTCGGGCTTCGTCCACCCGGTCACGATGATATCGCCCGAGATGTGGCCGAGGTCCACCACGCCGCCCTTGTCGAAGGCGAACGACGTGTCTATCCGCTGTCGCTCGTCGCTTTGCGCCGCCGCGGCGGCGGGAAGGAGCAGGAGCGCAGCTGCCGAGGCGAGCAGAAAGGTGCGCATGGTCAGGTCCTTGTCAGGTGCGCGACGGCAGCAGCGCCGCCGATCGCAGGAGTTCGAGCTTGGCGTCGTACGAGCGGCCCAGTTGGTCGGCGAGGAAGGCGCTGGCAGGATTGGCGGCCAACGCAGCCTTGCTCTCGGCGATGGCCTGGTCAATCAGCTTCAGGTTCTTCTCGAGCACGACTACCGTGGCAGAGTCGAGCTCACCGCGGCGCGTCTCGATGATGTTGCGCAACGCGTCAATTTCGCTTTCGTAGGCGGCCATGCCCGTCTGCGCGGCCACCGAGACCAGTTCGGTGCGAGCCGCGGGGGCGCTCACCGCCTGTGGCGCGACTTCAGCCGAGCGCATTGCCACGAACCAGGTGCCGCCGGCGGTCACCGCCATCAGCACCGCGGCCGCCGCAGCCACTTGCCGCACGCTCCAGCGGGCGAGCGGCCGCTGCCGATGCGAGCCAAGCAGAACGACGGGCGCCTCAATGCGCGCCTCGATGCCGTTCCATAGGTCGCGCGACGGCGTCAGCGTGGGAAGCGACGCGGCCTCGGCGTGGATCTGCTCCAGGTCGTGCGCCACCTCGCGGCACGCCGCGCACGCGGCGAGGTGCGCGTCGAGCTGTGCACGCTGTGTGTCGCTGAGCGCGCTGTCGAGCCGGTCGCTGACCAGCATCAGGGCGTCGTCGCAGGTGATCATCGGATGGGTCATCGGTTCAGGGCCTCCCGCAACAGCATTCGGGCGCGGTGCAGCTGCGCCTTGCATCCCCCGGCGGTCACGCCGAGCATGCCGGCGATCTCCTCGTGGGTGTATCCCTCCACGTCGTGCAGCACGAACACCTTCTTGGCGCCCGGAGGAAGGCCGGCGATGGCCGCCTCCAGGTCAATGCTCAACCCCGGCACCGGGAGCGGCCGGGCGTCGCCGTACGACATCGCATCCATGTCCTCGATACCGTCGTCGTGCCGCTCGCGTCGGCGTTTCTCCACCTGCCGCTCGTTGAGCACCACGTTCACTGCCATGCGGTGCAGCCACGTGCCGAACGCCGAGTCCCCGCGAAACTGTCCAAGCTTGTCCCAGACCCTCACGAACACGTCTTGCGTCAGCTCCTCGGCCCGCATTCGGTCGCCCACCATGCGGGCGCAGAGGGTGAAGACCCTATCCACGTGGACCCGGTAGAGGCGCTCGAACGCGCACCGGTCGCCGTGGGCGGCGAGGGCGACGTCGTCGGTGAGCGACGGCGAAGGGGTCACGGGGAGTGGGGCCGCCTGCATCCGATGTGCTGGTCCTCGGTGGTTCGAACCATCAGACAGGTGGAGGCCATAAAGGGTTTGAAGTCGGAACGGGGAGGGGGTAGAGGCCTGGCGAGGGGTGGAGGGTGCAGCGAGGAGGGAAGGGAGGTCCCGTTCCTGCACTCGTCCCCCGTCCCTTCGCCTCTACCCCCCTCCCCGTTCCGTACTGTTGATGGACACAATCCGTCCCCACCATACGTATGGATGGAGTAGCTTAGTGTCGACCCCATCGAGTGGAGCCATGCCAATCATGCAGAATGCCAGGCCCACGAACGCGGAGATCCAGCAACAGGTCCGGAGTGCGGTGCAGGAGGCCGTGCAAGCCGCGCAGGCAGGCCAGCCCGGCGGCGCGGGAAAGGCGCCCACGGCGCCGGTTGCCCCTGTGGCGTTGCCGCCCGTTCCCGACGGCGGCGGCCGGCTGATCATTGACCGGCAAGGCGACCGGACGGTGATCACCAGCGCCGCACTGCCGCCTGACGTGATGCCCTTGGCGACGATGGCGCAGGAAACGGCACTCGGCCTGATGGGGTTGATTGCCGCCATGGTCATCCTGGGCCCGTTCGCGCGCATGATCGCCCGGCGCTTCGACCGGCGGACCGAGATCAAAGCGGGCGGCCAGCACACGCAGGTGCTGCAGCAGCAACTGCTGCAGTTGCAGCAGAGCGTGGACGCGATGTCGCTGGAGGTGGAGCGGATCAGCGAGTCGCAGCGGTTCCAGAGCAAGCTACTGCACGAGGCGCGGCAGGCAGGGTCGGGCGAGCGGTAGCGCGAAAGCGCTCATCGGCAACGAGCAGCAACAGGGCCAGCAGCCGCGATCCGCGCACTGCTGGCCGTTTGTCACGCGGCGATCCGCCGATGGACTCGATGGCGTTGAGTAGTTCGTCCACGGAACCGCACTGCGCGGCTGCCGCGAGCGCCCGTTCGACGCCCGCGCCGCGCACGGCCGCGAGGGTGGTCCGCACCGACGCCATCCTTGACTGAAGCTCGGCGCGGCGGTTGAGCGGCGCGGCACGCAGCGCAGCATCGAGCCGTCGCGCGACCGCCGCACGGCCGCTTCCCTCCGCCTCGTGCGCGTGAGCCAAGGTCGCGGATGCGTCGGATCGCAGCCACTGTCGAATGCACCGGCGTGCCGCACGCGCGCTCCCGGCATCTGGCGCCGCCGACTTGCGGCATGCGGCGCGCCGGAGCGCGTTCAGCACCCTCGAGTCGTCTTCGCTGATGCCGTCGTCGTCGCTCACGATCACGCGCTCGCGGTTGCGCGTGTCGCGGACCACGGCAACCCAGCCATCGCTGCCCGCAGTTACCGCCGCCACGCGTGCTCCGCCTGGCGGCGGACCCATAGGCGGCGCACCCAGCCACGGCCGCACGAACGCCAGCAGCGCTTCGCGCGCACCTCCTGCAGCAACGCTCGCGACCATTGCTGTCCGCTTATCGCGCAACCGCGCCGTCAGCGCCAGTAATCGCGTGGCGTCAGCCGGCGGCCGCACGGCAAATACCGTGACCGCGGTATGCGGCGAGTCGAGCCGCATGGCGCGTCCCTCGCGCTGGTCGAGCCTGGCGGGCGTCCACGGCTGATCGAGGTGCACGATGACCGAGACGGCTCGAAGGTCGAGTCCCTCTCCGAGCAGGTCAGTGCTGAGCACCAGCCGCAGCGGAGTGCGCGCGTCATCAGCGGCATCGCGAGCCAGTGCGGCGAGCACATCCCGGCGTCGGAGCCCGCCGCCCGCCGATCGCACGCCACGCGCCGTGATTGCCACGACCCCCGCGTCGAACCGCAGCGCTCGCCACAGGGCATCAACGGTCCCAGCGTAGCGCGAAAAGGCGACGATCGTCGCGGCGGGGTGAGCAGCGAGCACGCGACGAAGCAGATCAGCGCGCGCTTCGGTGTCCTGATCGCGCGCCCCGCCTGTCAGCGCGCGCAGCGTCTCGAGTGCGCGCCTGTGCCGCGCCAGGACTTGCCGCGCCCCCGCGAAGTCGGCATGCGCCGGCGTGGCGACAAGCTCGGGAAACGCTAGCTGTGACGACTCGGCGGTGGTGACCCAAGCGCGCAACTCGCGCCGCGTCGGCCAGCGTCCCGCGGCGAGCGCGTCATCTATTGCAGCGGCGTGATGAATGGCACGCCGCACGGTTGCGTCCAGCGCCGCCGCGCTCGACGACCACGCATGCGCGAGGGTAAGTCGCACCAGGGCCGCCGCCGCTCGTCCGTCAGCGGCCGGGAGCGGCGGTGGAAGCGCGCGCAGTACAGCGCCGACGCGCGGGGTGCGAGGTAGCCTGAGCCAGCGCATTGCGCGGCGTCGCGGGAGGAGCGACGCATCCGCTTCGCGCCGCACGACGAACTGCGCTAGCACGGACGCAGGCACGGTGCTGGCGGCAGGGCCGAGGAACAGGGCAAGCAGCGCATCGCGGTCGGTGGCGCGGTTGTGCACCGGCGTGGCGGACAACAGGAGCACGCGCCTGCCGATGGCCAGCGCGGCGGCGTGCGCATAGCGCCGCGTGAGCGGGTTGCGCAGGTGATGCGCCTCGTCCACGATGAGCAGCGAGGCCGCCGATGTCGCAGGCCGTCTGCTGAGCTGCTCAAGCGAGATCCACTCCACGCGCACGGCGGCGCGTGCGGCCGAACGCATCCACTGCGCCCGCAACGCCGCGGGGGCGACGACCACGGCGCCGCCGAAGGCGCGTGCGATGGCGAGGGCCACATACGTCTTACCAAGGCCCGGCGCGTCCGCCAGCAGTGCCCCACCGTAGTCACGCAGCGCCGAGCGCAGCCGGCGCACCGCATCCGCCTGATGCGGCCGCAGGCGGATCTCCCCGAGGCGCACGCAGGCATCGGGCAGGGCGCCGTCGTCATGCGCCGTGAGCGCATCGAGCGGCGCGCCCGCAATGGCCTCGGCGATGCGCCGCCGAACGGCTACCAGTGGGTCCACGTCAGCAGCGGTTCCATGAGCGACGCCTGCACCCGGAACGCGCGCAGGCAGCATTCGTGCAGTTCCGCAGGCGACGGCACGCGGCCCTCGCGCGCGGCGCGTCCCGCGCTCGCAAGCACGCGGCGCGCTGCCGGCCAATCGGCTGGCAGCGGGAGGCGCGCCATCGTCCAGCCGAGGAAACGGTGGTAGCCGCCGCGCGCGGGTTCGGCGATCGCGCCAAGCCAGGCAACGGCGAGCGGGGCATTGAGCCAGGCGGCGAGGGCGTCGGCGTCGTCCTCCGACGGCGCGCGCACGACGTAGCAGCTGTTAAGCGGCACCGTGTCGTCGTCGGGGTTGAGCACGACGGCGCGCGGCGCGCGGCCCACATCACCCCACACCACGCGCCAGCCGGGCGCGGCCGCTTCGAGCCGGAAGAGCGACCACCACCGGTCGCGCGCGCGCACGTCGGCGCGTCGCTCGAGCGTCGGCCGCCAGTGCGACAGCCATCGTGCCGTGCGCGGCGGCAGCGTGCGCAGCGGCTGGAGAGCGGCGTCGTGCGTCCAGATGATGGCCCGGGGCATGGCCGGCGCCGCGAATGACGCGAGATCCTCACCGCGCAGGGCGGGTCGCAGCAACTCGCGCTCGATGAGTGCCTCGCAATCGCCGGACCTCACCGCGCAGGAGGCCATGCCCGACCGCGCACGCCAGGCCCCCTCCGGCTGCACGACGAACGCATCGTTGCATCCTGTCTTCACGCCAAGCAGTGGGCGCCCGAACGGCGTCTCGGCGAGCGGCGTACCAGCCGCGGCAAGTGCGTCGAAAGCGGCGCGCGCCGGTGGCGGAAGCAGCAGCCACGGCGCGCCATCGCTGGCCTCGAGCGCCATGCGGCCGCGCGGGGCGTGCCAGCGGCATTCGACATCGCGACGCATCACGACGCAGGCAACGTCTGGCTGCTGGCGCGCGTCGGCTGCCTCGCCATGACGCCGGACCACCACGACGGCAGGGTAGACCGCGGCGTCAAACAGCGCTCGTCCGGCCGAATGATCCTCGCAGGTCAGCAACGCGGTGGACCGAGTGAGCAGGGAACGAAGACCGCCGCCCGCGAGGCTGCGGAACAGCTTGGCCGGCACGAGCAGCGCCACCACGCCGTCCGGGCGCACGAGCGATGCCGCGCGCTCGGTGAACAGTGCGGCGAGGTCGGCTTGCATGCCGAAGCCGGTCAGGGCGCCGCTCGCCGCCGCGCCCGCGCGCCACGCGGCGTTGCGCATGGACTCGTACCGCGCGCGCAGCGCGGCGCGGTCGGCGGGGGGAATGCGATGCAGCCGCACCCACGGCGGGTTTCCCACGACGACGTCGAAACCGCCCCGCTGCGCAACATCGCCGAAATGCGACGCGAACCCGAAGGGGACGGCGCCGCCGGCGCGAAGCGCCGCGAGCGCGCGGCGTAGACCCTGCGCGTCGTGCCGCCAGTCTGCGAGCGCCGCGCGCTCGGTGGCCGTGGCCACGCGGCGCCCGCCGAACAGGTCGCGCCCGCGCAGCGCGCACAGCAGGTCGCGCCGCCTTCCCGCTGACACCGCAAGCCGCTCGCACACGGCGTCAACCGCAAGCGTGCGCTCGGCGCGGTCGAGCGCGCGTTGCAGCGAGTGCTTGCGCCGTCCGGTGGCGCGCGCGTACCGCTCACGCAGCCGCGTGACGCCGGCGTCGCGGCCGCCCGCGACGTCAAACGCGGGGCCTGCCAGCGCGTCGGCGCAGCGAATGTGGCGGTCGAGGTTCGGGAGCGGCGGCACGTGCAGCGGATCACGCTCCGGGCTATCCACCACCACCGAAAGCCAGAGCCTCAGCTCGCAGAGCCAGACGGCGGTGGGATTGATGTCCACGCCGAAGATGGAGTGCGCGAGCACGGCGCGACGGCGTGCGTGCTCGGGGCGATCGTCGTGCGCCGCCGCCAGCAGCCGGGACACGTCGGTCATCGCGTGCACGAGAAACGCCCCTGTACCGCAGGCCGGATCGAGAATGCGCAGATCGGTGAGCGCAGAGCGGAGGCGCTCGGCCTCCCGCGCATCGGTCACGCGTCCGGCACGCGCCTGCTCGAGCGCCGCGCGCTGCGCCGAGTCCGAGAAAGCCGCATCGAGCGCGAGGTCCGTGATGTGGCGGATCATCGCGGGCGGCGTGTAGAACGCGCCCGTGTTTCGCCGCTCGTCCGACGCCATCAGCGACTCGAACGCGCGTCCGAGCATTTCCGGGTCCACCGCCGCCTCGGCAAACTCGGCCGATCCCTCGTGCGCCGTCACGCGGTAGCGCGCGAGCAACTCGCCAACGACGCGCGCAATGTCGGCGTCGGCGAAGCGCAGCGCGCGGTGCCGCTTTTCAAGCATGTCACGCGTGAACAGGCCGCCGTTCAGGAAGGGAAGGCGGCCGAATGTGCGGGCGGCCGGCGCGCGGCGCGACATCGGCGCATTGAGCGTGCCGAAGAACAGCGGTTCGAGCAACGTCCGGTGCAGGTGGTCGCCGCGCGCCGCCACCTGCCGCGACAGAAAGGCGCGGTCGCCGTCGAGCCAGCCCTTGGCTTCGAGGAATGCCAGGAAGAGAAGTCGGGAGACGCAGCGCAGCGCGAGCGCGTGGCGCGCCGCACCATCGGCAGTCCCCTGCGCGCCGGCGCCCAGCGCGTGTACCGCCTCTTCGAGGTCCCGGTAGAACCGCCGGGTCAGCGCGTCGCGGCCCAGTGCCTCGCGCCAGCGCAGGTGTGTGTCGAGGTCACTCTCGCCGCGTGCCCCCTCCAGCGCGGCAAGCGATTCCGCGTCGCTCGGGCGAATGTGCGACGGATCCACGAGCAGCACGGCCGCGGCGTCAGCGCCACCCGGCGACGGAACGGCGACCGCCAGTTCGCCGCGCTGCCGCGACGCGAGTACGAGCCACAGCAGCTCCGGCGTGCGCGCCGCAATGCGGCGGGCCGCGCGGCCAGCGGCATCGCGCAACGACACCGAGGACGGAAGGTCGAGCACCAGTGCGCGCAGGGTGCCGGCCCCCTCGGCCACCTCGGCGCGACGCACGTCGTCGTCGAGCCCAAGGCGCCGCGCGGCATCGGCGTCGAGATCGCCGGCCGGCGGGCGGAACCCAAGCGTGCGGAGCAGCGCGAGCCGCCCACGGCGATCTGTGGCGCGCTGCAGCAGCTCGGAGGCATCGGTGATGGTGAGCACGCGCGCACGGTACCATCGCACGCGCGGCGTCCTGTCACCGTGTCAGCGCACCACGGGTCAATTGCTTGCGAAGTTGAACAGAGTGACCGCGCGCGGCGTTCCGCACGGAAGACGCATTACAGCAGCGGTTCGATCTCCGCGAGCGTCTCCACCAGATGCGTCGGCTGCGCCGTTTCCATCGCCGCCCGGTCGTACGGCCCGCTCAGCACACCAATGGTGCGGACGCCGGCCGCACGCCCCGCGAGCACGTCGTACGGCGAGTCGCCAATGAACCAGGCGTGGTTCGCTGTCGCCCCCAGCCGCTCGAGCGCTAGCAGCACGGGCTCGGGGTCTGGCTTGTGCTTCTCCGTCGCCTCAATACCGATGAGCGCGCCAAAGCAGTCGGTCACGCCAATGTAATCAAGGCTGCGGCGAATGCCGGCTTCGACCTTCGAACTCACGATCGCCATCTGGTGGCCGCGCGCGTGCAGCCGCCGGATGAGTGCCACCACTCCTGGATACGGTGCCACCAACCGGTCGTGATGCTCCACCTGGTACGTGCGATACCGGTCCCACAAAAACTTCACGTCGGTGTCGTCGTGCGCCCAGCGGCGCAGCATCGGCGCCAGCGGCGTGCCGATGAGCGCCACCCACTCCTCGCGCGTCGGCCGCGGCCCCTCACGCCCATCGAACGCATGCTCGGCGGCCTGGACGATGAGCTCGATGGAGTCAACGACGGTGCCATCGAGATCAAACAACAGAGCGGGAAGAGGCATGAAGGAAAGCTACATGAGGAACGAGCTCTCGCTCCTCGTCCCTTCGCCTCTACCCCCTCCCCGTTCCGCTTCCATCACCCCGCAGTGTAGCTCCGCGCCTTCCATGTGACCTGATCTCCCCTCCACGCCGCCTTGAAGAAGATCCACGTCGCAATCACCGCGCCAAGCGGATGCAGGAACGCGTAGACCAACGGAATGCGCAGCACCCACACCGTGGGAAGCGCCCACGCCACCGACGCACCGTACGCCGCGGCGCCGAACGCGGTCCACGTCCATGGCGCCAAGCCGGAAAGGCCGAGCGCGAGCGCAACGACCGGCACGATGCTCGGCCAGGATGAGAACGGCATCAGCACGCGCAGCGCACCCCGCACTATCCGGTGGTCGGGGAGCACATACCGTCCTCCAGCCCAGACGTTCTTGCTCCACCCCTCGATGATCTCGCTGAGCGAGCCGTACATGCGCGTTGACAACTGCTCGAGCCCGGCCACCACATGCACGCGCTTGCCCGCGGCGCACCACTGCTGGGCGAGCATCAGGTCTTCCGCCACGAAATGGCGCACCGCTTCGTGCCCGCCCAGCGCGTCGTACGCGTCGCGACGCACCAGGAAACACTGGCCGTTGGCGATCTTCGAGCGGGGACGCGTAGTGTTGGAGACCGCCTCGGTGCCGCCGAACGTCGAGAAGAGCACGGTGAAGACCGAAGGTTGCACCACACGCTCCCAGAAACTCACCAGTTCCTGCCGCCCGGCCACGGAGATCAGGTCGCTGTTGCGCCGCCGCATCGCGTGCAAACTGCGTACGAGCAGGTCGGGCGCGTGTCGCGTGTCGGCGTCGGTGAAGAGCAGCACCTCGCCGCGTGCCTGCCGCGCTCCAGCGTGGCAGGCCCATTGCTTCCCGAACCACCCCGCCGGGAGCGGCGGCGGGTCAATCACCTGCAGGCGTGCATCGCCGGAACCGGCCGTGCGGGCCAGCGCGCCCGTGTCATCAGAGGAGTGATCGTCCACAACGATGAGCTCGAACTGCGGGTATGTGCTGGCCAGTGCGGCGCGCACGAACTCCGCGATGTGCCGCGCCTCGTCGCGCGCGGGGCAGATGACGCTGATGAGCGGCGTATCGCCGGGCGGCGTGTCGGGTTCGTCGTTGAGATAGGTGGAACGCGACAGCCGCCAGAAGACGATGGCGGGGAGCACGATCCAGGGCAGAGCGAGAGTGAAGGGAGAGATCATGTGCCTATTGTCTGCGGAACGGGGAGGGGGCAGAGGCGAGGGAACGGCGAGCGAGATACGGAACGAGGAGTGAGGTCGAGGGCGCGCCAGATCCCTCCTCCCCGTTCCACCCCTCGTCCCCCCCCTCGCCAGGCCTCTACCCCCTCCCCGTTCCGAAGTCCCCCTCCCCTATCGACGGCGTGTCCTTCACCTCGCGCTCCCCGTGCGCCAGTACCATCGCCGCGCTCATGTGGCCCGTGGTGTTCGTCGCCGTGCGGAACATATCGAGGATCGTGTCCACGCCGAGCAGGATGCCGATCCCCTCGACCGGGAGGTTCACCACCATCAGCACGGGAACCATGGCGACGATCGAACCGCCGGGAATGCCCGGCACCGAGAACGACGTCACGAGTGCGGTGGCGGTGATGGCCGCCAGGGCGTCTGGGCCGAGCGGTACGCCGTACAGCCGCGCGATGAAGAGCGCGCCGAGGATCTGCCCGACGCCTGCGCCAGGACGGAACGTCGAGGCCGCGAGCGGAATCAGAAAGCCGTGAATAGACGCCGGCAGCTTGAGCCGGTCGCGCGCCTCCTCGATCATGGCGGGCAGGGCCGCCATGGACGACCGTGCGCTGAATGCGATGGACTGCGGTATCAGCCAAACGCGCCAGAAGCTCGAGAGCGGTGCCCGCCCGAGCACGATGGCCGCGGGGTAGAGCACCACCACGCAGAACAGCACGCTCACGCCGCAGACGATCACGGTATATCCGGCGAGCGCGCCCAGCGCCGAGATTCCCAACTTGACCGCCAGCGGTACCGCCAGCGCAAACACGCCATAGGGCGCGGTATAGATGACCCAGCGCACCATGCGGAGCGTGGCGTCCTGTATGGCTTCGACAAACCCGAGGAATGGCACACGCCGCGCCTCGTCGACGCGCGTGATGGCGATGGCGAACGCAAGCGTGAAGGTGATGAGCGGCAGCATGGCGCCGTCTGCCGCCGCCTTCACGGGATTCAGCGGCACGAGATCAATGAACCACTGCCCAACCGTCGGCATCGTGCCCATCGGCGCCCCCGCCGTGCTCGCCGTCGCGCGCAGCGCGTCCACCGCCGCCGGGTCGAGCGTGATGCGCGCCATCAACGGCGCCCCTACCACCATCGCCATCACCGCGGCAAGCGACGTGGCGACCACGAAGAAGGTGATGGCGCGCCCGCCCAGCCGTCCGATGGTCGCCGGATTTGGCGCGCGGTTCACGCCGACGATGAGGCTGCTCACCACGAGCGGAATCACCGTCATGCGAATCGCGGCAATCCACATAGTGCCGGCCACGTCGAGGAAGCGCGCTGCCGGGGCGAGAAAGGCGGCGCTTCCGCCGGCGATGAACAGCCCGACCGCGAAACCGGCGGCCAGACCAATGAGGACCTTGATGGCGAAGGGCACGCGAAGAAGCTACGCGGGGTCGTCGGTCGTCGCTATTGCGGTCGTCGCTATTGCGGTCGTCGCTATTGCGGTGCCGGTGTCGCCAGCGGCTTTCCTGATTCGACGACGTAGGTGCTCACGGCCTTCATTGGCATCGTGCCGGTGTTGCGGACCACGTGCGGCGTTTCGGCAGGGATGAAGAACGCGTCGCCCGCCTTGAGGGTCAGCAGCGGCTGGCCTGCGATATCCAGGGTTGCCGTTCCCTCGAGCACATAGCCGAACTCCTCGCCGGGATGCGTGTGACGCGGGGCCGCGCTGCCGGGAGCCAACTCGGCAATCGCCAGCACCCCGTCGCGGCCCGCGACGCCAAGCGGACGCTGCATCAGCACGGTCCGCTTCAGCGTGGGCTGCGGCGTCGGCGCGCCCTGGGCGCCGCCCAGACTGCCGACTGTGCTGAGGGCGAAGAGAAGCGTGGCGGCACGAACGCGCATTTGACACTCGCAGAGGGAGAGGACGTTGATCCTCGCGCGACAGCCCCGCGCGCGCAAGCGCAATCGCTCAACCCAGGCGATATTGTGGGCGACGTTTAGTTTCCACCGTCTGCCGTCTGCCGTCTGCCGTCTGCCGTCTGCCGTCTGCCGTCCCCCTCGCCCCCCGCGTCGCCGATGCACCTCGACCTTCACCCCGAACTCTCGCGCATCGTCAGCGCGCTAGCGGCAGCCACGCCCGCGCCGGCGCCGCGCGACGAGCCGTTCCATGAGGCGGCGGTGGCGCTCGTCCTCCACCCGAAGGACGACGGCATCGAAACCCTCTTCATCAAACGCGCCATGCGCGAGGGCGACCCGTGGAGCGGGCAAATCGGGCTGCCGGGGGGCCGGCGAAACGCCGATGAGGCGTCGCTGCTGCTCACCGCAATGCGCGAGACCTTCGAGGAGATCGGCGTTGACCTTGCCAACGAGGGCGTGCTCCTCGGCGAACTCAACGAACTGCGTCCGCGTTCGCCGCTGCTGCCGCCCATTATCGTGCGTCCGTACGTGTTTGCGGTGCCCGCGCGGCCGGCGCTTGTGCTGAGCGACGAAGTGGCCGAGGCGTTCTGGATGCCGCTCCACGACGTCTTCGATCCAGCACGCCGCCAGGAAATCACCGTCAGCGTCCCGGGCATTCGCATGACGCGGCCGGCCATTGGCGCCGGCGATCACGTCATCTGGGGGATGACCGAGCATATTCTGCGCACATTCGAGGGGCTCTGCCGATGAGCAAGACCAAGCCGATGTGGGGCGGGGGGACGGCCCAACGCACGGTGTGGATGATCGGGTGCGTGCTGGTGTTCGGCGCCTTGCCGATGCTGGCCGACCGCTACTTCTACGACAACTGGTACCATCAGAACATCTACGACCTCGACTGGGCGCGGTTGCTGCGCGTGATGGGCTTCGCTCCCACGTGGGGCATTGCGGCGCTCGCGATGTGGCTGCACGAGCGGCCCGAGGCCGCCCAACGGGCCGCGGCGCGCGCCTGGTATCTGGTGACCGCGGTACTGACGGGCGGTCTGCTGGCCGAGATCCTGAAACTCCTGCTGCGGCGCGAGCGCCCCGATGTGCTGGCCGGCGACTACAGCTTCCGCCTGTGGAGCGAGCAGCCGTTCAGCACGAGCGGGCTTGGGTGGCCGAGCAGCCACACGATGGTGGCGTTCGCGGCGGCAACGGCGCTCGCGCGGCTGTTTCCGCGCGCGAAATGGGTGTGGTACTCGCTCGCGGCTGGCTGCGGGGCGACGCGCATGCTGGCCCACGCGCACTTCTTCAGCGACGTGACGCTGGGGGCGTTCTTCGGATGGTGCGTGGGATGGGGCGTGTGGTTTGTGATGAGAAAGCGGATGGAGACGTAGACGGAACGGGGAGGGGGTAGAGGCCTGGCGGGGAGGGGCGAGTGCAGGAACTGCCGGCCGTTCTCGTGAGCGTGCTGTACGGCGAGAGCGGCACCGCCAGTCTGCGTATCTTCAGTCAGGTCATTCTGTCGCTGTAGCTGTCGTTCGCCGTCTTCCCGCATGACTGGCTCCTGGTGCAAACCGTCCTGGGGTGGATATCCCGATGAATCACCGCATCCTCGTTCCACGCGCGCGCGCGCGTCCCGGCGTCCCGCGCCTCAAGACGCCGGGGCCACCGACCCTTACGCGCCAGGCCGAGGACTACCTGAAGACCATCTATGAAATCGAGCGCGACGGCGACGCCGCGCCCACCACCGCCATCGCCACGCGCCTCGGCATCGCACCGGCCTCGGTGAGCGGCATGCTGCGCCGGTTGGCGCGACAGGGGCTGGTGGCCGTGGAGCGATACCGCGGCGCGCGGCTCACGGCCCGTGGGCGGCGCGTTGCCCTGCAGATGATCCGTCGCCATCGCATTCTCGAGAGCTACCTCTTCACGCGGCTGCACTTCGGCTGGGACAGCGTGCATGAGCAAGCCGAGCTGCTGGAGCATGCGGCGAGCGCGGCGCTCATCGAGCGGATGTCAGCGGCGCTCGGCCATCCGGCCGCGGATCCGCACGGCGCGCCGATCCCGCGAGCCGATGGCACCGTGGACGACACGCGACTGCGCTCGGTGGACGACCTCGCGGTGGGCGCACCGGCGCGCGTGGCGCGCATGAGCGACCGCGACCCAGCCCTGCTCCGATACCTCGGCGAACTGGGCATCCGCCCTGGCGTGACGCTGCGGCTGGTGGACCGGGCGCCGTTCGACGGGCCGCTGACCGTGGCGGTGGGACGGGCACGGCATGTCATCGGGAGCGCGGTGGCCCGCAAGGTGTGGGTGCGGTAAGTGGCCCCTCGGTGCAGGGGCACGGGCACGGTGTGGTGCACGGTGCAGGGGAGTGTGTCAGGCAATACCCCACTTGCGAGAATCTTAGTACTAAGCTACTATTCTGCATCCTCCCCGGCCCCCCGGCTGGTTGTTGAAGTCCTGATGTAGACGGAGCAATGCTGATGCGTGCAGTGGCAGGTCTGTTCGTTTTGCTCGCCGCGACCGCCGCGACCGCCGCGACCGCGGCGAACGCCCAGAGCGCCCGATTCGTGAAGGACCCGGCGCACAGCGAGATCAACTTCGTGGCCGAGTCGCGCCTGCTGGACGCGCACGGCTACTGGGGCGCGTGGGACGCCGACATCGCCTTCGATCCCGCGGCGTGGGACAAGGCGTCGGTGAAGCTTGTCATTGACGCGAAGAGCGTGAACACGCGCAATGAACGCCGCGACGCGCACCTCCGCAGCAAGGACTTCTTCCACACCGACTCGTTCCCGCAGATCACGTTCGTCTCGACGATCGTGAACAAGCTGAGCGACACCAAGGTCAACCTGACGGGCAACCTCACTATCCGCGGCGTGACCAAGACCGTCACCATTCCGGGAACGCTCGTCTTCTGGGACGAGAAGGCGCGCACGGGACGCATGAAGGGGCAGTTCACGATCGTGCGACCGGACTACGGGGTCAGCTACAGCCCGCCGATGAATCCGATCGCGGACGAAGTGGCGGTGTCGTTCAACATCACGTTCCGGCCGGAACCGAGATGAACGGAACGAGGAGGGGGTAGAGGCTTGGCGAGGGGCGAGGAGTTGCGGAACGGGGAGGGAGGTCTCTGGTGCGCCAGAGGACTCCCTCCTCGTTCCACGTCGCGTTCCTCCTCGCTAGGCCCCTACCCCCTCCTCGTTCCACCATATTGTACTCGTGCTGACCATCCACCACTCCGACAATCTCAAGGCCCTCGTCGCGTACCCTGACGCCAGCTTCGCACTCATCTACATTGACCCGCCCTTCAACACCGGACGCGCGCAGGTGCGGACGAGCTGGACGGCGCGGCAGGTGGCGGAGGGCGGGCGCGTGGCCTTCAACGGCAAGCGCTACACGCAGGTGCGCACGGGGAGCCGGTCGTTCGGCGACGCCTTCGACGACTACCTCGCCTTCCTCGAGCCGCGGCTGGTGGAGGCGCGGCGGTTACTGACGCCCACGGGCTCGCTCTTCGTGCACCTCGACTACCGCGAGGTGCATTACGCCAAGGTGCGGCTCGACCAGCTCTTCGGCCGCGCATCGTTCATCAACGAGATCATCTGGGCGTACGACTACGGCGCGCGCACGAGCAAGCGGTGGAGCCCCAAGCACGACAACCTGCTCTGGTACGCGCGCGATCCGAAGCGCTACACGTTCAACCACGACGCCATTGACCGCGTGCCGTACATGGCGCCGGGCCTGGCGGGAGCGGAGAAAGCCGCGCGGGGGAAGGTGCCCACCGACACCTGGTGGCACACCATCGTCAGCCCGACAGGGAAAGAGAAGACCGGCTATCCCGCGCAGAAGCCGCTCGGCGTCCTCGAGCGCATCGTGCGCGTGCACTCGAACCCCGGCGACCGCCTGCTCGACTTCTTCGCGGGGAGCGGGTCGTTCGGCGACGCCGCCGACCGCCACGGACGCGACTGCGTGCTGGTGGACTCGAGCGCGGCGGCGCTGACGGTGATGAAACGGCGCTTCAAAGGGCGGGACGTCGAGTTCGTGCGCTCAGGCCGCCAGCGGTAGGCGACGCCCGAACGCCGCTACGATACGCGCCGCTCGGCGCGGCTCCTCGCCGCCTCCCACGCGTTGCGCAGCTCCACCACTTCGTCCGTCTCGCCAAGACTCATCAGCGACCACGCCATCGGCGGCATGAACGTGACGGAGCGTCCGAACTCCGTCGGCTCGGCGAGGGTGATCGTGTAGCGCCGTGGATTCGTGACGCTCGGCCCGCTGATACTCTCGACCGCATCCAAGCCGACGCGAATCTCCGAGCGGTAGTTCGAGATGACCAGTTCGTCGTCGTCGAGCTCGATGCGCTTCATCTTGCCGACCGTCCACCACATGAGCGCCGCCACGAACACGGCGACAGCGGCGAAGAAGATCCACATATACTTCGGCCCGACGCCCGGCGGCAGGTTCTGGCCCTCCGGATGCCCGTGCGCGTACCACGCGCCGAAACCCATCCCGCCGACCGTGAGCAGCGGGAGGATGAACTTATAGAAGGGGGTCCAGCGAGAGGAGAGCGTGGTGGACACGGCGATATCCGCTACGGCTTGAGCCGCGCGACGAGCCACTCCGCCAGCGCCCCCATCACCTCGTCGTCAATGCGCCCGTCCTTCAGCTTCACGTATCCGCCGGGGAATCCGCTGGGATCCATCAGGAAGAGGTGGTTCCGGTCCTTGAACACCCTCATCGTCACGTCCTTGTTGCCGCCGCTCTTGAACGCGTGCTCGAGTACCGGCGCCTGATCGGCCGTGACCTGCTGGTCGGTGGCGCCCTGCAGAATGAGAACAGGGACTTTCACCGCCTTCGCGGTGGGCAGCGGATCGTAGTCGAGGAAGTACTTCATCCACGGCACCTTCGCCGTAGTCGAGTCGAACTGGGCCGTCGCCGCCTTGAGCGCGCTGTCCTTGCTCGCCGCCGCAATGGACTCGGCGCCCATGACGCCGTTCTTCAACTGGAAGTCAATGATGCGGCGCCCGGTATAGGCGGGGCCGGCCATCAGTACGATTCCCGCGAGCTTGTGGTCGGTGCTCGCCACGAGCGGGGCAATCATGCCGCCCTCGCTATGTCCGGCAAGCGCCACGCGCGCACCATCAATCTCCGCTCGCGCGCGAAGGAACGCGACACCGGCGCGGATGTCATCGGCGAAATCGGCGCTCGTGGCCTTCTGCACGTCGCCGCCTGAACCGTTGATCGCGCGATCATCCAGCCGCAGCACCGCGATGCCGCGCCGGCCGAGCGTGTCGGCTACCTGCCGGAAGATCCGGTACCCCGGAACGAGCGGGATGTATTCGTCGCGGTCCTGCTGGCCGCTGCCGGTAATGGTCACCACCGCCGGCACCTTGCGCTTCGCGCCCTTGGGCAGCGTGAGCGTGCCCGTGAGCACGTGTCCGGCGGGCGTCGTGACCGTCACTTCGTCCGCGGTGTACGGGGCATTGGCCGGCGCACCGTAGTCGGGACGGCCAATGGCGATCTTGTCCACCGCCGGGCCATCCACGCGGGTGATCACCACGTTCTGCGACGGCACCGTGCCGCCGGTGATGCGACTGGCAGTGTCAATGCCGAATCGCGTCTCCTGCCCAGCCACTCGGAAGACCGCCGTGTCCGTGCCCACGAACTCGATGGTCACATCGAGTTGAACGCCCGCGCCGGACAGAGCGAACATCGGCACCGTAGACGTGCCCACGCGCTGTGCCCGTGCCCGCTGGATCGCGAGTTCGATCAACGCGAACTCGTTGTTCAGGAGCGGCAGCGGGTTCTTCGTCACGGCGCGGCCCATCTTCCGTTCGGCGCCACCGACATTCACGGCCATGACCGCGGAGTCAGCCGTGAGGGCGAGAGTTCCGCTCTGCAGCGGCGGCGTATCAACGGAGGCGCCGCTTCCCCACACCTTGAACGACAGCATCGGCACGCTTGGCCCCGGCGCCAGCTCCGCGACAAAAATCATGCGCGCCTGAGCGCGGATCATAAGATCGCCGGTGATGCTCGACCGGCCGCGTGTGACGCGTTCCACCACGATGGTGTCGCTGCCGCGCGTGAGCACGTACGCCGACTGCGGCACCGCCATCGGAACGGCCATCGGGTCCTGGCTCGCTGCGGCGCGCGGCGTAAACGCGAGCACCAGGCCGATCGCCAGCAGGCCAGCGACGATGGCGACGATCATCACCATCCAGTGACGGTTGTCATCGTGCGACGCATCGGCGCTCCTGTCCGAAGCACCCTGCTCAGGCGACGACTGCCGCGACATCCAATTGCCCACCGAGATGTTGAGGACGGTGGCCACCGCGACGCCGCCGACGATCCATGTGAGCCACGGCGTGCTGAGATGGACGCCGCGCCGGGAACTGAACAGGGCCACAGCAAGGCCAGCAACAACAGCGCCGAACGCCGCCGCGGGGCGATGCGAGCGGCAGCGCGCGCCGCGGGGAGAGGCCGAGACGAACATCACGACTCCGGATTTGCGTGGTTGCGGTCAGCACCATCGGCGCCATCGCCCTGCTCCTTCATCCAGGAGAAGAACGCGATGAAGCCGAAGAGCACGGCGATGCCGACCATCACGTAGCCAAGAAGGGGCGGGGGCGGGTTGTTGCTGCGCGGACCGACAATAAACAGGACGAGCGAAATGCCCAGCATGAGAATGGCCACGACGAACATCCCGACGGTCGTGTCGTGCTGGGTCGCGGGTTTGTTACCGCGATGGTGCGGCGGCGGGATGAAGATCATGGACTACTCCAGTTCCGGTTCAGACGCGCGAATCGCCGCTTCGTCGGCCGGCGTCCGCCTGGGCAGCCGGCCGGCGCGCCGCAGCGTGTCGCGCAACAGGTACTCGATCTGCCCGTTCAGGCTGCGCATGTCGTCGCTCGCCCAGCGCTGGATGGAGGCCAGCAGCTGGTCGTCAATGCGGAGCAGGAAGGGTTTGCGGGGCATCAGTCGTTCAGGTGTACAGACTGCCGGCATTCACCACCGGCTGCGTGGAGCGTTCGGAGCAGAGCACGACCAGCAGGTTGCTGACCATCGTGGCCTTTCGTTCATCATCAAGATGCACGATGTTCTTCTTGGCGAGCAGTTCGAGCGCGTTTTCCACCATGCCCACCGCACCCTCGACGATCTTGAAGCGGGCGGCGATGATGGCACTGGCCTGCTGGCGTTGCAGCATGGCCGACGCGATCTCCGGCGAATACGCGAGGTGCGAGATGCGCGCCTCGACGACTTCCACACCCGCCCGGTTCAACCGCTCCTGGATGGCAGCCTGCAGGTGCTTGCTCACCTCGGCGGCATGCGTGGACAGCGACTCCTGACCCGCGACGTGTGCGTCGTACGGGAACTGGGTGGCCGTGGCGCGCAGCGCCGACTCCGTCTGCACGGTCACGTACTTCTCGTAGTTGTCCACTTCAAAGAGCGCCTCGGCGGTCTCGACGACCCGCCACACCACCACCGCGCCGATCTCGATGGGGTTGGAGTGGTTGTCGTTCACCTTCAGCTTGGCCGTCTCGAAGTTCCGGACGCGAAGGCTGATGCGGCGCTTCACGAGGAAGGGGTTGGCCCAGAAGAAACCATCTTGCTTGACCGTTCCCTTGTACTTGCCGAAGAGGATGAGCGCCTTGGCATCGTTGGGGTTCACGATGAAGAGCCCGCCGAGGCAGAAGAGCGCGACGATGAGCACGAGGACGCCGAGGATGACCATTCCGACGCGCTCCTGCGGGGCGTTGCGGATGATCGAGAGGAAAGAGAGGATGGCAATCGTCAGGAGGAGGAAGAGCCAGACGTAGCCATTGGACGCGGAGGTCTGTTTTTCGCGATACATGGTGTGATCACTCGTGGAGGGTGATGGCAAAATGATATCACTTTGAAAGCAGGAAGTCAATAGCGTTGTAACTTAGGGTATATCATATAGTTAGCCTGTTACACGGCTGTGCTGCGAATGCCTACCGAGGCAGCCGCGCCTCTCCGGTGGCTGGGTCGAACGTTCCGCCGGCCGGGAGCACGTGCATTCGCATTCCCGTCACGCCGAGCGCAGGCGCGCCAGCGGCGGTGATCGCTGATAGCCGCGCGTCGTACACCACCACGACGCTCGCGCCGCTCACGCGCCATCGGCCGTCGGGCGCGACGATGAGTGCCGTTGATTCGTCAATGCCGACGCCCAGGTGTGGCGCGCGCTCGAGAGTGAGGCTGATGAGCCGGTTGTGCCGCTTGCGGCGCAGGAAGTGCTGGTCAACGATGGCGCCGTCCATGAACGCGAACCCGGAATCGGTGACGACATTGTCCCGCGCGATGGTCATGAACGCCGTGGTCGTGTCGCGGCGCGCGCCACCGGGCTGGCGTTCGTTGCCGGTGATCATCACGGCGGACATCACCGCGGCCCCCGCCGAAGTGCCGCCCACCACGGCACCAGCGGCAAACCGCCGATGAATGGCGTGCTCTGTCGCGGTGCCGCGCAGCACGCCAGCAAGCCGTCCCTGGTCGCCGCCGCCGAACCAGATACCGGTGGCGCCGTCGAGCAGGCGCGCCACTGAGTCGGTGCCGGCCTGCTCGCGCGTGACCCAGACGTTGCGGGCATCGGCGCCAAGCGCGCGCAACTCGGCGGCTTTGGCCTCGCCGCTGGCGAGGCCGCCGGCGCTCGCCATGGCGAGGACGATGATCTTCGCCCGGCCGGGGCCACCGGCGAGGGTGACGAACTCCTGCACGAGGGCCGGCGGCTGTGGACCGCCACCGACGATGTAGAGTGTGCCACGCGGCTGCGCCAGCGCGGGCGTGGCGGCCAGAGCGAGCGCGCAAACTACGGCGAGGGCGATGCGCGCGAACGCGGAGGCAACGGTCATGGTCTCTTCCTGTTGACTGGTCGTTTGGGCGTGGGGCCGAACTGCGGGATGCGCTCGTGGCGCGCCGAGTGTGTGATGACGTGTACCAATCGGCGCTCGCGCGTGGCGAGCTGCTTGGCGGTCATGACGTAGGCGATGACCGTTCGCCGATAGCCCGGGGGCTGCTCGCTCCAGAACGCCCACGCGCGCTTGTTCGCCTTGAAGCGCTTGGCGAACTCCGGGGAGAACTCCTGCGGATCGTTCTCGAATGAGTAGACGCCCGTGCGCTCGGGCTTGCGGCGCGCGAAGGCGGCGATTCCGGCGGGCGTCATGCGCCCAGCGGTGATCAGTTCGCCCACGCGCTTCACATTGACGTTGCTCCAGTTCGACGTCGCCTTCCGCGGCGTCCAGCGCTGCACGTAGCAGACGTCGTCAACGGATCGCACCATGCCGTCAATCCAGCCGACGCACAGCGCCTCGTCAAGCGCCTGCCTGTAGACCACGCCGCCCTTGCCGGAGGCTTTCTTGTAGTAGCCGATCCAGAGTTCGGTGCGCGTGGCACCATGCCGCGCGAACCAGGCGCGCAGCGATTCGGGGGTTCGGAAGAACCTGGGCGTCAACAGCTTGGGAACGGGCACGGGCACAGTGGGAGTAAAGGCATAGTGAGCTGCACGCGCACGGGCGCGGTGACTCGCACGGGCACGAGGAAGAAACGTTGGACTGGCGAACGACCCAACGATGCATCAATTCCACATTGTCCGCACTACCTGTGCCCGTGCCCGTTCCCACACCGTGCCCGTGTTCCGCAGTCAGATGCCAGCTCAAGTAGCGTTCGCCGTCATTCACGGCATGGGCGCCCAGGACGCCACGTTCGCCGACGCGTTCCTGCGGGACGTGCGGGCGCGCGTGGCCGCGCACGGCGTGCCGCCTGCCGCGCTCGAGGTGGCGTCCATCTGGTGGGGCGACCTGTTCCAGGTGGACGAAGACGACCTGTGGCGCCGCATGACGCAGGCGCACCGCCTCGACTGGGGCTGGCTCCGCAGGTTCGTGATGGGGGTGCTCGCCGACGCGGTGGCGTACCGCCGCCCGAACCCCGGGCAGTACGATCACTATCAGGCAATCCATCAGCGGGTGCACGAACGGCTGGCCGATCTCTCCGAACGCGCGGGCTCCACCACGCCGCTGGTGGTCGCCGCGCATTCATTGGGGAGCGTGATCTTCTCGGACCATGTCTGGGATGAGCAGCGCCGCCGCGGTCCCGGGCGAGATCCACTCACGCGCTGCGAGACGCTCGCGGGCCTCATCACGTTCGGCTCCAACATTCCGCTCTTCACCCTGGGGCTCGATCAGGTGAAGCCCATCGCCTTTCCGCCGCCCGGCAACGCGTTGAGTGAGCCCGTGCGCGCGGCGGCGCGGTGGATGAACTACTTCGACCGCGACGACGTGCTGGGCTACCCGCTGCGCGAGATCAGTCCGGCGTACGCCGACACCGTGAGCGCGGACGTGCCGCTCAAGGTGGGGACGCTGCTCTCGAACTGGAATCCGGCGTCGCATACGGGGTACTGGAACGACGCGACGTTCGTTGATCGTGTGGCGGCGCAGGTGGCCGCGGTGGCGGAGGCAGGCGACCAATGACGCGCCGTCACCGCGCCGGGGCGTGTGTTGTGCGCACGCGGCGTGCGCCGAGCAGTGCATTGCACGGACGGATCCGATGACCACCGAGATCCGCCTCGGCTGCCAGGGGTGGAACTACGCCGCCTGGGTGGGGCCGTTCTATCCACCGCGCACGCGACCGGCCGATTTCCTCACGGTGTACGCGCGCGCGTTCACCACGGTGGAAGTGGACAGCACGTTCTACGCGACGCCGGCGGCGCAGACCGTACGCGGGTGGGCATCGCGCGTCCCCGATGGCTTCACCTTCGCGCTCAAGCTGCCGCAGGAGATCACGCACGAGAAGCGGCTGCGGCACAGCGAGTCGCAGGTGCAGCGTTTCTTCGACGTGGCGCGCGAGCTGGGCCCCAAGCTGGGCCCGGTGCTCGTGCAGCTCGGTCCTGACTTCGCGCCGTCGGAGCTGCCGGCGCTCGCCGGCTTCCTGCCGTTGCTTCCGCGCGATGTGCAGGTGGCGGTGGAGTTCCGTCAGCGCGGATGGATCAACGACGGCATCGTGGCGCTGCTCGCCGAGCATCACGTGGCGCTCACGCTGGCCGATGCGCGGTTCATTCCGCGGTCGGTGATGCTCAAGCTGGCCGACCGGCCCACGTCGGATTTCGCGTACCTGCGGTGGATGGGCCCCGACCGCGAGGTCGTGGACTACTCGCGGGTGCAGCACGACCGCACGAAGGAACTCGATGCGTGGCACAAAGCCATTGCGGTGATTGCCGGCAAGGTCAAGACGGTCTACGGGTACGTGAACAACCATTTCAGCGGGCATGCGCCGGAGAACGTGCGGGAACTGCAACGCGCGTTCGGGCAGAAGGTGGTGGAGCCCGCACAACTGGGGGAGCAGCTCAGGTTGTTCTGAGTGCTCCCCCGTCCAGCTTTAGCCACGAGTCGTGGTCAGTACGCGACGACTCCGCGCGGGCCGGATCCCACGGAGAACGGGAAGGGCGAGCCCGTCACCTCGACCCCGGTAGCAGGGTTGAAGGCGAAGACCTTTCCCAGGTTCGAGTCGGTCGCGAATCCCATGCTGCCGTCCTTCAGGATCGCTACCCCGTAGGTGTTCGAAGCGCCAGTGAAGGTGATCTGACTCACGGCGTCAGACGCCACGACTATGACGGCGACCGCGCTGTTCTGCGTGGCAACGTAGACCTTCAGGCCGTCCGGCGAGATGGTGATGTTGCGTGAAGACCCGGTAATGGTGAGCTGCGTAACCGTGCCGTCCGATACCTTGACCTTGGCCACGCTGCCCGCGTCCTTGGTTACGTACACCCACTGCCCGTCCGGCGTCCCGACCGCGTCACGGGGATTGCCGCCCACGACGACGCTGTTGAGCACCACGCGCGTCGCGACGTCAACGATGATGACCCTGCCGTTTCCGCGGCTGGCCACGAAGGCCTTTCCGGCGGCGATCGCGATGCCCTCCGGCGAGTTCAAGAGTGGTGGGCGAACGACGGCGACCACCAGTCCGCTGGCGACGTTGACGATGGAGACGGTGCTGCTGTTCTTGTTCGAAACCCAGAGTTCGCTTCCGTCACCCGAGAACGCCACGGCGTACGGCTCGTGGAACGACGTGTCCGTCACGGCGCTCACGAAGTTGGACGTGACCGGGTCGAAGAACGCCACGCGGTTCCCGAAGCGGAACGGCACCGCCACGAGCATGCCATTGAAGCTCACGGCTGGATTGCGGGGCTCGCTGCACGAACCGCCAATCGTCGTGCAGTTGACGCTGTTTGCGTACTGACCGTTGAAGTGCGAGATGTTGTCGCTGTTGCTGTTGGAGACGAACACCAGCAGGGACGCGCTGGTGGCAGTCGCAGTGAACGTGACGGGCGAGCCGGTGAGACCGGAACTCGTGACCTGCACGGCATTCGTGCCGGCGGTGCTTCCGAGCGTCCACGTAGCGCGGCCGCGGCCGCTGGTGTCGGTGGTGGCCGACGCGCCTGCAAGCGAGCCGCCGCCCGCCGTGACATTCCACGTCAGCGGCGCGCCCGGAATCCGGTTGCCGACAGAGTCAGTGACCACTACAACCAGCTTCGCTGGCAGCGCGGTCCCCGCCGCACCGCTCTGCGCGTTGCCGCTGTCGACGGCGATGTTCTTGGCCGGTGCGGCAATGACCGTAAAGCTCGCCGTCGTGGCCGACGTGACACCCGACGAGGCGAAGGTGAGTGTGTACGTGCCGGCCTTGGTGAGACGCAGCGCGCTGAACGACGCGACGCCGGCCATCGCAGTCACACTGGCCGTGCCGCCGATCGTTGCGCCACTTGGTCCGGACGCAACGCTCGCCGTGACGGTTCCCGCGAACGCAATCTGCAGTACGCCCAACGAATCCTGTCCCTGCACGACAACAGTTGGCGTGATCGCCACGCCAGCCGTCTGTGTGGTGCCGGGTGCCGACGTGATGGCCAGCTTCTTCGCCTGGCCCGGGGTTGCGGTGGCGGTCACGGTGACCGGCGACGCTCCGGCGTACGTCGCAGTCATGGTTTGCGGACCGGCCCCGATCGTCCAGATAACGCTCGCCTTGCCGTCGGCGTCGGTGATGGCGGTGGAACCCGAGAGCGATCCGCCCCCGCCGGTCACGGCAAACGCGATCGAGAGGCCGCCGATGCCGTTGCCGAGCGCATCTTGCAGGCGCACGGTGACCGGACTCAGCGCGGTTCCGGCCGCTGCCGACTGGCCGCCGCCGCTGACGACGATCAGCGCCGAGGGCGGGCCAGGGGAGACGGTGAAGGCCGCGCTCGTGGCGTCGGTCAGCCCCGGCGCGCTCGCCGTGAACGTGTACGGCGTACCGCTCCGGTTGAGCGTCAGGTCGCTGAAGGTCGCGACGCCGGCGACGGCGTTGCGCGTGGCCGTGCCGCCGCGGACGGAGCCGCCGGGGTTCGATCCAATCGCGATCGTGACCGGTCCGGTGAAGGACGCGACGGCATTGCCTGCGGCATCCTGCGCCGAGACCGTGACGGGCGGCGCGATGGTGATGCCGGCATCGACGGCCGACGGCATGGCGCCGAAGACGAGTTGCGTGGCGTCACCGGCGGTGATGTTGAACGGCGCACTCGAGGCCGCGGCGAGCGAAGCGCTCGAGAAGACGAACGTGTATGCCGTGCCCGGACGATTGAGCTTGAGGTCGCTGAAGGTCGCAATCCCGGCCACCGCCTTCGCCGTCGCAGTACCGGAGAGCGTCGCGCTGCCAGGGTTCGATCCGATCGCGACGGTCACGTCACCCGTGAAGGTGGTGACGGTATTGCCGCCCGCGTCCTGCGCCGCGACCGTGATGGCCGGCAATGCAGCGGCGGCCCTGCCTGACACCGGCCCGGTGAGGATGGTCAGCTTCGTCGGAATCACGGGTAGCGCGTTTGCGCTAACGGTTATCGGCGAGCCGGTCAGTCCGGCGCTCGTGATCGTCAGCGTCTGGGCGCCCGCGGTGGTGCCGAGCTTCCACTGCGTGTTCACCGTGCCCGTGGCATCGGAGACCGCGCTAGCCGGCGTCACCGTGCCGCCGCCGCTGGCCGCAAACGTCACCGTCGTGCCGCCGACGCCCACGCCATCGGAAGCGAGCACGCGGGCGACCACTGGCGTCGGAAGTGTAGAGCCGGCGGGGCCTGTCTGGTTGCCACCGGTTCCGGCTTCCAACCTGGCGGCCGGCAGCGTGACGGCAACCGTTGCGCTGTCCGAAGGGCCGGTGAGCAGCAACGCATAGACCTTGGCGGTGCCGCGCCCGATGAGCGTGGCCGCGCCGGACGTCTGGTCAACCGTCACTACCGCGGTATTTGACGAAGTAAACACGACCGGCGTTCCGGGAATGGCCTGGCCGCCCGCGCTGAATGCTTGCGCCGTGAAGGTTGTGGACTGCCCGGCGAGGCCACTGAAGGACTTCGGGGCGATCGCCACGGTCGCGGCGCTCGCGCCGGTGCCGGTGTACTGCACGGGGATCTGCACCGGAGTTGTCGGCGACGGCGTGGTGCCGCCCGACACGGCGGGCACGACCATCACCCGAACAGGCCCGCCCCTGAAGACGGTGTCGCCGGCGGCGTTGACGTAGCCGAGGTGGAGGTTCAGCGGCACGCCCGACGCCGGCGCGCTGGCCGGGAGAGGGACGCTGAGTGTCAGCGTCAGTTCATCGGCGCCGGCGGGGAAGACGACGACGGTGTCGAAAGCGATGCTGCCGTCCTCGCGGCGCAGCGTGATGCGCACCCGCTCGAAGGCCACCTGCGTGAGTGCGGCGCGCAGCGCGCTGGCGGGAATCGCCGTCTCGTACTTCGGTTCGAACGCGAAGGCGGCAGTTCGCTGGAATGGGCTGGCGGGAACGGTCGCCGGGCCGATGATCTCCCGACCGCACGCGACGAGCACCGCGATGAAGAGACCCGCGGCAACGGCGAGGCGACGAGCAAGAGAGACGTCACGCATCGTGGCACCCACTAATGTGAGATGCACGGGCGCCGTCGTGGGCACCCGGGGAGGCGTCTAGAGCGGAAGGATCTAACGTATGGGTGCTTGGAGAAGAGCGCGAGTACCTGAAGCTCAGGCGGGCTGTGACCCGGGTCACAGCCCGCCGCCTACCGTGTTGCGTGCAGCACAGCCTCAGGGACGCTTCGGGGGCGTCGGCGGAGCGGGACGCGGCGTGAACAGCACGACGAGGCCGCCAAACTCCCTGCAACTCTCTTCAGTCGCCGGGCTAGTCAGGTACGTGCCGTCCTTGCACCGGGCGGTCGCGCCGGCTGGCGGGCTGTCCGTCGTTGCGGACGCACGTTGCTCGACGATGGCGGGACGTCTCGCGGCCGGTGCCGGGGGCGGCAGCTGTTCAGCGGGGGCCCTGAGAGGATCGAGGACGTTACGCGGGGCCGGCGCTGGCCGTACGGAATCGACAGGCGAACTGGGGCTCCTCATTGGCCGCGGCGCCGATTCCGCAACGACCGGAGCTTGAGCCGCCCCGACCGCCGCACGCGGGGCCACGGCCGACGGCGGACGACTAGGTGCGATGGGCGCACGCAGCGCCGGCTGAGTGTCGCGTGGCGCGCGAGCAGCGGACGGAACGCCCTGCGCGCCGAGCGCGCCTGGTGGCACCAGCCCCAGGGCGACTACCGCGGCGAGCATCGCGATGGCGCGAGGCGGGATGAGGGGACTCGTCATGGGATCACCGTCACGGTATTGGTATAGGTCTGGTAGTTCGCATTGGAGATCGTCGCGCTTCCACTACCCGACACCAGTGCCTTGATATAGAACGTGACCTGCGAACCGTCGGCCGGTACGACGACGCTGGTAATCGTCGTGCTCCCGACGCCGCCCGAACGGAACTGGATGTTCGCGTTTGGCGCGAGCGTGAACGTGGTGGCTGCAGCGACACGCCGGACGATCGAGGCATTGGGGTCAAGCGTGCGCAGCGTGACCGCGACGGAGTCCCCGACTTGCATTGATGCGGAGGGCCACCCCACGATTCCGTCCAGGCGTCCCAACCCTACCACGGTGTATGCCGTGTCGGCGTTGTGGAAGGGCGACGATGCCGTCGCCACGAGCGAGTCGGTGCCCAGTGCCGCGCCGGTGAGCCGAATGTACTGATAGTAACTCGACGCCGGAATGGTCACGCTGGCGAGCGTCGTCGCACGTGCCACGCCAACGTGCGACAGCGTGACCGGGAGCGGCGCCGCCTGGTAATCTGGCGTGGTGACGTAGTAGCTGCCGTCGTAGTTACTGTCGATATACTGGCCAAGCCCCAGCGCCACCGAGTTCCAGCTGAAGCTGAGCGTCGGCGTCGCCACCGACACATTGGCGGTGCCGGTGTTGTACTTGTAGATCGCGGCGCGGACATCCGTCGCCGAGAGTTGCGCGGTCCCCGCAACGACCGGATTCCACCTGGCGGCCTGCGTGTAGTAGGCGCCAGCCGGAATGGTGACGGTCGCGGAGTCAATGCTCGCCACGGCACCACTGGAGGTCGCGAGCGTGACGATCACTGGTTCGGTCGTGTAGTGCATGCTGCCGCTGGCATCCGCGGCGTACACGGTGATCGTCTGCGGTCCCTGCGTGGTGCGCACGCTCGTGTTCACGCTCAGGACGAACTTGGGCTGGGTGACCTGCACGTTGATCGGCGTGGGCGGACCGAAGCCGGTGGCCGTGGCCTGCACCTGGATGGTGCCGACGGTGTCCTGCGCCGTGATGGTGAAGTAGGCGTAGTATGAGCCCGCGGGGATGGTCACGGACGCGGGAACCGTGGCGACGCGGGTGTCGGTGCTGAGCAGGTTCACCGTCACCGCAGACGCGACGTTGTTCTGCGTATAGACGTAATAGTCGGTGGACCAGCCGCGCTGCCGCATGCCGTACATCGCGTTGGTGTTGCTGAAGATCAGCGACGGACCGGTGACAGTGACGCTGTTCGTGGTCACCGAGCCGTAACCGGTGCCGGCGGAGTCGGTGAACGTGAGGCTGGCGGTGCCCGGCCCGAAGTACGAATAGCCGGCGCTGATGTAATACTGTCCCTTGGGGATTCGCACGTACCGCAGCGTCGGCTTGATGACCGTGGTGTCACTCGACGTGACCAGCACGACCACGGTGTCCATGACGTAATGGGCATTGCCGACGCTGTCGGTGGCGTACAGAACGACGCTGCTCGGCGGGCTCGTCGTGAGCGCCGTGCCAGGCAGGCCGCTGACAGTCAGGCGTTGCGGTCCGACACGAATGAACGCGGTGTCCGGCAGGTAGCCCGGCGCCGAGGCGATGAGCGTGTCGAGGCCGGACGTGAGCCCGAATGCGCCGAAGTACGCGTAGTAGAGCGATGCCGGGATGATCAGCGCAGTGCTCGTGAGCGAGTCCGCGCTTGGTCGCGTCTGGGTGATCGTGACAGGCACGCTGCTGGCGCGCGAATCCGGCGTGTACACGTAGAAGTCCGTCGCGGTGAAGTACTGGCGCCGACCGATCAACGCGCTGTAGAAGCTGAAGTTCAGTTTCGGCGTCTGCACCGTGTAGAGCACCGAATCGGGGCGGTGTCCCGGCGCTTCCGCGACGAGGTACGCGGTGCCCACGCCGATGACGCTGACGCGCGCGCTGTTGTGGTAGTAGAGGTTGGCCGCGATCGTGGCCGTTGCGGAATCAACCGTGATCACCGCCGTGTTCGTCGAGCGCAATGACACCGCGAGCGGCGCCGAGCGATAGTGCGCATTCCCCACGGAATCGGTCGAATACAAGGTGAACCCGGCCGGTGACCTGAAGTTGTTGAGCGTGCCGCCGCCGCTCATCGTCACCCGCGGGCTCGAGATCCGGTACGTCGCCGTGTCGGGCCGGTATCCCAGCGCAGTCGCGATGACGGTCACCACGCCGGTATCGAGCCCGGCGACGTTGAAGTAGACGTAATTCGTTCCCGCCGGAACGGTCACCGACGCGGGAATCGTGGCCTTGGCGACGTTCGAGTTGGTGAGCGTGACGGTAAGCGGCGTGACGACATTGTTCGGCGTGTAGAGATACAGGTTCTGGTCGTACTGTCCCTTGCCGAGCTGGTTCGAGTTCCAACTGAACTCGAGTTTCGGCCCGACCACCGTGACAAGCACCGAGTCCGGCACATGCCCGCCGGCGACGACCTTGATGTACGCGGTGCCGCCCACGCCGCCGGGCTGGTAACGGATGCCGCTCGCGTAATACTGCCCGGCCGGGACCGTCGGGTTCTTGTCGATGATCCTGATGACGCTGGTATCGCTGGAGCTGATGGTCAGCGCCAGCGAGCTGGTGCGGTAGTGCAAGCTGCCGAGCGAGTCCGTGGTGTACACCGTCGCCGTGGTGATCGGCGACGTGGTGTTGAGCAGCGTCGAGGCGGAGATCGTCGTGCGTGGCGTGGTGATGGTCATCAGCAGCGTGTCGGGCGTCCAGCCGCTGGCGCTGACGATCACGCGCGCGGTGCCGGCCGCCTTGCCGCTGACGGTGAAATACTGGTAGTACGAGCCGGCGGGAATCGCACCGGTGGCCGGGGAGACGGTCACCTTGCTGGTGTCAGTGCTCGTGTACGTGAGTGGGACGGCGAGGGTCGTATAGGTCGGCGTATACACGTACCAGCCGTTCTCGTATTGACCGGCCCCCAGGCGCGCGCTGGCGCCGGCGCTGATGGTCAGCACCGGGGCGTAGATGGTCAGCGTAGACGCTGTGCCGTTCACGCCCGTCGCCACCGGCGTGATCGTGGTCGAACCGTTGGTCGTACCGAGGGCCGTGATGACGATGTTGCTGGCGAGCTGGCCTGCAGGAATGAACGCCGGGTCAGGCGACACCTGTGCCCGGCCCGCCGTGCCGTAGGAGAACGTTACGAACGTGCCGCCGACCGGGGACGGATCGGAGAGCAGCACCTGCGACGCCACTTCATCGGTGGCGTTCAGGGACCAGCCGGTCTGGGCGAGGCGCATGTTTGCTTGCACCGCGACCGCCGCGGTATCGCCGTTGAAGCCGCTGGTGCCGCCGTCGGTTGCGTAGATCAGCGTCGTGCCGGCATTGCGGCTGTTCAGCGTGACGTTGACCGCCGTGACCCCAATGGGAATGCTGACGCTCGCCACCGAGAAATAGACGTTGGTGTCGCGCGCGGCGAGGTTGACGGTCACGATTGACGCGTTCGGCCTGCTCAGGAAGATCGGGATCGAGGTGCTGGACCCGCGTCCGATCGTCAGCGTGTCCCGCCCGAACGAGATGCGCGCGGGCACCGTGGTGCTCACGACGATCACTGCGTTGTTGGACGTGACGGCACCACTGGCCGCCGTGATGTTGGTACTGCCTAGCGCCACGCCAGTGACCGCACCGCCACCGGTGACCGTCGCCACCGAGGGAACGCTCGACGCATATGTGAACGCGCCGCCCGAGATGTAGCGTGCGTTCGCATCCTTCCCGCGAGCAGTCATCTGTACGGTGCCGGTGACACCGATGGTGTCGAGCGTCGGGGTCAACTCGATCGAGGCCAGCACCTGCTGTACTCTTAGCGCGGCGGAGCCTGTGACGCCTTCAGCCGTCGCCTGAATGGCGGTCGTGCCGTTCGCATTGGTGAGCGCGCGGGCGCGCGTGGCGGTGATGGAATCCACCAGCGCTACCGACCCGTTGGTCGAGGACCAGGCAAACGTTACCCCGGTCATCACGGCGTCGAGCGTGTCTCGTGCCTCGGCACGGAAGAACCGCCCGATGCCGAGCGCCGTCAGCGCCGTCGTGTCGGTGACGGGCACGCCTGACGAATCGCGGCCGACGATAATGCGCGTGATCGGCGTGAGAACGCTGACCGTGGCCACGCCGGTGATCGCACCAGCGGTGGCGCGTACCTGCGTCGAGCCGAGCGAAACGGCCGTCACCTTGCCCGCGGTGTCCACCGACGCCACGCTTGGCGTGACGGTGCTCCAGGTGAATAACGTCACGGCGGGCATCACATTGCCCATGCCGTCCACGGCGCTGGCCGCGAAGGTGTAGTTGCGTGTCTTGTAGATGCTGCGGATGCCCGGCGTGACCGTGATGGTCGCCACGCGCTGCTGCACCACGATGAGCGCCGAATCCTTGGTGCCGCCGGCCTCGGTGGCAACGATGTAGGCGGAGCCGTTCGCCACCGATGTGACGACGCCCGAGGAGTTCACCGTGGCGACGGACGGCGTGCGGCTGACCCACGTGAAGGTGCCGCTCACGTTCGCGCCGACTCCATCCTTGGCCTGCGCTGTGATGCTGCGCGTTGCGTTGAACGACACGATCGTGTCGCACTGCGGCGAGACGACGGTCGTCGCGATCGCGCCCTGTGCCGTGGCCGTGAACGTTACGGGCGAGCCGACGAGCCCGGCGCTCGTCGCAGTGACGCTCTGCGCGCCGGCCGTGATGCCCAACGTCCAGACGGCGCGCCCGCGACCGGTTGCGTCGGTCGTGGCGGTCTGTCCGGCGAGCGAACCGCCGCCAGACGCAACGGTCCAGCCAAGCGACGTGCCGCTGATTGGATTGCCCGCGGAGTCGGTGACGAGCACGACCAGCTTCTGCGGCAACGCGGCGCCTGCCGAGCCTGTCTGCGCATTGCCGCTGTCGGCAACGATGTTCTGTGCTGGCGCCGCCGTCACGATGAAACTCGTCGTGACCGCCGAGGCGTAGCCGGTAGCCGCGAACTGCAGCGTGTACGTTCCGGCCTTTCGCAGGCGCAGTGCGCCGAACGTGGCCACGCCGGCGACGGCGTTCACGGACGTCGTGCCGCTGATCGTCGCGCCAGCGGGACCGGAGCCGATGGATGCCACCACGGCCCCAGTGAAGCTGGTCTGCACGGCGCCGAGCGCGGTCTTGGCCTGAACCACCACGGCTGGCGTCATCGTGAGACCGGCGACCTGCGTTCCATTCGGCGGTGTGCTCACAGCCAACTGAGTTGTACTGCCGCCAGTTGCTGTGGCGCTGACGGTGAGCGTTGACAGGCCGCTGGCCGCAGCGGTGAATGTCTGCGTGCCGCTGATACCGCCCAGCGTCCAACTGGCAATGACTTGGCCGGCCGCGTCAGTGACGGCGCTCAACGGTGTCACCGAGCCACCACCACTGGTGACGGCAAGCGTCAGCGTCACTCCGCTGATGCCGTTGCCGAACGCGTCACGGACCTGAAGGGCGACGGGCTGCAGGGCGGTGCCCGCCGCCGCCGTCTGGTTGGCGCCGCTGATGGCCGCAATGGCCACCGGAACGCCGGGTGTGACGCCGAATCCGGCACTGGTTGCTGCGGTAAGTCCGGTGGCCGACGCAACGAGCGTGTATCCGCTGCCACTCCGGTTGAGCACAAGATTGTCGAAGGTGGCGACTCCCGCGACCGCGATGCGCGTGAGCGTCCCCGTCAGCGCGCCACCACCAGGGTTCGTCCCGATCGCCACGGTTACACTGCCGGCGAATGCGCTGACGGCATTGCCCGTCGAGTCCGTCGCTGTGACGGTGATGGGAGGTGCAATGGCGATTCCGGCGTCCACGGACGCTGGCATCGGCCCAAACGCGAGCCGCGCAACACTGCCGGCGGCGATGTTGAACGCCGCCGACGCGGCACCGGTGAGGCTACCCGAGGCAAACGCCAGGGTGTAACCCGTACCCGGGCGGTTGAGCCTGAGGTCGCCGAAGGTCGCGATGCCGGCGACGGCCCTGACCGTCGTTGTGCCCGTGAGTGTCGCACCCCCGGGGTTCGTCCCGATGGCTACCGAGACGTCGCCCGTGAAGCTCGCCACCGTGTTTCCGCTGGCGTCCTGCGCCGCAACCGACACCACGCTCAGGGGGGCACCAGCCGTGCCGTTCGCCGGTTGCGACATGACCGTGAGTCGCGTCGGCGTGACCGCTTGCGCGGTGGCGGACGCGGTAAGCGGGGAGCCGGTCAGGCCGGCACTCGTGATGGTCAGCGTCTGCGCACCCGGCGTCGGGCCCAGCTTCCACTGCGCACTCACGGTGCCGTCGGCGGCTGAGATGGCCGAGGCCGGCGACACCGTGCCGCCGCCGCTCGCGGCGAAGGCCACCGTCACGCCGCCGACACCCACACCATCGGTCGCCTGCACCTTCGCGACCACCGGCTGCGCGAGCGTCGCGCCCGCCGCGGCCGTCTGTCCGCTGCCGCTTGTGAGCACGAGCTGCGCGGCCGGCAGGGAGACCGTGACCGTAGCGCTGTCGGTGGGTCCGGTCAGGAGTTGCGCGTACACCTTTGCGGTGCCGCGCCCGATCAACTGACCTGCTCCCGAGGTGGCATTGACGGTCACCACGGAGGAGTTTGACGACGTGAAGACGACCGGTGTGCCGGGAACGGCTTGGCCAATCGCACTCAGGGCCTGCGCGCTGAAGCTCACCCCCTGACCCGGCGTCCCCGTGACCGTCTTCGGGGCGATCACGACTGCCGTCGCGCTAGCCCCGGGCCCAGTGTAGTGCACCGGCACCTGCACCGGCGCTGGCGGCGCGCTGCCTGCTACGGTCGGCGTGACGGTAACCGGAATCGGGCCGCCCTTGAAGACAGTGTCGCCGGCGGCGTTGACGTAGCCGAGGTTGAGGCTGAGCGGCACCCCGCTGGCCGGCGCGCTGGCCGGGAGCGGGACGCTGAGTGTCAGCGTCAGTTCATCGGCGCCGGCGGGGAAGACGACGACGGTGTCGAAAGCGATGCTGCCGTCCTCGCGGCGCAGCGTGATGCGCACCCGCTCGAAGGCCACCTGCGTGAGTGCGGCGTGCAGCGCGCTTGCGGGAATAGCCGTCTCGTACCGCGGCTCGAAGGCCAACACGCCGGCGCGGCGAAACGCGTTGACGGGGCCCGCGACCGGGCCCGTGATTTCGCGACCGCACGCGACAAGGACGGCGATGAGCAGGCCGGCGGCAACGGCCAGACGACGGATTGGCGAAGCGGTACGCATCGTTGTACCTACGAGGAAATGCCCTGGCGCCAGTGGGGGCATCCGGAATCGTCAGAACTCCGAGACTCTAAGGTAGGGACGTGCCAGCAGAGGCGCGAGTGCATAGATCGCCGGCGGCCGGTGACGTGGGTCACCGGCCGCCGTGACCGACTGCCTGAGCAAACGCCAATTCCGGCCGCGCGCGGCGTGCCTCGATTCCGGCGCGCTCATTCCGGGTTTGCCAGGACCGTCTGTGCCTCGGCATGCCCTATTCAGGTATGCCGCCCCTTCGGGGGGTGCGTGATCTACATCACACTCCGCACCTTCCTCCCCTCCATTACCTTCGGGCACCCACGCCAAGACCCATGCCTACCCGCCGTCCGCTCCTCCTCCCGATCCTCGTGACCACGGTCTTTGCCCTGATATGCGCCCGGCTTGGCGTGTGGCAGTTGAGCCGCCTGGCTGAACGACAGGCCTGGAACACGCATCTGGAGGAACGCCTGGCGGCGGCGCCGGTCGAGGTCACTTTACTCCCTCCGGATACGGCCGCCGGCCACTACCGCCGGGTCTCGGCGCGCGGCCGCTTCGACTATACGGCGCAAGTGGCACTCGCCACTCGCAGCTCGCAGGGCTCGCCAGGGGTGCACGTCCTCACTCCCCTTCGCCTCGACAACGGCGCCATCGCGATGGTGAACCGCGGCTGGGTTTACGCGCCCGACGCGATGACCATTGACGCCGCGAAGTGGCGCGAACACGAGGGTGACACGATCACCGTGACCGGCTACGCCGAAACATGGTCGGGGCGCGAGACCGTCCCCGTGCCGGATGGCACGCGCGTCGTGCGCGCACTCGATTCCTCGGCGGTGGCGCGCCTTGTCGGCGAGCCCGTCCTCCCGTACTACATCGCGCAGACGTCCGACAGCGCGCGCGGTTCCGCGCGTCCAGTGCGCCTCAGCGAGCCCGTGCTGAGCGACGGCTCACACCGAAGCTACGCCATCCAGTGGTTCTCGTTCGCGCTCATCGCCCTGGTTGGCGGCACCCTGCTGGTGCGCGAGGAACTCGTCAGGCGACGCGCATCCGCTTGACCTGCAGCACGATGACAGCGGCCACGATGGCCGCGCCGCCAATCAGCGTACGCGGCGTCAGCGGCTGGCTGAGCACCACCACGCCTAGGAGCGCCGTGAGGAACGGCTCCACGGTGGAGACGATCGCGGTGCGCACGGGACCGAGCCGCATGAGCCCCATGAGGAAGAAGAGCGACGGCAGGACCGTGCTCCAGAGCGTGAGCGCAATTATCGCTGCCCACGCCGCACTCGGCATCACCACCCGAAACGTCTGGTCACCGGCGGATAGGAGCAGGAAGCAAAGGGCCGCGCCGATCTTCGACCAGGCGGACGTGACGACGACCGGCCAGTCCTTCTGCATCCACTGCATGGCGGGAATCAGCAGGCCATACAGGACGGCCGCGCTCAGCGCGAGTGCCACGCCGCGCCAGGCGGCGTCGCCCATCGCCGGCGAACCGACCATGACCGCCGTTCCCGCGAACGACAGCGCGAGCGCCGACGCGCGCCGCGCATCCAGGCGCTCGGCGCCGCGCAAGGTCTGCACGAGAGTGACCCAGACGGGATACGTGTAGAAAAGGAACGCAAGCGTTCCGGCACTGATGTACGCAAGCGCCGAGAGCGCGAGATAGACCATCAACGCCTGGCCGCCCCCGCCCACTCCAATCCACAGCAACATCTCGTTCGCCGGCATGCGCCGCGCCTGCCCGCGCACGCCGACCCACGCCACCAGCACCACCGCCGACAGGACATAGCGCCACGTCAACACGGTGGACAGCGACACGTCCCAACGCATCGCGACGCTGGTGAGAATGGACACCGCGGCAAAGCCGCTGGCGGCGAGCAGCGTGAACCCCGCGCCGATGCGTGCGTTCCGGTCGAAGACAGGTGATACGGGCGCGGTCATGGCGACGTAGGCTGGCGTTGCAGCAGCAAGACGGCGGCGGCTACGAGCACGCCGCCGATGGCGGTTCCGGGGCCAAGCTGCTGGTGGAGCACAAGCGCGCCGAGAATGGCGGTGTAGAACGGCTCGATGGTCGAGATGATCGCGGTGCGAACGGGGCCCAGCACGGCGAGGCCGTTCAGAAAGGTAATGAAGGTGAGGACCGTCGAACCCACGGCGAGCGTGCCGACAATGGCCCACGCCGTGCCGGACATGGCGACGTGGAACTCGCCGCGCCAGAGGGCGCCGATGGTGTAGGCGATTGCCGCGCCAGCGATGACGAGCGCCGCCGCCGCGGACGCCGTGAGCGGGCCGCGCATCCAGTGCAGGAGCGGGATGTAGACCGCGTAGATGAGCGCGGCTCCAAGGGCGCACGCCACTCCCGCAGCGGGGAGCGCCGCCGCGCTAGGCGCGCCAACGATGACCACGAGCCCTCCCAGGGCGAGCGCCAGCGCCGTCAACTTTCGCGCATCTATCCGCTCGAGCCCGCGCACGGCGGATATCGCCGTCACCCACGCGGGAAAGGTGTAGAAGAGGAACCCGAGGGTGGCGACGTCGAGCCAGCGCAGCGAGTAGAGCGAGATGCCGCTGATGGCCACTTGGCCGAGGCCGCCGGCAATGAGCAGCGTCGCGGCGCGCTGGCGCGTCAGGGCGCGCAGTCCCGGGCCGGCAATGATGAGCAGCAGCGGCGTGGCGAGGAGGTAGCGCCACGACATGGCGCTGGCCAGGGTGAGGCCGTTTCGTTGGCCGATCACCATGAGCACGCTGATGGAGCCGAACCCGCACGCGGCGAACGCCACCAGCATGGTAGCGCGCCACGTCGGCGCGTGCGGGGCGGCCTGCGTCACCGTGCTACAGCAGGGTGCCGCGAAGGACGAACAGCGCGACGGTGAAGTAGATGACGAGCCCCGTGACGTCCACAAGCGTCGCCACGAACGGTGCCGAGGCGCTGGCGGGGTCGAAGCCGAGACGGCGAAGGATGAACGGCAGCATCGAGCCGACAATCGTGCCGAACGTGACGACGCCCACCAACGTGAGGCCGATGGTCGCAGCGATGAGCGGATAGGCTGGTCCGTAGTCATAACCGATGACAAGGCCACCGATATGCACGCCCTTGCCATGCAATGACTGCCATATGAGCACGCGGGCGGCGCCAAGCGCGCCGAGAATTCCGCCGAGCGCAAGCCCCGATGAGAGTTCGCGAATGATCACGCGCCACCAGTCGGTGAGCTTGGCCTCGCCAAGGGCGAGAGAACGGATGATCAATGAGGTCGCCTGCGATCCGGAGTTGCCACCGGAGCTGATGATCAACGGCACGAAGAGCATCAGCACGGTGGCACGCTCGAGCTCCGACTCGAAATACCCCATGGTGCTGGCGGTGAACATCTCGCCGATGAAGAGCACCGACAGCCAGCCGGCGCGCTTCTTGAGCAGGGCGAGGAATCCGGTCTGCATGTACGGATCATCAAGGGCTTCCATGCCGCCCAGCTTCTGGACGTCCTCGGTCTGCTCTTCCTGGATGGCGTCAATGACGTCGTCCACGGTGACCGCGCCGAGCAGGCGCCCGCGTTCATCAACGACGGGGACGGCCACCAGGTCATACTCCGTGGTCATCCGCGCCACTTCTTCGCGGTCGGCAGAGCTGACCACGCGCTGGACGTCGGTCCAGGCGACGTCGTGCATGCGCGCGCCCTCGGCGGCAGCCAGCAGTTCGCGCAACGAAAGCACGCCGCTCAGCTCGCCAGCAGCGTTGACGGTGTAGATCGTATTCATCGCCTCGCGGCGGCCGCCGCGGGCGATGGCGCGCACCTGCGAGAGCGCGGCCTCCACCGTGTCGGTTTCCCGCACCGACACCACCTCGGTGGTCATGAGACCACCGGCCGTGTCGGCCTCGAACTCACGCAGGCGTTCGATCTCGAGGCGGGTGGCCTCTGGAATCGCCTCGAGAATATCGTCGGCGGTCTCCTCGTCGACGTCGTCGAGCACGTCGGCGCGCTCGTCGGGGTCCATCTGTGCGACGAGCGGCGCGGCCTGCTCGGTGGTCATCGCCTCGAGCAGGGCCGTGCGAATCTCCTCGTCGAGGTACTCGAGGACGTCGGCGGCGCGCTCGGGCGGCAGGGCCGCAAGGAACGCCGGCAACGACGCGCGCGGCATCGCCTCGGCGACGTCGGCAAGATCGGCCGGATGCAGTTCCTCGGTTTCCGACGCGACAGCCGCGGGCGACGTCTCGAGCAATTCGAGGATGTCTGGCGCGAGCAGCGCGGCGAGACTTTGGCCCTCGGACTTTCGCTTTGGCGTCATGGGACCCGTCCGGGCTCGGGATCGCGGGAGTGCAACCGGCGTGGCGGCAAGGTACCGGCCGCACCGCCCCCCCTGCAACCCTTTGCCTGTTCCCGTTGTCGAAACCTCGACCTGCCAATCGCGTACGGCTGCGGTGCATCACCCCCTGAGGCTCTCCCAAGATGATCCACGCGCTTCTCGTTGCGGCGCAGATCGCCGTCGCGGCCAACGCTGCAGCCAGCACCGCTTCGGCCACGCCGTCGCGCGCTGACCCCTCCGTCCGCCGGGCGACACCGACCGTCGCCGAGGCAACGCGCACGCCCACGGCGGTGGTGATTGACGGCAGGGACGACGACAGCGTATGGCGCACCGCCCAGATCATCGACTCGTACCAACAGAGGAAGAACAGTTGGCATCGGCACCCACCTCGCGACTGTACTGTTGTCTTTCTGTTGTCTCTCTGTTGTTTCTCTGTTGTTTCTCTGAACCTGCAACCTTTTCGGAGCTGGAGCGTACTAACCCAGTGACGGGCGATCGGCGGTGCGATCCGTCGGCGCTGGTGGGGGGCCGGCCTTCCCCGTCGGTCGCTCGTTTCTCCGAGGACGAAAACGTCGCCTTACACGGCGGCGTTTTCGTTTTCCTGGCATTCGGGTGATATTCAGGTGAGGCTCGCGGAGCCGCTGAGCGGTGTCGTCCCCCCACTCGGTCCGTCGCGCCTTACACGTCCCTGCACACCAAGCGTCCGCCCTCGCACCTCGTTCCCCATGTCCACGAGCATCGCTTTCCTCGGCCTCGGCGCCATCGGTACGCCGATGGCGCGCCACCTCGCCATCCCGGGCTTCTCGCTCGCCGTTTGGAACCGCACAGCAGCGAAGGCCGGCGCCTTTGCCGAAGCGCATCCAGCGCGAGCCGCGGCCACGCCGGCCGACGCGGCTCGCGGCGTCGAGTTCGTTGTCACGTGCCTGCCGACGTCGCGCGAAGTCGAGGGCCTGCTCGACGGCCCCGATGGCCTGCTTGCCGGTATGGCGAGCGGCACGCTGCTGATCGACTGCACCTCGGGCGATCCGGCCACCTCGCAGCGCATCGCGGCGCGGCTCGCCGAACGCGGCATCGGGTTCGTTGACGCGCCGGTGTCAGGTGGCGTGGTGGGCGCGGAGAACGGCAAGCTGACGATCATGGTGGGCGGCGACGCGGCGCTGCTCCAGCGTGCCGCGCCGGTGCTCAAGGCGATGGGCGAGAAGATCGTCCACTGCGGCGCCGTGGGGACCGGCGATGCACTGAAAGCCGTGAACAACGCCCTGCTGGCGGTGCACATCTGGTCGGCCGCCGAAGGGCTGCTTGCGCTGTCGCGCGCCGGCGTGAAGCCGGCGGTGGCGCTCGATGTCATCAATGCGTCAAGCGGCCGCTCCAACACGTCCATGAACCTCTTCCCCGAGCGCGTGCTCACGCGCGCGTTTCCGCGGACGTTTCGGCTTGCGCTGCTCGACAAGGACGTCGGGATCGCGGCGCAGGTGGCGCGCGATGGAAAGGTGTCGTCGCCGCTCATTCAGCTCACGGCGGAACTCTTCCGCGCGGCGCACGGCGCGCTGGGTGAGGAGGCCGATCATGTGGAAGCGGTGAAGTACTTCGAGCAGATGGCGGGAGGGACGATCCAGTGACCACGTTGCCGATGATGTTTCCAATCGAAGAGGCGCGCGCCCAATTTCCGGCGCTCAATCGCGTGCACCTCGGCCATCGCGTGGCGTATTTCGACGGACCGGGCGGCACGCAGGTGCCACGCTCGGTCGCGGACGCGATGACCCACTATCTGTTGCACCAGAACGCCAACACGCACTGGGCCTACCCCACCAGCGAAGAGACCGACGCCGCCATTGCCGACGCGCGCGTGTCGCTGGCCGCCCTCCTGAACGCGGCGCCCAACGAAGTGGCGTTCGGGGCCAACATGACGACGCTCACCTTCCACTTGGCGCGCGCCCTCGGGCGCGCCTGGGGGCCGGGTGACGAGGTGATCATCACCGAACTCGATCACCACGCCAATCAGGCGCCGTGGCGCGCCATAGAGCGGGAGCGCGGCATCACCATCCGCGTGGTGCCGATCAATCTTGAGACGTACGAGCTCGACTGGACGGCGCTCGAACAGGCATTCACGCCGCGTACGAAATTGCTCGCCATCACCGCGGGGTCCAACGCGCTGGGCACGATGCCCGACGTGGCGGCGGCCGTGCGGCTGGCGCACACGGCCGGCGCGCTCTGTTTCGTGGACGCGGTGCACTTCACACCGCACGGCCTCGTGGACGTGCGGGCGATAGACTGCGACTTCTTGGCTTGCTCCGCCTACAAGTTCTACGGGCCGCACATCGGCGTGCTCTACGGCAAGGCCGATCGCCTCGCCGCGCTCGACGTGCCCAAGCTGCAGCCGGCGCCGGACACGGTGCCCGAGCGGCTTGAAACGGGGACGCAGAATCACGAGGGGATCGTCGGCGCCGGCGCGGCCGTGCGGTTCCTCGCTGCGCTGGGAGATGGGAGCGACGACCTGCGCACCCGCGTGGTAAGTGCCATGACGGCACTGCACGAGCGCGAGCGTCAGTTGTTCGCCCGGCTGTGGGACGCCCTAGGGGCCATCAAGGGAGTCACGCGCCACGGACCGCCGCCCGGCCGTCCGCGCACGCCGACTATTTCGTTCACCGTCCGGGGCCTGACCCCCGAACAGGCGGCGCGCAAGCTAGCGACGAAAGGGCTCTTCGTCTCGCACGGCGACTACTACGCGTCCACGGTGGTAGAGCGGCTCGGCCTGCAACCGGACGGGATGATCCGCGCGGGCTGTTCGTGCTACACGGATGAAGACGAGATCAGACGACTCGTCGCGGGCGTGGCGGGGCTTCTGAAGTAGGGTGATGTTGCTGCCGCCGCGGCGGCCGCGTCATCGACGGGACTTCTTGCGCGACACCGTCTCCCGGTCAAACGCGGCCACGAAGGGCTCGTATTTCGACCCTGGGTGCCACAACACCCATCCGTCGTATCCCGAGTCGTAGACGGCCTGTTTCTGCGCGCGTACCTCGGCCGCCCCGTACGGCGGGTGCCCAAGCGAGAAGGCCTGCAGCCAGGGCCGCACATGTTCGGCCGTGGTGATGCCCAGCCTCTCGTCGCGTTCCCGAGCCCGAGTGACCGCCGCCAGGACCACCTTGTACGGCTCGGCATTCGGCTGCGGAAGGTTGAACGCGCCGCGCGGATAGTGCAACGGGTACACCATCGGTAGCATCACGTCCACACGCGGCGAGAGGAGCTCCCACTGCTGGCCGACTTCAAGTACCCCCGCGATGGACGTCACAAGCCCGAACACGTCAGCCGTGCTGCGTGCGCCGAGATTGTTGATAACTCTCTTTGCCAGTGTTAGGAACTCGGCGATTGCCTCTGGCTTGCCCTGTCCGTTGGAGCCGGGGAACACCTGTACAGGCAATGATTTATACGGTTCAGGAAAACGTATGTAGTCAAACTGGATCTCATTAAACCCGAGTTTCACCACTTCTGCGGCGATGCGGACATTGTAGTCCCACAACGCCCGATGATACGGGTTCACCCACGCGAGACCCTGCTTGTCGCGCCAGACGCTGCCGTCAGTCGTACGGATGGTCCACTGCGGGTTCACGCGTGCCGTCACCGAGTCCTTGAAAACGACTATGCGCGCGATGGAGAGGATCCGGTGCGCCTTCAACGTGTCGAGCAGTGCGCGCACGTTGCGGATCGTCCCTGCGCGCCCGGCGTTGCGCTGCACGACGGTATCGGCCGACGCGTAGTTCAGCCCGAACTCGTCCTTGATGTCAATGACGAATGCGTTGATCTCGGTGCTGTCGGCGAGCGCCACGAGCTGGGCCATGCGCTTCTGGCTCTGCGCCGCGAATCGGTTGACATAAAGCCCGCGCACGATGGGCGATTCCAGCAGTCGCGTCGGCGCTGCCTGCGCGCCCGGCGCCGGTGTCTGCGCCACAAGAAACTCTGCAAGGCCGAGCAGTGCGATCAGGAGCAGGCGAGACATGGCATGCAAGCTAAGCGGCATCATCTTCGCCAAGCGACCCCTGAGGACGCCCCTGACAGCCACCCCCGGAAGAGCCTCCCCCGAAGGCCTGCTATATTGCGGCGTGTCTTCACGCTTCGGGCTCCCACTACTGCTCATCGCCGCGTACGCGGCCGCGTGCGCGCGCACGCCACAGGGTCCGGCGCCGCGCACGGAGTTCCTGATCGCCAACGCCGACTCGACCTTTTGGGTGACGTCGGATGCGCGCGGCATACGCATGCGCGGCGCGCCGCTCGTGCTGGCCCGCGACGCCGGCCGGTTTCACGAGCTCTACGTCGCCGACGACGATCGCTCGTACTACGACGCGACCTTCCTTGGACAGCGGCTGTACCGTCGTGACCTGATCACCGGAGACTCCACGGAACTGCTCTCCGATGGCGAGGTGGCTGGCATGGCCGAGCGATTCGCGCGTGATCATCCGGGTGAGCGGCCGCTCGCGCCCGACGAAGAGGGCGCCGCGAATCCCCGCACATCGGCAGTAGCGGAACTGCGCGTTCTCGACCTGCACGGGCCATACGCGTCGTATGAGCACCTCACCGACATCGACATCCGCGGTGTTTCCAATCGGCATGCAGCGCACGGCGGCGTCGTGGACCTCCGCACGGCAGAGGAACGTTCGGTGCGCGACCTGGTTGGCGCGGGGGAGGAGGGCCGCATCGTGCCGATAGCCGAGGCGGCGTGGGATGCGGCGCGCGATTCGCTGCTCGCGTCGGCCGGCTCGCGCGGTACCGCCGCCCGCTTCGCCATCGAGTACTTCGCCTTCAGCGCCAGCAGCTTCAGCATCGAGTCGCAGGACCGCGTGCCGCAGGTGCGCTTCATCGTCCCCGGCTCGGGCGGGAAAGCCGGCGGCGTGACCATTCCGCTGCCACCGCTGGGCGTCGCCGAACCGCCGTGGTGGCGCGAGGTACGCGAGACACTACCGCTCGGCGCACCCTCCCAGTACCGCTGGCCGCGCGAGCGGTTCGAACTGGTGGCCCGCAGCGACACCGGCGGAGGCGACCGGGCGACGCTCTCGCTGCGCGATGGCGAGCGTCAGTGGCCGGTGGGGGTCGTGCAAGGGCCCGTGCGGCGGGTCTTCTGGCTCGATGCGCCCGCGCTCACCCGCGACGGTCGGCAGGCACTGGAGCGCGCGTTCGACGAGGCTTCACTCTACGGCGAACAGTCGCGCATTGTGCAGGCGCCGCGCCTGCACAGCCGGCCGGCTCTCGTGGCCGCGTCGCATCGGCGGCTCGCGCCGTGAGCACACCGCGTCCGGCCCCCACGCTGAAGGTCACGCTCCCCTACACGGCGGCGCAGGCCAACCACGCACTGCCGCTCGTGCGGCGTATCGTGGCTGACCTGGTGAGTCACGCCCGTCTCTGGGAGGCGGCCGTGCGCCAGGTTGAGCTGACGAGCCACGACAACGTGCTCGAGAACGCGGAGGCCGAGCGCTGGCAGCGTGAGACGCAGCGTCTGGCCGCCGACGTCGACAGCTGCGTGCGCGAACTCGCCGAGCTTGGCGTCGAGGTGCGTGGGTTTGACGTGGGACTCGTGGACTTTCCGGGGACGCTCGACGGCCGCGACGTCTACCTCTGCTGGATGCTCGGCGAGAGCGCCGTGACGCACTGGCACGAGCGCGATGCCGGCTTCAGCAGCCGTCAGCCCCTGCCCATCGAGACGCTCGCGTCGCTCGGCTGAGCGCACCCCGCTGTCAGAGCGTGTCGGGCTCGTCGGCGAAGGGAACCTCGATCTCCATTCCATCGCGCGCGATCGTCACGTGCGGGAAGACCTCGCGAGCTTCGCGATCGAGATCCGATGGGTCGCGCGAATAGCGCGCCGAGAAGTGCGTGAGCACAAGCCGTCGCACGCCCGCACCAGCGGCCACCTGCGCCGCCTCGCGCGCGGTGCTGTGCCCCGTTTCGAGCGCGCGCTCCGCCTCCTCGTCGCCAAATGTGCTCTCATGCACCAGCAGGTCGGCGCCCTGCGACACCTCGATGGTCGCCGCGCATGGCCGTGTGTCGCCGGTAATCACGACGCGCCGGCCCGTACGCGTGGGCCCCACCAGCGCGGCCGGCTCGATCACGCGGCCGTCATCGAGCGTCACCGCCTCGCCCTTGTGGATCTTCCCCCAGAGCGGCCCTTCGGGCACACCGAGTTCGCGCGCAAGGTCGGGGTTGAAGCGGCCGCGTCGCAGCTCTTCCACCAGCGCGTAGCCCAACGCCACGCCGCCGCCATGGTCCACTGCGTACGGCAGGATGGCGTAGTCCTTGCGTTTCAGCGGCTCGCCCGGCGTCAGCTCGGTGATTTCCACCGGATACGTGAGCCGCTCGCCGCCAAAGGCGTCGGCGCGCTTCATGAACTGCGCGAGGCCGGGCGGGCCCCAGATGCGCAGCGGCTCGGTGCGTCCCTGCAGCGACAGCGTGCGCATCAACCCCAGCGCGCCGATCACGTGATCGCCGTGGAAGTGCGTGAAGAACAAGTCGCCGAAGTTGAACGACACGCCGTAGCGCATCATCTGCCGCTGCGTTCCCTCGCCGCAGTCAATGAGCATCGTCTCGCCCTCGCGCACGAGCGCCAGCGACGACACCCCGCGTTCCACGGTGGGACGCGAGGCGGAGGTGCCGAGGAAAAGGAGAGAAAGGCTCACGGGCGAGGGATGGCAGATGGCAGAAGGCAGATGGCAGAGGGCGGCCGCTTCAAGTTAGTGGAAGCTGGGCCGGAGCGGTCAGCGTCTCCCTTGGGCGCCGTGCATGGCTTGCCGTTGCGCCCGCCTTAGCCCGCTGCCGCGAGGATGCCTTGGAGGCGGGTCTCGTCTATGTTCGCGCCGCTGACGATCGCGACGATCGGCGGAGTCAGGTGGCGCAATCGGCCCGCACGCAGCGCCGCCACGCACACCGCCCCCGAGCCCTCAGCCCGGATTCCCTCGGCGAGCCACAGCCAGGCGATGGCGCTCGCGATCTCGTCCTCCGTGACCGTGATGATGGACTCGAGCGTCGCCTGCCCGATGGCGAGCGCGTCGTCGTCAACCTGTCCCGCGAGGCCGTCGGCGAGGGTCGGTAGGTTCTCGATTTCCACCACATGCCCCGCCTCGAGGGCGCGCGCCATGGCGTCGGTGCGCTCGCTCTGCACGCCGACCACGCGCACGTTCGGCGCCTCGCTGAGCAGGAAGGCGCCGACGCCGCCCAGCAGGCCACCGCCGCCAACACAGACGAGCATCGTCTGCAGCGTGGGGCACTCCTCGAGCACCTCGCTGGCCACCGTCCCCTGGCCGGCGAGGAGAGGAATGCCGAGGCAGGGATGCACAAAGGTGGCGCCGGACTCCTTGGCGAACACGCGTGCCCGGACCATCGCATCGTCGTAGTCGCTCGCATCGTCGAGCACGCGCGCGCCGCGCTGCGCAATGCCGTCCTTCTTCACGGCGGGGGCGTTGGAGGGCACGAAGATCGTCGCGGAGATCCCCAGCCGCTGCGCGGCCTCGGCCACCCCGAGGCCGTGATTGCCGGCGCTGGACGCCACGACGCCGCACGCGCGTTCGTCGGGGGTGAGCAACGAGAGCGCGTTGAACGCGCCGCGCAGCTTGAACGAACCGGTAAGCTGTTCTGACTCGAGCTTCAGGAAGACATCGCCGCCGACGAGCGCGGAGAGCGGCTCGGACCGGCGCAGCGGCGTGCGGACAGCGACGCCGCGCAGACGGCTGGCGGCGTCGCGGATTTCGGTGGCGGAGGGGAGAAGGCGTGTCATGATGCGAATGGAAGATGCGCCGACGCGCCAACCGCGTCCACCGATGCACTCGCTTGGACCACATGAACTTAGCGGACCACAACCGATCCGGAGGTTGACTTTACCCCGATTCGGACTACAATTCATGTTGTCTGTGGGGCCCCGCCTCTGGTGGGGCCGGTTTCTTTCAGACCCGGGTGCGACCGGCAGCGTTTGACCCAGTGTCGCCCTGGCTTGTCTTGGGGCTGTAGCTCAGCTGGGAGAGCGCTGCAATCGCACTGCAGAGGTCAGGGGTTCGATCCCCCTCAGCTCCACTCGCTCGGATGACAATCGATGTGCCCGCCGCCGTTCGGTAGGACGTAGAGTTCCAATGACGGCGCGCGTGGCAACTTCATACGAAGGCCGCACCTCACGGTGCGGCCTTTTGCGTTTACCACCCCTCGCGTTCGCGCAGCGCGGTGACGTGCCGCACATGATGCCGGCTGTGCCAGGCGTACAGGGCGGTGAGCACGTCAATGGACATGATGCGGCCGTGCTGCGGATGCACGACGGTGCGGGCGAAGTCGGCGTCGCCGAGCGATCGGAGCAGCGCCACCCAGCGCGCGTGCAGGCCGTCGAGCATCTGAAGCGACGGTTCGATGGCCAGTGACGTGGAGTCCGCGAGCTCGGCCCACTTGGCCTCGTCGTACGGCTTGATGGTCGGATTGTCCTCGGTGAGGGCGAGCCGCACGCGCGTGACGGCGTTCATGTGGGAGTCGGCGACGTGATGCACGAGCTGACGCACGGTCCAGCCGTCTGGGCGATAGGGCGTGTCGAGTTGCGCGACCCTCAGGTCAGCCACCGCCGACCGCAGCTTCTCCGGCAGTTGAGCGATGTCCCCGATGGCGGCGGTGCGTTGCGCGGGGGTGATGGCGGCGGAGATGTCGAACTTGCCGAGGGGATAGCGGAGATCGGTCATGCGGAACGGGGAGGGGGTAGAGGCCAGGCGAGAGGGGACGAGTGCAGGAACGAGGATGGAGAGACGCTACAGAGCGAACCACTCATGCACGCGCGCCTTCAGCGCCGTGTCGCCGTCCTTGTGGGCGTACTCGTTGGTGGTGGTCGAGTACACATAGTCCTTCTGCCACTCCGTCACGTTCGCCACGCACTCGGCGACGGCGTGGATTGAGTGATCAATGTCGGCCATCGTCGTGCTCGGATGGAAGCTGAGCCGCACCCAGCCGGGCTTCTCGGAGAGGTCGCCGCGGTCAATGCGATCGGTGATTGATTTCGAGCGCGACGGGTCCACGTGCAGCAGGTAGTGGCCGTACGTGCCGGCGCACGAGCAACCGCCGCGCGACTGCACGCCGAATCGGTCGTTGAGGAGGCGCACCATCAGGTTGTAGTGCACGCCTTCCACCCAGAACGAAAGCATGGCAAGCCGATGGCGCACGCCCTGCGCCAGCACGTGGACACCGGGGATCGCGGCGAGCTTGTCCATGGCATACGGGGCGATCGCATGCTCGCGCGCCTGCATCGCCTCCACGGTCATCTCGTCCTTGAGCTGTACCGCGAGCGCGCTCTTGATGGCCTGCAGAAAGCCCGGCGTGCCGGCGTCCTCGCGCGCCTCGATGTCGTCGAGGAAGGCGTACTGCCCCCACGGGTTGGTCCACGCCACGGTGCCGCCGCCCGCTTCATCCGGCACGGTGTTGTTGTAGAGCGCGCGGCTGAAGACGATGACGCCCGCTGACCCAGGCCCGCCGAGGAACTTGTGCGGCGAGAAGAGCACGGCGTCGAGGTAGCCTTCGGGATCGTCCGCCGGGTGCATGTCCATGGGCACGTACGGCGCCGAGGCGGCGAAGTCCATCAGCGCAACGCCGCCGGCGCGGTGCATCAGGCGCGCCATGGCGTGGTACGGGGTGAAGATGCCGGTGACATTGGAGCACGCGCTGAAGGCGCCGATCTTCACCGGGCGGTCGCGATAGACGTGCAACTGCTCCTCGAGCGCATCGAGCGAAACGACGCCATCGGCGTCGGGCGGCACAACGACCACGTCGGCGATGGTCTCGTACCACGAGGTGTGATTGGAGTGGTGCTCGAGATGCGTGACGAAGACGACCGGGCGTTCGCTCGCCGGGAGGTCTATGAAGCGGCGCAGGCCTTCGGGCGCCTTGAGGCCGAGGATGCGCTGCAGCTTGTTGACGGCGGCGGTCATGCCGGCGCCGACGGTGAGGATAAGGTCGTCCCGGGACGCGTTGACGTGGTGCCGCAGGATGTCGTGCGCCTCGTGGTAGGCGAGGGTCATGGCCGAGCCCGTGACGGACGATTCGCTGTGCGTGTTGCCGACGAAGGGGCCGAAGCGATCGCGGAGGCGGTCTTCGATGGGGCGATAGAGCCGGCCGCTCGCCGTCCAGTCGGCGTAGACGACGCGACGCTCGCCGTAGGGCGACGCGAAGGTCTGGTCGTGGCCGATGGTCTGGCGCCGGAACGGTTCGAAGTAGGTCTCGAGATCGTGCATGGGGGCCCGGGACAGGTGCTGGGCGAAAGCTAGTGGGGACGGGTGCGGGGCGGTGACGCTACGGCAAGCGCGGCCAGTCGTTGACAGCGCCAGGCTGCATGGTGCGCACGCCAGTCACCGTTCCCGCCGCGTCCATCCTGAACTCGGCCGAGATGTTCCGGTTCGACTTGAGCACGAAGCGCGCGCCCTGCTCGGGTTCAAGTTCCACCGGCGTGCCGACGCCCTGCGTCCAGAGCAGGACGTTGCCGCGCAGCGACACCGCGACGACGACGCCCGGCCCCTGATAACGGCCGGCGAATCGCGCGAGATAGGCGGGGTCCTTGAGCCGTGCATCGGGCTGTCGCACAAAGACGACCGGCGGGACGTTGGCGTCCATCGTCACGAGCACGGCGTTCACGCGTCCGGCGGCCGAGGTGCGGAAGGTGAACTGCTGGTTCTCGAACGTCGGGTCATCGGGGTTGCGAAGGCCGCTGAACGTCTCGTAGTGCCATGGCTGCAGCTTGGCGCGGATCCCGTTGTACGTGCCGACCAGCGTGTCGCGCTCGAGGGTGAACGTCATCGGACCGTAGCCCGAGTCGGCGTACGCACCGGCGTAGGCCGCGAGCGGGTGGGAAGGCGGCGCATTGGGCACGCGCGCTTCCTCCTTCCTCTGCTCACCGAGCAGCGCGCTCTGCTGCGCTGTCTTCGACCGTGCAAGCGCCTCGGCGTTCCAGTCGCGCCGCACGCCGCCGAAGAGTCGGTCCATCGCGTGGCGCGCGATGATCTCGGTGATTGCCGCGCCGTTCTGGTTGGTGAGAACGACGATGCCGATGTTGTCGCGCGGGAGCAGCGTCATCAACGCGGAGAAACCGTCAATGTTGCCGCCGTGCTGGGCGCGGTAGCGGCCGCGATACGTGTCAATCATCCACCCGAGCCCATAACTCTGCGGCCCGAGTTCGGCGTCCTGTCCCATGCCGGAGACGGGCGTATACGGCCGGTACATGTCGCGAAGCGTCGCCGCCTGAATGACCTGCTTGTCTCCCATCTTGCCGCCGGCGAGATGCAGCCCCACCCACCTGAGCATCTCCTCGGCAGACGAGTTGATCGCCCCAGCGGGGCCGACGAGCGAGATGTCGCGGAACGGCACCCGCTGAATGGAATCGCGCCGCACACGGTAGCCCAGGCTGTGGTCCGGGTCTGCCGCCGACTGCTTGACCGAGAAGTTGGTGCGCTTCATGCCGAGCGGATCGAGCGCGAGCTGACGCAGGCCGTCTTCCCAGGACGTGCCGTTGATGGAGCCGACGAGCACTCCGGCGGTGAGGAACATCAGGTTGTTGTACTGATAGGTCTCGCGCAGGTCCTTGTTGAGCGGCAGCCAGGCGATGCGCCGCACGAGTTCCTCGCGCGACATGGTGGTGTTGTTGTACCAGAGCGCGTCGTGACGCGGGAGCCCGCTGCGGTGGGTGACGAGATCGCGCGGCGTGATGCGCAGCGTAACCGCGTCGTCGTGCATGCGGAACCAGGGCAGGTAGGTGCGCACCGGCACGTCCCACTGCAGGCGGCCCTGGTCCACCAGCGCGCCCATGGCGAAGGTGGTGAAGGCCTTGGAGGAGGAGCCGACGGCGAAAAGTGTCTGCGGAGTGGCAGGGAGGTTCTTGTCGAGGTCACGCTGTCCGTGCCCCTTGAGGTAGACGGTTTCGCCATTGACGACGATGCCGACCGAGAGGCCGACGACCTTCCATGCCACGCGAGCCGAGTCAATGAAGGCGTCGAAGCCGGCGAGGGCGGTGCGCGCGGCCTCGGCGGGGGACGGGCCCGCCGCCATGGTGAACGCCAGTATGCTGCCGCCCTGTGCGAAGGCTCCCTTGGCGGAGCGGCCGTCGGCGCTGAAGGTGCCGCGGAAGGTCGGAGTGCCCGGGACGTCCGCGATGATGAAGCGTACCGAGTCGGCAGTGACGGCGACGTCCTTCAGCGTGCCGTTGGTCATCCCCTGTTGTGGGATGGCGATGCGGCCCGTGCACGAGCGGTCGGCCTGCCGGGAGAGGTCAATCTCGAAGGCGAGCTTGGCGCCGGGAAGTTCGATGGCGCCGACCCAGTGGCCGGCACAGCGGTCGGGGGCCTGCGCGGCGAGGGGAGCAGCGGCGAAAAGGGCGCACGAGGCGACGGAACGGAGCGTGGCGAGTCGCATGGAGGGAGTCCAGGGACGGGGCGGCTGGTCTGTGGCGGGCGAGAGGTCCTCGAATCTGCAGTCCGCGGCGGCAGGTTGCGAACCGTGGCGCGGTCGGGAGAGCAACAGGGGTTGAATCGGCCCTCTGTACGGGGTACAATTCAGTTTCCCGGAGCCATCCGGGCGATGCCCCTTGGTGTAACTGGCAACACGTCTGACTCTGGATCAGAAGAGTCCAGGTTCGAGCCCTGGAGGGGCAATCAGGTAAGTGATTGGAATGTCAGGAGATAGTGAGAGGCCCTCGGCGCCAGAGCGTCGGGGGCCTTCTCATAGCCTCCGTGTAGACTCCCACGGGGTCCAACTCGCGAGAGCACGCGCGCACGTCCCGAGGACCACGCGCGCCCTGCATTCGCACCGAAGCCGGCTCAACATCCGCGCGTGGTCCTCGGGACTCTCACGGCGTCGTGGGGGCACGGGTGAGCGCGCAGCGGTGCGACAACGGCCGCCTTCGGCGCTGACCAGCCAGTGCCGAGGAGGGTCGGTCGTCGGCTTACCCGCGGTCTTCGGGTTGTGCAAGTTTTGCAAGTTAGGATACGCGATCGTGGCGGAGTCCCATTGGCTCGAGCGCCTGGAGTACGGTGGCTGACATGTCCGATCTTTCCCTCTTTTCGTCCGACGACGCCCTTGCGCGGGAGCAGCGCGCAGTGCGCCGGCACGGGGAGCGGGTACTCTCGCCGGCGGAACACGCACTCACTGACATCGCTGATGCGCGCGAGCAACGACTGCACCGGCGCCTGCGGGCCTTCGCCTGGTGGCTGTTCGTGTTGCCGGTGCTGATCTGGGTTATCGGCGTAATCGTGCTCTACTTTGCCAGTGGGTCTCTTGGACTCAGGCGGCCCTGATGTCGAAGTCCGACGACCATTTCGATGCCTTCGATGATCACACGCTCCTGAAGCATCGGATCCTCGAAGCGTACCTCAAGAGCTGGGCGTTCAAGCTCCTCGGCCGGCGAGATGCCGGTGACAGTGTATTCTACGTCGACTGCTTTGCTGGCGAAGGGCGCGATGGCGAAGGAAACTCCGGTTCGCCGACGATCGCGTGCAAAGCTGCCATTCAGGTGCGTGAACGCCTGACCGCCAGCGGAAAGGCCGGTAAGGGCATGGCAGTCTTCGCGATCGAGCAGAAACGGCGGCGGTTCAGGAAGCTCGTCGAATACCTTGAACCATTCCGAGCCGCGTCCCCAGATGGTGTGATGGTCCTCCATGGGGAAGTGGCGGATCACATGCCAGCTATCGAAGCACGAGTCGGGCAGCAGCCCGTCCTCTTCTTTCTCGATCCTTTTGGTGTCGGCGGCCTCGATGCGAGCTGCTACCCGGCGATGCTGTCTGGACCGCAGAATGAGATCTTCGCCCTGTTCCATGACATGGGCGCCCTGCGCTTGCGCGGTATCTTGCATGCAGAGTCAGACCTGAATGAGCAGATCGCGCGTATTCGATCGCAACCGTCGCTGTTCGCTGACGAGGACGCGGTGATCGCGCATGTCGTGGCGAAGGAAGGACGACGCCAGTTCTTTCTCGATCGTAATGAGCCAGCCGCCCGCCGGAACATCTCGCGCGCGCTTGGTGATGAGTCATGGATCGAAGAACTCGAGGGCATACCAAACGACGAGGCCCGCGAGATACTTCTCGTGAAGTTCATCGCTGCCCTGCTACGGGCCGGCGGTGCCAACGCGGTAATCCTGCCGATGCGCGGTGCCTCAGGTGAACACAAATACTGCTTGGTGCACGTCTCGAAATCGAAGGCTGGCTATGTCGCGATGAAAGAGGCGATCTCAGAGGGCCTGAACGACCCCGCATTCCCGGGAGAAATGCGGGACGCGATGAAGCGCGATCTTCGCCTCTCGATGCCGACGCTATTGGCCGACCTGCAGAGGAAGTTCGGCGGACAGACCGTGCGATGGACCCGGGACCCGAAGGAAGTCAACGTCCAGTGGTGGCTTGTCGCCGATACCGATCTCTTTCCGTTTCAGCTGGCTGAGCTCAAACTCGAGTTGGAAGCGCTTAAGTGGATTCGGCGTCTGCCGCGACGAGAGTACTGTGTGATGCCACAGATCTAGCCCTCCGCCGCGAGCTCCACTGGGTATTCGTCCCAAGTCCGCGCGTCGAGCATGCGCCCCTTCGCCTTGGGACGGAAGCCCCCCCACTGTTTCCAGAAGAAGAACACGCCGTGACGCTCGCAAAGGTCGCGCAGTCCGCGCGCCCAGGCGATGTCCACCGGGCGGTATCCGGCACCGCTCTCGCCGCCCCCGATGATCCAGTCAATCCCCTCGACATTGAGATCGTCGAGCGGGCCGAGTAAGGGTTCCGCCGAGATGAACCGGACGGCGGCGGGGATTTCGCGCAGGGCGTCCGCGCGGCGCGCGACGGTCATGTTCTCGATCGACGCGCCCATCCAGATGTTCTCGGTCCACGCGAACTCGTGCGCTAGGCGCACCGCTCGCTCCGGGCGTTTCGTTAGCACTTGGAACTGGTGCTGCGGGCAGGCGTTCATTACGGCGAACACCGCGCCGATCTGCTCGACGCTGAACTGGGCGTGAAAGACATCGCTCATCGAGTTGACGAAGATCCGCCGCGGTTCCTTCCAGCGCATTGGGAATTCGAGGCGGTCATCCCAAAAGCGCGGTGCGAACGGATCCGCCCGATTCGCCTCGGTGTCCTTCACCGGCAGTTGGCGCAGGTACACGTCGCGCGTGCGACGATGCGCCACCGTGTGCGCATAGCAGCGATCGCAACCGGCGGAGATCTTGGTGCATCCCGTCATCGGGTTCCAGACTTCGTTGGTCCACTCGATGCTCGTCGACACGGCTCACTCTCCGGAGGTGGTGCCCGCTACGCCAAGAATGACGCGCCGCACAATTGGGCGCAACCTAACCGCATCAACGGCGCAATCCACAGGGGGAGTGCCCGTTCGGCGATCTCGGCCAGCCCCACCAGGAACCCGGGGTTCACGGAGATATTCGTATTTGCTCAGCCAGCCGTGTGGGTTCTGCCGATCAGACGCAACCATCCCTGACTACGGCGAGGACTTCGGTGAGGCGCTGGATGGTGCCATCACGGGAGTCAGTCAGGACGGCGCCCAGTTCGATGCAGTAGTGGTGGCGACAGATCTTGCCACCGGTCGCCCGGCTAGTTCGGGCAGGAGGAGTGAACTGGTGGATTGCCATTCCAGACGGCGTTTGTAGAGCGCCAGTAGGAATAGCCTCCAGGTGCGGGGCCTCCTCCAGCTTCGCGTAGGTTCGGACCCAGAGCAGCGGGCCCCGAATGGGGCAGCCAGTGGGAGCCTGCAGGCTGGCCACGGCATACACCAGCGGCGTTTTGGCAAACGCGCCGCGAATGGACACACCGAGTCGTGATGGGTCTCTGTGGACGGCTGCCCCTTTCGGACCGCAGAAGACGGCGCCAGCGGCCTGCTTCAGGTTGTTGCACCACTGTTCGGGCGGCGACGAGGCGTCGAAGAGGTCTTCTGGGCCCCGTAGCACGTACGGCTCCATGCCCAGTAGGAGCATATGCTCTGCGAACTGCTTGCAGAGGTCGCTCTGCTGCTGCGCCACCAAGGGATAGAAATCAGCCCACACAAAATGCTCGCGCCCTGCAGGGCGCAGGTACTTCGCGCTCTTCTTCACAGCGTCAGCGATTCGGTAGCCCGGGCACGTGGCAATGAAGGCGAGGAAGCTCCGCTCATCGCGTAGAAGTCCCAAGTAGCGCTCGAGCTGCGCCTCCCCAAACGCGGCGTCGAGTTTGTGCTCGAGCAGCAGGTCCGCGCCTGCGCAAACTAGCTGAAAGTCAGGTTTGTTCTCTCGGTCGAATCACGGGTGGTCCCGGACAGCGACGACCGTGGCGTCTCGTTCTGGATGCGCGCGCAGCAGAAGCTGCGCTACGGCATCGCGAAGCCCAGACTCTCGGTCAAGCACGTATCCCCACGCGGAGGAAAACCGGTCTTCCGCAATCTGAAGCTCGCCCAATTGAAAGATGTTCTTCGCGACGCTCGTTACAGGCTTCGTCATGTGGATGGGGATGACAGGGATGCGGGTAAGTCAATGTCGGCAAGAAGGGCCGAGTGGTCGCTCATTCCCATCTCACGCGGAGAGTGGTCGTGCCAGACGGCGCGAACGCCGGACTGTACTGCCGGCGAAGCCCAGATGTAGTCAAGCCGGAAGCCGTTGTCGCAGTCACTGAACCAGGTGTATTCGCGGGCATCGCTATGCGCAGACCTCCAGGTGTCACTGAAGCCGACCGCTTCCAATGCATCTATGAACTCTGGACTGATGAAGGTCGAGAACTCCTCATCAATCTTGTGCTTCCCGGTGTTGAAGTCCCCGACGAGAAGCGCCGCGCTATCACGCAGTGCGGTGGCCGCCTTGATCACCCACGACCAGAACGGGGCCTTCAGCTCTCCAAGCGGGAAGTAGTAGCCCGCGATGATTGTTCCGCGCACCTCAAGCGCGCACGCACGCCACGGTTCCGCGGGGGCCGGGAAAGGTACTGACCCGGTCGACAAATAGTGCGTAGTATGTTATACTTCGGGCATGGCAACCACGACCGATGCCCGGACGTTGGATACGGCGACGCTGACGCACTTGCGGCGGTCGGTCGTCAAAGCCGTGCGCGAGGGGATGACG
>CAMTWA010000007.1:0-151027 GCA_947085385.1 uncultured Gemmatimonadota bacterium | reverse complement strand
GGGCTGGCCGCCGGGGACTTGCGCCGCCACGGCCGGCGCCAACACCGCGGCGAGCACGACCAGCGCGGTGAGCGCGCGACGCGCGCGACGCGCGCCGCGCATCAGCGACGCGAGGCGGCCGCGACGCGTTCCGCCTCCTCCACGCGGCGTTCCCTCGCTCGCCGGGCCCGGAAGACGAGCCACGAGAGGATGATGCTCGCCTCATAGAGCCCGTACAGCGGCACGAAGAGCATCGCCGTCGAAATGAGCATGTCGCCCGGCGTGATGACCGCCGAGAGGACCAGCATGCCGACAAAGGCGTGCCGGCGGAACTTCGTCAGCGTGCCAGGCGTCACCAGGCCGAGCGCGGTGAGGGCGACGATCAGGATCGGCAGCTCAAAGACGGCGCCGAACGCGAGGGTCAGTGAGACCGCGAACGAGAAGTACTCGGACGCGGAGATCATCTGCTGCAGCGAACCGGACGCGATTCCGCCAAGCATCTCGAGGGTGATCGGGAGCACCCAGAGCACCGACAGCGTGCAGCCGATCAGGAAGAGCCCGACCGCGCCGATGAGCACCGGAATGATGACCCGCTTCTCGTGCGAGTGCAGCGCCGGCGACAGGAAGGTCCACACCTGATAGCCGATGACCGGGCTCGCGAGCACGAGTCCGAGGCCGAAGGAGACCTGCATCAGGATGTTGAACGGATCGGCCGGGTGCGTGTAGATCAGCTTGCCGTCTTTCAGGAAATCGGCGGCCGGGTACTTCAGGATCTCGATGACGTCGAACTGGTAGACGACAGTGAACGAGACGGCGAAGGCAACGAGGAGGGCGGCCGCGCTCCAGATGAGACGCCACCGCAGTTCCTCGAGGTGATCGAGGAACGGCATCTCCGACTGCTCGTCTCGCTGGTCCGCCGCGGCCACGCCCGCCCCCGCGCTACTTCAGGTCCCGCAGCAAGGCCGCGGCCAGCGTCGCCGCTTCGGACTTGGGATACTTGTCGAGCACCTGCTGCAGCAGGGTGCGCGCGGCGCGCGTCTGCCCGGCCACCTTGAGTGCGACCGCGCGCTTGTACATGGCCACCGGCGCGCGCTCCGACTTCGGGTACTTCTCGGCGACCAGCGCGAAGACCGAATCGGCCTCGACCGCGTTGCCGGCCGACGCGTACGCCTCGGCGATCCAATACTGCGCATCGGGGGCAAGGTCCGACGTGGGGAACTGCGTCAGGAGATCGCTGAACGCGGCCCGCGCGGCCGACGTCGCGCCCCGCGCCAGCTGCTGCCGGCCGAGATCAAGCAGCTGGTACGGCCCCGGTGACGGCGCGGCCTGCGCGGCCGGCGGCGGCGCGCCTTCTGGAGCGCCCGTCACCGCGGCTGGTGGAATCACCGGCGACGGCTCCGCGGCACGCGCCTCAAGCTGCGCGCGCAACGCATCCACCTGCTTCCGGCTCTGCCCCGTCAGCTCCTGGATGGCGAGCAGCTGCTCCTGCACGCCGTGCATTGACAGCGCGACGTCGCCCTGGAAGCGATGCATGGTGGTCGCGGCGACGCGCATCGAGTCGGAGATGGCGCTGAGCGACTGGATGATGCGGCGCAACTGCACGCTCCGCGCCGTGTCAGCGGAGGCCGCCTGGGCCGCCGCCAGTTGGAGCCTGGCAATATCACCCTGCAGAATGCGGACATCCCCGCGCGTGGCGAAGCACGCCCCGGCCGTCAGGATGACGGCCGGAGCAATCAGAACGCGAACAACGCGATGGATCACTTGTTCGGCAGCTTGAACGGGTTCGCACCGGCGATGATCTCGAACTCATCGCGGCGGTTCTTCGCCCACGCGTCTTCGTTGTCCTGCGCGACGGCCGGGCGCTCCTCGCCGAAGCTCACGACGTCAATGCGACCTTCGGCGATGCCGCGCGCCACGAGATAACGCTTCACCTCGGCGGCACGACGCTGGCCGAGCGCGAGGTTGTACTCGTCGGAGCCGCGGTTGTCGGTATGGCCGGCCACGCGAATGCGCATGTCAGGGTTGGCCTGGAAGATCGGGAGCTTGGCTTCGAGCGTCGCGCGCTGGTCGTCGCGGATGTTCGACATGTCGTAGTCGAAGTAGACCGGCATCGCGAACTCCGCCTTGGCCGCGGCGACGGCGGCCGCGAGCCTCGCGGCGGCTTCGGCGGCGGCCTTTGCAGCGGCGGCCTTGGCGGCGGCTTCAGCGGCGGCGCGCTTGGCGGCCTCGGCGGCATTGGCCGAGTCCTGGTTGAACGGAATGACCACGGGCGCCGGAGCCGGAGCGACGACCGGCTTCTTCCTGCAGGCAGTCGTGGTCACGGCGGACAGCGCGATGGCCGTCAGGGCGAGCGTGCGAATGCGAGCATGCATGACAAGTTCTCCAGTGGGGGTCGAACGAGTGCGATGACGAATGCGACTACGGTTGCTCCATCCGCGGCGACCAGGCGGCCATCCGTGCGATACCGGCACCCCGCGTCAGTTGCCGCGTGCGTCCTGATTCCGTATCGAGCACCCAGAGCTGCTTGGCGCCGGAACGGGTTGAGGTGAAGACTATGTGCCGGCCATCCGGCGCCCACGACGGGTCCTCATTGCGCGCGTCGCCAGTCAGCTGCCTGATCTTGCGATCACGCGTGTTGATCACCATGACCTGCAGGTTCGGTCCCTCCTGCGACGTGAACGCCACGGAGCGGCCGTCCGGCGACCAATCAGGGCTGGCGCGATAGGGCCGGTCCCCACTCGGAGACACGGTCAGCAACTCCGCGTTCGTTCCGTCTATGTCGGTAATATACACCTCAGGATGGCCAAGGCGACCCGAGATATAGGCGATCTTCCGGCCGTCCGGGCTGAACGTCGGGGACGACGTTGGCGTCCCCCGCCCGAAGGTCACTCGCTGGGGCAGTTCGCCCCCGAACGGCGCGACGGCGTAAAGGTCGGTGCCGTCGTCGCCGGCGGAGAAGACCAGGGTGCTGCCATCCGGCGAGAAGGTCGGGGTGATGTTGGTGCCGCCCAGGCTCGGAATGCGGCGCGACTGCCCGGTGCCGAGGTCGCGTACCACGATGTGTGTGCCGTCATCGGCCATGGCCGCGTAAGCGAGGTAGCGGGCTGTCGGATGCCAAGCCGGAGAGAGCGCGAGGCCGCCGACACCCGCCGGCGTCAGGTTGGCGCCGTCGGAGTCCACGATCCAGAGACGCTGGTCGCGCACAAAAGCAATGCGTGTGGCCGCAATGCCGCGCGTCGACGTGATCCACCGTTCCACCTCATCGCTGGCGCGATGCACCGCCATGCGCCACGCCGGCGACAGCGCTTCGGCGCCATTGAAGGCGAAGTCCCCCACGTTGAGCACCCGTTTGGCGGCGACGTCGTGCACTGCGATATGCAGCGATCCCTGCCGCGTTACGGAGGCCTGCACGATGGCCGAGGCGCCGAGCTTCGTGTACAGCTCGTAGTTGAAGCGACCGCTCGGTGGCGGGCCGGCGTCGGCGCTGAGGACCGTCAGCCGATCACCGAAATCGAGATCGCGCGCGAGGATCGCCCGCACTGAGTCTCCGGCCTCGCCGGCAACGGCGGTGACGAAGACGCCGGGCCGCGTGCTGGGGTTGTACGTCAGGCCCACGCGTACGCCGGTCGGGATCGTATCTTGAGCGCCGGCTAGCTCGGCGCAGAGGCAGAGGCACAGACACAGCACTCCGAACGCGGGGAAAGATCGCAAAGGTATCAACGGAGGGTCTTCGGGTCGAAACGGAAAATGACTGGGAGCACGTCGTCCATGAACAGCGCGGGAAGCGGTCCCCACGCCTTGGTGGCCGCGGCGGTCTCGACGGCCCCCTGGCACTCGAGGTCGAACGCGTAGGAGCCGCTCCGCTGCAGGAAGCGAAAACCGGCCATGGAGCCATCGCGCCGGATGAAGAAGAAGACCTCCGCCGTGCGGACTGAATTATCCGCCGGGTCGAAGTTCAGGCGCACCTGCCGAACGATGTCCTGCAGATACCCCGGAAACGGGAAGTCGATCCCCTCGGTGCGGATATTCGCGACGTCGGCCCCCGATCCCCCCACTGCGCCGCCGCCGGCACGCGCTGCGGCGGCCCCGGCCTTCGTCTTCGGCATCGGCGTCGCCTTCGTGGCCGCCTTGGCGTTCTTGGCGGACGGCCTCTTGATCGGGACGGCATCGGGCGCCGGTTTGGGCGGCGTCGTGGCCTTCGCGGCATCGGCGGCGGCATCGCTGACGACACCGATGGCCGGCGTTCCCGCCGGCGCTGCGATGAGTTCTACCCTGTACATGGGCGGCAGCGAGACGTTCGAGCCTGTGCGCGACGCCACGATCACCGCTGCGCCAAGCATCACGTGCAACAGCGCCGACGCGACGAGCGGAGCGCCAATCCCCGCATGGTGCGTTTGAGCCCGGATCACGGCTGCACGGTCTCCGGTTCCGTGACCAGCCCGACATTCACGATGCCCGCCCGCTGGATAGTGGCGAGCACCTGTGCCACGATGCCGTAGGGAGCGCCCTGGTCGGCGCGCACGTACACCCCCTCTCGGCCGGCCCTGGATGACAGCATCTTGAACGACGCCTTGAATTCGGCGAGCGACATGGACGTCTCGCCGGCGTAGACACGGCCGTTGGCCGTGATGCTCACCACGAGTCCGCCCTTGGGCTCGAGCGCGCGCGACTCGGTCCTCGGCAGCGACACGTCCACGCCGCCCTGCATCAGCGGGGCCGTGATCATGAAGATGATGAGCAGCAGCAGGATCACGTCGATCAGCGACACGACGTTGATGTCGGCGTTGAGCGGCGTGCGATCGCCGTGGGTGCGCCGGCGCACGTTAGACGCGCCCCTCGCGCGCCATCAGCGCGATGATCTCGGAGCCGAAGCCCTCGAGCTCGCCGTCGAAGCGGTTGAGCCGCGCGGCGAAGATGTTGTAGGCAAAGGTCGCGGGAATCGCGACGGCCAGCGCCGCCGCCGTGGCGATGAGCGCCTCGGCGACGCCCGGCGCAACGGCCCCGAGGTTGCCCGACCCCTTGATGGCCACGCCGAGGAAGGCGTCAATGATGCCGAGCACGGTGCCGAACAGCCCGATGAGCGGGCTCGCCGAGCCGATAACGGCGAGCGACGGAATGAAGCGCCCGAGCGTATCGCGCTCCGCAGTCACCTCCGCGTCGAGCAGGAGCCGCATCGCTTCCACCTGCGACTCGCGGATCGGCCTCGCGGTGCCATCGGCGTCCTTCACCGCCGTGTCCTGCAGGAAGTTGACGGCGCGGGCGAAGACGCGGTTGAAGGGCGACGCCGGCGACTTGCGCGCCATGCCCACCGCCTGCTCCAGCTTGGTCGCGCGCGCAAACTCGCGCATGAACGCCTGCGACGCCCGGGTCGTCCGCCGGAATTCGAGCCATTTGGCCAGCATGATGCCCCAGCTGTACAGCGACAGCACGAGCAGGATGGCCAGCACGATCTTCGTGGCGAGGACGGAGTTGGTGATCAGCTCGAGTGGAGTGGTCGGGATGGCTTCGTTCATGACGGCGGATTCAGGATGGGGATCTCGGATTGGGATTCGCGATTGGGATTAGCGCTTCCGATGTCGATGGTCACGTGCGACGCTCAACCGCGCTGCGCCGCGAAATACTCGAACGTCTCCTTCAGTCCCGCCTCGAGCGAACGCTGGGGCTTCCAGCCGAGCAGCTGCCGCACCTTGCCGATACCGACGGCCGAGCGCAGCTGTTCGCCGGGACGTGGCGGCGCGAACTCGATGATGGTATCGCGGCCGGCGGCGCGGCGCAGCGTGTCGGCGAGCGTGAGCACGTCCGTTTCCACGCCCGTGCCGATGTTCATGGCGCGCGCGTCGAGCCGGCCCACCGATGGCAGTGGGGCGGTGGCGACGGCCGCGTTGGCGGCGGCCACGTCTTTCACGTGCACGTAGTCGCGTGTCTGCCTGCCGTCGCCGTACACCGTGAGCGGCTTGCCGTCGAGCAGGCGGTGGCAGAAAATGGCCACGACGCCCGCTTCGCCGTGCGGGTCCTGGCGCGGCCCGTACACGTTGGCGTAGCGGAGCACCGCGCCCTCGACGCCGTGCACTCGGCCGTAGTATGCGAGATAGTGCTCCACCGCGAGCTTCGCGATGCCGTAGGGGGAGTCGGGATCCTTGGCGAAGTCCTCGATACTCGGCGGCGTCACGAAGTCGCCGTAGATCGCGCCGCCCGTCGAGGCGAAGACGAACCGCGGGCGACTGGCGGAGGCGCGTACTGCCTCGAGCAGGTTCAGCGCGCCAAGGATGTTGATGGACGCGTCGTGCACCGGGTCGGTGACGCTCTTGCGCACGTCAATCTGTGCGGCCTGGTGCAGCACGACGTCGAAGCCGCCCTCACGCACCACTCGCGCGGCGTCGGCGCTGCGCACATCGAACTGGGCAAACTCGGCGCCGGCCGGCACGTTCTCGCGCCGGCCGGTCGAAAGATCATCCAGTACGACCACATGAAATCCCCGGTCGAGCAGGGCGTCGGCGATGTGCGAGCCGATGAACCCCGCGCCGCCAGTGACGAGCGCGCGCGTTGGCATGCGTGAAAACTACTCCGCGGGCGACGGCGATGCCGCCGGTCAGGGCATCTTGGCGGTGACGCGTCCGGGCATACCGATCGTGATGGCCGCTTGGCCCCGGTTGATGAGGATGGCCGAACTCCCGAACGGGGTGACGCGCAGCACCTGCACCACGCCGGCCGCTTCCGCGGCATGTTGCTCGCCGCCCTCACCCGACCCCATCGGCGCCATGAGCTTCACCTGGTCGCCCGGCACCAGACCGTCGCGCGCGGTGGCCGTCAGCACCACGTACTGGCCGAGCTGCGCGATGACCGGCGTGTCGAGGACCCAGGCAAGCTTCGTCTCGGCGCCGAAATCCAACGCCGACGGATGCTGGTCGAGACGCGGCATCAGCGAATCGATCGCAATCACGCGCTGCCCCTCGAGGACCTGCCGGAACTGCTGGAGGATGACGGCGCGGGCGTCGCCGGCGGCGGGGTTCTCGCGCAGTTCAACGATGCCGGTCACGATGACGACCTGCCCCTGGTCCCCCAGCACCGGGCCAAGCTCGAACGTCATGAAGCGTGCGCCATTGCTGCGCGGCGCGCCCGCCGGGAGGCGCAGGTAAATGGCCTCGTACGACTGGGCTACCCGCTGCTCGAGCCTCGGCGCGATGATCTGGGATTCCGCGGTCTTCAGCACGCGGCCGGCGCCGACGGGGCCGCCGACGGACCAGACAAAGGGCGAAGCGAGATACTCGCCCTGACGCACCGCCAGCCGCGACTTCAGCAGTTCGGCCGATTGGCGCGCCTTGCGCTCGACCTTGTTGCGGCGGGGATCGAAGACGGTGGGGACGTTTGCATCGTGCTGGGCGGCCCTTGCGGCGGCGGCCGGCTCAGCCGTCACCGCGACCGTGGCTGGAAGCCTGAGCACCTCGCCCGGATAGATCCAGTGCGGGTCCTCGATGACAGCAGTATTCAGCCGGTAGATCTCGGGCCAGAGGTAGGCATCACCGAGATACTGCCTGGCGAGGCTCCACAGGGTCTCGCCACGCGCCACGGTGTGCGTGGCCGGCATCGCCGCGAGAGGCTGTTCCCCGGACTTGGAGGACGGCTGACTGGGCTGCTGCGCGGGAAGCGCGAGGGCAGCGCCGAGGACGGAGGAGACGAGCAGCGAAGCGCGAATGCGGGCCATGGACGGGTCCGGTCGACGGTGAAGTCGTGGTGAAGCATGGCAGAACCCGCCCACACCCTCAAGGCGGGGACGGACGCCAACTGATCTATGGACGAGCGAGTGCGCCGAAGGTTGCGGGACGGCGCTCCCTGCTGCGGACCTACTTGCTGTTGACCGTGACGTTGAAGAGACCCTGCCCCGAGATAGCGTCGGTGCACCCGGCAACCGTGATCCTGAAGGTGAACGTCGGCTGACTGACCGCCCCGTACTCCACGTGCCTGATCCCCGTGGCGCCGGCGGCGATCGTCTCGAGCGCGGCGCGATCCGGCAAGACGACGAGGTTCACGGCCTGGCCGCTCTGGTTCACCACTTGGTACGCGTTGCCCGCCGTGAGCGTCACCGTGCTCGGGGTGGCCACCGGGCAGAACCCAGACCAGCTCGCGGGGAGCCCGCTCGGCCGGTACGTGTCGGTAGCGAGCGCCGGCCCGAGGGTGACGGTCGTCGTTTGCACGGCGGCCGGCGCCGTGCTCGACTCCTTGGACGAGCAGGCCGCGGCGACGACGACGGCGAGGCAGACGAGGGTGCGGACGCTCATGCGGGCTCCAGAGAGGAATCAGCGTGATACGATACGACGGTTTCGCGTGGCCGGACAGACCGCCTCGCCGCCGATGTCGCCTTGCCCCAGACAGCTTCGCGCCACTGAGACGCCGAGCCGAGTGGGCGGCCACGGCGTCGGTCAGTTACAGGGAGGCGACGGCGACGCGCCACGCGAGTCCCTGCGCAACGCGCCGCCGTGTTTCCGATCCGTCCAAGATGGCCGTCCGTACTCCTCGGCGCCTTCGCGATTGAGCTGGCCGACGAAGGCGCGTCAGAGTCAGAACGGCAGGTCGTCGTCCGCTTCGAGCCCGCCCGGAAACTCCTCGAAGTCGCCCGAAGGCGCGCTGGCCGCGCCACCCTTGGCCGGCGCCGACGACCGAGCGCGCGACGGGGGGCTGCCCTCGAAGTCACCACCGCCCTTGCCGCCGAGCAGCATGATCTCGCGGACGTTGATCTCCGTCACGTACTTGGTCTGGTTCTCCTTGTCCTGGTACTGCCGGTACTCGATGCGCCCTTCCACGTAGAGCTTCTCGCCCTTCTTGCAGTAGCGCTCGATGATGTCCGCCAGTCCGCTCCCCGGGCCCTTGCCGTTCCAGGCCACGCACTTGTGCCACTCCGTCTTCTCCTGTTTCTCGCTCCCGGCCTGCCCGCCCCACGAGCGGCTGGTCGCGAGTGAGAACTGCGCCACCTTGCTGCCGTTCGACGTCGTGCGGATTTCGGGATCGGCGCCGAGATTCCCGATCAGCATCACCTTGTTCAAGCTGCGGCTCACAACTCCTCCTGTCGTATGAAGTCCGTACGTCGTCGTTGACGGTAAAGATACCTGCCCGGAATGACACAACCAATCGGCCGCGGGCAGGGCCATCACATTTCAGTTCCCCGGAGCCCGCCCTCATCGCCAGGCACCGGCGGTGGCGGCGCTCAACCCAGATCGCGCCGAAGGACGAGCGCGTCCTCGGAGGGGTTCTTGTAGTACATCGGGCGCCGCCCCACCTCGTGGAACCCGCGGCTGGCATAGAGCTGCCGGGCCGCGGTGTTGGAGTCGCGCACCTCGAGGAAGATCACGAGCAGCCCTTCGTCGTGCGCCCGCCGCAGCAGCGCGTCGAGCAGGAGCGCGCCGAGTCCGCCGCGGCGCCGGACCGGGTCGACGGCGAGGTTGGCCAGCTCGCATTCGTCGCCCGACACCCAGACCACCGAGTAGCCGGCCACGCCGTCGTCATCCTCCACCACGCACATCCGCACGAAGTCATGCGCCAGCGAGTCGCTGAAGCTCCTGAGCGACCACGGGTCGCCGAACGACGCCGCCTCAATGGCCGCGATCGCCGCGAGATCGGCCTGCCCGGCTGGGCGGATGGTCGGCACTAGCCGCTGGCCAGCGGCCGTTCGTGCGCCGCCTCCCAACGCACCTGCGCCTCGGCCAGACGTCCGTACGATGGTTCCCACGCGTCGAGGTCCACCGGCCCACCGGCGAGGCACTCGGCGAGCAGCGCTGCGACACCGCGCGCGTGCGGTGCATGCGCATCGGCCTCGAGCGGGCCGACTACGCGCACACCGGATGCTGCGAGCTGCGCTGTGGTGGCGAGCGCCGGCGCGCCATCCGCGACGATACGTCCATCAGCGTGCACGTCCAGCGACTGCGCGTACCGTTCGCCACGCATCGCATCGAGGGCGGCGATGTAGCGGCCTGGCGGGAGGGCCGGCGCCGCCCCCGCGACGACGAGCACCAGCGACGAGACGGCGTAGAGCGGCACGCCGGCCCCGTGCGCGATGCCCTTCGCGATGCCCGCCGCGATGCGCAACGACGTGAAGCTCCCCGGCCCCGCTCCGCAGACGACGCGTGCGACGTCACGCGGCATCGCGCCCGCATCGGCGAGCGCGGCGAGCACCGCGGGCATCAGTCGTTCCTCGTGTTCTCCGCGCATTATCGCCTCGCGCGCCGCCACGACGACGCCGTCGCGCAGCACCGCGACGGTCCCCACGTACGTGGACGCATCGAGCGCCAGCGTCACCCCGGCCGCCGCCGCGCGCTCCGTCATCGGCGCGCTCACCACGTCACCCGCCGCCGCGACTCGTCGGCCTCGACATGCGCGAGCGTGATGGCCAGCGCGTCGTCCGGCACGAGGTGGCCGGCGCGGTCGGGCCACTCGATGATGAGCAGGGCCGGCGCGTCGAGCAGCGACTCCCATCCGAGGTTGGCCAACTCGTGCGGTCCCTTGATGCGGTAGAGATCGAGGTGGAACAGCCGGCGCCCCTCACGGGCGACGTACTCGTGCACCAGCGCGAACGTGGGGCTGGTGACCGCCTCGACGACGCCGAAGCCATGTCCGATGGCGCGGGTGAGCGTCGTCTTCCCCGCGCCGAGATCGCCGGCGAGCGTGACAGCGCAGGGAAGCGCGCCCACGGCGGCGACGCCGAGCGCGGCGCCGAACGCCTCCAGCTCGACCAGCGTCATCAGCAGATCGCCGTGCGGCGCCTGCGGAGGGACGAGCGCGGGCACGCTATCGCCCCGCGCGCCAGGGCGCGGCCCGGCGGGCGCGACCGCTGCGCTCGCCCATGGCCGCCTTGATCTCGAACAGCTCGTCGCGGAGCCGCGCGGCCGTTTCGAAATCCAGCGCCTTCGCCGCCTCCTTCATCTCCTCCTCCAGTTGCGTGATCAGCTTCGGCAGATCCTCGACGCCGTAGTGCGCGGCCGCTTCCGCGACCTTGCGCTGCTGTTTCGTGCCGGCGCGCTCGCGCTCTCGCCCCTCGCGCTCCTCGCGCGCGTCGGCCACGCGCGTGAGCACGCGGATCTGTTCCGTGCTCTTCGTCACCCCGCGCGGCACGATGCCGTGCGCCGCGTTGTGCGCCTCCTGCGTTGCGCGGCGGCGGTTCGTCTCGTCCATCGCGCGTTGCATGGACCCGGTGATGCGGTCGGCGTACAGAATCGCCCGCCCCTCGGCGTGTCGCGCCGCGCGTCCCACCGTCTGGATGAGCGACCGGTCCGACCGTAGGAATCCCTCCTGGTCGGCGTCGAGGATGGCGACGAGCGACACTTCCGGCAAGTCGAGCCCCTCGCGCAGCAGGTTGATGCCGATGAGGACGTCGAACTCGCCGAGTCGCAGGCCGCGCACGATCTCCATGCGCTCAATCGCGTCAATGTCGGCGTGCATGTAGCGCACGCGCACGCCCATCTGCTGGAAGTAGTCGGTGAGATCCTCCGCCATCCGCTTGGTCAGCGTGGTGACGAGCACGCGCTCGCCCTTCCGCTCGCGGATGCGGATCTCGCCGAGCAGGTCGTCCACCTGCCCGCGCACCGTACGGATCTCGAGCACCGGGTCCACGAGCCCGGTCGGGCGGATGATCTGCTCGACGACGACGCCCTGCGAGAGCTGCAGCTCGAGATCCGCCGGCGTGGCGGAGACGAAGATCGCGCGGGGCGTGAGCGACAGGAACTCGTCGAACATCAGCGGGCGGTTGTCGAGCGCGCTCGGGAGGCGGAAGCCGTACTCGACGAGCGTCGTCTTGCGCGACCGGTCGCCGTTGAACATCCCGCCGATCTGCGGCAGCGTCACGTGCGATTCATCCACGACGACGAGGAAGTCCTCGGGGAAGTAATCGAAGAGCACGGCAGGGCGCTCGCCGGCGCCGCGCGCCGAAATGTGGCGCGAGTAGTTCTCGATGCCGGCGCAGGTGCCGACCTCGAGGAGCATCTCGATGTCGAAGTTGGTGCGCGACTCGAGGCGCTGGGCCTCGAGCAGCTTGCCCGCCTCCTTCAGCGCCGCCAGCCGTTCGCGCAGCTCGTCCTGGATGAGCCGGATGGCGCGCTCGAGCGTCGGGCGCGACGTGACGAAGTGCTTGGCCGGGTAGATCGCCGCGCGGGTCAGCGGCGTGACGGTCTCACCCGTCATCGGGTTGATCTTCGAGATGCGTTCGATCTCGTCGCCCCACATCTCGACGCGCACTGCCTGTTCCTCGTAGGCCGGGAAGATCTCCACCGTGTCGCCGCGGACGCGAAAGGTGCCGCGCTCGAACGTGACGTCGTTGCGGCCATACTGGATCTTGACGAGGGCGCGCAGGATCTCGTCGCGGGCGATCTTCTGCCCCGCCGTGAGGTGCACCATCTGCTCGCGATACTGCACCGGGTCGCCCAGGCCGTAGATCGCGGAGACCGTTGCCACGATGATTACGTCCTCGCGCTCCATCAGCGACGAGGTGGCCCGCAGGCGCAGCCGGTCAATGTCCTCGTTGATGGACGCGTCCTTCTCGATGTAAGTGTCGCTCGTGGGGACGTAGGCCTCGGGCTGGTAATAGTCGTAGTACGAGATGAAGTACTCGACGGCATTACTCGGGAAGAACGACTTGAGCTCGCCGTAGAGCTGGGCGGCCAGCGTCTTGTTGTGCGAGAGGACCAGGGTCGGCTTGCCGTGGTTCCTGATGACGTTGGCGATGGTCATCGTCTTCCCCGACCCGGTGACGCCGAGCAGCGTCTGGAACCGGTCACCGCGCGCGATGCCGGCGGTCAGCTCGGCGATCGCCTTGGGCTGGTCGCCGGCGGGCTCGAACGGCGCCTGCAGGTCGAAGGAGACGGAGGGCATTATTCAAATATAGCGATTCGGCATTTGTTCGGTACCAACGCCAAGCGTCCGGCAAGGAAACGGGGGGCGCGATCGCACTCGCACCCCCCGACCCGCACTTAGAAGTGCGGCAGCAGCGGTCGCTGCCACGGGATGCCGGCGAAGATCAGGCCGAGTGAGAGCGCGATGCCGATGGCGGCGCGTCGGTGGCGCACCGTGTCATCCGGCCCGCGGCGGGCGACGACGCCCGTGACGGTGGCGACGATGACGGCGAGCAGCATCAGCATGGGATGCTCGACGATGAAGTAGCGGACGCCCGGGTCCCTCATCGCCGCCCCCATGTCCGCCATCGCGTGACGCGCGAGCGGGCTCACGCCGTAGAGGACGATGCCGAGGAGGAACTGCAGGTGCACGGACATCGTGAAGATCGAGAGCGACCGCTTGGCGCCGGCGGCATAGTCCATGCCGCCGTGGATTCCCTTCAGCGCGCGCAGCAGGGCGACAATGGCGAAGAGGAGGACGAGCCAGCGAGTGACGTTGTGGAGAGCGAGGAAGAGGGGGGCCATTGCGGAGTAGGAGCTCGGATTGGGATGGGCGATTGGGATTCGCGAGTGGGATGAACGATACCACGGCGTACGTCAGGAACGGTGTCCTTCAGGCCGACCACCTGGCGGTCAATCGAGATCCTGATCGCGATCCACATCGCAATCCCCATCCGAGATCCCACTCCCCAATCATCCGTCCGCGGTCAGCCGCTCCCGTCGCGACACTTCCGTCACGCCTTTCACGCGGCGCGCCGCGCGGATGATCTTGTCGAGGTGCGCGAGGTTCTCCACTTCGACCAGGGCCGCGCCGTGGACGCGCCCGTCGGTGGATTTCAGTTCGAGCGTCTTGATGTCGGTGCCGGTGCCACTGACCGCCGCGGCAAGGTCGGCGTACAGCCCGCGTCGGTCGTTCCCCTCGATGTGGAGGCGGATGACGAACCGCTCGCCCTCGCTCTCCTTCCAGTCGATCTCGAGCCGGCGCTCCGGTTCGTGCACGAGGAAGAGCAGATTCGGGCAATCGGCACGGTGGATGCTCACGCCGCGTCCGCGCGTGACGTAGCCGACCACCTTGTCGCCCGGCACCGGCTGGCAGCACTGGGCGTAGCGCACCATCAGGCCGTCGGCTCCCTGCACGCGGATGCCGCGGGACGTGTCCGACCGCTTCATGCGGTCGAGCAGCCGCTCGAGCGGACTCTGCTTCAGCTGGTGCTGGTCGGGATGTTCCTCGACGTCGGGGAAGACCGCCTTCAGGATCTGCGTGATGTTGATGTCGCCCTGCGCGATGGACGCGAGCACGTGGTCGGCGTTAGCGAGCTTGAGCACCTCGGCCGCCTTCAGGAGGTCGTCGTCGGTCAGCTTCGCCATCTTGCGGCGTCGCAGTTCGCGGTCGAGGATTTCGCGGCCGATCTGCCGGGATGCCTTGTGTTCCTCGACGCGCAGCCACTGGCGGATCCGGTGCCGCGCGCGCCCGGTGCGCACGTGCGCCAGCCAGTCGCGGCTTGGGCGCGCCAGCGGCGAGCGCGATATTTCCACCGTCTCCGAGTTTCGCAGTTCGCGCGAGAGCGGGACGATGCGCCCGTTCACCTTGGCCCCGTGCACATGCAGGCCCAGCTCCGAGTGCACGGCGAAGGCGAAGTCGATCGGCGTCGCCCCCTTGGGGAGCTGGATGACGTCGCCCTTCGGCGTAAAGACGAAGATCTCGTCCTGGTACAGGTCGAGCTTGAGGAATTCGAGGAACTGGTCGGGCGTCTCGGCGTCGAGCTGGAGTTCGAGCACCTGCCGGAACCAGTGAAGCGCGCGGTCGAGATCGTCACCGCGCTGCCGGTCTCCCTCCTTGTACCGCCAGTGCGCCGCGATGCCGTAGTCGGCCGTGCGGTGCATCTCGAGCGTACGGATCTGGATCTCGAACAGCGTGCCGTTGGGACCGAAGATCGTCGTGTGCAGCGACTGGTAGCCATTGGACTTCGGCTGCGCGATGTAGTCCTTGATGCGCTCCTGCAGCGGCGACCAGGCCCCGTGAATGACGCCGAGCGCGTGGTAGCACTCGGGCACGTTTTCAACAAGGACGCGGATGGCGTAGAGGTCGTAGACGTCGTCGTACGTCTTGTCGCCCTTCACCATCTTCTTGTGGATGGACCACAGGTGCTTGGGGCGCCCGCTCACCTCGTGCACGACGACGCCGCTCTCCTTGAGGCGGCGCAGGAGCGGCAGGACCATCTCGTGGATCAGGGCCTCGCGGTCGGCGCGCTTCTGCTGGACGAGGCGCGCCAGCGTCCGGTACTCCTCGGGCTCGAGGTAGCGGAACGCCAGGTCTTCGAGCTCGGCCTTCATGGCGGCGAGGCCGAAGCGGTGCGCGAGCGGGGCGTACAGGTCCCGGGTCTCCAGCGCGATGCGACGCCGCTTGTCCTCGGGCAGATGCTCGAGCGTCCGCATGTTGTGCAGGCGGTCCGCGAGCTTGATGAGGATGACGCGCGCGTCCTTGGCGATCGAGAGGAGGAGCTTGCGGTAGTTCTCGACCTGCCGCTCTTCGCGCGAGCTCGCGGGGAGATGGCCGATCTTCGTGACGCCGTCGACGATCTGCGCGACCTCGCGCCCAAACTCGCGCTCCACGTCCTCGCGCGTGGCGTTCGTGTCCTCGATGACGTCGTGCACGAGCGCGCTGGCCACCGTCACCGTGTCGAGCTGCAACTCGGCGAGGATCTTGGCGACCTCCACGCAGTGCGTGACGTAGGGATCGCCGTTCCGCCGCGTCTGCCCCGCATGCGCCTTTTCGCTGAAGCGATAGGCGCGCGACAGCAACTCGGCGTCGAGACGCTCAGGATGGGCGTCGGCGCTGAGCTCCCATTTGGGGATGATGTCGGTGAGGACGGGAGTGATCACACGGCGATCGAGGATTTGGAATGCGGATCGCGATTCAGAATCACGATTTCGGACGACGACTAGCGATGGTCACGGCGTGCGACAACAACGGGGTCCGCCGCGAGTGCGGCGGGACCCCGTTGGCTTGTGCTTCTTCCCTCAAACTGACGGGAAGAACCCCACTGTCAAGGGGCGAACGTGTCGCTTTCTCACTCGCCTCACCCGTCTTTCCACTCCCCCCTCCCCAAGCCCCCGCATCCCGCCCTCGTCCCCCCTCACAGCATCCCCCCCTCCGCAAACGACAAATATCGCCCCCGCCCAATGATCACATGATCGTGCACCGGGATGTCCAGCAGCCGGCCGGCCGCCACCAACTGCTCCGTCACCAGCCGGTCATCCGCGCTCGGCGTCGGGTCGCCGCTGGGATGGTTGTGCACCAGAATGATGGCCGCCGCGCGCTCGGCGATGGCTTCGCGGAAGACCTCGCGCGGGTGCACGAGCGAGGAGTTCAGGATGCCGCGCGTGACGCACACGTCACGCTCGAGCCGGTGCTGCGCGTCGAGGATGGCCACGTGGAACTCCTCCACCGGCAGGTTCTCGAGCGAGGGCGCGAAGGCGCGCCAGACGTCGCGCGGCGCGCGCAGCGGCACCGCCTCCCCTGACGCCTCGCCGGCCAGCCGCCGCCCGAGTTCCAGCGCGGCGTGAATGGCCACGGCGCGCGTCGCGCCGAGTCCTGGGACGGCGGCAAGCGCCGCGAGCGGTCGGTCGCCGAGGCGGCGCAGTGAGCCGTCCGCGCGGCTGAGCACGTCGTGGGCGAGCGCGAGCGCGGAGCGGCCGCGCGTCCCCGCCCCGATGACCAGGGCGAGCAGTTCGGGAGCCGAAAGGGAGCGCGCCCCGAGCGCGCGCAGCCGCTCCCGCGGCCGATCGGTCGGCGACAGCCCTTGCGGGGCAATGGAGAGCACCGTCATGCCGCATCGTAGCGGCCCAGCCGCGCGGCGCTGTCACCAAAAGCGAACGGCCCGGTGCGCAATATTGCGCGCCGGGCCGTCGAACTCCCCGATCGAGCGCCACGAATCCCGATTCGGTGTGGTCGCGGGCGGCCGGAGAGCGCCGTCCCACCACCTCACATCACATCGACGCCCCGTGGCACTTCTTGAACTTCTTCCCTGAGCCGCACGGACACGGGTCATTGCGCCCCACGGTGGACCAGTCCTGCACCCCGCCCGCGCCGCCAAGCCCCGCCAGCGCGCCGCTGAGCGACCGCGCGCGCCCCGCGCCGACGATCATCGGATCGGCCTTCACGATCTCGCCTTCCTCGGGGTTGTCGCTGGGGCCGATATCGAGCACCTCTCCCTCCGGCACGTCCTCGGCGACGCCCAGCGCGTTGAAGCGGCGCCGCACCTCGGGCGGGGCCACTGGCGCCGGCTGCTCGTACATGAGCTGCACGCGCAGGAAGCGTTCGGTGAACGTGTGCTGGATGTCGGTCATGAGGTCCACGAACATCGTGTAGGCCTCCTGCTTGTACTCCAGCAGCGGGTCCTTCTGCCCCCACGCGCGATAGCCGATGGAGTTGCGCAGCTGGTCGAGGTCGTAGAGGTGGTCCTTCCACTTCTCGTCCAGCACGTTGAGCATGACGAGCGCGAGCACCTGCGGCCCGTGGTCAGCCAGCTGCTCGAGCTTGGCGTGGAACGCCTTCTCGCCCGCCACACCGCCCTCGGTCTTCGCATCGGCGATCAGCTTGGGCCGCATCCCGTCGGGCTCAAAGCACGGCACGGTGAGCAGGTAGTGCATCAGCAGGTCCTGCCGCACCAGGTCGAGATCCCAGTCGAGCGCGTCGTCGAACGAGGCGAGCGTCGTCTCGATGCGGCGGCCGACGGCCTGCTCCACCATCTTGATGGCCTCGCCCTTCAGTTCCTCGCCGCCCTCGAGCGCGAACGCCCTCAGGTTGTAGATCACCTCGCGCTGCTGGTTCATCACGTCGTCATAGTCGAGCAGGCGCTTGCGGCTCTGGAAGTTCTGCAGCTCGACGCGCTTCTGGGCCTGCTCGATGGAGCGCGTGATGAGCGGATGCGTGAGCATCTCGCCCTCCTGCGCCCCCAGACGGTCCATCAGCCGCGCGATGCGGTCCGACCCGAACAGGCGCATCAGGTCGTCTTCGAGCGACAGGAAGAACTGCGAGGCGCCCGGATCACCCTGACGGCCGGCGCGGCCGCGCAACTGGCGGTCGATGCGCCGCGACTCGTGCCGCTCGGAGCCGATGATGTGCAGGCCGCCGCATTCCATGACGTCGATGTCGTTGCCGTCAGGGTCCTTGATGCGCGACGGCTTGGAGGGGAGCACGCCGTCACCGAGTTTGATGTCGGTGCCGCGGCCGGCCATGTTCGTGGCAATCGTGACGCCCGCGAACTGGCCGGCCATTGCCACGATCTCGGCTTCACGCTGGTGATACTTGGCGTTCAGCACCTGGTGCTTGAGGCCGGCGCGCATGAACAGGCGCGAAAGTGTCTCCGACGCCTCCACCGACGTCGTGCCGACAAGCACCGGGAAGCCAAGCTCGTGGAGGCGCCTGGTCTCCTCGACGATGGCATTGTACTTCTCGCGCCGCGTTTTGTAGACCAGGTCGTGCCGGTCGTCGCGGATCACCGGCTGGTTGGTGGGAATGACCGCGACCTCGAGCCGGTAGATCTGGAAGAACTCCGTCTCCTCGGTCTCGGCGGTGCCGGTCATGCCCGCCAACTTCTCGTACATGCGGAAGTAGTTCTGGATGGTGATCGTGGCGAGCGTCTGCGTCTCGCCCTTCACCTGCACGCCTTCCTTGGCCTCCACCGCCTGGTGCAGCCCCTCGCTCCAGCGGCGCCCGTGCATCGTGCGGCCGGTGAACTCGTCGACGATGAGCACCTGGCCGTCCACCACGACGTAGTTGACATCCTTCTCGTAGAGCGAATGGGCGCGGAGCAGCTGATGGATGATGTTCAGCTTCTCACTCTTGATCGCGTATTCGCCCTCGATCACGCGGCGCGCCTCGAGCTTCTCGGCCGCCGTCATCTCCGGGTGCCGCTCAATGCGGTGCACCTCCGTGGAGATGTCGGGCAGCACGAACTGGTCGTGGTCCGAGGGGCTCAGGAAATCCACGCCCTGGTCGGTGAGGTGCACAGTGTGGCCGCGCTCATCGAGCACGAAGAGCAGGTCGTCCTCGATGTCGCGGAACTGCTGCTTGGCCGACGGAAGCTTGCGGTCGGCGATGACCTCGAGCTCCTGCTTCTGCACGAGCATCTTGACGCCCTGCTCCTGCAGCGCCTTGAGCAGCCGCTTGTTCTTGGGGTTCCCCAGCCGCGCCTTGTACAAGGCCTGCCCGGCCGCCAGCATGTCGCCCGCCTCGAGCGCCTTCTCGCCGCGCGCCACGAGGTCGTTCGCCATCTCCGTCTGCCGGCGCACGAGGCGCATCACCGACGCGTTGAATTCGGCGTACTGGCCGTCGCTCTCGTTCCCCACCGGGCCCGAGATGATGAGCGGCGTGCGTGCCTCGTCGATCAGCACCGAGTCCACTTCGTCCACGATCGCGTACACGTGCGGACGCTGCACGCGCTGGTCAGTGGCGACCACCATGTTGTCGCGCAGGTAGTCGAAGCCGAACTCGTTGTTCGTGCCGTAGGTGATGTCGGCGTTGTACGCGGCCCGGCGCTCCTCCGTCCCGGGTTCGGTGTCGTCGAGGCAGGCCACCGAGAGGCCCAGCCACGAGAAGACGTGCCCCATCCACTGCGAGTCGCGGCGGGCGAGGTACGAGTTCACCGTCACCAGGTGCGCCCCGCGCCCCGTCAGCGCGTTGAGGTACAGCGGCAGCGTGGCGACCAGCGTCTTGCCCTCGCCGGTCGCCATCTCGGCGATCTTGCCGAGGTGGAGCTGGATGCCGCCGACGAGCTGCACGTCGTAGTGCACCATGTTCCAGTCCATCTCGCGCCCGGTCACCATCACCTTGGTGCCGACGAGGCGTCGCGCCGTCTCGCGCACGGTGGCGAACGCCTCGGGAAGCAGCTCGTCCAGCGTGTCGCGGAGCGTCCGGCGAAACTCAGCCTCCAGTCCGCCGCGCCCATCCACCGCCATCAACAGCGTGTCAATCGCCTCGCGCTCGCTGGCCTCGGCCGCCGTGCGCTTGCGCTCCTTCAGCTCGGCAATCTGCGCGGACAGCGCCTGCGTGCGCTCGGCGATGATGCCGCGGAACCTCTGCGTCTGCGCCCGCAACTCGTCGTCACTCACGGACACCAGGCGCTCGCCGTGCACCGCGATTTCCGCGAGAATCGGCTTGATGCGCTTGAATTCGCGAGCGTGCCGTGAACCAAAGACGGTGCTGAGCAGCTTCTTTAACATTCAAGTTCCTCTATTGGTACAGGCCGTGCGCCGCGACATACGCAGCCACGGCGTCCGGCACGAATCCCCGGATGGAGCGCCCTGCCGCCACCCGCTCGCGAATCTCGGTCGCCGACAGGTCCACGCGCCGCGTCGGCAGCGCCCGGACACCGGTCGGCAGTTCCACGCCCTCCCCGCTCCGCGTGAGCACCACGATTTCCGCCAGCGCCCGGATAGCCTCGGGTTCCCGCCACTTCGGCAGCAATGCCGCCGCGTCAGTCCCTAAGAGCAGGAACAGTGCCGCGTCAGGCTGCCGTTCCCGATACACGCGAAGCGTGTCCACCATGAACGAGAGCCCGCCACGTTCTGTTTCCACATCATCCACGCTGAACCGCGCGTCCCCCTGTACCGCAAGCCGGGTCATCGCCAGACGATGCGCCACCTCGGCCGACGGGACGCCGGCCTTCAACGGCTGCTGCGCCGCAGGCACCCAGACCACCTGATCGAGGGCCAGCGTGTCGGCGGCATCCACCGCCGCGAGCCAGTGCCCCAGGTGTGGCGGGTCGAACGTCCCGCCGAAGATGCCGATGCGCACTGGCTATGGTGCCGGCTTGGCCGGCATCGCCGTCGAATCCGTCGGCGGCTTCATCCCGTCGCACGCTTTCAGCACGGCCGGATCGGCCGGATAGAGCGCGAACAGCGTGGCACAGACTTCCCGCGCGTCTTCGCGATAGTTCATGGTCGGCGAACGGTACGCCTGCACCATGCGGATCATCGCCTCGCGCGCGCGGTCGGTCTCCGGGTAGTTCTTGACCACGTCCCGGAAATAGATAATGGCCGAGTCGAACGCCTTGCGGCGATAGTACGACTCGCCAGTCTCGAAGTCCTTGCTGGCGAACCACTCGTCGAGGCGTTTCAGCTCCGCGTCGGCGTCCTTGCGGAGCGGAGAGTCCGGGTACAGCGTCACCATGAGGCGGAACTGCACCTGTGCAAGCTGGCCGTACTGCGGGTCGAGGGACGGGCGGCGCCAGAGTCGCGAGTAGCTGCGCCCCGATTGATAGAGCGCGTCATCGGCCAGGGAGTCGTCCGCGAAGTTCTCGGCGAGCTTGGTGTAGTCCTGCGCAGCCAGCAGGTGCTCGGCGCGGCCCGTGTGTGCGCGCGCCAAGTACCAGTGCGCAAGCGGGAGCAGCGTGTCGCGGGTCGGCAGGTCCAGCGTCAGCTTCTCGAAGCCCATGACGGCGTCATCCCACTTCTTCTTCTGCAGGCGCTCGAGCGAGGCCGTGAAGAGTGCGTCGTTGGTGGGGAACTTCCGGGGACTGAACGCCGGCCGGCACGCCGCAAGCGCGGCGAGCAGGACGACAAGGATGCGGAATCGTTGGGTCACGTCGGAGAAATACCCGGCAAGGGGGCAGTGGTTCAGTGATTCAGCGGCCGCGCGGGGCCATGCGCGCCGACCCCACGAGCGTGCGGAAGTAGTCAATCGTGCGCTGTACCCCGGTGCGGACGTCCACCACCGGCGTCCAGCCCAGCATGGTCCTGGCGCGGGTGATGTCGGGCTTCCGCACCTTGGGGTCGTCCTCGGGAAGCGGCTCGAACGCGATTGGCGCCTTCGACCCGGTGAGCTCCACGACGATTTCGGCGAGCTGCTTCACGGTGTACTCGTCGGGATTCCCGATGTTGCACGGGTTGGCGTCCCCCTTCAGGAAGAGCTGGTACAGCCCCTCCACCTCATCGTCCACGTAGCAGAAGGAGCGCGTCTGCGACCCGTCGCCGTAGATGGTGATGGGTTCGCCGTTGAGCGCCTGCACGATGAAGTTCGACACGACGCGCCCGTCGCGCGGACGCATGCGCGGGCCATAGGTGTTGAAGATCCGGACGATGCGCGTGTCGAGGCCGTGAAAACGGTGATACGCCATCGTGATCGCCTCGGCGAAACGCTTGGCCTCGTCGTACACGCCGCGCGGACCGATGGGGTTCACGTTCCCCCAGTACGACTCCACCTGCGGGTGCACGAGCGGGTCGCCGTACACTTCGCTCGTCGAGGCCAGGAAGAAGCGCGCGCCCTTGGCCTTGGCGATGCCGAGCGCGTTATGCGTCCCGAGCGACCCGACCTTCAGTGTCTGAATGGGGAGCTCGAGGTAGTCAATGGGACTCGCCGGCGACGCGAAGTGCAGCACGCCGTCGAGCGGGCCGGCGACGTAGGTGTACTCGGAGATGTTGTGACGCAGGAACGAGAACCGTTCGTTCCCCGTCAGGTGCGCGATGTTGTCGGGATGCCCGGTGATGAAATTGTCGAGCCCCACCACCTCGTGCCCCTCGCGGAGAAAGCGGTCGCACAAGTGCGAGCCAAGGAAGCCCGCGGCCCCGGTGATAAGGACCCTCATGAACGCTCCCGCCCGATGGACCGGTAGGTGAAGCCGAGCTTCTCCATCTTCGCCGGGTCGTACAGGTTGCGCCCGTCAATGAGCACCGGCGCCTTCAGCGATGCCTTGATGCGCGCGAAGTCGGGAAAGCGGTACTCGTTCCAGTCGGTGACCACCACCAGCGCATCGGCCCCTTCGAGCGCGGCGTAGCCGGTATCGGCGAACTGGATGGAGTTGCCAAGGCGGCGCCGGGCCTCGTGCATCGCGGCGGGATCGTGGGCGCAGACGGTGCCGCCCGCGGCGAGCACCTGCTCAATGAGCACGAGCGCCGGCGACTCGCGCATGTCATCGGTGTTGGCCTTGAAGGCCAGTCCCCACACGGCGACGCGCTTCCCCTGCAGCGAGCCGAGCGTCGCGGCCAGCTTGGCGCCGACCACCGTCTTCTGCCGCGCGTTCGCCTCCTCCACCGCCTCGAGCACCGCAAGCGACGCGCCCACGCCGTGCGCCGTGCGCAGCAGCGCCTGCACGTCCTTCGGGAAGCACGAGCCGCCGTAGCCAGGCCCCGGGAACAGGAAGGCCGGGCCGATGCGGCTGTCGCTGCCGATGCCCTTGCGCACCAGGTCCACGTTGGCACCCACCTTTTCGCACAGCGCCGCCATCTCGTTCATGAACGAGATGCGCGTCGCCAGCATCGAGTTGGCGGCGTACTTGGTCATCTCGGCGGACGGGATATCCATGAAGATGATGGGCTTGCCCGTGCGAACAAACGGCGCATACAGCTCCGCCATCACCGACCGCGCGAAGTCACTGTCGACGCCCAGCACCACGCGGTCGGGCTTGAGGAAGTCGTCGATGGCGGCCCCTTCCTTGAGGAACTCCGGGTTGGAGCAGACATGGAACGGGAACTTCGCGTGCGCCGTCACCGCGTCGCGCACCTTGTCGGCCGTGCCCACCGGCACGGTGGACTTGGTGACGACGACCAGCTCGCGCGCCATATGCTTGCCGATGACCGTGGCGACGGCGAGCACGTGCTTGAGGTCGGCCGATCCGTCCTCGTCGGGCGGCGTGCCGACCGCGATGAACACGACGTCAGCGGACGCCACCGAGGCGGCGATGTCGGTGGTGAAGCGCAGGCGGCCCGCCGCCTGGTTGCGCTCGACCAGCGTGTCGAGCCCCGGTTCGAAGATCGGCAGAATGTTCTGCTTCAGCCCGTCAATCTTGGCCTGATCAATGTCCGCGCACGAGACGTTGGAGCCGGTCTCGGCGAAGCACGCGCCGGCGACCAATCCGACATACCCCGATCCGACGACGGTGATGTTCATGGGTGGAGAGAAGAAACAGAGAGACAACAGAGAGACAACAGAGAAACAACAGAGAGACAGCGGGGGCACACTTTCACTAGACGGCCGCGTGCTGACGGGGGGCATCCGGCGTCAGCGAGACGATGCGTGCCCTGCCGGGCTTGAGGCCGGCCGTGGCGTGGCGCGTGTCAACCACGAGCGCGGCGAGGTTCACCACGCGCTGGTAGTCCACGGCCTTGTGGTTGGTGACGATGACCACCACATCGGCCGCGATCAGCACGTCGTCCGTGAGCGGCACGCCCACCACTTCGTGGCCGTCCTCGCGGTACTTCGGCACGTGCGGATCGTGGTACTCCACGTGCGCGCTCTGCGCCTCGAGCAGCTTGATGACGTCAAGCGCCGGGCTCTCGCGCATGTCGTCGACGTCGTTCTTGTAGGCGACGCCGAGCACGAGCACGCGCGAGCCGTTCACGGCCTTCCTCGCGTCGTTCAGCGCGCGCGCCACCTTTTCCACCACGTACGCGGGCATCGAGCTGTTGATCTCGCTCGCGAGGTCGATGAAGCGCGTCTTGTAGTTGAGCGTCCGCATCTTCCACGCGAGGTAGTGCGGGTCGAGCGGAATGCAGTGGCCGCCAATGCCGGGGCCCGGGGTGAACTTCATGAAACCGAACGGTTTGGTGGCGGCCGCCTCGATCACTTCCCAGACGTCCACGCCCAGCCGGTCGCAGACAATCGCCATCTCGTTGACGAGGCCGATGTTCACCGAGCGGAAGGTGTTCTCGAGCAGCTTCACCAGCTCGGCGGCCTCGGGCGACGACACCGGCACCGTACGGTCGATGCACGCCGAGTAGAGGCGCGACGCCATCTCCGTGCAGGCGGCGGTGATGCCGCCGACCACCTTGGGCGTGTTCTTGGTGTTGTAGACCGGGTTGCCGGGATCCACACGTTCCGGCGAGAAGGCCAGGAACGCATCCTCGCCGATGGTCAGCCCGCGCGCCTCGAGGCTCGGCATCAGCAGGTCGCGCGTCGTGCCGGGGTACGTCGTGCTCTCCAGCACGACGAGCATCCCGGGGTGCGCCCGGCGCGCCACCGCGTCGGACGCGGCGATGACGTACGTCATGTCCGGGTCGCGCGTCTTCGCGAGCGGCGTCGGCACGGCAATGGACACGGTGTCGGCCTCGGCGAGCCGCGCCTCGTCCGTAGTGGCCGTGAACAGCCCGGCCTGCACGTGCTTCGCCACGCGCGCCGCCGGCACGTCCTGGATGTGCGACTCGCCGCGCATCAACAGGTCCACGACGCGCTGCTGCACGTCGAAACCGATCACGTGGAACCCGGCCTCGCATAGCTCCATGACCAAGGGGAGCCCCACATAGCCAAGGCCCACCACGGCACAGACCGCCTCGCGGGAGTCAATGCGTTGCTGCAGTCGGTCGCGAATGCTCGTCATCTCGTCCGATTCCGGGTTACTTGCCGAAGAAGCCGCGCACGGCCGTCACAACCTCGTCGAGCTGCCCCTGCGTGAGCTCGGGATAGATGGGGAGCGACACCACTTCGGCCGATGCCCGTTCGGCCTCGGGGCACGCGCCCGCCTTGTATCCGAGATAACTGAAACAGGGCTGCAGGTGCAGCGAGAGCGGATAATAGACCGAGTGACCGATTCCCTTGCTCGCGAGGTGCGCCTTGAACTCGTCGCGGCGCGGCACGCGCAGCGTGTACTGGTTGAAGATCGACTCGCTCACCGGCTCGGTGTACGGCGTCGTGATGTCGGCGACGTCGGCGAAGGCCTGGTTGTAGAAGGCGGCGTTGGCGCGGCGCTTGGCGCTCCACGTGGCCAGGTGCGGCAGCTTGGCCAGCAAGGCCGCGGCCTGCAGAGCGTCGAGGCGCGAGTTGTAGCCCACGATCTCGTGGAGGTAGGTCTTGGTGCTGCCGTGGGTGCGCAGGCGCATGAGCTCGTTGTAAAGCCCCTCATCCTGCGTCACCACCGCGCCGCCGTCACCGTAGCCGCCGAGATTCTTGGACGGGAAGAACGAGAACGTGCCGATCGTGGCCACCTCGCCCGCCATGCGCCACGTACCGTCAATCATGCGACGCGCGCCGATGCTCTGGGCGGCATCCTCGATGACCGGGATCCCCTTGGCAATTCTGGCCACCTCCTCAACCGCCGCCACCTGACCGAAGAGGTCCACGGGCACGACGGCCTTGGTCTTCGAGGTGATGGCCGCGTCCACGGCCGCCGGGTCGATGTTGAACGTCTTTGGGTCAATGTCCACGAAGACAGGGCGCGCACCGACGTTGTGGATGGCGCCGGCCGTGGCAAAGAACGTGAATGGCGAGGTGATGACCTCGGCGCCGTCTACGGCGCCCACGGCGCGATAGGCGATGAGCAACGCATCGGTGCCGCTGGCACAGCCGACCGCGTACCTCGCGTTCGACAGCTTCGCGACCTCAACCTCGAGATCGGCGACGGGCTTGCCGAGGATGAACGCCTGGTCATCCACCACCTTCATGATGGAGGCGACAATCTCGTCGCGAATGGTCGCGTGCTGGGCGCGGAGATCGAGAAGAGGGACAGACATGGGCAGGTATTGGAAGGGGGGAAACCGGCGTCCCCTTTATAGTTGGCGTAACCGGGTAAAGTTAGCGCCGACGCCCCCCATTTGGGAGTCGCCGGCGCCTTTGGGACGATGGAGATCTGGCAGGAGCGCGGGGCGCACTTGGCGGAACGGGGAGGGGGTTGAGGCGAAGGGACGGGAAACGGGGTGCGGAACGAGGAAGGGACAGCGCAAAGCACCTCCACCCCTACCCCCTCCCCGTTCCGCTAAACCGCACTCCTCAAGGGCAACGGCACCTCCCGCCCCGTCTTTGCCGACTCGTAGATCCCGAGGATCAGCTCCAGCGACTTCCGACCGGAGCGGCCGTCGGTATCGGGAGCGGCGTCGCCGCGCAGCACGGCGAGCACGTTGCGATAGTACCCGGCATGCCCGAAGCCGTAGACGTTCGGCGGATTCGTCGCCGCCGCCTCGATGAGCTTGTCGTCGTCGTCGTATGACGCGAACTGCCAGTGCTCCACCTTGTTCACCGCCGTGCCGCCGATTTTCACCGTTCCCGTCTCGCCGACGAGCGTGATGGACCCCTCGAGGTTGCGGGGATACGTGAGCATGGTGACTTCCAGCACCCCGATGGCGCCGTTGCGGAACTTGAGGATCGCGGCCCCCGAGTCCTCGGCCTCGATGCGGCGGGCCAGCGTCGCCGTGCGCGCCATCACGCTCTCCACGGGACCCACCAGCCATTGGATAAGATCCACGTAGTGCGATGCCTGGTTCATGAAGGCGCCGCCGTCGAACTCCCACGTCCCGCGCCAGGGCGCCTGGTCGTAGTACTCCTGCGGGCGCGCCCAGCGCACGGTGGCGTTGGCCATGTAGAGGCGCCCGAACCGGCCACGGTCGAGGGCGCGCCGCACGAGCTGAATGGCCGGGTTGAGCCGGTTCTGCTTCACCACGAACAGATGCACGCCGGCCTCGTCGCATGCGCGCACCAGCGCGTCGGCCGTCGAGAGCGAGATGGCCATGGGCTTCTCGCACACCACGTGCTTGCCCGCCTGGGCCGCCTTGATGCCGTGCGCCGGGTGCAATCCGGACGGCGTGGCGATCACCACCACGTCGCACTCCGACTGCGCGAGCATGTCGTCGTATGACGTGAACCACGGCACGCCCCACTGTTCGCCCGCCAGGCGCGCGCGCTCCTCCACGACGTCGCAGACGGCGCTCAACGCCATGCCGTCGAGTTCGGCGAAGGTCTCGAAGTGACTGCGCGCGATGCGACCGCAGCCGACGAGCGCCACCTTGAACGTGCGCGCGCTCACGACTCGCCCGCCGGCAGGGGCGTCACTTTCTCACCTTTGCGCGCATACTGGCGACCACAGGACGGGCATTCAAGCTGCATGATCTCCTCGCGAAGCTTCACTCCGCACTCGCACATCCATCCGGTGCGCCGCGCCGGCACGCCGGTCATGAGCGCGTGGTCGGGAACGTCCTTGGTCACCACGGCGCCCGCGCCGATGAAGCAGAAGCGACCGAGGGTCGCGCCGCACACGACCGTGGCGTTGGCGCCGATGGACGCCCCCTGCCGCACGAGCGTCCGCTGGTACTCGTGCTTGCGCGACACGGCGCTGCGCGGGTTGATGACATTCGTGAAGACCATCGACGGCCCGCAGAACACATCGTCCTCCAGCACCACGCCCTCGTAGATGGAGACGTTGTTCTGGATCTTGACGTTGTCGCCGATCCGCGTGCCGGGCATCACGACGACATTCTGGCCCAGCGAGCAACGCGCGCCGATGACGGCGCCCGGCATCACGTGGCAGAAGTGCCATACCTTGGTGCCGGCGCCGATCACGGCCCCGTCGTCAACGAACGCGGAGGGGTGGACCCAGTAGTCAGTCATGGACACAAAGGTGCAGCCGGTGGGCGGTCGGCGGTAGACGCCGGACGGCAGGCAGGTGGTTCACGGGTTACCCTCCAGCGGGCGCCGCCACGATGTCCCCCAGCCATTCCTGCACGGAGCGGACCGTCTTGGCATGCGTGCGCAGCGACTGAATGGCGTCGCTCGCCGCGCTCGCTGCGGAAAGCGTGGTCGTGTACGGCACCCGCTGCGTAATGGCGACTTGCCGAAGCGAATAGTCGTCCTTCTGCGACCGCTTGCCGAGCGGCGTGTTGATGAGCAGCTGCACCTCGCCGTTGACCAGCAGGTCAATGCCGTTCGGGCGCCCCTCGCTGACCTTCTTCACGGCGTCGCACGGCACACCGCGCTCGCGCAGGTAGCGCGCCGTCCCTGTCGTGGCCACGACGCCAAACCCCATGTCGTGGAAGCGCCGCGCGATCTCCACGGCCTTGGGCTTGTCGTGGTCATTCACCGTCAGCATCACCATGCCGTCGAGCGGCAGCCCATTGCCGGCCGCCAGCTCCGCCTTGGCGAACGCCATGCCGAACGAATCAGCGATGCCCATCACCTCGCCCGTCGAGCGCATTTCGGGGCCCAGGATGGGATCGAACTCACGGAATTTCGTGAACGGGAAGACAGCTTCCTTCACCGCCACGAACGGCGGGATGATCTCCCTGGTGTAGCCGATGTCCACGAGCTTCTCGCCCAGCATCACACGCGCCGCCAGCGACGCGAGCGGCACGCCGATGGTCTTGGAGACGAACGGAATGGTGCGGCTGGCGCGCGGGTTGACCTCGAGCACGTACACCACGCCGTCCTTCACCGCGTACTGCACGTTGATGAGCCCCACCACGCCGAACGCCCTCGCGAATTGCACCGTGTGCGCGCGCATCTGGTCGGCGTCTTTCTCCGACAGCTGAATCGGCGGCAGCACGCAGGCCGAGTCGCCCGAGTGGATGCCGGCGTCCTCGATGTGGTGCATCACGCCGCCGATGACGACCGTCTCGCCGTCGCTCAGCGCGTCCACGTCCGCCTCCCACGCGTCCTCGAGGAAGCTGTCAATCAGCACCGGACGGTCTTCCGACACGCGCACGGCGCGCTGGAAGTAGTCGCGCAACGCCGCATCGTCGTAGACGATCTCCATGGCGCGGCCGCCGAGCACGTAGCTCGGACGCAGCAGCACGGGGTATCCGATCCGGTGCGCGATCTCGACGGCGGCGTCCACGCTCGTCGCCGTGCCGTTCGGCGGCTGGGCCACGCCGAGCCTGCGCGCCACCTCCTCGAACCGCCGGCGATCCTCGGCGGCGTCAATGGAATCGGGCGACGTGCCCAGGATCTTGACCCCCGCCGCCTCGAGCCCGCGCGTCAGCTTGAGCGGCGTCTGCCCGCCCAGCTGGACGATCACGCCCAGCGGCTGCTCACGCTCCACGATCTCCAGCACATGCTCGAGCGTGAGCGGCTCGAAGTACAGCTTGTCACTCGTGTCGTAGTCCGTGGAGACGGTCTCGGGGTTCGAGTTGATCATGATCGTCTCGTACCCCTGCTCGCGCAGCGCCATCACGGCGCGCACGCAGCAGTAGTCGAACTCCACGCCCTGCCCAATGCGATTGGGCCCCGAGCCGAGGATGATCACCGACTTGCGCCCGGTGCGCGGCGCCTCCGACTCCTCGTCCCACGTGCTGTACAGGTACGGCGTGGCAGACGGGAACTCGCCGGCACAGGTATCCACCATCTTGTAGACGGGGCGGATGCCCGCCTTCCAGCGGCGCGCGCGCACGGCGGGCTCGTCCTCGCCGCGCAGCTTCGCCAGCTGCGCGTCGGCGAAGCCCATGCGTTTCATGCGCAGCAGCACCCCGTCGCTCACCGTGCGCAATGCGGCGTATTCGCGCTCCGCGTCCACCAGCTCCTGCATCTGCGCCAGGAACCACCGGTCGATCGCCGTCAGGTCGTACACTTCGTCGCAGCTCATCCCGGCAAGCAGGGCGCGCTTCACCTGGTAGATGCGCTCCGGGGTCGGTGTCTGCAGCGCGGCGCGCAGCGTGTCGAGCGACTCGTCAGCCAGCCGGTCATCCGCCAGGCGGCTCGCGATGTCCCACCCGTGCCGACCGTTCTCGAGCGCGCGCAGCCCCTTCTGGAACGCCTCCTTGAACGTGCGGCCGATCGCCATGGACTCGCCCACGCTCTTCATCTGCGTCGTCAGCCCCGCGTTGGCCCCCGGGAACTTCTCGAAAGCGAAGCGCGGGCACTTCACCACCACGTAGTCGAGCACGGGCTCGAAGCTCGCCGGCGTCGTCTTGGTGATGTCGTTGGGGAGCTCGTCAAGACGGTAGCCGACGGCGAGCTTGGTCCCGATCTTCGCGATGGCGAAGCCCGTCGCCTTGGAGGCCAGCGCCGACGACCGCGAGACGCGGGGGTTCATCTCGATGACCACCATGTCGCCGTTCGCCGGGTTGACGGCGAACTGGATGTTGCAGCCGCCCGCGTCCACGCCGATCTCGCGGATCACCTTCACCGCGGCGTCGCGCATCTCCTGATACTCGCGGTCGGTCAGCGTCATCGCCGGCGCCACGGTGATCGAGTCGCCCGTGTGCACGCCCATCGGGTCGATGTTCTCAATGGAGCAGATGATGACGACATTGTCATCCTTGTCGCGCATCACCTCGAGCTCGAACTCCTTCCACCCGAGCAGCGACCGCTCGATGAGCACCTGCGTGATGGGCGACTCGGCGAGGCCGCGCCTGATGATCGCCTCGTACTCCTGGCGGTTGTACGCCACGCCGCCGCCCGAGCCGCCGAGGGTGAAGGCTGGCCGGATGACTGCGGGGAAACCCGTGAACTCGGCAATCTCGATCGCCTCGTCCATCGTGGTCGCGATGCGCCCCTCGGGGCACTTGAGGCCGATCTTCACCATCGCCTCGCCGAAGAGCTTGCGATCCTCGGCCACGGCGATCGCGCGCGCGTTGGCACCGATGAGCTCCACGCCGTATTTGGCGAGCACGCCGTTCTCGTGCAGCGCCATGGCGACGTTGAGCGCAGTCTGGCCGCCCATCGTGGGGAGCAGCGCATCGGGGCGCTCGCGCGCGATGATGAGTTCCACGAACTCCGGCGTCACCGGCTCGATGTACGTGCGGTCGGCCACCTCGGGGTCGGTCATGATGGTCGCCGGGTTCGAGTTCACGAGGATGACCTCGTACCCCTCTTCGCGCAGCGCCTTGGCGGCCTGCGTGCCTGAGTAGTCGAACTCGGCGGCCTGCCCGATGACGATGGGGCCGGAGCCGATGAGCAGGATGCGATGGATGTCAGTGCGACGCGGCATTCAACAGGTCGTCAATGATGTCTGTGCGCGAGCGGCGGGGAGTCCAGCCGGTCGTGGAGCTGAGCTTCGAGTTGTCTCCAACAAGCCAGGACACGTCGACGGCCCGGCGCAGGGCCGGGTCGGTGGTGAGTTCGGCGTCCACGCCGGCCCGCGTACAGACGTCTCGAGCGAGCGCCTCGACCGTCACACCCGTGCCGGAACACACGTTGTAGACCTCGCCGGGGACGCCCCGAGCCGCGAGCGAAAGATAGGCGTGCGCGACATCCTCGGCATGGAGGAAGTCCCGCGTCGTGTGGCCGTTGCCGATGGCGATCGTCCGCGGCGCGGCCGCCCTCTTGGCGGCGAGCACGCGGCCCACCAGCGCCGGGATGAGGAAATGCAGCGCCTGTCCCCGGCCGGAGTGGTTGAAGCTGCGCGTGCAGAGGACGCGGAGTCCGTCGGCGCGGGCCGCCTCGAGGGCGAAGACCTCCTGCGCCCCCTTGCTCGCCGCGTAGATGGTGAGCGGACGGCACTCGGCCTTCTCGGTCAGCGACCCCCCGGCCGGCTCGTGCGCGCCGTACTGTTCGGCGCTGCCGACGATGACGATGGCCGGGTCGAGCGTGCCGGCCGCGCGGCGGCGGCGAATGTCGGCGAGCATGACGACCGCGCTCATCACGTTGGTCTCGCACACGTTGACGGGCTCCTCGCGCGCGGTCGGCACGAACGAGATGCCCGCGAGGTGGAAGACGGCGTCAGGAGCGGCCGCGTCGAGCACGCCAGCCACCGCGTCCTGCGCGCGCAGGTCGGCGAGCATCCAGCGCACGGCGCCGCGTTCATCCGCGGTCAGCGCGCCGTCCGGGGCGGGGCCGGTGAGCGAAGCCCCGGTCACCTCCCATCCGTCACGGAGGAGTGCCCGGCACAACCACTGCCCTGCGAAGCCGGCGGCGCCGGTGACGAGGGCGCGCTTCACCTCAGCCAGCCGCCCGGTGCCGCGCCAGGTCAGCGTCCACCATCATCCGGACGAGTGCGTGGAAGTCCACCGTCGGCTCCCACCCGAGCTTGTCCTTCGCCTTCGACGGGTCCGCGACCAGCAGTTCCACCTCGGCCGGGCGCAGGAACCGCTTGTCGGTCCTGACGTGGTCGTGCCAGTCGAGCCCGGCATGGGCGAACGCCACTTCGCAGAGTTGCTGCACCGTCCAGGTGTGCCCCGTGCCGATGACGAAGTCGTCGGGTTCGTCCTGCTGCAGCATGCGCCACATCGCGTCCACGTAGTCGCCGGCATAGCCCCAGTCACGCCGCGCCACGAGGCTGCCGAGCCGCACCTCAGTCAGCTGCCCGTGCTTGATGCGAGCCACGGCGTCCGTGACCTTGCGCGTCACGAACTCGAGGCCGCGGCGCGGGCTCTCGTGATTGAACAGGATGCCGCTCACCGCGTACAGGCCAAACGACTCGCGGTAGTTCACCGTGATCCAGTGGCCGTAGACCTTGGCCACACCGTACGGCGACCGCGGGTAGAGCGGGGTGTTCTCCCGCTGTGGGGTCTCCTGCACCATGCCAAACATCTCTGACGAACTGGCCTGGTAGAAGCGCGCCTTGGGGCATGTGCGCTTCATCGCCTCGAGCATGCGCGTGACGCCAAGCGCCGTGAACTCGCCGGTCAGCACGGGCTGGGTCCACGAGGTGGCCACGAAACTCTGCGCGGCGAGGTTGTAGATCTCGTCCGGCCGAACGGCGTCCATGACATCCACCAGCGACGTCTGATCCAGTAAATCGGCGGAGTGGATCTCGACGCGGTCAATGAGGTGCTTGATGCGCTCATACGGCGTGGTCGAGGACCGGCGGACGATGCCGACGACGCGGTACCCCTTCGCGAGCAGGAACTCGGCGAGGTAGGAGCCGTCTTGGCCGGTGATGCCGGTGATCAGGGCGGTGGGCATTGAGGCAGAAGGCAGATGGGAGTTGGCAGACGGCAGACGGCAGACGGCGGACGGCAGACGGCAGAGCAACCCGAGCGGCGGTGTGCGGTGCAGCTGAATGTACCATCTGCCATCCGCCATCAGCCATCCGCCATCACAAAAGAAAGGGAGCCCACGGGGCTCCCCTCTCAACACCCCACAGGCGGGATGATCCAGCGCTTACGCCACCGCCGCCTTGCCGCGCGGCGCGCGGCGGACCTTGTTGGCAGCCAGGCAGCGCGTGCAGACCTTCACCTTCGTGATCTTCCCTTCGTGCACCACGCGGGCGACCTGGAGGTTGGGTTTCCAGGTGCGGCGGGTCTTGTTGTTCGCGTGCGAGACGTTGTTGCCGAAGGCGATGCCCTTCTCGCAGATGAAGCACTTGTTTCTGGCGATCATCGTCAGTTCTCCACAATCTCGATGCGCGCCATGTCCGCGCCGTCGCCCTTGCGATGGCCGGTCTTCAGAATGCGCGTGTACCCGCCCGCGCGCTTGGCCATCTTGGGTCCGACTTCCTGGAACAGCTTGTCGGCGGCCGCGCGCTTATGGACGTGCTTGCCGGCCTCGCGACGCGCGTGCAGCGTGCCTGCCTTGGCCTTGGTGATCAGCTTCTCGACGAACGGGCGCAGTTCCTTGGCCTTCGCCTCGGTCGTCTCAATGGCGCCCTGCTCAATGAGCGAGGTGGCGAGGTTGCGCAACAGGGCGAGCTTCTGTTCGCTCGTCCGGCGCAGCTGCCGGCCAGCCTTGCGATGTCGCATGGGTGTTACTCCTCTTCTTCGTCGTCGGGCGCGTTGGCCGCGGCCCGGCTTGGCGGCGTGCCCCAGTCCGTGACCCGGACGCCGTCGCCGCTGTCCTCGAACTTCATCCCGAAGTTCAACCCTTCGCGTTCGAGCAGGTCCGCGATCTCCTGGAGCGACTTCTTGCCAAAGTTCTTGACCTGAATGATCTGGCTTTCCGTCTGCCGGACGAGATCGCCGAGCGAACGGATGTTCGAGTTCTTCAGGGAGTTGACCGACCGCACTGACAGTTCGAGTGCGTCAATGGAAGTTGACAGCAGCTGGGCGAGGCGCTGGGGTTCGGACGTGCCGTCGCCGGCGATGGCCGCGCTGTGCGACCCGAAGCCGGCGAAGTGCTGGAAGTGCGTTTGCGCGAGGGCGGCGGCATAGCTCACCGCCTCCTCAGGCGTCACCGTGCCGTTGGTCTCGACCGTGAGGACCAGGCGATCGTAGTCGGTGCGCTGGCCGACGCGGGTTTCGCTGACGTGGAAGTTCACGCGGCGGACCGGCGAGTAGATGGAGTCAATGCGGACGAGGTCCACCGGCAGCGACCGGTCGGCCGGGTGCTGGTCGGCCTCGACGTAGCCGCGCCCCTTGTTCACGTACAGCTCGACCGTGATGTCGCGGTCGTCCTGCATCGTGAAGAGGTGGTGCTTCGGGTTGATCACCCGCACGCCGCCCTGGTCCTCGATGTCGCCGGCCACCACCGCACCCGCCGTCGTACAATTGATGCGGAGCACCGTTTCCTCGAGATCGCCCGCGAGCGACAGCGTGAGCGACTTGAGGTTGCCGATGATCTGGTGGACATCCTCGACGACGCCCTGGATGGTCTGGTGCTCATGGAGCACCCCATCGATGCGGAAGCCCCACACCGCGGAGCCGCGCAACGACGAGAGCAGCATCCGGCGCATCGCGTTGCCGAGCGTGTGCCCGTAGCCCCGCTCGAGCGGCTGCAGGCGGAACTCGGCGATGTTCGGGTTGTCGTCGCGCTTCGTCATCTCGACGAGCTGCGGCCGCACGAGCCCGCGCAAATCAATAGTCTGTGCCATTCGTCCGTGAGATCCGTGGTGTGGTCAGGCGGCGCCCGCGGCGCCGTCTACGCCCTGCCTCGCCCCTGACGCGCGGCAGGCCCGTGTAACAGTCAGGGTATGACCAGATGGTAGATGGTGGACGGTAGATGGTCGACATCTACCTTCTGCCATCTGCCCTCTACCAGCTACTTCGAATACAACTCCACGACCAGCTGCTCCTGCGCGGCAATCGGGATGGACGCGCGCTGCGGGCGCTCGAGCATGCGGCCGCTGAACGTGCCCTTGTCCACCGCCAGCCAGCTTGGCACCTGGCCGCGCGCGGCCTGCTCGAGCGAGGCCAGCACGCCGATGTTCGTCCGCGCATGCTCCCGGACGCGAATCTCCTGCCCCGGCTGCACCTGGAACGACGGGATGTCGACTGTCTTCCCGTTGATCTCGACGTGACGGTGGCAGATGAGCTGGCGCGCCGCCTTGCGGCTGGCCGCGAAGCCCATGCGGTACACCATGTTGTCCAGACGGCTTTCGAGCGCGGCGAGCAGGTTGTGGCCGGTGATGCCGGGCAGCGACGACACCTTCTCGAACGTGTTGCGGAACTGCCGCTCGCTCACCCCGTACATGCGCTTGATCTTCTGTTTCTCACGCAGCTGCTTGGCGTATTCCGACACCTTGCGGCGGCGCGACGTGGACTGCCCGTGCTGGCCCGGCGGAAACGGCCGGCGCTCGACGGGGCACTTCTCGGTGAAGCACTTGGTGCCCTTGAGGAACAGCTTCGTGCTTTCGCGCCGGCACTGCCGGCAGCTGGGACCCGTATACCGCATGGCCTAGACCCTCCGGCGCTTCGGCGGACGGCAGCCGTTGTGCGGAATCGGCGTGACATCCTTGATCGACTTGACGGTGAGTCCGGCGGTCGCCAGCGCCTGGATCGCGGACTCGCGCCCCGACCCCGGCCCCTGCACGCGGACATGCACCTTGCGCACGCCGGCGGTCAACGCCTCGCGCGCGCACTGCTCGGCGGCGACCGTCGCCGCGAACGGGGTGCTCTTCTTCGAGCCCTTGAACCCGGCCTTGCCGGCCGAGCCCCACGACACCGCGTTCCCGTGGGAATCGGTGATCGTGATGAGGGTGTTGTTGAACGTGGCGCTGATGTGGGCGACGCCCTCCGCCTCCACCACGCGCTTGGTCTTTTTGCCCGTAGCCATTACTTGGTCACCTTCTTCTTGCCGGCGATCGCGCGGCGCGGACCCTTCTTGGTGCGCGCATTGGTGTGCGTCCGCTGTCCGCGGACCGGCAGCCCGCGACGATGGCGGATGCCGCGATACGACCCGATGTCCATCAATCGCTTGATGTTCATCGCGACCTCGGTGCGCAAGGCACCTTCGACGCGGTAGGTCTTGTCAATCTCCTGACGGAGCTTGTTGACGTCGGCGTCGGCCAGGTCCTTCACCCGGATGTCCGGGGAGACGCCAGCCGCTTCAAGGATGCGGCGAGCGACCGTGCGGCCGATGCCGAAGATGTACGTCAGGCCGATGTCCACGCGCTTTTCGCGCGGCAGGTCGACGCCAGAGATGCGAGCCATAGTCGGTTAACCCTGCCGCTGCTTGTGCTTGGGATTGCGCTTGCAGATGATGCGAGTTACGCCGTCGCGCTTCACGACCTTGCAGTGCTCACAAATCGGCTTCACGCTGCTGCGAACTTTCACACGAACTCCCGGTGGTGCGAAGACGGTAGTTTTTTGGGACAGACAGGTAGTGTAACCGCTTGAGATGCGGAATACAAGCGGGGCCCTTGACTTTTATTTGGGACTCACGTGTACAGGAACGCAGACCGCGCGTTTTCGGCCGATGTGCGGGGCTGCGGCGCCAAGCGCCGCGCTCCCGCCGGCGTTACCATGTGCCGTGGGTGAGTTCGGCGAGCACCGCGCGCATCGCGGCGGGCGGATCGTCCGCCGCCGTCACCGCGCGCCCGATCACCACATACGTCGCGCCGGCCTCGGCGGCCTCGCGCGGCGTCATCACACGCGCCTGATCGTGCGCCAGAGTCCCCCCCAGCCGAATCCCCGGCACCAACGTCCGCAGCGCGTCGCCGTGCGCCGCACGGACTGCCGTCACCTCCGATCCGGCGCAGACGATGCCGTGCGCCCCGGCCGCGGCCGACAGCCCCGCGAGGCGCACCACCTCGTCGGCCACGCTCGGCACGGCATGCCCGCGCGCCATTTCGAGGTCGCCCTGCGTCAACGACGTGAGCACCGTGACTGCGAGGATGCCGGTTGCCGCGCCGCCGCCGTCCACCGCCGCGCGCAGCATCGCCTCGCCGCCCACTGCGTGCACCGTGAGCAGCTGCACGCCCAGTGACGACGCGCTCTGCGCCGCCCCGCGCACCGTGTTAGGAATGTCGTGGAGCTTGAGATCGAGAAAGACGCGCTTCTCGATCCCGCGCAGCCATTCAATCACGCGCGGCCCTTCAGCCGTATAGAGCTGCAGCCCCACCGTGTAGAAATCGGCGGCGTCGTCGAGCTGGTCCACGAGGGCGCGCGCCGACCTCATCGTCGGCACGTCGAGCGCGACGATCGGTGTCGGCGCGGCGCGACCGCCAGGGGGTTGCGTCGTCATGCGGGCCACTCCAGTGCTCCGCACAGGTCGGCGAGCCGCGACACTCCGTGCGCGTCGCACCAGCGTGCGAGGTCGCGCACGATACGCTCGGCCGTGCGGGGATCGGCCATGGAGGCGGTGCCAAGCGCCACGAGCGACGCCCCGGCCAGTACGAGTTGCAACGCGTGATCCGCCGTGCTTACGCCGCCCGTGCCGATCACCGGCACGCCAGGTAGGGCCTGGGTCACGCGACGCACCGCCAGCGCCGCCACGGGAAGCAGCGCCGGGCCGCTGACCCCTCCGCTGCCGAAGCCGAGTACGGGCCGCCGGGTTTCGGTGTCAATCACGAGCCCCGGCATCGTATTGAAGAGCGTCACGCCCGTCGCGCCATGGTCGACCGCGGTGCGCGCGGAGAGCACCACATCCGGGAGCGTCGGCGAGAGCTTGACGAAGAGCGGCTTCGCGGTCGCGTCCCGGGCGCGCGACACCAGGGCGCGCAGCGCTTCAGGGTCGGCGCCGAACTCGAGCCCGCCCTTGCTGGTGTTGGGGCAGCTGACGTTGAGCTCGAACCCGTGGAATCCGGGCGACGCATCGAGTCCAGCCACGACTTCGGCGAAGTCCTCGATACGGCGGCCCACAACATTCACGAACACGCGCGGCCGCCGTACGTGCGTCGCGATCCACGGCATGGCGTCGGCGCGCACCACCTCAAGCCCCGGGTTGGCGAGGCCGACGGCGTTGATCATCCCTCCGTCGAAATCCCAGACCCGCGGCGGGACGTTGCCGTGGCGCGGCTCGGGGCTCACGGCTTTCGTGACGAACCCGCCGAGGCGTTCGAGATCGATGACACCCGCGATCTCGCGGCCGTAGCCCGCGGTGCCAGAGGCCAGCAGCACCGGATTGGCGAACTCGAGGCCCGCAACGCTGGTCCGCAACGGCTCGGTCACGGGATGGCTCCCTGCGCTGGGACCTTTGTCGCTGGTTTCTTCACGGGACGGACCGTCCGCTTGGGGGAGCCCGGCACAACCGGCGTGCGCAGGCGCGTGAGCGAATCGGCAAACTGCAGCGCGACGTCCTTCCACGCAACGCGCAGCGTGGCCTCCGACACCTCCCAGGCGGGGAAGTCAGCGGGACTGCCGCCATCAAGCGCTTGGGCCCACGGCGAGCGCGGATACCGCTCGCGCAGTCGCGCGTGGAGCGCCGGCGCCGAGTCGGGCTCGAGGATGGCGGCGCTGAGCAGGCCGCGCGGCGCCAGCACCGCGCCCTGCAGGGTCTGGTCAATGCGGCGGAACAACTGGTAGGCCAGCCGCGGCGCGCGCAGCGAATCGCGCGCCACCTCGGCAGCAAGGTAGATCGACGCGCCCGACGGATCGGCTCGGCCGGCCAGCAGTTCCAACAGGAGCAGGTTGTCGTCGAGCCGGCGCTGGATCGTCGACCCGCGACCGAGCGCGGCACCGCGCCGCACCGCCGCCGACACGTCCTCGAGCCGCGAGAGCGGCGCGAGCGACAGCCTGGTGAGGCGCGCGACGGCCTCGGCGTCGACGATGCTGTCCACGGCGAGGCGACGCGCGGCCAGCAGGTGCGCGCGGGCCGCTGCATCGAGGCCGGCTTCCATCTGCAGATCGGCGGCGAGCATGTGCAGTTCGAGCTTGCTGCCCGCGCGCGTTCCGGCCGCATGGTAGCGAGCGACCAGGCGCTCCACCGCGTCGCGCTGTCCGGCGAGCCAGAGCGTTCGCAGCATCGGCGCAAGTTCGGGGCGCGCGTCGCCGCGCGCGGCGCGAAGGGTCAGCAGCGACTCGGCCGCGGCATACTCGTGCGCGCCGAGCGACGCCTGCGCGAGTTCCCACTGGGCGGCGCCGGCATCGAGCGCACCGAGCACGCGACGCGCGCGGTCTGCGTCGCCGAGGGCGATGGCGGCGCGCGCCGCCCAGAGCGCCGCAAGCGGGCGCACGGCGGGCTGTCCACGCTCAGCCAGTGGTTCGAGGATGGCGAGTGCCGCCAGGGGGCGCGCGTCGCGCACCTCACACACGCCCTGAGCGACGAGCAGCTGGTCCCGCTCGGTGGGATTCGCCGCCGGTAGGGCGAGCGCTTCGCCCAGACGCGGCCGCGCGGCGGTGCAATCCCCGGACAGTGCCGACGCACGCGCGACGATGGACAGCGCCTGCGAACGCCATCGGGTGCGCGGGTAGCGCACCAGCACCGATTCGGCCTTGGCGGCGGCCGCAGCGTAGCGTGATCCCGCCTCCGCTTCCCGCCCCTGCCTCGCCAGCCGATCGCCGGCGCCGAGCTCGGTCTTGGCGTTGTAGACGCCGTTGTAGTACGCGCAGGCCGTGGAGAGGGCGACGACGATGCCTGATGAACACAGACGGAGGACGGAACGTCGCGTGCGACGGTACGGACGCGGCGGCGCCCTCATCGCCCGGCACCCGTCCCAATGCGCTGCTCGTACCGGCCGAGATACTCCGCGGCGGCGTCGGCGATGGCGCCGGCGAGGGCGCGCTGGCCGGCGGCGGAGTCCATGAAGGCCGCTTCAGACTCGTTAGTGCCGAAGCCGAGCTCCACGAGCACCGCCGGCATGTACGCCTTCACGAGCACGCGAAAGCCCGCCTGCTTGACGCCACGATTGGGACCCGGGTGCACGCGCCGCAACGCGCCCTGGATGCTCTCCGCAAGGTCGTTCGACTCGCGCAGGTGCTCGTTCTGCGCCATGTCGTTGATGATGAAACCCAGCGGATCGTCCTTTGGCGCGTCGGCTTCGGTCTCGAAGCGCACGACCTCGTTTTCCATCTGCGCCACGCGGCGTTCGTCCTCGGTCTTGGCCTCGGCGAGGAAGTAGGTCTCGAACCCGCGCGCCGCGCGCGGATCCCGCCAGTTGGGATTGGCCGCGTTGACGTGCACCGAAATGAAGAGGTCGCCCTTGCTGCGGTTGGCCATGCGGCCGCGGTCGTCGAGCGCCACGAGCGTGTCGGTGCGTCGCGTCATGACGACGGCGAATCCGCGGCGTTCCAGCTCCTTCTCGAGCTGCAGCGACACGCCCAGGGTGATGTCCTTCTCGCGCACCGGCGTTCGTTCGGGACTCCACCCGTGCATGCCGGGGTCGCGGCCGCCGTGGCCTGCATCAACAACAACGACGCGACGCCGGCTCGGTCGCGCGGGCGCAGCCGACGCCGGCGGCGCGGTGTCGGCAGCTTGCGCGGTGCGTAACGCCGGCGTGCGAGGAGGCACGGCGGCGGCCTCCGCGGCGGGGGCCGGCTTCTGCACGGCAGCGGGAGTTGCCACCGCCACGGTCTCAGCGGTGGGCACGAGGCGATGCCGCACCGGATCCCAGCGCAGCCGCGCGCCGGCGCGTGGCGCGATGTCGGTGAACAGTTGCACGGGGAGTTCGAGGCGCCCGTCGCGCTCTTCGGCCGCGGCCACGAGAGGGTAGAGCCTGCCATCGGAGAGCACGAAGGGGGCGCGATCGGCGACTTCGAACGCCACCCCGCCAACGCTCACCAGGAAACGGTGATTGGGCAGCCGTTGCACGCGTCCGCCGAGCGCGAGCGCCGCAGTCTCGGCAACGACGAATGACGCTTGCGCCTCGGCCCGCACCGGGATGGCGAGGTCCCGGCCGCTGACGACGAAGCGCAGCGAGTCGGCGGGGCCCGCCACTGCCGCCAAGAGAAGGAGCGCCGGCGTCATCGGCGGCTCCGCAGCGCGCGCGCCACGTCGCGCTTGGCATCCTTCTCCTTCAGGTCGGCGCGCTTGTCGTGGAGCTTCTTGCCGCGCCCGAGCGCGAGGACCACCTTGGCGCGCCCGCGACGGAACCGGAGTTCGAGCGGAATGACGGTGAGCCCCTTGCGCTCGACGGCCCCGATGAGCCGGCGGATTTCGCTGGCATGCAACAGCAGCTTGCGCGTGCGCGTGGGCACATGGTTCCACGCCGTCCCCATCTCGTACGGCGCGATGTGGAGGTTCAGCAGCCAGAGCTCGCCGTCCTTCACGATGCCGTAGGCGTCCGTGAGGTTCGCCTTGCCGTTGCGCAGCGACTTGACCTCCGTGCCTTGCAGCACGAGCCCGGCTTCGAAGGTCTCGAGGACCTCGTAGTCGTGGCGCGCGCGCTTGTTGCGGGCGATCGTTTCAGTGTCGGCGGGCGGCTTGGTCAATGACGGGTCAGCGGAAGAGACGTCTGTCGGTGGAATTTACACCCTGGGGAGCGCGGGGTCCCGGCCCGACGGGACGGTTCCCCGGATAAGACGAGTGGCGGGGGGCCGGCGTCTCCAGCGATTGCCGGGCCCGTGCACCGTCGGGCCCGCTCGCGCACGCCGCCTCGCGGGCGCAACGCGCGCGCTCCGAGAAGGCGGTTGGCACGCGGCCTGGCGCCTTGATTCACCCTGTGGGTCCGGATACGTTTCTGCTCCCTGCCGAAGTGGTGGAATTGGTAGACGCGCTGCGTTCAGGGCGCAGTGGGCTTACGCCCGTCCGGGTTCGAGTCCCGGCTTCGGCACTCAAGGGCAGCGTTCGATGGCAGGAGACTGAATACGACAAGAGGGCGGCGCCAACCGGCGTCGCCCTTCTGTCATTCGCAACGCAGGCACGCTGCTCTGGCACGGCGCCGCGCGATTCCCCCTATCGAGCCGACATGCTCTCCGACGGCTTCACATCCTCCGGCAACTCGGGTGCCCCGCCGTAGACCTCGCGCAATACCGCGCCCGCCTCGGTCAGATAGCTATCCATGAGCGCAATCGCGCGGGGAAGCGGCGAACCCGCCGTGCGCGCCGAATCGGACGCAAAAGCAAGCAGCATGCGCCCGAGCTTGTCGGCCGGTCCGATGGTCCCACCGCGCGACTGCAACGCCTCACGATAGGTTGTGACCCGGTCGTTGAACTGCCGTTCGGCGAGCGGACGCCGCTCCGGCGACACGTGCGGGTCGATGGCAAAGGCGGCGGCGATGGCCGTGGCAATGTCCGACGCGGTGATATCGTCGAGCGCGTCGCGCTGCGCCGCAATGAGACCGAGGGCGCGCCGCGCGTAGCGCAGTTCCCAGCGGGCGTGGTCCGCGTCGCCGCCCGCGGCCGCGTCGGCGAGCCAGAGCACGTCGGCTTCGCGAGGGTCGCTGAACAGGCGCGACACCACGGCATCGGCCTGGCGGTGACGGCGGCGGCGCGCGAGAAATGCGCCAATGAACGGGAGTCCGGTCATGGCGCTACCAAGGAACCGGCAGCCCCGCGCGCTGCTGCACTACTCGAGCGTCAATGCGCATAGGGAGAGAGTACCGTCCGGAATGGCGGTCAGGAAGTGCCTGCCGCAGACGCGCCCGAACTTCGCGGGGTTGCCGGGGCGTTGACGGGTCGAGCACCCTACGGTGACTGTGGCGTCGGCACGTCGAAGGTGGAGATGAAGTCGAAATACCCGCCCTGCGCCACGGGCGCGACGTACGTGCGCACCCGAGACGCCGTCCACGATTTCGCGCGGGCCTGCGCCCAGACTCCCATGTACTTCGCCGGAATCGAGTCCGCTCCATCGTCCTTGAACTGGCAGTAGATCTGGGTGTTCAGCGTGTCAGCGTTCAGGGCACCGTACCGGAATGAGAAGGACACGGTCGAGTTGAGGTCGTGTCCGGCATTCCAACGCACGTCGAGCCGTGGACCGGCCGTTGGAGTCCCGAAGTCTTGCACGATCAGGGTCTCGGCGGTCTTGGCCTTGAACGTGAAAGCGGGGAATCCACCGGATTGACCTGGAATCACGACGCTGGCAGAGTCGCCCGGCAGGTACGGAAGAGCCGCTCCGCGCAACCGGTACTGCGTCTCGCGTCCAACCGGTGTCGGGAAGAGCGAGTCGGTGCGTCCCGACAGCTTGATCTGAATGGCCGAGCCCGCGCGGAGGGAGGGGTAGATGTCGCCAAGACCGACCGCCGTGCGCGAGAACGTCTGCTGCCTGCAGGAGTCCCAGGGGGACACGGCCGTGGGAACGCCCAGTCCGCTTGCAGAATAGAACGAACCGACCGGCGAGCCGGTATACCCACTCCCCAACCGCTGCGCGACGAGCGTGAGGAAGCCATAGGGCACGGCCGTGGGACCGGACGTGTCGACGCAGGCCACGGTAGCTGTCGCGAGTGCAGCGAGGGCGATTGGGACGATGCGGCGGCGGTTCATGGGGCCTCTCCGGACGGTGTGGCGCGCGCGGCGGCAGCGCGTGCGAGCTGAACAAGCAACGCGACCATGCCGACCATCGCAAGGCCGAGCAGGGCGACCGAGACGCCGTGCAGCAGGCCGAACATCGTGCGCCGCGGGTCGTTCGGGATGAGTTGGTCGATGGGCACAACGGCGGCCGCTCGCACAGCCGCGATGCGCGGGTTCACCACCCACAGCGCAACGGCGGCCGCGACGGCGGACGTGAGGCCGCCCGTGACCGCGAGCGCCGAGCGTCGCGCCTGCCGTACCAGCGCAAATACCGCCACCGGGACGACGATGGCCCCCGCGAAAACGACCGGAAGGACGCGCCCCACCATCTCGCCAGCGAGGGCACGTGTGGGGAGTACCGCAAAGGCGCCCGGCGCCACCACGGCGACCGTCAGCAAGGCGGCGCCCAGCCAGAGCGCCACGAGGATGAGCGCGGCGAGCGGACGTGTCACCGCAGGATCGGGCGCGCGGCGCCGGTGAGAAACGGGTTGGTGCGGTTCTCCTCGCCAATCGTGGTGACAGGGCCGTGCCCGGCATACACCACGGTCTCAGGCGGGAGCGCGGAAAACCTGGTCAGCGAAACCCGCAACGCGCGCGGATCGCACAAGGGGAGATCGGTGCGGCCGATCGAGCCCGCAAACAGGCAGTCGCCGCCGAAGACGACGCCATGCCCCACGAAGGCCACGTGGCCCGGGGCGTGGCCGGGAACGTGCATGACGCTGAAGGAGAGGCCGCCCACCGTCACCACGTCACCGTCAGCAAGGTCGCGGTCCGGCGCCGGCGGCGCCTCGATGCGGAGGCCATAGTGCCGCCCCTGCTCCGCGGCGTGATCGTACAGCGGCCGGTCGAGCGGATGCAGGTAGACGGGCACGTCCCAGTGTCGCATCACCGCGGCAATCCCGGCCACGTGGTCGATGTGCGCATGCGTGATCCACAGCGCGCGCAGGGTGAGGGCGTCCCGTTCCACGGCGGCGATCAGTCGCGCTCCTTCGTCGCCGGGATCGATGAGCACCGCGTCGCGCGTCTGCTCGTCGGACAGGAGATAGCAGTTCTCCTGGAACGGGCCCACGGTCTCGGTGCGGACGCGCATCAGCGAACGAGCACCTGGAAGGGCGCCGGTATGGCCTGCCCCGTGCGGCGTGCCGTGAGGTACTTCTCCACCGCGATCGCGGCGGTCGTCGCGTCGCCCACCGCCGTGGTCACCTGCCGCGTGAGCTGCACGCGCACGTCGCCGGCCGCGAACAACCCGTCGATGGACGTCATCATGTTGGTGTCCGTGAGGATGTATCCCGCGCTGTCGTGTTCGAAGTGGCCGTCAATCACGCCGGTGTTCGGCTTGAAGCCGACGAAGACGAAGCACCCCGTCGCCGCGAGGTCACGCACGGCGCCCGTCGTGGCGTTGCGAATCGTCGCGTGCGTCATGAGCCCCTGCGCGTCGCCGTGGATGGCGTCCACGACCGTGTCGTAGACGGGTTCGATCTTGGGGTTCGCGAGCGCGCGCTTCTGCACGATCTTCGACGCGCGGAATTCGTTGCGCCGGTGCACGAGGTAGACCTTGCTGGCGTAGCGCGTCAGGAAGTCGGCTTCCTCGAGCGCGGCGTCGCCGCCGCCCACCACCAGGATGGTGTGTCCCTTGTAGAAGGCGCCGTCGCAGATGGCGCAGTAGCTCACGCCCTTGCCGGCGAACTCGATCTCACCCGGCACACCAAGCTTCACCGGCGTGCCGCCGGCCGTCACGATGACGGCGGGCGCGTGATAGGCGTCGCCGCCCTCGGTCGTCACGAGGAACGTGCCGTCCGCCTGCTTCGTGACCTTCTCCACGCGCACGTACGTCAGCAGGTCCATGCCGAACTTGACCGCGTGCGCCTGGAACCTGTCGGCGAGCTCAGAGCCAAGGATGTGCTCGAAGCCGAGGTAGTCCTCAATGACTTCGGTATTGAGCAGCTCGCCGCCCGGGAGTCCCTGCTCCAGCACGGCGGTCTTCAGCAGCGAGCGGCCGGCATACATGCCGGCGCACAGCCCGGCCGGGCCGGCGCCGATGATGATCACTTCGTATTCGTGCGTGGTCACGTGTGGTTCCAGAGAGTGGCTGCGGACCGCGGCGCGGCCCCATCGCTGTTGAAAGATCTACCGGAACGTACGGGCGCAGGAAGGGGGCGTGCGCTTCAGCCGAGGTGCCGCCCGCCATCCACGAAGAGCACCTGCCCCGTGACGTATGGCGCCGATGCGAGAAAAATCACCGCCTGCGCCACGTCGTCGGGCGTCCCGAGGCGCCGCAGCGGAGTGCTCTCCTCGAATGCCCGGCGCGCCGCGTCGGGCCACCCCGCGGGCGGAAGCACGGCCCCGGGCGCGACGGCGTTCACGCGCACGCGCGGCGCCAACTGCACCGCGAGCTGCCGCGTGATCGTCTCGAGCGCGCCCTTGCTCGCCGCGTGCGGCACGAGCAGCGGCCACGACTCGTGCGCGAGATGGTCGGCGATGTTCACGATGGCACCGCCAGCCGCCCCCATGACACGCGCCGCAGCGAGCGACAGGAAGAACGGCGCGCGCGCATTGACCGCAAAGGTCTCATCCCAGTTGGCGCTCGTCACGGCGTCGAGCGCAACGCGCCGCATCAGCGCCGCCGAGTTGACCAGCAAGTCGAGTCCGCCGAATTGCGCCGCCACACCGGCAATGAGGCGTTCGGGGGCGTCCACGTCACGCAGGTCGGCGGCGAAGGTGGCGGTGTCCGCGCCGAGGCCTCGCAGCGTTGCGGCCGTCTGCCGCGCGCCGTCGGCCGACGCGTGGTAGTGCACCGCGACGCGCATCCCCTCGGCGCCGAGCGCGAGGGCGATGGCCTGCCCCACGCGCTGGCCCGCGCCAGTCACCAGCGCGACGCGCCCCCTGAGCGCGTTCATGTCTCGCGCACCGGCACCGCGCGGCGCCGCAGCTCCAGCCGCTCCTCGTGCCGCGCCAGCCACTCCGACGGTACCTGCACCGCCCCGAGCATGCGCGGCCCCGCCATGGCCCCGTGCCAGTCTGATCCGCCGCTCGGCACGAGGTGGAAGAACTCGACCAGCGCGCCGATGCGCGCCTGATCGGACGCATCATGCCCGGGGTGCCGGACCTCGGCGCCGTCAATGCCGGCCGCCACCAGGCGCTCGAAGCGCGCGCGGCGCCCGTCGTCGCCGGGATGGGCCCAGATGGCCAGTCCGCCAGCCTTGTGAATGAGCGCCACGCCATCTCCGACATCGAGCCGCGGCTTCTCGACAAATGCCGGCTTGCCTGCACCCAGCCAGCGGTCGAAGACCTCGCGCGAGTCCGCTGCCCAGCCGCCGGCGATGAGGGCCCGCGCCACGTGCGGTCGTCCCAGCGCGCCCCCCGCCGCCTCGGCGAGCACCGCCTCCACTGTCACGGGCATGCCGAGCGCGTTGAGCGCCGCCACCATCGCAATGGCGCGCGCGGTGCGGCCCTCGCGGAACTCGCCAAGCGCATCAGCGATGGCGGCCACGTCGGCGAGGTGCAGGCCGAGCAGGTGAACCTCCTCCTTGCCGTCCACGACGCTCAACTCGACGCCGGGAACAACTCGCACCCCGAGCGGCTCGGCGGCGGCCATCGCCTCGGCGAGGCCATCCACCGTATCGTGGTCGGTCAGCGCGACGATGGTGAGCCCCGCGCGCGCCGCCGTCTCGACGAACAGCGTCGGCGACGCCATGCCGTCGGAGGCCGTGCTGTGCGCGTGCAAGTCGATGCGGAGCGCACCGCCCGGCGGCGGCGCGAGGGGCGACGTCACGGCCTGGCGCCTCGCGCCCGCGGCACACGAGCGGTGCGCACTACGTCAGCTCCACCTGTGTGTAGATGCGAGCCGGGTCGAGCGGCGGCTCCACCGCCCGTGCGTGGGCGCTCGTGAGCGTCGCCACGTCGCGCGCCTCGGTGAACTCAATGAACGCGCCGGTCAGCGCCGCCTCCTCGAAGAGCCAGAACTGGCAGCCCGCACCCGTGTAGTGCGCTTCGCGCACCTGCATTCGCTCAAGAAACTCCGCGCGGTCGCCCGGGGGGACGACGGTGCGTTGCATGCTCAGCGCGCGGGACATGAGGACTCGGCTGTTCAGGGTGTCCAGCGCCGTCGGTGCCGCCGGCGCCCGGCGATCAGAAGCCTTGATCCGGAATGCTCTCGAGCGTCGTCCGGAGGTCGGCCATGAAGCGGTCCGCGTCGGCGCCGTCCACCACCCGGTGGTCGAAGGAGAACGAGAAGTATGCGCACGTGCGGATGGCGATGGTATCCTCGCCGTCGGGTCCGGTGACGACCTTCGCACGCTTCTCGATGGCGCCGAGGCCGAGAATGGACGTGGTGCCGACCGGGATGATGGGCGTGCCGACGATTGAACCGAAGACACCGTAGTTGCTGATGGTGAACGTCGCCTCCTGCACCTCGGAGGGATTCAGCCGCTTGCTGCGGGCGCGGAGCGCGAGATCGTTGGACGCCTTCGTGAGCCCGGACAGCGACAGGTCCTCCGCGTTCTTGATGACGGGGACGATGAGTCCCGTAGGCTCAAGCGCGACGGCGACGCCGATGTTGTACCGCTTGCGGTAGATGATGTCGGTGCCGTTCACCACCGCGTTCATGATCGGGTGGCGCTTCAGCGTGGCCACGGCGGCATGGATGATGAACGGCAGGAAGCTCAGCTTCTGTCCGGTGGTCGCCTCGAACTCGGCGCGCATCTTCGCGCGGACTCGCGCCAGCCGGGTGAGGTCGATCTCGTGCACGGTGGTCACGTGCGTCGCTACGCGGATGGCGAGCGCCATATGGTCCGAGGTCAGCCGGCGGATCTTCGTCATCGGCTCGACGACGTCGCCGGGCCACGGCACAGCCGCGGGACCCGCCGCGCGCGCGTCCGTCAGCAGAACCGCAGAAGTCAGCGCGGCGGGAGCGCCCGGCGCGGCGATCGCCGCGTTGGCGCCGCCGCCGTCGAGGAAGCTCTCGAGGTCTTTCCTGGTCACGCGACCCGCAATACCCGACCCCGTGAGCGCGGCGATCTCGATGCCGTGCTCCGCGGCCATGCGACGCACGAGCGGCGAGGAGCGCGTGCGCACCCGTTCCTCGAATGAGCGCGGCAGGGGTGGCCGCGGCGCCGAGGCCGGCGCGACCGCCGGCGCGACCGCCGGTGCGCTCGTCGGCGCGCTCGCCGCGTGCCGAGACGGGGCTGGAATCGCCGGCACCGCTGCCGCTGGCTCCGGCGGCGGCGCGGCGGGCACCATGGACGCTCCCTTCTCGGTCTCGATGCGGGCGACCACCGTCTGCACCGCCACCGTCAGCCCTTCGCCCACCAGAATCTCGGTGATCACGCCGGCGGCCGGTGACGGGATCTCCGCATCCACCTTGTCCGTGGAAATCTCGAAGATCGGCTCGTCACGACTGACCTCGTCGCCAACCTTCTTGAGCCACCGCGAGAGCGTCCCCTCCGCGATCGACTCACCCATCTGGGGCATCACGACATCCAATCGGGCCAAGGGGGGGGTCTCCTCTACTGTTCCGGGCGCTTCGGGGACCGCAGCGCCCACATGACGAGGGCCGGAAGCGAGATCATGCCGATCGCCCCGCCGACCACCGTGAATTCCAGCCAGTTGCACGCGGGCACCCCGGCACAGGGAGTCGCGTGTGTTACGTACGCCACGACCTTCGACAAGAAGGCCGCCACCATGCCGCCCGAGAAGAACCCGAGCGGCACCATGAAACAGCCAACGGCCAGCGTGCGAGACCAGGGCGCGCCCCGCGCGTCCGGAGGTCCGGGGATCTCCCGCATTCTAGCGACCTCCCCGGCGCGCCCGCGCCGGTTCTGCTGTCGTCATGACTCAGAAGGCCGCTGTCATCTCGTGCCGCACATCCGCCTTGCGATGGAGGTGCACGAAGAACTTCTTGACGTTGCGATCGAGGCGGCTCTCGCCCATCTGGTCGGTCGCGCCTTCGACGAACGTGTAGTGCCCGCCCTCCATCTTCACCGAAAGGACCAGTGTGGCCGCCACCTCGGGAGCGCCAACTACGCCCTTGTAGGTGCGAGAACGGTCGGTGGTGTGCGCGAGCGTCAGCCCGATCGCGGGAAAGAACACATCGGCCTCGGCGAGGACGGTGTCGGGATGGACGGAGGTGCGGTGGAAGTGCTTCATTCTGCTCTCATGGCTTGGTGGGCGGGGCCGGCGTCGCGGACGCGCCGGGTTCCTCGCCCACGAACACGGTTTGCCGCCAGTCTTCGACGGTCTTCTGCAGCAACTGGGTGGAATCCCTCCGGAACTGGATGCCCAGCGCCCACTCGCCGGCGGCCGGGAACATCAGCGTCGCGTGATACGTGCCGACCTCCGGGCCATACCTGAAGCCGTCCCACTTGGTGATGCCGTCGGCATTAGTAACGTAGATGCGTCCCTGCCCGTCCGCGATGGGTTCCTTCGTCTTTTTGTCGCGGATCACGATGGTATAGTGGATGGGCTCGAGCGAAACCGGCGGCGTGATGTCGCTCCACGCCCGGATCTCAAAGTCCTGCGTCCAGAGGCGAATGTCGGTGTTCGGCCGGTCGGGCGGCGCACAGGCCGCCACCGCAACGGCAAACGCCGCGAAGGTGAACGCCGCGAAGGTGAACGCCGCGAGCATCGCGAGCTTGAGGCGTCGCACGGCAATCATGGTTGGTACTCCAGTCCCAGGTGAGTGATCTGCTCCTCCCCCATCAGGTGGCGGAGCGTGTTCTTGAGCTTCGTCTGCTGAATGAAAAGATCGTGCTCTGGCAGCAGTCCCGCCGGGGCCATCGGCGACTTGTAATAGAAGCTGAACCACTCCTGGATCCCCTTCCTCCCGGCGCGGCTGGCAAGGTCGCTGAGCAACGCGAGGTCAAGGACGATCGGGGCGGCGAGAATGGAGTCGCGACACAGGAAATTCACCTTGATCTGCATCGGGTAGCCCATCCACCCGACGATGTCGATGTTGTCCCACCCTTCCTTGTTGTCGCCGCGCGGCGGGTAGTAGTTGATGCGCACGACGTGCGAGAAGCCCTCGTAGAGGTCCGGGTACATCTCGGGCTGCAGGATCGTGTGCAGAACGCTCAGCTTGGACGCCTCTTTGGTCTTGAACGACGCGGGGTCGTCGAGCACCTCGCCGTCCCGGTTTCCCAGGATATTGGTGGAGTACCAGCCGGCGAGACCGAGCATGCGCGCCTTCAGCGCGGGCGCAATGACGGTCTTCATCCAGGTCTGCCCGGTCTTGAAGTCCTTGCCCGACACGGGGACGCCCTCGCGCTCGGCGAGCGCCAGCAGCGCCGGCGTATCGACGGCGAGGTTGGGCGCGCCGTTGTTATACGGCACGCCCTCCATGATGCAGGCCCAGGCGTAGAGCATGGACGGGGCGATGTCGAGGTGGTTTTCCGCCATGCCGCGCTCAAACGCCTCGATGGACGCATGCACGGCCGAGGGCGCGATGAAGATCTCGGTGGACCCGCACCAGACGGCGACGAGGCGGTCGCAGCGGTGGGCGGCCTTGAAGTCGCGAATGTCCTGACGCAACTGCTCGGCGAGTTCCCGCTTGGTGGCGCCATGCTTCACGTGCGTGCCGTGGATGCGCGTCACGTAGTGCTGGTCGAAGACCGCCGGCATCGGCTTGATGGACTGCAGGAACTCCCTGAGCGGTTCGAGATGGCGGTCCTCGAGCACGCCCGCCTTCTTCGCCGAGGTGTACGCATCATCGGGAATCGGGTCCCACGCCCCGAACACGATGTCGTCGAGCCCGGCGAGCGGCACGAAGTCGCGGATGAGCGGCGCGCGCTTCTCGCCGCGCTGGCCCAGCCGGATCGTCGCCATCTGCGTCAGCGACCCGATCGGCTTGCTGAGGCCCCGGCGGATGCTTTCGACGCCGGCGATGAACGTGGTAGCGACGGCACCGAGCCCCGGGGTCAGCACGCCGAGCTTTCCTGTGGCGGGGCGAATGGCGGCAGGAGACTGGGTCACAGGTCTATTCGGATGAAGGAATGGTGTGCTGGAGCGGCGCGTCGGCCGCGCGCTCCTCGGCGGCCGGCACAATCCGCGGCTGTGTCGCCCACCGGACGTGCGCGATGCGCTGCGCGGCCGTGACGATGGCGCTGGCCGCCAGCAACGAGAAGACGAGGCGCAAGACCAACCCGTCGAGCGCGAGCCCGAAGAGCGCCTGCGGCGCCGCGAGCAGCACGATGCGCTCGGCGCGCTCCATCATGCCCACCCCCTTCATCTCGATGCCGAGCGTCTCGGCGCGCGAGCGCGCGTATGATATGACGAAGGTGGCGAGCATTCCCATGAGGCCGACGGCGACCATCGGCAGCGAGCGGTGCCACGCATCGGCGGCAAAGAAGAAGATCAGGCCGCCGAAGAGGAAGCCGTCGGCAATGCGATCGAGCGTCGAGTCGTAGAAGGCACCGAACGCCGTGCTGCGGTTCGTACGGCGCGCCACCGCCCCGTCGGCGAAATCGAAGACGGCGGTGACGCCGAGGATCACGCCGCCGGTCCGAATGTGCCCGGTGGCGAAGGCCACGCCTGCCGCGCACGTGCAGAGCGTGCCGATGGTCGTGAGCGTGTTCGGGCTGACGTGCCGCCGCACGAGGAACCCGATGAAGGGCTCCACGACGCGGATGTACGCGGCGATGATCGATTCCCAGAGCGAACGCATCAGAGGTCTTTGGACGAAGCGGCACCAGGACACGAGATGCCGAGGCGCGCGCCGCCCGCGGCGCGCGATGGCCTCAACGGAGTGTAAGTCCACATCAGCGCGGGATCAACACAGGCTGGCGTGAGTGCTTCCCCGATAATCGTGTCGCACGTCAGCGATAGAGTTGCAGAGACCGGGCGCGCTTCTGGAAGGCGACGAGCGCAGAGAGGCTCGCATCCACGAGCGAATCGGGGTCGGCCCCCCGCTCCACGAGGGCGAGCGCCGCGCCGAGTCCCGGCGCGCCAGACGCGCCGGAGAGCCGGAGCGAGTCGCCATGCACCTTCCACACTGCCCAGGCGAGGTTCAGGCAGAGTCGCCCCGTCTGGACGCGTTCGCGGTCCACAACTTCGATGCGGATGCCCGGAAGGCTGACGCCGTCGTACTTGCCGTCCGACGGACTGCGAGGCGTGAACCGTTCGGCCTCGAACCTCACCCCCGGCAGCGGGCGGTCGGCGAGCTCGTCGAGCACGCGCTTGGCGTCCAGCCAGGGGGCGCCGATGCGCACGAGCGGGAATGTGGTGCCGCGCCCGAGCGACAGACTGGTGCCTTCGAGCGGCAGGAGGGAGGCGGCGAGCAGGAGATCGTCCACGTCGCGCACCTCGTCGACGGGCGAAGTCCACGGCAGCTTGCTCTTGGCGCCCCAGAACGAGTCGCGCCGTACGCCGCGCGCGGGCACGACGTGCAGGTCGGCGTCGGCGGGTAGTGCCGCGGCAAAGAAACGCAGTGCCTCACCCACCGAGAGACCGTATCGCACGGGGATGGCGACGTCGCTGGCCGCCACCGGACGCCACATCGGCCCGTCGTGCGAGTCGCCGCCGAGCGACGGCGGGTGATCGAGGATGACAATGCGCGCCTTGTGCGACGCCGCTTTCGCGACGATGCCATACAGCTTGCCCAGCGACGAACGCGCGGCGAAACCGCCGTCATTCAGGTCAATGACGGCGCCATTGACGCCGGTCCACGCGGCGTCGCGCAGCGCCGAATCCGGGCTGATGACGGCGAGCAGGTGCACGTTCATGCGCCGCACGCGAGCATCGTCGCGGAGGTCCGCCGGGCTTGGGAGCCCGGCGCGGGCGCCCGGCGTCTCCGTAATCCACAGAACGCCGCGACCGGCCAGCAGGCGGAGGCTGTCCTCCACCAGCACGGTCATGCTCGCCCGCACTTTCTCCGGACGCCCCCGAGCCGCATCTTCCCGGGGTGGCCCCGATGATGCACAGGCCGCCAGGAACGCCACTCCGACTCCCCACGCCCAAGTCCGATGCACGTTCGTCGTCTCGCCTCGCTGATGGCCCTTGCCGCGCTCGCCGCGGCCTCGTGCGGCCGCATTCGTCCCGCGGCCACTGTCTCTCCCGATGTAACCCGCATCGCGACGCCGAAGTTCACGCCGTCGCTGACTGCGCCGCTGAACGATGAAGCGCGGGCATGGATCGAGCAAACCCTGGCCCGCCTCACGTTGCGCCAGAAGGTGGGGCAAATGACCTCGGCCTGGGTGCTGGGCGACTACACCAGCACCTCCGATCCGAGCTACGTCGAGATCCGCGACTGGGTCGTCAACGACGAGGTTGGCAGCATCACGATGTCGCTGGGCACGCCCATCGAGGTGGCGGCGAAGGTCAACGACCTCCAGAAGCTGGCCCGCATTCCGATGCTGGTGCATTCGGACCTCGAGCCCAACCTCGGCCGGCTCGAGGGCGGGATCTTTGCGCCATACACGTACGGCGCCGGCTCGGCCACCGTCATTCCCGCCAACATGGCGATCGGCGCGACCGGCGACACGTCGCTCGCGCGGCGCGCGGGCGAGATCATCGGACGCGAAGCCCTGGCTGTCGGCATCAACGTGGTCTTCGCCCCGACGGTGGACGTGAACAACAACCCGGCGAACCCGGTCATCAACACGCGGTCATTTGGAGAAGATCCGCAGCAGGTCTCGCGGTTGTCCGCCGCTTTCGTGGGCGGCGTGCAGTCAGCGGGGGCGATCGCCACCGCCAAGCACTTTCCCGGGCACGGTGACACCGACACCGACTCCCACCTCGCGCTCCCGGTGGTGAAGAGCACGCGCGCGCGACTCGACCAGGTGGAGCTGATGCCGTTCCGTGCGGCGATCGCGGCAGGTGTGATGGCCGTGATGTCGGCGCATATCGCCCTGCCGGCCATCGGCCAGGACAACGCGCCGGCGACACTCCGCAAGGACGTGATCACCGGGTTGCTTCGCGACACCCTTGGCTTCACGGGTGTCGCGTACACCGACGCGCTCTCCATGGAAGGGATCGGCGGCGGCTACACCGTGGAGAAGAGCGCGGTGGCCGCGGTGCTCGCCGGCGCCGACGTCCTGCTCAAGCCCACGCACATCGGCCGCGCCATTGACGCGGTGGTGGCCGCAGTGGAACGTGGCGAGATTCCAATGACGCGCATTGACGCCTCGGTGCGCCGTCTGCTCGAGCACAAGTTGCGTGTCGGCGTCATCCAGCGGCCGTTCGTCTCGCTCGAGGCGCTGCGCGACACGGTGGGCGCCGCCGGGCATCGCGCGCTTGCCGCCGAGATCGCGGAGAAGGCCATCACGCTCGTGCGCGACCGGGGCGACCTGGTGCCGCTCGCGCGCGGCGCGCCCACGCTCGTGCTGACGTACGCCCCGGAGCAGGACATCGGCGCCGGTCGCGCGTTCGCCGCCACCCTCCGCGGGGCGCTCGGCGCCGGGACGCGGGCGCAACGCATCGGCGCGCGGACACCGCGCGCCGAGCTCGACTCGCTGGGGCGCGGCGCCGCGCGCGTGGTCTTCAGCACGCATGGCCGCACCATCGAGGGCCAGGGCAAGCTCGCCATCGCGCCACAGGTGGCGCAGTGGCTCGACTCGGTGGCCGCGGTCCGCCCCGTGGTGATGGTCTCGCATGGCAACCCGTACGTCATTCGCCAGTTCACGAACGTCGGCACCTATGCCATGGCGTTCGGCACGGGCGCCACCATGGAAACCGCTTCAGCCCTCGCCATCGCCGGACAGCGCGCGATCAGCGGACGTTCGCCGATCTCCCTTCCCGGTTTCTACTCGCGCGGCGACGGCATTCCGCGCGTCCTCCCGTTCCCGCGCGAAGCGCTTCCTACCGTCATGAAGGACTCGTTGCAGCATCTGCTCGACCGCGCCGTTCGCGACTCGGCGTTCCCCGGCGCCATTGCCGTCGTCGGCCGCAGGGACCGTGTGCTCGCCACCGTGAGCACCGGACGCCTCGACTGGAACGCGTCTCCCGCCCCAGACGAAAACACGCTCTGGGACATGGCCTCGCTGACGAAGGTGGTATCCATGACGTCGTCGGTCATGAAGCTCGTCGAGCAGGGCAAGGTGGAACTCGACGCATCCGTTCAGAAGTACCTCCCCGACTGGCAGGGGCCCAACAAGGACAAGGTGAAAGTGCGGCATCTGCTCACGCACTCCGCCGGACTTCCGGGCTGGCGCCCGCTGTACAAGGAGGCGACGTCGGCCGAGCAGGCGATGCAGCTGGTGTACCAGACGCCACTCGATACGGTGCCGGGCGCGCGCATGGTCTACAGCGACCTCGGCGCGATCCTTCTGGGCCAGATCGTGCAGCGCGTGAGCGGACAGTCGCTCGACGCCTTTGTGCGCCAGCAGGTGTTTGGCCCGCTCAAGATGAACGACACGCAGTACAACCCGGACAAATCGCTTCTGCCGCGCATCGCCCCCACGGAGGTGGACCCGTGGCGCCAGCGGCACATCCGCGGCGAGGTGCACGACGAGAACGCGTTCATACTCGGCGGCGTCTCGGGACACGCCGGGCTCTTCTCCACGGCGCGTGATGTCACGCGTCTTTGCCAGGCCTACCTGAACGGAGGCACGCTCGACGGCGTGCGCACCTGGAGCCCCGAGACCATCGCACTGTTCACGACGGTGCAGGATTCCACCTTCTCCAGCCGCGCGCTGGGCTGGGAAACACCGAATGGAACGAACTCGGCCGGGCGGATCATGAAGCGACCGGCCTTCGGCCACACGGGCTTCACCGGTACGAGCATCTGGATTGACCCCGCGAACGACCTGTTCGTGGTGTTGCTGACCAACCGCGTGAACCCGACGCGGCAGAATGCCAAGATCGGCGGGGTGCGGCAGGCCGTGGCGGACATGGCGGAGGAGTTGATTGCCGCGAGCCGCCGCTGAGCCGAGGGCCGCAACCTCTGATCTACGGGGGGTGACGGGGCGTCCGCCGTCTCCGGGGTGTTCGGTCTATAGTAGGCCGCAGCCGTTGAACCGGCCCGCCGACCGCAGTAGATTTATATCGATGTGACATGGCGGCTCGCCGCCCCCCAACCCGGAGTCTCGCATGAGCACGATGAACACTCCCGAAATCGCCCTGACGATTTCCGCCAACGCCACGATCGAGGTCAAGAAGTTCATGGCCGCGGAAGGCGTGTCGCCCGACGTGGGCGGCCTGCGCGTGAGCGTCCAGCCTGGCGGCTGCTCGGGGTTCAAGTACAGCCTTCTGATCGAGGACCAGGCGGCCGAGGACGACACCATCCTCTCGCAGGATGGCTACCGCGTCTTCGTGGACCCGTTCTCGATGCAGTACCTCAACGGCGTGGTGATCGACTACGCCACGTCGATGCAGGGATCGGGCTTCACGTTCAAGAACCCAAACGCGTCGGGCGGTTGCGGATGCGGCAGTTCATTCTCCGCCTAGACACGAGTTTCGTGCGATGACGTCTGGCCCTCGCCACGACGCCGCTGATTCCTGGAAGGCCCGCGACACCGCCCCGTCGGTGCATCGCGGGCCTTCGCACGTCTCCGGCGCCCTCACCGTGCTCGAGCGCATTCCCACGGTCATCCTCGGCGACCACCAGGCCGTTGCGGTGCAGGTGGCGCGGCGTATCGCCGGCGTGATCCGCGCGCGCAACGCCGAGGGGCGGCCAGCGGTCCTCGGTCTCGCCACCGGATCGACACCCATCGGCGTGTACCGCGAGCTCATTCGGCTGCACCGTGAGGAGGGGCTGAGTTTCGCGCAGGTCGTCTCGTTCAACCTGGACGAGTACTATCCGATGGCGCCGGCCAACATCCACTCGTACCACCGGTTCATGTGGGAGAACCTGTTCTCGCAGGTGGACGTGGACCCCGAGCACGTGCACATCCCCGACGGCACGGTACCGCGCGAGCAGCTCGACGCGTGGTGCGCGGCGTATGAGCAGGCCATTCGGGATCACGGCGGCATCGACATCCAGATCCTCGGCATCGGCAAGACGGGGCATATCGGGTTCAACGAGCCGGGCTCGGGCGAGACCAGCCGCACGCGCCTCGTCCACCTCGATGCCGTGACACGCCGCGACGCCGCCGCCGACTTCTTCGGCGAGGAGTTCGTGCCGCGCGAGGCGGTGACGATGGGCGTCGCCACCATCCTCACGGCGCGCGAGATCGTCATCCTCGCCACGGGCGAGCACAAGGCGATGATCGTGCGCCGCGCCGTCGAGGGACAGGTGGATCTCGAGGTGGCCGCCACTTTCCTGCAGCGCCACCCGGCCACCACGTTCTTCGTTGACGCGGCCGCCGCCGTCGAGCTGACCCGCACGGCCACGCCCTGGCTGCTCGACGAGGTGGAGTGGACGGAGCAGCGCACGCTCGACGCGGTCACGTGGCTGTCGTGCAAGGTCGGCCGGGCCATCCTCAAGCTGACGCAGCGCGACTACGCCGAGCACCAGATGTCGTCGCTCGTCGCGCGCCACGGAAGCCCTGGCGCCGTGAACGGGCTCGTCTTCAACCTCCTGGGCGCCAAGATCCGCGGCAAGAGCAAGCTGCCGTCCGGCACGCGCGTCGTCTGCTTCTCGCCGCACCCCGATGATGACGTCATCTCGATGGGCGGCATCCTCCGCAAGCTGACCGAGAACGGCAACGACATCACCGTCGCGTACATGACGAGCGGCAACATCGCCGTCTTCGACCACGACGTGCGGCGTCACGTGGACTTTCTCCACCGCATGCACCGCGACCACGGTCTTGGCGACGCCGAGGTGCCGGCCTTTGCCGCAAAGGTGGATGCGTTCCTGAAGTCCAAGCAGCCGGGCGACGTGGACATTCCCGAAGTGGCGGACATCAAGCGCATCATTCGCGAGGCGGAGGCGATCAGCGGCCTCGAGACCGTGGGACTCACCGGCGCGAGCGCCCGCTTCCTCAACCTGCCGTTCTACCAGACGGGCAAGGTGAAGAAGGACCCCATCGGCCCGGCCGACGTGGCCATCGTGCGCGCGCTCCTCGAGGAGGCGAAGCCGGACTACATCTTTGTCGCGGGCGACTTGTCGGATCCGCACGGCACGCACCGGATGTGCAAGGAAGCGATTGACGCCGCCCTCGACGAGCTGTGGCCCAATCGGCCGCGCGGCCCGCGGCCCGAGGACGCGGGCTCCGGCTCGCACCGCGATGCGGGTCGCCGCCCGGCACCGCGCGCGCCCGAGGTCTGGCTGTATCGCGGCGCGTGGCAGGAGTGGCCGATTACCGAGGCCACGTGGCTCGTCCCAATGTCGCAGGAGGAACTGCGGCTGAAGATCCAGGCGATCTTCAAGCACCAGAGCCAGAAGGACTCGATGCCGTTCCCTGGACAGGACGAACGCGAGTTCTGGCAGCGCGTCGAGCAGCGCAACAAGGAGACCGCGGGAATTCTCGACCAACTTGGCCTCGCCGAGTACTTCGCCATGGAGGCGTATGTCGTGGACTAGCTGTGCAGCGCGGGGGGCCCAGTGATCGGCACCCGATTCGGCATACTCGATGTTCTCGTGCTGGTCGCCTACCTCGCCGGCACCACTGCGCTGGGCGTCTGGCTGGGACGCGGTCAGAAGAACACCAAGGACTATTTCGTCGCGGGACGCAACATTCCGTGGTGGGCGGTGATGTTCTCCATCGTCGCCGCCGAGACAAGCGCCCTGACCTTCATCTCGGTGCCCGGCCTCGCGGTGATCGGCAACCTCGGGTTCCTGCAGGTCTGCATGGGCTACGTCCTGGGGCGTGTGGTGGTGGCGTACGTCCTGCTGCCACGCTACTTCGAGGGCGACCTGCTGACGGCATACGAGCTGCTCGAGACGCGGTTCGGCAAGGCCACCCGCCGGTTCACCTCGGTCGTGTTCATGGTGACGCGCGGCATGGCTGACTCGGTGCGCGTCTTCGCGTCGGCGATCCCTATCGCCATCATCATCGGCCCCTCGCTGCCGCGGGAGCTCGTGATGCCCGCGGCGATCATCATCCTCGGCGTGCTCACGATCATCTACACGTACAAGGGCGGCATGCGCGCCGTCGTGTGGACCGAACTGCTGCAAGCAGGCGTCTACGCCACCGGCGGCATCTCCGCGGCAATCCTCGTCGGGAGCGCCGTCAGCGGCGGCTGGACGCAGATCCTCGCCGATGCCGGCGCGCAGGACAAGCTGCGCGTCTTCGACCTCTACACCGGCTTCGACCGGCCCTTCACGGTGTTCGCCGGGATCATCGGCGGCGCGGTGCTGACCATGGCGTCGCACGGCGCCGACCAGACGATCGTGCAGCGCATGCTGTCGGCGCGGTCGCTCAAGGACGCGCAGAAGGCGATCATCGGCAGCGGCGTCGTCGTGCTGGGGATGATGACGCTCTTCCTGACAGTGGGCATCGGCCTCTGGGCGTACTACCAGGGGACCGCGTTCAACTCGCCAGACCAGATCTTCCCGACGTTCATCTTCGAGAAGATGCCGCACGGGCTGATTGGCCTGCTCGTGGCGTCAATCCTCGCCGCGACGATGAGCACCCACTCGGGGGCCATCAACTCGCTGGCCGCCACGACGACGCACGACATTTACGTACCGCTCACCAAGCGGGCACCCAACGAGGCGGCGACGTTCCGCGCCGGCCGGTGGTTTGCGCTGGCGTGGGGCATCGTACTGACGTTCGGCGCCCTGCTCTTCACCGAGGGGCAGACGCCGGTGGTCGTGATCGCGCTCTCCATCGCGTCGTTCACGCAGGGCGCGCTGCTCGGCGGGTTCACCCTCGGCATCTTCGTGAAGCGCGCCGTGCAGCGCGACGCCATCGTGGGGATGTCGGTGGGGATCGCGACGATGGCGTTCATCGTCTTCGCGAAGCCGCTGTCGGCGGCGTATCCCGCGATGGCCGGCGCGCTTGGCCCGTTCGCGAACGTGGCCTGGCCGTGGTACGTGCTGATCGGCACGACAATCACGGTGAGCGTTGGGACACTCAGCTCGTACGTGCGCCGGGCGGCTCCCGCCGCCTGACGCGGAGCGTGCTTCACAGAACCGCCGCCTTGCGCGGCTCTCTCTTCCGGACCTCATGAGTTACCTCATCGTTGGCGTGGATGGCGGCGGCACGAAGACCAAGGTGGTCGTCGCCGATGAGCAGGGCCAAGAACTCGCAACGGCAACGGGGGCCGGCAGCGCGGCGCGCCCGGGGCAGACGACGCACGCCGCCGAAGTGATCGCGCAGACCGTGGCCGAGGCGCTGGCGTTGTGCGATCGGTCGGGCGAGGTGCCGCGCGTGCTGTGCGCGGGGCTCGCCGGCGCCGGCCGTGAACCGGAACGGCAGGCGGTGCGGGAGGCGCTGGTGCGTCTCGAGGTGGCCGATCACGTGATCGTCGAGCCGGACGCCATTGTCGCGCTCCAGGATGCGTTCGGCGTCGGGCCGGGAATCCTGCTGGTGAGTGGCACCGGGTCCTCGTGTTTCGGGCGATCGCCAACGGGGGCGTTCGGCCGGTGCGGCGGCTGGGGGCTCAACATCGGCGACGAAGGGAGCGGCGCGTGGATCGGCCGCAAGGCGCTCAGCGTTGTGGCGGCTGCCGCCGACGGCCGCGAGCCCGACACGGCGCTCCTGCCGGCGGTGCTCACCGCCCTTGAGCTCGAGAGCAGCGACGGCCTCGTGGCGTGGGCAGCGCAGGCAGACCCGGCGGCGCTCGCGCGGATCGCGAGCACGGTGATCACCGTTGCAGCGACCGGCGATTTGCGCACCAACTCCCTGCTCGCTTTGGCCACCGAGGAACTGGTGACGCACGTCCGGGCACTGGCACGGCAGCTCTTCGCCGACGAGCGCGCGACCATTCCCGTTGCGCTCGCCGGCGGCCTTATGGAGCGCGGATCGTTCCTTCGAAAGCTGGTGGAACTCCGGCTCAAGAGCGCGGTACCGGGCGCGACGGTCCGGACCGAGCCAGTGATGCCGGCGCGCGGCGCGGTGCAGATGGCGCTTCAGGCGGCCAAACAGCGCGCGTAGACCGCGCGTACGCCGCGCGCGACCGTCCGACCCGTGACCCGGGGTCACTCCAACGAGCCGGCCCCGGGTTTCGTACATTCTGTGGTCTGAGTCCACCGTCCACCGCTTGCACACGAGGACGTATGTCGCGCATCCGTCGTTGCCTTATTGCGCTCGCCGCCGGGTTGGCCGCCGCTCCGCTGGCTGCCCAACGCACGGACCTGCTGACGCATACCAAGTTCGAGCCCTACTTCAACGTCGCGTCACCCCTGTCACTGACCTCGGCCCTCAAGGCCGACCGCGTGGCGTGGAAGACGTACGAGAAGGGGCGGCGCAACGTCTACACCGCAGCCGCGCCAACCTGGAAGCCCGTGAACTTGACCAAGTTCACGCGCGACGACGGCCTCGACGTCTCGAACATCTCGCTGTCGGACGACGGTACGATCGCCGTGTTCGTGCGCGGTTCCGCCCCGAACTCGCGCGACTGGGTTGCGAACCCGTCGCATAATCCGGACGGTCCGGAGCGGGCCATCTGGGCGGTGCGCACCAGCGGCGGCGCGCCACCCTGGAAGGTAGCGGTCGGGGGGTCACCCGTGCTCTCGCCCGACGGGAAGGCGGTGCTGCACGTGAAGGACGGCCAGATCTACCGCGCACCGGTAGTCCCAGTGACACCTGGGACCGCGATGGACCGTGGCGAGAAGCCGTTCATCACGGCCTGGGGACGGCAGAACAATCCGCGGTGGTCGCCAGACGGCAAGAAGATCGCGTTCGTGAGCGATCGCGAGAACCATGCATTCATCGCCGTGTACGATGTGAAGAGCCGCGCCCTGTCGTATCTCGATCCCAGCGTTGACTGCGACGGAAACCCGGTGTGGACCGACGACTCAAGGCAGATCGTCTTCACCCGCCGGCCAGGGACACCGTTCGGCGTCCAGAACCAGGACGGAGCAGGCGTTGGCAGCTCCGCAGGCACGCCATCGAGCATCACACAGGCGCTCCAGCGGCTGCGCAACGGCGGCTTCGGCCCGCCGTGCGGCGGTGGTGGCGGGTTCGGCGGTGGCGGCGGGCGCGGGGCGCCGACCCCGGAGAATCCGCAGCCGGCCTCTCGTGCGGGCTTCTTCCAAGCGCTGTTCCCCGGCGGCTATGGCCTCTCGTTGATGGTGGCCGACGTCTCCACGCGCATCGCCAGGGAGGTATGGCACAATCAGCCGGGCGACCGGACGTTCACGACGCTCAACGGCCTACGCGTCGCGGCGGGGCACGTGGTCTTTCCCGCGGCTGTGCCGGGCGATGAGTGGGACCGGTGGTTCTCCATCAACCTCTCGAATCCGGCGAAGGCACCGGTGCTCCTCACCTCCACCGACGGCCTCATCGAGGGCGCAGGGTCGGTGGAACTCTCGACGGACGGGAAGACGCTGTTCTACGCGACCAACGCCACGGACATCGAGCGCCGGCACATCTGGTCAGTGCCGGTGAGCGGCGGCACGCCACAGCAGGTCACCACGGGCGAAGGTATCGAGACCACGCCGGTGCATCTCGCGTCGGGCAAGGCGCTAGCCGTGCTGTACTTCGACTGGAATACGCCGGCCTCCGTGGGCATCGTCGCCGCCGGCACTGACAAGGCGAAGACGATCTTCCCCGTGCTCGGCACGGAGTTCCCACGCGACGCACACGTGAAGCCGCAGATCGTGTGGACCAAGGCCGCCGACGGCCTGGCAATCAGCAATCAGCTGTTCCTGCCGAAGGATCTCAAGCCGGGCGAGAAACGCCCTGCAATGGTCTTCGTGCACGGCGGCCCGATGCGGCAGATGCTCCCGGGCTACCACTACATGGAGTTCTACCACTGGGCGTATGCGTACAACCAGTGGCTGGCCGCCCAGGGCTACGTGGTGCTGTCCATCAACTTCCGGCGTGGCATCGGCTACGGCCGCTCGTTCCAGATGGCGCCGAACGCCCAGGCAGCGGGCAACAGCGAGTACCAGGACGTCGTGGCCGGCGGCAAGTACCTGCAGTCACGCGACGACGTTGACCCGTCGCGCGTCGGCATCTGGGGACTGTCGTACGGCGGGCTGCTCACCGCACAGGCGCTCGCACGCAACAGCGACATCTTCGTGGCCGGCGTGGATTACGCCGGTGTGCATCTGTACGGCAGTTCAGTTGACACGGCGGCGCTGGCATTCAAGTCGTCGGCCGTTGGCGCCATTAACAGCTGGAAATCGCCGGTGCTCCTCGTGCACGGCGACGACGACCGCAACGTCGACTTCGCCCAGACGGTGGGTCTCGTGCAACTGCTGCGCGCTCGTGACATCTATCACGAGATGATCATCGTGCCGGATGACCTGCACGAGTCAATGCTGCATCGGGTGTGGGTGGACACGTGGGAGCGCACTGATCGCTTCCTGAAGCGGTTCGTCTGGAACAAGGAGACGCCGCCCTCGATGGTGCGGTGACACCGCGCGCGCTACCCCGCGCGCTCCACCGGGCGCGCGCAACCCTGCCGCTCGGAACGTAGGCGGCTGGGGACGCACGCACGAGAGGCGACGGATGCTCCGTCGCCTCTGTTCATTGTACCGTCCGTCCCTCGCTTGACGATCGTTACCGGAGCTCTCCCGCGTTCACGCAGTTCGCGGCCACCCATCCATCGGCGCCACTGCTTCGCGCACGCTCGCTTGGATGCTGCGGAGTGTCAGGCGCGGGCGTCGGTTCGGCGGTCGCGAGCCAGTCGCACGCCCGGCCACCAGGGCGAAGGTCGGGCACCACCAGCGTGAATGCGCCGGGCGCGCGGGCCGAACTCGACGAACCGCCGCCGTAGGATGCCCAGGACGCGGAGGTGCCGGCTCGCCCACCGGACGTCGTGCCGGATCCGCGGAGGACAGCCAACTCTCGGTGAAAGGCAATCCCTGCGTCTCCCTGCGACACCGTGGACCCCGGCACCCGCTCCGGCGCACAGGCAGCCGTCAGTACGCCGCACATGAGTGAGGCGATTCCACGGGTGAGTCTGCCGGGCGAAGAGAAGCGCACGATACTGGAGTCTCGATCTGGAAGGAAGAGAGCTACTGTAACTAACGTCTCAGGCGCGGGACGTCAATAAAGGCGACGCGCACGCCCTAACGCGCATCACGAAGGGCGGGCACCTCAGAACGCCTGACCTCGAAGCGCTCGGTGGCCAGTCGGTCGCCCCCGGCCCAGATGCTGACCTCCCACACGCCCTCTTCCTTGGCGTCGTCGAGGCCGGGGTGATACCAGCTGACTTCCCAGTCGGCCGAGATGTGGAAGTCGAACTCGCGCACCGCGCGGCGCGGTGAGACCAGACGGATGCGCACGGTGATGTCATCCGGAAGGAAGCTCCACCGATTCCAGACGTACAGCGGCGCATTCGGCGCCATGACGGGCGTCTCGATGAATCCGCCACCCTCGCCGCGCGTGAAATAGCCCACCCGTAACTCCGGTGGCTCCGGGCGCGCGTAGTTGGCGATCGTCACCACGCGCCGCTGGGTCGTGTCGTACCCGATGAGCAGGCGCGCATAGTCGTAATTGGCCCACACGTACCAGTTGGCGGCCAGTTCTCGGTACATGCGCACGCGGTCGAGGTTGCGGACGGCGAGATTGTGCTGCTCTGTGGGGTCGCGCGAAACGTCGTACAGCTCCGGTTGCCGGCCGTCGAGTTGCGCGATGTATTTCCAGCGACCGTCGCGCAAGCCGAACTGCGCAGGACGCGCGTCCTTGTGGAAGTAGGCGATGCGCGGCGCGTAGGCCGTCGCCGTCAGGTCCTGGCCCGGCACGTTGGCCGCGGGAAGGCCGAGCAGCGAGAGCATGGTTGGCATGATGTCCCCGTGCTGTCCCAGGCGGCGGGACACCACGGCGCCGCCGCCGACGCCGGGTGCCGCAACGAACATGAAGTTGCGGATGTTCTCGTCGTACAGCCGGTTGCGGTGTACCCAATTGTCCTCGTGCAGGTCCGCGAACGCCTCGCCGTGGTCGCCGGTGATGACGACCAGCGTGTGCTCGCGCAGTCCGCGCGCCTGCAGGTCGTCGAGCAGCCGGCCGATGGCGGCGTCCACGTAATGCAGCGCGTTGGCGTATCGCGAGGCCTCATCCTCGCCGCTCGCCGGTCCGCGGTGGCCAGCCCGGGTGCCGTACGGGTGATGCGTCGCAATCGTCTGGAACTCGACGAAGAACGGACGCCCTGAGTCCCCCGAGCGATCCAGCCAGCGCATCAGCGGCAGCCGTACCGCGTCCTCGTTCACCCCCCACGAGTGGATCTCCTGCCCCTGTTCGAACGTGGGCGTGCCATCCTGGTAATGCACCACGGTGTCCCACGGCATGGTGCGATAGAACTCCCGTACGTAGCCGAACCGCAGGTCGGGGGCGGCAAACAGCCCCGTGCGGTACCCCGCGTCGCGAAACGCACTTACGAGCGTCGGCGCCCGCAACGGGAGCGTGAGCTCGTCGCCGACGCTGCCCCACGTGATCGCGTGCCCGCCCGTCATGATCGGCACGTGCGCACGCGTCGTGGCCGGATAGACGCCATACAGGTTCGGGAAGATCAGCGCGTCCTCGGCCAGCCTCGCGATGTTCGGCGTCAGCGCCGGGTTCGGGCGCCCATCGGGGAGCAGCTGGTGCGCACCGACCGACTCGAGCACGATGAAGAGCACATTGCGGGGATGCGCTCCGCGCAGCATTGTGGCACGCGCCGTCATGGCTGCATCACCAGCCGAGTCGCTGCGCCATGTCTCGTCCCGCAACCGGACTAACTCGGGCCCGCGCGGCAGCGGTACCCGCGGCACGGCCACGGCGTCCGGCCGCGGCCAGAGAAGACCCAACAACGGGAAACGATCGAGTTCGTGTCTTTCGCGCACATTGCGCGCCACGGGAACGGCAAGCGCGACGTACGTTCCCACGACGACGAGCAGGGCCGCCGGACGGGGCGCTGGCGGCGCGGGCGCCGCGTCCCGCGCCACGAGCAGTCGGTACAACCTGACGAGGAGCAATGTCAGGAGCGCGAAGTTGACGTACGTCATCCAGTCGGCGTCACTTGCTGCGGAGCCGAGCAGGCGCGGAATCGCGATGCCGAGGTCGAGCATTCCACCGTCGGTCTGCGAGAGCGTCATGTGGTCGTGAAAGCGCTTGAAGACCAGCTGATCGAACGCGACGAGCACCAGCACCAACAGCGTCACCAACCAGGCGCCCCACGCCCACGACCGACGCCGTGCGCCCACGTACACCACGCCACCCACGAGGAGCGCGGCGATGAGCGTCTGCCATTGCAGAAACGGCAGGGCGAGAAGAAAGGCCCCAATCGGCCGTTCCGTGGATCCTGTCGGCGCGACATACCGCACGAAGAGCTGCGCCTGCACCATCGTGGTGAAGGCAAAGACCGCGAGCGCCACTTGCACCGCGAGGTGCACGCGCGCATCGCGTGACCGGTGCTCGACCACGAGCGCCGGTGCGTCGGGCGTCAGAACAGGACCGTCGGCCATGCGCGGTCGGGCCGCCAGACTCGCGCGGGCAGCGCGCGCCACCAGGCCCCCGCCCCCGTCGCCTTGAACTCCGAGGCCATGTTGTCGTCGGTGATGTTCCACAGGTCGTTCGCGCGCCGCAGGGCCGGCGCGAGGTCGCCGCTCACCTGGTCAAGGATCGCGTTCACCGTTTGTGTTGCCCGCTCGCCGCCGATACGCGGCGTTCCGTCGGGACCCGTTACCGCGAGCACGGCCGCTCCGCGCTCGGCACGGCTCTGGTCAAACGGCGCATCGCTCGCCGCCGCGTAGTTCGAGGCGCGGATCACATGGCGCCAGACCCCCGACGCCGTATAGAGCGCATCGAGCGATCCGGCGGCATTGAAGTAGACGACGCCGCCCGTCGCCAGGTGGCGCTTCAACAGCTGGAGGGACTCGGCGGAGAGCGCGCGCGTCGCGCCGGCGCGCCCGTGCCACGTGTTGTTCGTCACGATCACGTCGAAGCGCCGCCCAGGGTGCCGGGCCAGCCAGCGGCGCGGGTCGTCGAGATGCAGGCGCACGCGCGGATCGTCGAGCACGCGGGCGATCATGGGCGATCGCCAGAGGGCGTCGAGATAGCCGGGGTTGGCCTCGACTACGGTGAGCGAGTCCACGCCCCGCAGATCGGCCAGCACCCGCGTCCAGGCGCCGGTACCGAGCCCAATTTGCAGGACGCGGCGCGGCGCGCGGTGCAGCGCCGGCACGAGGTACGCGCCGCCGATGGAACTCGCCGTGTCATCCGCATCAAGGGTATTGGCGCCGACGTAAAGCCCATCGCTGAAGGCGCGCCCGTTGGGCGTCACGCCCACAATACCGGCGCGTCCCTGCACGACGACGCGATACCTGGTCTCGCGGGCGCCCGCCCCGAAGTGCACGTGCTCCACAAAGGCATCGAAGAGCCGGTGGTGCGCCACCAGCGTTGCGAGCGCCGCTAGCGCGAAGACGGTGACGCCCGCGCGGCGTCGGCGCTCCGGCGCCATCAGCCACATCGCCTGCGCGACGCCGAGGGCGGCGAGGGTCAGGATCAGGATGGTGTGCTCAAGCGTCTCCACGTCGAGCAGCACGTATCCAGTCGCGAGCGAACCAGCGGCGGCGCCCAGCAGGTGACCTGACGCCACGCGCGCCAAGGCCGTCGCCCAGGATCCCACGAGGCCGGCGATCGCACCGCACAGCGCCGGAATCACGGCGCCCAACGCTCCGGCCGCGAGCGCGGCTCCGACGAAGAACGTGGCGCGGCCCTCTGCGGCCCCGTGCAGCATGACCGCCGCGCCTGCCGGCATAGCGACGTAGAAGACCGCCCCCGATAGCGCCACGTGGAGCGCGCCAAACCGCAACGCCCCCATGGCAAGGCGCTCCTGAACCGGCCGACCGGTGACAAGTCCGGCCGCAAGTCCGGCGAGGACGCACGCGATCGCATGCGCGACCGTTTCGGAGCGATTTCCATTGGCGCTCCCGATCACGCGGCTCCAGAGCATCGCCTGGCCAGCGACGAGGACACCGGTGGCCACCGCCAATGCGTCAAGCGCCCGCAGCGAGGAGGACGGGCGCCCCGTCATGCGCGCTCCTCCGACTCGGCGCGGCTCCGGCGCGGGAGCACGATCGAGGCGGCAATAGCGGTCGCAAGATTGCCGGCGGCCGCCACGATAATCGCCCCACGAATGCCGGTGAAGGCGAAGAGCACGTCCACCGCCACGACGGCCGCCACCGCCGCGCCGCAGACTGCCGCACCGCATAGCCACCCAGAAGACCACTGGTCGGGGGCACGTATCGGCGACGTCAACGAGGCCGCCAGCACCATCACCGCCGCTCCCATGACCAGCATCGGAATGCCCACCACGGCGATCACGGTGGCGGCCGATCCGATGAGAGCCGAGCCGGCGACGGAGGCGCCGACCGACGGAATGAGCGCAATGCTCGCCCCTCCCCACAGGCCGGCGGCCGCCTGCAGTACGACGAAGAAGACCCCGAGCCGGCCCGGCACCCATCGCGCGAGTCGGCCTCCCGCCAGCACGCCGAACGCAAGTCCCGCAAGGAGCGCGACAGGAGCGAATGGTGCGAGTTCCGCCGACGCGCCAACTTGCTGCTCGAGCAGTCGCGGCCAGGAGATCGCGTAGAGCATTACGGAGAAGCCAGACCCGAACAGCAGCCCGAGTTCCACTTCCAGGGGGCGCGCGCGGCTCGCGCGCGCAGGCGTGGCCCGCGCGCGCCGCAACACCCACAGCTGCGACGCCAGGAACAGCACCAGCAGCGTCCAGACGACCGGAGCCACCAGTTGAACGCCGATCGCCGTCATCAGCGTGAGGAGCAGGACGGTGTACGTTGCGGTGTCATCCCGCATGTAGGCGTCGCGTACGGCGTGCGAGCCAGTCAACCGCCCCACGAGGCGGCGCAGCGCGGCGCGCACCACCCAGAGGAGCGCGGCGCCACCTTGCGCCGCAACCGTCGCCTGGATGAGCACCATCAGCCAGGAGACACCCTCAGGACCGCCCGCCGATGCGAGGCGCGCGAGCGTCACGCACGCGCCGCTCACGGCGCCGATCACCACGAGCAGGCGATCGGCGTGCGGGGATTCTGAGGCGGACGCGAGAGGCACGAAGGCGGAAGCTACGAAGGGGCGATCAACGCCGACAGGCGCGGCGGGGCGCCGGGTGACGGGCGCGCCCCGCGTTCGTCATCGAACACCGCGCCGTCAGGCGGCCGCGTCGGCCGGAGGCTGGTCGGGGAATTCCCCTTCCCATCGCGCCATCACCGCGGTGGCCAAGCAGTTGCCCACCAGGTTGATGGACGTGCGCGCCATGTCAAGAATGGCATCGACGCCGAGCAGCACCGCCACGGCCTCCAGCGGCAGCCCAAACATCGTCAGCGCCCCCGACAGGATGACCAGCGCCGCACGCGGAACACCCGCCACGCCCTTCGACGTCAGCATCAGCGTCAGCATCATCAGCAGCTGCTGTCCAACGCTCATCTGAACGCCGCTCGCCTGCGCCGCGAACACCGCCGCGACGGCAAGGTACAGCGTCGAGCCGTCGAGGTTGAACGAGTAGCCGGTCGGCAGCACAAAGGCGACGATGCGCTTGGGAATGCCGAACTTCTCCAGTTGCTCCATGGCGCGAGGAAGCGCCGCCTCGGAGGAGGCCGTGGAGAAGGCGATGAGCCACGGCTCCTTGATGAAGCTCCAGAAGCGGCGGATCGGCACGCGCGCAATAACGGCCACCGGCAAGAGCACCGTGATGACGAACACGATTAGCGCACCGTACAGCGTCAGCACCAGCAGCGCCAAGCCCTTCAGCACGCCCATCCCGCTCTGCCCCACCGTCACGGCGATGGCCGCGCCGATACCGAACGGCGCAAACGCCATCACGAGCCCGGTGAACTTGAACATCACTTCGCTCAGCGACTCGCAGAAGCCGAGCATGACCTGCTTTGCCTTGCCCTGCACCCGCGACAGCCCCACCGCGAACAGGATGGCGAAGAAGACAATCTGCAGCACTTCATTGCGTGCGGCCGCGTCGAAGAAGCTCTGCGGCACCATGTGCTCCATGACGCTGACGAACGTGATCTTGGCCTCGGCCAGCTTGCTCGCCGTCTCCATCGACGCCCCGGCCAGGTTCACGCCGTCGCCCGGCCGGACAAGGTTCACCGCGGCCAGGCCCACCACGAGTGCCAGGGTCGTGACGATCTCGAAATAGACGATGGACCGGAACGCCAGCCGGCCGACCTTCTTCATGTCGTCGCCGTGTCCCGCGATGCCGACCACCAGCGTCGAGAACAGCAGCGGCACGATCAGCGACTTGATCATCCGGAGGAAGACGGAACTGATCGCCTTGGCCGCCGTGTAGATCCCAGGGTACTCGGCGGACGGGAAGAGCCAGCCGATAGTGATACCGACAACCATTGAGATCAGGATCCATTGCGTGGAACTCAGTTTCTTCATGCGATCCTCGAAACGGGTGTGCTAGCCGGCCTTTGGCGTGCGTGCGCCGCGATGCCACCACAGGTACACCGGGATTCCCAGCAGCACGATGAGCAAGCCGGACAGCGCCTGCACGCGCGTCTTGGTGGCGACGAGCAGCGTGACCGCCACGCCGGCCGCCGACAGCACGTACAACGCGGGCAGCACTGGATAACCGATGGCGCGGTACGGCCGCGGCTCGTTGGGCCGCTGGATGCGCAGCAGGAACAGGCCGATCGTCGTCAGCGCGTAGAAGACCAGCGCGGCGAAGATCACGTAGTCGAGCAACTGGTTGTACGTGCCCGTCAGGCAGAGTAGGCTGGTCCACACCGACTGCATCACGAGCGAGAAGGACGGGACGCCGTGCTTGCTGAGCACGCCGGCCCGGGCGAAGAACGACCCGTCGCGCGCCATCGCGTAGTACACTCGCGCGCCCGAGAGGATGAGGCCGTTGTTGCAGCCCAGCGTCGAGATCACGATCGCGCCCGCCATGATCAGGCTGCCACTCGGCCCGAAAACGCTCTCCATGACCGCCGTCGCCACACGGTCCTGCGTGGCGTGGTCGATGCCGCGCGCCATGATGGTGGCACCATCGGCGGCTCCGTGTAGCGGAAGCACGACCAGGTACGACACATTGGCAAGCACGTACAACAGCGAGACCATCACCGTGCCGGTCAGCAGCGCGATCGGCAGGTTCCGCTGCGGGTTCTGCACTTCCGCCGCCGCAAAGGTCGGCGCGTGCCACGAGTCGGCCGAGAACAGCGAGCCGACCAACGCCGATCCGAAGGTGACGACGAAGAGCGCTCCGATGTCGGGCGTCCCCGAGAAGAAGCTGCCGCTGCCGAAGTTCGCGGCGATGGCCTCGGCGTTCCGCCCGATCGTGAGCGCCAGCAGGATGAGGAGGGCGAGCGACGCGGTTTTCACGAAGGTCAGGATGGTCTGCACCCACTTCCCTGCCTTCACGCCGCGCAGGTTCACCCAGGTGAGCACCCAGATGGAAATGAGCGCCGCCACGCGCTGCCACGACAAGCCGAACTCCAGCGTGGTACCGCCGGTCTTGATGTCCACCGCCATCAGCCAGCGATCTGCGCTCACAGCCGGGAAGATCACCCCGAGGAACTTGCCGAAGCCCACGGCCACGGCGGCTATGGTCCCTGTCTGGATCACGATGAACAGCGTCCATCCGTATAGGAAGCCCATCAACGGCCCCATCGACTCGCGCAGGAAGACGTAGGTACCGCCTGCGCGAGGGTACATCGCCGCGAGCTCCCCGAACGCGAGCGCGCCAAGCACGGTGATGACACCCGTCACGACCCACGCGAGCAGCAGCCAACCCGGCGAGCCGAGCGTCCGGCCGATGTCGGCGGAGACGATGAAGATGCCCGACCCGATCATCGAGCCGGCCACGAGCATCGTGGCATCCGTGAGCGTCAGGGCCTTGACGAACTCAGCTGGCTTGTGCGACTCGTGGAGCGCCGAGCCTTCGCTCATGCCGTGCCTCGGAACGAGAGTGAAACCGCATCGCCGGGTACCCGCGAGAATCCGGCTAAGTTAGGGACCGGAATAGGGTTGGGCCAGAGGTTTACGACTGGCCTCCTCTGTTTGTTGAGCGGCAGCCTCTCCACACGGGCCGGGCACATGAAAGCCCCGCGGGCCGGCGGGGCGTATCGGCGTACGGTGCCGCGCTGCGCGCCGACGTCTACGGTGCCTCGGCCGAAATCCACGTGGTATCGCGCACCGGTGTGCCATCGGCACGCACCGCGGGGCGGAAGCGGAACTCAAGCAGCATCTCGCGGATCTTCCGGTTGTAGGCCGCGTCCTTCGACGGGTTGAAGGAAATCAGCGTCGTGTTGCCGCGCTCGTCCACGTCGAAGAACGCAACCAGCTTGTACGGACGAACCTTCGAAGGCACAGGAATGGGAAGGATGACCAGGTTGGTGGGCGTGGGCGGATACACCTTGCCCGTTCCGCCTCCGGTGCCGGGCCCGACACCCGACCCGCGGCCCATACCCACTCCGGAGCCGACTCCGCCGCCCGAGCCCGGCCCAGAGCCGGCGCTGCCGTCGTTGCCGGTTCCGCCACCGACCCCCGACACCAGGCTGGCGTCCCTGCTCTCGGCCGGCGGCGCGACCGGCGGTGTTGGGGTCGGCTCGGGCTTTGGTTGCGGAGGTGGGACGAGCGGCTTGATCACCGGCACTTCGAGCTTGACGACGGGAGCTGGCCGTGCCATGACGATGAAGCGAATACGCTCCCGTAGCACACCGCCGGTTCCGCGACTCCCGCCGCCCCCGCCACCGGTAGGCCCAGGTCCACCCGCCCCTTCGCGCGTTGCCACCAGCGCATCGTGCGTCCAGACGGGCCCGACGATCAGAAAGAGCAGGAGCGCGTGCAGGAGAACAGACAACGCGACGCTGGCGAGGCTCCCCTCCTCATGGATGGGCAGCCCGACGGGCGGGCGTAGCGAGCGACGAGGGCGAGGGGCGTTCACGGCGAATCAGGCAAGGCGAGAGGGCTCAACCGGGGGTCGGGGGACGGAAGCCCGTCCATACAACCTATAACGGAATTTGGGCGGGCGCGTGTTTCGGGCGGGGCCGGCTCCCGATGAAAGCAGTACGGCGGGCGACCCCGCATGGGTTCGCCCGCCGACTGATACCCGTCCATTCCCGTGACGATCCTACTTTCCGGCGCCCTCCGGCGATGCCTTCGGCGGCACGCCGATCACCTTCACGCCGGCGCCACGCGCCTGGTCCATCGCGAAGATGACGTCCTGATAGAGCACGCTCGGGTCACCCTTCACGAAGATGATCTTCTCCGGGCGCGGATCGTACAGTTCCTTCAGCCGCTTGTACAGATCGGCCCTGGTACGCGGTTCCTTGTTGATGGCGAAGTTGCCATCCGGGAGCACCTCGAGCACAATCTGGTCCGGATTTGGCTTCGCTTCCGTGTCGGCCGGCGTCGGATCGGGGAGCTGCACGTCCAGCGCCTTCCGGCTCATCGGAATGATGAGCATGAAGATCACCAGCAGCACGAGCAACACGTCGATCATCGGCACCAGATTTGGCTCGTTGCGCAGCCCGTCGTCCGTGCCCACTTGCATACTCATGGCTTCTCCCCTCCCGATTTCATCGGCGACAGGTTGTCCGTCTCGATCAGGGAGCGCGTGCCCGGCACCTGGTCGGTGATCATGCCCGTGACGCGCACCCCGTTCCTGGCGGCGATGTCGAGGGCGTCAATCACCTTCTCGTATTTCAGCTGGTTGTGCGCTTTCAGGAACAGGATCTTGTCTTCGGTGCGGGCCTCATAGATGGCCTTGAGGAGCGTCGGCAGGTCCTCGTTCTTGATCTGCTTCTTATTCAGGTAGTACTGGCCTGAGGCATCAATACCGAGCACCTGGTCCGCATCCTCCTCAGGATGCGGCTTCAGGTTCTGGCCCTGCGGCGGGACCGCGTTGAAGCCCGCGTTGATGGCCGGTATGACGAGCATGAAGATGATGAGGAGTACGAGCATCACGTCAATCATCGGCGTGACATTCGGCTCAGCCTTGACAGTGCTTTTCCCGCTGATTGCCATCGACATGGCCGTCCTCCATCGAAGGAATGGATGGTCAGGTCAGACCGGAGACTTGCCGGCGTTCTGCGCAGCCGTGTTGAACTCACGGGTGAACCGCGAACGACCGAACTCGCCCGACACGCCCTTGATGAGGTAGTCGATCATCTCCTTCGACGAATACGTCATCTCGGCCGTGATATTGTCGATCTTGGTCGTGAAGTAGTTGAACGCCCACACCGCCGGAATGGCCACGCCGAGGCCGAACGCCGTCGTGATCAGGGCCTCGGAAATGCCCGCCGCGATCGAGCTGATGCCGCCGCCGCCGCCCGCCGCCATGCCCTGGAACGCGTTCACCACGCCCATCGTCGTGCCCAGCAGGCCCACGAACGGCGCCGTGGCGCCTGTCGTCGCCAGCATCGCGAGGCCGCGCTTCATCAGCACGATCTGCATGAGCATCTCGCGCTCGACCGCGCGCTCGGCGGAGTTGATGTCCGACACCGTCACCGAGCCGTCCTGAATGAGCGGCTTGATCTCGGAGAGGGCGCCGCCCAGCACCTTGGCCACATGCGACTTCTTGTAGCCTTCGGCCAGGTTGATGGCTTCGTTGAGGTTGTCCTCCTCGAGGAACTGCGAGAACTCAGGCGCAAACTTGCGCGTCTGCGACTGCGCGGCGCGCAGATACCACCACTTCTGGACCATGATGGTCATCGACCACACCGACATGATCACGAGGGTGTAGACGATACCCTTGGCGAAATAGCCCATGGAGTGCCAGAGTTCGATCATTGACATAGAAAAAGGCTCCCGCGGTTCAGTGGTGGTAACGAACTACTTTTGGATGGCGAAGACGAACGGCTGCTGAACGAGCTGCTTGACCTTCTTGCCGCCGACCTCGGCCGGGAGGAACCGCATCCCGGACATGGCATTCTTGACGGCGAGGGCGAAGAGCTCGTGCGAGGTCTTCAGGACCTTGAACGACGCGGGCTCCGCACGCCCTGTGGTGTCGACCGTGAACTGGGCGAGCACCTCGCCCTCCACGCCGGCCGACTTGAGGATTTCCGGATAGCGGGGCGCCGCAGATCCGGGCGCCTGCACCACCGGCTTCTCCACCTGGAACTCGAAATACGTCTGCGACTGGTCGGTCGGGACGATGCCGCCCGTCTTGCCGGCGGCGATGCCACCCTGCACGCCCTTGCCCGAGAAGTCCGCCTCGTTCGTGACTGCACGCGACAGGTCAATCTCGGGGATGACATCCGGAATGTTGATGGGCGCCGTGAGCACCTGGAACCCCTTGACCACCGGCGCGGCGATCTGCTGTTCCTTGGGCTGCTCCTCGACCTTCGGCTTCTCCTTCTTCACTTCGACGAAGTCGACATTCTGCTCCTTCGCCTCGCGCAGCTTCTCGCCGGCATTCGCCGTCGCGACGACCGCGCCCCAGATCAGGAACACGTGCATCACGCCGCTGACAAAACTGCCGCCAACGGACCGCTGCTTCTGCGCCTTCGACTCAAGCAGGTTGTTGAACACTACGCACCCCGTGTGTGGCTGCGGTGAAACTGGTACGGCGGTTCGTGCCTGTCATTGTACGGCGCGCAGATGAAGGCTGTAACCGCAAGAACATTAAGATTCCCTTAACGCAAAGTTAGGACTTCCCATCGACCTCCGCGGCCGCGTTGTCCGCCGAGGTGAGCGGCGACTCCTCTCCCGAAAGGGGGATCGACACGGTGAACGTCGATCCGCGACCCAGCCGGGACGAAACGGTGATGGATCCGCCGTGGGCGTGGGCGATATACTGGCTGATCGCCAACCCCAGCCCGACCCCGCCCCGGTCCGCGGAGCGCGACCGGGCGCGGTCTGCCCGCCAGAACCGGTCGAAGACATACGGCAGGTCGGCTCCCGCGATGCCGCTGCCGGAGTCACGCACGGCAAACTCCACGGAAGACGCGCGGCGTACCAGTGACAGCTCCACTCGTCCACCGCGCGGGGTGTACTTCACCGCGTTGGTCACAAGGTTCAGAAAGAGCTGCCGCAGGCGGAGCGCGTCACCCATGACGGTCGCTTCCTCCAAGGGCGCCACCATCACCTTCAGCCCCGCCTCCTCGCCGAGGATCTGCGCCGTCTCCGCGACGTCGATCACGAGCGGCCGCAGCGCGACGGGCTGACGGTGCAGGTCGAACCGCCCTTCGTCGGCCCGGGCCAGCGTCAGGAGCGATTCCACCAGATCGGCCATGCGCGCGGTCTCCTGCAACGCCTCCTCCAGCGCCACCAGTCCCTCGGTGGAACGCGGTCCCGACGACATCGCCCGTTCGATGTTGGCGCGCAACACCGTGAGCGGCGTCTTGAGTTCGTGGCTCGCGTCGGCGGTGAACCGACGCAGTCCGGAGAACGACTGCTCGAGGCGCGCAAGCATCGCATTGAGCGTGGCCGCAAGCCGCGCCAACTCGTCGTCCACCTCGGTCTCCGGGAGCCGTCGGTGCAGCGATCGGCCGTCGCTGATGGCCGAGACCTCGCCGATGATCTCGTCCACGGGGCGCAGCGCCCGCCCCGTGATCACGTGCGCCATGATGACGCTGAGCAACACGACCAGCGGCGCGATCAGCACGAACACGCCGAACTGCTCGCTCCCCATGAACTCCGCGGTCGCCACGGAACTTCCCGCTACGACCCGGCGCACCGGTCCAGCGTCGCCGTTCGCGAAGCGCGCCACAATGAGCAGCTTGTCGTCCGCCAACGCCACGGTCGCGACCCGGTGGTCCGGCGTCAGCTGCATCGCCGCGCTCACCAGGCGGCTGACGTCGTCGGCCGTGAGGCTGCGCACCGCCGCTGAGAGATAGAGCGCGCGCAGCGAGTCGGCGACCACCAGGTACCCGGGCACCGCATCGAGACGGGCGCGCAGCGACAGCTGCAGCTCGGGACCGCGCATTGAGTCGGTGGTCACGACCACTGGGTTGTTCTGCGTGCCGGCTTGCGTCAGCACGAGGTGCCCGATGTCGGCCAGCGTCGCGACGCGTACCTGCAGGTTGCGGAGCACGTCGGCGCGACGTGCCGTCCAGAGCGCCGCGGCGAAGGCCAGCATCGTCCCGAACAGCGCCAGCGCGTACGCCGCAGTGACCCGGGAGCGAATGGACGCCACGGCCCCCGCCTAGCCCTTCACCACGTAGCCGACGCCGCGGACGGTGGCGATCAGCTTCTTGTCGGCCGCGGCGTCCACCTTCTTGCGCAGATGGTTGATCACCACGTCCACGATGTTGGTGCCGGGGTCGAAGTGGTACCCCCACGCGTATTCGGTGATCAGCGTACGGCTCATCACCCGCCCGGCGTGGCGCATCAGGTACTCGAGGACGAGAAACTCCTTGGGCGTCAGGTCGATCAGCTTGCCGTCACGCTGCACCTCGCGCGCGCCGAGGTCGAGCGTCAGGTCGGCCACCGTGAGCAGCGGCGCCGCAATCGCGCGCGGTCGGCGGGCCAGCGCCTCCACGCGCGCCAGCAGCTCCTCGAACGCGAACGGCTTGGTGACGTAATCGTCGGCTCCGGCGCGAAGTGTCGTCACCTTCGCATCCACGGCGTCCTGCGCCGTGAGCACCAGCACCGGCCGTTCGAAGCCCCACGCGCGCAAGTCGCGCAGAATGTCGAGTCCCTGCTTGCCGGGCAGGCGCATGTCGAGCACGACGACGTCGTACGGCTGCGAGCGCGCCAGACGCTCGCCCTCGATACCGTCAGCCACCAGGTCGACGTTCCAGCCCTGCTGTTCCAGCCCGCGCTTCACGAATTGGCCGACTGTCCTGTCGTCCTCGATCACCAGTACTTTCATCGGAGGCGCGCTCCTGGACGCTGCAGGCCATTGGCGCGGATCTTCCGATACAGCGTCTTCACCGAGATGCCAAGGTCACCGGCAGCCCGGCCCTGATGCCAGCCTGTGCGCTCCAGCGTCGCGGCGATGTGCCGCCGCTCCACTTCGGCCAGCGTCAGCGCGGCGCCCGCGAAAGTGGGGGCGACGACCGGCGCGGCGGCCTGCGGCACGGTCACCATTCGAGAGTCGGCAGCAGCACGCGGAAGGTGCTCCCCTTCCCGGGCACGCTCTCCACTTCGATGCGCCCGCGGTGGTCCTGCACGATGCCGTAGCAGATGGCGAGCCCGAGCCCGGTGCCGGTGCCCGGTGCCTTGGTCGTGAAGAACGGCTCGAAGATCTTGGACAGCTCGGCCCTCGCGATGCCATGGCCCGTGTCGTCCACCTCGATGATTGCGCCATCGGCGGCCGTCGGCCCGGTGCGCGTACGCACCGTAATGATGCCATGTCCGCCCATGGCGTCGGTGGCATTGATGATCAGCGCCATCAGCACCTGCACCAGTTGTTCGGCATTGCCGCGCGGCACGACCGGCAGGTTGGGTTCGAGTTCCTTGATCAGCGTCAGCTTCTTGAAGCCGCCGTGGTGCTTCATGAGGAAGAGCGTCTTCTCCACGACGTCGTTGAGGTCGACGCGCGACTTGGCGAGCTGTTTTGGACGGCTGAAGTCCAGCAGTTGATCCACGATCTGCTTGCAGCGGACCACTTCGTTCTCGATGATGTCTATGTAGTCGAAGAGGTCCTTGTTGACCTCGGCCCCCTGCTTCTGGAGGTCTTCCAGGCGGTAGCCCAGGCCGTCGCCGCAGGCGGCGATGGTGGCCAGCGGGTTGTTGATCTCGTGCATCACGCCGGCGGCAAGCGTGCCGATGGCCGCCAGCTTCTCGGCCTGCGCATACCGGTGCTGGCCCTCGCGCCATTCGGTGACATCCTCGCCGATGGTGATGACGTGCGTCACCGCCGAGCCGCCAAGGCGCATCGGGATCTTGGTGATACGGTACGTGCGCGCGTCGCCGGTGGCCGACGACTCCATCTGGTACTCCTGGATGCGTCCCGTCGCGAAGACCTCGTCAAACTCGCGACGCAGCATCTCGAACGGCTGGCGGTGCAGGATGTCGAAAATGGCCCGGCCGAGCGCCTCGTCGCGCGAGATGCCCTGCATGCCGGTTTCCCGCTTGCGGTTCCACGCCTGAATGCGATACTCGCGATCAATGACGTAGAGCCCAACCGGCAGCGAGTCGATGATCTTCTCCGTGAAGCGGCGCTCGCGGTCGATTTCCGCCGTACGCGCGGCCACCTCCACTTCGAGCTGGCGCGACCGCTCGGCATGCACGATCTCCGGCGCGAGCAGGTTGGCCACGGCCGTCAGCAGCACCCCCTCCTCGCCCACGAGTGGACGGCCGAGGCGCAACACGAGTGCGCCGACATGCCGATCGCCGCCCGTGACGGGCACGGCGCGCACCCCATCCAGTTCGTTCCCGGAAGCGAGGGCGGCCGTGACCGTCGCCTCCGGGGCCTGCGCGTCCCCCGCCACCCACGTGCGCACGAGCCCGTCGGCGGTGAGCAACCAGAGCGAGCACTCTCCTGCATCGAGGGACCGTCGCAGCGCGTCGAGCGCCAGCGCGATGCTCGTTTCGAGCGGGCGGCTGGCGTTGAACTCTGCAATGACCGCGGCCAGGGCGTTGAGCGCGCCGGAGGCCGGAAGCTGCGAGGTGGTTTGGTCAGTCACGATGGTCGAAAAAGGGCCGGATCGCGAAGGTACCCCCCCGCGCTGGACGAGACAAGATGACCGATCGCGCCCGGAGCTCGCAGACGTGCCCGCATGGCATGGGTGTTGATCACGATGACAGCGCAGTGTGCCGAGGTGGCAAGGTGGGCGCGGCATGCGCGTTGCGCTGTGCATGGGCAGCGGCGGCGCCCGCGGCGCCGCCTGATCCGCCAACCCAGCACATGATGCGTCTGCTTCTGGGAGGTCCTATGGTTCGCACCACCAAGTTCACCGCGCCCGTCTTCGGGCGTCGCCGCGAGATCGACAAGTTGCTCGAGGACACGTTCGGCAACGTCGGCATGCCGCCGCTCTCCAGCAGCGGCTGGCTCCCCTCGGTTGACGTGAGGGAGACGGACGACGCGCTGCTGTTCGACCTCGAGATGCCCGGCGTCGCCGAGGACAAGCTGGAGATCACCTGCGAAAGCGGCGTGCTCACGGTCGCCGGAGAGAAGTCGGGCGTCCGCAAGGAAGGCGAGGAGGGCAAGTGGCACATCGTCGAGCGTACGTTCGGATCGTTCCGCCGCTCGTTCCAGCTGCCTACGAACGTGCAGGAGGACAAGATCGAAGCGACGCTGACGACCGGCGTGCTGCATGTGCGCGTGCCGAAGATGGAGTTGCCGAAGCCAAAGAAGATCGAGGTGAGGGCGGTGAAGGGCTGATGGCAGACGGCAGACGGCGTCTGCCATCTGCCTATTTGAATCCCCCAAACGCCAGCCCCCGCAAGAACGCCTTCTGTGCCACGAGGAAGACCAGCAGGACCGGCACGAGCGCGGCGACCGCGGCCGCCATCTGCCACGGCCAGTTGGCGTAGTACATCCCGTGGAACGACGCGACACCGGCCTCGACGACGCGGAGCTCGGGGGAGCGCGCGATGATAAGCGGCCAGAGCAGCGCCTTCCACGAATCGATGAACGCGAAGAGCGCGACGGTGGCGAGCGCGGGGCGCGCCAGGGGCAGCGCCACGCGCGTGAAGACCTGCCACTCCGAGGCGCCGTCGAGACGCGCCGCGTCCTCCATGTCGCGCGGCAACGAGAGGAAGTACTGCCGCATGAGGAAGATCCCCCAGGCGGCGACGAGCTCCACGGACACGAGGCCGGCAATCGTATCCACGAGCCCCATCGCGTCCACGATGAGGAAGCGCGGCACGAGCAGGGCGATACCCGGGATCATGAGCGTCCCCAGGTAGACGGCGAACAACGGCGTGCGCCCGGCAAAGCGGTGGCGCGCGAACGCGTAGCCCGCCATCGCGGCGGTGATCACCTGCCCGGTCACCGTGACCGCGGCGAGGATGAGCGAGTTGCGGAAGTAGAGGTGGAACGGCAGCGCGGTGAGTGCCTCGGGGAAGTTGGCGAAGCGCGGCGCGGCTGGGAGCAGCGGCGGCGGCGCCTGGTAGACCTCGAACTCATCCATCAGTGCCGTGGAGAGCATCCACAGGAAGGGCGCGACCATCACCAGCGCGAGCGTGAGCGCCGCGAAGTATCCGACCGCGCGCCGTGCGCGCCCGTCAGGCATCGGCCGGCTCCCCCTTCACCGTGCGCCATTGCAGCGCGGTGAGCGCCAGCAGCAGCAGGCAGAGCACCACACTCATCGCGGCCGCCACGTCAAAGCGCCGGAATTCCCACGCCGTCTGGTAGATGCGGTAGACAAGCACGTCGGTGGCGTGCGCCGGCCCGCCCTCCGTCATCACGTAGATGAGCGTGAATCCGTGGAACGACCAGATGATCCCCGTGAGCAGCAGGTACGTGGAGACCGGGCGAAGCATCGGCCAGATCACCAGGCGGAATCGCTGCCACGCGTCGGCGCCGTCAAGCCGGGCCGCCTCGAGGAGCGATGAGGGAATGGCCTGCAGTCCCGCGAGGTACACCACCATCATGTAGCCCAGCTGTCCCCATGCGCTCACCAGCATCAGCGCGGGAAGCGCGGTCGCCGGATTGCCCAGCCAGTCCACGCGCGGCAGGTGGAGCGCGACGAGCGCGGCATTGAGCAGGCCGAAGTCACGATGCAGGAGCCACTGCCAGACGAGCGCGACGGCCACCGTGGACGCCACATACGGCAGGAAGACGACGACGCGCAGCACCTTGATGCCACGCAGCGGCTGGTCGAGCACGAGCGCCGCGGCGAACGCCGCCACCATGGTGACGGGCACATAGAGCGCGTAGACGAGGCCGTTGCGCAGCGCGCGCCAGAACAGCGGGTCGGCGCCGATCTCGCGGAAATGCGCGAACCCCACGAACGGGCGGTCGCTCGCCAGCAGGTCCCAGTCGTGCACGGCGATCCAGAACAGGAACGCGACTGGTGCGATCGTGAAGACGAGCAGGTGCACGAGGCTCGGGGCGATGAACCCCCAGGCACCCAGCGTCTCGCGCACTCGGGCTGGCCGGCTCGCGGCGCCGGCGTGCCACCGCACCGCCCCGAGCGCAAGCGCGGCACCGGCGGCGACGAGCGCAAGCGCGAGCACCGCGAAGTCGAGCGACGGTTGGCGCAGGGCAACGCGGTCGAGCGTCGCCGCATCCAGACCGACTGGCGAGAGCGCGCGCTCGGCGGCGCGAAGCTGGGCGCCGGTGGCCAGCGCCGCGGCGCCCAACAGTGCCGCCGCCCCTGCCGCGGTGACACCCGCCCCGCCGCGGGTGACGCGCGGCACGCCGAGCAATAGCGCCATCAGGAGCATGAGCGCCACCGCGCCGGGAGCGGCCACGGCCGCCGCGCGCTCTTGCCAACGGACCGCCAAGCCTACCGCGCCGATGATATCCCAGTCGTCGGTGTCCTTGACCGGCGCGGTGATCAGATCGCCGGTCGGCGAGCGCACCACCAGCGGCGTCTCCTCCGTGCGCACGGCGACGGAGTCACGCGCGCCCAGCCCGGCAGGCCACGCGGGCGACGGCACGGTGCCGCGCGACGCGCGCGCCAGCGCCAGGGCTTCATGACTGCGCGCCGATTGGTCCACGCCGCGCAGCGCGCGCCACGACACTCCGATTGTCGCCACGGACCAGGCCACGACCAGAAGCATCGCGGCGCGGCGATGCGTGGCGCTCATCTGCTGAGTACGCGGTCCACGACCGCGGCCGCCTCGCGTGCCGCAACACGCACCGACACACGGTCCACCACGACCCGGTCCACGAGGTCCATCATCGCCTGCTCCACTTCGCGATACTGCGCCACGCGCGCGCCCCACGGCACGCCGCCGTACGGCACCTGCCACAGGAAATCTATTTCCAGCCCGGTCGCATCCTTGGCTGCCGACTCGTACGCCACGGTGAGCAGCGTCGGAATCTCGAGCCCCGACGCGGCGCGCCGGCGCTGCGCGTCTGCGCGTACCATCCACGCCGCCAGTTCCACCGCCAGCTTGCGATGCGGCGTGTTGTATGGCACCGCCCAGCCGCTCGCAAACAGCGGCGTCTTCACCTGGTGCCCGTGCGTGCGCGGCACCGACACCACGCCGAGCTGCACGCGCCCCTGCTCGAGGTAGCGCCGCATGCGCGGGATCATCCAGTGCCCGCTCGTGAGCAGCCCCAGCCGTCCGCTGTAGAAAAGCCGCTGCTCGAACCCGAGCGCCCCGCCAGCCGCGCTCGGCGGCGGCGCGTAGCCGCGCCGCGGCAGGTCGGTGAGGAACGTGAGCGTGCTCTCCGCTGCCGGTTGGTCAATGGCGCCGGTCGCGCGCTTCCCGTCGGGGGTCAGCACGTCCGCGCCGGCACTCCAGATCCACGCCTGCCAGGCGTAGAGCCGACGGTCGAGGACCGTGCCCCATTGGTCCACGACGCCGTCGCCGTCGGTGTCGCGCGTGAGGGCGCGCACCGCGACGAGAAACTCGTCCCGTGTCCAGCCGTTCCGCGGCGGCGCGAGGCCGGCCTTCGCGAACAGCTCGCGATTGTAATAGTACACCATGGGCGTGAAGCCCTTGGGGAATGCGAGCAGCTTGCCGTGCACTCGGAACGGCTCGACCACCTGCGGGAAGAAGAGGCCAAGCAGCACGCCCACGCGCTCGGCGAACGGCTGCAGGTCGAGCACGACGTCCCGAGCGGCGAACGCCGCCACGTCGATGCCATCGAGCAGGAAGACATCGGGCGGCGAGCCCGCGCCGATGGACGTCAGCACTTTCTCGCGGTATTCGGCGCTGTTCGACACCGGATCGTTCACGATGCGCACGCCGGGATGCGCCGCCTCGAACGCGCGGAACTCCACGGCGTCAATAGCGTTCTCCTCGGGGCTCTGCCACGACGTGATGCGCAGCGTCACCGCCTCGTCGCGACGACCGCAGGCCGCGAGACACAGCGCGAGGCTCGCGACCGCGCGCAGAGCGAGCCGCGAGCCGCGGAATCGCGCGACGGTCGGGCTCCGCTTCGCCATGCTACGCCAGCCGCGCGCCATCGCTCGCGCGGAAGCAGAGCCCCTCGCCCGGCGCAACGCGCACGCCCACCTCGTCGCCCGTGCGGCACGACGCCTCACCCGCCATGCGCGCCACGAGATCTTCACCGGTGCGCAGGCGCAGGCGCACCAGCGATTCCGGCCCCAGCGGTTCGACGAGCGTCACGACGGCCGGCGACGCGTCGAGGGCCAACCCGAGCACGAGGTGCTCGGGCCGCACGGCGAGCACGACGTCCGCGCAGGCGGCAACGCGCAACGCGCACGACAGCGCGCCCTCGAAGCGCGCCCCAGTGGCTCGCCCCGTCACCGCGTTGATGGCCGGCGACCCAATGAAGCGCGCGACGGCAAGGGAAGCAGGATTGCGATAGAGCGTCATCGGCGCCCCCTCCTGCAACACGCGGCCGCTCGCCATCACGGCCACCGTCTGCGCCATCGTCATCGCCTCCACCTGGTCGTGCGTCACGTAGAGCATGGTGGCGCCGAGCCGGCGGTGCAGCGCCACGAGTTCGGCGCGCGTCTGCGAGCGCACCTGCGCGTCGAGGTTGGAGAGCGGCTCGTCGAACAGGAAGAGCGCGGGTTCGCGCACCAACGCGCGGGCGAGCGCCGCGCGCTGGCGCTGGCCGCCCGACAACTGCGCGGGCTTCCGGTCGAGCAAGGCGCCGATTTCGAGGAGTTCCGCGGCCTGTCGCACCCGCCGCGCCACCTCGGCGGCCGCGGTCCTCCTCACCTTGAGCGGGAAGCCGATGTTCTCGCGCACCGTGAGGTGCGGGTAGAGCGCGTAGTTCTGGAAGACCATGGCCACGTCGCGGTCGCGCGGCGGCAGCCACGTGACGTCGCGCCCGCCGATGCGCACCTCGCCGCTGGTCGGCTCCTCGAGGCCGGCGACGCACCGAAGGAGCGTCGTCTTGCCGCACCCTGACGGGCCAACGAGGGCGGTGAAAGCGCCGTCCCCGACGGTCAGCGTCACGTCATCCACGCCGATGACGCCGCCGGTGAAGTGCTTCACCAGGCGCGCAACGAGAAGCTCAGCCATGCTAGCCGCTCAACTCCACGGCTTCGCCCAGCCTCGACTCGATGCGGTCGCCGCCGGAAATCACCGTGAACTTGTCCCCGACAATGCGCACCTCGAGCGTGCGGCCGCGCACGCGCACCCCGGTGAGCGTCAGCTGCTCCAGCCCTAGCGGGAAGGGATCGATCGTGACGCCACGCTCGTGCGGCCGCACCCCCGCCGCATACTGCAGGATCAGGTCGGCCACCCACGAGTGCTGGTAGTCGTCAACGCCCCGGTACACGGAGGCATGGCCCGTCAGCGGATTGTAGTGCTCGAAGCAGTTGGGCCGGCGCAGGTCGCCGTCGTGAAACATCATGCGCACGAACCGCTTGAGCAGATCGCCCGTCTGCTCGCGCAGGCTCTGGCCGTGCGCGCCGATCCGCGAGGCGGCCGCGAGCGCCTCCACCAGATGGCTGTTGGTCATTGGCCACGTGCGCCCGTTCCATGGACAGACGTGGCGCTTCCCCTTCCACTCGGCCTCCGCGCTGAACAGCGGATCGTCCAGCGCCGAGGAGGGCACGGGGAACTGGGTCCAGAATTGTCGCGGATCGAGCAGCGACTGGCGAAGCCCGCGCAGGTGGGACTCGTCCACGATGTCGGTGAAGTACGGGTAGAAACAGACCGCCGCCTTGACGCCGGTTCGCGCTCCTGTCGCCGGGTTGACGTCGGAGAACATCTCGCGCTCCGGATCCCACATCTCGTCGCGCACCGCGTCGCGCGTGCGCGTGGCGAGGTGCTTCCAGTGCGCGGCCTTGCCGCGCGCCTTCGACGCGTAGCGCTCGAGGGTGCGGAACAGGACGTACGCATAAACGGTGACATCTATCCCCTTGAGGCGGAGGCGGTTCTCCCAGCCGTGGCGGTCGGCGTCAGGATCCACGGCCTGGTAGCGGCTCATGTACTCCTGGCCCGTCTCGTACTGGTCCACCACGTCGAACATCCCGGTGCGGTCAGCGTCGCGCGTGCGCACCATCCACTCGGCGAAGCGCGCCATCGCCGGGTAGAGTTCGGCGATAAACGCGTCGTCGGGCCATGCGGCCTCGAGCGCCATGAGCGCGCCGCCCCAGTCGGCATGGTAGTAGTCGGTGCCGGTCAGGTGATTGGCGTAGATGCGCCCGTGCAGTGATCCGTCGTCCCGCTGGTGGCCGAAGAAGGTGCGCAGCACGCCGCGCGCATGCGACGGGTCGTCGAGCCAGCGCAACTCGCGCGCGTGACATTGCGCCGAATACGAGACGGGCTGATGGAAGAAGCCGACCCCCTCGCACATGGACGGCCACTTATGGTTGCCGTGCCCGGCGGCCGTGGCGTTGAGGTGCAGGCCGTACCAGCGGTAGTAGTAATACGTCTCGAGGTACGGGTCCGAGCAGCGCAACTGCGGCATACGCTCAAACCAGGCGTGCCAGCGCCGGCGACTCGCGCCGGCAATTGTCCCGTGCGTCGGACGGACGCTGCGCGCCGTCTCCTGCATCGGCAACGCCGGGTCGTCCGCCGTGATCTTCATGGCGAAGACGGCCGACGCACCCTGATAGCCGATGTCTACGGTGCGATGCACGGCGGCATAGAAGAGCCCGTCCGGCGAAATGCCCTCATCCAGCACCGTACGCGGCAGGCCGCCGGCACGCCATTGCTCCGCGAACGGCGTATGCCGCCACAGCGGCTGCGGTGCGCTCTGCTCGCTGCGCGACGCCGCCCAGCTCGCGACATCGCCGAGACAGGCCAGCTCGGCGCGCACGCGCAGCGGCTGCTGGCGCCGGTCGGTGAGAATGCGCGGGAATGCGAGCGCGCCGCGCGCCCAGGCCGACGCTCCCATGGGCACCGACGCACCGTCCTGCGCCGTCCACGCCACCAGATGCACCTGCGCCGGCTCAAACGCCGCGAAGCGCCATTCCGACACGAAGACGCCGCCCGGATGCACGGTGCGGACCTCCGTCGCCGTGAGTCCCGACTCGAGCCGGTAGGTGACGGTGAGATCGGCCGGCGTCCAGCGGCGCGACACGGCGCGCGCGGGAATCTCGCGTCCCATGCCGTCGAGTACCGTCACCGTGAAGAGCGGCGCGAACGCGTACTGGTAGACCGTGGCCTCGTCCCAGTAACCCGGCGTGTCCAGCCAGGCGGGATACGTGGGCGCGAAGAGCGTGCCGTCGCCGGCGCCCAGGTACCATTTGTCGTCGCGGGCGAGGTGTTCGATGGGATCGCGCATCTACCGTCGGGGAAGCGTCGGCCCAAAGTTCGCATGCGGGGCGGCGGGTCACAATGCGGGAGAGTGCCGGCGGCTCGGTCCTGGAAGGACCGGGTCGGCCGGACGATTCACAGGATGCGAAGGTTCCGGGCGCGGTGCTGCCCTGAACCCCAGCTTTCACCCGTGAGCCTTACCCGCCTTCTCGGCCTGAGCGCGCTCGCCGGATGCTGCCGTATGGAGCGGCGCATCGCGGCACCAGAGGGTCCGTCCGGGGTTGCATTTATCTCGTCCGTTCGGTAGGGCGAAGGGCTAAAACGGGAGTACGAGATGTGAGGGCAACGGGGCGGCGAGACCGATGCATCCGCGTCGCCTCAGTTGCATTGGTGTAGTGAGAACTCGCCCTACTGCATTAATGAGTGTAACCACGGACAGTGGTTTCTGTCCGCGCGCGAGCATGGTCGGTGAGACAGACAGTGACTCCGGCCCTCCTCGGGTACCAGCATGGCCCAGCCCCTTTGGCGGTGCGCGTGCTGCCATGACGGTAGTTACAAGGGTGGCGACGCGGGGCCCGGGCAGATCGCCAAGGATCTGTTCGTCCACGCGGTAATCGGTCTTCTGAGCTTCATGACACGGTGGTGGCTTTGTCCAGACTCCCCAGGCGGCGACGCAGAAGTTTTCACCCGGAGTGATAGGCCAGGGTTCGTCGTCCGATGACGCGAAGAGAGAGGAGTATTTCGTGCTGACCGGCATCAACGACTACATCGCCGGAGTCATTTCGTGTCCGAGTACCACGATCACGACTTGCACAAGAAGACCACGTCTCACCCGCTGGGCCTCAGCGGCGGCTGTCCGCTTCGACCCGCGGCATGCGTAGGGAGTAATGCGCTCCGAGCGGGGCGATGTGTCCTCACTTCCCCTACGTACGACTAGCAATGCCCCCGCCAGACGGAGGTGGGGCGACGCCCTACTTTCCTCCTCGCAGTGTGTACTGTGCCGTGTCCGCTCGCCGAGGAGCGGCCATCACCCCTACGGAGTTACTCCTCTATGCGACCCCGTTTCTCACGATGGATCGTCGTTCTCGCCGGAATACTGGCGAGCACCGCGTCCGTGGCTACCGCTCAGAAGGTGGATTGGGGAAGCCTCAATCCCGCTTTCAAGGGCGCGACCTTCGTCAACGACGACAAGACGTGCGTCGGCTGCCACGAGAGCGCCGACCACAAGTTCGGCGTGAGCGCGCACGCCGAGTACTTCAAGGCGGGCAAGACCGCCGTTAAGGGCAGTTGTGAATCGTGCCACGGTCCGCGCAGCAAGCACGTGGACGACAGCAAGCCGGTCGCGGAGTGGAAGTCCCTGACCAAGGCGCAGCAGTCGGCTGTTTGCATGCAGTGCCATGCCGGCGGCACGCGACTGACCTATATGACGGGTTCGCACCTGGCCGGCGAGGTGAGCTGCACGTCGTGCCACGCCGCCAAGGACCAGCGCGCGAAGACCGGCGTGCTCGCGCGGGCGCGGGCCACGGAACTCTGCTATTCCTGCCATGCCACCGCCAAGGTGCAAATGGCGAAGACGTCGCATCACCCGGTGCGCGAAGGGCGAATGGAGTGCGCCTCGTGCCATAACGTGCACGGGTCCAACCCTGCCCTGCTCAAGTCGGCGACGCTGAACGAGACCTGCTACTCCTGCCACACCGAGAAGCGCGGCCCGTTCCTGTGGGAGCACGCGCCGGTCCGTGAGAGCTGCGCCACCTGCCACGACGCGCACGGGTCCACGAACCGCAAGCTGCTCAACAAGAAGGACTCGTTCCTGTGCCTCTCGTGCCACTCGTACGGCGGACACATCAACCTCCCGCGGTACAACCGCACGAGCAACCCGTACGGCGAAGGCTGCGTGAATTGCCACATGACGATCCACGGGTCGCAGCACCCGTCGGGTCCGAAGTTCACCCGGTAAGGAGATCCAGACCATGCGCAACTTGATTGCAAGCTTGACGCTGGCTGCCCTGCCGGTCGTCGCGTCCGCGCAGGGAGCCGCCGCCAAGGCGACACCCGCGCCGAGCGGAGGACAGGTCACGATTGGCATCCAGCAGGTGGACAACAACACGAATTCAAGCGCCTTCACGGAGTACCGTGACCTGCGCGACGGACGTACGCCCATCGCGTTCACATACGGCGCAACGTCGGCAAGCGGACTCTTCTTTGACTTCGCCGGCGCTGACGTCACGCGGCGCGACCAGAGCCTCGGCCTCTCGCTCGGCCAGCCCGGCGTCTGGCGGCTGAAGGCAACCTGGGACGAACTGCCGCACGACATGAGCAACAAGGCGAAGACGCCGTTCACGTCCACCAAGCCGGGCGTGCTCGACGTGTCGCAGACGATGGCGATCACGTTCAAGAAACTCGCGACGTCGGCGGCGGATGCGCCGGGCGTCGTCGCCAGTGACGCCATCGCGGCGGCCTACATCCAGGCCAACGCTCGACCGGTAACGCTCGGCACGACCTCGAAGGACGGGGCGTTCCAGCTGCAGTACAGCGGCATCAAGTCGGTGAACCTCTCGTTCGGGTACACTCGCCGCGAGAAGGCCGGCAACCGCATCGGTTATGGCCCGATCGGCGACCGTCCGCCGCGCACGCTCAACATCCAGTTCGCCGAGCCGGTGGACCAGTCGTCGGGCGACCTCACGATGGCCGCAGAGATCGTCAAGCCGCGCTACCAGCTGCGTGCCGAATACCTGCTGTCGAAGTTCGAGAACGAGATTGACGTCCTGACGTGGCGCAACGTGTGGACCTCGGCTCCGGCCGGCGCGACCTACGACAGCTGGGATCGCGCGGTCGCCGTCTACGGACGGCGTCCGCTTGCCCCCGACAACAGCTACCAGTCGATGATGTTCTCCGGCGGGCTCGCCCTGCCGTTCGCAAGCCGCCTGACGGCCAGCATTGCGCTGGGCACGATGGAGCAGGACGGCAAACTGCTGCCCTATGCGTATCAGAACGACCTGCTCGTCGACAAGACGCTTCCTCGCAGCACCACCCAGGGGAAGCACGAGACCACCAGCTTCTCTGCGGAATACTCCATTTCGCCATTGCCGCAGATGAACGTGCGCGCGTTCGCGCGCCACTACGGGCTCGCGAACAAGACGCCGAAGGCCAACTGGCAGTATGTCACGCAGGACGCTTCGAACCTGAACGGCACGGTGATCCACCACAACAAGCGCATCAACCAGCCGTTCGCGTGGGACCGGCAGAACTTCGGCCTCGAGACCACGGTACGGATGCCCATCCTGAAGGGGAGCGTGGTCCTCGGCTTCGAGCGCGAGGACGTCGGCCGCGAATACCTCGAGGCAAAGGAGACGAGCGAGAATATCGTGCGACTCGCGTGGAATGGCCGCCCCGCCAAGTGGATCTCGGTGCGGGCGCGACTGCTCTACGGCAGCCTCGACGCAGGCGTGTATGACTGGAACACGTCGACCCGCAGCTACTGGTACACCGCTGCGGAAGTACCCTCGTCGGACGTCAACAACCCGCGGTTCGCGTTCGAGAATCACCCGGACATGCGGTCGTTCACCATGACCGACCGGAAGCGCGACCAGGCCGACCTGACGATCACGGTGACGCCGACGTCGAAGTTCTCCGTGGCGACGCGCCTCAAGACTCGGACGGACGACTTCGCCACCGACGTTCGCCCGGTCCAGCCGCTGATCAACCTGAGCGTTCCGGATCGCGAGGCCCGGACTCCAGGCATCCAGCTTGGCCTGTTGAAGCGGGCCCAGCAGCAGCTCTCGTTCGACGTGACCTATGCGCCGAGCGAACGGGTTGGGCTGAATGGCTCGTACGGGTATGACATCGGCACCTCGAACATGCGCAGCATGGAGTTCAACGAGAACAACCGCACGAACCCGAGTACCGTCAACACGGCGGCGTTCGGCCCGTGGACGCGCTCGTCGAACAACTGGACGGCCGACTTCGATGATCGCAATGCGTTCATGAACTTTGGCGGCACGTTCGAGCTGGTGCCGAACAAGGTGACGATGGTGGCGAACTACTCGAACGCCACTGCGGACATGGATATCACCTATGCTGGCTTTGGTGCTGTGGACTACCTGGGCGTGCCGTTCGCGGCGAACCACGAGTTCAGCTTCAACTCGCCGCCGCCGGTCGAACAGCGCACGCAGGTGATCGACCTCTCGCTGCAAACGCCGCTCTTCGGGCGGATGAAGGCCCAGGTGGGCTTGCGGAACGAGAAGTTCACGCTGGACGATTGGCAGCAGAGCGCAGGCACGCCGATGTTCGAGTCGGTCGGTTCCGAGCTGTTGCTCCGCGACACGTCGCGGTCGCACCAGTGGGGCAACCGCCTGCTCAACCTCGGCTCCTACCTTGCCCCCAGCTACACCGGCACGTCCGTCTACGTGGGCATCACCTACGGATTCGGCGGCACAAAGTAGGTTAGGCGCAGAAGTGCGTTCGAGGCCCCGGCGGCAATGCCCCCGGGGCCTCGAATACGTTAAGACGCTTGCGGTCAACGGGGGCCGCTGATGCGCCTGGAAACCGCGCGACCTCGCGTGGCGGCCCGGCGTGCCGCGGAGCCGCGGAACGGCGGCCTCCGGCGGCTCCGCAGATGACCGAAGTGTAATCCCGAGGTCATCCTGCGGTCGCGGAGTGGGAGCCATTATTGATGCGCTGGCAGTGACGGATGACCGTGCCCCTGACGTCGCTGGCGGTACCCTCCTGATGCAGCTGTACGGTTCAAGAAGTTGATTTCGGTTTCACCGCTCGGGCGATTGGGCCGCTTCTGGCCGCGATCGGAGGCCCGACGAACTGATCCAGGGGTTCTAACGGTCGTCAGTTCAGGGTAGCTTAACGTGCGGCCGGCCGGCGGATTCCTGCGCCTCGCCGGCCGTTCGTTCTTTCCCGGATACCCGACGCACCGTCGCTCTCACTGACGGACACGAGACATCGCCGACATGCGCATTCTCATTGTCGAAGACGAGCGCAAGGCTGCCGACTATCTCAGCCGCGGCCTGACCGAATCGGGATTCGTCGTGGACGTGGCAACCAACGGCGACGATGGCCTGCACCTGGCCCTCGAAGAGAGCTACGACCTCATCGTGCTTGACGTCGGCCTGCCGCGGCGCGACGGCTGGTCGGTGCTGGCGTCGCTGCGTCGAGCCGGGCGGCAGGTGCCCGTGCTCTTCCTGACGGCGCGCGACGCCGTCAGCGACCGGGTGCGTGGCCTGGAGGAAGGCGCGGACGACTACCTCGTGAAACCGTTTGCCTTCTCCGAGCTGCTGGCGCGCGTCCGCTCCATCCTGCGGCGCGGGCCCTCGCGGCAACCAGACGTGCTGACGGCGGATCTTGAGATCGACGTGACGCGGCATCGCGCCACGCGTGGCGGCCAGCGACTGGACCTGACGCCGAAGGAGTTTGCCCTGCTGTCGCTGCTCGTCCGCCGGAGCGGTGAGGTGCTGTCGCGCACGCTCATCTCCGAGCTCGTATGGGAAATGCACTTCGACAGCGATACCAATGTGGTGGACGTCGCCATCCGCCGTGTCCGAGCGAAAGTCGATGACCCCTTCTCCACCAAGCTCATCCGGACCGTCCGTGGGGTCGGCTATGTCCTTGACCCGGCCTGAAGCGCCGAACGCCCGGCCGCGGCGCGCATGGTCGATCGCAGGCCGACTGTCGCTCTTCCACGCCTTCAAGACGCTCGTGCTGCTCGCCACGGCGGGGAGCGTGCTGTACTGGGGCCTGGCGCGGGAATTGCGCGAACAGGACGCCAAGCTCGTCGCCAGCAAGCTGAAGGTTCTCGAGCACATCGTCGCTTCGTACCCGCTCCACTCCGAAGTGATCAAGAGTGAAATCGAGCACGAAGGGGGCGATGAGGGACCGCTGCGCTACTACCTGCGCATCATCGAGGCGTCGGGTGCAGTGGCGATCGAAACGCCGGGCATGTCGTCCAACCTGGCAATCTCCTCCTTCCCGTCCTTCGCCTCCCCGAACAAGGCAACTCCTGAGTGCCGCGAATGCACGGAGAGCCACGACGCGCGATACCTGCTCGGGGCACGATCGGCCACTGCGATGGGCGAATCGGATCCCGTGGGCCTGCAGGTGGCGCTCGACGTCGAGCGCACCGCCGGCGTGCTGCGCCGCTACGGGTGGCTGCTCGCCCTCGTACTGGGCGCCGGCGTCATCCTCTCGGGGCTCGCCAGCCTGCTCGTCTCCCGCATGGCGGTCCGCCCTCTGCATGACATCGCCGGGCGCGTGCGCGCCATCACCGCCAGCCACCTCGACCAGCCGGCGCTGTCATCGCGCCCGTGGCCCGTGGAGCTGCAGGGGCTGGCCAGCGACTTCGACGAGATGCTGGCGCGCCTCGGAGAGGCCTTCAACCGCTTGTCGCAGTTTGCCGCCGATCTGGCGCATGCCCTGCGGAATCCGATCAACAACCTGCGCGGCAACGCCGAGGTTACGCTCGCACGTGCGCGGACGCCCGAGGAGTACCAGCAGGCGCTGGGGTCGGGCCTCGAGGAACTCGAGCGACTGTCGCGCCTCATCGACGGACTCCTGTTCATCGCCCGCAGCGAGGATCCGCGGCAGGCGATTGAACACACGGTGTTCCCCATCCGGAGGGAACTCGAGGCCGTGCGGGAGTTCTATGAGGCGCTCGCCGCAGAGCGCGGGGTGCTGACGCACTGCGAGGGGGACGCAATGATCACGGGCGATCCCATGTTGGTGCGCCGCGCCGTGAGCAATCTGTTGGCCAATTCACTGAAGTACACGTCGCCCGGCAGCACGGTGGTGATGCAGGCGAAGGAACGTCCCGACGGCGGCGCCACGGTGCTCGTTCGCGACAACGGACGCGGCATTGGCGCCGAACACGTGCCGCATGTCTTCGAGCGGTTCTATCGCGCCGATGACGGATTGACCGACGCGTCCGGCGCCGGGCTCGGGCTTGCCATCGTACGTTCAATCATGCGACTGCATGGCGGCGAGGCCCGGGTGTCGAGCGAGCTTGGGGCGGGGACGACCGTCACGCTCGAGTTCCCGGCGCCAGCAGCCGCGGGGACATCCCGCGCCGGCTTCGCTCCAGCGTGACTTCGGCCGACCGAGCTATTCTTCGTCGCCCGTCCGTGGCGTGCTCCCCGCCGGCACCGGCGCGACGGCGGTCCACTTCCGCACGATGTACACGAGGAAGACGGCGCCTCCGAGCACCAGCAGCACCGGCAGCATGTACACAATCAGGTTGAACCCGCGCGCCTTCGGTTCGAGCAGCACCCACTCGCCGTACTTCGAGATGAAGTAGTTCTTGACTTCATCCGGTGACTTGCCCGACGCGAGCTGCTCCTTGACCACCGCGCGCATCTGCTGGGCAAGCTCGGACGGCGAATCCTGAATTGATTCGCCCTGGCAAACCGGACAGCGGAGTTGGACCGCCAGCGACCTGGTGGCAGCCTCGAGCACTGGGTCGTTCTTCTGCGCGTCAGTGAGGGTGCCCTGCACTTTGACGCGCGGGGCGCCACTGTCTTGCAGCGCGCCTTCCGGCGCGGCCGAGAGCGCAGGCGCCTGTGCCCGCACAACACTGCCGGCGATCGCCAGGCCTGCCGCGACGCTCAGCACCGTCCGCGTGAATGTTCGAACGTCTGTCATTGGACCTTCCCCGCCTTCGGGTTCGCACCTGCCGTGTCCGCGGCAGTCGGCGACGGCGCGGCGTGCAGCGCAGCGGCCATCAGCGAATCGACCTTGAACCGCACCACAGCCGCCGTCACGGGTCCGGTATGCTTGTACGCCACGCGCCCGGTCGCGTCGAGAAAGAAGGTCTCGGGCACGCCGTACAGCCCGTAGTCAATCGCCACCCGCGCGCCCGGATCGTCTACCGACGGGTAGGACTGACCGCCCATCTCGGCGATCCATGCCGTCCCCTTGTCGGGCACGTCGTTGTACAGCACGCCGAGGAACTGCACGGGCTGGCCCGCGTAGCTTCGCGCCACGTCCGAGAGCGCCGCATGCTCGTCACGGCACGCAAGGCACCACGAGGCCCAGAAGTTGAGCACTACCACGGTGCCTCGCAGGTCGGTCAGCCGCACCGTATCGCCCGCAGGGCGCATGAGCTCGCCCTGCCCCGGCGCGAAGACCTGCAGCGCAAACACCGGGGCTTCCCGCCCAGGCAGCGGCGACGGAATGCTGTTCGGGTCGCGCGTCAGTCCCCACGCGAACAGCCCGATGACGGGCGCGGCCGTCGCTGCGGCGATCGAAGCCCGCTTCCAGTTCACGGCTGACCCTCCGTGAGTGACGGCGCCGGTGACGGCGTCCGACGGTCGCCCGCCAGGCGCTTCCGCTCCGGCAGGATGCCGATGATGGCGCCGAGGCAGAGTATGAGGCCACCCAGCCAGATCCACGGCACCAGCGGCTCCCAGATCACCTTGACCGTCACGGTCGAGCCGTCCTGCCTGAACGCCATGAGGTTGAGGTAGATGTCACCCCGCAGGGTGTTCCTCACGTCCGGCGTGGGCACGGGCTGGTCGGACGTCGGATAGTAGTTCATCCGTGGTTCGATGACGGCGCGCACACGGTCGCCGTCCATCCACTCCATCGTGGCGCCGATCACCTGCCGCTGCTTCTCCTCGCGTCCCCAGGCGTTCTTGAAACGAAGCGTGTGGCCTGCCACGGTGACCGTTTCGCCCGGCCGAAGCGTCGCCTCCTGCTCCTGCTTGAACGTGGACGACGCGGCAATGCCGAGCGCGACGAACACCACGCCGATGTGCGCCGTGTAGCCGCCAAAGCGACGCCGGTTTCCGCTGACCAGGCGCGACAGCGCCACGATCCACGACTCACCGTGCGCCGTCACGCGTGCGCTGGCCCCGCGTACAAACTCCCCGACGTTCACGACCAGCGAGAATCCCGCGAAGAGGAAGGCCAGCACCGAGTAGACGTTGCGCGTGCCGGCCACCAGCGCCGCCGCCGCGAACAGCACGCCGACGATGAGGCCCGGAAGCAGTTTGCCCCTGAGCTCCGGTCCCGGCGCCTTCTTCCATGGCAGTGCCGGCCCCACGCCCATCAGGAAGAGGAGCGCCACCATGAGGGGCAGCGTCATCTTGTTGAAGAAGGGCTCTCCCACGCTCACCTTCACGCCGCGCGCCGCCTCCGCGACCAGCGGAAAAAGCGTGCCAATGAGCACCGTGAACATGAACACGGTAAAGAACAGGTTGTTGAGCAGGAAAGCCGTCTCGCGCGACAGCGGCGCGTCAAGCCGCCCCTCCGACGCCAGCTTGTCACTGTTGCCCGCCACCAGGAAGAGCGTGGAGACCAGCACGACCCCGATGAAGGCGAGGAAGTAGTAGCCGATCGTCCCCGTGGTGAAGGCGTGCACCGACGAGATGATTCCCGAACGCGTGAGAAACGTGCCCAGGATCGTCAGAGTGAAGGTGCCAACCATCAGGTTCAGGTTCCACAGCTTGAGCATGCCGCGCCGCTCCTGCACCAACACCGAGTGCAGGTAGGCGGTGCACGTGAGCCACGGAAGGAACGACGCGTTCTCCACGGGATCCCACGCCCAATAACCGCCCCAGCCGAGCACTTCATACGACCACCACATGCCGGCGATGATCGCCGCGGTCAGGAAGCCCCACGACGCCAGCGTCCATCGGCGCGACAGGCGAATCCAGTCGTCGTTCGCCACTTCACCCGAGAGCATCGCACCCATGGCAAACGCGAACGGCACGGTGAGTCCCACATAGCCCAGGTAGAGCAGCGGCGGATGCACGCCCATGAGGATGTGGTTCTGCAGCAGCGGGTTCGGCCCGGGACCATCGAACGGCACCGGGAAGACCGGCTGGAACGGATTGGCCGGCCCGACGAGCAGGATGTGGAAGAACAGCACGACGACGAGCAGGGTGATGGCCGCGTACGGCACCAGGTTCCCTTCACGTTTGCGGTTGATCCAGACCACGGCGGCCGCGTACATCGCCAGCACCCACGCCCAGAAGACGATGGAGCCTTCGAGCGCGCCCCACAGCGAAATGATCGTGTAGAACGTCGGCGTCGCCCGGCTGCCGACCTGCGCCACATACGAGATGCTGAAGTCGTGCGATACCAGCCCGTAGACCAGCGCCAGTGTGGACACGGTCACGAGCACGAAGTTGGTGTAGACGGCGGCGTACAGGTACATCACCCAGTCGCGGCGGCCGCGGCGCACGGCGACGGGGCCGAGAATCGCCCCGAGCGCCGTCACGGCCAGCGCGACGACGATGGAGTCGAAGGCAAGCAGGCGCGTCATGTAGTGGGGCTCTTCATCAGGGACTTGTACATGTCCGACGGACGCTCACCCTTGGTGGGCGCCTTGTACTCGTTGGAGTGTTTCACCATCAGGCTGGTGCTCTTGAAGACACCGTCGCTCCCGAAGCGCCCTTCCACGACGACGCCCTGGCCGTCCTTGAACATCTGCGGCGGCGCGCCCTTGGAGTGCACGGTGATCTCGCCGGCGCCGTCCGTGACGGCGAAGCGGAGGTCGAGCGCGTGGTCATCCCAGACCACCGATCCGGGCTTCACCTGACCGCCGAGCCGGACGGGCTTGTCGTAGCCCTCGGCACCCTTGGCCAGCAGCTCCTTGGGCGTGAGGAAGTACACCACGTTGCTGTCGAGGCCGCCATAGATGAGCCAGCCGAACGCGATCACGAGTACGCCGACCGCGGCCAGCGCACCCCACTTGGTTCTCTTCATCGTCATGTCCTGTATTCTCCCTTAGCTGCTTGATCGTACTCCGCCCGTGCGCGGCGCACCGCTCCCACCGTGCGCACCAGCATGGCTGCCAGCACCGCCCACGTGATGACGTACGACGCCACCACGTATCCAATACCGACGCCCGCCATTCCGCTAGCCATTCGACCCTCCCAGCGCCGCCGCCTGCGACGCGTGCTCCGCGGCCCGCTCGTACCGCGCCGCCTCGTAGCGCTTCCAGATGAACCAGGCCGTCAGCAGCGTGAACGCCGCCACGTTGAGCAGCAGCCCGCGCAGGTACTCGGGCGACAGCCCCCGCGGGTTGCTCTGGATCTGGTGCAGCGTGCGCCACCACTTCACCGACATCCAGACGATCGGGACGTTGATGGCGCCGAGGATGCCCACGGCGGCGCTCCACTGCCCGCGCCGATGTGGATCCTCGACAAACGACCGCAGGGACAGATACCCCACAAAGATCAGGAAGAGCACCAGCGTGCTCGTGAGACGCGCGTCCCACGACCACCAGACGCCCCAGGTCGGCCGCCCCCACAGCATGCCGAGCACCAGCGTGAGGCCGCAGAAGAGTGACCCCACCTCGGCGGACGACGCGGCGAGCAGGTCGGCGCGCTCATCCTCCGTCCAGAGAAAGTAGAGCGAGGCCACCAGCACGACGCCGAACGCGGCGAACGTGACCCACGCGGCCGGGACGTGCACGTACATCATCTTCTGCAGATGGCCCATCAGCTCGTCGGCAGGCGACGTCGCGACCGAGTAGACCTGCGCACCCATGAAGAAGAGGACGGCAAACCAGCCGAGCGCGGCGGGCGCCGGCTTGGGCGGGCCGAAGGCGTTGGTTGATGCGGGGGACATGGACAGAATCAGACCTCGATCACGTATTCAAAGGCCAGGAAGGTCGCCACGAGAAAGATCACGTCGAACAGAACGAGCATCTGCACCCACGCGCCCGATTCGTTGAGCAGGTCACCGAACAGCAGGGCCTTGGTGGCCGACATGGCGGCCAGGAGCACCGGGATAAGCATAGGGTACAGGAGCAGTGGAAGCAGCACTTCGCGCGCGCGGCTGCGGCTCGACATCGCCGCGTAGAAGGTGCCCAGGGTCACGATCCCGACGACGCCGAGCATCATGATACCGACGATCGCCGGCCACGTGTCCGGGACGTCCACCGAGAAGAGCACGATCCCCACCGCGACGACGATCACCAGCATCAGCGTCACGAAGATGAGGTTGGCAATCAGCTTGCCGGCGAAGATCGCCCAGCGCGCGCCAGGATAGAGCAGCAGCGCTTCAAGCGCCCCGCCGTCGAGTTCCACCTGGTACGAGCGATTGAACGCGAGCACACCGGCGAACAGGATCGCCAGCCAGAGCGCGCCGGCGGCGGCATCGTGCAGCGCCTTGCCGTCGGGCCCGAGGGCGAGGCCAAAGAGCACCAGAATAGTCACGCCCAACGACGCGACCGCGTTGAATCCCGCCTTGGAGCGCCGCTCGGTGGTGAGGTCCTTCCACACAATGGCGCGGATGCGCCGGACGTCGTCGCGGAACGCCATCAGGAGATCCCCGCGGCGCCGGCCGGCAGCGTGATCGCTTGGGGCGACGCGCCGTCGTGCGAGAGGTCGCCGGCCGCCGGCGCATGCACCCGGCCGTCGCGAATGATGACCGTTCGGTCGAGCACGCCCGCCGCCGGCACGAGGTCGTGCAGCACCACGAGCGCGGCGCCGCCGGCCGCGTTCAGCTCGCGGATGAAGCCGTTCATCAGCGCGATGCCGGCGACGTCGAGGTTGTTGTACGGCTCGTCGAGCAACAGCAGGCGCGGCCGCTGCAGGATGAGCCGGGCCAGCGAGAGGCGACGCTGCATGCCGGCGGAAAAGCCGCGTACCCGCTCGTGGGCAACGGGTGTCAATCCCACGCGCTCGAGCGCGGCGTCGATGTCGGCCGACGGGAACCCCAGCATGGTGGCGGCGAACGCCAGATTCTCCCGCGCCGAGAGGTCGTCGTACAGCCCCGGAATGTGCGAGAAGAAGCCGACGTGATGGCGCACGTCGTCGCCCTCGGTCTTGACGTTCGAGCCGTAGACAAAGCAGTCACCGGCCGACGCCTTGAGCAGCGTGGCGACGATGCGCATGAACGTGCTCTTGCCGCAGCCATTGTGTCCGAGCAGGCCAACCATCTCGCCGGCACGCACCTGCAAGTTCACCCCGCGCAGCACCCAGCGGGCGCCAAAACGACGCGCGACCCCGCGCGCGTCGAGCGCCAGGTCGAGAGACGGAAGGGGGGCTGAGATCGACACGCAAGAAATCAGGGCAATTGCACCCTTGTTTTCCAGCCGCAGGATGCCGATAAAATGTACGGCTTTACCCTACGAGCCAAGATGTTGTGAGATAAGGGGTTGGGTCTAGCGATGGGCTTCGCGCTGGCGCACGCGGACAGCAACGACGCCGAGCGAGAATGCGGCCGTCGTCCGACCCGTCCCCGCATACACCACGCGGGGATCAGCGTTGGCCGATCCCCGCGTGCGAGTGGAGCGTATCGGGATCGAACCGATGACCTTCCGGTTGCAAACCGGATGCTCTCCCAGCTGAGCTAACGCCCCATGGTGCTCAAATCTAAGTGGGGTGGCGCGGGGCTACCAGACGGCAGACGGCAGATGGCAGACGACAGACAGCAGGCGGCGGACGGCAGGTCGAGATCGTATGCTGACAGGCGCGATCAAACGATTATGCGCCCAATGCGCAACCCCGCATTGTTGTGGCATGTTCCCGCTCGCCAAACTCGAGGTCTACGCACAGGCGCGGTCCCTCGCCGCTACTTGCAACTCTCTGGGAAACTCGCTTCCCGACCGGGATCTTCGATCGCAACTACTGCGAGCCGCTCGTGCGATTCCCGCAAACCTCGCTGAGGGCGCTGCGTCCGAGTCGCAGGCGAACTTCGCGCGCCACATCGCGATTGCCGTCTCCTCCGCCCGGGAAACCGCGAGTCACCTGCACGTGGCGCAGGACGCCGGTGTGTTATCGGAGGTGCAGTGCGCAGACGTCCACCTTCAGCTCGAAAACCTCATTCCGCGACTTGTGCGATTGCTCCAGGCAGTGCGACGCAATGCAAAGCGGCGGACTGGGTAGCTCTGGTCCGCCGCATCTGCCATCTGACGTCCGCCATCTGCCGTCTCCCGCCCAAGCTCTCATCTACTCGTGAGCGGGCAGCGGTTCCATGGTCTTCGGATCGCACGGCACCTGCACCTCGTCGCGGTACGGCGACGTCATCAGGAAGACGCGCATCTTGGGGAAGCCGTCCATGAACTGCGCATACAGCCAGCCGAACGCGCCCAGGAACCCGACGAAGAGCGCCAGCTCCCAGTTGCCCAGCGGCAGCTCGCCCGCGGGGCGCGGCCCGTAGATGGACGGATACACCTCGGTGTAGCGCGCCAGCCAGAGCCCGACGAACGAGCACGCGGCGAAGAACATCATGCTCGGCGTCCACGTCTTGGCCTTCACGCTCAGCAGGCCGAAGAACGGCAGCGCAAAGGTCAGTATCGCCACCGACACCGTGACCGCTTTCCACGCGCCGGAAAGTCGCAGCGTGAAGAAGTGCGTCTCCTCCGGCAGGTTGCCGTACCAGATCACCAGGTACTGCGAGAACGTCAGGTATCCCCAGAACGCGGTGAACGCAAAGCAGAGCTTGCCGATGTCGTGGTACTGCTTCTCGGTGATGAGGTCGTGCGCGCCAAGGTGCGCGTTGAACCACCGCACGAGCCCGCTGAAGACCATCAGCGCCACGAGCCAGCCGCCCATGAAGACCTGCCACCCGTACATCGTGCTGAAGAAGTGCCAGCTGAGCGACATCGAGTGGTCCCACGCGAGCACGCACCAGCCAAAGCCGAACAGCAGCGCCATCACCACCGCCATCCACCCCTGGCGGCTGTGCGTGCTGTGGAGTTCGCGGCGCTCGTCGCCGAAGCCGCGCCGCATCGCCGCGCGTATGCCGGCCGCCCAGGCGGCGCCACCCTCGGGGCTCACGCCGACATCGAGCCGCACCGACGTCCACACGTACCAGAGCTGCACCGCCACCAGCACCCCGAGCACGCCCACCGAGCGCGCCCAGAAGAAGCCGTGGCTGAGGTAGACGTCCTTCTCGTGGATCAGCGCGCCGGTCCCGGGCAGGTCCCACCACGGATAGACGTACTTGTTGCCGACGAAAATCGTGAGCAGCAGGCAGACGAATGCAAACGGCAGGAAGGCGGCGAACCCTTCCATGATGCGGATCACCGAGCGCGACCAGCGCGCCGTGGTGATGCGCTGCACGGCGACGAACATCACCGCCGCCGATGCGATCGTGGTGAAGAACAGCCAGTTGACGTGGAATGCCTGCCAGGCGCGGCCGTTGCCGCGCGCGAGGCCATAGACGAACACGGCGAAGCCGGCGAAGAACATCGCCAGGAACGCCTGCTTGATGGTTGCCGGAATCGGCTTGTTGATCGCCGCCAGCACGCGCTCACGCGACGGGGCGGGGCTTTCGTGGGCGCTCATCAGTCGTGGCCCTCAGTCTTGGTCTCCGCCTTTCCGGTTGCGGCCCGTGGCATCGCTGTTACCGTGGGACGCGCGTAGGCCGCGTTTCGCGTGGGCCCGATCTGCGTAAAGCCGGGCAGCTTGGCCCCCGTCTCGCCGGGCAATCCAGCCGGCGTCGTATCGGCCACGACCCCCGCCAGCTTGCCCTGTACCGCGCGGATGTAGTTCACCACGTCCCAACGATCCATCTCCTCGATGCGGTTGTACGACTGCATCAGGCCTCGACCGTTGCGGATCATGCCCCAGATGTAGCCGTCGGTCAGCGCCTTGGCGCGCTCCGACACCAGCGGCATCGGCACCATACCGAGCTTCGTGGCCTCGCCATCACCCTTGCCGGCGCGGCCGTGGCACGGCGCGCAGTTGATCTGATACTCGATGCGGCCGCGATGCAGCGAGACCGCGTCGGACGGCACCGGATTGGCAAGCGTCGCCATCGAATCGATGACGTTTGGCAACATGCCGTACGACACCACCCAGGCGGGCATGAGCGTGCCGTTGGTCGAAACCGACCCGCTCGGGTTGCCGCGGAAGGCCTTGGTCTCGGCAGAGTCGGCATTGAAGACCTGCCACGGACCAACCGACGGCTGCTGCTTGAAGTCCGAGAGCCAACTGCTGCACGCGCCAAGCGCGAGCGGAAGCGCGGCAAGGACCGCGCGGCGGACGAAACGCCTAGCGTTCACCGCGCACCTCCACCGCCCCGTTCTTGCGGAGCAGCGCCTCGGCCGACGCGATGCGGTCTGGCGCGCACTCGACCCAGATGCCGTAGTCGCCGCGACTGAAGCGCGGATCGTAGCCGACCATCATGGTCAGCCGTGGAATCCGCGCGTGGATGAAGAGGCCGGCGACAGTGGACAGCCCGCCGACGAGTACGAAGACCTCAAAGCCGAAGATCGTGTACGGAATCCACGACGCGATTGCCTTGCCGCCCACCACGAGCGGCCAGTACGCCGAGGCCCAGATGGCCATCCAGTAGCCGAACAGGCAGCCGGCGAGACCGCCGAACAGCATGTACATGCGCACCGGGCTGCGGGGCGGCGCCACCGCGACCTCGAACTCGTGGCGTGGCGTCGGCGTGAAGACCGTCACGTCGCCAAGACGCGCCGCCTTCAGCTCGGTAATCGCGTCCACCGCGCTGTCTAGTTCCCTGAAGTGTCCGAGTACGCCGCGCATCAGTTGTGTGCCCCCGGCGTTTCAGGTTCGTAATCATCCGCGTTGTCCGGCGTGTGCGCGTGCGCCCGCTTGAGGCGCGGCGCCACGATTTCCTTCACTTCGGCGATCGCAATGATCGGAAGCTGCCGGACAAAGAGCAGGAACCACATGAAGAACCAGCCGAACGAGCCAAGCAGGATGGAGTAGTCCACCCAGGTCGGCGCGTACGTTGTCCACTGCCACGGTTCGAACTCGTGCGACAGCGACGGCACCACGATCACGAAGCGCTCGAACCACATGCCGATGTTGATGAAGATCGACAGGATCCACAGCCACGTCGGATTGCGGCGGAGCTTCTGCGAGAAGAGCGACAACGGCAGGATCATGTTGCATGTGAGCATGATCCACGCCGCCCACCACCACTGCCCGAAGACGCGGTTCCAGAAGAAGTCCTGCTCGACCTGCACGCCGCCGTACCAAGCGATGAAGAACTCGACCATGTACGCGCAGCCGACGATCAGCGACGTGGTGAGGCAGAGCTTCGCCGCCGCGTCGAGGTGGTTGAGCGTCACGTAATGCTGGAGCCGGAACCACTTCCTGATCGGAATGATGATCGTGAAGACCATCCCGATGCCCGAGAAGATGGCGCCGGCCACGAAATAGGGCGGGAAGATCGTCGTGTGCCAGCCCGGCGTGATCGCCATGGCGAAGTCGAAGGACACCACCGAGTGCACCGACAGCACCAGCGGCGTACTGACGGCCGCCAGGAACAGGTACGCGCGGGCGAAGTGCCGCCACTCGCGCTCGGTATTGCGCCACCCGAACGAGAGGAACGAGAGAATGCGCTTGCGCGTCGGGTTCGTTTCGCGGTCACGCAGCACGGCGATGTCGGGAATCAGTCCGACGAAGAGGAACGTCGTCGAAATGGTCAGGTACGTCGAGATCGCGAAGACGTCCCAGACCAGCGGTGACTTGAACTGCGGCCAGAGGAGGCGCCAGTTGGGGTACGGGAGCAGCCAGAAGAACTTCCAGGGGCGACCGAGGTGGATGATCGGGAACAACCCGGCCGTCATGACCGCGAAGACCGTCATGGCTTCGGCGCACCGATAGATCGTCGTGCGGAATCCCGCCCGGAAAAGGAACAGGATGGCCGAGATCAGCGTACCGGCGTGTCCGATGCCGATCCAGAAGACGAACGTGACGATGTAGACACCCCACATCACGGGCGGGTTGTAGCCCGCGACGCCCAACCCCTGATGCAACTGGTACAGGAAGGCGCTGACGCCGAGACCCAGGCAGGCGATCGCGGTCATCAACATCAGGAACCATGCCTTGCTGGGCCTGAGTGTTGCGACGATCTCGTCGTCGACCTGCTCGTAGTCCCGGACGGCCGGGAGCTGCACGTTGGCGGAAGCGATGTTCGGCCGCTTCGGCTCGTAGGCGATGGTCGCCATCGTCCGCGCCCCCTTAGGCCGTGACCCCGGCCGGAGCCGGGTGGTTGATCTTCTTCAGGTAGACCACCGCCGTGAACGTGTTCAGTTCCTCGAACACGTGGTACGCGCGCCGATCCTCGATGAGCTTGGTCACCGACCAGTGCTCATCGGCCGCGTCGCCGAACACGATGGCCCGCGACGGGCACGCCTGCGCGCACGCGGTCGTGAATTCATCGGCCTCGATCTCGCGGTTCTGCACCTTGGCCAGCGTCTCCGCGTCGCGGATGCGCTGTACGCAGAACGAGCACTTCTCCATGATGCCCTTGGCGCGCACCGTGACGTCGGGATTGAGCTGCCAGTTGAGCGGCTCGGGGAAGGCGTACTGCGCGCGGTCCGGCTCGCCATAGCCGAACCAATTGAAGTACCGGACCTTGTAGGGGCAGTTATTCGAGCAGTACCGCGTGCCGACGCAGCGGTTGTACACCTGCACGTTGAGCCCGTCGGGAGCGTGATACGTGGCGTACACCGGGCAGACCGGCTCGCACGGCGCGTTGCCGCAGTGCTGGCACAGCATCGGGATCACCCGCACCTCGGGGTGATGCTCCGGATTCCACGCCATGTCCTTGTACTCGCGGTCAATCTCGTAGTAGCGCTCAAGGCGCAGCCAGGCCATCTCGCGCGAGCGCGTGATGTTCGCGCCCGGGAACTTGCGGTCCGGATAGAGGATCGGCCCCTGCCACTCGGCGCCGACCGTCGGGATGTTGTTCTCGGCATAACAGGCCGTGACGCACGCCGAGCAGCCGGTGCACTTGGCGAGATCGATGGTCATCGCCCATCGGCGCTTGGCGCGGCCGCTCGGATGCTTCGGGTCGTACTCGCCCTTCTGCGCGGACGTGGGATCGCTGAACTCGCCCTGCGCGTCGCCCGCTACCGGCGCGCGCAATCCGGGGAGGAACGCGGTGGACGCCTGCCCCGGGAACGCGTGGGGCTTGTGCTCCTCGCCCGTGAGCAGTTCCTCGAGCGTCGAGGCGCGAGCAATGCCTCGCCCGTGCTGCCGACCGGACCCTTCGGTGGTGACGATCATCGAGTGGCCTGCTGCCTTCGCCACGGTGCAGCGCACACCCACCAGCTGGTAGCCGCCCGCCGCATCGTTCGACGCAGGGAGCAGGCTCCACGCATTGTGTCCCGTGCCGGTGGCGTAGCGCCCGGAGGCCGTCTGACCCCGGCCCACCATAACCGCCACCGTGTCGGGCCGCACGCCGATGTACAGGAAGGCCGGCGCGGTGATCGAGCCAGCGACCGTCTTCACCGTCACATGGTCGCCGCGCTCCACGCCCAGCTTCTTCGCAGTTTCCGGATGCATCTCCACCACGGTCTGCCAGCAGATCTTGGTGACCGGATCGGGAAGCTCCTGCAACCACGGCTTGTTGGCCCCGCGACCGTCGCCCATGAGCAGGTTGGCGTAGGTCGCCAGGTAATAGTCGCCGGTCGCTTCGCCGACGATCGCCGGCTTCATGATCTTCGCTACCGGCACCACGCGGCCCGGCAGTGAGCCGGCGAGCAGGCCCTTCGGCAGCGCGTGCTGCAACTTGCTGTTGCCGCCGATGTGCGACGCAACCACGCCACGATAGTCGGGCGGGAACTTTGCGATGTCGGCGGCGTGCTGTTTGTCCTCCGCCGGATCCACTGGGCATGAGAAGCACGGCAGTGGTCGGAGCGACGCGAGCAGCACGTCGGCCGTGGCGCGCGTGTTGAACACGGGGTCCATGGTCGGCTGCTGCAGGCCCAGCGTTCCCTTCACCGGCTCGGCAATACCCCAGCTCTCGAGCGCATGGTGGTCGGGGAGGATGAGGTCGCAGAGCGCGGTGGTCTCATCGGGGACCGTCGAGAACGACACCTTGAACGGCACTTTGGCCGCGGCCGCCGCGAAGCCGAGGCCGACGGGGGTGCTGTACACCGGGTTGGCGCCGCGCACGAAGAGCGCCGGCACGTCGCTCGCCTCCATGGCAGCCACGACGTCGTTGAGCACAGCGGGCGGGACCACGCCCTCCCAGGCACCGTACGCCTCGGCCGGCTTCACCGTCACGCCAACGTTGCCGAGCGACTTGTTGAGGGTGTTCACTTCGGTGGCGAGGTCGAGCGCCTTCGGGCCGGACCCGCCGGCGATGAGGAGCGATGGCTTGGCGGCCGCGACTTCCTTCTTCAACGCCGCCAGCGTCGCGACCGGTACGTCCGTGGCCGCGGCCGCGGCGGCGGCCGTCATCTTGCCCGCCAGCATTCTCGCGATGGCGCCCGCCGTCCCCGGCTTGGCGGCGATCCACTGGTCGGCGTTGAGGCCGGTGAGCGGGCGGCGCGGGCCGATGTAGATGAGACGCGGCGCGCCCTCGATCTTGCCGCGCGCCTCCGCGAAGTCGAGCTGCTGCGGTACTGGGAGCCCCCATCCGTCAAGGAAGTCCGCGGCGAACGAGACGATCAGCTTGGCTGCGCCGAAGTCGAGCCTCGGCCACGACACGCCGTACACCGCCCTGTTGGCGACAATGGTCGCGAAGGGCGCCTCGGCGTCGTAGCTGATGTGCGGCGGCATGTCGCGATACGCCAGCCACTCGTCGAGGAAGGAGTGCAGCAGTCCCTGCTCGTGCTGGTTGATGAAGACGGCATGCCGGGCCTTGCCACTCTTCATCGCCGTGTCCACGCCCTTGTGCAGCGCGTCAATGGCCTCCTCCCACGAGATCGGGACGAGCTGGCCGTTCTGGCGCAGCATCGGGCCGCGGAAACGATCGGGGTTGTACAGCCCCTGCAATGCTGCCTGCCCGCGGGCGCAGATAGCGCCCCGGTTGACTGGATGGTCCGGGTTGCCCTCGGCCTTGAGGGCACGACCGTCGCGCGTCTCCACGATAATGCCGCACCCCGCCGCGCACTCGCGGCAGGTGGTGGCATAATAATTGGAGACGCCCGGCACGGTGTGGTCGGGCGATGTGACATACGGAATCAGCTTCTCGACCTGGTCCGTGCTGCAGCCGACCATCGCCGTCGCGGCGCCGGTGACGCCGAGGACCTTCAGGAAGTCGCGGCGCTTGACGCCGTTGGCCGTTTCCACGGGCTTCGTCATGCGTCGGGTTCTAGTAGTGGCAGTTGGCACAATCGTAGGACGCGACCTTGCGCACGCCTTGGCGCTCGTCGGTCAGCGCGGCGGAGTCGGGCTCGTACCCTGCGGCGCGCATGCCTTCCGCGCGCGAGTAGCCGTTGACGTGGCAGGAGACGCACCACCCCATGTTGAGCGACGCGTACTGGAACACCTGCTCCATGTTCTGCACCTGCCCGTGGCAGGTCTGGCAGGTGACGCCGGCGTAGATGTGCCGCACGTGCGGAAAGCGCACGTACTCCGGCACCTTGTGCACGCGCACCCACGCAATCGGCAGTTTCTTGTTGAAGGCCTCGGCGACCTTCTTCACTTCCGGCCGGTCAATGGCGGTGATGGTGTGACAGCCCATGCAGCTGGCAACGGCCGGAAGGCCCGGATCGGGCGATTTGAACGCCGAGGAGTGACAGAACACGCAGTTCATCTGCAGCGTGTTTACGTGCACCGGGTGCGGGAACTTGACGGGCTGCGCCGGCGAGCGGCCGGTGCCCTCCCCCAGGTAGTTGGTGTATCCCGAGGCGCCGCTGTAGCCCCACGGACCGGGCTTCGCCTTGCCGACAGCCTCGCGATTGGCCTTTTGCGTCGCGGTCTCGGTGGTACCGGCCGCAACCGCCGCGACCTGGTAATTGCCGGCATAGGCGGACAGCAGCGTCGAGGCGACTCCAATCGCCAGAACACCAGTGATCACCAGCCACTTCCTGCGTCCCGTCATCGGATGTCATCCGGGAGAAAGGGGGGTCGGGGGGACACGCGCTCGCACGTGTGGCGAAGCAAGCGTGGGAATTTCACCGCCCGCAGAGACCTACGCAAGGCGAACCCTGGATGTCGGTGGGGGTAGACTGACGCGTCGCCGTCAAGGGGCGTCGTCGCGTCGCCGCCACGGCCCCTTGGCGAGTCCGCGCGTGATCCGGTCAATGGTGCGGAGAACCTCGATCGCCACGGCGCGCAGCATGGTGACCTCGCGTTCATCCGGCTTTGCACGGAAGGCGAGACTCCGCAGGCTGCGCATCACGAGCTCGGGGTTGCGCGTGCGGAAGAAGGCAACGGCGTCGAGCGCGGCCTGCGCGTCGGTGAACATGCGCTCCCACTCCTCGTGGGTCGCGGGTCCCGCCCGGTGGCGATGCGCCTCCACCTCGCGCGTCGCGTCACCCGCCGCAACATGGAATTCATAGAGCGCCACCAGCACCGCCTGCGCGAGATTCAGCGAGGAATGCTCGGTGGTGGGAATCATGCACAGCACTTGCGCGCGGTCCAGCGCCTCGTTGGGGAGGCCGTGGTCTTCCTGGCCGAACAGCAGGGCCACCCGATGCCCCGCCTCGAGGTCGGGGACATAGCGCTCGGCGGCGGCGCGGGGGGTGAGCCGCTCCCATTTGGCCGACCGGCGCTTGCCGGCGAATCCCACCACGCGGCCGCAGTCGGCGAGCGCCTCGTCCAGCGTGTCGAAGTGCCGGATCCGCTCCACGATGTCGCGGGTATCGTGGGCCACCCCCTCGATGCGGAACGGGTCGTACGGGCACGGTCGCACCAGGCGCAGGTCGCCGACGCCCATGTTCTTCATCGCCCGCACGGTGGCCGCGATGTTGACGGGATCCTGCGGGTAGAGGAAGACGACGGCGAGGTGGTCGAGCATAGACATTGGACGAAGATAACCGATTGGGAGCTCGGATTTGGATGGGGATCACGAATCCCAATCCGAGCTCCCAATCCGCACTCGCCGGTTAGCGGTGCTAGCTTTCTCCGCTATGGATCTGCTCATCGAACTGTTCCACAAGCTTCGCGACTTGCATGGCTTGGTCGAGATTGCCGGCACCGGTGGCATCACGCTCATCATCTTCATCGAAACGGGGCTGCTGTTCCCCTTTCTCCCCGGTGACTCGCTCCTCATCACCGCCGGCCTCTTTGCCGCGCAGCGTGACGGCCTGGTGCCGCTGAATGTTTGGACGCTCGGCATGTGGTGCAGCGCCGCAGCGATCCTGGGCGACTCCATTGCATACAGCATTGGCCGCCGTTCTGGAGACGCGCTCTTCCAGCGTCCCGATTCGCGCTGGTTCCGGCGCGAGCACCTGCTCGCCGCACAGGCGTTCTACGAGAAGCACGGCGGCAAGACGATCATCCTGGCGCGCTTCATTCCGTTCGCGCGCACGTTCGCGCCAGTGGTCGCCGGCGCGGCGCACATGCGGTACCGGACGTTCCTGTTCTACAATGTCATCGGTGGGCTGGCCTGGATCTGGTCGATGCTGCTGACTGGGTACTACCTGGTGCGGCTCGTCCCCGGGCTCGAGACGCACGTCGAGGCGCTCGTCATCGGCGTCATCCTGCTCTCCATCTCGCCGGGGCTGTGGGAGTGGTGGAAACGGCGCCGCTCGCGCCGCCCGAACGCACCCGCATCTGGTAGATTGAATCCACCAACCTGACGCCTCCCGGAGATCCGTCCATGGCACACACGCTTCCTGCCCTGCCCTACGCCGTTGCCGCGCTCGAGCCGCACATTGACGCGCTGACGATGACGATCCATCACGGCAAGCACCACAATGCCTACGTCACCAACCTGAACGCGGCCATCGAGAAGGCGCCGGAGCTAGGCAACTGGACGCTGGGCGACCTGTGCCGGAACATCGCGCAGGTGCCCGAGACGGTGCGCACCGCCGTGCGAAACAACGGCGGCGGCCACTGGAACCATTCGCTCTTCTGGGAGTTGATGGCACCGAACGCCGGCGGCGAACCGGGCGGCGAGGTTGGCGCAGCTGTGCTGAAGAGCTGGGGCGACTTCGCCAAGTTCCGCGACGCCTTCAAGGCGGCGGCCACCGGCCGCTTCGGGTCCGGCTGGGCCTGGCTCGTCGCGGGGCGCGATGGCGCCCTGACTATCGAGAGCACGCCGAACCAGGACAATCCGCTCATGGACGGCAAGCACGCCATCCTCGGCCTCGACGTCTGGGAGCACGCGTACTACCTGAAATACCAGAACCGCCGCGCGGACTACATTGACGCCTGGTGGAACGTCGTGAACTGGGCCGAAGTGGCCAAGCGGTACTCAGCGCGGTAGCACGGCGCGCTGTCGCCGCCTCCGAATTGGAAGCGCCAACGAGCGAAGCTTCAGGAGCCGTCGCTGCCGGGCGTGTGCCCGTGCGTCGTTTCGCGACGCGGGCGATGTGCTGCGCCCGCGACGAGTTCGTCGAGGCCGACGCCATCGTCCACGGTGACAAGCCCCGGCGGAGGCGGGCCGGCGATCGGGCCAAGCAACAGCGGCGTCACAAACGTCGTGGCCATCACCATCAGGATCACCGCGCCGAACTCGGCGCCCGCCAGCACGCCCGCCGCCACGCCCATCTGCGCGAAGATCAGGCCGACCTCGCCGCGCGGCACCATCGCCACGCCGACGAGCAGCTTGTTCCCCTTGAACCACCACGGCGCATAGCCCGCAGCCACCTTGCCCGCGACCGCGACCGCGATGAGCGCGGCGCCGAGACCGAGCGCCGCCGGCGACACCAGCGCGCGCAGGTTCACCGCCGCGCCGACCGACGCGAAGAAGACCGGCACGAGCACGTGTCCCACGGACGTCGTCCACTTCTCGATCTCGTGCCGCTGGGGCATCGCGTGCAGCACCAGGCCGGCCGCGAAGGCGCCGATGATCATGGCCGACCCCGCGCGGGCAGCCACCGCCGCCGTCACGAACGCGAACCCGAGCGCCACGATGCCTACCGCTCCCGCGTCGTCCAGGCGGGCGACGGCCGCCAGCAGCGGGCGCATGAGCATGGTGCCGATGAGGATCGCCCCCACCACGAAGCCGATGGCCACCATCGCTGTGTGTGTGACGCCCATGGGCGACACGGCAGCGCCGGCCACTACGCTGCCGACGACCGCGAGAATCACCAGCCCGATCACGTCGTCGAAGACTGCGGCCCCGAGCACCACCTGCCCTTCATCGTCCTTGAGCCGGCCGAGGTCACCCAGCACGCGCGCCGAGATGCCGATGGACGTGGCGGTGAGCGCCGCGGCGATCACGAGCGCCGTCATCGGCGCGATGCCGAATGCGCGTGCCACGGCGAATCCGCCGGCGAACGGCAGGACGATCCCCGCCGTGCCAACCGTGATTGCCGCGGCGCCGACGCGACGCAGCGCGCGAAGATCGGTTTCGAGGCCGACCATGAACAGCAGCACGAGCACGCCGAGCTCGCTCAGCATGTGCATCACCGGCTCGGTCGGGTCGAGCACACCCAGCACCGAGCCGCCCAGCACCACCCCCGCGACCAGTTCGCCGAGCACGGCGGGCTGCCCAACGCGTTGCGCCAACGCACCACCCACCTTGGTGGCAGCGAGCACAGCCGCCAGCACAAGCAGCAGGCCGGGTACGTCTGGCCCACCCGGCACCGCCGCCAGCGCCGCCCACGGCGCCGTCATCGAGCCGCCTCGCCTTCGAGGTACGTGTACCCCTCGAGCCCGGCGACGTACTCGGCGATGAACATGTTCGCCTCGTCGCGCGTGATGCCGGACGCGGCCTGCACCTTGCGCCGGAACGTCGCCAGCAGGTCGGAGGCGCGGAACTGCACGTAGTTCAGCACCTCGGTCACCGTGTCGCCATGCACGAGGTCGGTGATTTCGTACTCGCCGTCGCGCAGGCGCACGTGCACCGCATTCGTATCGCCGAACAGGTTGTGCAGGTCGCCCAGTATCTCCTGGTATGCGCCGGTCAGGAAGATCCCCAGAATGTAGGGATCGCCGTCGGTAAAGGGATGCAGTTCGAGTGACGGGTTGCCTCCCTTCTCACCGACGAACCGGTCAATCTTGCCGTCCGAGTCGCAGCTCACGTCCTGCAGCGTGCCGCGCCGCGTGGGCTCCTCATCGAGCCGGTGGATGGGCATGATCGGGAAGAGCTGGTCAATGGCCCAGTTGTCGGGCAGCGACTGGAAGAGCGAGAAGTTGCAGAAGTAGCGGTCCACCAGCGCGGCGTTCAGGTCGGTGATGATGTCCTCGAACTCGTCGGGATGGCGCTGCGCGGCCGTGCGCACGGCGTTCAGGATTCCAAGGTGCAGCTGCTCCGCGTACGCGCGCTCGGTGAGCGTCAGCACGCCATTGTAGAAGAGCCCCTGCGCCTTTTCCTTGTCGTACGACGCGTCGTGATACACCTCGCGAACGCGGCGCATCGAGACGTTCTTGCGCGACACGGCCTTGAGGTCGTCCGCCATCTCGTGCAGGAGCGAGTGGTGGTCCTCGGTGACCGGCGGCACCGACGGTTCCACCTGCGATTCGACGTCAATGACGCTCATCAGCATGAGGGCGTGGTGCGCGGTGAGCGCGCGCCCCGACTCGCTGATGAGATTCGGCATCGGAAGCTCGAGCTCCCGGCACATCTCGGCCAGCGTGTACACGATGTCGTTGGCATACTCCTGCATCGTGTAGTTCACCGACGCGACATTGGTGCTCTGTGTGCCGTCGTAGTCCACGCCGAGGCCGCCGCCCACGTCCACATGCGTGATGTCGAGTCCCATGCGGCGCAATTCGACGTAGAACCGCGCCACCTCGCCCATCGCCCGCTTGATGTACCGGATGTCGGTGATCTGCGAGCCGAGGTGGAAGTGGACGAGCTTGAGAATGTCGAGCCGCCCGGCGGCGCGCAGCCGCTCGATCAGCGCCACCAGTTGCGCCGAGTTGAGGCCAAACTTGCTCTTCTCGCCGCCCGACTGAGCCCACCGTCCCGAACCTTCAGTGGACAGCTTGACGCGCACGCCCGCCGTCGGCACGACGCCCATCTGGTCGGCCGCGCTCAGCAGCACGTCGAGCTCGCTCAGCTGCTCGATCACGATGAACACCCTGTGGCCCAGTTTCTGTCCCATCAGGGCGAGGCGCATGAACTCCTCGTCCTTGTAGCCGTTGCAGACGATCACGTGATCGGTGCGCTCGGACAGGGCGAGCACCGCCTGCAGTTCGGGCTTCGAGCCGCATTCCAGGCCAACGCCGGCGACCTGCCCAAACTCGAGGATCTCCTCCACGACATGGCGCTGCTGGTTGACCTTGATGGGGTAGACCGTGGTGTACGCGCCGGTGTAGCCGTACTCGGCGATCGCGCCCTGGAACGCGCCGTGCAACGCCTCGATGCGGGAGCGCAGGATGTCGGAGAAGCGCAGCAGCACCGGGAGCGCGACGCCCTGCGCCTCGAGATCGAGCGCGAGCTCAAACAGGTCAATCGTCCGATCGGGATGCGCCTTGTCGGGGCGCACGACCATGCGCCCCTTTTCTGAGACGTCGAAGAAGCCGTCGCCCCAGCCCTCGACATTATAGAGAAGCTTGGCGGCGTCGATGCTCCAGCGCCGAGGCTCGGTGCCCGACGCTGGATCGTGGGGAGCTGTGGTCGTCATGAGGAGTGGAAACCTATTGAGGGCGGGCGTCGCGCGCGATAGGCAGGCTGGCGCAGCGGCCGCGCGTCCGCGCGCTCCGATCGGAAAGGCGGCCGGCCGGATCGTCGACCCGACCCCCGGTGGACGTCACAGCGTGCGCGTTGCAGTTTTCGTACGCTCTTCTCACTCTCCTTCGGAGGCCCCCCAGATGAAGAAGATCCTGCGCGCACTCGCGTGGGGCGTTGGCATCGTCGTCGCGCTCCTTGTCATCGCCGGCTGCATGCTCTACTTCTACACGCAGCGCGGCATCGACCGGAAGTACGCGATCGCCGGCCACCCGCTCACCATCCCCACCGACTCGCTCGCCCTCGTCCGCGGCCAGCACGTCGCCACGGCGCTCGCTCATTGCGTCGGCTGCCACGGCGCCGATCTCGGCGGGGGCCAGTTCATCAATGAGCCACCGGTGGCAAGGCTCTGGGCCGCCAACCTCACGCGAGGCGCGGGCGGCGTCGGCGGACAGTTGAGCGACCTCGACTGGGAACGCGCGATCCGGCACGCCGTGAAGCCCGACGGCTCGCCGCTCCTCTTCATGCCGTCGCTCGAGTTCCAGTGGCTGAGCGACGACGACGCCGCGGCCCTGATCGCGTATCTGAAGTCGCTGCCACCGGTGGACCGCGTGCCCGCGCCGAACGCCGTCGGACCGATCGGTCGCCTGCTCTACGCGAAGGGTGACCTTGTCCTCGTCCCTGCGGAGCAGGTGCAACACGAGGCACACGCGGCGGCAACGCCCCCGGCGGTGACCGCCGAGTACGGCCGCTACCTCGCTGAAATCGGCGGCTGCAAAGGGTGCCATGGCGAAGGCCTCTCCGGCGGCAAGATCCCAGGGACGCCTCCCGACTGGAAGCCCGCCGCGAACATCACGCCGGCAGGCATCGGCCACTACACCGAAGAGGACTTCTTCCGCGCGCTCCGCGAGGGAAAGCGTCCTGGCAACGCTCCTATCGATTCGCTGATGCCGTTCCGCTTCACCAAGCTGATGACCGACGACGAGATCCGAGCGCTCTGGCTCTTCGTGAAGACGGTGCCATCTAAGGCATACGGCGGGCGATAGCGGACGGGCACCGCTCGATCACGAAGGCACGAGGTGCGCACCGCACCATGGTGCCCTTCGTGTCTTCGCGGTGAGCAGCTACGACCCCGACGCGTCGACGAGCTGCATCAGCTGCGCTTTTGGCGCGAAGCCGACCTGCCGCCCAACCTCCTGGCCGTCTCTGAAGATGATCAGCGTCGGAATACCGCGCACGCCATAGTGTTGCGGCGAGACGGGATTCTGGTCGGAGTTGACCTTCACCACCAGCAACTCGCCCGCGCGTTCGCGCGCGAGGTCATCGAGCACGGGCGTCATCATCTTGCACGGACCGCACCAGTCGGCGTAGAAGTCAACGAGCACCGGCACGGTGGCGCCGGCAATGACCTTGGAGAGGTGGTCGTCCTTGGCGTGCACCGGACGGTCAAGCAGCAGCGGCTTTTCGCACTTGGCGCACCTCGGGCGGTCGTCAATCCGGTCGAGGGAGACGCGATTCATCGTGTCGCAGAAAGGGCAGCCCACCACCGCCGCGGGCGCGCCCTGCGTGATCGGCCGGTTCATGAGGCCGCTTCAAGCGCCGCGATGGCGCGCACGAGCCGTTCACCGATGGCGGCGGCAGCCGGCATAAGGGCGGCGTTTCCAGTGACGCCAAGCTGGACCACGGGGTTGATGGCGGCGACATGCGACGTGCCGTTGCCGGCATCGCGGACGATCACGTTGCACGGCAGGAGCAGTCCGAGGTCGGGTTCGAGCTTGAGGGCGTCGAACGCGTCGCGCGGACTGCAGGCGCCGAGGATGATGTACGGCGCGGATTCGGCGCCCAGTTTCTTTTGGAAGGTGGCCTGGAGGTCGGCTTCCATGAGGATACCAAAGCCCTCGGCGGCGAGCGCCGCTCGGGCGGCGGCGACGGCGACCTCGAACGGCATATCGAGCTGGACGGTAATTCCGTAAGGAGTGTGCGTAGGCATGTGGTCTCAGGTTGGGGCGTCTATATAATCCTATATCGCGATATAGTGTTTTGCAAGGGGCGCCAGCTCCGGTCCGACCACCGAGACCGGGATGGCCGCAACGCCAGAGAGCCCGGCTCGCTCGCAAGCGCCGGACCCTCTGCCTTTCTCTGCGTTACGCGGCCGTACGCCGGCCCCTATCTGCGGTTCAGCTGATCCTGCCCCTTCTTGAGGAACGGGATTCCGTTCTTCATCCAGTCCGGCTCGGCCTGACCGAGCAGCTTGGCGCCGAAGAACTGCTGCATCTTGAGGTCAATGTCCTTCTGGTTGGCGCGCTTGGTGGGATTGTGCTCGTCCCCGTTGTACACCACCAGGTACGCTTCCTTCTGCAGGCGGCGCATGGCGCTGTAGAACTCGATCCCCTGGTACCACGGCACCGCGCCGTCGTTGTCGTTGGCCATGAACAGCACCGGCGTCGTCACGCGGTCGAGCTTGAAGAGCGGCGAGTTCTCGACGAACCGCTCGGGATACTGCCAGAGCGACCCGCCGATGCGGCTTTGCGAGTGCTCGTACTGCATCTGGCGCAGCAGTCCGCTCTGCCAGCGGATGCCGCCGTACGCCGATGTCATGTTCACGACGGTCGCATTGGGCACGGCCGCAGCGAACATGTTGGTGACCGTGATCAGATAGGCCGACTGATACCCGCCCCACGACTGGCCGGTGATGCCCAGCTTCTTCGGATCCACGAAGCCGCGCGCGATGAGCGACTGCACGCCCGGAATGATCGCCTTCGCAGCGCTCGGGCCCGGGAAACCGTCCGTGTACACGATGTCGGGCATGAAGACGAGGTACCCGAGTGAGTTGTAGACGAGCGGATTCACGGTATTGCGCCCCGAGGGCGCGTAGTAGTTGTGCAGCCCGTCGGAGAGCCGTTCATAGAAGTACGTGATCATCGGGTACTTCTTCGCCGGGTCGAAACCCTCGGGCTTGAACAGCATCCCCTCGAGCGGAACGCCGTCGTCGTTGCGCCAGTGCACGAGTTCAACGTCGCCACGCGGATACGCCGCGTCCTGTGGGTTCGCGTTGGAGATCTTCGTGACGGCGTTCACCGCGGCCCCTGTCCACAGGTCGGGGAACTCGCGGAACGTCTGCTGGGTCATCAGGTACTGCGACGCCTTCCGCGCCTTCTGGAGGCCGGCGTAGTTCTTGGGCCCCATCACCAGCATCGCCGGCGCGGCGCTGGCCCCGAGCTTCGCCTGCGCGTAGCCGCTGGCCTTGGACGCGTTGTCGAACGCCCGCAACATCAGCGGCTGGGCCGGGTCGAGGAAGCGGTCCTCGCTGTCGAGGTTGATCACGCGGTAGGTCACATCCTTCGCGCGACCATTCCCTGCGGTCACGTTCAGCGGCGCCGCCACGCCGGCCGGATCCACCTCCCAGGCGTCGTAGCGATCATACACGAGGACGCGTGCATCGTCCGTGGTCCAGCCGCCCAATCCGTACGACGGACGGTCGTCGGGCATGTCGAACTCTTCGTTGTCAAAGCGCACGCCCGTGATGGCCGCCGTGATCTCCACCTGCTTGCCGCTGGCGGTCGCGTGCGAGAACCACTTGCCGGCACGGAAGAACGTCACGTACTTGCCCCCCGGCGAGAGCTGCGCGCCGTCGAGCTTCTTCGCGACGAGCGTACGCGCGCCGGTGGCGGCGTCGAGCACGTACACGTCGTTGCCGCCCTCGCCCCACGTCTGCTCGATGGCGTACTGCACGGGATTGAGCGCGAGCGCCACCTTGCCGTTGTCGGCGACCGTGACCTGCCGCAGCGAATCGTTGCCCAGCTTGGCCCACTTTTTCAGGGCCGGATGGTAGACCGCCGTCCACGTGCGGTTCCGCTCGCGCGCGGCCGTCACCTTCTGCACGGGCATGATCTGCGTGTCCTTCCAATGCCACAGGTCGTAGATCGCCTTGTCGGCGAGCGAGTCCGCCGGAATGCTGTCGATGGGGAGCGGCGCGAGCGCGAACTGGAGCGCGCTCCCCTCGCGCACGAAATCCACGCGCCCTCGGTCGGCGATCAGCTGGTCGGCACCGACCATGGCCTGGTCCACCACCTTCGCGGCGGCGACCGGTCCTTTCTGCCCCTTCGCCAGGACGAGCGACGCGTAGTACAGCGCGTAGCGCGGCTTGGCGGCTGCCACGTCATCGCGGTCGGAGACGAACGCCACCTGCGTTCCCTTGCGGTCCACCGCGACCGAGCGGTAGTTGCCCTTCCCTGTCGCCAGCGTCGAGACGGCGCCTGTCGCCAGGTCGCGGACGTGGACACCACCGATCTTCATCGAGTCGCTCGAGGCGGTTGCGTAGACGAGCACCTTCTCGCCCTCGTCGAAGAGGTACGAGGTCACGTCGTCGATCTTGAGTTCCTGCCCCGTCGTCAGGTCGCGCAGCATCAGCGGCGCGGCCGGGTCCGGCCGAGCTCCGGCGGCTGCGCCAGGACGCGCGCCGCCACGTCCACCGCCCGCGGCGGCTGGAGCGGCACCACCGGTACCCGGGGCAGCGGTGTCGGCTTCGAGCAGGTATGCGAGGAACCGTCCGCCTTCACGCGCGAACCGGAACGAGCGCACGCGGGGAATCACCTGGGCCTTCCCGTCCGCCAGCGTCACGATCGTCAGCGACGTGCGCGGCTGCGGAAGCGGGCGCGGACGCGCCGTGCGCGCCGCCTCGAACTCGGCGCGGGGCGCATAGGTAATGAATGCGGCTGTCGTCGAGCCCGCCGAGAACTGCGCCGGCGGCGCGCTGAACAGGGCCGCAGAGTCGGCGGCCGGCATCAGCTGCGGGCGCCCGGTATACCCGCGCGCGAACCGCCACTCCGTGCCCGCGCCCGTAGCACGAATAACGACTTCGCCGTCGCCCACGACCGGCGACACCGTGTACATGGCGAACTTCCCGTCCGGCGAGAGCGTCGCCCCCTGGACGGCGCGCCATTGGTCGTAGGTGTCCTGCGTGATGGGCCGCTTGGTCTGCGCGGCGAGCGGGGCTGCCAGCGCGCACAGCAACAGGATACGGCTGGCGGCGTGGGTGAAGCGTCGAATGTTCATCGCGAATTCCAGGTGTGGAGTTATCTTCCCCGTGTGGAGGTGGCACCTCCCACTCTCCGGATCCCGATAAGTTACGAATTCCACCCTTCCTCCGTTGCCAACGACCCCATGAAACGGATCCTCGGCTATTTTTTGCGCGGGCTGGTGCTCATCGTGCCCATTGTGGTGACGGTTTGGGTCAGTTACACCGTTTTCACCCAGGTTGACGGCTGGCTGGGAATCTCGATTCCCGGCGTCGGCTTTGTCACGACCATCGCGCTGATCACCCTCGTCGGCGCGCTCGGCTCGAGCATCCTCACGAGCTCGGCCGTGCGTCTGCTCGAGGACGTGCTCAACAGGCTGCCGTTCGTGCGCCTGCTGTACACGGCCACGAAGGACCTGCTCAGCGCCTTTGTTGGGGAGAAGAAGCGGTTCGACAAGCCCGTCCTGCTGGCCGTCGGCGCCGATGGCGGAACGCACATGCTCGGCTTCATCACCCAACTGTCTATGGCACGCATGGGTCTCGATTCGCATGTGGCCGTGTACTGCCCCCATTCGTACAACTTCTCCGGACAACTGGTGGTGGTGCCGGTCGACCGCGTCACGCGACTGAGCACCGACAGCGCGGAGTTCATGGCCTTCGTCGTGTCGGGTGGGGTGACGGACTTTCCGAAGATGGATTGAGGATAGGGAGCTCGGATCAGGATTCGCGATTGGGAGGCGCGATTGGGAGGCGCGACCCGATTCGGCGAGTGGGACAACAACTCCTCTGGGAGCACCGCTCCATGCGCACACTCATCCTCCTTTCGCTCGTCGCCGCGCCGCTGGCGGCGCAGTCGCGTGACTCGCTCGTCCTGCTGAAGCCCGCCGCCGTGTGGGACGGCACCAGCGATGCGCCGGCCTCGGGATGGACGGTTCTCGTGCGCGGCGATCGCATCGCCGCCGCCGGCCCAACGGCGCAAGTCGGCGTGCCGAAGGGGGCCACGGTTATTGACCTGCCGGGTGTCACGCTCATCCCCGGGATGATCGAGGCGCACACCCACCTGTTCCTGCATCCGTACAACGAGACCTCATGGAACGATCAGGTGCTGCGTGAACCGCTGGCGCTGCGCACGGCGCGCGCCGTGAATCACGCGCGTGCCACGCTGATGGCCGGGTTCACCACGGTGCGCGACCTCGGCACCGAGGGGGCCGGGTACGCCGACGTCGGGCTCAAGCAGGCCATTGACCAGGGGATCATTCCGGGTCCGCGCATGGTGGTGACCACCCGCGCGATGATCGTCACCGGAAGCTACGCTCCCAAGCGCACGGACTTCAGCTTCGATCCGCCGCAGGGCGCGGAGGAGGCCGACGGTATTGACGGCGTGATGCGCGTGGCCCGCGACCAGATCGCGCACGGCGCCGACTGGATCAAGGTGTATGCCGACTACCGCTGGGGTTCACGCGGCGAGGCGATGCCAACCTTCACCGAGGCCGAACTACGCGCCATCGTCGAGGTGGCGCGGAGCAGCGGGCGCCCCGTGGCAGCGCATGCAAGCACCCCCGAGGGGATGCGGCGCGCCATCGTCGCCGGCGTCGAGTCCATCGAGCACGGCGACGGCGGCACCGACGAGACGTGGCGGCTCATGAAGGAACGCAACGTCACGCTCTGTCCCACGCTCGCCGCCGGCGATGCGACGCGGCAGTACGCGGGATGGAAGAAGGGCGTCGATCCCGAGCCCGCCTCGATCATCGCCAAGCGCGCGTCGTTCAAGGCCGCGCTTGCCGCAGGCGTGACGATGTGCGTGGGCGGCGACGTGGGCGTCTACCCGCACGGCGACGACGCGCGCGAACTGGAACTCATGGTGGATTACGGCATGACGCCGCTCGCGGTCATGAAAGCCGCGACGTCAGGCAACGCAAAACTGCTGCACTGGGAGGGTCGCGTGGGACGCATCGTGCCGGGGTTGCTGGCCGACCTCGTGGGGGTGAAGGGCGACCCCACACGCACGATCGGCGCCGTGCGCGACGTCGCGTTCGTAATGAAGGGCGGCGTGCGAGCACGCTAGCGCGCGCTAGCGCGCCGCGGCCTTGTCGCGACCTCAGCGCCGCACGTACCGCCGCATCGCCGCGTAACACGGCATCCCGCACGCCATCGCACTCAACGCGGTCACCGCCGAAGCGAACCCGTACTCGCCGTCGTGGAATGCGATCACGATGACGGTGATGAAAACGGTGAACGGCACGACGGCCAGCACTGTGACGCCGGCGGTGCCGAGCGGAATGCGAAACGGTCCCCGTAGATGCGGCTCCCGCACCCTGAACCAGACGAGCGCCGCGAACTCGAGCATCACGGCCGCCGCGTAGAAGATGGCGTCGGCGACGATGAGGTGCCCGAACGGCAGAAGCGCAAAGCCGCTGTAGATCACCGCGGAGACGATGATCGCCACGCGGGGCGTCCCGCGCGCATCGGTGCGGCCGAGCATCGCCGGCAGCAGGCCGTCGAGCGCCATCGCCAGCGGGATGCGCGTGTAGACGAGCAGCAGCGCGTTGAAGAGGGCCAGCGCGCTGAGGATGCCGGCGATCGCCAGGAGTGGCGCCAGCACGACGCCTGCTGCGCCCGTAGCCGCGTACGCGATGGCCGGCCAGCCCCCCTCCCGCCAGGTCGTCCAGTCGGTGGCGCCCAGCGCGGGAAGGAGGGGAACGAAGTAGGCGAGCGCGACCATCGGCAGCGCGATCGCAAGCGCGCGCGGATAGGTGCGTCCCGCGTCCACCACTTCGCCACCGACGGTGGAAGCGTTGTCCCAGCCGAAGTAGTTCCAGAGCGCCGTCGACAGGCCGACGGCGAGACCCGTGGTCAGTCCCTGCCCCGGCTTCAGCATCGGCTGCCACGGCGCGTGCGTCACGTTGGGGAGCGAGAAGACCGCGACGAGGGCAAAGGTGCCGAGTACAAGCGTTCCGACGATCACCGAGACGCGACCCACGGGAAACGCGCCGCGCAGGTTGACGCCTGCGGCGCCCCAGATCATGACCAGTGCGATGGCCCATCGCGCCCCCTGCGAGAGATCAGGCACGAACCAGGCGAGGTATGCGTTGAGCAGGGCCGGATAGATGGCCATGTCCACCAGCGAGTAGAGCCACGTGTACCAGCCGTTCTGGAAGGCCCAGAAGTCGCCGAAGGCGCGCCGCACCCAGCGGTAGTAGCCGCCTTCCTCCGGCAGCATGCTCGCCAACTCGCCGATGATGAGGATCTCGGGAAGCGACCAGACGAGCGGGATGACGAGCAGGAGGAGGAGCGCGAGACCAGGCCCCGTCTCGGCCACCAACCCCTCGAGCGTGAACGCGCCGCCCGAGACGTTGAAGAAGATGACGAAGACGAGCGGAAGGGTGGTGAGCGTGCGGCGAAGCATCGGCGGGAATACTACGCATTCGGTTTGGCGTCAGGGGAGAAGCGCCACGCTCTTTTCCTTCCGTCGGTGGCCGTTACGGCTTCAGCCAGTGCCCAAACCACTGCCGCAGACGGCCCAAGCGGTCCACCAGCAGCCACGGCTCGCCCGTGCGCGAGAGGTCGTGGGTGGAGCGCGGATACCGCACCCACTCCACCGGCACCCCCAGCTTCTTGAGCGCCATAAACCACTGGTCGGCATCGGCCATCGGGGTGCGATGGTCCTCCTCGCTCTGCACGATCAGCGTCGGCGTCTTCACCCGGGTCACATACCGGATCGGTGACAGCGAGTCGTACATCGCCGGATTCTCCCACGGCTTCCCAAAGAACTCGAACTCCGTTAGCCCCTGTGCATCGCTCGTTCCGTACCACGACCACCAGTTGCTGATCATGCGATCGGCCTCGGCCGCCTTGTACCGCGTGGTGTGCGCCGTGATCCACGCCGTCATGACGCCGCCGTACGAGCCGCCCGTCACCGCCATGCGCGTGCTGTCCACGTCGGGCCGCTGCGCCGCGATGTCGGTGGCCTGCATCAGGTCCCTGTAGTCCTCGGCGAACCACCGGCCTCGGGTGCTGTAGGTGAAGTCGGCCCCCGAGCCACTCGAGCCGCGGGGGTTGGAGTACAGCACCATGAAGCCGGCGCCCGCGAGGTTCTGAAACTCGTCGAACCAACCTTCGTCGTAGCGCGAGTGCGGGCCGCCGTGGATGTAGAGCACCAGCGGGTACTTCTTCCCCGTCTGATAGCCGAACGGCTTCATCACCCACCCCTCGATGGTGAGGCCGCCCACGCCCTGGAAGCTGAACTTCTCGGCGTCGCTCCACGCGATCTCGGCATTCACCTTGTCGTTGAACGACGTGAGCTTGCGTTCGTTCTTGCCATCGTTGCGACCGTCCTTCCGGGAGTCGAGGTCGGCGATGTACAACTCGGTGGGCGCACTGACGCTGGTGGCGACAAACGCCACCTTGGCCGCCTTCTCGTCACGCGAGAAACCACGAATGACCCGGCGGCCGCCGATCGTCTCGCGCATCTGGCCGTTCTTTGGCATCACGGTGAACAGCGCGGTGCGCGCGCCGATGTCGGCGCTCATCAAGACGTCGCCGTTCGGCAGGTACTCGGCGCTGGCCGGTTCGTATTGCCATCCGTTGGTCAGGGTCTGCGGCGCGCCGCCTGCGGCATCGATGAGCATCAGGCGGGCGTTCTTGGTGCGCTCGGCGCGGCCGATGAAGAGGATCTTCTTGCTGTCCGGCGACCAGTCGAGGTTGCTCTCGTCGCCTTGCAGCGATGCCAGCTTACGGGGCTCGCCGCCGGCAACGGGAATCATGTAGATGTCGCGGTCGTTGCGCGGCGCTTCGTCACGCAGCGCGTTGTACGGGAGCTTCGCGAGCGAATCGGCAATCTGCTGCACCACGCTGTCCGGGCGCAGTTGCGCGTCGGCGACAAAGGCGATCCACCGGCCGTCGGGCGACACGACCGCCTCGCGATGCGAGTAGCGCGTATCGGTCACCTGCACGCGCTTGGAGCCGTCGAATTTCTGCGTGAAAACCTGCTGTGGGCGGATCACGCGCGCCTCGCGCGGGTTCGGAATGAAGCCGACGCCGTTGGCCTTGTACGGGAAGCTCAGGATCTGGCGTCCGTCAAAGCGCGTCTGGTCCACGGGCTTGGTGATGGCGCCGTAGGGTGGAAACGCCATGGCGTTGGCCGCTGACGCGCCAGCGGGCAATGCAAGGCCGCCACCCGGGCCGCCGCGGCCGCCGCGGCCGCCACCACCGCCGCCGCCGCCCCCGGTCGTGTCAACGACGTCGGTGAAGACGGCGAAGCTCTTGTCCTTCGGCACGGAACCGGACGGATAGTTTTCCACCTGCATCGCTTCGCCCGCCGGCTGGTCCATGCGCAGTCCCCACGTGGCGCCGCGTCCTCCGGGGCGATTCGAGGTGAAGAACAGATACTTGCCGTCGGGCGAGAAGCGGGGGTTCGAGCTCTCGTAGCTCGGTGCGGTGTAGCGCACCGGCTCACCGCCCGCAGCGGGCACCGCCCAGACTTCGCTGTGCCGCTTGTTGTCCTTCTCGACGACCGTCGTCACCGTGAACGCCACCAGCTTGCCGTCGGGCGACAGCGCGGGCGAACTCAGCTGGGTGACCTTGTACCAGTCGTTGGGGGTAAACGCGCGAGGCCCCGCCGGCGCCGTAGCGGCCAGGACAGCGGGAGCGGCGGCGGGGGCCGGCGGACCAACCGGCGGTGCCGGAGCTGGCTGCTGGGCGGCAAGCGGCATGGCAACGGCGAACAGGAATAGAACTCGGCGCATCGGCTCTCCGGTGAGGTGGCAGCGTTGGTGAATCTAAGAGAGGGGGGGCGACTTGCCGGTAGTCGTCCCAACGAGCATCCGCGGGTGACCCATGTGGCACCGCGGCTTGCATCCATCGCAATGGAATACGCCCGCCGGCGACGAAATGATGACACACGGGAGCCATGGCGCGGCAAGACTTGCCCCATGCGGCCGCCCACCCTGTCGGTGTTGCCATCCAAGCCGCTAATGTGTAGCATTCTACACATGGCGACCAACTTGGCAATTGATGACCGGCTCCTCAGCGAGGCACTGCGTATCGGCGGCCACCGCACCAAGAAGGACACGGTCACGGAGGCCCTCACGGAGTACATCCGGCATCGCAAACAGGCGAAGGTGGTGGGGCTGTTCGGCTCCGTCGACTTCGACGCAAAGTACGACTACAAGCGCCAGCGCCGCCGGCCGTGAACGTCCTGGTCGACACTTCGGTCTGGTCGCTGGCGCTCCGCCGTGCGTGCCCAGTTGACTCGCCCATGGTGCGGGAGCTGGCCGAGCTGATTCGCGAGGGGCGCGTCGTGATGATCGGCCCGGTGCGCCAGGAGATCCTCTCCGGCATCAGGGATCCGCGGCAGTTCAAGAACCTGCGAAATCACCTGCGAGCGTTTCCGGACGTGGCGGCTGCGATGTCGGACTTCGAAGATACGGCGCACCTGTTCAGCCGATGCCGTGCGGCAGGGATTCAGGGATCGAATACCGACTTCCTGATCTGCGCCCTTGCGCTGGCGCGGGGGCTTTCGGTCTTCACGACGGATACCGACTTCGAGGCGTACCAACGAGTCTGCCCGCTGGTGCTCCACAAACCGCGCGAGTAATCCGCGCGGCTCGTGCGCGCACGCCGCGCCTCGCATCGCACTCCGCCCCTTTCTACCTGTTCGCCAAGTCCACCGTCGCCAGGAACGTGATCCGCGCCAGGTCTTCCATGATCTCCGGCGTCAGGATCTGCCAGCGGTCCTTGGTCGTGTGGTAGCTGGCGTACGGCAGCGGCGGCGCGCCACTCGTGCCGATGGAGACTGTCGGAATCTTCGCCCACAGGAAGTGCGCGGCATCCTGGCGCGGCCGCGCGAGATTGCTGTTCGAGAAGGCGCTCATCGCGCGGTGCACATACTGATTGTTGGCGCGATCCATCGCCTCGAAGATCTCCGGGTATTCCCTCCCCGACGACACGCCGATGCGCTCGCCGCGTCCGACGCTTTCGAGATTCAGGAACGCCTTGATCATGGCGTTCGGCACTACCGGATGCGCCACGTAGTACTCTGAACCGGCCACGCCCTGCTCCTCCGCGCCGAACAGCAACAGCAGCACGCTGCGCTTCAATGGCACCTTTGCGCGCGCGATGGCCTCGGCGGCGGCGAGCAGCACCGCGACGCCCGACGCATTGTCGTGGGCGCCGGGCATGAGCTCGTGGTTGTAGCCCAGATGATCGAGGTGCGCTCCCAGCACGATGTATTCATCCTTGAGCACCGGATCGCTTCCGGGCAGTACCGCAATCACGTTGGACCCGATGCCCTCGGGGTGGTGTTGCGTGTTGTTCGCCAACGTCATCGTCTTGCCGAGCGGACGCGACGCCGGTTTGAGCGTGCTTCGGATCTGTTCCACGGTCTGCCGGTGAGTCATGGGCAGCCCGGCGAAGAGATCGTCCATCACGACGCGACTCACGTACGTCAGGACGAACCCCTTCACGAAGCGCGCGTTCGGATTGGCGATGTGGTAGTCGTAGACCATCCCCGCCGCGCCGTGCTTGGCCGCGTTTTCGATCTTGTAGCTATGGAACGAGTACGGCCGCCACTTCCTGAAGAGCGCCGTGTCGGGCTCGGGCCCCATCGGCGCCTCGGGCTCCACCACGACGATCTTCCCCTTCACGTCTACACCGGCGTAGTCGTCGTAGCCGAGTTCCGGCGCCGTGACGCCGTATCCCACGTAGACCGCCTCGGCCGTGACGCGTCCAGAATCCGACGTCGAGCCCTGGAAGAACTCGGTCTCCCAGGCGTACGACTTCACAATCGTGCCGCCGCCGCTCTGTGGCAGGTGGAGCGAGAGCTCAGTTCCCGGGCGCACCAGGGTGTACGGGTTCGGGAACTTCTGGTACCAGCTGCCCTTGTCGCCGGCGGGCTGAAAGCCCCAGCCGCGAAGCAGCCCGACAGTCCACGCTGCGGAGGAATCGTAGCCCGCCGTGCCAGTGAGGCGCCCGCCGAATTTCTCGGACGTCAGTTCCTTGACCCAGTCGAGGATTGCGTGGCTCGACACGCCGTGCATCGAGGCGACCAGACGCTCCTGCGGGGTCGGCGGCTGTTGCGCCTGGCGCGCGGGAGGTTGCGCCGAAAGCGTGGCGGCCAGAAGTGCAGATAGCGGCGCAAGCGCGAGCGCGCGCGTTGAGTACCATGGGCGTTGCACGATGCTCCTCACGATGATTGACTGCCCAATGCAGGTCTTGGATTCTGCGCATAGATCCGCCGTCGTGCCAGCACCGCGCCCACGCTGCGACGATCTGTTGATCGGCACTGGTCTCGTGCGCCCACCAACGGCGGCCGGCGGGTTGCCTACCCCTGCATCCGCCCCAGCGCCCGCCCCACTCTCCGCGCCGCCTCGACCAACCGCTCCGGCGACGTGATGAACGAGACGCGGAAGAAGCCCTCACCGCCGTCCCCGAGCGCCTTTCCGGCGAGTACGATTACGCCTTCCTCTTGCATCAGGCGCTCCTGGAACTCCAGTGATTTGACCCCGGCCGGCAAGGGCACCCACAAATACATGGACGCTTTCGGCGCCTCGACATCGAACCCCTCGGCGCGAAAGGCCGCCACCGCGGCGTCGCGGCGCTCACGGAAGATCGCGAGGTTGCCGGGCAGCCAATCCGCGTGGCTCTCGAACGCGGCCACACCCGCCTGCTGCGACGCCATGAAATGCCCCGTGTCCACGAAGCTCTTGACCTTGGCCAGCGGCGCGGTGAACTGCGCGGCGCCCACGGCCCAACCGAGCCGCCACCCGGTCATGTTGTACGTCTTGGAGAGCGAGTGGAATTCGATCGCCACCTCGCGCGCGCCCTCAATCTCGAAGATGCTCGGCGCGACGTAGCCGTCGAACGTCATCTCGCTGTAGGCGTTGTCGTACACCAGCAGGATGTCGTGTTCCGCACACCACGCAATCACCTTCGCGAGGTACTCGCGCGGTGCGACGGCAGCCGTCGGGTTGTTCGGATAGTTGAGATAAAGAAGCTTCGTCCGCGCTCGCACCTCAGCCGGGATCTCGTCCACGTCCACGAGGAAGTTCGTGCGCGGCGTGATGGGATACAGGTACGGCTGCGCGTCACTCAGCAGCGTCCCGCCCAGGTAGGCCAGGTACCCCGGGTCCGGGATGATGGCCACGTCGCCGGGCTCGAGGAACGCAAGCGCCAGATGCGCGATCCCCTCCTTGCTGCCGATGAGTGGCACGATCTCCGTGAGTGGATCGAAGCGCTGGCCAAAACGTCGTTCCATCCACGCGGCGGCCGCTTCACGAAACGCCGGCAGTCCCAGCCCGAAGCCGTAGCGTGACATGGCCGGATCCCTCGCGGCCTCGGTGAGCGCCTGCACGGCACGGGGCGGAGCGGGGAGATCGGCATCTCCTGCCCCGAGATCGATGACGTCCACGCCACGCGCGATGAGTTCCCGTTTCTTCTGTGGAATGGACGCGAGCATGTACACGGGAAGCGACGAGTACCGGGACGAGAGCTTGGGCATCGAATGACGGGAGACGAGAGATGAGAGACGACGAACGAAAGACGGAGGATGAAAGCGCGCCCCCCCAAAACTACACGTGCCGTCCATGGGCGGCGCGTGGATTGGGGCGCCCGCCACGGCCGTGCCCCAGACGACTGTCGCGTCGTCACGCGTTCCGTGCGAGGCTGCCACGCCGTACCTTAATGGTGGCGCCGCGTCCCTCTGTCTGCGCGCCCCAACCTCCTTTTCTGCTATCTTCGCCGATGCCTGGCTTTTCGAAGACCGTGCTCTCCCCAGAGGAGACGCTCAAGCTGGCGCCCGAGATTGGCCGCCGCCCGACCGCTCGCGTATGGGTGTACCGCTACGCGCACGCCACCGAACCCTGGACCCTCAGTATCGCCACGCACGCGCAGCCCGGCTCACGGATGCTGTCGCTCGGCGGCTTCCGCATTGCCCCCGAAAGCCGCACCAGCATTCCCGGCTGGAATCCCGATCACGAGGCCATCGACCTCGCCATTGGCATGGACGAGAAGGTCTTCTGGTCGCGCCTTCTCAAGGTGGGCGGACCGCACGTCAAGCGCGACTTCTCGCGCATCGTGGGCGGCAAGTGCGTGATGCTGCCGACGCCGGGCTCCCGCGTGGGTGAGCCGCGCGACAGGGAACTGCTTGATTTTGCCATCGAGTGCTTTCAGGACGTGGAGAAGACGGGCTTTTTCCTCACTACCGGCCAAGACCTCGGCCACGGCGTCATGAGCGACGGCACCACGGGCTCGCTGCACTACCTCAACACGCATTACAAGGGGAGCGTCATCTCCGACACGGGCGCGCCCACGGCCGAGGGGAACTACTGGATGCTGGTCGGCCAGTTGAAGGGGGCCGACATACAGCTCAAGGGAGCGGTGGTCGGTCTGATCGGCGCAGGCAACATCGGCGGGCACATCATCGACCACCTGCTCGCAGACGGCGCCACGCCGCTCGTGATGGAGGCGAAGGCCGGGATTCGCGCGAGACTCGAGGCCCGCGGCGTGAGGTGTTGGGGCGCCGATGGCAAGGCGGAGCTCCTGCGGCAGCCGATGGACGCGCTGGTGCTCAACGCCGCCGGCGGCTCGCTCGACAGCGCCGCGGTCGCGCTGGTCGCCTCGAACGCACGACTCACGGTGATCAACGGCTCCGAGAATCTCGTGATGCCGGATCCGGCCGACGAGGATGTGCTGCGCGCCGCCAGAAAGGTCTTCTGCCCGTGCGAGTGCGCGGGGATGATGGGCTACCTGACGGCGGCGGAAGAGTACCTCAGCCACCTCGCGGGCGACGAGTTCCGGATCGAGTCGATGAACGACGCGGCACGCGCGCTCGAGACTTCGGGCGAGCAAGCGACGAAGCACGTCATTGATGGCGGCTACGCCCAGACGATGACGGAGGCGATGAAGCAGTTGTACGGCTGAGCACGACGGCACAGGGCTGCACCACCGGTACCTCTGCCGGTGCCGGTGCCGGTGCTGTTCCGGTCGGCGGACGACCGCGCGATGCCGGCAGCCGACGCGCTAACGTCGCGACGGAGGCGTCGTCGAATGGGTGCCGCCCCCCAATCACCTCCGCGACGAGATCACCTCAGATGCCTTCCCGGAAGTCCACGGGTGCTCCACGGCAGCACGCAGCACGTCTCCCATTCGCCGGTGCGCCACGCTCCGACGCCGAGCGCGGCGAGATGCAGCGGCTCGGAGTCGTGTCCTTGAACGGCGCCGCGCGCGCCGCCGGCCGCGCCCCGGCCGCTGTCGTCCCCCGCCGCGCCATGCGCGCGCCCTTGGTGCTCAACGAGGCCTTCGACTACGAGCGGCCGTCCTCGTTTGCGCGCGGCATCCGTTTCGACATCGGCGACTCGACGATGCTCCTGATCTCCGGCACGGCGAGCATCGACGAGCAGGGACGCACCCAGTACGTCGGCGACTTCCGCGCGCAGCTGTGGCGCACCTATCGCAACATCACCGAACTGCTCGCCGCCGAGGGGGCCACGTGGCACGACATCGTGCGCACCTCGTGCTACCTGCGCGACATCGAGCGGGACTACGGCGACTTCAATGAAGTGCGCACGACGTTCTTCACCTGGCTGGGGCTCGATCCGTTGCCGGCGAGCACTGGCATCCAGGCGCGTCTGTGTCGCGAGGACCTGCTGATCGAAATCGAGGCGATTGCCGTGCTGCCGCGCGACCGGAGGTAGACGCCGTGTCAACATCGGGACGGGCGCTCGTGCGCGTGGGCGATGTGGAATTTGGCGGTGAGGAGGTGGTGCTCATCGCCGGGCCTTGCGCGGTCGAGTCCGAAGCGCAGCTGCTCACCGTCGCCCACGCAGTGCGCGCGTCGGGCGCTCGCATGCTGCGCGGCGGGGCGTTCAAGCCGCGTACGTCGCCCGACAGCTTTCGCGGCCTGGGTGAGCCGGGCCTCCAGTTGCTGGCACAGGCGCGGGCCGAGACCGGATTGCCCGTCGTCACCGAGGTCATGGATCCGCGGATGATTCCGCTCGTCGCGCAGTACGCCGACATGCTGCAGGTGGGCTCGCGCAACATGCAGAATTTCCCGTTGCTCGAGGAGCTCGGTCGCACACGCATGCCGGTGCTGCTCAAGCGCGGCATGGGCGCCACGATTGATGAGCTCCTCATGGCCGTCGAGTACCTGTTTCGCGGCGGCAATGATCAGGTGGTGCTCTGTGAACGCGGCATCCGGACCTTCGAGCCAAGCACGCGCAGCACGCTCGACCTCAACGCGGTGCCGATGCTCCGGTGGCGCTCGCGGCTCCCCGTCATCGTGGACCCGAGCCATGGCACCGGCCACGCGTGGATGGTCGGACCGCTCGCCAGCGCCGCCGTGGCAGCGCGTGCCGATGGCCTGTTGATCGAAGTGCATGCCAACCCTGTGTTGGCGCTCTCCGACGGCGCGCAGTCCGTGACTCCGGATGAGTTCCACCTCATCGCCCTGGAAGTGGCGGCCGTCGCGACGGCCATCGGGCGCCATACGGTGGTCCTATGCGCCGCGCGCTGACGCTCTTCGCGCTTCTCGCCGCGACGCCGGCGGCGCGCCTCGAGGGCCAGCCGCCCACGCCGGCCAAGGCGCGGGCGCCCGTGCCCGCGCCTGTGCCCGCCACCATTGACGGTCTCGTGAATGCGCGCCTCAGGGAACTCGGCCTCCAGCCCGCTCCTGTCGTCGGCGACGCCACGTTCCTGCGCCGCGCCTATCTCGACGCCATCGGCACGCTGCCGACGGCCGACGAGGCCCGCGCCTTCGTCGCCGACCCTGACCCTCACAAGCGCGACACGCTGGTCGACCGCCTGCTGGCCCGCGACGAGTACGCCGACTACTGGGCGATGAAGTGGAGCGACCTACTGCGCGTGAAGTCTGAGTATCCCATCAACCTGTGGCCGAACGCCGTGCAGGCGTACCACCAGTGGATTCGGGCGAGCCTGCGCGCCAACGTGCCGTTCGACGAGTTCGCGCGCACGCTGCTCACCGCGTCGGGGAGCAACTTCCGGGAGCCGCCGGCGAACTTCTGGCGTGCGGTGCAAAGCCGAACGCCAGAGGCGCTCGCGTCGGCGGTCGCGCTCACGTTCATGGGTGCGCGCGCCGAGCGCTGGCCGCCGCAAAGGCTCGCCGACCTGTCGGCCTTCTTCGCGCATGTGGGCTACAAGCCGACGCAGGAGTGGAAGGAGGAAATCGTCTACTTCGACCCCCAAAAGGCGCCGGCGCTCAATGCGCTCACCGCCCCCGACGGACAGGTGTTGCACATCGCGCCGGATCAGGACCCGCGCGACGCATTCGCGGCCTGGCTGGTCACACCGCAGAACCCGTGGTTCACGCGGGCGATCGCCAATCGTGTCTGGTCGTGGCTGCTGGGCCGCGGCATCATCGACGAACCCGACGACATCCGCCCCGACAACCCCCCGAGCAATCCGGCGCTCCTCGCACATCTCGAGCGCGAGCTGGTGGCGGCGCACTACGATGTGAAGCGGCTCTTCCGCCTTATCATGACGTCGGACACGTACCAGCGAGCCTCGGCCGGCGCGGCCGCGGGCGACCCGCGTGCGGTGGCAAACTTCGCGTTCTACCTCCAGCGCCCGCTCGAGGCCGAGGTGCTCATTGATGCCATTGATCAGGTGACGGGCGGCACCGAGGAGTACTCGAGCCAGATCCCCGAGCCGTTTACCTTCGTGCCGGAGAACCGGCGGACCATCACGCTGGCCGACGGCAGCATCACGAGCCCGTTCCTGAAGACGTTCGGCCGGTCACCGCGCGACCTCGGCACCGAGAACGAGCGGGACCGCAATCCGACCGCGGGCGAGCGGCTCGCCCTGCTCAACTCGAGCCAGATCCAGGGCAAGCTCGATCGCAGCCCGACGCTGCAGGCGGTGCTTCGCACCCGGCAGGCGCCGGCAGAGCTCGTCTCCGAGCTGTATCTCACCATCCTGTCGCGCCCGCCGACCGACGCCGAACTGCAGGCGGCGCTCGGATATGCGCGGTCCGGAAACGTGAACCGCCGCACCGCGGCGTTCGACCTCGCGTGGGCGCTCATGAACACGCCCGAATTCCTCTACCGTCACTGAGCGTTCGATGAGGCGCATCGCATGGCCATGAACAGGCGTGACGCAATCTGGCATGGCGTCCTCGGCGCCGGTGCCCTGCTGTCGCACCACTGGATGGGGCGCAGCCTCTTGGCAGCGTCCGCGCCGGACGCCACGGCGAAGGCGGTCATCCAGATCTGGATGTGGGGCGGCCCCTCGCACCTCGACACCTTCGATCCCAAGCCAGACGCGGGCTACGACTACTGCGGCGCGTTCACCAAGCCGATCGCGACCAACGCCAACGGCATGGTGATCAACGAACTGCTGGTGCAGCTCGCGAAGCAGGCCGACAAGTACTCGCTCATTCGCGGCATGACGCACGGCATCAACGCGCACGAGACCGCGTCGTACACCGTGCAGACGGGGCGGCGGTCCAACGGCCAAGACGTCTACCCGAGCGCCGGCGCGGTGGTCTCGCTGTTCAAGGGCTACAATGCCGGCTATAAGGGGCTCGTGCCGCCGTACGTGGTACTCACCAAGCCGCAAGGACGGTTCTCGGAGGCGGGATTCCTCGGGCCCAAGTATATGCCGTTCGCCACCGGTGGCGATCCCGCGCAGGCGCGCTTCGTCGTTGACGGGGTGGTGGCACAAAACGTCAGTGACGAGCGGCAGCTCGCGCGGCGCGACCTGCTCCGTCAACTCGGAACGATCGCACGCGCTCCCGGAGCCGACTCCACGCTCGACGCGTTCACACGCTCCGAAACGCAGGCGTACGACCTCATTCTCGGAGACGCGGGCAAGGTGTTCGACCTCTCGCAGGAGAGCGACGATCTGCGCGCACGATACGGCAGGAACACGTTCGGCGCGTCGTGCCTCGTGGCGCGGCGCCTTGTGGAACGCGGCGTGCCGTACATCACGATCAACTACGAAGGGTGGGATACGCACAAGCAGCACTTCCAGATCATGCGCCAGAAGCTCCCGCAGTTCGACCAGGGGCTCGCATCGCTATTGCAGGACCTCACGGACCGTGGACTGCTCGACAGCACGATCGTCTGGTGCGGCGGCGAGTTCGGACGGCGTCCGCGCATAGACTGGGAGGCCCCGTGGAACGGCGGCCGCAACCACCACGGCGCGGTCTTCTCCACCCTCGTCGCCGGCGGAGGCTTCCGGGGCGCGCACGTCGTGGGCGCGTCCGACGCGAAGGGCGAAGAAGTGCGCGACCGCCCGGTCTCGCCCAACGACCTCATCGCCAGCGTTTATCAACTGCTGGGTATCAATCCCGACGCGCGCTTGCCGCACCCGCAGGGACTCGATGCGCGCGCCCTCCCGGGCGCTTCTGAGGGACTGAGCGCCGGCGGCACGCTGCGGGAGATCATGTGATGAACATCGCGGCCACTCTGCGGCCTCTGCGCGCGGCGCGCGGCGCCTGCATGGCGGCGGCCCTGATCGCGCTGGCGCCACCGGCGGCGACGTCGCAGCAGCGGCTGCCGACCCCGCGGGCGGGGTATGCCTATCCCGCCGGTGGGCAGCAGGGCACCACCTTGCACGTCACCGTGGGCGGGCAGGCCCTCAATGGCGTCGCGAACGCCTTCGTCTCGGGCAGCGGTGTGCGTGTGCGTGTCGTCAAGATCGATCTCCCTGTACTCGGCCTGGCGCTCACGACCTTGCGCGACACGGCGCAGGCGCTGCTCAAGCAGCTCCAGGAACGCGGCGAGCCCGGTCCCGCCGGCCGACAGCGGCTGCTCGCCCTGCGCGACACCATCAGCGACTCCATGCGCCGGCAGGCCAACCCCGCGCTGGCGCACCTCGTGACGCTCGAGGTCACCATTGACCCAGATGCGGCGCCCGGCCCGCGCAGGCTGCGGCTGCAGACGCCAGTCGGCCTCACCAACCCGCTCGTGTTCTGCGTCGGACAGCTGCCCGAGTTCATGGAGAAGCAGGACAAGGCGACGCGCGCCGACGCGGAGCTGGCCATCACGCTGCCGGCGACCGTCAATGGCCGCCTCGTGTCCGGCGACATCGGGCGTCGCAATGCGCCCGTGCGCCCGCAGGCCGGGCAATACCAGGCCGGCGACGTGGACCGCTACCGGTTCGCCGCGCGGCGTGGCCAGGTGCTCGTTGCCTCGGTCAGCGCGCGCGCTCTCATGCCCTACCTCGGCGATGCCGTCCCAGGCTGGGCGCAGACCACGCTGACCCTGTACGACGCAAGCGGGCACGAACTCGCGTACAACGATGACTGGCGGTTCGATCCCGATCCCGTGCTCCGATTTGAGGTCCCGCACGACGGCGAGTATGTGCTCGAGATCAAGGACGCGCTGTTCCGCGGTCGCGACGACTTCGTGTATCGCCTGACGGTGGGCGAGCTGCCGTTCATCACCGACGTGTTTCCGCTCGGGGGCCGCGCGCGCGCGCGCACCGAGCTGGCGCTGGCCGGGTGGAATCTGCCGACCGCGCGTGACGCCATCGACGCCGCACATGCCACGCCCGGCGTGCATCTCATCAACACCAGCCGCGACGGCATCTGGTCGAACCGCGTGGCGTTCGCCGTCGATTCGCTGCCGACGGCGCTCGAACGCGAACCCAACGATTCGTCACGCGTCGCGCAGCGCGTGACGCTGCCCGTCATCGTGGATGGGCGTATCGACCGGCCCGGTGACCGCGACGCGTTTGCCTTCACCGCTCGCGCTGGCGAGACGGTCGTCGCCGAGGTCGCGGCGCGCCGGCTCGGCTCGCCGCTGGACGCGGTGTTGGAGCTCGTGGACGGCGAAGGCAAGCGCGTGGCATTCAACGACGACCACGAGGATCGCGGCGCGGGACTCGTGACGCACCATGCGGATTCCTGGCTGATGGCCACGCTGCCTACGGCGGGCACGTACATCGTGCGCGTCGCCGACGTCCAGCGCAGGGGTGGTCGCGAGTACGCCTATCGCCTGCGGCTCAGCGCGCCGCGCCCCGACTTCGACCTGCGCGTCTCACCGTCGAGCGTCAACGTGAGCGGCGGCGGTTCCGCGGTCGTGACGGTAACGGCAATTCGCCGCGACGGGTTTGCTGGCGACATTCGCGTTGGGCTCACTGCCGCTCCCGCCGGCGTCACCTGGTCGGGCGGACTCATTCCCGCCGGCCAGGATCAGGTGCGCATGACCATCGCGTCGCCGCCGTTCGCCGCGGTCGGGCGCGCGCTGCAGACGGTGCTCGTCGATCCGTTCGTCGTGGAGTTCGCCGGACAGGCCGTGATCGGCGACGCCACGATCACGCGCCGGGCTGTGCCGGCGGACAACATGATGCAGGCCTTCGCGTACAAGTCGCTCGTTCCCTCCGACGCGGTCTGGGTGGCCGTACTTGGCCGCGGTGCCGCGCGCGGGCTGCAGCGGATCGTGACGTCGCTGCCGCTTCGGATCAGTGCAGGCGGGAACGTTCGCGTCCGCGCCGAGGTACCGGCGGGATTCCGCACCTTCTCGAACATCGCGGTCACGCTCAGTGAGCCTCCGGCGGGGATCTCGGTGTCGGATGTCTCGTTCGGCAATGGCGGCCTCTCGTTCACCGTGCGGGCCGACGCTTCGGCCATCAAGCCGGGGACCCGCAGCAACCTGATCGTCGAGGTCACGGGCGACCGACCAGAGGGCCCCAACGCCCGCAATGCGCCCGCTCAGGCGGCCGCGCAGCGGCGCGCGGTGCTTGGCACGCTGCCCGCCATGTCGTTCGAGATCGTGAAGTAGGCGCTGGCGGCGATTCGCGCCGACGGCGCGGCGAGCAATGGACGCGCGCCTGTCGCCTGGACCGCTTGGCGGGTGGCTCGCGACGGCCCGCTACAGGCTCCACGCCGTGGGCACTCGGTCCCACCGGTGCGCGCGCAGCAATTCGAGCATGGGCGCGGGCAGCGCGCCGCGTTCCACCGCCTCGACATTCGCCCGCACGTGCGCCGCGCGCCGCATCCCCGGGATCACCGTGCTGACCGCAGGATGCGAGATGGAAAAACGCAGCGCGGCCTCGGCGAGCGGGAGCGCGGGCGGGAGCCCGGCGCGCAACGCGTCCACCCGCGCCACGGTTGGGCCGAGGTTCTCGGGCCCAAAGTAGACGCGGCGGAAGTCGCCCTCTGGGAAGGTCGAGTCGGCGTGTAGCTGCCCGGCCAGCGAGCCTTCGTCAAACGGCACGCGCGCAATCACCGCAATGCCGAGTTCCTGGCAGACGGCGAACAGCTCGTCCTCGGGCGCCTGGTCAAAGACGTTGTAGATCACCTGCACCGCGTCCACCAGCCCCGTGCGCAGCGTCTCGCAGCAGTTCCACGGCTCCCAGCGGTTCACGCTCACGCCGACCGCGGCAATCAGCCCCTCGCACCGCAGGTCATCCATGGCGCGCTGCCACCGCTCGTCACGCGCCCACCCGTCCTCCCACACGTGGAACTGCATCAGGTCAACGCGCGGCAGCCCGAGGTTCGCGAGCGACTTCTCGGTGAACTCGCGGATGTGGTCCGGCGGAAAGCAGTCGTCGAGCGTGAACTCACGCCGCGACGGCCACATCAGGTTCTTCGGTGGGATCTTCGTGGCCGTGTAGAGCCGGCGGCCGGCGTGCGCACGAACGAGCTGGCCGAGGATCCGCTCGCTTGCCCCGCGGCCGTAGCCCCACGCCGTGTCGAAGAAGGTGACTCCGGCCCGGACCGCGGCGTCGAGCGCCTCGCCCACCGCCGACTCGTCAGTCCCCGACCAGTTCGCGAGCCCCCACATGCCGTAGCCCAGCGGCGAGACGGGCCACCCGAGGCGGCCGAACGGACGTGGATGCATGTCTCACAAGATCGTCGCGTAAGCGAACCGCTACAAGCGCCACGCGGGCGCCGGACACGGCCCGCTGGACGCCACGCGGTGGCGCCCGGTAACTTGCGCAGCATCCTCATGGCCACCGCACCGCCCGCCCGACCGTTCCGCCGCATCCTCGTTGGCACGCGCGCACACGAGGAAATCACGGCGTCGCTCCGTTTGCGACGGCCGGATCTCGAGGTCCGCGGCGCGGCGCACACCGACGTGACCGGCGACGACCTGGCGTGGGCTGATGTCTATGTCGGCTTCAAGCGTCCGCCCGGCGCCGCATCGCTCGGCGGCGTGCGATGGGTGCACTGCACGGGCGCCGGCGTGGATGCCTGGCTGTTGCCTCCGGGGCTCGACCAGACCGTGCTCCTGACGCGCACGCCGGAGTCGTTTGGGCCGGCGATCGCCGAATGGGCCGTGGCCCGGGTCTTCGCCTTTCAGAAGCGGCTCACGGAGCTCGCGACCGCACAGCGTGGATATGTGTGGGCGCCGCGCGACGTGCCGCTGGTAGCGGGAACGCGCGCGCTCGTCGTCGGCACGGGAGATGTGGGCGGCGCCATCGCGGCAGCGCTCTCGGCGCTCGGAGTCGTCGTCACTGGCGTGTCACGCTCCGGGCGCGCCGCGCATCCGGCCTTTGGCGCAGTGTACTCAGTGGACGCGCTGCCGGCGCTCGTTGGCGACGCCGACTGGATCGTACTCGCGCTCCCCGACACGCCGGCAACTCGCGGGATGTTGTCGCGCGACGTCCTGGCTCGCTGCGGCGGCGCGGTGCTGCTGAACGCGGGGCGCGGATCGGTGGTGGACGAGAGCGCCCTGCCCGAGGCGCTTGACTGTGGCTGGCTGCGTGGCGCCGCGCTCGATGTGTTTACGGTGGAGCCCCTGCCGGCCACGTCACCGCTGTGGGACGACCCGCGCGTGATGATCTCGCCGCATTGCGCCGGACTTACCACGGTCGCCGGCGCGGCGGACGGTTTCCTCCAGTGTCTCACGGAACTCGAGCAGGGGCGGCTCCCCCGCTGGGCGGTCGACAGGAATCGCGGGTACTGACGCGACTGCGGCGACGGACGCATCGGCGGCGACGGACGCGAATCGACGTTAGAGCTCGCGCCCGCCCTTCCCCGGCTCGGAAGGAAGCAAGTGCATTGGCCGCGTACGGTCCGATTCAGCAAGCAGCTGCGTGACGAACCGCTGACCCTCGCCCACCCGCTCCACTTCGATGGCGACGGCTTCGATGCCGCGCTCGATGTTGGCCATCCGATCGGCCAGGTCGGAGGGGAGCGCCGGCGCCGGAGCAGCGCCGCGTCGCCAGATCCGGCGCGCGAAGGCGATGGAGACCGGCATCAGCAGCACCAGGGAGAAGGCCATGCCCATGGCAGCCATCTCCTGAGGGTTCGGTCCGCCACCCGACGGCGCGACGACCACACCCGGCACCGCCGCTCTATTGGCCACCAGCGCATCAGCGGAGGACAGTTGTTTCTCCACATCCGTGATGCGAGCGTCGATGACCACCAACCTGCCCTCGAGCCCATTGATGTCGGTGGGATTGCTCGCGCCAGCGAGCTGCGACTGCACTTGGCGGCGTTCGCTTTGCAGCTGATCCTGCTGCCCGCGCAGTTCACGTCGCGCGAGCCGTGCCGCCTCGTACATCTCGGTGGCCGTCGGGGCCGTGCGGAATAGCGGTACCTGCGTTGTCGGCGAGGCAGTCTGCGGAGTGGAGACGGTGGCTTGTGGCATCTGGGGCCTCGGGAATGGCATCGCGCGATACTGATGAAACGTACGCACCGGATGTCGGCCGCGTTTCGCGCGCAAGGTGAAGCCGGATGGTCCGACAGGCGGCGAATTGATAACGCTTTAGGAAGCCGGCAAGTGCAGAATACGCGCACTCCCACCACCCTCCCTCTTTACTTCTATTGATATGTCTGTTATACTCATACCTATGAGTCATCGCCTGCAAGTCCTCCTCGACGAGACGGAGTTCGCCGAGATCCGCCGCATCGCCCGGCGCCACCATATGACGGTGGCCGAGTGGGTGCGGCAGGCGTTGCGCGCAGCGCGGCGCGACGAACCGACCATCGAACCGCGCCGCAAGCTCGCCGCCGTGCGCGAGGCGGCGCAGCACGCCTACCCCACCGCCGACATCGGCGTCATGCTCGCCGAGATCGAGCGTGGGTATCTCGGGGGCGAGCCGTGATCTTCATTGACTCCAACATCCCCATGTACCTCGTCGGCGCGCCGCATCCGAACAAGGATGCGGCGCGCACGGCCATTGAGCGCTGCATCAGCCGCGGCGAGCGGATGGTCACGAGCGCCGCGGTCATACAGGAGATCCTGCACCGCTATGTGGCCATCCGGCGACCGGACGCCATCCAGCCCGCGCTCGACGCCCTCCTCGGCATGGTGGACGACGTCTTCCCCATCGAGTCCGTGGACGTGGCCAACGCACGCGACGTGCTGCTCTCGCGCGCGATGATGTCGGCGCGTGACGCGCTGCACGTGGCGGTGATGAAGCGGCGCGGCGTTGACAGCATCATGAGCTTCGACGCCGGCTTCGATGCCGTGGCGTGGCTGGAGCGGCTCTATTGATGTCGCGGGAGGTTTTCGAACTGCCGCGCGCCATCGTGGCGGAGGACATTGATGAATTGGGACACGTCAACAATGTCGTCTACCTGCGCTGGGTGCAGGACATCGCCATCGCGCACTGGTCCACCGCCGCCACGCCTGCGCAGCAGGCGGAGGTGGCGTGGGTGGCCATTCGCCACGAGATTGACTACAAGCATCCCGCCCTGCCGGGCGACGGCATCATCGCGCGCACCTGGGTGGGGACGGCCGATTCGCATCGCTTCGAGCGGCACACCGAGATCGTGCGCGCGGCCGACCGCAAGCTGCTCGCGCGGGCGCGGACGGTCTGGTGCCCCATCAACCGAGTCACCGGGCGACTGACGCGGGTGAGCGACGAGGTGAGGGCGCGCTTTTCGACTCACGGGTAAGCTCGCGCACGGCGCCGATCGCGCCTGTTACCGCGCCCGACCGCGCCCGCGACGTCGCGCCCGCGTTGCCGGTTCGCGCTGTGCGCACCATCTTCGGGCAGCATTCCTCAAGCAATTCCCTCAGCCGCCGGATCCCATGAATCCCCGCGCGATCGTTGTGTTCGTTCTGCTCATCGCCGCCATGGCGAACAACGCCGATGCCCAGCGTCGCCCGTCCCCCGCGCCGGTCCGCCCCACGTTCACCGTGGTCGAGGCGACCATTCCTCAGTTGCAGGCCGCGCTCTCCGAGGGGCGCGTCACGTCGCGCGAACTCGTCCTCCTCTACCTCGCGCGCATCGCGACGTACGACAAGACGGTGAACGCCGTGATGACCATCAGCCGCACCGCGCTTGCCGAGGCTGACTCGCTCGATCGCGAGCGTAAGGCCGGACATGTGCGCGGACCGCTGCACGGCATTCCCGTGGCGCTCAAGGACAATATCCACACGACGAACATGCCGACGACGGGCGGCGCGCTCGCATTCAAGGAGATGGTGCCACCGTACGAGGCGACGCTGACGAAGAACCTCAAGGACGCCGGCGCGATCATCATCGCCAAGACGGTGATGACCGAACTCGCCAACTGGGTGGCGGGAAGTCCCACGCCGATGCCCGCCAACTACAGCGCGCTCGGCGGCTACGGGCTCAATCCGTACGATCCGCGCCCCGACCCGCGCCCCGGCACCAACGACGGACGTCCGGCGCTAGGCACCGGCGGCTCGAGTTCGGGGATCGGCACCGCTGCGAGTTTCTGGGCGGCGAACGTTGGCACCGAGACGTCGGGGTCGATTCTCAGCCCGGCGAACCAGAACATGCTCGTGGGGATCAAGCCCACGGTGGGGCGCATCAGCCGCTACGGCGTAATTCCCATCACCGCCGACCAGGACACGCCGGGGCCGATGGCGCGTACGGTCGAGGACGCGGCCATCATGCTCGGCGCGCTCGAGAGCGCGCAGCCCGACCCCAACGACCTGGCCACTCGGACCTGCACGCCTCCGGCCGACCGCGACTATCGTCCGCACCTCAAGCCCGATGCGCTCAAGGGCGCGCGCATCGGGATTCCTCGCGCCAACTACTACGATCCCTTCACGATGGCCGGCGCCACGAGTCCGCGCGGCGGGCTGAACCCGGAGCAGACCGCGCTGATGAAGGAGGCGATCGAGGTCCTCAAGCGGGAAGGCGCGGTGATCGTTGACCCGGCCGACATTCCGAGCGTGGTCAGCACCGACACGTCACGGAGCATTCTCACGTGGAACACCTGTGGCGGCGTGGAGCAGCGAAAGGGACGCAACGCCGGCTGCTCGATCGTGTTCGCCTACGGCATGAAGCGCGACTTCAACGCCTGGCTGGCGTCGCTGGGTAACGCCACTCCGATCAGGACGCTCACGGACCTGCGCTACTTCAACCTCGCCAATGCCCCGCGCGGCGCCATCAAGTACGGGCAGTCGCTGCTCGACATCTCGGACGAGATGGACGTCATGGCCGACAAGGCGCGGTACGAGGCCGACCGCGCCAAGGACATCGACCTCGGCGGCATGCACGGCATCGCGCAGGTGGTGGCGGAGCAGAAGCTCGACGCGCTGCTCTTCCCCGGTTCGGGGAGCGCGTCCATTGCGGCGAAACCCGGATACCCCACGGTGATCGTGCCCTTCGGGACGATCCCCAACGCGCCGCAGCCGGCGTTTTCTCGCGGGTTCGAAGCCAAGCCCGGTCCGTACGGCGTGGGCTTCACGAGCGTGGCGTGCAGTGAGCCCCGGCTCATTGAATTGGCGTACGCGTTTGAGCAGGCCACGAAGAAACGGGTGCCGCCGCCACTGAGGTAAGAGATGAAGCAGGCGGTTCTTTCATTCTCGCGCGGCACTCCATACGCGGCGGGCGGCAGCCTCACGTTCCGTTAGCCGCCCGACTCCGGTGCGCTACCGGCATCAGAATGGCGAAGGAGGCGACGACGTAGGGCTTGCTATCGGGCGCCTGCCACCTGCTCCCCCCCCGATACCCCTTCACCCCGTCGTTGACGCCGTGCAGCAGCAGCGCGTCGGGGCTGCCGTAGTGCTTCATGAGGTCGAGCAGCACCGGCTCCTCCCCGCCCGACGGATAGCCGAAGACGACGTCGAAGTCGTCGAGGGCGAGACCGAGCTCGAGATACCCGGATGCCCCCTCGCCCAATGTGCCAGTGCGCACCTCGCCGTCAGCCGCGCGGTACTTGTACCCCGACGGGAAGAAGCTCCCCGCGACGAAGCGCGCCTTCGAATCGAACCGCTGCGCCAGGTCGCGCGCCGTGGCCACGAGCGAGTGGTCAATCTCGATGCCGCACGCCTCGTAGCCCAGCAGGTCGGCCATGATGGTGATCACCCCCGACGCGGAGCCGAGTTCGATGAACCTCAGCACCGCAACTCCCTCTCTGCGCAAGAAAAAACGCAATCCCCGCTCTCGGGCGCTTCCGAGGGCAGCCGCGTGTGCTGCCCACCGGAAAGGCGACCCCCAACGGCGCGATCCCTGCCGTGACGCTCCCGATCAAGGCGCGCAACTGCTCGCGCTCGGTGCCTTGACGTCGACCTGGTTCCCCTTGACGACGAGGCGCACCGTTCCGCGGCGAACCGTCTCGAACACGGTCTCCGAGTACTCCTTCGCCGTCCGCATGCCCCACGGTCGCGCAGGCAAGGTGAGGGTGCCGGATTCGGACGTGCCGTACACATCCCAGGTGGCCACCGTTTCCCCGTCTACGCGATTGCGCACACGAAAGCGAGTCCCGCAGAGCGCGGTGAGCTGGTAGGGCCGCGTCGCGGCGGCATCGGTGCGCACAATGGACATCGCGTGCGTCGTATCGGCGTCATAGGTGAGCCGCCACGAGAGCTTCTGACCCTTCGTGATGGCGACGGGAAAGACGTTCACTTGCTGCGGCCCTTGTGCTCGCTCTCGTGAGACGCCGAGGAACGCGATGGACGCCGGGAGTGTGGTGTCCGCTATCGCATGGATTGTCAGAATCTGCGAGCCCTCGACCGGCAGCGTTGCTTCAAACGCCCGGTGATGAGGCATCGGTGTTCCGAGCGTGTCTGCGTGATCGTCGGGGCCCACGTCATCTTCGAATCCGCTGCCAGGGATCTCTTCGAATGCCATGGAGTCAGCCCCCATCTTGCCGACGCGTCGGCCGAGGGCATCCGTGATCACGAAGTAGAGCCCGACTGCGTGTATGGTCAACTCCTCCGCGGCGCTCACCTGGCTGACCAACGCACGAACGCTGCCACGCATGGACGCCGACGAGGGTGCAATTGGCCGCACAACCCCTCGGAGGCCCAATATCTGGCCGTAGCTCGAGAGGGTCGACCCCGTCCTCGACCCGGGATCGGAGATGCCGAATGCCGTCAACGCGGAGTCACCCGCACCGAAGCGTGGGGCGCGGTTGACCACGACGAAGTGAAACCGGCGGGTGCGGGAGGGTACCTGAACTATCATCGGGTTACCACTGCACACCTGAGTGGCAATGGCAGGGCGCGGACTAGCTTGAGAGTTTTGGTAGCTCCGCCAAACGAAGGCATTCTCGCTGATCGCCCGCACGGCCGCGGGCCAAACGACAGAACCATCAGGCCAGAAGGCTTGATCGCTCTGAAGCATCCGACTGTGCGCGATACGGGGATCGACGGCCAGCCCTGCGGCAGCGAGGAGAATCGTAAGTGACGTCACGGCGCACCCCTTGTCCCTGAAGTAGAGGTTGGGCAGACCAGCATACAGCACTCCACCCCACGGCGACTGGTTCTGCTTGTAGTCTGTCACCGGTACTGTGCAGAAGTTGGCGGTATCCGGCGGCGCCTCAGAGCAGTCGGGCCAGGTGCCGATGGTCCCGGTCGGGCAGGCGCATTCTCCAGTGGGTGTATCGCACATCAGCCGGCTCGTCGAGGCAGTTCTACGGCTCGTCGAGGTCGGCGGCTGCTCGCGACATGCCGTGAGCCCAACTCCCGCGAGGAGGACGCCCGCGATTGCGCAAGCCATTCGAGTGTGTATGAACTCGCCCCGACACGTAGATGAAGTGACGTGACCGCGTCCGCGGTTCGCTCGCGTTGCTCGAGCGGACGCACAGACCGTTCGGAGGGCTATTACGCTATGTCACCTATGATACGTAGGCTCCCGCGACCTCGCAATGGTGCTACGATGCCGCGGGTGCCTGCGACGCCACATGCTCGTCGCGGAACGTGGAATGCCGGTCAACGTACGGGACTGTGCAATTGCGGAATTGCAGTGCTACGCCGCGGCACAGCCGCGACTCCATCAACCAATAAGTACAATGGTGTAGGTTGCCACTTACGGGATAGGTTCTAGCACTACTTCGCCAGAAAGTGGTGATGTTGCTCCGGGGGCAGTCGTCCTTGCAGCGACTGCCACTGGAGCGTGCGGATGCCGCGGCGTGGAGCCCGACCGGAAGATCCCATCGACTGGGTGCAGGCGTTGACGGACTGGATGGCCCCGTTCCAGGCGGCCCTCGGGCATAAAGGGCGCCAGCGATGGGCGCCGGTGTATCTGCAGGGATTGCTTGGCCCCGGCGACCGGAAGAGCGTGCAGCCCATGGCCGCGCGCGTCGCCCCCGACGATCAGGAGCAGTTGCATCACTTCATCGCCACGTCGGCATGGGATCCGACGCCCCTCGAGACCGCGCTGGCGCACGAGGCCCAGCGCTTGGTCGGCGGCCGGGACGCCGTGCTGATCATCGACGATACCTCGTTGCTGAAACAAGGACGGCACTCGGTCGGCGTCGCGCGACAATACTCGCGACAAGCAGGAAAGATCACCAACTGTCAGGCCCTGGTCTCGCTGACCTTGGCCCGTGGGGAAGTCCCCGTGCCCGTGGCGTTGCGACTCTTTCTCCCGAAGGAATGGACCGAGTCGTCCGCGCGACTCGAGCACGCGGGGGTGCCCGCAGCGGCCCGTGCGTTTCGCACCAAAGGCGAGATTGCGTTGGCGGAATTGGATCGTGTGCGCGCCGCCGGCGTGCAGTGTGGCACGGTGCTCGCCGATGCGGGCTATGGCGGCAGTGCCGCCTTCCGTCAGGCCCTCAGCGAGCGGCATCTGCGGTGGGCGGTTGGCATCAGCGGATCGCAGAAAGTCTTTCCGACGCACGTGCGGCTGCGGACTCCGCGAGCGCATTCGACCGGCGGCCGGCCGCGTCGACACCCGATTCCGTCGCACGTCAGCCGCAGCGCCGAGACGGTGCTCGCCACCGCCCGGTGGCAGGCGGTGAGCTGGCGGACGGGGACGCGCGGTCCCCTGCACGCCAAGTTCGCGGCGGTGCGCATCCGGGTCGCCGACGGTCCGCAAGCGGCCAAAGGCCAACACCTGCCGGGCGACCTCGCGTGGCTGGTGGGCGAATGGCGCGCGAACGGGGAGCGCAAATACTACCTGACGAACCACCCGGCGAACACGTCGCTGCGCATGCTCGCCGCGACCATCAAGGCCCGTTAGGTCTGCGAGCAGGCGCACCAGCAACTGAAGGAAGAACTCGGCCTCGATCACTTCGAAGGACGCAGTTGGCTGGGCCTGCATCATCATGCGCTCTTCACGATGCTGGCCTTGACGTTCCTGCAGCATCATCGCCTGCGCGCGCTGGGCGGGAAAAAAACTCCGGTCGCCGGGCCGCCACCCCAGCCGACGCTCCCCGCGGTCCGGCGCGCGCTGCTCACCGCCTTCCGCGTGCCAGTCCGGATACGCTGTCCTGCGTGCGGCGTCCGCATCACCTATCACCCGAGACCGTAAAGAACGCCCGTGAGCAGGCTAACCTGCACAACAGGACAGCTTCGCCACGTCTTTCGTGAACGTCTGCGCGGCGAGCTTCAGCCCCTCCACCATCGTGAGGTAGGGAAAGAGCTGGTCCGCGAGGTCATGCACCGTCAGCCCCGCGCGAATGGCCATGGCTGCGGACTGAATCACCTCGCCGCCCGCCGCCGCGATCAACTGCACCCCCAGCAATCGTCCGCTGGTCGCTTCGGCGACCAGCTTGATCACCCCGCGGGTATTGAAGTTGACTTGCGCCCTCGGCACACTCTCGAGCGACAAGACGCGCGTCTCGATCTCGCGATTGTTGCGGCGTGCCTCCGCCTCGGAGAGCCCGACCGTGGCCACCTGAGGGTCCGTGAAGATGACCGTCGGCATGGTGGAGAGGTCGAGCGTGCGGTCGCCCCCCATCATGTTCTCCGCTGCGCGCGTCCCCGCGGCGGCGGCCACGTAGACGAACGCCGGCTGCGTGGTGCAGTCGCCCGCGGTGTAAATGTCCGCAACATTCGTCCGCATATGGTCGTCCACGACGATGGCGCCGCGCGCGTCACGCGTCACGCCGACCTGGTCGAGACCGAGCGTCCGCGTGTTCGGCGTCCGCCCGGTCGCCACCAGGAGCTGCTCCGCCTCGACCACGCCGGTGCTCGTCTCGAGCCTGAACTGCCCACCGTGATGAGACACCTGCAGGACCTGTGTCTGGGTCCGGACCTCGATGCCCTCCGCGCGGAACGCTTTGATCAGCTCTTCGCCGAGGATCGGGTCCTCCCGGACGAGCAGCGAGCGGCGCGCGAGGATCGTCACCTGACTCCCTAGCCGCGCGAACGCCTGCGCGAGCTCCACGGCGACCACAGACGAACCCAGCACGGCGAGGCGTCGCGGCAGCAGATCGCTCGCCAACGCCTCGGTGGACGTCCAATACGGGGTGTCCGCAAGACCCGGGATTCCAGGCACCGTCGCGGTCGCACCAGTCGCGACGAGGCACCGGTCGAACGGCAGCACGCGCTCCTCGTCGTCCGGCAGCGTTACCGTGAGCGAGCGCGCATCGCGAAACCGGGCCTCACCGTGCACTACGGTGATCGACGGGATGCCGGCGAGGATGCCTTCGTACTTGGCGGTGCGCAGTTCCGCCACGCGCTGTTGCTGCTGCGCCGTCAGTTTCGGCCGGTCAACGATCACAGGTGTCGCCGAGATCCCGGCATCAAAAGGGCTGCCGCGTCTGACGTGGGCGACGTGCGCTGCCTGAATGAGGATCTTGGACGGCACGCAGCCCACGTTCACGCAGGTCCCGCCAATCACCCCCCGCTCGACCAGCGTGACCGAGGCGCCGAGTTCGGTCGCCTTGAGGGCCGCCGCCATGGCGCCGCCGCCGCTACCGATCACCGCGATCCGCGGCGCGGAGGTGCCCCCGCGAGGAGCGACCGAGCGTCTGGTGAGCGGCGCGGCGCTGGTCACGGTGCCTTACCCTTTTCGCTGGAGGGGTAGCCGGCGCGCTTCGTCGCGTTCGTCAATGCGTCCGCGGTCGTCTTCGCGTCGTCGAACGTCACGACCGCCTCGAGCTTCTCGTAGCTTACCTCTACCTTGCGCACGCCGGCGATCTTCAGTAGCGCCTTCTTGATCGTGATCGGACAGGCCGCACAGGTCATCCCGGGCACGGAGAGCGTCACCGTCCTGGGCGCGGCCGAGGCGGGAGCGGGGGCGGCCAGGAACGACAGGGCGGCGGCGATGGAGAGCAGGAGGCGCATGGAGAGTCCCGTCAGTAGAAGAGGGGGGCAACGAGCGGGAAGACCAGGGCGACGCCGAGTAGTCCCGCGATGATCCAGAACAGGAGCTTGTAGGATTTCCGTACCGTCGGCACCGCGCAGATCTCACCCGGCGAACAGTTCTCTGCCGGTCGGAAGATGCGACGGTGGGCGACGTACAACGCCACGAGCGCAGCGCCGATGAAGATGGGGCGATACCGCTCCAGCACGGTGAGACTGCCGATCCAGGCGCCGCTGACACCCAGCGCGAGCAACACCAAGGGTCCGAGGCAGCAGGCCGAGGCGAGGATCGCCGCAATGCCGCCGACGGCCAGCGCGGCGCGACCCTTCCCGGGATCCGCCAGCGGCTCGTTGTTGTGTTCGGTGCGCATGTCCCGTAGTCTACATCCGTACCTAACTACGGAGTCAAGGGTGAGTGATCCGGGCCGGGTCGATCTGACCATTGGCGGCCTCGCCGCATCGGCTGGCGTGCACGTCGAAACGATACGGTTCTATCAGCGGAAGGGACTCCTGGCTGAGCCGCATCGGAGCTACGGACGGATCCGGCACTACGGAGCGGCGGACGTCGCGCGCGTACGGTTCGTGAAGTCGGCGCAACGCCTCGGCTTCAGCCTCGACGAGGTCGCCGGGCTTCTGCGGCTCGAGGACGGCACGCACTGCGACGAGGCGCGCGCTGCGGCGGAACACAAGCTGACGGACGTCCGCGCCAAGCTCGCGGATCTCCGGCGTATGGAGACGGCGCTTGCGCAACTGGTCCGCCGATGCGCGGCGACGTCTGGGCGCGTGCGGTGCCCGCTGATTTCTACGCTAGGCCTCGGCGAGTGAGCCCGTCACCCGCCCGCGACCGCATGAAGTCGTCATAGAGCCACATCCGGCGACAGCCGTTGGGGTGCTGATGGCGCGTATGCGCGATACCATCCGCGACCGAAGAAATGTGGCGAAGTAGGTTCTAGTGTTGTGTCCCGTTGATTCCCAGCGTTTCTGTCGCACCGTAACTGCTTGTCACCCAAGTCGTTGGCGATCGCGGCATATGTCCAGAACTTCCGGGACACACCACTAATACTACTTTGTTAGATAGATTGCAGGCGCTCTGGCGCGAACCAGCCCGTCGAGGACCTGGGTGAACAGTTCATCGAGCACGATGCGTCGCAGCGCCGCCATGCTGCGCCTGCCCGCTGGGGGGAAAACCCCGCGCGG
>CAMTWA010000006.1:0-215608 GCA_947085385.1 uncultured Gemmatimonadota bacterium | reverse complement strand
GCTTGAAACGGCAGCGTCCCTGCCGTACACTCTGTAGTCATAACAGCGGGTTCTGAGTGGTGTGTAGGTCGTTCTCGACAAACACCTTATACCACTCGGGCCCGCTGTTAACAATCCCGCTCGTGAGATTTCCGGGCTAGCGATTCCTGACATCACGAAAGGCGAAGAGCGCGGAAGAACACGAAGGGCTCGCCGACTCGACGAGCCCTTCGTGTTCCGCTACGGCCCGTCCCTCAGTTCGGCATCCGCACGATCTTCCCCATGAACAGCACCGTTCCCGTAAGCCGCTCCCGTAGCACGAACAGGTACGGACGGTCCACGCGCATCACGGGGTAGACTGGCATCGAGGTCGCCCCGATACCGACAGTGGTCACAGCCGCCGCCTCGGTCCCCTCCTCGTTGACATCCACGAACGTGTTCTGCTTCACGAAGTCGATGTAGAGCTGATTGCCGACAGGAGCCGCCGCCATGCCCGTGAAGTCCGCCCCGTCGGGCACGAACGGGACGATCATGCCGAGCGCCTGCAGGTCGCCGTTGAGACGGCGCTCGTACCTGAGCGTCAGCCTGGGCAGGTAGAACTCGACCTTCTGCGTCCGGAAGCTCGACGTCAGCGTCTGCCACGCCACCGGAGTCAGCGACGCCGCCAGCGACTCCACATCGGTGCCCGGTTTCGGCAGCAGCACGGTCATGGTGAACGCCGTGTTGCCGTACGGCAGGTCCGCGGCTTGGTACGTCGCCGACTCGGTGTATGACAGTGAATCCAGGCGGTACATCAACTGCATCGGCTGCGATGCGCCGACCGCGGAGTGGAAGGTCGCCGGCATGGTCAGCGCCCGATCGAATTTCAACCGCCAGCTCCCCTTGAAGTAGATGGCGTTGATCAGGAACATCACCTGATGCGACTTGATGTCATCGAGCACCGTCGGGATCCTGCCCGCTGTCGCGGTGTTGACCCAGCCGTTGATGGCCGACAGCGACGCCGCGCGGTCAGTGAAGTTCAGGCCGCGCACCGTGGCGTCGAAATACGCCTTGGTGGTGTCGAAGAACGCCTGCCGGAACGGGAACTCCTGCCGGTACCAGATGGAGTTCGCGATCTGCATCTGCACGCCGGGGTCCAGTGACGTGAGCAGCGCGACGAGCGACTTGTAACCGGCGTTGATCTCGGGGAACGTGGCGGCGCCGAACTGAAGTGCCACGCGCATCTGGTCTGCGGTCTGGCCGGCAGCGCCGTTGAGCGTCATCCCCAACGCGAACGAGGCGCTGAGCGGCGAGACGAAGACGTTGGTGTCGCGCTGGGCGGTGTTGATCCTGCTCCACAGGGCGAACGCGAAGGCATTCGCGGCGTCGCGCACCTTGATCTCGCTGGCGGTGAGCGCACGGGGAAGCGCGGTCAGCGCGGTGGGCGCATTGGAAGGCTGCCCCTCAGTGGGCGACGTGCTGCAGGCAGTTGCAGCCGTCAGGGCCGCAACGGCTGCAACGGCTGCAGATGCGCGCAGGTGGTACACGATGCCTCTGGCAAATCGGTCCATGCCCTGAAATACCCCGCCTGCTTACCGTTTGTTACCTCCCAACCGCCGATCCAGGAACTCCGCCGAGGCCTTGTACGCGTCCACCCAGCGATCCCAGCGAAGGAACCCATGGATCTCGTCCGGGAAGACGAGCTGCTCCACCTCGACGTTGCGAGCGCGCAGCGCCTCCACCAGCGTCACCGTCTCGATGAATCGCACGTTGCGGTCATCGTCGCCATGAATCACGAGCACCGGCGACCGCCAGCCGCTCACGGAAGACATCGGCGACGCGTTGAAGGCCACGCGCGTGCGCTCGGGGTTTTCCAGCGGGTTGTACGCGGGGTAGAAGGTCGCGATGCCGACGTTCCAGTCGTGTACGCCGTGAAAGTCAACGCCGGCGGCGAACAGGTCGGACGCGCGTGACAGGCCCATGGCGGTGAGGTAGCCGCCGTACGATCCGCCCCACAGGGCGATGCGCTTCGGGTCCACGTCAGGACGCGCTGCGAGGTAGAGCCCCGCCGCCTGCACGTCCATGAACTCGCTGCCCCCCGCCGCGCCGTAGTTGAGCGCCTCACGGAACTCCATGCCGTAGCCGATGCCGCTGCGGTAGTTGATCGACAGCACCACGTAACCCTTGCTCGCGAGGTGCTGGTTGAAGGCGTATGCGTTGGCGTAGTAGCTGGAGTAATTCCAGCCCAGCAGCATCTGCCGGCGTGAGCCGCCGTGCATGAAGATCGCGGCCGGGCGCGCGTCGCCCGGCTTGGCGCCCGCCGGAAGGAAGAGCTGGGCGTGGAACTTGAGCCCGTCGGTTGACGTGATCACCACCGGCTGCGGGTCCACCATCGCCCGTTCCGGAAAATCGGCCGGAATGCTGCCTGGCGCGAGTTCCCGCGGCGCCGCACTGCCCACCTGGACCACCGCGTGCGCTGGGCGGCGCGTGCCGGACTTCACGAACGCAATCGCGCCGCCGTCGCTGGTAACGGCCGGCTGCCACTCGATGTCAGCCCCCGACGTCACGGCCTTCGGCGGCCCGCCGACCACGCTCACGCGCCAGATGTCGCGGCGGTCGATGTCGCCCTGGTTGGAATTGTAGATGACCTCGCGCCGGTCGGGCGTGAACGTCACGTACTCCACCTCGAACTCACCCGGCGTGAGCAGAACGGGCGCTCCGCCATTCACGGAGACCGAGTAGAGCGACGTCCATCCCGTCTTCTCCCACGGAAACACCAGCCGGTCGCCGGCGGCCCAGGTGAGCTGCGGCCCCACGATGTTGCGGAAGACGGAGCCACGCCCGGTGTCGGCGCGGAAGACCGTCCTCCCCTTGCCTGTGTTGGCGTCAGCGACGACGACCGACCACGGCTCACCGCGGCGTTCCGGCGTGAACATCATGTGCCACGACGCCGCCGGCGTGCGGCGGAACGCCACCTGCCGGCCGTCCGGTGACCAAGCGGGGTTCTCATCGGTGTCTACGGTCGGCGCCATCCACTGGACGGACTTGGCCGCGAGATCGAGAATGCCGATGAAGGCATGCGTGCCCCGGTTGCTCACGAAGAGCAGGCGACCGCCCTCGGGCGACCACGACAGCGAGCCGATGCTGCCCCGCACCGTCGCCACCTGCGCGGCCGGCGCACTCTCGTCCACCGGCCCGGTCCAGATGGCGCCACGGCGCACGAATGCCATGGTGCCGCCGTCGGGCGAGATCGTCAGCGAACTGGCTGGCCCCACGCGCGCCGGAGCGCCGCCGGCCACCGGGATCCGCCAAAGCGCAATCTCCGCGCCCGCTGGGTCACTGGTGGGATTGGGGCTTTCGCCGGCGCGATTGGGACCCTGCCCTCGCGTAAAGAAGATCGTCTTGGCGTCACGCGACCAGACGATCCCGCCAAGGTCCTGGCCGTCCGCCTGCGTGTACGCGGTGAGCCTGCGGCCCCGATACTCGGGCGGAGCGGCCACCCAGATGTTGCGCACTCCCCGATCATTGAGTACCCACGCGACCAGCCCACCGCTCGGCGCCGCAGACAACCCGCCCGGATAGGGGGCCGACATCAGCTGCTCGATGGGGATTCCGCCTTGCTGAGCCCGGGTGGCCAACGGCACGAGCAGCGACAGGGCGAGCAACGTGAGGTGAAAGCGACGTGAACGCATGAGACTAACTCCGATACAGTGGGAACCGGCGCCCGGCGCCAAGGCGCTGACCGCGGCCTGATAGTGCCGCCTTTCACCCCGCACCGCCAGCGGTGGACCCATTGCATCAGCCCTTGCGGATGCCGGGAGGTCGAGGGAAGTTCGTAGCTGTTCGAGGAGCAGCGGAAGGGCAGTCTGGAAGTCCACGCGTGCCGCGGCAGACGAATGGCGCCACTCCCGTTTGCGGCAGCACCTCCGGCAACACCTCTTTCAGCGGGGGATCCATGAAGCTCAACGTGAAGGTGCTCGCAATCACGTTCGCTGTGCTGTATGGCGCGTTTTTCCTCTTCGTCGCCGTGGTCAATCGCTTCTCGCCGGAGTACGGCACCGATTTCCTGAACCTCGCTGCGTCGATCTACCCTGGGTTCAATCCCAACGGCCTGCGGAAAGCCGCCATTGGCACTCTGTACGCGATGTTCGACGGCGCGGTCTGCGGGGCGCTCTTGGCCTGGGTGTACAACAAGGTCAGTGATCGGTTTGCCGCAAGCTGAGAGCCTCGTCCGGACGGGAAAGCTCCCTGCACCCGTGCAGTCGAGTAGTTGAAGCCACGGCGCTGACGTACCGGAGGAAAGGGGGCTCGGCGGACAAGTAAGTCCACCGCGCCCCCTTCAGCATACTCGTGCCCGCTTGCGCCTCGTTGCGTATCCGTGCGGTGCCGCGCCTTAGCCCGAGCCAAGCACCGCCTTCTCCGGCCGCTCCGTCACCGCACCCCAGATGTAGTCGCCGTTCATCCGCTTGATGAAGTCGATGCTGATCCCCTTGGGACAGGCCGCCATGCACTCGCCAAACAGTGTGCACCCGCCGAATCCCTCGAGATCCATCTGCGCCACCATGCTGAGCGCGCGGCGGTAGCGCTCCGGTTGGCCCTGCGGCAGCAGCCCGAGATGCCCGATCTTGGCCGCCGTGAACAGCGACACCGAGGCGTTGGGGCAGGCCGCGACGCACGCGCCGCAGCCGATGCAGGCCGCGGCGTCCATCGCTTCGTCCGCGTCCTGCTTGCCAATGGGCAGCGCGTTCGCGTCCTGCGGTGAGCCCGTGGCGACCGAAATGAACCCACCCGCCTGGATGATGCGGTCGAGCGGCGTGCGATCCACGATGAGGTCGCGGAGCACCGGGAAGGCCTTGGCGCGCCACGGCTCGAGCGTGATCGTGTCGCCATCCGTGAACGAGCGCATGTGCAGCTGGCAGGTCGTCGTCAGCTTGCTCGGCCCATGGGGCACGCCGTTGATCATCATGCCGCACATGCCGCAGATCCCCTCGCGGCAGTCATGATCGAACGCGATGGGTTCCTTGCCCTCGAGCACCAGCGTCTCGTTGACGACGTCGAGCATCTCGAGGAACGAGCTTTCGGGGCTGACGTCGCGCGCCGTGTACTCCTCGAACGTGCCGGGAGCCGAGGGGCCCGACTGCCGCCACACCCTGAGCGAGATCTTCATGGTTCCAGACATTCGTCAGTCACTCACTTGTAGCTGCGGGTGGCGAGATGCACGCTCTCGAACTCGAGCGGTTCCTTGTTGAGCACTGGCGCGGCCTGCTCGCCGGCATACTCCCACGCCGCCACGTAGCAGAACGCGTCGTCGTTGCGCTTGGCTTCTCCGGCCTCCTGGTACTCCTCGCGGAAGTGCCCGCCGCACGACTCCTCGCGGTGCAGTGCGTCGAGGCACATCAGTTCGCCGAACTCCAGGAAGTCGGCCACACGGCCAGCCTTTTCGAGCTGCTGGTTCAGTGAGTCGCCGGTGCCGGGGACGGTCAGGTTCTTCCAGAACTCCTCGCGCAGTACGGGGATCTCCCGCAATGCCTGCTTGAGACCGGCTTCGTTGCGCGCCATGCCGCAGTGCTCCCACATGATCTTGCCGAGCGCGCGGTGAAACGAATCGGCCGTGCGCTTGCCCTTGATGCCGAGCAGCCGCGCCGTGCGCTGCTGCACCGACTCGAGCGCGGCGCGGAACTCGGGGTGCTCGGTGGTGACCTTCTCGAAGGTGCTCGACGCCAGGTAGTGCCCGATCGTGTACGGGAGCACGAAGTACCCGTCAGCCAGCCCCTGCATCAGCGCGCTGGCGCCCAGCCGGTTTGCGCCGTGGTCGCTGAAGTTGGCTTCGCCGATAACGTGCAGGCCCGGAATGGTGCTCATCAGGTTGTAGTCCACCCAGAGCCCGCCCATGGTGTAGTGCGAGGCGGGGTAGATGCGCATCGGCGCCGAGTACGGGTCCTCATCGGTGATGCGCTGGTACATCTCGAACAGGTTACCGTAGCGCTCCGAGATTTCCGTAGCGCCCAGCCGCTTGATGGAATCGGCGAAGTCGAGGTACACGCCGCGCCCGCCCGGCCCCACGCCGCGGCCGTCGTCGCAGGCTTCCTTGGCGGCGCGGCTGGCGATGTCGCGCGGCGCCAGGTTGCCGTAACTCGGATACTTGCGTTCCAGGAAGTAGTCGCGGTCTTCCTCGGGAATCTCACCGGGCTTCTTGGCGGTGTCTTCGCGCCGCTTGGGCACCCAGACGCGTCCGTCGTTGCGCAACGACTCAGACATCAGCGTCAGCTTGCTCTGGTGCTCGCCCGCCACCGGAATGCACGTCGGGTGAATCTGCGTGTAGCACGGGTTGGCGAACGCCGCCCCCTTCTTGTAGGCGCGATGGATCGCCGTGGCGTTGCAGCCCTGCGCGTTGGTGCTCAGATAGAAGACGTTGCCGTATCCGCCGGTGCCCAGCACCACCGCGTCGGCGACGTGCGCTTCCACCGCGCCCGTGATGAGGTTGCGCGTGATGATGCCGCGCGCGACGCCATTGATGGTCACGAGTTCGAGCATTTCGTGGCGGTTGTACATCGTCACGCCGCCGCGGGCAATCTCCTTCTCGAGTGCCTGATAGGCCCCGAGCAGGAGCTGCTGGCCGGTCTGGCCGCGGGCATAGAAGGTGCGGCTGACCTGCGCGCCGCCAAACGAGCGGTTCGCCAGCAGGCCGCCATATTCGCGCGCAAACGGCACGCCCTGCGCCACACACTGGTCAATGATGTCCACCGACACCTGGGCGAGGCGATAGACGTTGGCCTCGCGCGCCCGGAAGTCACCGCCCTTTACTGTGTCGTAGAACAACCGTTGGATGCTGTCGCCGTCGTTGCGGTAGTTCTTGGCCCCGTTGATGCCGCCCTGCGCCGCAATGGAGTGCGCGCGACGCGGCGAGTCCTGGAAGGCGAAGCAGCTGACGTTGTACCCGAGCTCGCTCATTGATGCGGCGGCGCTTGCGCCCGCCAGGCCGCTGCCGACCACGATCACGTGGTATTTCCGCTTGTTCGCCGGGTTCACCAGCTTCATCTCGAAGCGGTGCTTGTCCCACTTCTCGGCGATCGGGCCGGACGGGATCTTGGAATCGAGTTTCATATGGGTCTCCGCCTCAGCGCACGATGCCGAGGGCGACGCCCAGCGGCACAAGACTGAAGCCCACGGTCACGACGAGGGCGATGATGAGCGGCAGGCGCCGCTGCAGCGGCTCGGCGGCGTTCTTGGCCACACCCAGCGTGCGGAGCACCGCCCACGTGCCATGGAACAGGTGCAAGAGCAGGAAGAACATGGCCACCAGGTAAAACACCACCCACAGTGGACGCCCGAACGCCAGCACCACGTTCCCATACGCCCCGCCCTTCGAATACTCCGGCAGCAGCCACTTCCAGCCCAGCGTGAACTGGCCGATGTGCAGCACGAGGAAGAGGAACAGGAAGACGCCTCCCCAGCGCAGCGTGCGCGACGCATACGTGCTTACCTGCGCGTCGCGCACGGCGTAGTCCACCGGGCGGGCGGCCCAGTTGCGCATCGTCAACTGGTACGCGGAGAGGGTGTGCAGCACCACGGCCAGGAGCAGCGCGACACGCACCGCCCACGTGATCTCGATGATGTCTTCCTGGAGGAACCGCGCGTAGGCATTGTAGCGCTCCGGTCCCATGAAGACCTGCAAGTTACCTGCCATATGGCCGATGACGAAGCCCACGAGGACGAGTCCCGTGAGTCCCATCACCACCTTTTTGCCGACCGAGGAGTCCCAGAACTTGAGCATGTTCCAGAGGTTGGGAGCGAACACGGCCCAGGCGACGAGAATCCCGCCGTTCACCGCTGCTCGTTGACCTAGATACAGCACGGGGCCGGCGCTCGGCCGACCCCGTTCCATCACCCTACAACTTCACGACGCTCATCGGCTCGCGCACGGCGTCCGCGCTCTTGGCCAGCGCTGCCTTCTCGTCCGCGGACAGCTCGATCTCGACGATCTTCACGAGTCCCTTGCGGCCGAGCTTGCACGGCACGCCGAGGAAGAGCCCCTTCATCCCGTACTCGCCCTCGAGCCACGCCGAGCACGGCAGGATCCGCTTCTGGTCGTTGACGATCGCCTCGACCATCTGCACCGCGCCCGACGACGGCGCATAGTACGCCGAGCCGGTCTTGAGGAACTTCACGATCTCGGCGCCGCCGTTGCGCGCGCGGTCCACGAGCGGGGCAAGCTGCTCGTCCGTCATGAACTGGCGAATCGGGATGCCGCTGATGCTCGTGTAGCTGATGAGCGGCACCATCGTGTCGCCGTGGCCGCCAAGCACCATCGCCTGGATGTCGCGCACCGAGACGTCGAGCGCCTCGGCGATGAACGACCGGAAACGGGCCGTGTCGAGGATCCCGGCCATCCCGATCACGCGCTCGCGCGGGAACCCGGAGACCTTCATCGCGACGTAGCACATCACGTCGAGCGGATTCGACACGACGATGAGGATGGCGTTGGGCGACGTCTTCGCCACTTCAGCCGCGACGGAGCCCACGATGCCGGCGTTGGTGTTGAGCAGGTCGTCGCGCGACATCCCCGGCTTGCGCGGAATGCCGGCAGTGATGACGACGATGTCGGAGCCGGCGGTGGCCTCGTACCCGGTGGTGCCGATGACGCGGGAGTCGAAGAGCTCAATGGGCGCCGATTCCCACTGGTCGAGTCCCTTCCCCTGCGGAATGCCGTCGGCGATGTCCACCATCACGACGGAATGGGCGAGTTCCTTCTCGGCGATGCGCTGGGCGGTCGTGGCGCCGACGTTGCCGGCCCCGACCACGGTGATCTTGTTGACCATGAGAATGGTAGGAAAGAGAGTACGCAACGGGACTGTCGGAACACGGGGAATTTACGTCTTGTGCGCGCGGATGCAAACGCGACGACTCCCGCAACTCCGACTCCAATTGCGCGACGATCGCGATTGGCAACCCTTACCCGCCGACCTCGCTGAGCGCCTTCAACCCACCGACGCGCAGTTTGAGCAGCTCGTGTTCGCGCGGCTTCTCGGCGAGGGCGCACTCAAAGAGCGGCCGCAGCGCCTCGCCGGCGCGCAGCGGATCGCGCAGGTTCACCTCGTGGTCGCCGTACAGGCATGTGCGCAGGCGTCCGTCAGCGGTGAGCCGCACGCGGTTGCAGCTGTCGCAGTAGGTGTGGGACAAGGGCGTGATGACGCCGATCGTCCCCGCGGCGCCCGGAATGCGCTGGTAGCGAGCTGGGCCATTGCCTCGCGCCGGGCCTGTCGACGATTCGAGCGGCCCGAACCGCGACGCGATGCGCCCGAGTAGTTCATCGCTCGGCACCATGCGCTCGAACTCCGTCCCCGCCAGGTCGCCCACCGGCATGAGCTCGATGAAGCGTACGTGCCAGGGACGAGCAACCGTGAGCTCCGCGAAGTCCTCAATCTCGTCATCGTTCGCGCCGCGGATCACGACGACGTTGATCTTCACCGGATCGAGCCCCGCCTCGGTGGCAGCCGTTGCCGCCGCAATGGGGTCGAATGACAGGGCGCGACGGGCGATCTCAGCGATGCGCGAAGGACGGAGCGAATCGGAGCTCATGTTGACCCGGTCCAATCCCGCCTCGCGCAGCGCCGACGCCATCTGTGGTAGCTTCACACCGTTCGTCGAGAGCGCGATGTCCTCGATGCCGGGAATGGCGCGCAGCATGCGGATGAGCGACGGAAGTTCGGGGCGCACCGTGGGTTCGCCCCCCGTGATGCGCAGCCGGCGCAACCCGAGCGGCGCGAGCTGCCGCACCACTTCGGTGATCTCCTCGTACGAGAGGATCTGCTGCTTGGGCAGCCACTCGATGCCGCGCACCGGCATGCAGTAGATGCACCGGAAGTTGCAGCGGTCGGTGACAGAGATGCGCAGGTACTCGATGCTGCGGCCGAATTGATCACGCACCGGGCCGGCCCGGTTCAGCGGTGTGGCCGCTCGCACTCCGCCGCCCTGCCCCGTGCTCCACCCATTGGCGCGTGCCGTCGGCGTAGTGCTCGAGCTTCCAGATCGGGACGCGCGCCTTGAGCGCCTCGATGATCCAGCGCGTCGCGTCCAGGGCGTTGGCGCGACGCGGATGTGCCACCGCGATGGCCACGCTCGCCTCACCCAACGCCAGGTAGCCCGTGCGATGCTCGATGACGATGTGCCTGGTGCCAAAGCGCTCGCCTGCTTCGCGCGCGATCGCCGCCATCTCGCACTCCGCCATCGGCGCGTAGGCATTGTACTCAATACCATCCACCGAGCGTCCATCGTGGACGTTGCGCACCGTGCCGACGAAGAGCGACAACGCGCCATTGGCCGGCGACGCCACCTCGGCAGCAATCGCGCCGATGTCAATGGGCGCGCTCACCAGCGCCGTACGCATCAGCCGCCCGCCACCGGAGGAATCAGCGCCACTTCGTCCGTGGGTGCCACCACGGCGTCCGCAGCGGCGTACCGGTGGTTGACCGCCACGAGCGGCCGCGCGGGAAGTGGAATCGCGGGAGCGGCAGCGCGCACCGCTTGCACCACATCCTCTACGCGCGCGGCGTCCGACACCGACACACGCACGCTCGACGCGCCAGCGGCATCGGCGTACGAAGCGAAGAGAAGGACGTCAAGCTGCATGGTCGCAAGCTAACAAGAAGGCCCCGGGAGCGTGGCGAGCATCCCGGAGCCGTATGCCTGTTGACTCGCCCGTCAGTCGTCCGAAAGCTCCGACTCATCTACTCCCGCGACCATCGCGCGAAGCTCCTTGGACGGCTTGAAGACGGGCACCGGTCGCGCCGACACCTCAACAGGGGCGCCGGTGCGCGGATTACGCGCCATGCGTGTCTTGCGCTGTCGGATCTTGAATGTGCCGAATCCGCGCACCTCGATATTGCGCTGTTCCTTGAGCGCATCCTTGATGGCGTCCAAGAAAGCGTCCACCACTCGGGCGCAGTCCTTCTTCGAAATCATCGGGCCGGAGGTCCGCTCGATCGCCTCAGTTACTCGCTCGACGAGATCAGCTTTGGTCATTTCCTTCCTCGGATGGGGCTCGAGAATGCCGTAACTGACGAAAACGTAGGATGTTACGCCTTTGCTGTCAAGCACGAAGAAGCCCGGCGCGCTCTTTCCGAGCGAAACCGGGCCTCGAAGCTAACGCAAATGAGGGGCTTCGGTTACGCGCCAACCGCCTGCATGAAGTCGTCGAAGAGCGCTCTCGCGTCGTGCGGCCCGGGCGCCGCCTCCGGGTGATACTGCACCGCGAAGATTGGCAACGACTTGTGCTTTAAACCCTCGACGGTGCCGTCATTCAGATTCACGTGGGTTACTTCGAGGTCCGGCGCGCCAGGAATGCCGTCCGCGCCTCCCTCCACCGCGAAGCCGTGGTTCTGCGACGTGATGAGAACCCGCCCCGACGCGAGGTCCTTCACCGGATGGTTGCCGCCGCGATGGCCGTACGGCAGCTTCGTCGTGCGCCCGCCGAAGGTGAGTCCGAGCAACTGGTGGCCGAGGCAGATGCCGAAGATCGGTATCTTGCGTTCCGCAAGCGACTTGATGATCGCGGGTGCGTACTCCACGGCCTCGGGATCGCCTGGGCCGTTCGAAAGGAAGATGCCATCTGGATGAAGCGCCATGACCTCAGCGGCCGTGGTTCTCGACGGCACCACCGTGACGCGGCATCCGCGCTCCTGGAACAAGCGCATGATGTTGCGCTTGATTCCGTAGTCGAACGCCGCGATGTGCGGGGCCCCGTTCGTCCCTGCGCACCACTCGTACGGGCGCTCCGTGGAGACCACCGATGCCAGATCGAGCCCGGCCATCGGGGGACAGGCATCGAGTGCGGCGAGCGCTTCCTTGCTCACCTCGGCGCCCGTGGCAATCACGCCGCGCAGTACGCCAACCGTCCTCAAGTGACGCGTGAGACGGCGTGTGTCAACATCAGTCAGGATAGGGACTTGTGCGCCGGTCAAATAGTCAAGTAGACTGCCAGACGCGCGCCAGTTCGAGAAGGTGCCGGACAGCTCCCGAACGACGATGCCGCTGACCTGCGGAGACGCCGACTCCGGATCTTCGATGTTTATTCCATAGTTGCCGATCATCGGGGCAGTCATCACCACGATCTGGCCGCGGAACGAGGGGTCTGTGAAGACCTCCTGATAGCCGCTCATGTTCGTCGTGAAGACGACCTCGGCTACGGAGGGGGCGCCGATGGGAGTCGCAAGTCGGCCACGAAAAAGGGCTCCATCCTCGAGCAGGAGGAACCCCGGCTTTTCGTCGAGGAGCGTGGTCACTGCGCCGTCAGGGCTTGGTCGGCGCCGGCGTTGCCGGAACCGGAGCCGCCGGCACCGTTTGAAGTGGCACCACCGACTGCGCTGCTCCGCCTGGGGCTGCGGGCGACGACGGGGCGGCCGGCGGAACCGCCACGGCCCGGTCGAGCACCGATGTGGGCGTACGACCGCGCGTTGACGCCACCTGGAGAACGAACGCGAGGAAGATGAAAATGCCGCCGGCCCACCAGCTGGCCTTGGTCAGCAGGTTGCCGGCCTGGCGCGTTCCCAGCAGCGAATCGCTGGATGACGAAGCCCCGCCGAAACTGGCAGCCAACCCGCCGCCTTTCCCGGCCTGAAGCAGGATGGCCGTGACGAGCACGATGCTGTCAATAATGAGCAGGATGACGAGAATTCTTGAGAACATCGAGGTCCTGGAGTGATTCCGTAGGTAAGCCTTGAAATCTAAGCGACTTAGATCCGCAGATCAAGTGAGGACGATAGATGCCCATCCTTCGGCATCCAGACTGGCGCCTCCTACCAGCAAGCCATCCACCTCTGGTGCCGCAAGCAGCTCGGCCGCATTGCCGCGATTGACCGAGCCCCCGTAGAGGATGGGCACCGCCAGGCTGCCGCTGTCGAGGATGCGGTGCAGTTCGGCGCCGATGGCTTGGTGCACGGCGCTCGCGTCGGCCGGCGTTGCCGTCCTGCCGGTGCCGATTGCCCACACCGGCTCGTACGCGATGATGGCGTTGCCCGCATCGGCGCTGCCGACCGTGCCGAGCGCGGCGCGCAACTGCCGCAGCACGACGTGCTCAGTCTCGCCGGCCTCACGCTGCGCGATCGTCTCGCCCACACACACAATGGGAGTCAGCCCGGCGCGTGTTGCCGACGCCACCTTTCTGCCGACCTCGTCGTCCGTCTCGCCAAAGAGGTGACGGCGCTCCGAGTGGCCAACGAGCACGTACTTCGCACCCGACGCGCGCGCGATCGTCGCGGAGTTCTCGCCCGTAAACGCGCCCTTGTCTTCCCAGTAGATATTCTGCACACCCAATTGGATGTCGGGCCGGTCCTTGAGCGCGCCCACCACGGCGCCGAACGAGAGCGCCGGGGGAAAGAAGATGACGCTGCGGTCCTGGCGTTTGCCGAAGTGGGCCAGAAACGCGCGCATGAACGCGGTCGCGTCGGCCGGCGCGTGGTTCATCTTCCAGTTGGCGGCAAATATCCGTTGCTTCATCACTTGTCGTCCAGGGCCGCGACGCCCGGAAGCACCTTTCCCTCGAGGAATTCGAGGGAGGCGCCACCGCCCGTCGAGACGTGGCTCATCTTCGCGGCGAGACCCGCGCCCTCCACAGCCGCGGCGCTGTCGCCGCCACCCACCACTGTAACACACCCGCTCGCCGTGGCATCAGCCATCGCACGGGCAACGACATTCGTGCCGTGGTCGAATGGCGGCGTCTCGAACACACCCATCGGCCCGTTCCACACCACCGTCTTGGCGCTGAGGATCGCTCGTGCATACGACGCCGCCGTGTCGGGGCCGATGTCGAGCATCGCCTCGGTCGCGGGAATGCCGTCGCGCTTGACCGCATGCGCCTTGGCCGCATCTGCGATTGACGGAGCGACCGTCGCATCGTGCGGCAGAATGAGGACGCTCCCAGCGCGTTCCACCAGGGCCTCGGCCATTTCCACGCGATCCGGCTCCACTAGCGAGGTGCCTGTCTCGAGCCCCATCGCCTTAAAGAAAGTGCAGGCCATCGCGCCGCCGACGAGCAGCGCGTCCACCTTGGGCAGCAGGGCCTCAATAACGTCAATCTTGCCAGAGATCTTCGAGCCGCCGAGAATGGCCACGAACGGCCGTTTGGGCTTGTCGAGGGCGCTGCCGAGGTACTCGAGCTCCTTTTCCATCAGGAGTCCCGCCACCGCCGGCCGCAGCAGCTTCGCCACGGCCTCGGTGCTCGCGTGCGCGCGATGCGCCGACCCGAACGCGTCGTTGACATAGAAGTCGCCGAGCGTCGCCATCGCCGCGGCGAGCGCGGCGTCGTTCTTCTCCTCGCCCTTCTCGAAGCGCGTGTTTTCGAGGAGGAGCACGCCGCCGTCGGTCAATGCGCGTGTGGCCGCCACGGCGTCGGCGCCGACAACAGACGGACAGAACGCCACCGGTTTCCCCAGCAGCTCCTGGAGCCGCCTGGCTACGGGAGCGAGCGAGTACTTCGGGTCCGGACCGCCCTTGGGGCGGCCGAGGTGCGAGCAGAGCACCACGCGAGCGCCGCCCGTGATGAGTAGTCGCAGCGTGGGTAGCGCGGCGCGAATGCGGGTGTCGTCGGCTACGGTGCCGCCCTCGCCCAGCGGGACGTTGAAATCCACGCGAACGAGGGCGCGCCGCCCCTTCATCTCCGCCGGCGCCAGGCTGGCGACTGTGCGCTTGTGCATGCGAGCGTCCTAAAGTCGTTGGCCGATGTATGTCAGCAGGTCGACGCAGCGCACCGAGTAACCCCACTCGTTGTCGTACCAGCCCGACACCTTCACCATCGTGCCGTCAATCACGTTGGTGCACTTGGAGTCGAGGATGCAGGAGTGCGGATTGCCGACGTAGTCAATGGAGACGAGTTCCTCCTCGGCATACTGCAGGATGCCCTTCAGGGCGCCGTCGGCCGCGGCCTTGAACGCCGCGTTGACCTCGGCGATGGTCGTGGCCTTCTCCACCTCGACGGTGAGCTCGGTCAGCGAGACGTCGGGCGTGGGCACCCGAATGGCGATGCCGTCGATCTTCCCCTTCACCTCGGGAATCACGAGTGCCGTCGCCTTCGCGGCGCCGGTCGTCGTCGGGATGATCGACAGGGCGGCCGCGCGGGCGCGGCGCAGGTCCTTGTGCGGCAGGTCGAGGATGTTCTGGTCGTTGGTGTACGAGTGGATGGTCACCATCGAGGCATGCTTGAAGCCGAACGCGTCGCGGATGGTCTTCACCATCGGCACGAGGCAATTGGTGGTGCATGACGCGTTGGAGACGATGTGGTGCCTGGCGTTGTCATACTTGTCGTGGTTCACGCCGAGCACGATGGTGAGGTCCTCGTTCTTCGCGGGCGCCGAGATGATCACCTTCTTCGCGCCGCCGGCGATGTGCTTCCCGGCGCCCGCCGCGTCGGTGAACTTGCCGGTGCTCTCAAGTACGATGTCCACGCCGAGGTCCTTCCACGGCAGGTTGGCGGGGTCCTTTTCCTTGAATACGCGGACCGTGTCGCCGTTGACCGTGATCGAGTTCTCGTCGTACGAGACCGTGCCCTCAAAGGCGCCGTGCACGGAATCATGCTTGAAGAGGTGCGCCAGCGTCTTGGTGTCGGTGAGGTCGTTCACCGCGACGAAGTCAATCGCGGCGCCCTGTTCCTTGGCGGCGCGCAGTACCTGCCGGCCGATGCGGCCGAACCCATTGATGCCAACCTTGATGGCCATCGTTCAAGCTCCCGTAGGGATCAGGGGCGGTCGGCGTCACTGCGCGCCCGCCCGAAGGTCCAGTACCTGATGTCGGGCGCCCCGCCGTCCAGCAGTGCGACGGCGCATGCATTGAGCGTGGCGCCCGTGGTGAGTACATCGTCCACCAGCACGACCGTCCGGCCGCTCATCGCGGCCCGGCGCTGCGCGCGAATGGCAAATGCGTGCTGAACGTTCACCCTCCGCTCAGCGGGTGTCAATTGCGTCTGCGAGTCGGTTGCGCGAACCCGCACGAGCACGTCATCCAGCACCGTACCGCCGGTGCGCCGGGCAAGGGCGCGTGCGAGGCAGGCACTCTGGTTGTAGCCGCGCTCGCGCAGCCTGGCGCTCGCCAGCGGCACCGGGATGTAGCAGGGCGCCGCGACGGCGTCGAGCAATCCGGCCCCATGTCGAACCATGCGCTCCGCCATGGCATCGGCGATGCCCCACCAGCCCTGGTACTTGAGCGCCGCGAGGAACGGCGTGCTGTGCGGGTGCGGCACCCAGCAGACCGACCGCGCGCGCGAACAGCGCGGTTCGAGCTGACGGCACACGGCGCAGTCATCCGCGCACCCGGGGCCGGCCGGCGGCGCGAGGTGCCGCGGGTGTCCGCATCGCGCACACGACGGCTTTGGCAGGTATGGCAGCCGGCTCCAGCAGGCGCCGCATGCCAGGCCGGCATCGCGCGCGCCCATGCCGGCGTTACACACGAGGCAGGCGCGCGGCACCGCGAGTTCGAGCGCGCCGCCGAGCGCGCTGCCAAGCGCGCCGCCGAGCGCGGCCCGCCAGTCGCGGCTCAGCCCCGCACGGAAGCCCACATCGCCTCGCGGTCGGGCGCCTGGCCGAACCAGCGCTCGAAGGCCAGCGCTCCCTGGGCAATCAGCATCCCAAGCCCATCGGCGGCAGGGCGACCGGCTGCGCGCGACGCGCGCACCCACGCCGTCTCCGCGCGCACGTAGGCGAGATCGAAGACGCACGCGTGCACCGGAATGAGGTGCACTGGAACCGGGAACTCATCCTCCGGACCAAGACCGAGCGGGGTGGCATTCACCACCAGGTCCGCCCCCGCGACGGCGGCCTCGAGCGACTCGGCCCGCTGCACTCCGGCGAACCGCGTGGCGAGCTGCGCCGACCGCTCAGCGGCGCGCGACCAGAGCGAGACACGGCACCCGCTCCAGCGCTCGGCCGCCGCGGCCACCGCCGCCGCGCCCCCGCCGGCACCGATCAGTGCCAAGTGACGCCACTCGCGCTGCGCACCGAACGCCCGAGCCGTCGCCTCCTCAAAACCGCCCACATCGGTGTTGTCCCCGACGAGGACGCCATCGTCGGTCCAGAAGGTGTTCACCGCACCCACGCGCTCGGCGATCGGCGTCACGGTGCCGCAGAGCGCGGCGAAGGCTTCCTTGTGCGGCGCGGTGACATTGCCGCACGCGCCCAGCGTCCGCAGGCGCTCAGCTGCTTCCGCAAGCCGGGACGGTGGAATGTCGAATGCCTCGTACGTCAACGGCAATCCGGCGCTCCGCAGCGCGGCGTTCTGGAACGTCGGCGACAGCGAATGCGACACTGGGTGCCCAATCAGCACGAGGCGCCCCGGCAGGCGGTTCACGACGACCGCTCCGTACGCAATTCGTCCGCGAGCCGGTTGATGGCGCGCGGAATCTCGATGTCGAGGTCGTCGGCCATGCGGCGATACGCACCGAGTCCCGCGCCGAACGGATCCTGAATGGCACGTCCCGTGGCAACCGGCGTCGCGTAGTCGGCGAGCAGGAAGACCTTGCCATCACCGCCGAGCGCCTGCACGGCCGCCACGTGATGCGGCGCCATGGCGAGAATCAACGACGCGTCGCTCACCAGATCGCGCGTCAGCCCGCGCGCGCGATGCCCCGAAAGATCGAGCTGTCGCTCAAGGCCAACGAGGATGGATGAGTCCGACGCGGGCGCTCCCTGCGGCGCGCTCGTGCCCGCACTGGAGAAGAACACGTCGAGGCCGCGCGCCGCCGCCAGCTCGCGGGCCATCGCCTCGGCGAGCGGGCTGCGGCACGTATTGCCCGTGCAGACGAAGAGCACGCGAAGACTCATTGATCGCCGACCAGGTCGGGGACCACGGTGCGCAGTTCCGCGGCGGAGTGCGCCCCGGGGCGGATGACGCGGAGATGCGGCCCGGTGCAATCCACCACCGTGGACGGAGCTGACGGCTCCAATCGGCCGCCATCGAGCACCATCAGCATGCCCGACGCCACCTGCTGTGGAAAGCTCGCGATGACTTCGGTTGCAGAGAGCGCGGCGGGCTGCCGCGGCACATTGGCGCTCGTCGAGGTGAGCGGGTCGCCCAGCGAGGCGATGAGTCGCTGCAACGCGGGATGCGACGTCCAGCGAACCGCGACCCCGCCTTCCGGCCCGCGCAGCCGGTCCGGCACGCGCTTCTCGGCGCCGCGCAGGACGAGCGTCAGCGGCCCAGGCCAGAAACGCGCGGCAAGCATGGACGACGCGTGCGTCATCTGCAATCCGAGACGGCCGATCATGGCACTGCTCGAGACGAGGAGCAGGAAGGGCTTTCCCGGCGGGCGGCGCTTGAGCTTCACCAGCACGCCCACCGCTTCGGTGTCAATGGCGCCGCCGAACCCGTAGATCGTCTCGGTGGGATACGCGAGCAATCCCCCGCCCTGCACGTGCGCGATGGCGCGCGGAATGGTCGCATCAATCTCCGCCGGCGACCAGAAGGGCACGGGACGCAGGTCAGTCGGCGAGCCCATGCATGGCCTCCGCGCGGCTGAAGTCGCCCGCGTCCGTAACCTTCATGGCGCGTTCGCTTCCGCGCACCACGACCACGGGCTCGCCGATCTGCTCCACCAGCGCGGCGTCATCGGTGGCGTCGTAGTCGCCGTCCATCGCCGCCCGATGCGCGCGAAGCAGGATCTCACGCGGAAAGCCCTGCGGCGTCTGGGCGCGCCACAGCCCCTCACGCGGAATCGTGCGCGCGATGCGGCCGTCCGCGGCCACTTCCTTGAACGTGTCCACCACGGGGAGCGCCGCGATGGCGGAGGTTCCCGCACGCACCGCCTCGACGACCCGATCCACGACGTCCATCGGAACCAACGGGCGCGCCGCATCGTGCACGAGGACGATTCGGCACGACGACGGCAGGTCGGCGAGGCCGTTGCGCACACTCTCACCGCGTGTGCGTCCGCCCACCGACAGGAGCAGCCGGTCGCCGTCGCTCTGGAAGATCCACGGCGGCGGATCGCCGGCGTGCGCCTGCGGCACGACGCAGACGACCATCGCCACGTCGGCGCGCGCCTGGAAGAGCTGCAGCGAATGCAGCAGCATGGGCTTTCCCGCAATCCACTTGAACTGCTTGAGTTCGCCGTCGCCGGTGCGCAACGACGAACCAGCCGCGACGATCACCACGCCGACGTCGGGGGCGCTCACCGGAACAGCCCCCGCATCATCTCGGTGACGTCGGCGACGCCGACGACCTCGAGCGACTTCGGCGCCCGCCGCGGCTGGCCTCGCGTGGCCACGTACGCCGTGCGCATTCCCATCTTGGCGGCCTCGGCAAGCCGGCGCTCCACTTGCGACACCGGGCGGATCTCGCCACCCAATCCGAGCTCGCCCACGAAGATGGCGTCGCGCGGCAGGGCGCGGTCGTAAACGGACGACGCGAGCGCGGCGGCCACCGCAAGGTCGGCGGCCGGTTCCCCCGCCTGCACACCGCCGACCACGTTCAGAAAGACGTCGAGCTGCGCGAACGACAGCCCGGCGCGTTTGTCGAGCACCGCGAGCAGGAGCGCGAGCCGCCGCCCGTCAAAGCCCGTGCTCACCCGTTGCGGCGTGCCATAGCCCGCCTTGGCCGCGAGGGCCTGGATCTCGAGCAGGACGGGACGCGATCCCTCGATCAGCGCGGTCACCGCGCTCCCTGAACTGATGGCGTCGGCGCGGTCGCCGAGGAAGAGCGCGCTGGGATTCTCCACCGGGATCAGTCCTTCGGTGGTCATCCGGAAGACGCCGATTTCGTCGGCCGAGCCGAACCGGTTCTTCGTCGCGCGCAGCACGCGGTGGTCGAGCGACTGCTCGCCCTCGAAGTAGAGCACCGTGTCCACGATGTGCTCGAGCGTCTTGGGCCCCGCGATGCCGCCGCCCTTGGTGACGTGACCGACGACAAACACCGCCGTGCCGCTCTCCTTGGCGAAGCGCATCAACCGCGCCGCGCACTCGCGCACTTGCCCGACATTGCCTGGGGCGCCTTCGAGATCGCTGGTGAAGACCGTCTGGATTGAATCCACCATCAGCACTGAGGGCTGTCGAGCATTCGCCGTGGCGAGGATCGTCTCGAGGTTCGTCTCGCCCAGCAGCGCCACGTCGAGCGACCCGCCGCCCAGCCGGTCGGCGCGCAGCTTCACCTGCAGCGGCGACTCCTCGCCGCTCACGTAGAGCGCGCGGTGCCCGGCCGCTTCGAGGCGCGCCGCGACCTGGAGCAGAATGGTGGACTTGCCGATGCCCGGCTCGCCACCCACGAGCACCATCGAGCCGGGCACCACGCCGCCGCCCAGCACGAAGTCGAACTCCGCGAGCTGCGTGCGGAGGCGATGGCTCTCGGTGCCGACAATCTCGCGCAGGCGCGGCGTCTCGAGCACGGCGCCGCCCTGTGCGAAGCCTGCGGAGCCGGTCGCTCGGCGTTCGTTCCGCGTGGCGGAAGGGCGAGCGACGATCTCCTCCACGAGCGTATTCCACGCCGCGCAGGCGTCGCACTTGCCCTGCCACTTGGCGTGGTCGGCGCCGCACTCCGTGCAGCGGTAGCTGGTTCTGGCCTTGGCGGCCATCAGCCCACCGGGCGTGACGTGTAGTTCTCGAACCGCGTGAACTGCTTGCGGAAGTTCAGCCGCGCCATCCCCGTGGGACCGTTGCGGTGCTTGGAGATGATGACCTCGGCGAGGCCATCGAGCGGGATGTTCGTGTCCTTCATCGTCTTGGCGACGCCCTGCTCGTCGTACGCCCCCTCGTAATACTCGGGGCGATAGATGAACATCACCACGTCCGCATCCTGCTCGATGGAGCCCGACTCGCGCAGGTCGGAGAGCAGCGGGCGTTTGTCGGTGCGCTGTTCCACGCTGCGCGAGAGCTGCGACAGTGCAATGACGGGCGTGTCGAGTTCCTTGGCCAGCATCTTGAGCGCGCGCGAGATCTGCGAGATTTCCTGCGTGCGGTTCTCGCTGTTGGGCGGCGGCTGGATGAGCTGCAAGTAGTCCACCACCACGAGCCCGATGTCGGCCGTCGCCTTGAGGCGGCGGGCGCGGGATCGGATGTCGTAGATGCTGAGGCCGGGCGAATCATCCACCCAGATGGGGGCATTGCCCAGGAATCCGGCAGCGCGCGCGAGCTGCGCGTCGTCGTCCTGAGTGAGCTTGCCACTGCGAATGCGCTGCGCGTCCACGCGACCCTCCGAAGCGAGCATACGGAGCAACAACTGCTCTCTACTCATTTCGAGGGAGAAGACCGCAACCGGAATGTTGCGGTCGATGGCCGCGTTTTGCGCCATGTTGAGCACCAGCGCCGTCTTGCCCATGGACGGACGGGAGGCGATGACGATCAGGTCGGAGCGCTGGAAGCCGAGCGTCATCTTGTCGAGATCGGCGAAGCCGCTCGGCACGCCGATGATGTCGCCGCCGGCCGCGCGCAGCACGTCGATGCGCTCCATCGCCGACCAGAGCAGGTTCTTGATGCGGACGAACCCCTCGGCGCCCCGATCCTTGCCCACCTCCATGATCTTGTGCTCGGCAAGGTCCACGAGCTCGTGGGCCTGCTGCTGCCCCTCGTACGCCTCGGTGACGATGCCGGTGGCCACCTCGATGAGGCGGCGGCGCAGCGCCTTCTCGCGCACGATCTTGCAGTGATGCTCGACATTGGCCGTGGTCGGCACGATGTCGATGAGCGTCGCCAGGTAGTCCTTGCCGCCGACCACAGCGAGCGAGCCCGTGCGGTCGAGCTCATTCGACAGCGTGAGCGGGTCGACCACGGAGTTCTCGCGGTGCAGCGACAGCATCGCCTTGAAGATGCGCCGGTGCGGCTCGCGGTAGAACATGGTCTCGTCCACCAACTCCGACGCGCGCGACACGGCATCGGCGTCGAGGAGCATGGCCGAGAGCACGGCTTGCTCCGCGTCCTCCGAATACGGAGGACGCCGGTCCCTGAACGGGTCAGCCTTGGGCTGCGGAATCGAAAATTCGGCGGGCGAGCTGGACATCTTCCCAAGTCGGGCGCTTCCAGGCGGGATTCCGGAGGAGCGCGGCAGGATGGTACGTGACGATCAGGGGGACACCGTGGAAGCGGTGGATGAGGCCTCGTAACTTACCGATCGGCTGCGTGGTCTGCAGTAGTGTTTGCGACGCAAATGTGCCGAGCGCGAGAATCACGCGCGGCTGGAGCAGGGCAAGCTGGCGCATCAGGTACGGGCTGCACGCCTTGATTTCATCGGGGGCGGGATTCCGGTTGCCCGGCGGCCGGTGCTTGAGGACGTTGCAGATGAAGACATCCTCGCGCTTGAACGCGATGGCCTCGAGGATCTTCGTCAGCAGGTCGCCGGCGCGGCCCACGAACGGGCGCCCCAACTCGTCTTCGGTCTGCCCCGGCGCCTCGCCGACACAGACAAACCCGGCATGGGGGTTGCCCTCGCCCGGCACGTGGTTCTTGGCCGTCTGGTGGAGCGAACAGCTGCGGCAGCCGGCGATGTGGCGAGCCACGTCGTCGAGCGAGGCCAGCGCGGAGAGCGACCCGGGGGCCAGCTCGCCCATGGTGGTACCGACGATGATCCCCGTTCCGGGAATCGGCGGCGGCGTCACGGGTGTTGACGAAGCTGCCGCGGGAGCCGCAGCGCCGATGGACGTGAGCGCGTCGCGCCAATTCGTGGCGCCGCCGGGCGTGGCATTGCGCACGGATCCGGCCGACGCCGCATCCCTCGCGGGCGGCGTCAGCGCGCCCGGGGCCGGCGAGGGTCGCGCATCGCCGATCAGCCGCAGCACGTCGTCCACGGGGAGCGTGTCGAGCACCAACTCCGACTCCCCCATGTCACGGCGCTGCTCGAGGTAGCGCCGCAGGCGCTCCCTAGCGTCCATCAAGGCGCCCGGCGACGCGATCGAGGACGGCGTCCGCCACTTCGTCCTTGGTCAGCAGCGGCAGCTCCTCGCGTTCACCGTCACGCCCGAGCAGCGTCACCCGGTTGGTGTCGGCCCCGAAGCCCGCCCCTTCCTCCACGCGGTTGGCGACGACGAGATCCAGCCCCTTGGCCACGAGCTTCGCCTTCGCGCCGGCGTCGAGCTGTTCCGTCTCGAGGGCAAACCCCACCACCACGCAGCCCGGACGGCGCGCCTCGCGCGTGGACATCAGGATGTCGGTCGTGAGCTCGAGCGCGAGGCTCGGGGCCGCGCGGCCCTTCTTGATCTTCTGGCCGGCCACCTCGCGCGCGCGGAAGTCGGCGGGAGCAGCCGCCATGATGAGCGCGTCCGCCGTCGCGAGCGCCTGCCGCACCGCGTCGGCCATCTGTTCCGTGGTCTCAACCGACACCAGTCGCGGCCCGGTGGGCGCTTCGACGCCGAGCGGGCCGGCGACGAGCGTCACGATCGCACCGCGCCGCCACGCAGCGGCGGCCAGCGCCACCCCCATCTTGCCGGTGGAGCGGTTGCTGAGGAACCGCACGGGGTCGAGCGCCTCGCGCGTGGGTCCGGCGGAGACCACGATGTGCCTGCCCGTCAGCGGTGACGCCGGTTCGAGGAGCCGCGCGATGTGCGCCCGGATGGCGGAGGGCTCGGGCATGCGTCCCGGGCCGCTCCCTTCCTCGCGGCTGGCCAGCAGCCCCGTCTCGGGGTCAAGCACGTGATATCCGATCTCGCGCAGACGCGCGACGTTCTGCTGCACCTGCACGTGGGCCCACATGCGGTCGTTCATGGCGGGCACGATCAGCACCGGCGCCTTGCCCGCCGCGAGCAGGCAGGCGGCCAGGAGATCGTCGGCGCGGCCGACGGCAGCGCGCGCGATGAAATCGGCGGTCGCCGGCGCCACGACAATGACGTTCGCCTCGCGCGGCAGCCGGATGTGATCGAGCGCATGCCCGGCGGCGACCAATTGGTCGTGCACCGGCCGGCCAGTGAGGGCCTCAAACGTGATGGCGCCCACGAACTCGCGCGCCGAGCGCGTAAGCACGACGTCCACCTCGGCGCCGGCGAGGGTCAGATCCCGCGCCAGCGTCGCCGACTTGTAGGCCGCGATTCCCCCGGTAACACCCAGGAGGACGCGCCGCCCGTCAAAGGGGCGCATCGGTTGCTCCGCCGCCGCTGTTACTCGGCGCGGCGCCGCGGCACCACGCGGTACTCGATGCGCCCGCCGGTGAGTTCCTCGAGCGCCCGCGTGGTCAGCTTCTTCTCGCCCAGCTTCGTGCCCATGCGCGGGAACTCGTTCAGGACGCGCGCGTACTTCGCGGCGACCAGCACCGAGAGGTACTTGTTGGTCGCGTGCGTGGTGACTTCCAGCGGGGTGAAGACTCGCATGTTCGCCTGTCCGGGTTAGACGTAATTCGTGATTTCGTGCTCGAGCCGGGCGATCAGCCCGGCCACCTGAACGTCCAGCATCGGCGCACGCTCGCGCCGCGTCATCTCGGCATCCACGATCGCCGACACGCGCGACACCGCGCGGTCGAGGTCGTCGTTCTCTACCACATAGTGGTACCGGCCGATTTCATGCAACTCGCCCTGCGCGTTGCGCAGCCGCGTCAGCAGGACGTCGCGGCTCTCTGTGCCCCGCCGCGTGAGCCGTTCCACCAGGACATCGATGGACGGCGGAATGATGAAGATAAGCACCGACTGCGGGAAGGCCCGCGCAAACTGCGCCGCCCCCTGCACGTCAATGTCCATGATCACGTGTTTCCCGCCAGCTAACACCTTCTGCACCTCGCTGCGGAGCGTGCCGTAAGCATGGTCGTGCACCGTGGCGCTCTCGGCGAAGTTGCCGGCTGCCCGCCGCCGCTCGAACTCGGCGGGCGTCAGGAAGTGGTAATCCGCGCCGTCCACTTCGCCTGCGCGCGGCGGACGCGTCGTGCACGACACCGAGTAGCCGATGTCGCTGCGCTCCGCCATCAGCCGGCGGAAGATGGTGGTCTTGCCCGCGCCGGATGGCGCCGAGAGCACGATGGGGAACGTGATCATTCGATGTTCTCCACCTGTTCGCGGATGCGTTCCAGTTCTTCCTTGACGGCAATGACGTCGCGCTGGATCTCGGCGTCGTTCGCCTTGCTGCCGGTGGTGTTGGCCTCGCGCAGCATTTCCTGGAGCAGGAAGCCGAGCCGCTTGCCGACCGCCTCGCGGGTCCCGCTGCGCAGCGTTTCGCCGAAGGCGGCGATGTGCGTGCGGAAACGGTCAATCTCCTCGCCGACGTCGAGTCGGTCGGCGAGGATGGCGATTTCCTGCGCGAGGCGCTGCTCGTCAAGCGTCACCCCGTTGGAGAGCTTGGCCACGTTCTCCAGCAGCCGGTCACGTTGCGCGAGGACCCGTTCCGGCGCACGGGCGGCGATCCGTTCCACTGCGGCGTCCACGATGGCGAGCCGGTCAAGCACGACCGACGCCAGACGGGCGCCCTCGCGCTCGCGCATGGTGGTCAGCGCCACGGCTGCTTCGTCCACGATGGTCACGAGGGCGTCTGCGCCGTCCTCCGGCATCTCGTCGTCGGCGTCGGCGCGCACGACGTCGGGGAGGCGCAGCACCGTCCCCACGTCCACCTCGCCGCCGAGCGCGTTGGCGTCGCGCAGCGCCTTGAGCTGGGAGGCATACGCCGCGAAGCGGGCCTCGTCGATGGCGGCCCCCAGCAGGGCCGTCCCCTCCACGCGCGCCGACACGGTGACGTGCCCTCGCGCGATCCGCTTGCGCAGTGCCTCACGGACCTCACTCTCCCAGCGGCTGAGCGCCGACGGGAGCTTGAGGCTCGGGCTAAAGAAGCGGTGGTTGACGGTACGAAGCTCGACGCTGATGCGGGCAGAACCCACTACCCCGTCGGCCGTACCGAACCCGGTCATTGAGCGGATCATATAGAACCGGGTAAGTTATTGTCACTCAGGGGCTTTGGCAAGGCGATCGGCGAGGCCGACAGCATGGCCGGCTAGTTCCAGAAGAACCAGCGAAGCCCGTAGTACTGCAGTCGCCGCGGCATCAGGTAGCCAGGAGCCGTCTCGTACGCCTTCCCCACCGTGTTCTCGGCCTGGAAGAAGACCGTGCCGCTTTCGATTCGGATCTCCAGCCGGGCGCCGATAACATCAATGGGCCCAGTCGTTTGGCCAATCTGGCCGCCCGCGGTCGGGAAGAACATTGGTGTGCGGTGGTCATACGTTCCCGCAGCCAGAATGTGGAAGTTGTCGCGCGGGAAGCGCCCCAGCCAACTGGTGCTGATCCCGAGGCTTCCGTGCACCTCCATCTGCGGCCGATACGCCCCGGAACTCTCCCAGCGTACTCCGCTGACGTCGAATCCAATCGCGCGATAGACGGGGCCGCGCGCGGAAAAGGCGACGCCCTTCACCGCCCCCGTGCCGACGCGCGCGAGACCTCGGTCGAGCGCCACAGGCGCGGCGACTGTCGTGAGGCCGCGCGCGATCATGCCGCCCGTCAGCGCGATGCCGAACAGCGTGGTGGAGGCGTCGACGCGGGAAGCCGTGAACGACGGCCCGCCTGTAGCCTCTGACTTCGGGGAGTAGCGGCCGTACGCACCGGACACGACGAGCCACCGCCAGGGCGCAGCGCGGGCGGTCACGTCCATTCGGTTCGTCGAGTCGGAGCCACGCGACTCCGCGTACGCTGCCAGTGAAACGAAGCGCCAGTCGTACCCGAGCCGGAGCGCGGGCGACAGCTCGGTGCGTCCGTGCGATGCCCGAAGCCGCGCCGTGGCGCTCGCGTTCAGCCCCCATCGTGACGCGCCCGTGGAGAGCACATACTGAGAACGCGACGACGCGCTGTCCACGGTGTCCTTCGGCACGGGCCTCGCGCTTCCTGACGAAGTGGTCTCGGAGGCCTTGCTGTTTTCGGCCACCATCTGCGTGGCGGCGATGAGCTGCACCCACGGCGCGCCCTTGGCGTCGGGGTCGCCCCAGGCAACGCGCGCGAAGGCGGCCCCGAGCGATCCCTTGAACGCCGCAATCCCGTTTGCGTTGGTGAGCGCGCCATTCAGCGGCCACCGGATGGCCGCGGCGCGGTCGAGGCCGTCCCTGCGCCACGTGCCGTCAACGCTCCATCGCTTCCACGCCCAGCCGATCCGCCCGAAGACCTGGAGCGACGAACCGTCGCCCCCGGTGCGGGGCGAGGTGGTGCTGAACTGCTGTGCCGCCAGCTGCACGGCGCCGCCATTACGCAGGCGCTTGCCGAAGTAGCCGCGATACACGTTGGTGTTCTCGCTTCCCGTCGTGACGTCGGTGCGCGTGAACGGCACGGTGCGGTCCACGCGCCACGAGCGCAGGTGCACGCGGAGTTCGCCGGGGCCGCGCTCGACGCTCACCTCCTCCAGCTGCCAGAGCGGAATCACCCCGAGATCGAGCACGGAGCCGTTGCGTGGATCAATCGCGTCGAGTTCGACACCGTCCTGGAAGACCCGCACCCGGCCGACATCTCCGTTCCACGACACGAACTGCGGCGCGGCGATCCAGTTGGCGCGGAAGCCGGTGGCGCCGGGCACGCGCGCGAGCAGGTCGGCAAGCGTTGCGGCTCCCGCCGATCGCAGGTCCTCGCCGCGCCAGTGCCACCGTCCACCGGCCTCCACCGGAAGTTCGGCTTGCGCGAGCGGCGCCTTGACGGTATCCGCCGGTGGACGCACGGCGCTGTCCGCGGGCATGGCGGGAACCGCCGCTGGCTTGGGCTCGGGCACGCCCGGCCGCGTCGGCTCCTGCGAAGCGAGCGCGGAACCCCACAACAGCATGAGGGCCGCCGGGAGGCGGCCCTTCAGGCGACGGCCTCCGTTCAGCGGGCCCTCCCTCGCACAAACTCGACGAAGGTACGTACCGGCACACCCGTGGGCCCCTTGGGAATCACCACGAGGTCGGATTCGGAATACGCCGTGCCGGCAATGTCGAGGTGCACCCACGGCACGCCGGGCGGGACAAACTCGCGCAGGAAGAGCCCGGCGGTGATGGTCCCCGCTCCGCGTCCGCCGATGTTCTTGATGTCGGCGATGTCGCCCTTGATCAACTCGCGGTAGTCGTCCCACATCGGGAGCGGCCACCCCGGCTCTCCGCCGCGCCGGGCCGCGGCGAGCACCTCGTTCTGCAGCGCCTCGTCATTGCTCATCACGCCAGTGGCAGAGTTGCCCAACGCAATGACGCACGCGCCGGTGAGCGTGGCGGCGTCAACGATGGCCGCCGGCTTGAAGCGCGCGCTGTACGACAGCACATCGGCGAGCACCAACCGCCCTTCGGCGTCGGTGTTGAGAATCTCGATCGTCACGCCATTCGAGGCGGTGACCACATCGCCGGGGTTCATCGAGGTGCCTGACGGCATGTTGGTGGTGCTGCCGATGAGGCCGACGACGTTGACGCGCAGTTTCATGCGCGCAATCGCCTCGATGGCGCCGAGCACGCCGGCCGCGCCGGACATGTCGTACTTCATCAGCTCCATCCCCTGGGCTGGCTTGATGGAGATGCCGCCCGAGTCGAAGCAGAGTCCCTTGCCGACGAGCGCGATGGGCGCGTCGCCGCGACGGCCGCCCCGATACTCGACGACGATGAGTTTGGGATCCTGCGGCGTCCCGGCCGCGACGGCGAGGAACGACTCCATCTTCATGCGCTTCAGGTCCCGCCGGCCAAAAACGGTAACGCGCAGGCGATGGCGCTTGCCGATGTCGCGCGCCGTGCGCGCCAAGTACTCCGGCGTGCAGACGTTGCCTGGGAGCTGCTGCAGGCGCCGCGCGAGGTGCTGCCCTTCGCCCAGTGCAATGCCGGCAGCCAAGGCCGCCTTCGACCCGCGCGCATCGGCCGCAATCACAATCGCCTCAACGAGCGGCCGCGGGCGGTCTTTCGCCGGGGGTTGGGTCTTGTAGTCGGTGAACTCCCACGCGCCGCGCGACAGTCCGAACGCCGCCGCTTCCACCGTATCGCCCGACAGCTGCGGAGCCCAAAACGCCATCTTCCGCACGCCAAGCGTGTTGCCCTTTCGGCCCGCGAGCGTCGCGGCGCGCGTCACCGCCGCATAGGTATCATCGGTCGCGCCGAGGCCGACGAGCAGCACTCGCACCGGCCCGCGTCCGGTGCCTACGATGAGCAGTGACTCATCGCGGGCACCCTTGAAGTCCGCTTGCTTGACAGCACGCGAGAGCGCGCCGCCGTACGCCGTGTCCAGCGCCGCGAGCACCCGCGGGAAGACGCCGCCGGAATGGAGGCCGACGGCGAGCAGTGGAGTCGCGACGCGCGACGGGTCGCCGCCACGCAGGGCGATCGCGAGCGCCATATCAGGCCCCCTTCATGCTGGCGATGACGGCGTCGCCGAAGCCGGACGTGCCGAACTCTGCGGCACCGGGCATCTGTCGCGCGAGATCGTAGGACACCGTTGAGTACTTGTAAGTCGCCATTGATACCGGGTGGTAGTCGTGTGACCGGAAACTAGGAACCGCCCGCAATTGGAGCAAGGCGAACGCACGCGCCGTCTCGCGAAACGGTGCGACGGACGCGCGTCGCCGGCAGCCTACGCGCCAAGCCAGCCGCGCGCCTGAAGCCACTCCAGGACGCGATCGTACTCCATCCGGATCTCCGCCAGCCGACTGGTGGCGGCGGCCAGGTCCCCGCGCTTGGCCACCTGCTCGCCGGTGGCGCACAGCGACTCGAGCCGACGCGCCCCCAGTTGCCCGCACCCCGAACGAAGCGTGTGGAACGCAGTCGCGACGCGCGCGATGTCGCCCACCCCGAGTCCCTCATGCGCCGCGCGCAGGCGATCCGGGGCCGCGGCCACGAACAGCCCCACCACTTCGCGCATCGTCTGTGCTTCGAGCAGTTCGAGAAGCGCGTCGAAGTCGGCTTCATCGACGGGCGCGGAATCGTGCATCAGATCTCTGGCGGCTGCGGGTGTGTGACGACCGCGGCCACGTCAGCGGCGTCGGGTAAGCTTACGGGCCGGGGCGCGGGTGCCGCCAGTCTCCCCTCGCCGCGCGCGCGTCATCCGCCCGCGCACCTCCCCTCACTCCCACTCAATGGTCCCCGGCGGCTTCGTGGTGAGGTCGAGCGCGAGGCCACTCACGCCGGGAAGTGCGAGAATCTGCGAGCGCAGTTCGTCGCGGAGGACCGCGGGAAGCGCGGCGGGCGTTGCGGTCATCGCCCGCTCCGAGTGGATGGGCCTGACAATCACGAACTCGCGTCCCGCTCCGTCCACCTCGAGAGGCACGAGCACCGTTGGGCACTGCCAGATGTCACCGTAGATGCCGTGCCGCCGCAGTCCGTCCATCACCAGATGATCCGCCTCGCGGAGCAGCGCGAGTCGGTCCCTGGTTACGGTGGCTGCGAGTGGGCGCACGCGCCTTGGTGCCTCGGGCCCGAGGTTCCAGATGCACCGGTTGATGCCCGCCACGTCCTTGAACAGGTGCCCGGCGGCTTCGAGCAGACGCTCCCAGGGCGCGTCGCCAGAGATTAGCACCGGATGCTCGTACGAACGCAGGTCGGCCTTCACGCCCACCGACTTGATGGGAAGCGCCATTGCAGCCACACCGTATCGCGCGGCGACGGCGGCAACAGCCGGTTCGATCGTCTCGAAGCCGTCGCGGCGCTCCTCGCCCGTCGAGCAGAGCAGCCGCACCCCCAAGCCGGGTCCGGGGAACGGGTGCCGCCAAATCAGATCGTGCGAGATGCCGAGCTTCTCGCCGAGTTCGCGCACCTCGACCTTGTACAGGTCGGCGAGTGGCTCCACCACGCGCCCCTGCGCCAGCATCTGCTCGATGATCGGTACGCGATTGTGATGCGTCTTGATGGTATCGGCGCGCTTGGTCCCGCCCGTCTCGATCGTATCGGGGTAGATCGTGCCTTGGCCGAGCAGGTGCTGCTCGATGCCGCGCTGTCGCGCCTCGCGCTCGAAGACCTCGATGAACGTGTTGCCGATGATCTTGCGTTTCTGCTCGGGCTCCACGGCGCCCGCGAGCGCGTCGAGGAACGTGTCGCTGGCATCCACGAAATACAGGTTGCGGTCTAGGCCGAAGACGCGGAACGCCTCGAGCACGTCGCGGCTCTCGTCCTTTCGCATCAGGCCGTTGTCTACATGCAGCAGGTGCAGGCGCTCCGGGCCGATGGCCATGCCCAGGAGGTGCGCGGCCACGGTGGAATCAACGCCGCCCGACGCGAGCAGAAAGACCGACTGATCGCCCACCTGCTGCCGGACCTGCTCCACCCGCTCCTCGACGTAGCGCTCCATCGTCCACGACGGCGCGCATCCGCACACGCCGAGCACGAAGTTCGCAATCATCGTCTCGCCGTGCACCGTGTCGTCCACTTCCGGGTGGAACTGGAAGCCGTACCGGCGCCGCGCGTCCGACGCGATGGCGGCAAAGCGATGCGGCGCGCCCGACGTGCCGAGGGTGGTGAAGCCAATTTCCTCGAAGCCGGGCCCGACGCTTGTCACGGAGTCGAAGTGGCTCATGAAGACGCGCTCGACCTGCGCCAGCCCCCTGAAGAGCGGCGAGTCGCCCACCACCTGAAGATCGGCCGGCCCCCATTCGCGCCCGCCATGCACAACCGTGCCGCCGTAATGCTTGGCGATCTCCTGGTGGCCGAAGCAGAAGCCGAGGATGGGGATGTCGAGATCGTAGATGGCCTTGTTGTACACGGAGTCCTCGCCGAAGGCCGAAAGGCTCGGGCTCCCCGACAGGATGATCCCCTTGTACCGCCGGTACAGTTCCGTGGCGTCCTCGGGCTGCCTGATCTCCGCCAGCACGTGAAGGCGGCGGATCTTGGTGGCGATCAGGTGCGCGTACTGTCCGCCGAAGTCAATAACCGCAATGGCGTCGTGTGTCATGCGCCTAGCTGGTGATCGGCCAGACGCGCAGCGACGATGAGCGCGGCGGCAATGGGGCGAGTCATGGGCTCTTCCCGGGTAGGTCCACCAATTGACACGCGTGCCCAGTCGCGGCAAGAAACCGTTCAACACCCTCATGCGTCACCGACAGCGTCGCCGTGTTCACCAGCGGGTGGCAGTGCATGGCCTCGGCGGCCCACAGGTCGCGGTCAACGAACACCTCGACGTTGTGCGCCGGGTCGTTCACCAGCGCCAGCAGCGACACGCATCCGGGCTCGATGCCGAGGCAACGCTTGAGACGCTCGGCTGAACCGAAACTGGGCCGCTCAAACCCCGTGCTCGCCGCGAGCGCCTTCAGGTCTACCGGCTTGCTCGCCCCCACCACCACGAGCGCCTGCCGCGCGCCCTTCTTGTCCCGAAGGAACAGGTTCTTCGTCGCCACACCAGGAAGCGGCGGCACGAGCCGCTCCACGTCATCAATGGTGAAGACAGGCGGGTGGTCGCAGCGCTCGTAAGCGACACCGTGCGTGGCGAGGAAGTCGAAAAGGACGGGCATGATGCCTCAGCTCTCTCTATCCGGTTCGGCCGGAGGCGAACCGTCGCCCGCCTTCGGCGCCCGCTTCAGACTCACGAGCGGTCCCTCCTTCGGCCGGCGCGCGCGCCGGCGGCGCCGCACCAGATACGCCACTGCCGCAACCACCAGCGCCGCCGCCACCGCGTCTTGAAGGCCGAGACCCATCACGCGCCATACCCCATCAGGCGCCCGCCCTGGTACACGGCGAACGATGCGAGCCACGCCATCGCGTTCATCAGCACCAGCATGAAGATGGGCCACCGCCACGAGTTGGTCTCCCGGCGCACCACGGCCAGGGTGGACATGCACTGGCACGCGAGGACAAAGAAGACCATCAGGCTCACGCCCGTGAGCGGCGTGTAGGCGCGCAGGCCCGTGCGCGTGTCCACCGCCTCGCGCAGGATTTTGCGCAACGGCTGCACGTCGCGCTCGCCGCTGCCGAGATTGAACACGGTGGCCATCGTTGACACCATCACTTCGCGCGCGGCGAGCGAGGTGATAAGCCCGATGCCGATGCGCCAGTCGAAGCCGAGCGGCGCGATGACCGGTTCGATGAGCCGTCCCGTGCGCCCCGCAAACGAGTGCTCCAGCGCGGCTGACGCGATGCGCCGGTCGAGCGCCTGCGCCTGCAGCGTGTCCCCGGCGGCCGCCACCTGCGTCCGCTCCGCCTCGAGGGCGCGCACCGCCTCCCCGCCCTTCGGATAGCTCGCGAGGAACCAGAGCACCACCGTGATGGCGAGGATCACCGTGCCGGCGTTCCGCACGAACAGCAGGCTCCGTTCGCGCACAGTGATGAACACGGAGCGCCAGTTGGGCATGCGGTACGGCGGCAGTTCCATCACGTACAGCGGGAGCCCGCCCGCCAGCACCGTTCGCTTGAGCGCCCACGCCACGACAATGGCCGCGAGGATGCCCAGGAAATACATCGCAAACAGCGTGATCCCCGGCAGCGTGATGAACCCGACCCAGCGGTTCGGCACGAACGCGCCGATGAGGAGCGCATACACCGGCAGGCGCGCGCTGCACGACATGAACGGCGCAACCATGATCGTCGTGAAGCGGTCACGCCGGCTGTCAATGCTGCGCGTCGCCATGATCCCCGGAATCGCGCAGGCGAACGACGAGAGCAGCGGAATGAACGAGCGTCCCGACAGCCCGACGCGCGACATGACGCGGTCCATGATGAACGCCGCGCGCGCCATGTACCCGCTGTCCTCGAGCAGGGACAGGAACAGAAACAGCACCGCGATCTGCGGCACGAACGTGAGTGTGGTGCCGACGCCGGCAATGACGCCGTCCACCATCAGCGAGCGCAGCGCGCCGTCAGGCATCGCGTGGCCGACGACGTTGCCCACGTAGCGCATGCCCCAGTCAATGAGGTCCATCAGGGGCTGGGCCCACGCGAAGACCGACTGGAACACGGCCCCCATCAGCACGACGAAGATGGCGGGGCCGAACACCCGATGCGTCAGGACGCGGTCAATGGCCTCGCGACGCGCATCCTTGCGCGCTCCGGCGGGGACGTTCACGGTCTCCGCGACGAGCGCGGTGATCGCCTCGTACCGGCCGGCCACGTCGCTGGCGCGCCAGCCGGGCGAGAACTCGTCGAGCCGCCGGGCGAGGAGGTGCGCGTCGGCGAGCGCGTCGGCCGACACATGCCGCGCCAGCGCATCGTCCTCGCCGTGGTCCAGCAGCATCGCCACGGCCACGTCCCTCCGGGCCCGGTCTGGCAGCAATGCCAATCGCGGCACGCGCTGCTCAAGCCGGTCAATCACGCGCTGCAGGTGCGCGGGCCACTCGCGGAAGTGGCGCGTGGACGGTTCGACGTCACGGGTCATCAGGTCACGCAGGACGTCGAGCCCCGCGCCCTTGGCCGCCGAGATGCCGATGACCGGCACGCCCAGTTGGCGCTCGAGCGCCGGCACGTCAATGCGCAGCCCCTGCACGACGGCCAGGTCCATCATGTTCAGCGCAAGGATGAGCGGCCGCCCCAGCTCGATGACCTGCAGTGCGAGATACAGGTGCCGGTCGAGGTTGGTCGCATCCACGACGAAAACGATGAGATCGGGAGGCGGCGTGTCGTCCTGTACGCCCAGCAGGACGTCGCGCACGACCATTTCGTCGGGCGACGCCGGCTGCAGGCTGTAGCTGCCTGGGAGATCAATGACCTCTGCGCGCCGGCCATTGGGGAGGTCGCAGAGCCCCGTCTTCTTCTCGACGGTGACGCCCGGGTAGTTGGCGACTTTCTGCCGCATCCCGGTGAGCGCATTGAACAGCGTGGACTTCCCCGCGTTCGGGTTGCCCAGGATCGCGATGCGGCGCGGCGGCGGCTCAGGCGGGCGTGACATCAATGCGGGAGGCTTCGGACCGGCGCAGCGACAGGTGCACGCCGCGGAGCGCGATTTCCATCGGGTCGCCGAGCGGCGCGCGGCGAATCACCTGCACGGTGGTGCCCGGGACGAGGCCCAGTTCCATGAGGCGCCGCGCGATGGCCGGCGGGCAGTCTACGCTCGCAATCACGCCGCGTTCGCCGGCGGCGAGCTGGGCGAGCGTGCGCGTTGCCCCCTCCGGATTCACCGGCACCTTCATAGCGTCGGCAGGGCGCGGCCGACCGGCGCCACGAGCGAGTCGCGCAGGCACGTGTCGCCGCACATGTCGCACGCGCCCGGCGCATGATCGGCGCACGAGCGAGGGCTGTTCCGGTACGCCTCGCGGAACGCCGCAGCGACGGGAAGCCGCGAGCGCATGAAGGTGGTGAGTCGCAGCAGTTCGACGGAGACCTCGGGACTCACGAGGTGCTCGATCATGCACGCGTCTTCCGAAGCCACCTCTTCAGGGACGCCGAGAATCTCGGTGAGGAACATCGTGAGCACGATCCGACTTGATTCCGTGCGCGAGGCGAAACCCGAGCCGCCCGGCGTGAGTTCGACGCAGCCGTACTTCTCGTGGCTGACCAAGCCGCGCTTTTCGAGCGACCGGAGCATGGAGGTGACGCCGCTCTTGGAGACCCCGAGGTGGTCGGCGATGTCGCCGACGCGCGCATGCCCTTTCTCCGCCTTGAGCAAGGCGACGGTCTGGAGATAATGGGCCATGGAGTGCGAGACTTCTTTTTCGCTGTATCGCTTCCAGATGTCCACGGGTGGCGTCCTTTAAGCGGTGGCCTCAAGACAGTTAAGGTAGCTTAACCAGGCCACGGCGCCAGCCGCAACATGCGCCGCCCCGGTGACGCCGCATCGTTGCTTCTACCCGTCGCTGCTCGCTATAGGACTCTGGGGGCGAAACCCATACATTCAGCCAGCCTCTCCGGCGGCTCGACTGACAGGCCGAAGGCAGAGTTGGCCGTTCGCGCAGCCTCCCCCCACCAGAGGAACACCATCATGAAGAAGTACCTTGCCGCGTCGGTGGCAGTATTCGTGTGGCTGTTGCTGTGGGACAATTTCATCAGTTCGATGGTCATCGGGCCCACGATCTCGGCATTGCCTGGGATCAACACGAGCTACTCCAAGATGTGGGAAGCGGTGGGCGATCTGTGCATCGCGCTGGTGTTTACGGGTCTGTACGCGCGCACGCGGAGCATCTTCGGAGAGAACGCCGCCGGAGGCGCCACGTACGGCGTCTATGCCGGGCTTCTCGCCAACTTCCCGACCTGGCTCAACATGGTCGTCTACCTCAGCTGGCCATACGGAGCCGCTTGGGTGCTGACGATCGTCTTCGTCGCGCTGAGCATCGTGAATGGCGCGATCGTGGGCTCCGTGTACAAGGCCATGGGAGGCACGAAGGCCGGCTAGGCGTTGTCCCGCCGCCACTGCGCTGCGTCGATTGCGTCAGTAACGCGAAGGCCGCCCTTTGAGGCGGCCTTCGCTGTTCCATCGCCACTCGAGATTGAAGATCGCAATCCTGAATCCCGATCCGGTCCCCCGATCGTCGATCCACGATATGCCCAGAGTGGGGATCGAACCCACATGAGGTTGCCCTCGCGGGATTTTGAGTCCCGTGCGTCTGCCAGTTCCGCCATCCGGGCGTGCGGCGGCACCCATCCGCGAGCGCTGCCGCCGAAAGCAGAAAGCTAGCGGCGGCGGCTCAGTGGAACTAGTGACCTCATGCAGCGGCAGCGGGTGCGTGGCGTCGGATGCTGGCCTCCGTCTCGGCGGCCTTGAGGGGGAGCGCCAGATGCAGCGGGGCATCGAGGTGTGCTCGTGCATGAAGGCTATGCCTCACGATGCTCCGCTCCGCCGCTGGCCGCTCCCTTCACTCGTCTGTAGCTTGAACCCGGCGTCTTTCCCGGCTCACCCATATGCCCCCCCTGGACCAACTCGCCGCGGCGCTCACCGGCCGCTATGACGTGGAGCGCGAGATCGGCGCCGGCGGGATGGCGACGGTCTACCTCGCGCGCGACCTCAAGCATGATCGCCGCGTGGCGCTCAAGGTCCTGAAGCCGGAACTCGGCGCGGTCCTCGGCGTGGAACGGTTCCTCTCCGAGATCCGGGTGACGGCCAACCTCCAGCATCCGAACCTGCTGCCGTTGTTCGACAGCGGCGAGGTGAACGGGCTGCTGTATTACGTGATGCCGTTCGTGGAAGGCGAGTCGCTGCGCGCGCGGCTGGAGCGCGAGAAGCAACTCCCGGTGGACGAAGCGGTGCGCATCGCGGTGGCGATCGCCGACGCGCTCGAGTATGCGCACGGAAACGGCGTGATTCACCGCGACATGAAGCCCGAGAATATTCTGCTGCAGGCCGGGCAGCCGGTGATCGCGGATTTCGGCATCGCGCTCGCGGTGAGCAATGCGGGTGGCGCACGCGTCACGCAGACCGGGCTGTCGCTTGGGACACCGCAATACATGAGCCCCGAGCAGGCGACGGGCGACCGGGTGATCGACGGCCGTACCGACATCTACTCGCTCGCGGCGATGACCTACGAGATGCTCACGGGCGAGCCGCCGCACACCGGAACGAGCGCGCAGGCGATCATTGCGAAGCTGATGACCGAAGAGGTGCGGCCGCTCACGGTGCTGCGCCGCGCGGTGCCGGCGCACGTGGACGCGGCCGTGCGGCACGGGCTCGAGAAGCTCGCGGCAGACCGGTTCGCGACCGCGGGGGATTTCGCGGCGGCGCTCACCGGGGCGCGGCCGTTCGTGATAACGGGGGCGGCGGGCACCGTGGGGACCGGCTCCGCCACGGCGCCGCCCCTGAGCGGGCGACATCGCGCACTGGTCGGTGCTCTCGCCATTCTTGGGCTGGGAGGCCTGAGTGCAGCGCTCTGGCTCTCGATGCGCCCCGCACCGCGTCCGTCCGTCGGCGCGTTCGATCTGGCACTCCCCGACAGCGTCACGTTGTATGCCGGCGGGGGCACTAAGCTCTCGCTGTCGCGCGAGGGGACTAGGTTGGTGATGGTCGGTGTGAAGGCCGGAAGAGCCGCGCTCTATCTCCGTCGCCTCGACGACCCGGTGGCCCGACTCATTCGCGGTTCCGAACTCACGACGAGCGGCGGAAACGTGTCGCCGGCACTTTCTCCGGACGGCGAGTGGGTTGCGTACCAGGACAGCCGGGAGATCAAGAAGCTATCCGTGAATGGCGGGACGCCGCAAACGCTGGCGGATAGTGGATCGAGTCTCTCGTGGGGCTCGGGTGGCGGCGTTGCATTTACGCACAGCGGAGTGGTCTGGCTCGGGACGTCCGACGGCCGCGACGCGCGCCCCGTTGCGCTGTTCGACACCACGCGTGGCATGCACAACTTCGCCTGGCCAGACATCCTTCCCGGCGACGAGTACGCGCTGATCTCGATTGCCACCAATCGCAGCGGACCGCCGCTCGATTCGATGCGCCTTGGCGTGGTGTCGCTCACGGATGGCACCGTCACCGACCTGGGCGTTCGCGGTACCAACGCGCACTACGTTGCGTCCGGGCACATCGTCTTCGGCAGGTCCCCCGGACTCGTGCTCGTCGCGCCGTTCCCGGCTCGGACACGGCGGATCACAGGCCCCGAAGCGGTACTCCTCGAGAACGTCTGGCTAGGCACCGGTGGCGCGGGGGGCTTCTCGGTGTCGGACAACGGCGCGATCGCGTTTCACCGCGGCGACCAGGGCGTGCGCCGCGAACTGGTGGAAGTGAACCGCGCTGGCGTTGAACGGCGAATCCCGGGCGAGGCGCTCGAATACTACTCGCCTCGCGCCTCCCCCGACGGCGCACGCATCGTGGCTGGTGACGGAGTCATTAGTTCCATGGCGACGCGCATCGTGCTGATCGATGCCAGCACGGGTGCCATCCAGCCGATAACAGCGCGCGATTCCGGGTATCTGTCCGCCTGGTCACGTGACGGTGCGCGGATCTGGATTGCCCGGCGCGGCGCCACGGGCTTCGAGATCGCATCGCGCCCCTGGGACTGGAGCGCGCCGGAGAGCCTCGCGGTGCGGGGCCTGCCATCGCGTGTGACCGACTTCAGCCTCGGGCCCGTTCGTGGATTCGCTGCACTGGCCATCGAAGGGAGTGCCTTTGACTCCGACATCCTGCTCGCCCCTCTGGATTCCCTGGGCGCAACGCGGCCGTTCCTCGTTGGACGCGTGGGCGATTTCGCGCCAGGCATTTCAGCGGATGGGCGGTTGATCGCCTGGACGTCGAACGAGTCTGGCCAGTGGCAAGTCTATGTCGCTCCCATCCCCGGACCAGGCCCGCGGCTTCGGGTGTCGATCGGTGGCGGAGTGGAACCCGTGTGGTCGCGATCCCGTTCGACGTTGTTCTACCGTGGTCCGACTCACCTGATGGCCGCCGAAATCTCTACTGTCCCGCTCGCACTCGGCAAGCAGGATTCGCTCGCCCTCGACCAGTACATTCGGGGCGCCAGGGGCGCCGTGAACTGGGATGTGTTCCCGGGCGGCAATGCGTTCCTGATGGTTCGTCAGCTCCTCGCCGTGTCTTCCACGCCGCACCTGATCCTCAACTGGCCGCAGATGAGATCATTGCAGAGCGGACCGGCGGCGGTGCGATAGCGCCGCGGCGAGATCGGAGCGAGCGCGAGATCCCAGTGTGCGCATTAGCTGCCGCGCTTGGACAGCGTGATGGGAGAGGGCTCGAAGGCGAACGGCGTCGGAACCATCGCTGCCACTGCGACCCGACTTACGCCACTACGGTGCCTGCGCCAATTTCCTCCACGCCGCACTGGTGAATTCCCGTCACAAGGACTCCTGACATGCTGCGCATCGGATCATTGCTCTGCACGCTCGCCCTCGCCCTGATGCCGGGTCCCGTGGCCGCACAGGGTCCGGTTCCGACCTTCCGTGAGGTCGTCGGACACCAGTTCGGCGAGAGAATCACCCAGCACCACCAGGCCATGGCGTACCTGGAGCGTCTGGCCGCGACGTCGCCGCGCGTGACCCTGGTCAAGATGGGACAGAGTTGGGAACGGCGCTCCCTCGTCATGGCGGTGGTCACCGCCCCCGAGAATCACTCGCGACTCGAGGAGATCCGTCGGAACTCCCTTCGTCTCGCCGATCCGCGTTCCACCACGCCGGCAGAAGCCGACGCCATCGTGGCCAGCCAGCCGGTGGTCGTCTGGTACGGTGGCTCCATCCACGGCTTCGAGCTCTCAGGTACCGAGGGCGCGCTGAAGCTGCTGGAACACCTGACCACCAGGAATGACGCCGCCACGATGGAAGTGCTGCGCAACACGGTGGTGCTCATCGATCCGCTGCTCAATCCCGATGGCCGTGATGCCTTCGCCAACATCAATCACGAGAACATCGGCGCAACGCCGAACCCCGCGCCGATGGATTGGGCGAACGACTTCACAGGATGGCAGTCACTCAAGTTCCGCACCGGCCACTACTACTTCGACACCAACCGCGACTGGTTCGCCCACACCCAGCGCGAGACCCGCGACCGGATGCCGACGCTGCACGCCTGGCGCCCGCAGGTCGCCACCGACATGCATGAGATGGGACAGGACTCCGAGTTCTATTTCGACCCGCCCGGCGAACCGGTCAACCCGCACATGCCGGCATTCGCGTATCGTTGGTTCGGGGAGTTCGGACGGGCGTATGCCGCGGCCTTCGATTCGGCCGGATTCGAGTACATGAGCCGGGAGCGGTACAACTACTTCTACCCTGGGTACACCTCGAACCGCGGCTATCACGGCGCGGTGGCGATGCTCTTCGAACAAGGTTCCACCCGCGGGCTGGCACTCGAGCGCGCCGAGGGGCCGGTGCGCACGCTGGCGCAGGCCCTGGAGCAGCAGTACGTGGCTGCGTGGGCCGGGGTGCGCGTGTCGGCCACCCAGCGCTCGCGCCTGCTGCGTGAGTACTACGCCTCGCAGCGCGGGGCGGTTGCACCCGCGGCCGGCACGCGACGCTTCTACATCCGCAACGACGGCTCCGGCACGGTGCGAGCGTTGGTGCGCCTGCTGCGCAGCAACGCGGCGGAGGTGGGTGTGCTGACTGCGGAAGCGCGGGTGGACGGCGCCCGCGATCGTCTCGGCGTGGCCGTGCCCCAACAGACTTTCCCGACCGGCACCTTCGTGGTCGAAACCGCACAGCCTGCTGGAAGGTTGCTTGCCGCGCTGCTTGCGCCGAATGTGCCGGTGCCTCCCAGCTTCCTGGCGGCGGCGCGCCGCTACGTGGACCGTGCCGAGAATCCCCGGTTCTACGATATCACGGCGTGGTCGTTGGCCCTGCTCTTCAACGCCAACGTCTTCGGCAGCGATGAACCCCGTACGCCGGCCACCCGCCCCCTCGACGACACCTCCGACCTGACGGGTGGGGCGGTGCCCGACGGGATCAGGGCGTACGCCTATGTGCTCCCGGGGCACCAGCCCGCCTCTGTGGCGGCCCTCTACCACCTCAAGGCGGCCGGCCACCGCGCCGGCGTCATCACGACGGCCACCCGGGTGGGCGGGGTGGATGTACCGCACGGGAGCGTGCTGGTACGGATCGGGCAGAACGAAGGAACCATTCACCAGGCGGTGCGTGACGTGGCCGCGAAGTACCAGCTCGACGTGAAGCTGGCGCTGACCGGACTGTCAGACTCGACCTTGCCCACCCTCGGCTCGGGGGACTGGACCTTCAACGCGCGTACCCCGTCGATCGCCATCCTCGCCGAGGATCCGATTCAGGGATACTCGTTCGGGTGGGCCTGGTACACGCTTGATCAGCAGTATCAGGTTCCCACCACCGTGATCCGAACGCGTTCCGTGTCCGGGACGCCACTGGATCGCTTCAACGTGCTCGTGATTCCGGAGGTCAGCAGTGGCGCGCTCACGACGACGCTGGGTGTCGCGGGCGTAGACCGGATTCGCCGCTGGGTGCAGGATGGCGGGACCCTGGTGACCATCGGTGCCGCCACCGACTTCGCCATCGAGTCCTCTGGCCTCAACCTGATCGCGCTGCGCTCCTGGTACGACACCGACGCGGGTCGCGGCGCCACGCGGTTCAGCGTGCCTGGCGCTGTCTTCCGGACCACGCTGGACGCCGAGTACTGGCTCCGGGCCGGCTACACCGGCGGCGAACTCCCGATGCTGGTCAACTCCAACCGACTTTACCTGCCTCCCACCGGCCCGCCAAACGCCAACCGCCGGGTGGTGGCACGGATCGCGCCAAACAGCGCACTACTGTCGGGCCATGCCTGGGAAGAGTCGCTGGCCCGCCTGCCCGGGGCGGTCATGCTGTACGAGGAGCGCGTGGGACGCGGGCGGGTGATTGCCTTCGCCGAGGACCCGAACTTCCGCGCCTACGCGCGCGGCATGAACCGGCTGTTCCTGAACGCCGTGATCCTGGGGCCGGGCGCGCCCTGATGTGCATGCACGTCGCCCGCCCTCCCCGGCTCACGATCGGGGCCGCGCGGCGTGCCCGCTCGTTCGGAATCGAGCCGCCGCCAAGCGACGACGACCGGTCTCGGGGGTATCTGGCTGATGTGGTGGCTCGGGTACAACTGGTCAGTGGCCGTGGCCATCGGCTTCATCGCGTTCGCGGGTGTCGCTGCGGAAACCGGGGTGATCATGCTCATCTATCTCGACCACGCATGGCACGCGGTGACTGCGAAGCGCACGGCGTCGGGCGAGTGTCCGACGAAGGGCGATCTGTACGAAGCAGTGATCGAAGGACCGGTCGGGCGTTTGCGCCCCAAGCTGATGACCGTGCTCCGCATCATGGCCGGTCTCCTGCGGATCCGCTGGGGGAGCGGCACGAGCGCGAGCGTGATGAAGAGGATCGCGGCGCCGATGGTGAGCGGGATGATGTCGAGCACGATTCTGACTCTCCTCGTGCTCCCCGCGGTCTACTCGCTCTGGAAGGAGAGGGAACCGTCACCGGGGTGATCGCCGGGTCCACCATCGCCGCCATCAGGTTGCTGATGTAGGTGGTGGCGAACATCATCACGGCCATTACCAACCAGATCAGGAATCCGAGGATCGTTCCCTGCATCATCCCTTCCGCTGCGCCCGTCACGCGTCCGCGGAGCCCACGTTCGTCTCCAAAAAGCCCGTCAGCGCCACTGGGGGAAGGCTTCCGCGAACCCGGAGAAAAGAACGTACGGTCCCCGGTTCGACGCGCCAGCGAGTTCTTTTCGGGCGAGTCGGTGGCCTCACGCTGTGAGCGATCCTGGCGCCTATGTCCCAGGCGCCCCCGGAGCAGAACGGGCTCCGCCGGCCACGTTGACCCTGAACACAAGCGTCGTAAAGTGCATGTCCCAGTCTGCTCCAGGGCCCATGTCGGCCGGCACGACGTGAATCGTCCGCACGTTCCAGAGACCAGCGCGCGCGAGCGGCACACGGACGACACCGTCCGTGTCGGTCTTCAGCACACGATCTTCAGTCGGCGGTGCCTTCGACAGTGTATCCGCCGCAATACCAGCCCGCAGGTGCACGGACGGCAACCCTTGACCCGCGTACAGCAGGCGGATGGCCAACGTGTCCCCAGCGCGAAGCGCAGCGGGATCGGTCAGCGGTACGAACTCGAGCGGATACCCTGTCGTGATCGAGTAGGCTCGTGCACCACCCTGCCCGACCTCGACCATCGTCTTGGCGTACTTCGCATGACGGCGCGTGAGACTGTCCATCTTTGAGAACCGTCCTTCCCGCTCGTACTGCGCGGCCACTTCCGGAGCCCCTTCGGCTGCCAGTGTGATCCTGAAATTCGCCGTCGACACGCGAACAGTCTGGGGGGCAAGGCGCAGGGCGACAATGTGCTGGCCGACGCTACGCGGCGTACCGCGTATCACGAGTGACGTACCAAGTTTCGAGAGATCGGTCAGCTTCGCCTCGCCGTTCGCGCTGATCAACCGTGCGTCGACGATTCGCTCGACGGCGACTGCCGACTCGCTGACGGGGAATTTCATTCCATTCTGGCCCCGCACCTGCAGCATGCCACCGGTCATGATCTGGAACGCGTCGGGCACGAGCCAGAACTCGTGCGCCAGAAGCGCTGCCCCGCTGGACACTGAGAGCGCGACGATACACGCGATGATGCGGGTGCCCCGCGAACGGACGGACCTTCTGGCGGAGAACTTCTTCACGCGGACCCCCCTCGGTGTGTGTGCGGTGTGTGGTAACATGCTGAACATGACACAGCCCAATACGCATCGAAAAGACTGCCTGCCGCGCGTCAGTGAACGTGCAACGGCGCGGACGCCTGTGTCTCCACAACCCGGTCTCTGGACACATGCTGCGCCATGCGCCACGAGAACCACGTCAGCATGCTGAGAACCAACGCGGCGCCGACGAGAAGTGCGGCGACGTCGCCTTTGGTGAGCGCAACCTGCCGACGAGCGGCGCCATCTCCGCGCGCATGGAGCACCGCTCCCGGAACCGGCGGCGTCACCCGGCTCATGCGCCGGACCCGGATGCACCGGCTGGATCAGGCTCCCGCGCTTCGCGCAACTCTCGCGTGCCGGGAAACTGCAGCCGCCACCCTGTGGCGATCAGACCCAAAATGCCAAGCTGGAACAACGCCAGGAGCGTGATATCCACCACTTTGATACCCGTGAAGCTGAACATATGCACGTCGAGGAACGGACCGAACATTCGCCAGAACCAGGGCCTTCGCTGAATGATCTGACCGGTGTTCTGAGCGACGTACACGTCTGTTCGTCCCGGGTCGTCGAAGCGGAACTGGTACGTCGGTACGGGGCGGTTGAGGTCCATCCAGAGCTGCGGCGACGTGCCCGCGTAGATGAACGACGGCCTCCCAACAACCTCTTGTCGGACGATCTTGCCCGCCACCTCAGGGGAGAGCGCCTCGATCGGCGCGCCAGTGGCCGCCGCGAACACGCGCGGCACCTCGTCCATTCGCGAGGTCACGACCCATGCGTCCTGTTCTCCAAGCTGGCGCCACTCGATGGCCTGCACCGGCCTCACACCCTGTGGGAGGGACGCAGAGACACGGGCCAGTACTGTTGCTGGTACATCGAGCGACCGCTCCGTGGTGAAACCTGCGCCCCAGTCGGTGCTGAAGCTGGCCTTGCCGCGAAACGGGTCCTCCAACGGGCCGAGGTTGATCCAGAGATACGCACCCACGATCAACTGTAGCGCGAGAACGCCACCGGCTGCCGCGCCCAGTTTGCGATGCCAGTTTCTCGACGGTTGGTGAGGGAGACGGCTCCGTGCGGGCAGCGGCGCGGAGACACTGCCCGGCCGTCGCCACCAAAAGAGCAGATAGCCGAACACCGTCAAGGAGATAACGCCGAAGGCGGCAGCGAAGAGGAGTGTTGTCCAGAGTCCGATGTGATCCGTGAACTGAGTGACATGGAGGGTCCGATACCACCAGTTGAACCGCTCCGAGTCGACGTTCAACCGGCGGAGCGTGCGGCCCTCGTCACGCGAGATGATGAGCGTCGCCGGCTGGTCGCCGACGATGCTGGCCCGGACGACGGGCACGCGATCCAGTTCGTAGTATCGGTTGTACTCAGTCGCTGATTCAAGTCCGGCGACACGTCCACCAGCCAGCGCCTCGCCCGCCACCACGTGCAGAAGCGCGTCCGGGAGAGGGTCGAGACGTTCACCAGTACGGGCGTCGAAGACCATGGCCAGTACGTACGGTGTCGGCTTCACGACGTACCACAGGTGCGGTCCACGCGACTGCAGACGGAGCCAGTAAACGCGCTCGATCCCGTGCTCCGTCGCGAGCTTCCTGAGCACGGCCGTGGGATCCACGGTCGCCTCGTCGAGCCGAACGTCCACGGAGTTGTAGGGGTTCAAGGTATAGACTCCCGCCAGTCCGTTCGGCGCATTCATCGTGACAAGCATCATCACAGCCGCGGAGACAACCCATCCTGCGAGAGGTACCGTCAGGCCCAGCCCCAGCCAGCGATGCCACGATGCCACTCTCGCCTTGTCGCGTGCGCCGAACATCGGTGCTCCTGTGGGTTCGACGCAAGCGTCGGGATTCGTCGGCGACCCTCGCCGGGACTGGGGCCTGTAGGTGCGGGGAGGGATGCGGAGGAGAGGTGCGGCTGTACTGGAGCACACGAGCGCCAGCGCAGCCGCCCTCCGTCAGCGGGCTACCAGTTCACCTTCAGCCCGGCCGTGTAGTTCACGCCCGGCAGCGGGTTAAAGAACCTGCCGGCCCCCGCGTTGATCTGCGCCTGAGAAGAGTAAACCTCGGAGAACACATTGTTCACGGCGGCAAACGGCGAGAACTGTACCCGGCCGACTGATCGTTCCACCCCAACACGAAGGTTGATTACCCGATACGAATTATTCGTCGCCGTATTCGCGTCGTTGAGGAAGAACTTGCCGACCGACTGAACTTCTACTCCGCCAGTGAGCCCCCGCGTGTCGCTGTACCGCAGTTCGGCGAATCCATTGTGCTTCGGGATCCCGGGCAATTCATTGCCGGCGAAGTTGTTGGGGCCCGCCACGTAGCGGTCGAAACTGAAATCCGAGTATGTGTACGTGCCGGCAAGGGTGAGCGTGCTCGTGAGGACGAGCTTCGAGCCGAACTCGACTCCGCTTTGCTTCACCTCGGCGGCGTTCACCAGTGCTGCGAACTGTCCGGTGAGCGGTGGCACGCGCACGAAGCTGACGTTCACCTGTTGGTCGCTCAGCTTCTGGCTGAAGACCGCGAACTCGAACGAGGCCCGCCCGGCCGAGCCGCGTGTCCCGATCTCGTACGTGAGAATCGTGAGCGGCTGGACCTCCTGGTTGGTGACGAACTCCCCGTCGGATCTGGGCGAGTTGCGGAGCTGGCCGATGACCGGAGCCTCGAACGACTCGCTTACGTTCACGTACGCCGACAGCGACGGACCAACCCGATAGGTGAGTCCGAACTTTGGCGTCACACGCGTGAACGTTCGCGGATTCGTCAGATCCCTGCGCAGTTTGTTCTGCTGCCGAAACCGGATATTGTCGTAGCGGACTCCAGCGGTGAGCGTCAGATCGTCCCGCAGTGCAAGCTCTTCGAGAGCGTACACGCCGACCGCTGTAGCCTGCTCGTCGAACGCGGAAAAAGCGGTGCCCGCGCTCGTCGTCCCGGCGCGCCCGGTCGTTGTCGTCTGGATTGGCGTGTCATGGAAGTCCACACCGGTCGTGAACCGGCTGCCGAGTGAACCGAGCGGGCGCGTCGAGAGCAGGCGAGCAGTGACGCCGCGGTTCAGGAAGCTCTGCTGGATGAACTGCGTCTGGGCCGGGCCTTTGTGGATCGTGCGTGGGACGTAGAAGATCTGCGTCTCCAGCTGCTCGGTCTCGGTAAGCGATCGCTGCACGTTCATCCCGAACCGAAACTCGTCGAAGCGACCGAAGTTGTCGAGGCGTACTCCGTTCACCCGGGAGAAGCTGGTCGAGTCCGCTATAGTCGGGGTCGCGCTCATCTCGCCTGCGGTGAGTCCACCCGGGACGTCCTGCGCGAGGTTATCGTAGGACATCAAGCCCGTGATGGTGCTCCTTGCATCCGGCCGGTAGACGAACTTCGAGGTGAAGCCTGTCTGCTCGAAGTTGGAGTTGTCGCGGTAGCCGTCCTGTTGCGTGCGCCAGGCGCTCGTGAGGTAGCTCACCCCGCCGCCAAACGCCTGCCCCGTCGCCTTGGCGTGGACCCTTGCGAACCCGAAGCTTCCGCCGAGCACCTGCAACTGTCGGCGTGGCGTCTCGCCGCCGGTCTCGGTGGTCATGGCAATCACTCCGCCTGCCTGGTTGCCATAAAGCGTGGACGCAGGGCCGCGCAGCACTTCGATGCTCGAAATGGAGGTCATGTCGAGGTTCGCAAGGTCCTGCCCGGAGCCACCGGCGTTGTTCTTCGGGATGCCGTCGATCAGAAGTCGGATGCTGCGGACGCCGAAGGTGTTTGACGAACCGGCGCCGCGGATCGCAATCGTCACGCGCGACGCGCCGCCGAGCTGGTCCCGGATGACGAGGCCGGGAACGGTTCGCAGCGCTTCCTCGACGTTCGTGTTACGCCGACCCGCCCCCTGAATCACATCTTGCGAGACGACGCTCACCGACGCGGGCACGTTCGCCAACTCCTGGCCACTCCGGGTGGCTGAAACAACGACTTGGCTGAGTATTGACGGCGCTTGAACGAGCGTGATGTTGACGGATGTTTCGCTGCCGACTGCAACGTTCACGTCGACGAGGCGCGGGAGGTAGCCGAACACCGTCGCGCGCAGCCGGACTCGGCCGGCGGTCGAGGCAGCGAGGCTGAATCGGCCGTTGTCGTCGGTGCGTGCTGCGCGCTCAACTCGGCCGGTTGCATCAAGCAGTTCCACCGTCGCGCGGGGGATGGGACCACCCTGGGCGTTGAGGACCTGGCCGCGCGCGGTGGCGACCGCTCGTTTATCCTGCGCTTCGGCTGTCGCTACGAGCGTGACAACGAGGGAGGCGAGCGCGAGCACGGTGCGCCGCCAGAACGGAAGCTTTTGCGGGACGAGTGGGGGCATGGGACCGGGGGTGGGGGGTGGGAGGGGACAACGAGCGGTAGTCGGAGAGGCGTACGGCTCATCGCAACAGCGTTCATCCCAAGCAACCAGTCCACGCAAGCACGGCTCGGGGGGAGAGCATCGCGTCAGGTTTCGGATTACATGCCGGGCAAAGGATACAGATGCAGTCCCGCCGTGTCAATCGCGAGTACGTACGGCGATCGTGACAGAGCGACCAGTCAGCGATCAAGATTCGCAGGCGTCGCCACCCACCCCCCGAGCCTGGCGCGGAACTGAGCTTGCTAAGCCGGCGCTACCATCCGCATCAAATGGCCAGACCTAAATCCTCGCGGGCGACGATATGGGTTTGCAAGAGGACGGCCGCGCAGTGGCATCGCAAGCAAAGAGGACTCGGACTTCACCCAGCCCCCGATGATCCCCCCACCTCCTTGTGCTAGATTCCGCGTTCGGCCGATGTGCCAGTTGCCCCCCGCGCTGAGTCCTGACCTCATGAATTAGGTGGGCTGACCGCCGCCCCAGGCAGAACCAAGGAGAGACTATGAAGACCGATACGTCGAAGACCGATACGGCGACCATCATCTGGACCGTGATTGACGAGGCGCCTGCGCTGGCGACTCTCTCGCTCCTGCCCATTGTGCAGGCGTTTACCAAGGGCACGGGCGTCTCCGTGGAGACGCGGGACATCTCGCTTGCGGGCCGCATCATCGCCGTTTTTCCGGAGCGCCTGACCGAGGCGCAGCGGATTCCTGACTACCTGGCGCAGCTCGGCGAACTCGCGCAACATCCCGAAGCCAACATCATCAAGCTGCCCAATGTCTCCGCTTCGATCCCGCAGCTCAAGGAAGCGGTGAAGGAGCTTCAGGCGCACGGCTACGCAATTCCGGACTACCCGGAGGCGCCGAAAGACGAAGCCGAGAAGACCCTCCAGGCTCGCTTCGCGAGGGCGCTCGGCAGCGCCGTCAACCCGGTGCTGCGCGAAGGCAACTCCGACCGTCGTTCGCCGCTCTCGGTGAAGGCCTTCTCGAAGAAGCACCCGCACAAGCTGGGCGCCTGGGCCCCCGACTCGAAGGCCCACGTCGTGCATATGACCGGCGGCGATTTCTACGGCAGCGAAACGTCCACGACAATCACGAAGGCAACAGACGTCCGGTACGAGTTCGTGGCAGCCGATGGTGCGGTGACCGTGCTCAAGAAGAAGATGGCGCTGCAAGAGGGGGAGATCCTCGACACCTCCGTGATGCACGTGAAGCCGCTGCGCCGCTTCTTCGAGGAACAGATTGAGGACGCGAAGAAGCGCGGCCTGCTCCTGTCGCTGCACCTCAAGTCCACGATGATGAAGGTGTCCGACCCGGTGATGTTCGGCCACGCCGTCACCGTCTTCTACAAGGATGTCTTCGACAAGCACGCCGCTACCTTCGCACAACTGGGCGTCAACCCGAGCTACGGCCTCGGCGACATCTACGCCAAGATCCAGGGCCTGCGCGCCGACAAGCGCGCGGAGATCGAGGCCGACATCACGGCCGTCTACGCGAGCCGCCCGGCGCTGGCAATGGTGGACTCGGACAAGGGCATCACCAACCTCCACGTCCCGAGCGACATCATCATTGACGCATCAATGCCGGTGGTGGTTCGTGACTCCGGCAAGATGTGGGGCCCCGACGGCAAGCTCCACGACACCAAGGCGATGATCCCCGACCGCTGCTACGCCACCATTTACAAGACCATCATCGAGGACTGCCAGAAGAACGGCGCGTTTGACCCGGCGACCATGGGCAGCGTGTCCAACGTCGGTCTGATGGCGCTGAAGGCCGAGGAGTACGGCTCGCACGACAAGACCTTCATTGCCACCGCGGACGGCACGATCCGGGTGGTCATCGAGTCCTCTGGCGAAACGCTGCTCGAACAACAGGTCGAGGCGGGCGACATCTTCCGCTCCTGCCAGACCAAGGACATCGCCGTTCGCGACTGGGTCAAGCTCGCGGTTCGTCGCGCCAGGGCGAGCGGGGCACCAGCGATCTTCTGGCTCGATGCGAATCGCAGGCACGACGCGCAGGTGATCGCGAAGGTCGAGACGTATCTCAAGGACCACGACACGACGGGGCTCGAGATTCGCGTCCTGTCCCCGGTCGAGGCGATGACGTACTCACTCGAGCGGATCCGCAAGGGCCAGGACACGATCTCGGTCACCGGCAACGTGCTCCGTGACTATCTGACAGATCTCTTCCCCATCCTCGAAATCGGCACGTCGGCGAAGATGCTGTCGATCGTTCCACTGCTCGCGGGCGGCGGGCTGTTTGAGACCGGCGCCGGCGGCTCGGCGCCAAAGCACGTGCAGCAGTTCCAGAAGGAGGGCTATCTCCGCTGGGATTCACTCGGCGAGTTCTCGGCGCTGTCGGCCTCGCTCGAGCACATCGGCGCTGCATTCGGCAACGCGCGTGCGGCGCTGCTGGCTGACACGCTCGACACGGCGATCGGCAAGTTCCTCGACAACAACAAGTCGCCGGCTCGCAAGATGGGTCAGATCGACAATCGCGGCAGCCACTATTATCTGGCGATGTACTGGGCCGAGGCATTGGCGGCGCAGTCGAAGGACGCGGAACTGCAGACGCGTTTCGCGGCGGTGGCCAGGCAGCTGATCGAGAACGAGGCGACCATCAACCAGGAACTGCTCGCGGCGCAAGGCACGCCGGTTGACATGGGCGGGTACTACCAGCCGGACCCTGCAAAGACGACAAAGGCGATGCGGCCCAGTCCGACGCTCAACGCCATCATTGACGCGCTGATGTAGCGGCTCGCCTCTGCGTCGGTGGCTCAGGCCGTCACCGGCGACGTCATCACGTCTCGTTGCTCACTCGGTGTCCAGCACCTCGCGCACCTTCGCATGCAAGGCCGCGATGGAGTAGGGCTTCTCGATGAACGACACTCCCGGCTCAAGCATTCCGCGAGTCGTGATGACGTCGGCCGCGTGGCCCGACGTGAAGAGCTGCTTCACGCTCGGGCGAAGCGACTGCAGAGACGCCGCCATGTCACGACCACTCATCTCGGGCATAGCCACGTCGCTGAGCAGCAGGTGAATGTCCCCGTCGTGCTCCCGCGCGATACGAATCGCCTCGCTCGGGCTGCCCGCAGCTAGCACGACATAACCCTGCGCCTCAAGTACGCGCTTCGTCAGCCGCAGGATCGCGACTTCATCCTCGACCAGCAGAATGGTCTCCTGCCCGTGGCCCGCCGCGGCAACCGGCCCTGGCCACCGCGGCGTCTTGATGGCGCCGCCCTGTCGAGGCAGGTAGATATCGAAGGCCGCGCCCTGCCCCGGCTCGCTCGTGGCGTAGATGAACCCACCGTTCTGCTTGACCACGCCGTACACGGAGGCCAAGCCAAGCCCCGTGCCTTCACCGACTCCCTTCGTGGTGAAGAACGGTTCGAAGATCCTGGCCAGTGTCGCCTCGTCGATGCCACGGCCGCTGTCGCGCACGCTGAGCCGCACATAGTCGCCGGGCGCCGCCTCGGGGTGCGCGGCGCAGAAGCGCGCGTCCAGTACGTCGTTGGTGGTGCTCAGGAAGATCGTGCCCACATTGGCGATCGCGTCGCGCGCGTTCAGACAGAGATTGGTCAGCGCACTCGCCAATTGCGACGGATCGATTCTCACGGGCCACAGGCCAACGCCGGGCTGCCAGTCGATCCGAATACTCTCGCCGATCAACCGCTGCAGCATCGAGAGCAGGCCTAGCACCTGTTCGTTGAGGTCGAGCTCAACCGGCTGCACCGTCTGCCTGCGCGCATACGCCAGCAGCTGCGCGGTCACCTCCGCGGAATGCCGGGCGGCACGCTGGATTTCGAGGAGGTCCGCGTGCAACGGCTGCGTCGGCTCCACGCGCTGCAGCGCCAGCTCCGTATAGCCGAGAATCACGGCCAGCATGTTGTTGAAGTCGTGCGCGACGCCGCCCGCCAGCCGGCCGATGGACTCAAGCTTCTCGGCATGATGCAGTTGGACCTCGAGCGCGGCCTTTGCTTCCTCGGTTCGCACCCGCTCCGTGATGTCGTGGAATGACCAGACGCGACCGGCGAGCGCTCCGTCCTTGATGATCGGGACGGAATGCCGATTGAACACTCGCCCATCGAGAAAGTTCAGATGGTCGGCCGTTTCGTCCGTCGACGCATACACCGCCTGCACCTTCGCGAGGAATGCGTCAGGGTCAACGAGCTGGCTCAGGACGTGCTGCAGCAACCGCGCATCCTCCCTGGACGCGATGATGTCGCCGGGAATGCGCCACATCTCCGCGAAGCGCCGGTTGGTCCGGAGCACCTTGCCCGTGCTGTCCACGGCCAGCAGGCCATCTGCCGTGGATTCCAGGATGACATTCAACTCGGCTTCCCGGTCGCGCAGCGCGGCTACGCCGAGTCTCCGTTCGATCAGCAGGGCAACCTGGCCCGCCACCGACGCAAGAAACTCGAGATCATGCGCATTGTAGGCGTCCTCCCGCTCGTACTCCTGCACGACGAGGATGCCGATCACGCCTGACGGCGTGCGCAGCGGCACCCCCATCCACGATGCGGACGGAGTGCCCACCCGCTCGACTTCGCCCTGGGCCTGCAGATCGCGGAAGGTGGATGGCGTAATCAGCGTCGGCAGGCCGTGCCGGAACACGTACGCCGTGCAGCTGGCCGGCATCGCCAGGGGCTCCGGCACCGTATCGTACTCGTCGACGAAATACGGGAAGCTGAAGAGGCCGGTCCGCGCGTCATGCAGCGCCACGAAACAGTTCTCGGCCTGGATCACGCGTCGCAGCGCTTGATGCATTGCCGCCAGCAACTCGTCGAGATTGGCAGTGGTCGCAACGCTCTGCGCGATCTCCTGCATGGCCTGCCGCTCGAGGTGCGCCCGCTCGCGCTCGGTGACGTCGTGGATCGCGCCAACCAGAAACCGCTCCCCGGTGATCGGCTCCTCGGAGCGCGTTGTTGCGGTGACGACGGTCCGCAGCCGCCGGAGCGTTGGCAGGCCCCGACTGTCTGGCAACGCGAGGTCGAGCAGCACCAGATCAACGTCTCGGCGCTCCAGCCGGGAGACCGCGTCGGACAGCCGAGTTACCGACTCGAGGTCGAACTCCCCCGAACCGACCTCTCGCAGCGCCTTCGAGATGTCATCGATGTCGGTTGGCTTCTCGCCAACGACAAGGATCCGCAGTCGTTCGCTCATGAGATTCCGTGGGAGCAGCCTCACGATGCCCGGCGGGAAGTCGCCGGCATCAGCTCGCCCACCTTCGAGCCTCCCAAGGTATGGCCCCGTCTGTTGTCGCGCGATAGGCAGCCATCATCGCGCGCTACTACGCGAGAGACGCGATGCACGAAGGCCGCCTCGAAGAGGCGGCCTTCGTCGTACTATCACCAATCGTCGTCGCACATCACGATCCAGCATCCAAATCCGAGATCCCAGTCCTCAGTCAGCCGTCGTCACGGGAGCAACTCGCCCACCGGCGGCTTCACCGGCGGCTGCGTCGCCGCAGGAGGCGGGCCCATCATTCCCGGACGCACCCCCTGCCGCGGCATGCGCTGCCCCGCACCCGGCGCCATCCCTTGTCCCATGCCCGGGCCCATGCCCGGGCCCATGCCCTGCCTCAAACCCTTGCCCATCCCCGGCTGCCCCATCGGCGGGCCGCCCTGACCACGACGGGCGCCCTGCGCACGCATGGTCTCCATCCGGCTCCGCACCTGCTCCTGCATGCCAAGGAAGCGCGCGCGCTGCATCGGCGTCAGGAAGCCGGCGAGTTCCTTCTGTTCCTGCTCCACCAGTTCAAACCGCTGCCGCTGGATCTGCAGTGCCTTGTCCAGCGCCGCAGACACCTTCGCCTGGTTCGTGGTGTCGCCCGCAATCATGAGGTCGCGTATGCTCATGCGCGCGTCACGCTCCTGCGCGACGAGCAGGTGGCGCTTTTCTTCGAACTTCTTGTTCGTTACCTGCAGCTTCGTGAACTGGTCGTCCGTCAGTTTCAACTGGTTCTTCAGCTGATTGCCAATCCGGTCACGGATCTGCTGCTCCAGCTGTGCGCGATCCGGCTGCGCGCGCATCTGCGCGCGCCCCATCGGCTGGGGTTGGGCCGCCTTCGGCTGCGCCGCCGGCGGATTCTGGGCCACGGCCGTTCCGGCCACGAGGCCCAGCGCGAGTCCCACGCGAATGATGTGCTTCATTGGGTCATGCCTCCTTCATTGATTGCGATGACGGGCGTCATCGACTCGGGGTCCGTGCTGGGCAGCGTCCTGACCGAGTCCAGCTGCCCCAAGAGAGCCTGCAGGTCATCCAACGACAGGTCCGACAATCCGCCACCAAACGTGATGCCAACGTCCGGCTCAGCCTCCGACGCTTGTGTCCCCAGGCGCGCACCGACGTACGACGAGTCCGCCACACGGGCCGAGGCGCCGTCGGGCGCACGCCTGAGGACGATGCCGCCACCCACCACGAGCACCAGTCCCGCCGCGGCCGCGTACTGCCACACGGGCCGGCTCACCCAGCGCCGCGGCATTGCGCGAACCGCAGGCACCGCCGGCAATGGCGCCGGCAACGCCCCGACGATCGCCGCCACGTCCACGCGCCGTACGCCGAGCGCGAGTCCATCCTGCACGCGTCCAATGAGCGCCAGTTCAGCCCGGCACGCGTCGCAGGCGGCCAGGTGAGCCGCCACGCGCGCCGTATCGTCCGCCCCCAGCACGCCGTGGGCGTACTCGGGCAGTAGGTCGCGCATCAGGACGTTGGCACAATCAGTCATCGCTCAGGTACTCCTTGACCGCTCGCATCGCGTTGTGGTAGTGCACGCGGCACGCGCCCTCCGTGCTGTCCACCAGCATCGCGATCTCCGAATAGGGCATCCCGTTTGTCACGCGCAGCGTGAACACCTCGCGCTGCAACGGGGACAACCGGTCCACCGCCTGCCGCACGCGAAGCAGCGCCTCATCCGCCACCATGCCATCGAGGGCGTTGAACTCCTGCACCGCGTGATCCGCTTCCAGCTCCACCTGGTTGCGCTGGCGCCGCTCCGACCGCTGCCGGTCCAGCACCAGGCGCTTCAGGATGGTGAACAGCCACGTGCGCAGCGAGCTCTCTGCCCGAAAACTGCCGATCGAGTTGAATGCCCGCACGAACGTGTCCTGCACTATCTCGTCCACCCCATCGCGCACACCGTGGGTGACGGCAAACCGAGCGAGCGCCTGCGCGTGCCGTTCCACGAGTTCCGTCGCTGCCCGCTGGTCGCCCCGTTGCCATCGGGCGATCAGCGCAACATCCACCTGTGTGTCGCCTTCGCGGTTCGTTTCATTCATGCGCTCACCATCTTGGACGCCCGCTGGCCGGAAGTGTTAATAGCGGCGGCAGGGTTGACGAGTCCCGCCCGGGAACCCACCATCCCTGCTGGTCTGCGATCCTTCCCCCGCCCTATGCCCGAAATCATTGCCCATCGCGGAGCATCCCGCGAGCACCTCGAAAATACCCTCGCCGCCTTCCAGCGTGCCCTCGACCTCGGCGCAGACGGCGTGGAGCTGGATGTGCACTGCACCGCCGACGGCACGGTTGTGGTGCATCATGATGCCATCCTGCGCGGTGAACCGTCGGATGCGGCGCTCGCGGGTCGCCCCATCGCGGCGCTGACGACCGCCGAACTCGGCGCGTTTCGACTCGCCGATGGCGGCGCCGTGCCGACCCTCGACGAGGTGGCACCGTTGCTCCGCGGCCGCGCCACGCTCTACTGCGAACTGAAGGGCGCGGGGTCAGCGGCGCCCGCCCTGCAATCACTCCGGCGCTACGGCGGCCCCTGTGCCGTGCACTCCTTCGACCATCGCATGGTCGCCGAGGCCGCGGCGCGCGCGCCGGAAATCCCCCGTGGCGTGCTCGAAGTCAGCCGTCACGTAGATCCCACGAGCGTGCTGCTCAGCGTGGAGGCGCGCGATCTCTGGCAGTTGGCGGACTACGTGGACGAGCCGTTGGTGCGTGCGGTGCACGCTGCGGGAGGGCGCGTGATCGCCTGGACGGCCAACGAACCCGAGGCCATCGCCCGCCTCGCAAGCTGGGGCGTGGATGGCCTCTGCACCGACGACGTGGCGCTGGCGCGCCGCGTCCTGGGCGTCTAGGCTGACGGCGGCGATTCCGCCGGGGGGGTCGTCGCCTCGCCGGCTGGCGCTGCCTTGACCGGCGCCTCGGCCGCTGCCTCCGAGGGCGCCTCAGTGGGCGCCTCGGCTGCCGTCTCGGCCGCCGGCGTTGGATTCGTCACCTTGGTGAGTTCCGCGTCCAATCTCGTGGCCTCGGCTTCATGCTCCCTAAGCGTAGCCGTCAGGCGGTCCCACGCGGCCGAGTCCATCTCCTCGCCCTTTGCCTTGGCACGGTAGACGGCGTAGCCCAACGCCTGGGCTGCCTTGTCCGCAAGCTGGCGCACGCGGAAGATCTCCAGGCGCAGGCGCCCTTCATCAATGGCATCCTGAGCCGCTCGTCCCGCCCGGTTCAGCTCGACCTGCAGTTTATCCAAGAAACTCATACATCCTCCCGGCGTGAGCCGTCGCTGAGGACCATACGGCCATGCCGCCCCGGATGTTTCCGCGACGTCGCCGCCGACTCGCCAGCCCGGTAAGTTCCAGCATGCTGAATGAATTCGACCGCGGCGTCCGGTCCGCGCAGCTCGGCATGATCGCGAACGCCGTGCTGGCGCTCGTCAAGCTCGTGGCCGGCGTGGTAGGCAATTCGTACGCCCTCATCGCCGACGCCGTGGAATCGTCGGCCGACATCTTCTCCTCGCTCATCGTCTGGGGCGGACTCCGCATCGCGAGCCGAGATCCGGACGACGACTACCCGTTCGGCTACGGCAAGGCCGAGTCGGTGGCCAGCGCCACGGTGTCCCTCATGCTGCTCGGCGCAGCGGTGGGCATCGCCATCGCGGCGATTCGGGAAATCCAGACTCCGCACCATAGCCCGGCCCCGTGGACACTGGTCGTCCTTGTCACGGTGGTCATCGCAAAGGCGTTGCTCGCGCGCAGGGTCGGCACCGTAGCCGAGGAGGTTGGGAGCAGCGCGGTGAAGGCCGACGCGTGGCACCACCAGTCGGATGCGATCACCAGCGCGGCGGCCTTCATCGGCATCAGCATCGCGGTATGGAAGGGACCGGGATGGGACTCGGCGGACGACTGGGCGGCGCTCGTCGCCTCGCTGGTGATTGCGTACAACGGCGTGGCGATGCTGCGCACCTCGCTGCGCGACCTGATGGACCACCATCCAGGCGAAGACATCGTGAAGCCGGTCCGGCGAGTGGCAGAAGGCGTTCCCGGCGTCGCCGCCATCGAGAAGCTGCTGGTGCGACGCTCCGGCATTTCGTTCCATGTGGAGATCCACGTCCAGGCAGACCCTGCGATGTCGCTGGCCGATTCGCACGCCCTCGGTGGCATCGTCAAGAGCACCATTCGCGCAGCGCAGCCGAGGGTGCGGGGGGTGCTGGTGCATATGGAGCCGTATGCGGGCCCAGTACGCGTCTCGACAGAGGGCAGATGACTGCAGGCAGATGGCAGACGAGCGGCATCTGCCTTCCGCCATCTGCCATCACTCAATTGCAAACAAAGGGCCCGCCGATCTCGGCGGGCCCTTCACGATTCCCAGTGGCGCGCTTACGCAGCCGTCGCCGGGTACACCGACACCTTGTACCGCGTCTTGCTCTTATGCTCGAACTTCACCACGCCGTCAATGAGGGCGTAGATGGTGTAGTCCGTGCCCAGCCCGACGTTGTTGCCGGGGTGCCACTTGGTGCCGCACTGGCGGAGGATGATGTTGCCCGCCACCACCTGCTCGCCACCGTACTTCTTGATGCCGCGCATCTTCGGATTCGAATCGCGGCCGTTGCGGGAGGAGCCGACGCCTTTCTTATGAGCCATATGATCCTCTCGAGATGCGGATCACCCGAGGGTGATGTCGCGGACCTTGATTTCGGTGAAGCCCTGCCGATGCCCCTGCTTGCGGGCGTAGTTCTTGCGACGGCGGAACTTGAAGACGATGATCTTGTCGCCGCGCCCCTGCTTCGTGATGTCGGCGGTGACCTTCGCGCCGGTCAGCGTGGGGACGCCGGCACGGACGGTGCTACCGTCGGAGCCGAGGAGGACCTCGTTGAACTCGACATGCGTTCCAACGTCGCCCGGAAGCGATGGAATGCGCAGTGACTTGCCCGGTTCGACACGATACTGCTTGCCGCCGGTGCGGATGATGGCGTAGGACATGAAAGGCTCGATAAAACTGGAGAAGCGAACGAGCCTAAAATGATATTGCTTCGGAGGTTGGGGGTCAAGGGGGTGAGAGAGGATTTTGCCGTAGAACCGCGTCGAATTGCTATCTCAGGCGCCCCTGCCTGAGCACAAAGCTGGTCACGTTGGCCACTTCGGTGTCCGTCAGCAGGCTGCGGCGTCCCCCATCGGACATATGCCCTCGCAGGAAGCCGGCAAAGGTGGCCCAGCTGGCCAACTCCGACGTCGCGGTGAAGCTGCGACGCCCCCAGACGGGGCCGCCCTTCGGCGTCCCCTGCCCGTTGACCCCGTGGCAGGCCGCGCACTTGCCCTTCCAGACCTTGGCGCCTTCCACCGAATTGCCGGCGCGCACCATGACAGTGTCATCACCCTGCCCCTCGACCTGCCCGCCCAGGCGCACGCCCCGCGACAGGAAGGCGATATAGGCGACGAGCGCCTCCATCTGCGGGTGGTCGGGCCGCAGGGTGGGCGCGCGCAGGTTCCGCCGCAGGCAGATGTTCACCCGTTCGTGCACGGTCAGCACACCGCCGCGGAGGTCCACGCGCGGGTAACGGGCGTAGGCGCCTACCCACGGGAGCGCCCCGCGTTTCGTCCCCGCGTCCAGATGGCAGCTCACGCACCGCAGCGCCCCGGCCGGATCAAGCCGCATCGAATCGCGCGTCGCCACGGCAATCGCGCGTCCCCGACGGATGGCGGCGCCCATCGCGTCGTTGGGGATCAGGGAATCGGCGGGGACGGCGAAGACGGCCGTGTCAGCCTCCGGCCGAGGTGTGGGAGCGGCCGGAACAAGGGTGACCATGCCGCCGAACACGCGACGCGGCGGATCGGCGCGTTCAGCGCGGCAGGCAGGGAGAAGGACCAGCGCGAGGGCGAGTGACGGCAGACGGCGGAGGGCAGACGGCAGATGAACTGAGGGCTGACGGCTCGAGTCTGCCGTCTGCCGTCTGCCGTCAGTGTCCGCCCGGCCTGCTCCATCGTCCGCCCCTCACGCCACCGCGTACTGCTGCGTCACATCACGCCCCGCCCCCTTCACCACCAGCTTGAACTCGTCGGGGCTGAGCAGGGGATCATCGCGCATCTCAACGTTGAAGCCAGCCCCCTTCTCGAGTTTCTTCATGAGGTCGGACTCCTGCTCCAGCACATACATGACGGTGTCGGGGTGCAGGCGCACCAGCAGATGGTCACGACGCCCCTCGGCCGCCATGCGGCGCACGGACCGCTCCATGCGGCGCACGATCGTCTCCGCCGTGAAGACGCGCCCCGTGCCGTGGCAGAGCAGGCAGGGCTCGGTCATGGACTGCAGGTGGCTCTGCCGCACGCGCTGGCGCGTCATCTCGATGAGCCCGAGGTCGCTGACGGTAAACGCCTTGGTGCGGGCGCGGTCGCGGGCGAGGTGCATGCGCAGTTCCTGCAGCACCTTGTCGCGGTTCTGGCGCGACTCCATGTCAATGAAATCGGCGACGATGATGCCACCGAGGTCGCGCAGCCGCATTTGCCTTGCCACCTCGCGCGCCGCCTCGAGGTTGGTGCGCAGGATCGTCTTTTCGGGGTCCTTCTTGCCGGTGTAGCGTCCCGAGTTGACGTCGATGCTCACGAGCGCCTCGGTGGGCTCGATGATCAGGTAGCCGCCCGATGGAAGGTCGCAGCGCCGCTTGAACAGGTCGCGGATCTCCGACTCGACGCCCGAGTGGTCAAACAGCCCCTTCTTGTCCTCGTACAGCTTCACGCGCTCCACCAGCTCGGGGGCGATGCCGTTGAGGTACTCGATGATCTCATTGTGCAGCTGCCGCGAGTCTACGGTGAGACTGTCCACCTTGGTGGAGAACAGGTCCCGGATGATGCCGCGCGTGAGCGACGTCTCCCGGTGCAGCAGCTTGGGCGGCTTGCCGACGAACCGCGTCTTCTTGTTGATGCGGCTCCACTGGCCGATGAGCGTATCGAGCTCGCGCTTGAACGTCTCCAGCGTCACGTCCTCGCCGACGGTGCGCACGATCACGCCGCCCGAGTTCTTGGGCATCACGCTCTCCACCTGGCCGCGCAACCGTTGGCGCTCGGCGCGGTCGCCGATCTTGCGCGACACGCCCACGCGCGACGCGAAGGGCATGTAGACCAGGAAGCGCCCCGCCATGGACACCTGCGCCGTGACGCGAGGCCCCTTGGTGGAGATGGGTTCCTTGGAGACCTGGACGATGATCTCCTGGCCCTTCTTCAGGACGTCCTGAATCTGGGGCGGTTCCTTGCGGCGGCGGCGCCCCCCGCGCGGCTTCGGCGGCGCCACGGGCGCCTCGGCATCGGCCACATCCGGGCTGTCGGGCTGCTCAACGTCGGCCGGCTCCTCCGGCTCGTCGTCGGCATCGTCGTCGTCGTCCTCGTCGTACGCGAGGTCGGAGTTGTGGAGGAAGGCACTCTTGTCCATGCCGATATCAACGAATGCCGCCTGCAACCCAGGCAGCACCGCCTCCACCTTGCCCCAATAGATGTCGCCGACCATCCGCCGTGCTTCGGGGCGGTCGACCTGCAGCTCAACGAGCTGGTCGTCCTCGAGAATGGCAACGCGGACTTCCCGTTGCGTCGCCGAGATGAGGATTTCGCGTTTCATGTGTGTTCGCGCCGCGTGGGAGCGAGGGCGACCGCACTCGCGCCGTCCGTCGGCGTGGCAAAAAGGTGGCGTGGCCCAAGGCGGCGGGCGTCCGACGGACACTCCCACCCTGATGCACAACAGTCGGTGGCGTTTCCCCAAGGCGCACGATCGTCCATGCGACGGCCGCCAGGACGGCGTGGCTTCCCATGGCCGCTGCGAACTGCAGCGTCATGAAGTCACGGTCCGGGACAGTACGGCCTCGCCTGCGATCGGGCACGATTATCCTTGCCAAGCGCCAGAGGGAGAAGGCCCACCCGGACAGCGGTCGCCGATCCGAGGGGTCCTGCAGCGGGGACGACCCGCCAATGGATGGGTAACCTTCGGGACGCACAGATTCAATAGGTGGGCGAGTGACGGCAGACGGCAGATGGCCGATGGCAGATACCGAGACTGCCCAGCCTACGCGCCGAGGTCCCGCAGCATCTGCCGCGAGATGACGATGCGCTGGATCTCGCTCGTCCCCTCGCCGATCTCGCACACCTTGGCGTCGCGCATCATGCGCTCCACGGGGTAGTCCTTCGTATAGCCGTACCCGCCGTGGATCTGCACCGCCTTGATGGTGGCGCGCATCGCCATCTCGGAGCAGAAGAGCTTGGCCATGCTCGCCTCCTTCCGGTATGGCTTGCCTCGCTGCGCCAGCCACGCCGCGTGGTAGACAAGGTGCCGGCCCGCCTCAACCTCTGTGGCCATGTCGGCGAGCTGGAAGGAGACGCCCTGGAACTGCGCGATGGCCTGGCCGAACTGCTTGCGCTCGGTGCTGTACCTGAGCGCCTCGCCCAGCGCCCCCTCGGCGATTCCCAGCGCGAGCGCGGCAACCCCCACGCGCCCCGCGTCGAGCGTCTGCATGAAGTTGACGAATCCCTGCCCTTCGGCGCCGAGCCGATTCTCCACAGGGACTTCCACGTCTTCGAGAATGAGCTCGCGAGTGTCGGACGCGCGCCAGCCGAGCTTGTCTTCCTTCTTGCCCGAACGGAAACCCCGCATCGCCGGCAGATCGTCGCTGTGGCCGACGCCGACGCGCGACGCAGCCTCGAGATCGCACGTCTCCTTCGTCACGATGAAAGAACTGATACCCTTGGTGCCCCGCGTCGGGTCAGTGACGGCGGTGACGAGGAAGATCTCCCCCACGCCGCCATGGGTGATGAACCGCTTGGTGCCGTTGAGCACGTAGCGGTCGCCGTTCCGCACCGCCGTGGTGCGCGTGCCACCGGCGTCGCTGCCCGATCCCGGCTCCGTAAGGCCGAACCCGCCGATGACCTTGCCCGGCGCAAGCAGGGGCACGTACCGTTCCCGCTGCTCCTTCGTCCCGAAGGCGACGATGGGTGACGTCCCGAGCGTCGTATGCGCCGAGATGGTGATGGCGTGCGAGGCGCAGACCTTGGCCATTTCGTGAATCGCGATGGTATAGGCGATGGAGTCAAAACCCGCCCCGCCCAGTTCCTCGGCCCACGGAATGCCCATCAAGCCCAGTTCGCCCATGCGCTTGACCGTCTCCCACGGGAACTCCTGGGACTCGTCGTGGCGTGCGGCGATCGGCCCCACCTCGTCGCGCGCAAACCCGCGGACCATCTCGCGCACCGCGAGATGCTGTTCGTTGAAATAGAGATGGTCGTCCATGGGCACCCGATCCTGAGAGTTTGCCAGCGCGAGTCGCTGCGCGTCGCGGCGCCGCGCCGTGCGGCACGCCGTCACAAGATAGCAAACGCGCCGTCGCGGGCCTACACCGCCCGCGCGAAGTGTCCCCGGGTGTACTCGTCGCCGCGCACGGCGCGCACGCCGTCAACGCTTGGAGTCTCGCCGGCCGCGAGCGCGTCGAGCAGCCCCCGATAGGCGCTCACGATCTCGGCAACGCGTTCGCCGCGCACATTGAACACGGCGCGGTAGCTGCGGATCCCGGCGCGCCAGAGACGCGGCGCGTACTGCGAGCCGTCCACGGCTCGCGAGTGCAGCAGCCGGTTGCGGCAGGCGCTGTCGGTGGCCACCGGAAATGCGTAGCCCGTGGGATCGGTGAGTTCGACGTTGGGGTGTTTCTGGACGCAGAGGTCGCGGCAGGTCGCGGGCTCGCGGTCGAACGCCGCCGACAGCACACAGTGCTCCATGTTCATCCCTTCCGGGCGCCCGAACAGAAAGACCTCGAAGCCGACGCCGCGCCACGGCGCGACCAGCTGCGCGATCTCATCGGCGGTGAGTTCGACCGAAGCGGTAATCCGGCACGCGCCCATGCCGAACAACTCGCGCGCCGTGTGCGCGTTGAAGCAGTTCACGGCATAGTCGGCCACGACGTCGCGCCCCTGGCCGCCGAGTTCGGCGACGAGCCCCAGGTGGCCGCTGAGAAGTGGCAGGCCGAGGTCAAGCCACGGCTGAAGGGCGCGCCGTTCTTCGGGCCGCACAATGCTGGGCGTGCGCAGACGCACGCTTGTCCCCTGCTCCGCAAGTTCAGCCACGAGGGCCGCGACCCGCGCTCGCGGTGGCGCCGGATGCCGGAGAAACGGATCTACTACCACTTCGGTCGCACCGGCTTGCGCCGCCGCACGCGCATCGGCGAGATCGAAGACCTCGGCGCAGAGGTGAAAGGCGGCGGCCGGCGCCTGCGCGGCTGGTGCCTGCGCGACTGGCGTCTCCGCAGCCGGCGTCTCAGCAGCCGGCGTCTCCGCGACTGGCGCCAGTTGCACCGCGGTCGTGATACGCTCCGACCGTTCCGCCATGACGGCGGCGTGCGCCCAACTGCGGCGCTGCGTCAGTTCTTCGGCGGCGCGCTGGCGCATGCGGTTGAGTTCGGAGACGGGCAGGAAGAGACCGGTGCCCAGCCCCGAGGCGTCGAGATCGCCCAACACAAAGGGCGTGTCGCCCAGCCGCCCGAACTGCTCGCGCAACTGCGCGGTGTCGAGCGCGCGCTTCGACGCGGGGGCGAGCGTCGCGTCCGAGTGCTCCGTAAGCGTATCGTCACCGGCCGTGAGCACGGCCTTTAACGGCGCCCCGGCTGCGCCAAACACCCGAACGTCGAGCCGCACGCGCGGCGGGCGCCCTGCGCCAGTGAGCGTCGCGAACGACGCGCGCGCGGCGCCGAGCAGACCCCCGTCACTTGTGCGAAAGACCCGCCATCCGGAGGCGACGCGCAGGCGCGTGCGAATGGCCTGCCGCCACCGGCCGCCCTCGTGCAGCAGCGTTCGCACGTCGTCCACGGCGAAGCCGACCGACTCCGCATGGCCGCCACCCGGCGGCTCGAAGCCGAGCCCGTCTCCCACCGCAATTGGAGCGACGACATCCACCACCAGTTCGCCGTCGCCGAAGAGCACCACCGTGCCGAGTTCGAGGCCGCGGTTGTCGGGCTGCGTGCGCGTCACGAAGTCGCGCCCCGCACGGCCGCCATACATCCCGCCCGTGAACCCGCGGCTGAAGATCTGCACGAGCGGGCGCGTCTCCTCAAATGAAGGCGGTGAGAAGTCACCCTCTGCCACCCGGTCGAGCCACGCGCGATAGCCCTTGGTGACGGTGGCCACGTATTCAGGCTTCTTCTTGCGCCCTTCCACCTTGAGGCAGACAATGCCGGCGTCGGCGATGGCGCCGAGGTGCTCGAAGGCGCCTAGGTCCTTGGCCGAGATCAGGTAGCCACGGTCGAGCTCTTGCCCCGAATCCAGATCAGTGAGTACGTAGTCCTTGCGGCAGCTCTGCGCGCACGAGCCGCGATTGGCGCTGCGCTCGGAAATCATACCCGACATGAAGCACTGGCCGCTGTAGGAGACGCAGAGCGCGCCGTGCACGAAGCTCTCAAGGCCGAGATCCGGCACTTCGGCATGGATGGCGCGGATGTCGTCGAGGGTGTTCTCGCGCGCCAGCACGACACGCCCAATTCCAAGCCGCTGCATGACGCGCGCGCCGCTCACGTCGTGTACCGTCATCTGGGTGGACCCGTGAATCTCGAAGCCCGGATACACCGCCTGGATGAGCCGCACCAACCCCACATCCTGCACGATGGCCGCGTCAATGCCGCGGTCAATGCACTCGCCGAGGTAGGCGAGGCAGTCCTCGAGCTCGGCCGGCTTCACGAGTGTGTTGAGGGTCATGTAGACGCGGACGCCGCGGCCGTGGGCAATCTGGCACGCGACGGTGAGGTCGTCGAGCGAGAGCTGGGCGCCTTCATCGCGCGCGTTGAACCGCGAGGCACCGAGGTAGACGGAATTCGCCCCGTTCGCCACGGCGGCGCGAACGGCGTCAACGCTCCCGGCGGGAGCGAGAAGTTCGGGGGCGAAAGGCATCACAGGAAAGGTAGCGGGTTTGGGGCGGAGGCCGCGCCGGACCCCTGAAACCGCGCCATCAGCCGCCGCGTAGGGAGGGCAACCGGAGGAGACCCATGCTCACCTTCCTCATTTCCAGTGCGATCCTGCTCGTTGGCGCGATCATTGGCTATGGCACCTCGCGCCGATTCGTCCGCGACCGGCTGCGCTACGTGGATGGCGCCCACAAGCCGGCCGTGCCGATTATCGCCGGCGTGGCCACGTTTCTCGTGGCGCTGCCCATCGTGAACGTGGTGTCCATCCTGCCGCTCATCCACCTCACCGGCGGCGCCGCGATCGCCCTTGGCGCGAGTGTGGGGCTAGGTGTGCGCGCCGGCACGAAGGACATTCGCGAGGGAAGGTTCGAACTGCATTCGTGAACTACACCATTGGCGCATGCGCCGCGTCAGTCCCTGCCGCGCGGCGCCTTCCAGAACCGCAGCACCCACGCGACCGCGACGATCGCGATGCCGGTCCAGCGCAGCGCCGCCTGATTGAGGCGAAGGCCAACGCCGAACACCGCCAGCCCCGACAGCGCGAGTGCGATCTTGACGGTCGTCTGGGTGGTCATGCCACTCCCTCCTGGCGGCGCGCACGCCGCCGGCAACGCCAACGGCGAACGCGCGTCACACGAAAGAACGCGTTCACAGGTCCGTCCTCGTGCACCCCGGCACCTGCAGAATGAAGTCGGCTCCGAAGGCGCGCGAGGGCGTCTCGAAGCCCGGCGTCGCGCCGCCGTGCATCACGCGCTGCGCGGCGAGGGCGGCGGTCTTCGCGGTCAAGGTGTAGCCGTCGGGGGTCTCAAGCCTCGATACCGCCACACGCCCCGCCGAGTCTCGCACTTCGCCCCACAGTCGCGCCCTTGCCCCGGCGCGCGCGTCGGCCGACGGCCCGGGTGGGCGGCGCTTGATGGCATCCACGAGGCGCCGTCGCATCCACGCGGTACGCAACAGCGGCGCGAACCACCGCGACAGCCGCAGCGATCGAATCGTTGATGCCGGCATCGCGACGTACACGTCGATGTCGGGAATCCCGGTACTGTGGTACGCCGTGGAGACGTCGCCCCAGGGGATCGTCACCGCAAGCCGTTCCTTGTCGCCGAAGTCAATGCGACGAGTGCGCCAAGCGGCCGGCACGGGCACCATTCGACCCGCGCGCCGCACAGCACCGGGACTTCCGGCATTCTCCGCCATCGTGGTGGCCGTGCCGCGCGAAAGCCCGCTCCCGCCGTGGAAGGCGAGTGCCAGCGCGGTCGCCGATGGCAGCCGTTGCTTGAGATGCGCCGCGAGACAATCGGTTGGCACCACGTCGAACCCGGCGCCAGGAAGCAACACGACGCCTGCGGCGCGCGCCTCGACGTCGCGCGCGGCCAGCGCCTCGAAGACCGCGATCTCGCCGGTGATGTCGAGGTAATGCACGCGATGGCGGAGGCAAGCGTCGGCCATTGGCCGCGAGGTGCGCGCGAACGGGCCCGCGCAGTGAATGACGACGGTGGCGCCGGCGAGCACCCGATCAAGGGCCGCCGCTTCGTCCAGCGCGGCGGCGCGCCACTCGAGGCCGTGTCGCTCCGCGAGGACGCGCACGCCCGCGGCATCACGCCCGGCAAGCACCGGGCGCAGGCCGAGGGCCACGCATTCGTCGACGACGAGTTGCCCGGTGTAGCCCGTGGCGCCGTAGATGATCAGCATCCTGCGCCGCTCCCCACGCCTTCGCGCCTCACGCCCCCGCGCCTCACGCCTTCGCGCCTCACGCCCTCGCGTCGCGCGGCGGATCTGCCGCCGCGCGCGCCTCGGCGCTCGTCCTGACGCCTTCGTCTATGCTGTCGCGGAACGTCATGCCGTCCAGCGCGTAGAAGAGGCGCTTGGTGTAGGCCATGCCCCGCAACGAATGCGAGGCGAGGCCGAGCACGATACGCTCCACTTCACCTTCGAACGCGGCCGTCGTAAGTACGCGGCTCACGAGTCCGATGCGCTCCGCCTCGGCGGCGCTCACCATGCGACCGCTCGCGACGAGGTCGAAGGCGTGCTTCTCGCCGACGGAGCGACGCAACATCGTCATCACCATCGCCGGCACCGCGCCGAGCCGGACCTCCGGATACCCGAAGACGGCATCCTCGCGCGCGATCACGACGTCGCAGGCTGTGGCGAGTCCGGCGCCGCACGCGAGCGCGCGCCCCTGCACGGCGGCAACGACCGGCTTGGTCATCTGTCGCACGCCGAAGAAGAGCCGGCCAAGCATCCCGGCGGCGTCGGGCTCGTCGGCATCGGGGGTTCCCATCGTCGCGGCAAGGTCGGACATGTCCTCCCCCGCGCAGAAGTGGTCGCCCTCGCCCGCGATCAGCACGGCGCGCACGTCGCCGTCGGCCTCGAACTCCTCGAGCGCGTGTCGCAGCTCGAGGACCGTCTGCTTGTCGAGTGCGTTCTGCATGGCCGGCCGCGCAAGCGTTGCACGCCCGATACCGCCGTAGATGGCGATGCGCAGCCGCGGCTCGTCACTCACTGGGCCGCCGGGAGGTTGGCCGCCAGCGCCTCGGCGTCGGGAACATCGAATTCGAGACGCAACAGCGCGGTGGAGAAGACCTTGCCTTGCGCGTCGGTCTTGAGCGAGAGCGTGCCCCCGCCGTCGAGCGCGCCATGAAGGAGGAAGTTCAGCGCGTTGAGATTGGGCAGTTCATAGCGGTCCACTCCGCCCTCGATGATTCCCTCGAAGTGCCGCGCCACGCGATCGCGCGTGACGTGCCGTTTGAGAACCGGATACCACTCCGGGCGCAGCGCAATGACGCCAACGTTGGCGGTGTCGCCCTTGTCGCCCGAGCGCGCATGCGCGATGTCGAGGAGCCGGACGTGCATCAACGCACCTCCACCTGAGTCTGGACCACCGACTTGGCGACCAGGGCCGGCCAGTACGCCACGATTTCCTCGACCTTTGGGCGCCCGCCCGCAAACCCAGTCACGCTGGGCGGGCCATTCAGGACCAACGGCACGATCTCGCGAGTGAACCGCTCGACTTTCTTTCGGTCTGGGTCGCGTACGCCAATGCGGTACTGCACCTCGGGGGCGCGCCGACCGGCGTCGCCCGCGAGCGGCCCGTGCGTCGCCGAGGCGCCGACGAACTCGCTGAGCACTTTGTCGAACGTCAGGCCGAGGCGATCGAGGCGTTCGCGAAGCACGCGGTCCGCCACCTGCGCCTTTTCGAGTGCGTCGGGCCATACGTAGACGAGCGACCCCACGGCCTTGTAGCCCGACTTGTAGGCGATGGAGACCTTCAGCTTGTCGGTGGCCGGCGCGCCGCGAATGCCAAAGACGCGCACGCGGTCGGGGCCGGCGTCCTCAAGCTGAATGGATGTGAAGTCGGCCACGACGTCGGGCGTGATGTACGCATGCGGATCGCTCATCTCGTAGACCAGCTGCTCGGTGACGGTGGGGATGCTCACGCGGCCACCCGTTCCCGGATGCTTGGTGACCACGAACGTCCCATCGGCCGACCCTTCCACAATGGGATAGCCGACGTCGGCGAGGTGCGGGATGTTGCGCCAGTCGTGCAGGCAGTTGCCCCCGGAGCACTGCGCGCCGCACTCGATGATATGACCCGCGATGATGCCCGCCGCGAGCTTGTTCCACTCGGTGGCGCCCCAGCCGAACTCGTGGCGCAGCGGCGCCATGGTGAGGGCAGTGTCGGTGGAGCGCCCGGTGATGACGACGTTGGCGCCCTTGGCCAGCGCCTCGACGATCGGCGTGGAACCGATGTAGGCGTTGGCCGCGATCACGCGGTCACGCACCAGCGACAGCGGCTCGCCCGTGTCCATGTTGCACAGCTCGTGCCCCGAAGCAAGCAACTCGTCGAGGCGCGGCAGGAGGTTATCGCCTGTCACGACACCGATGCGTAAGGCACCAGCGCGCCCGGCTGAGGCTGCCATTGCCTGCACTGCCGCCGCGCACGCCTCGGGGTTCACGCCGCCCGCGTTGGCGATCACTTTGACGCCGCGCTCGGCCACCGCCGGCAGGACGCTCTCCATCGCACCGACGAAGTCGCGCGCGTATCCCATGGACGGGTCGCGCTCCTTCTGCTTCTGCAGAATGGACATCGTGACTTCGGCGAGATAGTCGAGCATCAGGTAGTCCACCGGACCGCCCTCGACCTGCCGCCGCGGCGCCTCGGGCCAGTCGCCCCAGAAGCCCTGTCCTCCCGCCACGCGCACGGCCCTGGTCACGCGTTACCTCCCAAGCGGTTCGGCAGCACGAAGGGGCCAAGATGCGGGCCCGGGTTCTGCCAGGCCGCGCGAAGCGCAATTCCCAGAACCGTTCGCGTGTCTTCGGGATAGACAATGGTGTCCACGTAGCCGCGCGCCGCCGCGTAGAGGGCGTCGAGCTGGTGCTCGTATTCGGCGCGCATCGCCTCAATGGCCTGCTGCAGTTCATCCGACGGCGCGAAGCCGGCTTTCTTCGCGTCCTCAAGCGATGGTCCGTGAACGGCCTGTACCGCCGCCTCACCTTCCATCACCGCCATACGGCCCGTGGGCCACGAGAAGATGAAGTCGGGGTCGAAGCCCTGCCCCGCCATGGCGTAGTAGCCGGCGCCCGACGCGTGATTGAGCGTCAGCACGATCTTGGGCACGCTGGTGGTGGCCATGGCCTCGACGAAGTGCGCGCCCGCTCGGATGATACCGGAGTGCTCGGCCTCGCGCCCGACCATGAAACCTGACACGTCCTGCACGAAGAGCAGCGGGATGCCGTGGCGGTCGCAGCGCTCGATGAAGTAGGCCACCTTCTCGGCGCTTTCCGTGTAGATGATACCGCCGAAGCGCGCACCTTCACCTTGCGGCCCCTTGATCAGCGCCCGCAGGTTGGCGACGACGCCCACCGGCGTTCCCTCGATGCGCGCATCGCCACAGATCATCTCCCGCGCGATGTCGGGCTGGAATTCGTCGAGCTCGCCGCCGTCGAGGATGGTGCGCAGGACGGCGCGCATGTCGTACGGCATCCGGTGGTCGTTGGGCAACAGCTCGTAGAGCGTGGCCGGGTCGGCGCCCGGCGCCGCCTCGGCATCGAACGGCGCAAGACGCTCCGGCGGCGCGAGCCGCTCGACGAGATCCCTGATCTTCCGCAGGCAGGCTTCGTCGTCGTCCACGGCATAGTGCGCCACGGCCGACACACTGGTATGCGTGCTCGCGCCGCCCAGCGTCTCGCTGTCAATCACAGCACCAGTGGCCCCGCGCACGAGATTGGGACCGCCGAGCCCCATGAACGACGTGCCCTTGACCATGAGGATCACGTCGGAGAGCGCGGGGAGGTACGCGCCGCCGGCAATGCAGGGACCCATCACCGCCGCGATCTGCGGAATGCGCAGGAAGCGGCGCATGAGCGAGTTGTAGTAGAAAATGCGCGCCGCGCCGTACTGCCCCGGGAAGACGCCGCCCTGATAGGGGAGGTTCACGCCCGCGGAGTCCACGAGGTAGATGATCGGGAGGTGGCAGCGCATCGCGCATTCCTGCGCGCGCAAAATCTTGCCGATGGTCTCGGGCCACCACGATCCGGCTTTGACAGTCGCATCATTGGCCACCACCACGCAGGGACGGCATCCGATATGCACGATGCCCGTCACGACCCCCGCCGCCGGCGCGTCGCCGTTGTACTTGTCGTGCGCCACAAACAGGCCAAGCTCGACGAACGGCGTGTCGGCGTCCTTCAGGCGCGCAATTCGCTCGCGCGCCGTGAGCTTTCCCTGATTGTGCTGGCGCTCGATCTTGTCCGGGCCGCCACCGAGGCGAAGCCGCTGCTCGAGCTCACGCGCCGCGACGCTGAGGTCGGCTAGCCGGGCGTTCATGCGTCCTGCGCCAACCGCTCGGCGTACCACTCGCGAATGTACGCGATGAGCTCGGTGGTCGGCGTGCCCGGCCCAAAGAGGCGGCCCACGCCAAGCGCCGCGAGCCGATCCATGTCTTCCTTCGGAATGATGCCGCCGCCCGTGACGAGGATGTCGTCGCGCCCTTGTTCCGCGAGGAGCTCGCGGACGCGCGGGAACAGCGTCATGTGTGCGCCGGAGAGAATCGAGAGCCCGACCACGTCGACGTCTTCCTGCACGGCGGCGCTCGCAATCATGTCGGGCGTCTGGTGGAGGCCTGTGTAGATGACCTCCATGCCGGCGTCGCGCAGCGCAGCGGCGACGACCTTGGCACCGCGGTCATGGCCGTCGAGTCCTGGCTTGGCAACGAGCACTCGGATGGGTCTATCCATAGAGAGGGAAATAAACCGCGGCGGCGCGCGGCGGCAATAGAAGGCGATGCCGAACATCCGGCGGTATGGTAAGGTTCACTCGCTTCGCCTCGTTTCGTCCCTGCCCACGCTGCTCTCCGTTTGGACCCGCCGACTCCGGTAAATCACGCCATGCTTGCAGTCGTCCTCATCGGGACGCTGGCCACCGCCCTCTCCATCGCCGATCCGGCGCAGGCCCCCGACGGCAAGGCCGTCTTTGACGCGCACTGCAGGAAGTGCCACGGGACTACCGGTCGGCCCACACCGGCAATGAAGAAGCTGCTGCCGGAGCTTCCGGTCTGGGACGCCGCGTTCTTCGACAAGCGGTCGGAGGAGGACGTCGTGGCGGTACTCCTGAACGGGAAGGGGAAGAACATGAAGCCGTTCAAGGAACTGCTGAAGCCTGAGGAGATGGCCGCGGTGGCTCGGTACATTCGGACGCTGAAGCCCTCAGCCGCCGCCGGGCCGACGAATAAGCGCGGCGCATGCGTAGGCAGCGCGCCCTTCGTGCGTCAATGCGCACTGATCGCCCGGCAACAAGCCTGATCTCCTGATCAGACAATCGCCGGAGCAACTGTAGGGGAAGCTCCTGATACACGCTCCGGGTATTGCCCCACTTCCCGTATTCGTTCCCGCCGTATACTCCAACATCCCATCACGAGTAGGGGATTCGCTGTATCTGGAGCGGGCGTTTCGAATGCTCCGGAACGGCACAAACCCTCAAGTCCCCGATCGCTAGCACCCTTGGGCGCATCGGCTTCTCACCATCCCCACGGAGCAGTGCAATGCGATCGTTCCTTCTTCTTGGCGCCCTCGCTCTCGCGGCCTCCACCGCCGCCGCGCAGGGCGCAGACGGCCATGCGCTCTATGAGCAGCACTGCAAGAAGTGCCACGGCGCGACGGGCAAGCCATCTGACGGCATCAAGAAGATGAATCCGAAGATCGAGACCTTCGACGCCGCCTTCTTCGCGAAGCGGAGCGACGCGGACCTCGTCAAGGGAATCGCCGAGGGCAAGGGCAAGATGAAGCCGTTCACCGAGAAGATGACATCCGACGAGATGGCCGCGGTCTCCAAGTACATTCGCACGCTCAAGCCGTAACCAACTCTCTCGCGTTCCGGTTCTTTCGGGCGGGGCCGGCCTAGGCCCCACCGCGCAACCCTCCTGATGGGGTCTGCACATGCGGCATGCGCGGCACTTCGTACGGTTGCTCGCCCTCGTCGCCATCGCGGTGGCTGGGTTCCTGTTCGTGCGCTCGAAAGTGATTCCGCCGGACTTCGGCGTGAAAGGCCACTACCGCCTGTCGGCCGTGGCCGACGAGGCCGCGCGCGAGCCGAGACACATCGGCAACGAGGCCTGCGCCGAGTGCCATGACGACATCGGCGCCGAATGGAAGGCAGGCAAGCACAAGACGCCGCAGTGCGAGAACTGCCACGGCCCTGGCCTCATGCATGTCAAGAAGGTCTCCGAGGACTCCACGGCGGGCTACCCCGACAAGATCCTGACGCAATACGAGTATGCAATCAGTCGCCCCACGGGCATCAAGGAGTGCAAGTGGTGCCACCTCAGGACTTTCGAGCGGCCGAGCACGCTCAAGTCCATCGCCAACATCGAGAAGCACATCGTGAGCCACGAGGGGACCTACACCCCCGAGAGCAAGTGCATCGACTGCCACAACCCGCACACGGCGGTAGTCAAGTGACCAGCTCCCCTCAGCCGGACGACGTCTCCCGGCGGCAGTTCCTGGAGGCAGTCGCCAAGACCGGCGGCCAGAGCTTCCTGTTCGGTTCGCTGTTCGTGAACACCGCGCTCCTGCGCCTGCCGCAGGCCGGAGCAGACGCGAAGCCCCGCGCCGACGCCGAGATCGGCAAGGGCGTCATCTACGGATTCGTGGTGGACACCACCAAGTGCATCGGCTGCGGCTCGTGCGTGCGCGCCTGTCGCGCCGAGAACAACGTGACCGACGGCTACAACCGCACCTGGGTGGAGCAGTACACGTTCTATCCCGACGGCGAGGTATTCGTGAACTCGCCCAACGGGGGTGAGGACGGATTCGCCGAGGCGCTGCCGACACGCAACGCGCCGAGCGGCGCCGAGCAGGCGCCCATGCGCGGCTTCTTCGTGCCCAAGCTCTGCAACCACTGTATCGACACGCCGTGCATCCAGGTGTGCCCCGTGGGGGCGTCGTTCAAGACGGACGAGGGCGTGGTGCTGGTGGACCATGAACGCTGCGTCGGCTGCGGCTACTGCGTGCAGGCCTGCCCGTTCGGGTCGCGGTACATCGATCCGCGCACCCACACAGCCGACAAATGCACGTGGTGCCATCACCGCGTCACCAAGGGGCTGCTGCCCGCCTGCGTCGTCTCGTGTCCGGCCGACGCGCGCATCTTTGGCAACGTGAGCGACCCGGCCAGCGGCATCAGCCGGATTCTCGCGACCAACCGGGTGCAGGTGCTGAAGTCCTATCTCGGCACGCGGCCCCGCACGCGCTACATCGGGCTCGACTCCGAGGTGATCTAAATGCATCACTACATCACCGAGGGGTACGTCCTCCCGAACCAGACGCACATTTACTGGACGTCGATGATCGTGCTGTACCCGTACATCACGGGGATCGTGGCTGGCGCGTTCATCATCTCGTCGCTGCACCACGTCTTCGACAAGGACGAACTGAAGCCGGTGAGCCGCTTCTCAATGGTGATGGCGTTCGCGTTCCTCCTGTTCGCCACGCTTCCGTTGATGAACCACCTCGGGCATCCCGAACGCGCGCTCAACATCATGTTCACGCCCAACATGACGTCGGCGATGGCGGGGTTCGGTTTCATCTACGCGGCCTACCTCTTCATCCTTGCCGTGGAGATCTGGCTCGTCTACCGGACGGACATCGTCCACCTCTACAACGAAACGAAGTTCCCCGCCCTCAAGCCGGTCTATTGGCTGCTGGCGCTGGGCGTGCTGGACATCTCGGAAGAGGCGAAGAAGGTCGATCACAAGGTGATGGTCGTCCTCGCGGCGATCGGCATCCCGGCGGCCTGCGGACTGCACGGGTATGTGGGCTTCATCTTCGGCGCGATCAAGGCCAACCCGTGGTGGGCCAGCCCGCTGATGCCCGTGATCTTCCTGCTCAGCGCCATCGTCTCGGGCGTGGCGATGGTGATGATCTGCTACATCGTCATTCACTGGCTGAACGGACGCGAGATTGACGGCGAGTGCGTGCACGCCCTGATCGAGACCGCGTGGTACTTCCTGATCATCGACGTCACGCTCGAATTGCTCGAGCTCATCAACCACGCGTACATGGCCAACGAGGACTGGCACATCCTCAAGGAACTGGTCACGGGCAAGCTGTTCGTCAGCATGTTCGTCATCCAGATCCTGCTCGGCTCGGTGGTGCCGTTCCTCGCCATGGGCGCGGTGGTCGTGTTCAAGCAGCGCATTCCCGCCACCGTGCGCAATGTGATTGGCGTGGTCTGCGGTCTCCTGCTGCTGGCCCAGGTGGGCGCCATGCGCTGGAACGTCGTCATGGGCGGACAGATGTTCTCCAAGAGCCTGCGCGGCTTCCTGAACTTCCAGGTGGACATCTACGGACGCGAGGGACTGATCGCCGCGGCCGTGATCCTCTGCCTGCCATTCGTGGTCATCTACGTGTTTTCGCGCCTCCTCCCCCTCTGGGGATCGGTGGAGACGTTCCCGAAGGAGTGGATGCAGGACAAGCCGCCGGTGCGGCAGCCGTTGAAGGGCTACTCGAGGTTCACGTCGTGAACACTGGTCGTGACTAACAATCCGGAGACGCTGGCATGGACGCCAACACTGTGAATTACATCATCGCCGCCGCAGTCGTCATCTTCCTGGTGAAGTATGGCGTGCGGATCGTGAAGCAGTACGAGGGCGGCGTGATGCTGCGCTTCGGCCGGCTGGTCGGGGTTCGGGCGCCGGGCCTGAACTTCATCATCCCGCTGGTTGACCGCATGGTCAAGATCGACACGCGCGTGGTGACGCTGACGGTCGAGCCCCAGGAGCTGATCACCCGCGACAACGTCACCATCAAGGTGGACGCGGTCGTGTACTTTCAGGTCGTCGACTGCGCCAGGGCGCTGATCCAGGTCGAGCACTACGCCAGGGCGACATCGCAGATCGCCTTGACGACGCTGCGGAGCGTGCTCGGCCAATCGGAACTCGACGAACTGCTGGCCCAGCGCGACAAGATCAACCAGAAGCTGGCGCACATCATTGACCAGCACACCGAGCCGTGGGGCGTGAAGGTGTCGGTGGTCGAGGTGAAGGATGTGCTGCTGCCCGAGTCGATGCAGCGCTCCATGGCCGCGCAGGCCGAGGCCGAGCGCGAGAAGCGCGCCAAGGTGATCCGCGCCGACGGCGAGTTCCTCGCCGCCGAGACGCTGGGCAAGGCCGCCGTGATCATTCGCAACAACCCGCCGGCGCTGCAACTGCGGTACCTGCAGACGCTCACCGAGATGACCGGCAACGGCAACAGCACCATCGTCCCGGTGACGATGGACCTGCTGGGCGGGCTCAAGACGGCGCTCGGCGGCGAAGCAAAGTAGTTTGAGTGAGTGACCGAAGCACACGGGGCCGGTGCGCCTGCGACGTCGCGCGCGCCCGGCCCGGTGCCACACCACCTCATCCGCGGCAGCCGCGCCGCGCCGCTGCCAGGAACCGCGCTCGTGAATCGCCGACTCGCCGTCTTCGCCACGCTCACCGTTCTCGCCGCCGCCTGCGGCGGCTCGCACGCCCCGTCCGTTACGCCTTCACTGGAAGTCCGCGGTGCCTGGGCGAGAGCTGCGGACTCCGGCATGGTGACCGCTGTCTACCTCGCCATCATCAACCGAGAAGCCGCATCCGTGTCATTCAGCGGTGCGACGTCCCCGGCGGCGGAGTCCGTGTCGCTGCATGAGACCATGGCGATGAACGGCATGGTGCACATGATGCCGCTCGACACGGCGCAGGTCATCGCCGCGAACGACAGCCTCGTGATGGCCGAGGGAGCCAAGCACCTCATGGTGTCCGGACTCCGCCGCAAACTGTCCGCCGGCGATTCGCTGCCGTTGACGCTGTCGTTCGCGGACGGCCGGACGCTCGACGTGAAGGCCGCGGTGCGGTCGCCGGATTAGCCGGCGCGGCGCCCGCGTCCTAGCGGCGCTCTGCTTCGTAGCGCCAGTTCCGTGACTTCCCCTCGCGCACTTGCGTCAGCGTGGCCGCGAGCCGTCGCTCGCGCGTGACTGCCTGCTTGGCGTCGGCGATCCACGCCAGATAGTCGCGGCGCTTGCCTGGGGAGAACGCATTCCAGTGCGCGCGAAGCGCTGCATCGGACGCGAGCGCCTTCGCCAGGGCGGGCGGAACCGCTGGACTCCGACTCGCCATCTGCGAGCGGACAAGCTTCTTGCCAGCCAGCACGTCCTGCGCCAGCGCTATCGCCCGCTTCACATAGCGCGCGATGACGGCCCTGGACGGGAGATCGGAGACACTCGTCAGCCTGCCGAAGCTCCCCATCGCCGCGCGGTTCTCCCGACCTTCGCCCGTGACGAGCTTGCCCTGGTAGAACCCGAACCCCGCGTGCGCCTTGAAGGCCGCCATGTACGCGAGCGGCCTGCCCTTGTAGCAGAACCACGGCATCCCCCACTTGATGTCTTCGTCAACCATCGGCGAGGCCGCGTGCACCACGGCCCGGACGTGGTCAAGAATAGGGCGGGCAAACACCGCGCGTTTGGCGATGTACGCGTCAACCCGCTTGTCCCTGGTTCCCATCGTCTGCTCCTCGCGGTTGGGGGAATCCGCAATCGCTCCACTCGGCGCTAACGTCGGCGCGGCGCAGCCTCTTTGCGCGCCACCAGCAGCATTTCGCTGGTGCGGCGATTCACCGGACGGTCACTGAATGCATCGAACGCCAGCTCGACCACGAGACCCGCGGCCCGCATCATCTCGGCGAGCTGCGACGGCGTATAGAGCCGGATGCGGTGCACACGGTCCTCAGCCACTCGACGGCCGCGCCAGCTCGACTCCACGGTGAGGAAACCGGTGAGCGGATCGAACTGCCGTTCCTGGGCCACTAGCGTGCCATCCGACGTCGTCCACCAGTCGCGGGCGACGAACTTGGCCATCACGCCATCGCGATCGCCTCCATGCCAGACCAGCCTGCCACCAGGGCTGAGCACCCGCGCGAACTCGCGGATCACGCGCGCGTCATCGCCGGGGTCGGCGAAGAACCCGAAGCTCGTGAAGAGATTCAGGACGGCGTCGAAACGCCCGGTCCACGCCGACGGCAGTCGCCGCATGTCGCCCCGCCGATACCGGAGCGTACGCCCGGCGCCGCGCTCACACGCCTTGGCGAGCAGCGGCGCCGACAGGTCCACACCGTCCACGTCGAAGCCCGCCTCGGCGAGCAAATGCGCGTGGCGTCCCTGCCCGCACGGGCAGTCGAGCACGCGCGCTCCCGTGGGCAGGCCGAGCAACTCCACGAGCCGCGCGACCTGATGCCGGTCCTCCTCGAGGCTGAACAGGGGCTCATACTCGCGCAGGTAGCCGGCGTCGAAATACGACTGCCACCAATCCGCCGGTGCCGCCTGCCGAGTCGCGTTGAAACGCTTGACCACGGGACGACCTGTTGTCTCTCTCAGAAAAACACCGGCTCTCGATACGCCCCAAACACGTCCTCGAGCGCCGCGCGAATCTCGTACAGCGTCGCGTACGCGCGCGCGCAGTCGAGGATGTGCGGCACCAGGTTGTCGGTGCCGCGCGCCGCCGCGCGCAGCGCGTCGAGCCGCTCCTGCACCAGCGTGTTGTCGCGCGTCGTGCGCAGCGTGCGCAACCGCGCGGTCTGCATGCCGGCCGCCGCCTCGTCCAGCTTCAGGAGCGGAATGACGAGGGTCTCGTCGGTGGCGAACTCATTGACGCCTACCACCAGCTTGCGGCGCTGTTCAATCTCCCACTGCTGGCGAGCGGCGCTCTCGGCGATGCGTTTCTGAAACCAGCCGTCCTCGAGGCCGCGCACCACCCCGCCTTGCTCGTGGATCCGCGCAAAGAGGTCCTCGGCCTCGCGCTCGAGGTCGTCGGTGAGCTTCTCCACGTAATACGAACCGCCCAGCGGATCGAGCACCGACGCGACGCCGGTTTCGTACGCAAGCACCTGCTGCGTGCGCAGCGCCACTTCCACGGCATGCTCGGTGGGGAGGGCCAGCGTCTCGTCCATCGAGTTGGTGTGCAGCGACTGCGTGCCGCCGAGCACCGCGGCAAGCGCCTGGTACGCGACGCGCACGATGTTGTTCATGGGCTGCTGCGCCGTGAGCGTCACCCCCGCGGTCTGCGAGTGGAAGCGCATGATCCAGCTGCGCGGGTTCGTGGCGCCGAACCGGTCGCGCATGTGGCGCGCCCAGATGCGGCGGGCGGCGCGCAGCTTGGCGATTTCCTCGAAGAAGTCGTTGTGGATGTCCCAGAAGAACGACAGGCGTTGCGCGAACTCGTCCACGTCCAGTCCGCGCGCGATGCCGCGCTCGACGTAGGTGAAGCCGTCGGCGAGCGTGAACGCGAGCTCCTGGGCGGCGGTGGCCCCCGCCTCGCGAATGTGGTAGCCCGAGATGGAGACGGTGTTCCACTGCGGCGCGTGCCGGGCGCCCCAGTCGAAGCAGTCCACGATGAGGCGCAGCGCGGGCTCGATGGGGAAGCACCAGGCGTGCTGCGCCATGTACTCCTTGAGGATGTCGTTCTGAATGGTGCCGCGCAGCTTCTCGCTGGGCACTCCCTGCTTCTCGGCGGCGGCAATGTAGAAGCACCACAGGATGATCGCCGGGCCGTTGATAGTCATCGACGTCGAGACTTGGTCGAGCGGGATGCCGTCGAACAGCGCCTCCATATCGGCCAGCGAACTGATGGCCACGCCGCACTTCCCGACCTCGCCCTCCGATCGTGGATGGTCGGAGTCGTATCCCATCAGCGTCGGGAAGTCGAAGGCCACGGAGAGGCCGGTCGTCCCGCGCCCGAGCAGGAACTTGTAGCGCTGGTTGGTCTCCTGCGCCGAGCCAAAGCCGGCGAACTGCCGCATGGTCCACAGCTTGCCGCGGTATCCCGTGGGATGTATGCCGCGCGTGAATGGGAACTCGCCCGGGACCTCAAAGGCGGTGCCCGCCGACCCCTCGAGATCTAGCGCCGTGTACAGCGGCGCCACCTCGCGCGCTGAGTTGGTCCAGGCCAGATCGCGCTGCTCGCCCGTGGCGTAGCGCGCCTGCCAGCGGGCCAGTTCCGCGCGCAGATGCTCCAGCTCCGCTCGCATGGCGTCAAGCGTGGGGTCGAGGTCGGACGGCGTTGTCATGCGTCTTCTCCGGTCATCAGGGCACCGCTCCGCAACAGCAGCGCGTCGGCCACGGCATACGGCGTGGTGCGTCCCGCCGCGAGGTCGGCGACCTGCGCGTCAATCCATGCATTCGTACCGACATCGGTCCACAGGCGCCGGCCGAGCCGCTGAAAAACCACGTCCTTGACCCGCTCGCGCAACCGCGCGCGCCGCCGGACCGTCAGCTGGCCGCTGCGCTCAAGATATTCATAATGCGCATCAAGGGCAGCGAGCATCTCGGGCAGCCCGTCGCCCGTGGTGCCCACGGCGCGCAGCACAGGCTGGTTCCAGTGCTCGACCCCGTCCGTCACGGGCGGCGCCGCGGACGCGCGCGCCGTCCGTACTGACCGGAAATCCACACCGTGGTGCGCGGGCACGTCCTTCATCGCATGGCCGCCGCGCAGGCCGAGCATGACCTCGATGTCGTTGCGCAGGCGGTCGGCCCCGGGGCGATCCGCCTTGTTCACCACGAAGACATCCGCGACCTCCATCAGCCCCGCCTTCAGCGTCTGGATGGAATCCCCCGCCTCGGGCACGAGCACCAGCAGCGACGTATCGGCCGTGCGGGCGATGTCGAGTTCGCTCTGCCCGACGCCAACCGTCTCGATGATGATGCGGTCGAGCCCGAACGCGTCGAGCACGTCGCAGACCTCGCGCGTCGTCCCGGCGAGTCCTCCCAGAGAGCCCCGGGTGGCCATCGAGCGGATGAAGACGCCGGGGTCGAGCGCCACGGCCTCCATTCGCACGCGGTCGCCGAGCAGGGCGCCTCCGGTGAAGGGCGACGTCGGATCCACGGCTACGATGCCCACCGTCAATCCCTGTTCGCGCATCGCCGCGGCCAGCAGCGAGGTGATGGTGCTCTTGCCCGCCCCCGGCGGCCCCGTGAGGCCGATGCGGCGGGCGCGGCCGACGCGCGGATGCATGGCGGCGAGCAGCAGGTCGGCGCCCGAGCGCCCGTTTTCGACCATCGTGACGACACGGGCGAGCGCGGCCTTCCGGCCCGCAACGAAATCCCCGAGCAGCGCCTGCAGCGCAGGTGGCGCCCCAACCGGAAGCCGCATGGCGCTCACGCGCCCTCCCGGCCGGCCGTCCCGTCGTGCTCGTCGTGGATGTCGCCCACCAACTCCTCCACCAGGTCCTCGAGCGTGGCAAGGCCGAGCGTGCGCCCCGACGCATCGCGCACGATCGCCATGTGGCGGCGCTCACGCAACATCGAGCGCATAAGGTCAATGCAGGGCATTTCTGGCGCGGCGAACGTGACGCGCCGAATGCGCGCCATCGGCGACGACGGGCGCTCGAGCACGTCGAACGAGTGAATCACGCCAACTACGCGATCGAGGTCGCCGTCGATGACGGGAATGCGCGACAACGCCGTGCGGGCCACGAGCCGGGCAACGTCGGCATCGGGAAGTAACCGGTCCACCGCGACGACGCGCTCGCGCGGGGTCATGACATCGCGCACCCGTGTGGCGCCAAACTCCACCACGCCGCTGATGATGGCGCTCTCGTCGGCCTCGCCGACGCCCTCGAGTTCCCCCTCCCGCAGCAGGTCCTCGAGCGCGTCGCGCGGATCATCGGCGGGGGCCGGCGCCGGCCCGGCGAAGGCGCGCGCGCCGCGCTCTGCCAGTGCCAGCACGGGCGACATCAGCATCCCCAAGGCATGGAGGACCGGCAGCAGAATGGGCATGAGCTCCATCCCCCACCGCCGCGCAATCGCGCGCGGCACGGACTGGCCGAAGACGAGCAGGAGCAGCGCGGCCATCGCAAGCGTCCGCGCCAGCGCCAGGCCTGACGCCGCCTGTGAAGCGGCCACCACCCCGATCGTCATCGTGAGCGCCGCGACCCCCGTTCCCGCCGCCAGCAGGAGGCGCGGCGGACGCGCGACGTAAAGCTCCGCCGAGGCGATGCCGGCCAGTTTGCGCTCCACCCAGTGCCGCAGCCCGATGCGACTCACCGTGCGGACGGCCGTCGCCGCGGCCGTCAGCCAGGCCACGAGGAAGACGAGGAAAATGATCAGCAGGCTCATTCATCCACCCCGCCGGCCCTGTCCGACAGCCGCTCGAAGTACACGCGCTCGATACGGCGACCGCGCATGCGTTCCACGACCACACGAAAGCCCGCCACCTCCAGGTCCTCGCCCGGCTCCGGCACGCCGTCGAACAACTCGTAGGCGAGGCCGCCCACCGTCGTCACGTCGTCGTGATGGAAATCGTGATTCGTGAGCGCGGAGAGCGTGTCGAGCGACACGTGCGCGGGCAGCCAGAACTTGTCGCTTCCCTCGCGCTTGATCTGGTCGTCGTCCTCGGCGTCGTTCTCGTCGCGGATGTCGCCGACGATCACCTCGAGCACGTCCTCGAGCGTCACGAGCCCCGCGATGCCGCCGAACTCGTCCACCACGAGGGCGATGTGGCGGTGGTTCAGCCGGAAGTCGCGCAGTTGCGCATCCACCGTGTTGGTGATCGGAATGAACCAGGCGGGGCGCACGAGCGTCCGCCAGCCGCCGGCGGGCTCCTCGTCGTCCAGCACGGCGTGCAGCAGGTCCTTTGCATAGAGCACGCCCTCGACCTCGTCGAGGTCCTCGCCGTAGACCACCAGGCGGGAATGGCGCGAGCTGCGGACCCGCGCCACGACCTCGGCCCACCGGGCATCGCGATCGATCCCGACGATATCCACGCGCGGCACCATGATCTCCCGCACCCGCGTATCGCCAAGGGCGAAGACTCCCGTGAGCAGCCGCTGGCCCGCGTCGCCCGCCTCGCCGTCGGCCAGCTCGGCGGCGACCACCTCACGGAAGCGCTCGACATTCGCGTCGCGCGCATCGGCGCCGGTGCGGACAGGGATCAGGTGGAGCAGCACGCTGTCACACCAGGCTCCGAGGGATGCCGCGGGCCGCAGCAGCCGCGACGCGGCGCGCGCCACGAACGACAATCGGCGCAGGGCGCGGATGGCCATCAGGTCGCCGAGGGCGCGCGCGCCGCTCTCGGACACCGTGACGGTCATCGCTGCCAGCGCGACAGCGAGCACGACGTTCGCATCCGGCCCAAGCGCCACCGCCAGCGCGGCGCCGGCCCCGAGTTGCATCAAGATGCGGCCGAAGGCGAGGGCACGATGCGTCGCCTCGCGCTCCAGCAGCATCGGGCCGACGGGATCGCCCGCCGGAACCTCGCCCCGGTCGATGGTCAGCAACGCGCCGTCGGCGGCCGCGCAGAGCGCCGCGCCCAGGACACAGACAGCTGCGAGGGACGCCGCGATCATGCCAGGCGCGCCTGGCCGCGGAGCACTGCGGCAAGCAGGCGCTCCTGCCGCCGCCACATCGGTGACGCCTCGCGCGTGCCGTCCTCCGGATGATCCCATCCGAGCACGTGGAGGGTGCCGTGCACCACGAGCCGCAGCAGTTCCTCGCGCACGCCACAACCGGCGGCGCGCGCGTTGGCGCGGGCCACCGCAGGGCAGACGTAGACATCGCCCACCACCACGCCGGCACCCGGTGTTGGCGAGAACCCGAACGAGATCACGTCGGTGACGCCGGCGTGCCCGAGATGGCGCCGGTTGAGGCGGGCCATCGCCGACGGCGAGACGAGCGTGATCGAGAGCATGGCTTCACGCACGCCCTCCGCGCGCAGCACGCGGCGCGTTGCGTCGGCCATGCGGCGCGCGGACACGCTCGCGCGCAGCCCCTCGCACGCGATGCCCACGCGCAACGTTTCGCTGCCGGGCCGCGGCCCGCCGTTCACGCGCCCCGCTCCGCGTCAGCGGCGTACGCCTTGACGATCTCGCGCACCAACCGATGCCGGACCACGTCGGCGTCGGAGAAGTAGTGGAACGCGATGCCCTCGATGCCCGGCAGGATGCGCTCCACCTGGGTGAGCCCGCTGTCGGCGCGATTTGGCAGGTCCACCTGCGTCTTGTCTCCCGTGATGACAGCGCGCGAGTTCACGCCAAGCCGCGTGAGGAACATCTTCATCTGCAAGCTGGTGGCGTTCTGCGCTTCGTCGAGAATGACGAAGGCGTCGCCCAGAGTGCGGCCGCGCATGTAGGCGAGCGGCGCAATCTCGATGGTGCGCGTTTCGAGCGCGCGCTGCATGCGCTCGGGCGGCATCATGTCCTCGAGGGCGTCGTAGAGCGGGCGCAGGTACGGGTCCACCTTGGCCTGCAGGTCGCCGGGGAGGAAGCCGAGCGACTCGCCTGCCTCGACGGCAGGGCGCGCGAGGACAATGCGCCGCACACGCTTGCGCGAGAGCATGTCGACAGCAGCGGCCACGGCGAGATATGTCTTGCCCGTGCCCGCCGGGCCGATCCCCACGACGATGTCGCTCTCGAACAGCGCGCGCAGGTACTGCGCCTGCCCCACCGTCTTGGGCTGGATGATCTTGCGCACGCCGGGAAGCACGAGCCGCTCCGGCGCGCTGTCGCCGTTCGTCGGCCCCTCCATGGAGAAGCGCAGTACGTCGTCGGCGTCGAGCGCCGACCGCTGCCGCGCCGCGTCGAGCATCCGCTGCGCCACCGCGGCCGCCTTCTCTACCGCTTCGGCGGGCCCGGTGAGCGTCATGGCATCGCCCCGCAGCGTGGCGCGCACGGGGTAGAGACGCTGCAACTCCGCGAGGTTCGCGTCGCCCACACCGGCCAGGATCAGCAAGTCGGCTCCCTCGGTGGAGAGCCGCCGCACGTGCGCCTCACCGGCGTCCGGCGTCGCGTTGCGTACCGCCGCGTCCGTCACTCCCCCTCCACGGTGGAGCGCAGGTGCAGCTCGCGCAGGTCGTCCGGCGGCACGGTCGTCGGCGCATTCTCGAAGAGCGCGCGCGCCGCGGTCGTCTTCGGGAAGGCGATCACGTCACGCAGCGACGTACCATTGGAGAGGAGCATGGAGATGCGGTCGAACCCGAAGGCGATGCCGCCGTGCGGTGGAGCGCCGGCGCGAAGCCCCTCGAGGAGGAAACCGAAGCGGCGCTCCTGCTCAGCCGCGTCGCCGATGCCGAGAAGGGTGAACATCCGCGACTGCACGCGCGGATCGGAGGTGCGGATGGACCCGCCGCCCAGCTCGAGGCCGTTGAGCACGCAGTCGTAGGCGAGCGCCCGCCACTTCTCCGGCGCGTCGGGAAACGCAGCCATGTCGTCGGGATTCGCCGCCGTGAACGGATGGTGCACGGCCGAGAGCGCGCCCGTGGCCGGGTCCTTATCGAACATCGGGAAGTCGGTCACCCAGAGGAAGCGCCGCTCCTGCTCGTCCACGAGGCCAAGCCGACGCGCGCACTCCTGGCGCACGCGATCGAGCGCTGGGCTGCTGATTCGGTCAGGCGCGGCCACCAGCAGCGCGAGATCGCCGTCGGCGAGCGCCAGCGCATGCTCCGTGTCCGCCGTGAGGAACTTCACCACGGGCCCGTCGAGCTTGCCTTCCGCCTTCTTCACGCGCAGCAGGCCACCCGCCCCTGCCCCCTTGGCCAGCGCCTCCAGTTCGTCCACCTGCTTGCGGCTCCAGGCGGCGCCCCCGGGCACGCGAAGGCCGCGCACGCGCCCGCCGGCTTCGATGGCCGACTTCGTGACCACGAAATCGAGCGGCGCGAAGGCCGCCGTGAAGTCATGGAGCTCAAGCCCGTACCGCAGGTCGGGGCGGTCGCAGCCATACCGCTCCATCGCATCGGCGTACGACATGCGCTCGAACGCCGCCGGCACCTCGTGCCCCGCCTCCCGCCAGATGGCGGCCACCATCCCCTCGGAGAGCGCCATGATGTCGTCGCGCCCGATGAAGGACGCCTCGATGTCGATCTGCGTGAACTCCGGCTGCCGGTCCTGCCGCAGGTCCTCGTCGCGGAAGCAGCGCGCAAGCTGGAAGTAGCGGTCGAAGCCGCAGCACATGAACAGCTGCTTGTAGATCTGCGGCGACTGTGGCAGCGCGTAGAATTCGCCCGGATGCACGCGGCTCGGCACGAGGTAGTCGCGCGCGCCCTCCGGGGTGGGCTTGGTGAGGATCGGCGTCTCGAGCTCCAGATACCCGCGCTCGCTCAGGTACTGACGCGTGACCTGCAGGAGTCGATGCCGGAGAATCAGGTTGGCCTGAAGCTCCGGTCGCCGCAGGTCGAGGTAGCGATGCCGGAGCCGAAGGTCCTCGGCGGGAAGCTTGTCGTTCTTGCCGCGCGCCACCGGCAGCGCTGGAGTGACCGCCGGCCCTACGACGCGGATGGACGTCGCGCGCACCTCAACGTCCCCGGAGGCGAGTTCGGGATTGCGCATCTCCGCCGGACGCCGTTCCACGATGCCTTGCACCATGACAACGGACTCGACGCCGACAGCGGCGGCGTCCGCAATGACCTGCGCGCTCGCCCAGTCGGGATTGAAGCTCACCTGCACGAGTCCGGCGCGGTCGCGCAGGTCCATGAAGACGAGTCCGCCCAAGTCACGCGAGCGATGCACCCACCCGCCGAGCGTCACCGCCGTACCCGCGTGTGCCGCGCGAAGGTCGCCGCACCGATGCGTGCGTTGCGAGGTGGCGAAGATGTTCCCTTCAGTCAACGGTGAAGCTCCTGGCGCTTCGGCGCCAATGCGGCGAACAGCGCGAGACCGATGACGGTCCCGGCGGCGTTCGCCAGAAAGTCACCCAGTTCCATGGCGCGACTGGGAATGAAGTGCTGCTGCAACTCGGTCAGGGCGCCGAACCCGACTGAACCCATCAGCGCCGGCCAGGCGCGCCGGTCGCGCTCGGCAAGGGCCCACGCCCACAACGCCGCCTGCACCGCAAAAAGCGCCGCGTGCGTGATCTTGTCGAGACCGATGATCCATGGAGGCTGCGGCAAGTCCGGGGGGGACGGCCACAGCACCAGTATCTCAATCAACGCGGCCCATCCCACCACCCACGCCCAGCGTCCTCGGATCATGCCGTCTCCGCGCGCGCAAGCACGGCGGCGAACGCGTCCGCGTCAGGCGCCTGAGCCAACGCCTGCTTCAGCGCGTCATCATGCATCAAGCGCGCGAGGCGTGCCAGCACCTTCAGGTGCATCCCAGCGCCCGCCTCTGATGTGACCACCAGGAAGCAGAGGCGAACTGGAACACCGTCCGGCGCCTGGTAATCTTCCACCCCCTCCACGATCCCGGCCGCCATATGGATGCCATCGAGCGCGCTCGTGCGCCCGTGCGGCACCGCCAGTCCGTCGCCGATTGCCGTACTCGCCACAGCCTCGCGAGTCAGCACACCCTGAAAGGCCGCGTCCAGCGTCGCTGGATCGGCATCGGGGAGCGCGAGCTCCAGAAGTTCGCGGAACAAGGCATGCCGTGAATGGCTGCCCAACGGAACACGGATACGTTCCGGAGGGAGCAGTGCGGTGAGCAACCGGTTCTCCGCAGGGGTATTAACAGTGTAAAACTAACGGAGAACGGCACTTGGTGGTAGCAACGGGGCGCTTGACCGTATCCCGCGTCTCGGGTATCCTGCGCTGATGCGCCGACTCGCCCTACTGTTGATTGGCACCGTGCTCCTGCGCGGGACGTCGGCAGCGCAGTTGGTGCCCGGCCGGGACCTCTTGTCTTTCCCTCTCGGGCTCACCGCGGAGGCGCCGGCGATGGGCGTGACCGCGGGCTTCGGGCTCTGGAACCCGGCCAGCGTCATGGTCCCCGAAGGGAGCCGTGTGCGGCTCGCGGTGGGAACGATGAGCGCGCCGGTGGACGTGGCCGTCACAGCGCAAGTGGCAACGGTGGCCGGGCGCTGGCGGGACGGCACGACCGTCGCGATCGGCTTGGCCCACGCGTCGGTCAACGATCTACTGCGCACCGACTCTGACCCGCAGTCGATGGGCGACGAGATCCCCTACGCCACCACCCTCCTGTCGTTGATTGCGGCAAGGCCGATGGGGCCGGTGACACTGGGCGCCGCGATGCGCGTGCGCGGCGGGAGGCTGGACAATATCTCGCGACGCGCGCTGTCCCTGGACGTCGGCGCGATATCGCGCGGCCTGGGAACGCGCGATGTGCGGCTGGCGGTGTCCACCTTTCTCGCGAGTCCGTTCTCCCGCGACCACGAACGGGCGGAACTGCTCGCCGCCATCGACGCCCGTCTCGCCGGCACCGACTCGCTGCGGATGAGCCGCATCGGCGCCAGCTACATCGCGGGGGACGGGCTCTCGCGTGAGGCATTCGCGTACGCGACCGCACGGTGGGGCCGGCTTGAGGGACGCATGGGCGCCGCGCGCACAGAGGCGTTCCGACGCGCCAATTGGCGCGGTCGCCTTGGCGTCGCCTTCCACCACCGCGGCTACGTGATCGGCGTGGCGCGCGAGGAAAGCGCCGGCAACCTGTCGGCGACGTACCAGTTCACGCTGAGTTCCCTGCTCAAATGAGCGAATCGGCAGCCCGGGTGAACCTGCTCGACCTTCCGCCGTCGGAGGCCGAGGAGCGGCTTCGCGATTTCGCGACGGCGAGCGGTGTAGGCGCATACCGCGGCAGCCAGGCGGCGCGTCATCTGTGGGCGGCGCCGGCCGCGAGCTTTCAGGCGATGACCGACCTGCCGCTCGGTTTCCGCGCGGAACTCGAACGGGCGTTCACGCTGCCGCGGCTTGAACTTGCCGACGAACAGCGCTCCGTTGACGGCACGCGCAAGTTCCTGTTCCGCCTGCACGACGGGCAGGCCATCGAGACGGTGGCGATTCCCGACGGCGACCGCGTGACGCTCTGCGTCTCGTCGCAGGCCGGGTGCGCCCTGCAGTGTTCGTTTTGCGCCACGGGACTGATGGGATTCTACCGCAACCTGTTGGCATTCGAGATCGCGGGCCAGGTGCGCGAGCTCTCGCTGCTCCCCGAGCCGGTGAAGCCGACGAACGTCGTCTTCATGGGCATGGGCGAGCCGATGATGAACTGGAAGGCCGTGACGGTCGTGCTCACGATCCTCAACGACCCGAAAGGGTGCGGCATCGGCGCGCGACACATCACCGTCTCCACGGTGGGCGTGCTGCCGGGCATCGAGGCGCTGGCCCAGCGGCCTGAGCAGTTCCGGCTGGCCATCTCGGTGCACGCGCCGACCGACGAGGTGCGGCGCACGCTGATGCCCGTGAACATCAAATTCCCGCTCGAAAAGGTCGTTGGCGCGGCCGCGTCATTCAGTCGCCGCGTGACCTTCGAGTACGTCATGCTGGGCGGCGTGAATGACCAGCCGACGCAGGCGACGGAGCTGGCGCGGCTCGCCAAACGCTGCGGCGCGTTCGTCAACCTCATACCGCTGCATCCCGGCGGGGCCGGCGCCTACACGCCGACCTCTCCCGACGGTATCAGGCGCTTCGCCGCCGCCATCGCGCAGCACGGGGTGGAGGTGGCGGTGCGCAAGAGCCGCGGAATGGATATCGCCGCGGCGTGCGGCCAGCTACGGGTAGAGCGTCTGCGGCGGCGCTCGCCACGACCGCCCGATCAGCACGGTGAGGTCGACGTAGCGTAGCGTGTCGGCGCGCGTTTCCACGCGCGCGCCGCCCATCGCCTTCGCGGCGAGCTTCGCCCAGTCGGCGTGTCCCGAGCGATCGAGCACCACCGTGCTGTCACGTCGCTCGGCCGCCGGCGCCGTGCCAATGCCGACCACGTCGAAGCCCTTGTCGCGCAGCCACGCCGTGGCGAGCCGGCCGAGTCCGCGCGTCGACGTCGCGTTGATCACCTCAACCTTGATGCGCACCGAGTCCGGCACCACCCGCGCCGGCCGCATGGCCAGCGTGTCCGACGCGCCGCTGTCGTCCGCTGCATCGACGCGCGATGCTCGCTCGCGGAGCACCCCGCCGCTGATGGCCGCCACGAGCACGAGCAGGGCAATGCGCCGCCGGCGGCGGCGTGATGCCGCTGCGTCCGGCGGCGCTGCTAACGGACCGAATTCCACAGCGAGACCGTCCCCTCGAAGATCCGCTTCCCCTCGCGCAGCGTCCACTCGAGCCGCAGGCGCACGGCCTGACGGAAAACACCGTCGAAGTTGTGCGGCAACTGCGCGGCGAGAAGGGCGCGATCGGCGTGCATGAAGCCGCGCCCCGGCTCGAGGAAGTCAGCCATGAAAAGGGCGCGCCCCGTGCGGTCCCATTCGGCGTGTCCCACCGTGTGCCAGCGCACCGCCTCCAGCACCGTCTGCCGCGCTTCGCCCCCCCGCTCGAGCATCACGGCCGCGGCGGGGCCGTGGAGAATGCCGTCCGGAAGGTCGGGCGCGTTGACGATGGTCCGCAGTACTGCCGGCGTCGCGTCGCGAAGCGCATCGTGCCAGCGGCCGGCGTCGTGCCACGCCTGCGCCTCGGCGGCATCCAGCTGCATCTTCGCCGCCCAATCATCGAGCAGCGCCGTGACGCGCGCGATGTGCTCACGACGCTTCTCGGTGACGACGGCCCACGCCGGCAGGACGTTCGACGTCACTGCGCACCCTCGTCGAGAGCGTCCCGAAGGCCGCGCGCCAGCGCCACCGCGGCGTCTACCGACTCGCCGGCGGCGCGGACAATGGCGCTCCCGACGACAATGCCGTCGGCGTGCGCCCCGAGGAGGCGCGCCTGTTCGGGACGCGAGATGCCGAACCCGACGCAGATGGGAAGCGCGCAGACGGCGCGCAACGCGGCAATCGTGTGCGGCAAGTCCGTCGGCAACTCGGCGCTGACCCCCGTCACACCGAGGCGCGAGATGAGGTACACGAACCCGCGCCCGTGGCGCGCGATCTCGGCCATGCGCGCAGGCGGCGTGGTCGGCGCCACCAGTCGAACGAACGCGAGCGGTCCCTCGCCGAGCCACGCCTCGCGCTCGGCGTCGCTGCCGACCGGCAGGTCGGTGACGAGGACGCCGTGCACACCGGCCTCCGCGGCGCGGCGCAGCACGTCGGGGCCCGCGGCGATCAGCGGATTCAGGTAGCTGAAGAGCACCACCGGGATGCCGAGCCTGGCCCGGGCCACGAGTTCGAGCGAGGCGTCCAGCGTGACGCCGTTCGCCAGCGCCGCCTGCGAACTCGCCTGAATGACCGGTCCATCCGCCATCGGGTCGGAGAACGGGACGCCGACCTCCAGCACGTCGGCTCCGGCCGCCTCGAGTCCCTGCCAGAGCGCGACGCTCCGCTCGGGATCGGGATGGCCTGCAGTAGCATAGCAGACGAGGGCGCGGCGTCCCCGGGCGCGGAGCGCGTCAAAGCGGGCAGTCAGCACGACAGGATCACACGAAGTAGTCGCCGACGCGGATTCCGTACTTGTCGGGATCGGCGGTCTTAATGATGGTGCGGCGATAGTCGCCGATCTCCGAGCGTTCGGTGAGGTCCACCACCGTGCCAGGGTACTGCACATTCCCCATCTCGTCGCTCACGATGCGCACCAGCGGGCGCGACAGCATCTCGGGGTCTGGACTAGCGGCATGCACGATGGCCAGCTCAAACGTGTCGAGCACCACGAACGTGCCCACCGGATAGATGCCGAGCAGGTTGATGAACGCCTTGACAATTACCGGATCCATGCCGCGCCGCGCGTTGTCGCGCATCTCCTGGAGCACCGCCGACGGTGACATAGGTGTCGTCTGGTACGACCGGCGCGACGTGGCGGCGTCGAAGCCGTCTGCCACGGCCACGATCTTCGAATAGAACGTCATGTCCTGGGTGCGGATGCTGCGTGGATAGCCCGTGAGGTCGCGCTTCATGTGGTGCTGGAATGCCACGAGCATGGAGCGATACGGGAACTCGTGCTGGTCTCTCACCGAGAAGAGGGCGAGCACGCCCATCCACGGGTGCGACGCGATGGCGCGCCACTCCTCATCGGTCAGCACGTCGGCCTTGTTGATAATCTCCGCCGGGACGCGCGCCTTGCCGATGTCGTGGAACAGCGCCGCCATGCCCAGGTCGTACAGCTGCAGGCGGGTGAGCGCGAGCCGACGACCGAGGGCGATGGAGAAGATGCACACGTTCACCGAGTGCGTGAATGTGTAGTCGTCGTAGTCGCGAATGGTGGTGAGCCCGACGAGCGAGGTTTCGTCGGCGAGTATCTGGTCCACGATTCCCTGCACCACGCGCTTGATCTTCTTGATATTCGCGCTCTGCCCCATACGGACGGAGTTGATGACTTCCTTGGTGGCCGACACGGAATGCGCGTAGGTACGCTTGGCCTTCTCCTTCGACTCGAGCCGCTCACCGCCCAGCTCCTCATCCGACTCGACGAGCGGGGCGAGTTCGAAGCACGTGACGTTGGTGTCAGCGAGACGCCGCAGCAGCGCCCCGAACCGGTCCGCCGCGTCCGCCCCCTGGGGATTCATCAGGTAGCCAAGCAGCACCGTCCAGTCGCGCGTGGCCGGAGCACGCAGGGTCCGGAGCGTGCCGATGCCGTTCTGCCGGAGCTGGTGGAGCAAGGCGCTGAAGCTCGAGTAGTTGTCGAGGTCAAGGCGCAACCGCGTGCTGTTCACGAAAATGAACTCGCCCGCCACCCGGAACTCGCACTCTCCCTCGCGCGTGATCAGGTCGTTCGTGATCTGCGAGAGGTCCTGCAGCGACTGCTGCACCACCGCGTTCTCGAACGGATAGAGGCGGAGGTTCCGGATCGTCCCGTAGAACGCCATGATGAACGCGCGGCTTGCCACCCGCACGTACGCCTCGCCGGTCACCTCGGCCATCGCCTGCATGGCGACGGAGCCGCGCATCGAGATGGACGGGCGCGACGGGCCGGTCACTGGGCGCCTCCACGCAGGGCGCGGGTCACCGCGTTGCGGACGACGACATCCTTGTCCCCGTCCGCACGCTGGAGCGACTCGCGCGCCGCCGCGGTACCGACGCGGCCCAGGGCCACCGCCGCGCACGCGCGCAGTTCGGGGTCCTCCTTGCGCGCGAACAGCCCGCCCCTGGCGTTGAGCAGACCGTCGAGGAACACCACGCCGGCGTCGCCGCACAGCGAGCCGTACAGTTCGAAGAACGTCAGTCGCTCCGTGCGGTCCGCCTCGCGCAGTTCCTTGCCCTTGACCGCCGCCTCCGCGCGCTGCAGCGCCGGGCGGTACTGCCGCGCCATGAGGGTGCGGGCCGCCTGGACCCGCAGGTCGCGATCGGCGTCGGACAGCGCGCGTTCCATCGCCTGCAAGGCGCCCGGCGAGCCAATGTCGCTGAGCGACGAGAGGGCGGCGAACCGGAGCTCCCGGTCACCCTGTTCGAGGACGCGCGCCATCGCCGGCACGCCGGCGGCCGTCCGCATCGCGCCGCACCGCCGAATCGCTTCGAGCGCGACCTCGCGCGACGGATCGGCGATGAGCTTCACGAGTTCGCCGGTCGCCGACTCGGCGATCCGCCCCGCCGCCGACTCGAGCAGTGGGCGTAGGCCGACGTTCTGGGTGCGCGGTAGCCACGCGAAGATGGTGGCGAGCGCCGTCGGGCGGAGCTGGCCGAAAAGATCGTTGAGGTCTGCGGAGGACGGCAGCGCCGGCGCCGCGTCCATTGCCTCGAGCAGCTGCCCCAGCGCCGCCGGCTCACTGAGACGCACGGCGAGAGACGCCAGCCGTTCCTTCGTTTCGGGCTGCACGTCGCGGGCGCGGTCGAGCGTGGCCGCGGCTTCACGAAGCAGGTGCGCCACCGCCGCGAACTGGCCGGCCGACAACAGGTGCAGCATCAGCGCCTCGATGTCCGACAGCACCTCAGCGCGAACGAGCGCATCCGCCTGGAACTCAAAGATGTCAAGCAGCGAGTCGAGCACCCCCCGGCGCAAGTCTGCGGCGTACTCGCGCAGGGTCTGCTGCCGCAGGTACTCCACTTCCTTCTCGTCCAGGAAGTAGAGCGTGGTGTCGAAGTCCTCCATGCTGACGATGCCAGCGCGCCCCTGCTGCTCGGCCGTGTCGCCGGCCGACCCCGACGCTGCCTCCTGCTTCGCCTCGACAACGGCGTCCCTAGGGTCCTCTACCGAGCCGCCGTCAGTCCTGGGCCACCGACCCGGTTGGGGCGATGCCTCGAGCGGGGCCGACTCGTCGGAGACGTCCGCATAGCGGTACTGCAGCGTCGTGAACTCGCTCTCCCACAGCAGCGTCAGCAGGTCATCGGTGCTCGGCAGCGCGTGGCGTACCTTGGGGATGAGACCGAGGAAGACGCTCAGCTCTTTCTCCTCGAATCCCTTCTGCAGCGTCAACTCGCGCAGCCCGTCCTTGAAGAGCGTCCACGGCAGCGAGTCGGATGCCTTGGTCGGCTCCTCGAGCACCTTTTGCCCGAACCACTCCAGCGCGACTTCGGTCACCGTCAGCCGTACCGCGTCCGTCTCCTCCCACAGCGTGGCGAAAACCGCACGCGCCTGCTCCAGCGAGCGGATGTAGCTGGGGTTGTTGTGATTGTTCAGGTACAGCAGGTGAGACCGGATCGTCTTGTCGAGCTGACGCAGCATCTCCGCCACGAGCTGCGGCGAGAATGGCGGCTCGAGATCCTCCGGTTCCCGCTCCGGGACGGCGGCCGTGGGCGCGGTCATCTATAGAACATACGGGTTTGGAGGCGAAAGGTCACGGTCACCCTGCGGCCTGTCCAAGCTCGCTGACCTGCGCCACGTCCTTGTCGCCCCGACCGCTCACACACAGCAGCACCGGCTCGTCCGCCGCCCAGCGACCGCGCTGCGACGCAATCCACGACACCGCGTGCGCGGTCTCGAGCGCCGGGATGATCCCCTCGAGCCGGCCGAGCAAAGCAAAGCCCTCCAGCGCTTCCTCGTCGGTGACAGACACGTAGGTGGCCCGGCCGGCGTCCTTGAGATACGAATGCTCCGGGCCCACGCCCGGGTAGTCGAGCCCGGCTGAGATCGAGTGCGCGGGGTGCACCTGTCCGTGCGCGTCCTGCAGCAGGTAGCTCAGCGCGCCGTGCAGCACGCCGGGGGTGCCGCGCGTCAGGCTCGCCGAGTGCGCGCCACTCTCGAGACCGTGCCCGGCCGCCTCGACCCCCACGAGCTCGACCGCCGCGTCGTCGACGAACGCATGGAAGATCCCCATCGCGTTGGAACCGCCGCCGACGCACGCCACGACGGTGCGCGGCAGGCGCCCGGCACGTTGCAGCATCTGTTCGCGCGCCTCGCGCCCGATAATGGCCTGGAAGTCGCGCACCATGCGCGGATACGGAGCCGGCCCCACCACGGAGCCAATGATGTAGTGGCTCGTCGGGCAGGTCGTCACCCAGTCGCGAATGGCCTCCGTGGTGGCGTCCTTCAGCGTCCGCGTGCCGGCAGTGACAGGAACGACCGTAGCGCCCATCAGGCGCATGCGGTAGACGTTGAGCGCCTGACGCCGCATGTCTTCCTCACCCATGTACACCACGCACTCGAGGTCGAGGCGAGCGCAGACGGTCGCCGTGGCGACGCCGTGTTGTCCGGCACCGGTCTCGGCGATGATCCGTCGCTTCCCCATTCGGCGCGCGAGCAGCGCCTGCGCCAGCGCGTTGTTGATCTTGTGTGCGCCCGTGTGGTTGAGATCCTCGCGCTTCAGCCAGACCGGCGCGCCAATGAGCTCCGAGTAGCGCGGCGCATCGCTGAGCGGAGACGGGCGGCCCACATAGTGCTGGAGCAGCCCGTGCAACTCGGCGTGGAAGGCCGGATCGGCGAGCGCGGCCTCGAGGGCCTGCTCGAGTTCATCCAGCGCCGGCACGAGCGTCTCGGGCACGTACCGCCCGCCGAACGCGCCGAACCGCCCCTCCGTCACTCCCGGCATCGCCATCTCACCGCCCTCCGCGCGCCGCCGCCTCGGCGAAGGCGCGCATCTTCGCATGATCCTTGATCCCCGTCGCCACTTCAACCCCTGAGGATACATCCACGACGTGGGGAGCGACTAGTCGAACCGCACGCTCCACGTTCTCTGGCCGAAGCCCGCCACCGAGCACGAGCCGTCGCGGACGCCCCGAGCGGCCGAGCGCGACCGCGAGGCGTTCCCAGTCCACGGTCACCCCCGTGCCACCAAGCACTCCCGGCACGAGAGCGTCGACGACGACCGCATCCACGCCGATCGCGGCGTCGCGCAGGGCCGCTGCTTCCGCATCCGCGCGCACTCGCACCACACGCCAGATCTCGCCGGTGAACCGCTGGCGCAACGCCGACACGATCGCCGCATCCGACGCGCCGTGCAGCTGGACGACATCAAGTGCGACGTCGGCTGCAATTGCGGCAATCTCTGCCGCCGGCTGCGCGTCGAAGACCCCGACACGGCGCGAGGCTCCAACGCCCGTCGCGCCGTCGAGCACGACGCGAGCCGCGGACGCGTCGAGGTGCCGCGGCCCGCCCGCGAACACCACGCCAAGATAGGCGGCGCCGAGGGCGGCCCCCGCCGCGGCATCCGCGGCGCGCGTGAGCCCGCAGAACTTGACGTCAGCCACGCGCGTTCCGGGGGACACCGGTCAGCCCGCGCACAGCGTCGACGGGAGACCTCGTCATCGAGAGCGCCGATCCCACGAGAATGGCGTCCGCGCCGAGTGCGGCGGCGCGCCGGACACCTGCGGCATCCTGCACGCCGCTCTCGTAGACGGCAGTCCGCTCCGGAGGCACGAGTCGCAGCAGCCGCTCCGAAACGGCGTCGTCGACCACGAGCGTCTCGAGGTTGCGGTTGTTCACCCCAACCATGCCCTCGGGCACGCCCAGCGCCCGCTCGAGTTCACGTTCGTCGCGGACCTCGAGGAGGACTTCGAGACCGACGGACCGGGCCTCGGCGGCCAGCTCGAAGAAACGGGCGGCGGGAAGCGCTCGGGCAATGAGCAGGACCGCGCTGGCTCCCGCGAGCCGTGCCTCGAGGAGCTGCGCCTCGTCCACGATGAAGTCCTTGCGCAGCAGGGGAATCGCGACGGCTCGCCGGGCGGCGAAGAGGTCATCGAGCGAGCCGCCGAACTCCGACGGCTCGGTGAGGATCGAGAGGGCCGCCGCGCCGCCTAGGGCGTACTCCGCCGCTCGCACGCCGGCGTCAAGCGATTCGTCGAGCACGCCCTTGCTTGGCGACCGGCGCTTCACCTCAGCGATGACGGCCACGTTGGGCAGACGGAGTGCAGCCCGGAATGACGCGGCCGGGGTCAGTTCCGCGACCCGACGCTCGAGCTCGCGAAGCTGAAGCCGAGATGTCGCGGCCCGCTGAACGGACTGTTCGGTCAGTCGGCCCAGAGGCCCGGTCGGCGGCGTCCAGACGCCCGGTTGCGCTTCGGTCAATGTTCGGCTACCGTTACTTCGGGGTTTATTCGCTCGTCACTTTGGCGCGAGATCTTCGACCGCCACCATCCAGCCGGTACCGTCGCCATGCCGCTCACCAAGCGCCAGCGCCAGATTCTCGACTACCTGCAGGGGTATCAAGGCAACCAGGGGTATGCCCCCAGCTTCGAGGAGATCGCCGCGCACTTCAACTATAACTCGCTCGCGACGGTGCACGAACACCTCACCAACCTCGAGCGGAAGGGCTACATCAAGCGCAGCTACAACGAGAGCCGCGCCATTGAGATCCTGCCCTCCGAGGCGTTCCGCCAGTCCATTGAGCTACCTCTCCTCGGCGCGGTAGCTGCCGGCTCGGCCATCGAACGTACGGCGAGCGGCGAGACGGTGGCGGTACCGGACGACTTCGTGCGCCGCGGGGGCGCGCACTACGTGCTGCGCGTGCGCGGCAACTCGATGATCGACGACCATATCACCGACGGCGACCTGGTGGTGGTCAACCAGCGGCAGACCGCCGATAACGGCGAGATGGTCATCGCGATGCTCAACGGGTCGGCGGCGACCGTCAAGCGGTACTACCGTGAACGCGATGGCCGCGTGCGCCTCCAGCCAGCCAACGAGGCGCTGGCGCCCATGTACTTCGACAAAACGGACGATATCCGGATCGAGGGCGTGGTGGTGGGAGTGATGCGGAAGTTCTAGTAGGCTATCGCTGTGCTGGCAGTGTACTGATGGTCAACGCCTGAGGGCTGACGATCACCTCGCGTACGCGAGGCCGGATGCCGCGCGCAGTTTCTCGAGCGCCTCGCGCCCCGCTCCTGCGCGCAGGGCATCACGAGCGACCGCAAGGGCCGCCGGGAAATCCGCGGCAATTCCTGCGACGTAGATGGCCGCGGCCGCATTCAACGTGACCGCGGCTACCGCACCCGGGCGTCCGCGCCCGGCCAGCACCTCTTCAATGATGCGCGCGTTGTCGGCCGGCTCGGCGCCGGCGAGGTCCAGCGCCGTCACTGGCGGAACGCCGAGCCGGCCCGGCTCCACGGTCCACGACCGCGCCTCGCCATCCACCAGTTCCAGCACCATCGTGCTGCCGAGCGGCGAGATCTCGTCCATGCCCGGCGCACCGTGCACGATGAGGCTGTGCGACGTGCCCAACATCTGCAGTGCGCCGCCCATGAGGCCGAGACGCCGCGCGTCCGCCACGCCGATGACCTGCCGCCCGGCGCGCGCTGGGTTGGCGAGGGGGCCGACGAGGTTCATGACCGTTTGGATGGCCAGCTCGCGCCGCACCGGACCCACATACCGCATCGCCGGATGCATCGTGGGCGCGAACATGAAGACGATGCCAGCCATTTCGAGCACGTCCTGCATTCGCTCCACGGTGATGTCGATACGGACGTTGAGCGCCTCGAGCACGTCGGCACTGCCTGACCGCGACGTGAATGACCGGTTGCCGTGCTTGGCAACACGCACGCCCGCGCCCGCAGCGAGGAGCGCGGCGGCAGTCGAGATGTTGAACGTAGTGAGCGAGCCGCCGCCGGTGCCGCAGGTGTCCACCAGCTGCTCCGGCGCGTCGGAGTGCATCACGGTCATGGCGTCGCGCAGCGCCGTCGCGACGCCGGCGAGCTCCTCTGGTGTCTCGCCCTTCACGCGCAACCCCATGAGCAGGGCCGACACCTGCGCAGCCGTGCCCTCGCCGCGCATGACGCACCCGAACGCGAGGGCAGCCTCCTCGTGCGCGAGCGACTCGCCCGCCGCCAGGCGGCGGATGGCGGCCTGCAGGGCACCGCTAGTCATGAATGCCGTCGAGCAACTGCTCCGGCAGGCGCGCCTCGAGCGCGATCAGCGAAATGACCAAACCAAGCAGCCGCACGCGTTCGACGTCCTCTTCGACAAACAGCCCCCGCTGCGCTCGGTTCGTGAGGTTCACCACGCCGATCAGCTCGTCGCGGATGACCAGCGGGAACGAGATGAACGAGCCCGTCGTGAGGTACTCGTCTCGCAGCAGCGGCTGCGCCTGAGAGTCGGACGCGTCCACGACGAGGAGCGGTTCGCGGGTGGCGGCGACGCGTCCGGCGACGCCCTGCCCCACCGTGATGCGCGATCCCTCGTGCACATGCGGGGCGAGGCCGCGCGAGGCCGCGAGGTACAGCGTATCTGGTTCGGGGGCGCGCAGGAAGAGCGAGCATCGCATCGCCTGCATGTCGTCTCCCACGAGCGCGAGCAGCCCTTCCGCCAGGCGCCTGGGATCCACGCGGTGCGACGCCAGCGCGAGCACACGGTCGAGCAGGTAGATGGTGCGGGTGCGCTGCCGCAGCCCTTCGCTGCGGCGATGCAGCTCGATGTGCGCCTGCTCGAGCTGCCCCACGGCCGCAGTCACCTGGTGCTCAAGCGCGCGCAACCGGGACGCGGTGCGCCGGCTATCTTCGGCGGCTCGCGCGAGTTCACGGGCCTGCTGCACCGTCTGGCCGGCGCGCGCCGCCTCCGCGGCGCCGCGTGCCTGAGTCAGCTGCTGCTCCATCTCGGCCAGCCGCATCAGGTGCTCGCCGTGCACCCGCTGCGTGACGTCCTCGAGGGTGCGCGCCGCTTCGGCTCGCGCCTCCCGTTCCGCGAACCGGGCATGCGCGAGCTCGAAGAGCGCGGCGAGCGCGCCGGCCTGTTCGATGACCCGCGCCCCAAAGACCGGGCGCGGCTCGTACAGCGCGAGCACTGCGGAGAGTTCGCCGTCGAATCGGATGCCGCGCAGGGCCAGGTCACCAGGTTCGCCCAGCGACGGAAGCTGGAGCATGCGCGCGAACGTGTCGGATTCTTCCCCGACGTTCACGAACGTTCCCCCCGCCAGTACCCGCTGGACCACGGACGATGTGAACTGACGCAGCGCCACCTCGAGCGGGGTGCGGACGACCTCGCCGCTGTCCCAGGTCAGGCACTCGACGAGTCTCGGGTCGCGCCCGTCTACGGGCAGGTACGCCACCACGACGGCACGGTCCAATTCGGCCATCCCCTCCGCCAGCGCGACAAAGGCCTCATCCAGGCGCGGAGCAGCGGCGAGTGCGTGGGCCAGCGATACGAGTGTGGACTCAGGCATCCAGCGATGGGGCGAGAAGGGCGTACGGACCGCGTCGCCGGGCTCATGAGAGACCGGCGCGGCCGCCTGCGGGAACGTGAGGCTTACGTCGAGCCATGTCAATCGGTTGAACGCTGCCTGTTTGCTTGATCGTGCACGCGCCGAGGGCTATTTTCCCCTCAATGGCGGGACGCGTGTTTCAGCTCGTGTTGCACTATGACGGCACCGACTTTTCCGGATGGCAGGTGCAGCCGGAGACGCGAACCGTGCAGGGTACCCTGGAATCGGTGCTGGCGCGCCTGTGCGGCGGCCCGGTCCGGGTAACGGGAGCCGGACGGACGGACGCGGGCGTGCATGCCCGTGGCCAGGCGGCCGGAGTGGAAGTGCCATCGCATTGGACGCCCGATCGCCTGAGGCACGTACTGAATGCACAGCTTCCCGACGACGTCTTCGTGGCGGCGGCGCATGCGATGCAACCGGAGTTTCACGCGCGGTACAGCGCGACCAGTCGGCGGTACAGCTATTCGGTGGGACTCGACGAGGCGGCCCGCTCGCCATTTCGGCGGCGCTGGGAGTGGCCGGTCGAACGACCCGTGGATGGCGACGCGCTGGCGTGGTGCGCGGCCGCGCTGCTCGGGGAGCATCGGTTCTTCGGGTTTGCGGTACGTGGCACGGCGCCGGATGATGACGACCATCGCTGCGAAATCCGTTTCGCGCGCTGGCGCGTGGTACCGGGCGGACTGGCCTTCGACATCGAGGCCAACCGTTTCCTGCACCATATGGTACGGTTCCTCGTCGGTACGATGATCGAGGTGGCCACGCACCAGCGCCCGCGCGAGGAGTTCGCTGCCCTGCTCGTCGCCGATGTCAATGACGACGTATCACCGCCGGCTCCGGCCTGCGGCCTCTGCCTTGAACAGGTCACCTATCCCGCCGCCCTGTATCTTACCCTCTGATGCGCATCTACCTCGCTTCTGTCGCCCACGATGAAGTCCGTTGGGCATTCGCCGCCGGCCTTATTGATGGCATCGTCGCCACGCCTGCCGTCATCGCCTCGCAGCTGCCCAATGCCGATCCCCGCGAGCTGGTGCAGGAGCTCGCGTCGGCGGTGCCGCTCCCCATCATCGCGTCCGTGCGCGCGGTCAATCGCGACGAACTGTACAAGGGGGCGCGGGAGCTCGCGCGCCTTGCCGAGCAGGTGATCGTCGCGGTGCCGCTCGTGGAGGATGCCCTGCCGGCCATCAAGCGGCTGAGCGCCGAGGGTGTGCGAGTCGCCGCGACGCTGGTGCACAACGCGGCGCAGGCGGCGCTCGCGGCCAAGGCGGGAGCAGCCTTCGTGACGATCGCGGTGGACGCGGCGGCGCACGTCGGCGACGATCCCACGCTCGCCATCGCCGAGTCGCGAGTGATCTTCGACCGCTTCGGCCTCGAGTGCGACATCATCGCGGCCGGCCCATCCAGCTCCCGAGCCTTCATTGATGCCCTCGCGGCGGGCGCCGACGGCGCCGTCGTGTCCACCGAGGTGCTGAAGGCACTGCTGCAGCATCCGCTGACCGACCGCGGCTTCGACCGGTTTCTGGGCGAGATTAGCCGCCGCCCCAAGCCCCGCCGCCCGCGATGACCATGACGCGCCTCACACCGCTGTGTTTCGCCCTCCTGCTGGCGTGCGAGGGCGCCGCGCCGTCGCGCACCGCCGCGCAGGGCGTGGCCGTACGCCGCGAGGCCAATGCGCAGATCGCGCAGTCCCGCCGGTCCGCAATCACCGACGCCGTGGCGCGCGTCGCGCCCGCCGTGGTGACGGTGCAGACCGAGACGGTCTTCCGGACGCCGGTGGATCCGTTCGCCTTCTTCTTCGGCAACCGGGAGAGCGGCACGCAAACGCGGCCGGGCATCGGGTCGGGCTTCATCATTCAATCGACCGGCGTGATCGTGACGAACGCGCACGTGGTGGCCGGCGCCTCCAACGTGAGCGTCGCGCTGCGCGACGGCACCACCTATCCGGCCAAGGTCCTCGGCATCGACGAGATGAACGACCTCGCGGTACTGAAGATTGACGCGCGCAACCTGCCCACCGCGCCGCTCGGCGGCTCGCGCGACCTGCTCATCGGCGAATGGGCCATCGCGATCGGCAACCCGTACGGCTTCCTGCTTGGCAACTCCGAGCCCTCGGTGACCGCCGGCGTGATCAGCGCCACCGGTCGCAACCTTGTGGGCCAGAGCGAGGGCCAGGGCGTCTACGTGGACATGATCCAGACGGACGCCTCCATCAACCCCGGCAACTCCGGCGGGCCGCTCGTCAACGCCGCGGGCGAGGTGATCGGAGTGAACAGCTCCATCTACACACCGACGGGCGGCTCCGTTGGACTCGGCTTCGCCATTCCCATTGACCGCGCCAAGCGCGTCACCGAGGACCTGCTCGCCCACGGCACCGTGCGGCGTCCGTGGATCGGCGTGAAGCTCGAGCTTCCGCAGCAGAACAACCGCGATGCGCTGCGCGGCGGGGCGGTGATCCGTACGGTGGCTCCCGGATCGCCGGCGGCGGCCGCCGGCCTGCAGCCGAGGGACGTGATCGTGCAATCCCGCGACCGCGCGGTGCGCAACGCGTACGACTGGGAGGCCGAACTGCTCGAGATGCGCGTCGGCGAGCAGGTTGAGGTGCGCATTCGCCGCGGCGGCCGTGAGCGCACGGTGCAGGTGCGCATCGCTGACCTCCCCGAGGTGGCGGCACAGAAGGTCTCGGTGCTCAAGGAGATTGAGCTTGTCACACTGACGCCTGCCATTCGCTCGGAACGCGGCGTGCGCGCCAGCCAGGGCGCGGTGGTCTTCAAGGTGTCGTCGCGCGTGACCGAGGAACTCGGCGTGCAGGCCGGTGACGTGATCGTGCAGGTGAACCGGAGCGCCGTGACCGACGCGCAGCAGGCGGGACGCCTGCTCGAGTCGCTGACGGGGCGCGGTCCCATCCGCATGCTCATCGAGCGCGGCGGCTACGTCTATCCCATTGACTTCCAGATTCGATGACCGACTCGGCGACGTGGAGTTCCCCGTTGGCCGAGCGCTACGCCTCGGCGGCCATGCTGCAGCTGTGGTCGCCCGCATCGCGCTACGGGTTGTGGCGCCGGCTCTGGCTGGCGCTGGCGGAAGCCGAGCGCGACCTCGGCGCGGACATCCCGGAGGCGGCGATCGCCGCGATGCGCGCCCACCTCGATGACATTGATTTTGCCGCAGTGGCCGCGTACGAGAAACGGTTCCGGCACGATGTCATGGCGCACGTCCACGCGTTTGGCGACGTGGCACCAGCGGCCCGCGGCGTCATTCACCTGGGAGCCACCTCGGCGTTCGTGACCGACAACGCCGACCTTGTGCTGATGCGGCGCGGCCTCGAACTGCTGCGCGCGCGCGTGGTGACGCTGCTCCGCACCTTGGCATCCTTCGCCGACCGGTGGAAGGACGAGCCCACCCTCGGGTACACGCACCTCCAGCCAGCCCAGCCAACGACGGTGGGCAAGCGCGCCACGCTGTGGATGCAGGACCTCGTGCTCGATTTCGCCGACCTCGACCATCGCATCGCCACGCTTCCGCTGCGCGGCGTGAAAGGGACCACCGGCACGCAGGCGAGCTTCCTTGCCATCTTCGGCGGCGACCACGCCAAGGTGCGCGACCTCGACCAGCGGGTCACGCGCGCCATGGGCTTCGGCGCGTCCCTGCCGGTGACCGGCCAGACGTACACGCGCAAGCTCGATGCGCACGTGCTCGACGTGCTCGCCGGGCTGGCGGCGTCGGCGGCGAAGTTTGCCGGCGACGTGCGCCTGCTGCAGGCGTTCGGTGAGATCGAGGAGCCGTTCGAGCGGGAGCAGATCGGCTCGTCCGCCATGGCGTACAAGCGCAACCCGATGCGGTGCGAGCGTATTAACGCTCTGAGCCGTTTTGTGCTGTCGCTCGCGCCCAACGCCAACCAGACGCACAGCGTGCAGTACTTCGAGCGCACGCTCGACGACTCGGCGAACCGTCGGCTGGCGATTCCCGAGGCGTTCCTCGCCACGGATGCGCTGCTTATCCTCATGGAGAACGTGGCGCGCGGGCTCGAAGTGCACCCGGCACGCATCCGCCGACGCCTCGCCGACGAACTGCCGTTCATGGCCACCGAGGAACTGATCGTGCGCGCCGTGCGCGCCGGCGCCGACCGGCAGGCGGTGCACGAGGTGATTCGCGTGCACAGCATGGCCGCGGCGCGCGCCATGAAGGACGAGGGCGTGCCCAACGACATGCTCCGCCGGCTGGCGGCCGATCCCGCATATCCCGTGGCAATCGCCGACCTGCAGGACGCGCTCGACCCCGCGCGCTTCACCGGCCGCTCGGCGCAACAGGTCACGGAGTTCCTGTCGGAAGTCGTGCAGCCGCTGCTCGCCACCGCGGGCGGCGCCGAGGCGAGCCGCGACGAGGTGCGCGTATGAGTCCGACGGTCGTTGGAACGACCAACCTGCCGCTCCCGTGCATCCGGCGCGGCAAGGTGCGCGACGTGTATGCGGTGGACGACAACCGCCTGCTGCTAGTGGCAAGCGACCGTGTGAGCGCCTTTGACGTCGTCATGCGCGAACTGGTGCCCTACAAGGGCGCGGTGCTCACGCAGATCACCGCGTGGTGGTTGCGCCGGTTTGAGGGCGAGATCGCGCATCACATGCTGACCATTGATGCGAACGACATTGTCGCCAGCACGCCCGCACTCCTCCCCTTCCTGCCTGAGCTCCGCGGGCGCGCGATGCTCTGCCGCCGGACCGATGTGTTCCCTATCGAGTGCGTGATCCGCGGCTACCTCAGCGGCTCGGCGTGGAAGGAGTACACAGCGTCGGGCACGCTTGCCGGCGAGCCGATGCCCGCGGGCCTGGTTGAGAGCTCGCCGTTCCCGCGCCCCGTCTTTTCGCCGGCCACGAAGGCCGAGTCGGGACACGACGAGAACATCACCGTAGAGCGGATGCGCACGGTCGCGGGTGCGGCTGATGCCGCCGAGCTCGAACGGCTGGCGCGCCGCGTCTACGAGCGCGGCCGCGACATCGCCGCCGCGCGAGGCATCATTATCGCCGACACCAAGTTCGAGTTCGGGCGCGCGCCCGACGGGCGGATCCTGCTGATCGACGAGGTCATGACGCCCGACAGCTCGCGCTTCTGGCCAGCCGATCAGTACGCGCCTGGCCGGCCGCAGCCCAGCTTCGACAAGCAGCCCTTGCGCGACTGGCTCGACGCCGAGCGGCGCGCTGGTCGCTGGGACGGCAACGCACCGCCGCCAACCCTGCCGGAGTCCGTGGTGACCGCCACGAGCGAGCGCTACCTGGACGCCTTCCGCCGAATCACCGGCACTTCCCTCGACGAGAGCGCGCTGCAATGAGATTCGCCCGTGAAGGCCTGCCATTCATGTGGGCCGCGGCCATCATCGCGCTGTCGGTCGGCGGTGTGGCATTCCGCTGGCCCAAGCCGCTGCTCACGGCAGCGGCTGTCGTCTGCGTGGCTCTCGCCGTTTGGGTGGCCTATTTCTTCCGCGACCCGGAACGGCACGGTGAGCGTGGGCCGGGGCTGGTGATCGCTCCCGCCGACGGAAAGGTCGTGCAGGTCGTCGAGGTGGACGAACCCGCCTTCATGCACGGCCGGGCGATCCGCATTGCGATCTTCATGAATGTCTTCAGCGTGCACGTCAACCGGTACCCGGTGAGCGGGCGCGTGACTTACACGCACTACAACCCGGGCAAGTTCCTCAACGCCGCGGTCGACAAGGCGTCGCTGGAGAACGAACAGGCGTCGGTGGGCATCGAGATTGGCGCGCACCGGGTGCTCGTGCGTCAGATCGCGGGCCTGGTCGCGCGGCGCATCGTGACGTATAGCAGGCGAGGCGACCAGGCCGAGCAGGGCGAACGCTTCGGCCTGATCCGCTTTGGCTCGCGCGTGGACGTCTACCTGCCCGTCGGCAGCACGCCGCGCGTGCGCGTGGGCGAGCACACCGCCGCCGGCAACACGGTCATCGCGGAGCTTCCCTGATGCGCCGCCCAAGGCTCCCCCGTCCCTCGCTCGTGCTGCTGCCCAACGGCTTCACACTCGGCAGCCTGTTCTTCGGCATCTTCGCCATCGTGGCCGCCTCGCGAGGCGAGCACGTGCGCGCCGGGTGGTACATCGTCATAGCCGCCTTCCTCGACATGTTCGACGGCCGCATCGCGCGCGCCACGAACACCGGCAGCAGGTTCGGCGAGGAGCTCGACTCGCTGGTGGACGCCATCTCGTTCGGCGTGGCGCCGGCGCTCATGATGTACTTCGCCGAGCTCAACCGCACGGGCTGGGACTGGATCTTCGTCTGGCTCTTCGTCGCCTGCGCCGTGATGCGGCTGGCGCGCTTCAACGTGGAGCAGGCCGGCAAGTCCAAGGTCTTCTTCCAGGGACTCCCGAGTCCGGCGGCGGGCGGCACGCTCGCCACCTACTACTGGTTCTCGCAGACCGACCTCTACCAGCAGACGGCCATCGGCGAACTCCCCTGGCAATTGATCCTGCGGTTCCTGATGGTCGCGCTCGCCTTCCTGATGATCAGCCCCGTGCCGTACCCGGCCTGGCCGCGCTTCTCCTTGCGCAACTGGTACGGGGCCTTCGGCGTGGTGCTCTTCGTCGCGATCATCGCTGGCATGTTCTTCCTGCCGAAGGAGTTCTTCTTCCCGCTCGGCGTCATCTACGTCGCGTCGGGCATTGTCGTCGCCATTGTGCGCGGCCTTTTTGACATGCCGTCGCCCTTTGTGGTTGACGATGACGACGAGGATCGCGAGGGCACACCGGCCGCTGCCCTCGCCGCCGCGTCGGCGGCGGACCGCCGACCCGACGACCCCCACCGCCGCCGCCGGCGCAGCCGCCAGCGCGGCGAGGGCGAGCGCGGCACGCGCGATGAGCGCGGCACACGCGGCACGCCCGACCAGAGCGTTCCCGAGGGCCCCACCCCGTGAAGTCATTCCGCGTCAGTGTTCACATCGTCCCGCGCAAGGGACTCCTCGATCCGCAGGGCAAGGCCGTGACCGATGCGTTGCACACGCTCGGCTTCGCGGCGGTGACCGACGTGCACGTCGGCCGTCACCTGGTCATCGAGACGGCGGCCGTGGATGCCGCCGCTGCCGAGGCCGCGGTGCGCGACATGTGCGCTCGCCTGCTCGCCAATCCGGTCACCGAGGACTTCGAGATCGCCGCGGTGTCGGCCACATGAAGTTCGGCATCGTCAGCTTTCCGGGCTCCAACTGCGACGACGATGCCGTCTTCGCCGCCACGGAGACGCTGGGTCAACCCGCGGTGAAGCTCTGGCACAAGTCGCACGACCTCGAGGGAAGCGACGTCATCATCCTCCCCGGGGGTTTCAGCTATGGCGATTACCTCCGGGCTGGGGCCATCGCCCGGTTCTCACCGATCATGCGCGACGTCGCAGCGCACGCCGAGCGCGGCGGCCCGGTCATCGGCATCTGCAACGGATTCCAGATTGCCTGCGAAGCGGGGCTTCTGCCCGGCGCGCTGATGCGCAACGCAGGCCTGCAGTTCCTCTCGATGCCCGTCACCATTCGCGTGGAGCACACGGGCACGCGCTGGACCTCGCTCTGCCACGAGGGGCAGCGCCTCACCATGCCGATCGCGCATGGCGAGGGACGCTATACCGTTGATGCCGCGACGCTCGAGCGCGTCGAGGGCGAAGGCCTCGTGGTCTTCCGATATGTGGATGCGGCGGGCGAAGCCACCGACGCCGCGAACGTCAATGGATCGCTCGACAACATCGCCGGCGTGCGAAATCTGGCCGGCAACGTCGTTGGGCTCATGCCACACCCCGAGCGGGCGCTGGACCCCCTGCTCGGCTCCGCCGATGGACGCGTGCTGTTCGAGTCCGTCCTTGCCGCCGTGCACGCCTGACCGGAGCTACCATGCGACGCCTCTTCCTTTTGTTGCTAGCCGGAGCCCTTCCCCTCTCGGCCCAGGCCGTGATTGACCCTGCGATGCCCAGGGCCCAGGTGGTCACGCGCCTCGGCGCACCGGCCTTCGAGCGCGCCGCAGGGGACGCCACGTTCCTGTTCTACGCCAACGGGTGCGAGCGCAGGTGCGGCATGCACGACCTTGTGGTGCTCGAGAAGGGCGTGGTTGTGGACGCCATCTTTCGTTCAGCGAAGCGCCGCTACAGCGGCGCCAGCTCGTCGCCGCGCATGATCCCGGCGGCTGAGGCGATCCGGGCGAAGGCAACACTCCCGGAGCAGACACCGGATGGACCCGTCACCTTCGAGATCAAGGGCCGCAAGCCGACGCCGGCTGCGCAATGACCCCGCACACGCCGTGAGTCACGGCGCCACGCACTCCCGCCGCTTCGCCCCCTCCACCGAGCCGACCCCATGGACAACTTCAAGCCTCCCCGCCCGGACGATTTCAAGAAGTCCCGCAACGAAGACGAGTACTTCCTCAAGCTTGACGCCGAACTGATCAAGGCGCACCGCGCGCGGCTCGATGCGGAGCGCGTGCACGCCGAACAGCACGCCACGCACAACCACTGCCCCAAGTGCGACAGCATGCTCAAGGAGACGAAGCACGGCCACATCATGATTGACGTCTGTCCGTCCTGCCATGGCGTCTGGCTCGACGCGGGCGAACTGGAGCTGATTGAACACGTGCCCGAATCGAAGGCCGCCTCGTTCTTCCAGGACCTCCTCAAGGGCCTCAGTCAAAAGTGACCGCGACACCACGCCCGGGCGATCCGGTCATCACGCCGGCGCTGGTCGCCGAGCACGGCCTGACCAGCGACGAGTTTGAGCGGCTGCGCAACATGCTTGGGCGTGAGCCGACGTTCACGGAACTCGGCATCATCTCGGCGCTCTGGAGCGAACACTGCTCCTACAAGCACTCGCGTCCGGTGCTCAAGACCCTCCCGACCCAGGCACCGTACGTACTGCAGGGCCCTGGCGAGAATGCGGGCGTGATCAGTATCGGCGACGGACTCGCGGTCGCGTTCAAGATTGAGTCACACAATCACCCGTCCGCTGTGGAGCCCTATCAGGGCGCGGCGACCGGCGTCGGCGGCATCCTGCGCGATGTCTTCACCATGGGCGCGCGCCCGATCGCGATGCTCAATTCGCTGCGCTTCGGTTCCCTCGACACGCCGCGCGTGCGTTACCTGGTGGGCGGTGTCGTGAAGGGCATCGGCGACTACGGCAACTGCGTGGGCGTCCCCACCGTGGCCGGCGACGTGATGTTCGACGCCGCGTACGAGGGGAACCCGCTCGTCAATGCGATGTGCGTCGGCCTGCTGCGCGAGGAGGACCTTATCCGCGCGAAGGCTGAGGGGGTCGGCAACCCGATCATCGCCGTCGGCGCCCGTACCGGACGCGACGGCATCCACGGGGCGTCGTTCGCGTCCGAGGACCTGAGCGACGAGAACGAAGCGAAGCGCCCGCGCGTGCAGGTCGGCGACCCGTTCACAGAGAAGCTGCTGCTCGAGGCGTCGCTCGAACTCATCGCGAGCGGCCACATCGTGGCCATCCAGGACATGGGCGCGGCGGGGCTCACCTCGTCCTCGGCGGAGATGGCCGAGCGCGGCGAGGTTGGCGTGACCATCGACACGACGAAGGTCCCGGTGCGCGAGTCCGGCATGACTCCGTACGAGATCCTGCTCAGCGAATCGCAGGAGCGCATGCTGGTGGTCGCCCTCAAGGGCCGTGAGGGCGAGGTGAAGAAGATCCTCGGCAAGTGGGACCTCACCGCCGAGGTCATCGGCGAAGTGATCGCCGAGCCGGTCTACCGCGTGACCGAGGGCGATCATGTCGTGGCCGAGTTCCCGGGCACGCGCCTCGTCACCGACTGTCCGCAGTACTACCCGGAGGCCCGCGAAGCCGCCGAAGCGGTGGCGCGCCGGGCGCGTGACGTCCATGCGGTGACCGAGAAACCTGAGGAGTCGGACCCGGCGTGGACGCTCGAGCGCCTGCTCGAGGCGCCGACGATCGCCAGCAAGCGGTGGATCACACGGCAATACGACTCCACCGTCCGCACGAACACCGTGATCGGCCCAGGCGATGGCGACGCGGCGGTGATTCGCATTCGCGGCACGCGCAAGGCGATCGCCCTCAAGAGCGATTGCAACGGCCGCTACGTGTACCTCGACCCGCGGGTCGGAGGACGCATTGCCGTGGCCGAGGCCGCGCGCAACGTGGCGTGCGTGGGCGCGCGTCCGATGGCCATCACCAACTGCCTCAACTTCGGCAATCCCAGAAAACCAGAGGTGTTCTTCCAGTTCCGCGAGGCGGTGTTCGGCATGGGCGATGCGTGCCGCGCGCTGGGCACTCCGGTGACCGGCGGCAACGTGTCGTTCTACAACGAGAACCCGCAGGGCGCCGTCTACCCCACCCCGACCATTGGCATGGTGGGCCTTGTGGATGACGTGCGCCACGTGACGCGGGCGTCGTTCACCACGGAAGGACACGCAATCGTCCTCCTGGGCGACAACACGTCGGAACTGGGCGGCAGTGAGTACCTGTCGTGGATTCACGGGGTCGTGGCCGGTGCTCCGCCGGCCTGCGACCTCGACGCGGAGAAGCGCCTCATTGACGCCCTGCTCGAGGCTATCGGCAGCGGGCACGTGGCGTCGGCGCACGACTGCTCCGAGGGCGGGCTGGCCGTGGCGCTCGCCGAATGCTGCATCTCCCGCGAGGCCCGGCCGCTCGGCGCGCAGGTGGACCTTTCCGCGTGGGCGGCGCTGCCGCTGCGCGCGCTGCTGTTCGGCGAGGCGCAGGGGCGCGTGGTGGTCTCCACGGCCGGGGGGGCGGACGCCGTGCTCGCCGTGGCGACGGCGCACGGCGTGCCAGCCGCGGTGATCGGCGCGGTGCGCAGCGCGAGCGCCGGGCTGGCGATCACGATCGGAGCACGCACCATTCGCGCGACGACGGCCCGACTCGCCGCCGCCTTCCACGACGCGCTGCCGCGCGCCATGCGCCGCGCCGTGGCGGACGTCGGCCAGCGCGACGCCGCGCTCACCGGAGGAACGCGCTGATGTGTGGCATCTTCGGCATTCGAGGCTGCGAAGACGCGGCCCGCGTCACCCACCTCGGCCTGTACTCGCTGCAGCACCGCGGCCAGGAGTCGGCCGGCATCGTGTCGGTCGCCGAAGACGGCACGGCGCAGACGGTGCGGAAGATGGGCCTCGTGTCGGACGGCTTCGAGGAAGAGCGCATCGCCCTGCTGCACGGCGCCACGGCCATCGGGCACACGCGCTACTCCACGGCGGGCACCAGCACCATCGACAACGCGCAGCCCGTCTTCGTACGCTTCCGCGGCGGGCACATCGCGCTGGCGCACAACGGCAATCTCACCAACGCGGTGGAGTTGCGCGGCGCGCTCGAGGCCGATGGCTCGATCTTCGCGTCCACCATGGACAGCGAGGTCATCGTCCATCGCATCGCCAAGTCGCGCGCGCTCAAGCCGGAGGAGCAACTGGCCGAGGCGCTGGCCGGCGTAGAGGGCGCGTACTCCCTGGTGGTCATCATCGGTACCACGCTGCTCGCCGCGCGCGACCCCCACGGATGGCGTCCGCTGGCGATGGGCCGCCTGGGTGATGCCTGGGTGTTCGCCTCGGAGACGTGTGCACTCGACATCGTGGGAGCGTCCTTCGTGCGCGACGTCGCGGCGGGAGAGATCGTCGCGGTGGATGCGCACGGCGTGCGCTCGCTGCCGGGCCCGGTTTCGCCAGTCCTGCATCGCTGTGTGTTCGAGTACATCTACTTCGCGCGCCCCGACAGCCAGGTATTCGGCGGTTCCGTGGACCGGGCGCGCCGCGCGCTCGGTCGGCAGCTGGCGATTGAGCAGCCCGCGCCAGGCGCCGAGCTCGTCTTCGCCGTCCCCGACTCGTCCAACGCGGCCGCCCTCGGCTACGCCGAGGCGTCAGGGCTCCAGCTCGAGCACGCGCTCATCCGCAACCACTATGTCGGCCGCACGTTCATCCAGCCCACGCAGGCCGGACGCGACGCCAAGGTCAAGGTGAAGTACAACGCGGTGCGCGAGGTGCTCGAGGGACGCAGCGTCGTGATGGTGGACGACTCGATAGTCCGCGGCACGACCACGCGCGGGCTCGTGGCGCTCCTCCGTGGCGCAGGCGCGCGCGAGGTGCACATGCGTGTCTCGTCGCCGCCCATCACCGGCCCGTGTTACTACGGCATAGACACGCCTGAGCGTGAGGAGCTCATCGCCGCCAATATGTCGATCGAGGCGGTCGGTCGCGCCATCGGCGTGGATTCCCTCGGCTATCTTTCCCTCGACGGCATGCTCGCCGCAGTACCCGGCGGTCCGGATGGCTTTTGCCACGCGTGCTTCTCAGGACAGTACCCCACGCAGCCCCCCATAGACATCAAGCGGTATCGGTCTGGCATGTAGCAGGCTTGTCCGACCCCAAGGAGGGGCTGCAGGGTGACGCAATCGGTCTTCTACTTCGGTGACGGCCGCGCGGAAGGGACGCGCGAATGGAAGGACCTGCTCGGCGGCAAGGGCGCGAACCTCGCCGAGATGACGAACATCGGGTTCCCGGTGCCGCCCGGGTTTACGATTTCGTGCCCGCAGTGCGACGCCTACCTCCGGGATGGCACGACACCGGATGACCTTCGCGCGGAAGTGGAACGCGCCATCGCGCGCCTCGAGGCGTCGAGCGGACGGCGGTTCGGCGATCCGGCAAACCCCCTGCTCGTCTCGGTGCGCAGCGGCGCGCGTGTCTCGATGCCGGGGATGATGGAGACGATCCTCAATCTCGGCCTGAACGACGACACGGTGGCGGGCTTGGCCGCGTTGACCGGCAATCCGCGGTTTGCCTGGGATTCCTACCGTCGCTTCCTGCAGATGTATGGCGAGGTGGTGCTGGGCGCGCAGGCGCACTTGTTCGAGTCGCTGCTGGCCGCTAAGCGCATGGTCTCGGACGTGAAAACCGACGCCGAGGTACCTGTCGAGTTGCTGCAGGCCCTTGTCGTGGAGTACAAGGCGCTCATCCGCTCGCACACCGGCCAGCCGCTCCCGATGGATCCGCGCGAGCAGCTCTGGGGCGCGATCGAGGCCGTGTGGCGGTCGTGGATGATCCGGCGCGCCGTTGACTATCGCCGCCAGTACAACATCCCCGAGACGCCCGGCACCGCGGTCAACGTCTGCGCGATGGTGTTCGGCAATCTTGGCCCGGATTCGGGAACAGGCGTGGCCTTCACGCGCGATCCCTCGACCGGCGAACGGCGCTTCTACGGCGAGTTCCTCGTGGACGCCCAGGGCGAGGATGTGGTTTCCGGCATTCGCACGCCGCTGGCGATCTCCGACATGGCGCTGCTGTGGCCCGGTCCGTACGCGCAGCTCATGCAGGTGCAGGAGACACTGGAACGGCACTTCCGCGACATGCAGGATCTTGAGTTCACGGTGGAGCGCGGCAAGCTGTTCCTCCTGCAGACGCGCAATGGCAAGCGAACCGTGGGAGCCGCCGTGCGCATCGCGCGCGACATGGTGCGCGAAGGACTCATCACACAGGATGAGGCGGTTCGCCGCGTGCAGCCCACGCAGCTGGACCAGCTGCTGCATCCAGTGATCGACACCGGGCGCGCCCACGTGGCCATCGCCACCGGCCTGCCTGCCAGTCCGGGCGCTGCCAGCGGCGTCGCCGTCTTTGACGCGGACGTCGCCGAGATGTATGCCAGGAAGGGTGAGAAGGTCGTCCTCGTCCGCGACGAGACGACACCCGACGACTTCCACGGCATCGTGGCCGCACGCGCGGTCCTCACCGCGCGCGGCGGCATGACCAGCCATGCGGCGGTCGTGGCGCGCGGAATGGGCAAGTGTGCGGTGGTGGGCTGCACCGCCATCGCGGTAGACGCCACCCACCGGCAGTTCAGCGTCGGCGAAACTACCGTGCGCGAAGGCGACTGGCTCACGGTCGACGGCGCGAGTGGGCACGTTTACATCGGCGACCTGCCGACACAGCCCAGCGAAGTGATGCGCGTGATGCTCGGCGAGCTTCCGGCAGACAACGCGCCCGTCTACCAGGCATATGACGAGATCCTCGGCTGGGCCGACGGTGCGCGCCGGCTGCGCGTGCGCGCCAACGCTGACACGCCGCACGATGCGCGGCAGGCGCGGCAGTTCGGCGCCGAGGGAATCGGGCTCTGCCGCACGGAGCACATGTTCTTCGAGGGCGACCGCATCACGGCCATGCGCGAGATGATCTGCGCGCATGACGAGGCGGGGCGCCGCCGCGCGCTCGCCAAGCTCTTGCCGATGCAGCGCAGCGACTTCGAGGGCATCTTCGAGGCCATGGATGGCCTCCCCGTGACCATCCGCCTGCTCGACCCGCCGCTGCATGAGTTCCTGCCGCATGGAGGCGAAGAGGCGAAGCTCCTGGCCCGCACGCTCGGCGTCACCCGGCAGGAACTGACGCATGTCATCGAGTCGCTGCGCGAAACCAATCCCATGCTCGGGCACCGCGGATGCCGACTGGGCATCACCTATCCCGAAATCACCGAGACGCAGGCGCGCGCGATCTTCGAGGCCGCGGCGAATGTGACCGCGCGTGGCATACAGGTGCTGCCTGAAGTCATGGTGCCACTCGTCGCCACGCATCGCGAGTTCACCCACCAGCGCGCGATCATCGTACGGGTGGCGGCCGAGGTGGCCAAGGAAACGGGCGTGGAGATCGCGTTCCTCACCGGTACCATGATAGAGCTCCCGCGCGCCGCACTCACCGCAGCTGAGATTGCGGCCGCCGGCGCGCAGTTCTTCTCCTTCGGCACGAACGACCTCACGCAGACCACGCTCGGCCTCAGCCGCGACGACGCGGGGCGCTTCGTGCCCTTCTACGTCGAGAAAGGCATCTTCCCCAACGACCCGTTCCAGGTGCTCGACGTGGACGGCGTCGGCAAGCTCATCACGTACGCGGTGAAGGAGGGGCGCAGCGCCCGGGCCGCGCTCAAGGTGGGCATCTGCGGCGAGCATGGCGGCGAGCCGCGCTCGGTCGCCTTCTGCCATGAGCAGGGCCTCGACTACGTGAGCTGTTCGCCATTCCGCGTGCCGATCGCGCGACTGGCGGCGGCGCATGCTGCACTCGGGTGACACCAAGCATCGGCGACCTGCGCGGGGACTGGCTGCTTCGTTCCCGCGCGAGCCGCATCCGCGCGAGCCGCATCTGGCGATGCCCCCCAACCGACGGCTAGCTTGCCAGCGACCGGCTGAGCACGCGCGCCAAGTTGTCCGCCATGGGCGCTACCGCGTCCTCGTCGAAGGCTCCCATGAACGCGGTTTGGATCCACTGCCGCGCGCGCAGGTAGCCGCTCTCCCAGCTCAGCGCATATCCGGCGTTCAGCATCCGCGCGGCCAGCTCTGACGTATCGCGCGCCGATCCGGCCTGCCACGTCGCCACCGACGGCGACGCGGCCGGACCCATGACGAGCGGAACGTGTCCGCACACCTCGAGGCGATCGCGCAGCGTGCGGTTGGCGCGCGCGATGGCGCCGAACCGGGCCGGCCAGTCCGTGGTGGCGATGGCCGTTGCCAGCGCACCGACCAACATCGAAGACTGGGTATACGGCACGCCGTCGCCTTCGAGATAGCGCGAGAGGTCTAGATAGCGCGGCAGTGTGTCCTCACCCGGTGCTGGCGTTTCGTCGCAACAGACGAGTGACAGCCCGGACACGGCGCCGAGCGCCTTCCCGCTGACGGTGGTTGCCAGCGCCACGCCGGCCAGCGATACCGGCACCGTGCCCACGCTGGATGCGGCGTCCAGCGCGAGGCGCGCGCCTGCCACCGCCCCCGCGTCGCGCAACGCGTCGAGATCGTTGAGCATGCCCGTGCTCGTCTCGTGATGCACCATCCAGATCCACCCCGCACCGATGCGGCGCGCCGCCTTGACGATGCGTTCCATCGGCAGCGGCGACCCCCATGGCACGCGTACCGTCTCGTGATCAATGCGTTGGCGGCGCGCGTGGTCAATCAGGCGGTCACCGAACTCGCCATTCGAGCAGACGACGGCGGGCCCGCCGTCGCGCGCGATCTGCGCGGCCACCGCGTCATTGGCCAGCGTTCCCGACCCGGAGAAGACCGCGACGCGGCGCGCCCCGATGAGCTCTCGCAGTGAACGGCGAATTAGCGCGAGATCCTCGGCGAACGCCGGCGACCGATGCGACTGCAGCGGCTCGGCGATGCGGCGCCTCACCTCGGCGGAGAGCGGCACCGGGCCGGTCAGGAAGGTCGCGGGGGTCCGGGCCTGGTCGGACGTCAACCCCAGGAACGAACCCGCGTGCGCCACCGCCGACTCCCTCGTTACGTACATCGGCTGAAATGCTGCCTCGGCCGTTCCCAGCAGCGGCCCAAACGGCACGAAGCCCATGTGCGTGTAGAGCTTGAGTTGTCGCGTCGTCGCCGAAATGAGCGCCATGTCGAGCCCCGGGCCTCTGCCTCCTCCACGAGCCGCATCAGCAGCGCACGTAGCACCACGCCATGCCGGTAACCGGGCTCGACGGCGAGTAGCCTGATCTCGCACAGCTTGCGCCCGGGGGGCAGGTATCCATCCACGTCCGGCAGCTTGGCATCCAGGGAAAACGGCCGTTCGTCGCGCAACGCGACAATCCCAGCAAGCCGATCCCCGTCTCGCGCGACAATGAACGTGGAGACCCCCTCAAAGCGGTCGACAAGGCGACCGTCCGACCGCGGGGCGTGTTGGGGAATCTCCCCCGCGAAGGTCTGGTGGTTCAGTCGCCGGATGTCGTCGAGATCCCCGTCGGTGGCAAGACGGACGGTCAGGGCGGCACTCGCTGGACGCATGGAGCCTCCGGGTATGTGACGTCGGAGGCACGGTACGACGGCGAACGGCCTCCCCCGAATACGTCAGATAACGTAGTACATCCTCCTGCCGATGCGCGCCGCCGCGGTGCAGCGTCGTGCCGAGACCGACCGCCGGCATCGGGTCGCCGCCAGGCCGGCGACCCGCCACACGCGCCGGATCGCAGGCCCCGCGCCGTCCGTTACCTTTAGGGTGCAGCACTCACAACACAATTCGGAGACCTGTTCCTATGGATCGCCAGGCGGAAGCGCGGTGGTTCGGCGACCTCAAGTCCGGCCACGGCACCATGTCGGTGGGCAGCGGGGCCTTCAGCGGCCCTTTCTCGTTCATCAGCCGCTTTGAGAAGAGCGGCGACACCAACCCCGAGGAGCTGCTCGGAGCCGCCCATGCCGGCTGCTTCTCGATGGCGCTCTCCCACGCGCTCGCCCAGGCGGGACACGTGGTCATGAGCGTCAGCACGACCTCCGTTGTCACCGCCAACAAGACCGACGCCGGCTTCACCATCACGGGCATCGCGCTCATTACGCGAGGCGTGGTGCCTGGGCTCTCCGCCGAGGAGTTCAAGACCTTTGCCGAACAGGCCAAGACCGGCTGCATCGTTTCACGGGCGCTGGCCGCCGTGCCCATGACGCTCGACGCGGAACTTGCGGGGTAGCGGATCTCCCGGCGGCGTGAGCCGCCGGAGACCACGGCTGAACACGGCCCACGGCGAGTCGACGCGGTGGGTGGGCTTCGTGTCGGCGCCGGCCAGTACTGTTTCCCGAGCGAGCAGGTGGTGGTAGGTTTCCGCTCGAACGTCACCCATGAACGGGAGTCCTCGTGCAATTCGAGATCATCGCCCTCAACCTGCTGTATGCCATCGCCGGCGTGGTCCTCATGTTCGTGAGCTACCGCGTCATCGACCGCCTCACGCCCGAGGTCAACTTCCCCGCGGAACTCAGCAAAGGCAACGTGGCGGTGGCGATCTTCGTGGCGGCGATCTTCATCTCGATCGCGCTCATCATTGGCAACGCGCTGAACTGACGCCGTGCGTATCGCGCCGTTCGCGTTCTCGGCGCCAATGCGCGCCCCGGCTGCCGCCCGCGTCGCCTTGTTGGCAGCCATCGCGTGCGCGCTCCTCGCCGGCGCGCTCCCCGTCACGACCCTGCAGGCCCAGCCCGCAGTGCGCGGCGCGGCCAAGCGGCTCGCCGAGCGCAACGCCAGTCGGTACGACGAGACCTTTCGGCGGTACAGCAAGCGGTACTTCGGCCCGGCGTTCGACTGGCACTACTTCAAGGCGCAGGGGATGGCGGAAAGCGGTCTTGACCCGACGGCCACGAGCTGGGTCGGCGCGCGCGGCATCATGCAGCTCATGCCGTCGACGTACCAGATCATCGCCTCCCGACGCCCGGGCTTCGGCGCCATCGACGACCCCGAGTGGAACATCGCGGCCGGCATCATGCACGACCGCTACCTCTGGAAGCTCTGGGCCACATCCATCAGCGAACGTGAACGTCCTGCCTTCATGTTCGGCAGCTACAACGCCGGCGAGGGGACCATCAAGCGGGCGCGGTCGGCGGCCCAAGGCGCGGTGGGAAGCGCCGAGGAGTGGGTGCATATCGAGCGGGTCGCCCCGACCGTCCCGCGCTGGCGCTATCGCGAGACGCTCGACTACGTGCGCAAGATCGAGCGCTACTACGCCGGGCTCGGCAAGCAACGCTGATCACGGACGCACAGGCAAGAGCCCGGTCGTCGCCTACCTGGGGGCTTTCCGCTTGGCGCGGAAGGCTGTATATACCGTGCAATAGCGATGGCGTCGGCGGTGCGTGCTTACCGCCCAATTCGGAGGGTTCCATGAAGCGACTTCTCTCGTTTGCCGGAATGCTCATCGTGGCCGCCTGCAGTGATGCCTCCGCCCCAGCGGGGCTGGCGCCCGAGTCCGCGACCCTGGTCTCAACGACCATGTTCGCGAAGAACGGCGTTGCCGTCTGTCACGTCACCGGCAACGGCAAGTACAACCTCTTGAACATCAGCGAAAACGCGCTGCCGGCGCATTTGGCGCACGGCGACGGGCGGCCGGGCCAAGGGTTCACCGCCAACTGCGCCAAGAGCGCTTCGCTGACGATCACGGTCGGTTCGGTCGACTGGGTGGGCCAGCTCATCCAGTGGACGGTCGTGGGCGATCAGGCTGGCGTCACGTATCTCGTCGAGCTCCCACCGGGGGGCCCTGCCTTCGGATCTGTCCCTGGCAACGGGTCGGGCAGCTACTCGCTCGAACTCAATTCCTGCTCGGCGATGAGCTTCCGGATTCGCGCCGTGGACAGCAGTAGCGCGACCTTGGGAACCTCGGCGTCGGTTAGCGGCCCGCTGCCTTGCCCACCCGTGTTGCTTCCGCCGCCGCCGCCGCCGCCCCCGTTTCCCGGCGCAAGCTGACGGCACAGTCGGGTGCTGGCGCTGCAAGCTGTTTGAAGCCGAGCACCCCCGAGGTCGCAGGGCCGTCGGGTGGCGACAGACGCACATGGGCCGCGCGAGTAGCGCGGCCCATGTGCCGTCATGGAGGCGGAGGGAGTCGAACCCTCGTCTTGCACAGGATCATCCACAGCGTCTACGTGCGTAGCTCACCGATTGATGTTTCCGGCGGCTGGGTGGTGAGCGCCCGACCGACGGATGAGCCCTCTAGAGTTTCGCGTTGCCGCCGAGGACGTACGGCCGCGCTATCCCGGATTTGCGATACCCGGCGGACCGCCCCGGGAGGGCTGACCATCGGGCACTGCTGGGGTAAAGCCTAAGCTTTACGCAGCAAGAGCGAAGTTGTTGTTCGCAGGTAACGTTTCCCAGGTGGTTTTACGAGGAACCCGAGAACCTCGGCACGCAGCCATGAAGCCACCTACACAATCGAAACCAGGTCGCCCCCTGAACTGACATCGAAATATAGCGGGATCCCCGCCGATTGACGATGGGGGGCTCGGATTGGGATGGCGATCTGGATCGTCGATCGAGATCAGAATCGCCAATCCCTCTCCGAGCTCCCAATCCCCAATCGTCACGCATTAACCCGGTTCCGCCCCCCACGCTTCGCTTCGTACAGCTGCTCGTCCGCTCGTTTGAAGAGGCTCCCCCTTCCGTCTTCGCCAGCCCGGTAGATCGCCACCCCCATGCTCACCGTCACGCGGATCGTGACGCCCGCATGCGCCACGGCCGCGGCCTCCACATGCAGCCGCAGGCGTTCGGCCAGTTCCACCGCGCCCTCGAGCGACGTCTGCGGCAGCACCAGCGCCAGTTCCTCGCCCCCCAGCCTGGCGCAGATATCAACCGTGCGCACGCCGTCGCGCAGCACCGCCGACACGTGCTGGAGCACGGCGTCGCCCGCGTCGTGGCCGTGGGTGTCGTTCACCTTCTTGAAGTGGTCGAGGTCGCAAATGACGAGCGCGCACGATCCGCCAAAGCGATCGGTCTCGGCAAGTACGCGCTCCAGCTGCTCATCGAAATGACGCCGGTTCCAGAGCCCGGTCAGCGCGTCCGTGCGTGAGCGCCGGCTTGACTCGGCCAGTGCCCACGACGCCTCCAGCGCGTTCACCGCGAGCGCCGACAGCACACCGCCGTTGCGGATCTCGAGCGCGCGCAGCACGCCGGGGCGCGACGCGCCAACCACGAGCGCGCCGATCGCGACGGGGCCGCGCATCATTGGCAGCACCGCCATCGATCCCGAGACGACGCCACCGTCGTTATCGCGCAGCAGTCCGCCACGCTCCGCCAGGAAGCGCGCATCCTCCCAGAACGATGCGCTCCCCTCAACGCACGCCGTCCCGGCCACCGAGCCCGACGTCACCACGCCGGTGCGCATCACATCGGGGGCTTGATCGCTGTACGCAGCCACGCGCCCCACGCGCTGCGTCGCGTCCCACTGCAGCAGCACCGCGAACTCGCCACCGGTCACCTCCACCGCGTAGCCGCACAGCGAGCGCTCGAGCACCTCCGGTTCGTGTGCACGCTGCAGGTCGCGCGCGATGCGCAGAAGGGCGCGCGTGAACCGGCTCTGGCGTGCCACCTCGTTGCGCGTCGCGAACAGGCTGGCCAGGCGACCGACCTGCGCCGCGTGACGCGGCAGCCAGTCGCGCAGCGCGTCGCGTGCCGTCGTGAAGCGTTCGCTCGCCGCGAGCACGATGGCCCCGGCGGGCTCGCCCGACGCGAACCGCACGGGGCACATGGCGATGCGTGGCTCCCCATCCCGGCGCTCGAATCCGACCATCTGCTCCGCGGCCGACCACCACACGAGCGCGCGCTCCTGCGCGGTGCCCCACATGGCGCCCCAAGGCGGCGACCCCTCGCCCGACCAGGCCACGATGTCAAACGCCAAGGTGTCGGCGCCCGCGTGCCGCCAAAGCGTCACTTCCGCCGCACCGTGCTGGCGCGCGACATCCACGAGGAACGGGCGCAGTTCCTCCGCCAACTCCCGGGTGTCGCGCTCGGCCAGGCCAGCCAGGTCCTCTCCTCGCAACACCTGGACTGCGCTGAGGCTCGGCGGCGGTGGCGGCCCGGGCGCGGGCGGCGCTGCGACGGGGATCCGCCGCGTGCCGAGCCACAAGCCGGCCACGAGGCCAGCCGCGATTCCCGCAACTACCAGCGCGAGCGCGCCGATCACGCGCTACGCGCCCAGTTCGAGAATGCGTGCCGCGGCCACCGCGGCGCCGAAGCCATTGTCGATATTGCACACCACCACGCCGGCTGCGCAGGAGTTGAGCATCGTGAGCAGCGCCGCCAATCCCTGGAAGCTCGCCCCGTAGCCAATGCTCGTCGGCACCGCGATCACCGGCACACGCACCATGCCGCCCACCACCGACGGAAGCGCGCCGTCCATGCCGGCCACGACCACGATCACGCGCGCGGCGCGCAATGTGTCGTGCTGCGCCAGCACTCGGTGAATGCCCGCCACCCCGACGTCGGCAACGCGGCGCGACGCGTGCCCAAAGGCGCGCAGCGACACGATGCACTCCTGCGCGACTGGCAAGTCGCCCGTTCCCGCCGTCACGACGAGCGCGCCCGACTCCGCGGGGGCCGCCGCATCCGCGCGGCGCAATAGCACGATGCGCCCCAGTTCATCCACCTCGGCGGCCGGATGCGCGGCACGCAGGGCCGCGCGCATCTCGTCGCTCGCGCGCGTCACGAGAAACCCGTCTCCATGCGCCGCAATCCGCTCACAGATCGCGAGCCCCTGCTCAGGAGTCTTGCCCTCCCCGAGCACCACCTCGGGGTATCCCTGCCGCAGCGCGCGGTGGTGGTCAATCTGCGCGAAAGCCAGGTCTTCCACTGGAGCCTTGTCGAGTTGGGCGAGCGCCTCGTCCACTGTGCGGCGGCCAGCCGCGACGTCGCCAAGCAGGGTCCGCACGCGATCGCGCTTCATGCGGCCGGCACCACCGCGACCGCGACCGCGACCGGCGTGCCTGCCTCACCGCCCGAGCCGGCTCCCGTGCCCGTGCCTGTGCCGGCGCTCGCAGTTCCCTGCATCCATTCACTGGCGAGGTACCCGCGGAAGATCCCCTCCACCTCGTCAAACGACTCCACCGCATGCAGCCGTCGGCGCAATTCAGCCGAATTGGGCAGGCCGCGCACATACCACCCCAGGTGCTTGCGGAACTCGATCGCCGCCCCGTCGGGATCCCGCTCATACTCCTGCACCATGCGCGCGTGCTCCAGCGCCGCCGCGAACCGCCCCGCCACGTCAGGCGCGGCGGGCACCGGCGCGCCGTCAATGAGGGCCCGCGCCTCGCGAAAGATCCACGGCTGGCCGAAGGCGCCCCGCCCGATCATCACGCCGGCGCAGGCCGTGTGCCGCCACATGCGCAGGGCGTCGGTGGAGACCTTGATGTCACCGTTACCGATCACTGGGATCTCGAGCGCCTCGACGACACGCGCGATCTCGTCCCAGTTGGCGGAGCCAGTGTACATCTGCGTGCGGCTGCGGGCGTGCAGCGCAAGCATGCGGGCGCCGGCATCCTGGCAGCGCAAGGCGATCCCCACCGGGTCGCGCATGTCCTCGTTCCAGCCACTACGGATCTTCACCGTCACCGGCAGGTGCGTCGCCGCCGACACCGCCCGAATGATCGACTGCACCAGGTCCAGATCCTTCAGGCACCCCGAGCCGCCATTGCGGCGCACGACCTTCTTCACCGGACAGCCGAAGTTGATGTCAATGTAGTCCGGCTGAAACAGGTCGGTCACCAGACGGGCGGCGTCGCCCATGGACTCCGGCTCGGCGCCGAAGATCTGCACGCCGATTGGCCGTTCATCGGCGCCAAACGCCAGCTTTCCCAGCGTCGCCGGGTTCTCTCGGCGGATCCCCTCGGCCGACAGGAATTCCGTCACCACCACGTCCGCGCCAAAGCGGCGGCAGAGGCGCCGGAATGGCGACTCCGACACCCCCGCCATTGGCGCGAGGAAGACGGGAACGTCCGAAGAAACCTGAAAGGGAAACTGAGGCATCTAGATCAACCTAATTGGAAGCCCAAGTCCGTGCAACAACACGATTTGACTTCACTTGCGACGGAGGTTAGCTTCGCCTCATAACAGCGAGTTTCTGTGCCCCCGGGGACCTGTATGGAACTGCGTGAATTCTTTGCCGAGGAGGCCGTCCAGCTCAATCTGGAAGGCAATACCAAGGACGAAGTCGTCAAGGAGCTGATCAGCCTGCTCGGCTTGGACGAGAAGAACGAGCAGATGCTCTTCAAGATGCTGAAGCGCCGCGAAAACCTTGGCTCCACAGGCATCGGACGCGGCATCGCCATCCCCCACTGCCGGTCGCTCGTGGTCAGCAAGCTCCGCGTCGCGTTCGGCCGAAAGAAGGCAGGGCTCGACTTCAAGGCGATGGACGGCCAGCCGGTCCACTTCTTCTTCCTGATCGTCGCTCCGCCGCTGGAAGTGTCCAACCAATACCTGCCGGTGCTCGGGAAGATCGCCCAGTTCTCCAAGGAGCCCGACTTGCCTGCTCGGCTGCTCGCCCTCGAGACTGCAGCGCAGTTCATGACGCTGCTCGAGGAGAAGGGCATCTAGCGCGGCGCCGTAGCGCTCGCGGCCGCGCGCGCCGTCACTCCCACTCGATCGTCGCGGGGGGTTTGGAGCTGACGTCGTAGACGACGCGGTTCACGCCGTGGACCTCGTTGATGATCCGGCTCGAGATCCGCGCGAGCACATCGGGCGGGAAGGCGAACCAGTCGGCGGTCATACCGTCGGTACTGGTCACGGCGCGTAGCGCCACGACGTGCTCGTACGTGCGGCCGTCGCCCATCACGCCCACCGAGCGCACCGGCAGGAACACGGCGAACGCCTGCCAGATGGCGTCATACAGGCCGGCCGCGCGGATCTCCTCGAGGTAGATCGCGTCAGCCTGCCGCAGCGTGTCGACCGTCGCCCGGTCTACGGCGCCAAGCACGCGAATGGCGAGCCCCGGCCCGGGGAACGGGTGCCGGCCGACCATCTCCTCGGGAAGTCCGAGTTCACGGCCGACGTTGCGCACCTCATCCTTGAACAGCTCACGCAGCGGCTCGATGAGCGTGAACACCATGTCCGGCTTGAGGCCGCCCACATTGTGGTGCGTCTTGATGGTCGCGCTGGGGCCGCCCTTGGCGCTCGCCGACTCGATGACGTCGGGATACAGCGTCCCTTGCACGAGGAACCCCGCCCCCTGCCCCGCCTCGGCGGCCGCGTCCTCGAAGACGTCAATGAACGTATGGCCGATGATCGTGCGCTTCCGCTCCGGTTCCTCGACTCCCGCGAGTGCCGCCAGGAAGCGCTCCTCCGCCCGCACCGTGATGAGCTTGATGCCCAGGTGCCGGCCCATCGTGCGCTCCACCTGCTCGCGCTCGTGCAGGCGCAGCAGCCCCGTGTCCACGAAGATGCACGTGAGCTGATCGCCGATGGCCTTGTGCACCAGCGCCGCCGCGACCGACGAGTCCACGCCGCCGGAGAGGCCGCAGATCACGTGCCGGTCGCCCACCAACGCGCGGATCTTCGCGATCTCGATGTCGATGAAGTGGCCCGGCGTCCAGTCGGGGGAGCAGCCGCAGACCCCGAAGAGGAAGTTCTGGATGATCTCGGCGCCACGCACCGTGTGCGCGACTTCCGAATGGAACTGCACCGCGTGCACCGGCTTTCGCTCGTGGCGGAACCCGGCGATCACCCGGTCGCTGCGCGCCGTCACCAAATACCCGGGCGGCGCCGCCTCCACGTGATCCCCGTGGCTCATCCAGACCATCGTCTTCTCGCCCGCATCGAATCCAGCGAACAGCCCGGTGGGCTCGACCACCTGCACGTCCGCACGGCCGTACTCCCGGCCGCCACCGCCCACCACCTCCCCGCCCTCAGCGTGCGCGATCCACTGCATGCCGTAGCAGACGCCTAGCAGCGGCGCCACGTCGAGGATGCCCCGCTCGAACGACGGCGCCCCGTCGTCAGTGACGGAACTCGGGCCGCCCGAGAGGATGATCCCCGCGGGATTCCACTCCCGAATCCATGGCAATGAGCGAGTGGGCGGATGGATCTCGCAATACACGTGCGCCTCGCGCACGCGGCGGGCGATGAGCTGGGTGAACTGCGATCCGCAGTCGAGAATCAGGATGCGGTTCACGCGTGCTTCCACTCCGGAGCGTCGAGCTTGACGAACTCGACGTGCTTCGAATCGAGGTCGATGATCGCGGCGCACGGCGCGCCGTACACCCAGCCGCAGGCCTCGCCCGGATTCACGATGAGCGTCTCGCCGCGTGTCTTCATCTCCTGCTTGTGCTCATGGCCGTGCACCACCAGCGCGTGCGACGATATCGACCGCTCCGACACGTCGGCGAGGTCGTGCACAAGCAGGATCTTGTGCTCGCCGATCTGCGTCGAGTGCGGCGCTTCGAACAGCTCGCACGCCAGGCACTGGGCCGCGGCGGCCCGCAACCCCTCGCGATCGCCGTCGTTGCGCCCGAAGACGCCAACCATCGGCGATCCGGTCTCCACAAACGGCTGCAGCGCAAACGGCGAGCAATAGTCCCCCGCATGCAGCACCATCTCCACGCCCCGCGACTGGAACTCCCGCAGCAGCGCCGCAACCGCAGGCACGCGATCATGGGTGTCGCTGATCAGACCGATGCGCATCACCCCTCCGTCCATTCAAGGGTCTCGGTTTCGAGCCGGACCAGGTCATCCAGCGTTTCACGTCGCGTGATCACCGCCCACTGCGTGCCGTCCACCAGCACCTCGGGAGCCCGCGGGCGGGCGTTGTACGTCAGCGCCATGACGTAACCGTACGCTCCCGTGGTATGCACCGCCAGCAGGTCTCCGGGCGCCACGTCGTCCATCGCGCGATCGCGTGCGAGGAAATCACCCGTCTCGCAGACGGGACCCACCACGTCCACCATGCTCGTGCCGCCGCGCGGCCGCACCGCCTCGATGGCGTGGTACGCGTCATAGTGCGACGGCCGCAGCAGTTCCGACATTCCGGCGTCGCAGATCACGAAATCAGTGCCGCCACTCAGCTTGCGATATAGCACACGCGTGAGCAGCGCCCCCGACTCGGCCACCACGAAGCGCCCCGGCTCGACGATCAGCTCGAGCCCGAGCGACGCCACCGCTGGCACGATGATCTCCGCGAACAGGGCAAGGTCGGGCGCCTCCTCCGTGTCGTAGCGCGCCGGAAGCCCGCCTCCCGCGTCAATGTACCGAAGCGGCGCTCCCTGCCGCTGCAGGTCGCGCGCGAGCGCCACGAGCCGTGCCACACCGTCACGATACGGCTCCAGCGACAGCAGCTGCGATCCCACGTGCATGTCGAGGCAGGCCAGCTCCACGTGCGGTGACGCGAGGGCGTGCGCGGCCACGACCGGCACCTCGCCCCACGGGATGCCGAACTTGTGTCCGCGCGATCCGGTGGCGATGTACTCGTGCGGATTGATCACGTGGACTTCGGGGTTCACCCGTAGGCCGATGCGGGCCCGCACGCCCAGCGCCTTCGCCTCCTCTTCCACGATGGCCAGCTCGGCGGCCGACTCCACGTTCACGAGCAGCACACCTGCCTCCACGCCCGCGCGAATCTCGCCGCGGGTCTTCCCCACCCCGCCGAAGATGATGCCGCCCGGCGCGAACCCGGCGCGCCGCGCCCGCATCAGCTCGCCGCCCGATACGACGTCGGCGCTGCATCCCTCGGCACGCAACACCTGTAACAGGCCGCGGCTGCTGTTGGCCTTCAGCGAGTAGTGGATGCGGTGCGGCACGCCCGCGAGCGCTGCATCGAGCGCCCGATAGCGCGTTCGCAGCGCGTTGACACTATACACGTACGCCGGCGTTCCGACCCTCGAGGCAATCGCCTCGACCGGGACCCCTTCGCACCACAGGGTTCCGTCGCGGCGCTCATAGGGGCGCGCTAGTATGCCCGCGCCCACACGGCCTCGGCCATCGACGGCGCCCCGCAGCACAGGCAGGTCGCCGGCGCTTCCGGGCTCCTGAACTCCGCATCCGGCATGCACCGGATGGTGGCCTTCGTCTCCGCCTTGACCTTCGCCTCGCAGGCCGCCCCGCCGCACCAGCCGGCGTACACGAACCCGCCCGCCCCCTCCATCAACTCGCGGAACTGGTCGTACGAGATGCCGCCGCGCACGCTGTTCGCCTCGCGCCGCGCCAGTGCGGCCTGGAACATGTCGTTCTGGATCTTCTCCAGCAGGTCGGACGCCAGGGCGGGCAGCCCGTCCATCGGCAACGACTGCTTCTCCCGGGTGTCGCGCCGCGCCGCGAACACCGCCTGCTTCTCGAGGTCCTTGGGTCCCAGCTCAAAACGCAGCGGCACGCCGCGCAGCTCCCACTCGTAGTACTTGGCCCCCGACCGCATGCCGTCGCGCAGGTCGACGTGCACGCGAAGCCGGTCGGTCGCGCCACGACCTGTCCACGACGTGAGAGCTTCCTTCACCGTGAGCGCTGCAGCGGTGAGGCGCGCCTTCTCGTCGTCGTTCTTCCAGATGGGAACGATCACGATCTCGATGGGCGCCAGGCGCGGCGGCGTGCGCAAGCCGTTGTCGTCGCCGTGCGTCATCACGAGCCCGCCCACCATGCGCGTGCTCACGCCCCACGACGTGTTCCACGCGAACGCCATCTCGCCCTTCTCGTCCTGGAACTGGAGCTCGAACGCCTTGGCGAAGTTCTGCCCCAGGTTGTGCGACGTCCCGGCCTGCAGCGCCTTGTTGTCCTGCATCATCGCCTCGCACGAGTACGTGCGCACGGCACCCGCGAACTTCTCGGCGTCGCTCTTGAGGCCCGTGATCACCGGCATGGCCATCCACTGCTCCATGAAGGTGCGGTACACGTTGAGCATCCGCACCGTTTCCTCTTCCGCCTCGTCGTGCGTCGCGTGCGCCGTGTGCCCTTCCTGCCACAGAAACTCGAGCGTGCGCAGGAACAGCCGCGTACGCATCTCCCACCGCACCACGTTCGCCCACTGGTTGATCAGGATGGGCAGGTCGCGGTACGACTGCGTCCACTTGGCGAACATGTGGTAGATGATCGTCTCCGACGTCGGACGGATGACCAGCGGCTCCTCCAGCAGCTTGCCGCCGCCGTGCGTCACCACCGCGCACTCGGGGGCGAATCCCTCCACGTGCTGCGCCTCCTTCTTCAGGAAGCTCTCGGGGATCAACAGGGGGAAGTACGCGTTCTGGTGCCCCGTGGCCTTGAACATGTCGTCCAGGGCGCGCTGCATCCGTTCCCAGATGCCGTAGCCGTTGGGACGGATCACCATTGACCCCTTCACCGGCGAGTAGTCGGCCAGTTCGGAGCGCAGCACCAGTTCGTTATACCACGCGCTGAAGTCGTCGGCGCGGGTTGTCAGTTTCTTGTCGTCAGCCATCGGTCCTGGGGTCAGTCTTCTCGCGGGGCGGGAACCCCCGCCTCGGCAAGCGCGGCGAATCCGCGCTCGGGATCAAGCAGGTCGCGCAGCAGCACCTCGGTCCCGGCCCGTTGCGCGCCACCCGGCGCGCGCGACAGCGGGCGCACTTCGGCGCGCGTGTCGTCGTGCAGCACCATGAGCCAGGCCGCGCCGGCGCGCTCGGCCGCCTTGATCTGCGCCGACGACTTCTGCGTGCGCAGCTTCTCCTCGTTCAGCACGTACTCGGCCGCGTAGCCTAGGCGCCGCAATGACGCCGCGGCACGCAGCACCGTGGCGGGCGCGTTGTGTTCACTGCTCACTACCCAGAACTCGGGGCCGTCGGCCAGCGCGTCACCAAACAAGCCGCGCGCCCTGAGGAGCTCGCCGAGCACAACGTCACCCATGCCGAAACCGAGCGCGGGCAGTTCCACCCCTCCCAGCTGGCCCAGCAGGTTGTCGTAGCGCCCGCCGCCGCAGACGGCGCGCAACTCGCCCCGAGCGTCGAAAAGCTCGAACACCGTGCCCGTGTAGTATGCCAACCCCCGCACGATCGAGAGATCCACGTCCACCCACGCCCCCATACCCAGCGCGTGCAAGTGGCCGAGGTACCGCCCGAACAGCGCGATGGCGGGCCGGCAGGCCTCCATATGCCCGAACTCCCGGTCGAGATCGTCCATGGACGCCACGTCCGGCAGCGCCAGCACTCGCTCAATCTGGTTCGGCACCACGCCGGCCGCCTCGAGCTTCTCGCGCGAGATGTCGCGCGGCTGGCGCGCGATCTTGTCGAGGACCCCATACACCGCGCCCAGCTGTCCGTCGGTCACGCCAATCGCCGCCAGCAGCGCGTTGAGCAGGCGCCGGTCGCTCACCTTGGCCCGCACGTCGTTGGCCCCGAGGCCGAGTTCGCTCATGATGTCGATGGCCACGCACAGCAGTTCGGCGTCGGCGAGCTCGCTCGGCTCGCCCACGATGTCCACGTTCAGCTGGTAGTGCTCCCGCAAGCGGCCGCGCTGTGCGCGCTCGTACCGGAACAGCTGTGGAAGTGAGAACCAGCGGACCGGCTTGGGCAGCGCATTGGCGCGCGCCGCCACCATGCGCGCAAGCGTCGGCGTCATCTCCGGACGCAGCGAGACCGCGCGCCCCCCCTTGTCTTCGAAGCTGTAGAGCTGGCCGACGATCTCATCGCCGCTCTTCCCCGTGTAGAGCTCAAGGGGCTCCAGCGGCGGGCCGTCATACTCCACGAAGCAGTATCGGCGCGCGACCGCACGCCAGGCACGGAAGATCGCCGTGCGGCGCGCCAGGTCTTCAGGATAGAAGTCGCGAAAGCCGGGAAGTGGGCCTTTCTGTTGCATCCATTTAAATTACCCGGCGGTGGGCGAGACCTGCAACCGCACCATGGCATCTCCGACCGTGTGGAAGCTCCCGGTGACGACCACCGTGGCCCCCTCCTCGGTCGCCCGGACGAGCGCCCGGTCGAAGTCGCGCACCACTTCGGCCGCCCACCCGTTGGCCCGGGCATGCGCCATCACGTCGGCGACGTTCCAGGCGCGGCTCGCCGGCGCCGTAGGCGAATTCGTCAGGATGAAGAGATCCACGTGCGGGGCAAGCACCGCCATCATGGCGGCCCAATCCTTGTCGGCGAGCACACTGAAAACGACCGCGATGGGACGCGGCATCCTCGTCTCCTGGAGCGTCTGCGCCAGCGTGCGGGACCCGTCCGGGTTGTGCGCCACGTCGAACACGTGCTTCCCGACGAGCTGAAACCGCCCGGGCAGGCACACCCGGCGCAGCCCGGCTTCCACCGTGGCCGCGTCGGGGCGCAGGTCTTCAGGAAGGGCCTCAAGCATGGCAAGGGAGACCGCGGCATTCGACGCCTGATGGCGCCCAATGAGCGGCGTCCGCACCATGCGCACCTCATTCTCGGTCCGCAGGTTGAACCTCGTCCCTTCCGCCGTCACGGCCACATCCTCGATGGCCGATTCCCCGAAGACTGTGCGGATGGGGGTGGCCCCATGCGACCGCGCGTGCGTGACCAGCAGCTCCCGAATGCCCAGTTCCGGCTCCCCCACGATGGCGGGCACGCCCTTCTTGAAGATCCCCGCTTTTTCGAACGCAATCTCCTCGCGCGTGGCGCCGAGGTACTCCACGTGGTCGATCTGGATGTTTGAGACACCGGCGACGAGCGGCCGCAGCACATTGGTGGCGTCGAGCCGCCCGCCGAGTCCGGTCTCGATCACTGCAACATCAACGCCATCCTCGTGGAAGAGCTGGAAGGCCATCGCTGTGGTCGCCTCAAAGAACGTGGCGCCCAGGCGCTCCACCTCCGGCGTCCAGCGGGTGACCCACTCGACAATGCGGTCGCTCTCCACCGGCGCGCCGCCCACCAGGAAGCGCTCTTGGAAGTCAATGAGGTGCGGCGACGTGTAGCGCGCCACGCGCAGGCCGCGGGCGCGCAGCACCGCGTCGAGCGTGGCGCACACGCTCCCCTTGCCGTTGGTGCCGGCCACGTGCAGCGCGCGCAACGCCAGGTGCGGATCGCCCAGCACCTGCAAGAGCGCCTGCACCCGTTCGAGGCCCAGCTTCCACTTGCCGGTCGTGCGCCCATACAGGAAATCGAGCGCATCGTGGTACGTCTTCAGGCCGTATCCCACCCGGCCGCCACTGGCTTGAGGCTCATGTGCCGCAGGAGGCGACCCACGGTCTGTTTCAGCTGGTGGCGGTGCGACACATGGTCCACCATCCCCCGGTCAAGCAGGAACTCGGCCGTCTGGAATCCCTCGGGCAGATCCTGCCCCAGCGTCTGCCGAATGACGCGAGGACCGGCGAACCCAATGACCGCTCCCGGCTCGGCGAGGATCGCATCGCCCAGCATCGCGAACGAGGCGCTGACGCCGCCCGTGGTCGGGTTCGTCAGGATCGAGACGTATGGAATGGCCCGGTCGTGCAGCTGCGAGAGCACCGCCGAGGTCTTGGCCATCTGCATCAGGGAGAGCACGCCTTCCTGCATGCGGGCGCCGCCTGAGGCCGAGATGATGATCAGCGGAAACTTCTTCTCCAGCGAACGCTGCGCGAGCCGCGCGATCTTCTCGCCAACCACGGAGCCCATGGAGCCGCCCATGAACGCGAAGTCCATGACCCCAAGGTTGACGGGCATCTTCTCCATCGTGCCGGTCGCCGTCAGAATGGCGTCCGCATCGCCGGCGGTTCCCACAGCCTTCTTCAGGCGCGCCGGATAGTCCGGAAACTGCAGCGGGTCCGTGGAGGAGAGATGGACCTCGGTCTCCTCGATGGATCCCTCGTCCAGCAGGAGCGCGGTGTATTCGTGCGCCCTCATCCGACGATGGAAGTCGCACGAGGGACAGACGTGCCAGTTCCGGATCAGCTTCTCCCGGATGTCGGTATGTCCACAGGCCTCGCATTTTTCCCAGACGTCCGGCGGGATTTCCAGCCGCTCGTGACGCGGTTCGCGGGCCTTCTTTTCCTTGCGGAACCAAACCATAGGATCCAAATGTGATACGGATCACACGGTGGGGCAAGGACTTAACTGCGTCGGAACGAGGAGGGGGTGGAGGCGAAGGGGCGAGGGACGAGTGCAGGAACGGGGTGGGAACGAGAGGGGACGGGTCGAGCGCCTCCCCCTCGTCCCCACTCTCTTCACACGTCCCTTCGCCTCTACCCCCTCCTCGTTCCACCGCCGTCAGATCACCAGCATGTCCGACGGTCCGCGACCCTCGCCAGAAATCCGCACGAGAATCCCCACCGCCACCCAGCACACCAGCATGAAGGACCCGCCGTAGCTGAAGAACGGGAGCGGGATGCCCGTGATCGGCATGAGGTTCAGCGTCATTCCCACGTTGACGAGGATGTGCACAAGCCAGGCGGACACAAGCCCGAACGCCACGAGGCTTGGAAATGGATTGGCCGACCGCGCGGCGATGCGCACCGACCGGAGCAGCAGGAACAGGAACAGCGTCAGGGCGATGGTCACCCCGAGGAACCCGAGCTCTTCACCGACCACGGGGAAGATGAAGTCGGTGTGCTGGGCGGGAAGGAAGGCGAGCCGCTTCTGGCTGCCGAGGGTGAATCCCTTGCCCAACCAGCCCCCCGACCCGATCGCCACCTGCGACTGGATCACATGGTACCCCGACGCCTGGGGGTCCGTGGTCGGATCGAGGAAGACGAGCAGGCGCTTCTGCTGGTACGGATCCAGCCGTTCCCACAGCACCGGCGCCACCACGCCCGTGACGACGTTCGCGAGCACCACCGCGACCCCCTCAACGAGGTACGGACGGTACCACAGCACGAGGGCGATCAACACCAGGAACCACGCCCCCCACAGTCCGGTGCTGAACGCGAGGATCAGGCTCACCACCGGGCTCGCCACAAGCACGAGCAGCTGCCACGACGCGCCAGCCCAGAAGAGCATGGCGAAGAAGATGCCGACGAACACGATGCCGGTGCCCAGGTCGGGCTGCCGCATGATCAGCACCCACGGCACGAAGACGGCGAGGGCCGGCTGCCAGAGATCCATGAGCGAGCGCGGAGCCTCTTTGCGCGCCGCGAGGATGCGCGCCAGCATCAGGATCACGGCGATCTTGGCGAGCTCGGACGGCTGTCCCAGGCGCATGCCGCCCACCGCCAGCCAGCTCTTGGTGCTCGCCGCCGTGCCGGCACCGACACCGACGAACAGCAGCAGGAACAGGAGCACGCATGACACCGCGTACGCCGGCGTCGTCACCCAGTCAAAGAACCGAACGGACGCGCGGCTCACGATGTACGCAGCGCCCACTCCGAGAATGAACCAGATGATCTGCTGCCGGTAGAGCTTGGCGACGACCGTCGGGACATCGGTCTGCCCCGCGCTGTACACCATGGCGATGCCAAACAGCGACAGCGCCATGGCGAGCGCCACGAGCGGCGGGTCGGCGATGCGCCGTCGAGGGGAGCTCACTCGCCCTCCGTGTGCAGCACCTGCACGGTCTTCAAGCCCAGATAGTGCTCGATGATCTTCGACGCAATGCGCGCCGCGCGCGAGCCGTGCAATCCGAACTCGAGCATCACGGCCACGACGATCTTGGCATCGTGCGCCGGGGCGAAGCCCACGAACCAGGCGTGGTCGCGAACGGCATCGTGCGCGTTCTGCGCGGTCCCCGTCTTGCCGGCGAGCATCACGCCTCGGATCTGCGAGGCGGCCGCCGTGCCCCGCTGCACCACGCCGGCGAGCGCCTTCTTCACGCCTTCCATCTGCTCGTCGTCAAGCTGGAACAGCCGCGTGCGCTCGATTTCGCCGCGTACGATCCGGGGCTGCGCCGCCTGGCCGTCGGTGGCGAGCGCGGTGTAGAAGCGCGCCATGTTGACAACGGTCTGCGCATTCTCGCCCTGCCCAATGGCGAGGTTGAGCGACACCGCATTGCTCCACCCGCGCGCGCCGAACCGTCGGTTGTAGTAGTCCGTCGCCGGGACGCTGGGGAACGACGACCGCGTCTCCCACGGCAGGTCGATTCCCGACCGTTCGCGGGCGCCGAGGTCCACGCCGCCCGCCACCAGGCGCGACAGGCCGATCTTGAGGCCCAACTGGTAGAAGTAGACGTCGCACGACAGCTCGATGGCCTGTGCCAGGGTCAGGTCACCGTGCCCCTTCTTCTCCCAGCACTTGAATCGGCGGTTGCCATACTGGTACCCGCCCGTGCACGACACCGGCATGTGATCGTCGAGCGACACGAGCCCCGCTTGGATAGCCAGCACGGCCGTCGCGAGCTTCCAGATGGACCCGGGCTCGTACGCGCCCTTGATGGCCTTGTTGTACAGCGGGCGCCGCGTGTCCTCGTTCAGCGCGCGCAGGTAGTCTGCGGGGATGCCGCCAATGAACCGATTCGGATCGAATGACGGCGCCGAATGCAGCGCCAGCACTGCGCCCGTCGAGGGCTCGAGCGCCACCACACCGCCGATGAGCGAATCGGCGAACAATGCCACGACGAACTTCTGCAGGTCGAGGTCAATGTTCGTGTACAGCGGCGGCGCCGCCTCGGGCTGCAGGTCCTGGCGCGCCCCGGCTTCGCGCACCACGCGCCCGCGCGCGTCCACCTCCACGAATCGCGTCCCCTCGCGGCCGCGCAGCAGGCTCTCGTATTGGCGCTCGAGTCCGTCCTTCCCCACCTGCTGACCGGCCTTGTAGCCTCGGAACGTCGCGCTGCCGAGTTCAGCCTCGTTCACCTCGCCGGTGTACCCGACGAACGCCGCCGTCGCCGGTCCGTCCGGGTAGTACCGCTTGGGCGCGCTCTGGATGATGAGCCCCGGGACCTCCACGCGGTGCTCCTCGAGCACTGACACCACGTCGAACGACGCGTCGGGGAAGATCACGGCCGGACGGTTGGGCGCGCGCCGGAAGCGGCGCACCGCCTGGTTGATCTGCTCGCTCGACATGGGGATCGTCCCCGCCAGGCGCCGGAGGGCGGCACGCAGCGAGTCCACGCCCGGCGCGAGCAGCGACACCGAGTATCCCGGCACATTCTCGGCGATGATCTGGCCCCGGCGGTCATAGATCACGCCGCGGGGCGCCGGGAGCGGCACCTCACGCAGGCGGTTTTCCTCCGACTGCAGTACGTACTGCGCATGTTGCAGCACCTGCCGTCGGAAGAACGAGCCGAGGAGAAAAACGAACGACAGGAAGAGCAGCGCGGAGGCGAGCCGCGCGCGGCGCTGCATCTCGTTTGGATGGAAGCTCATCCTCTTGGCGTCCCCACGACCGGGCGCAGCACCATGAGTACTCCAAGCCCCACCACCGCCGTCACCGCGGCCGCCAGCGGTGACCAGAGCAGCGCCTGCGCAAGGAACTCGCTCCCGCCCAGCCGGTGTTCGGCGGCCAGGAAGATGAGGTCACCCACCCATTTACCCAGGAACACGAAAACCGCGTTCAACGCGAGGTTGTCGGCAAAAAACGCCGCCTTGAGCGACGACGCCGCATACGCAACGACACTGAACGCGAGCGCCCCGGCGCCGAACGCACTCGGCATCATCGCGTCCGACGTGATCCCGACCGCGAAGCCGACCACCGTCGCCACGCCAGGACGGGCGCGCACCGCCACGAGCAGCACGGCGATGGAGAGGAAGTCAATGGACGCCCGCCACTCAAGGACGGGCCGCAGCGTGTAGTGCAGTACGACCAGCGCCAGGAAGACGAACGTGAACCAGAACCCGCGTGCGAAGTTCATGGCACGGGCCTCGGCGCCGGCGTCGGTGTGCTCGGCGGCGTGTTCGGCGGCGTAATCGGCGGCGTAATCGGCGGCGTAATCGGCGGCTTCACGGCAGGCGCGGCCGCGTCCCCCGAATCAGGGCGCGGCCGAAGCACCTGCAGCGAGTCCAGTCGCTGCCGCTCCGCCCTGGCCAACGAGTCCGCGTGACGTCGCGCCAGCGAGTCGCCCGCCGCCACCACCATGCGCAGCGCGCTGTCCACATTCGTCTGCCAGGCGGCCGCCACCCCCTCCTTCGCGCGACGCGGCTGCACCACCATGACCGTGGTCGCGTCGGCCGGGCGCACGGCCGGGCGTAGCAGGTAGGTCCGCGCCCACCCCTCCGCCGTCTTGAGCTCCGAGAGCACCGTCCCCACCGGGATGCCGCGTGGGTACACGCCGCCCAGCCCGGCACTCACGATCAGGGTCCCGGGACGCAGTTCGTTGCGGAACGCGACGCCGCGGAGTTCGAGCAGGAATCGCGTCGCCCCGGCGCCGAGGTGCGGGTACACGATGCCGAACGCAGCGCCGTCGGCCGACATCGCGCTCACGCGGAAATCGGGGTGCGGCCAGACGATGGCCACCGAAGAACGCGCGTCCACATGCTCGATCATCCCCACCAGCCCGTCCGGCGCGACGACCGCGCTAAACGGCTCCACGCCCTCGTTGCTTCCGACGGTGAGCGTCATCGTGTAGTCGTCGCCGAGACCGCGCCCGTGCAGCGCCTCCGCGGGAACGAAGCCCCACGTGAGCGCCGCGCCAAGACCGAGCAGGCGGCGCAGCCGCTCATTCTCCGCCGCCGCCACGTCGGCCTGGGTCGCCTGCAGGCGTATGCTGTCGGCGACGCGCACCGAGGCGTCGTAGGCCAGCACGGCGCGGCGCGACACCTCGGCGCGCTCCTGCAGCGCAGCCAGCGGCACGACGATGGTGCCTCGCAGGCCGCCGGCGACGGCCGACCGGATCGGCGACGGCAGCACCAGCGCCACGAGCGAGAGCAGCACGCAGGCGATGAGCATCGCCTGGTCCACGCGGGAGGATGTGCGTGCCGGCCGCGGCACCGTACGCTAGGTAGAGAGGACCGACCAGTACTTCTCTTCGTCGTCGAGAATCCGCCCCGCGCCGCGCACCACGCACGTCAGTGGATCCTCGTCAACGTGAATCGGAAGCCCCGTCTCCTGCGTGAGCAGCACGTCGAGGCCGCGGATCAGTGCGCCACCGCCGGTTATGACGATACCGCGGTCCACGATGTCGCTGGCCAGTTCCGGCGGCGTGATCTCGAGCGCGCGGCGCACCGCGTCCACGATCTGCTGGATCGGCTGCTGCATCGCGTCGCGGATCTCTGCGCTGTGCACGCGCACCGTCTTCGGGATGCCCGACACCAGGTCGCGCCCCTTCACCTCCATCTCGCGCTCCTCGCCCATCGGCACCGCCGAGCCGATCTGGATCTTGATCATCTCCGCCGTCGGATCGCCGATCAGCAGGTTGTACGACGAGCGCATGAACTGCACGATGCACGTGTCCATCTCGTCGCCGCCCGTGCGGATGGACGTGTCGCTCACCATGCCGCTCAGCGCGATCACCGCGATCTCCGTCGTGCCGCCGCCGATGTCAATCACCATGTTGCCCGTCGGCGTCTCCACCGGCAACCCGACGCCGATGGCCGCCGCCATCGGCTCGGCCACCATGAACACTTCCTTGGCGCCCGCGCCGAGCGCCGAATCGCGCACCGCGCGCCGCTCCACCTCGGTGATGCCCGACGGGACGCACACGATCACGCGCGGCTTCACGCGGAAGACGTGCTTCTCGATGATCAGCTCGAGGAAATAGCGCAGCATCTTCTCGGTGACTTCGAAGTCGGCGATCACGCCGTCCTTCATCGGGCGCACCGCGATGATCCCCTCGGGCGTGCGGCCGAGCATGCGCTTCGCCTCGAGGCCCACGCCCTTGATCTTCTTCGTCTCGCGATCCATCGCCACCACCGATGGCTCATTGAGCACGATCCCCTCGCCCTTCACGTACACCAGCGTGTTCGCGGTGCCGAGATCAACGGCAATCGCGTTCGCTGGGAAAAGAGATCCGTGCTTGAAGAACGGGAAATTCCAGCGCATCGAGGCTCACGCGCGATCGCGATAAGGCGCGATCGACCAGGGGCGGACAACTATAGAAAGGCGGCGGACGCGTGGAAAGTTAGGCGCCGCATCAGGTAGCGACAAGGCAGGGCCCCGCGCACAAGGGCCCAGCTCCCCTCCCGGGCATCCGGACCCTTGGCTTCTCCCTGTTGTTTCTCTGTTGTTTCTCTGTTGTTTCTCTGTTGTCTCTCTGCCCCTACAGCACCGTCTCCGGCGCGACATACTCCATCCCAAACGCCTCCGCCACGCCCTTGTACGTCACCTTGCCGGCGACGACGTTCAGGCCCATCAGCAGCGCCCTGTCGTCCTTGCACGCCTTCTTCCAGCCCTTGTTCGCCAGCGTCAGCGCGTACGGAAGCGTCGCGTTCGTCAGCGCCAGCGTCGACGTGCGCGGCACGCCGCCCGGCATGTTGGCCACGCCGTAGTGGATCACCTCGTCCACCACATACACCGGGTTCTCGTGCGTCGTTGCCTTGATCGTCTCCACACAGCCGCCCTGGTCGATGGCCACGTCCACGATCACCGAGCCCTTCTTCATGAGCTTCAGGTCTTCGCGGCGGATCAGCTTCGGCGCCTTGGCCCCCGGGATCAGCACGCCGCCGATCACCAGGTCGGCCGTCGAGATCTGTTCGAGGATGTTGTGGCGGTTGCTGTAGATCAGCGTCACGTTCGCCGGCATCACATCGCTCAGGTAGCGCAGCCGCGGCAGCGACAGGTCGAGGATCGTGACCTTCGCGCCCATGCCCGCCGCCATCTTCGCCGCGTTGATGCCCACGATGCCGCCGCCGAGCACCACGACGTTCGCCGGCGCCACGCCCGGCACGCCGCCGAGCAGCAGGCCGAGGCCGCCGTACAGCTTCTCGAGGTACTTGGCCCCTTCCTGTACCGCCATGCGGCCGGCCACTTCCGACATCGGGATCAGCAGCGGCAGATCGCCGTTCGCCAGTTCCACCGTCTCGTACGCGATGCAGGTCGAGCCCGAGTCAATGTGCGCCTTCGTCAGCTTCTCGTCGGCGGCGAAGTGGAAATAGGTGAAGATCGTCTGCCCCTTGCGCATCCGCGGCCACTCCACCGCGATGGGCTCCTTCACCTTGATGATCATCTCGGCTTCCTTCCACACCTCATCAGCGGTGTTGAGGATCTTGGCGCCGACGGCGACGTACTGCTCGTCGCTGAATCCGCTCCCCTCTCCCGCCGACTTTTCGAGGAACACGGAGTGCCCGGCCGACACAAGCGTCTCCACTCCGGCGGGGACGCAGGAGACGCGGTTCTCGTTCGTCTTGATTTCTTTCGGGATGCCGATGCGCATGGTCAGATCGCGTGTTGAATGGTCAGGGAAGAACAGCAGTTAATTCTATCACGTTCTCCCGGCTCGAGAACACTCGACATTCCCCTAGACGGAGTCAGGCAAATCCCCTCTGACAAATCGGTGCGGCGCCGAGCCATCCACTGCCGTCCGCCGTCTGCCGTCTGCCGTCCGCCGTCCGCCGTCCGCCGTCCGCCGTCACCCCTTCGGCCCCAAGCTCACAACCGTCTGCAACTCCGGCCGGAAGAACTCCGCGCACGCGGCGCGGGCCGCCTCCACGTCAATGGCGTCGATCCGCCGCAGCACCTCGTCGAGCGGGCGGAAAGGTTCGTGATAGAGTTCCACCGCAGCCAGCCGATACATGCGCGCCGAGGGGCTTTCCAGCCCCAGCGTAATCTGTCCCTTGAGCTGCTGGCGACCCTGCGCCAGCTCGCGCTCCGTGATGCCGGCGTCCGCCACGCGGCGCAGTTCCTCTTGCACGGCGGCCAGCGCGTCGGCACGCGTCTCGGGCGCCGTCCCCACGTACACACCGTGCGCGCCCGACAGCGAGTGGAAGCTCTGGAAGGTGTAGACGCTGTACGCCAGCCCGAGTTCTTCGCGCACTCTCTGGAAGAGCCGCGAGCTCATGCCGCCGCCGAGCAGCGTGTCCACGAGCATCAGGGCGTACCGCCGCTCGTCACGGTGCGGCACGGTGGCCGACCCGAGCACCACGTGGCACTGCGCCCCGTCTCGATCCACGTGGCGCTCCAGCGGCGCGAGCGGCACCGCCGCCACCTCCGACATCGGCGTGTCATCGCCGCGCGGCAGGTCGCTCCAGCCTGCCTCAGCCAGCACGGCCAGCAACTGCTCATGCGTGACGTTGCCCGCTGCCGAGACGACGACGTGCGGCGGGTGGTACGCCCGCGCGTGCAGGGCGCGCAGATCGTCCAGCTTCATGTTCGCCACGGTCTCGCGCGTCCCGAGAATCGTGTACCCCATCGGGTGCGTCCCCCAGAGCGCCTCGTTGTGCATCTCGAAGACGAGATCATCCGGCGTGTCTTCCACCATGGAGATCTCCTCCAGCACAACCTTGCGCTCGAGGCGCAGGTCCTCGGCGCGCAGCAGCGGGCGGAACATCAGGTCGAACATCACGTCAGCCGCCTGCGGCAGGTGCTCGTCGAGCACGCGCGCCTGGAACGACGTGTGTTCGCGTGACGTGTACGCGTCGAGCGAACCGCCGAGCGATTCCAGCGAAAGCGCCAGCTGGTGGGCGTTGCGGCGCTCGGTTCCCTTGAAGACCAGGTGCTCGAGCAGGTGCGAGACGCCCATCACCTCGCGCGGCTCATGCACCGATGCCGCGCGCACCCAGGCTCCCAACGCAACTGACCGCACTCCCGGATAGAACTCCGAGAGTACGGTCAGACCGTTGGGCAGCTCCGTGCGCTGTACCCCCGACTCAGGGGCGGGGGTCTGCGTCATGGCTACTTGCGTGGGCCGCGCCCGCCGCGGCCGCCACGGCCGCGGTCGCCACCCTCACGGCGCGGACGCTCCTCGCGCCCAGCCTCACCGTCGGCCGCCGGGGCCACGACCAGCTCGCCCTCGGTCGTGGCGTACGCATCGCCTTCGGGAGCGGGCGTGGCCGCCGCGGCGCCTTCCGCGGCGCCCGGCTTGGGCAGCAGCGCTTTCATGGACAGGCGCAGGCGGCCGCGCTCGTCGCGCTCTACCAGCTTCACCGTCACCCGCTCGCCCTTCTTCACCACGTCCTCAGGCTTCTCCACGCGCGTGTGGCGCATCTCCGACACATGCAGCAGCGCCTCGGTGCCCGGCATGATCTCGATGAATGCGCCGAACGCGGTGACGCTCTTCACCGTCCCCTCGTACGTGAGCCCGACCTCGGGTTCGGCGGTGATCGCGGCCACCATCTGGCGCGCGCGTTCCATCGCCTCGCCGCCAACGGCCGCGATCGTCACCAGGCCGGCGTCGTCAACCGTCAGTTCGGCCCCCGTCTCTTCCTGGATGCCGCGAATGGTCTTGCCCTTCGGACCGATGAGATCACCGATCTTCTCGGGGTTGATGTGCATCGTCACGATGCGCGGCGCCCACTTGCTCAGCTCGGCGCGCGGCGCATCAATGGCCTTGTCCATCTCGCCCAGGATATGCAGGCGGCCCAGCTTCGCCTGCGCCAGCGCCTCGGCCATGATCTTGAGGTCGAGCCCCTGGATCTTGATGTCCATCTGGATGGACGTGATGCCGTCCTTCGTCCCGGCGACCTTGAAGTCCATGTCTCCGAGGTGGTCTTCGGTGCCGAGGATGTCGGTGAGGATGGCGTACTTCTTCCCTTCCTTGATCAGGCCCATCGCCACGCCGGCCACGGCCGACTTCAGCGGGATGCCCGCGTCGAAGCACGAGAGCGATCCGCCGCAGACCGTCGCCATTGACGACGAGCCATTCGACTCGAGCACTTCCGACACGATGCGGATGGTGTACGGAAACTCCTCGAACGGCGGCAGCACGCCCTGAATGGCGCGTTCGGCCAGGTTGCCGTGGCCGATCTCGCGACGGCTCGTGCCGCGCATCATCTTCACTTCACCCGTCGAGAACGGCGGGAAGTTGTAGTGCAGCATGAACGCCTTGGTCGTTTCCTTGGCCGTGTCAATCGAGTCCATGCGTTGCACGTCGTTGCCCGTGCCCAGCGTCGCGGCGACCAGCGCCTGCGTCTGGCCGCGCGTGAACAGCGCCGAGCCGTGGGCGCGCGGGAGCACGCTGGTGTCGATGCTGATCGGGCGCACTTCGGTCGGCTTGCGGCCGTCAACGCGAAGCCCGGTCGAGAGCACCTGGTCGCGCAGCGCGGTGTACTCGAGGTCACCCAGTACGCTGCCCACGAACGGCAGCTGCTCAGGCGTGAGCGACGCGGCCAACTCTTCCTTCACCGCATTCTTCACGGCCTCGACGGCCGCGATGCGCGTGTGCTTCTCCTTCTGGTTGATCGCGGCTTCGATCTTCGCCTTCGCGGCCTTCGTGACCGTCTTCAGCACATCGTCCGGCGTCTCGCTCTTGGTCCAGGCCATCTTCTCGACCTTGACCTTCCCGAGCAGCTCCTCCTGCATCGAGATGAGTTCCTTGATGCCGCGCTGGGCGATCGTGAGCCCTTCGATGACGTCATCTTCGCTGATCTCGAGCGCGCCGCCCTCGACCATCATGATCGAGTCCTGCGAGCCGGCGACCATCAGGTCCATTGCGGAGAACTCGAGCGCCTGGAAGGTGGGGTTGAGCACCCACTTATCCTCCACGCGACCCACGCGCACACCGGCAATCGGGCCGGCCCACGGAATCCGCGACACGCTCAGCGCGAACGAGGTGGCCAGCAGGCCGAGCACGTCGGCGTCATTCTCCTGGTCCGCGGAGAGGACGTAGATGAAAACCTGGACCTCGTTCTGGAAGCCCTCCGGGAACAGCGGACGGATGGAGCGGTCAATGATGCGGCACGAGAGGATCTCCTCGTCGCGCGGCCGCCCCTCGCGCTTGATGAACCCGCCCGGGATCTTGCCCGCGGCGTAGGTCTTCTCCTTGTACTCGACGGTCAGCGGGAAGAACGGCAGGGAGCTCCGCTTGTCGCTGACAGTGACGGCGGCGAGAACCATGGTCTCGCCGAACTGCACGAGCGCTGAGCCCGCGGCCTGCTTGGCCATGCGCCCTGTCTCGAGGACCAGGCGACGTCCGGCAAAGGTGCGCTCAATGCGATGCATCATATGTGGTGTGTCTCGGTGGAACGCGAAACGCGCGGGCCGCCGTAATGCGCCCGCGCGAGAAGCGCTGTGTGGTTCTTAGTAGCGCAGTCCCAGGTCTGCGATGAGCTTCCGGTATCCGTCGACGTCCGTGCGCTTGAGGTAATCAAGCAGACGACGGCGCTTCCCGACGAGCTTCAAGAGCCCGCGGCGGCCGTGGTGGTCTTTGGCGTGCTGCCGGAAGTGATCGGTGAGGTAGTTGATCCGTTCCGTGATCACGCCGACCTGGACGTACGATGAGCCCGTGTCCGTCTCGTGGCGGCGATTCTTGACGACCGCCGGCTTCTTGTCGAAAGGCATTCCTGTGTTCCCTGCGTACTTCGGTGACTAGGCCAATTCCGTCATAGCAGAGGAAGTTAGCCCTGCATTGGCCTGCTGTAAAGTCCCGGGAGACGATTTGAGATGGGGAGCTCGGATGGGGATCGGCGATTTGGATTTGCGATGGGGAGTTGCGATTGGGAGTTGCGATTGGGAGTTGCGATTGGGAGTTGCGATTGGGAGTTGCGATTGGGAGTTGCGATTGGGAGTTGCGATTGGCGATCGGATCTCACCCATCCCAAATCAGCATCGCAAATCCAAATCGCCAATCCCCATCCGAGCTCCCAATCCCCTATCTGAAGAGCGCCACCAGATCATTGAACATCACCACTGCGAATAGCGTTACGATGGCCGCCACCCCCAGTCGCATCATGTTCTCGCGGGTCCTGACACTGAACGGAGAGCCCTTGGCTGCTTCGGCGAGGGTCACCAGGACCTGACCGCCGTCCAGGATCGGAATTGGAAGGAGGTTGAGGATGGCTAAGTTGATGCTAAGAAAGGCGATAAGTACCCACAGTGGCTCCATGCCGCTTCTTGCCGCGTTCACCGACGTGCGGGCGATCGCCACCGGGCCGCCGAGGTTCTTCACCGATATGTTGCCCTGCAGCAGCCCACCTACGACGCCCACCACCGAGCTGGCCATCGCCCACGTGGCGCGTCCGCCGGCCGCCGTGGCCGACACGAGCCCCAGCCGCTCACGCTCCACGCGGTCCCTGACGTAGGCCCCCACGCGACCCACGGTCACGGCCGCCCCAGTCGCAGCGTTGGTCCCCTGCTGGGGCTCGGGTGTCATCGCGAGCGTCAACGACGTCCCGCCGCGAACCACCCCAACCACGACCTCCTTGCCTGCGGACGCGGAGATGGTGTTCAGCATGTCGCTCCAGCTTCGCACGGCAATGCGATTTATTGAGGCAATCGAATCGCCGGGGAGCAGGCCGGCCTTCTGGGCGGGCATGCCGACGACGAGCGAGTCAATCACCGCCGGCACGTACGGCCGGCCGTAGTACGCAAACACGCCGGTGGACACCACGAAGGTGAGGACGACGTTCATCGTCACCCCCGCCAGCATGATCACCAGCTTGGCCCCCAGCGGTTTGCTCTCGAACCAGCGATCGGATGGCACGGGCTTGGGCCCGAACGGCGCCATCGCGTCCTCGTCCCAGTCGTCCGGCCGCTTTCCGTCCGCCGGCTTCCCGTCGGCCGCTCCCTCCGGCGCCCCTCCTCCCTCGATCTTGGCCATCGTCTCGTCTTCCCGGCTGGCCATGCGCACGTACCCGCCCAGCGGAAAGGCGGCAAGCACGTACTCGGTCTCGCCGTGACGGCGCTTGAACAGTGCCGGGCCGAAGCCTATCGAGAAGCGCGGAGCGTAGACGCCCGCCCACTTGGCGGCAAGGAAATGGCCGAGCTCGTGAATGAAGATCACGAGTCCCAGCACGAGCACCGGTGCAAGCCATGCAATCATGCGAACGTCTCCCTCACAGTGCGCCGCGCCTCGGCGTCGGCGTGCCACAACGACGGCAGGTCGCCGCCGGCCAATCCGGAGTGACGCGTCAGCGCCATCTCCACGCCCTCGGCGATCGCACCGAAGGCTATCCGTCCCTCGAGAAACAGCGCCACGGCCTGCTCGTTGGCACCGTTGAACACCGCCGGCGCGGCCCCGCCCGCCTTGCCGGCAGAGACGCCGAGCCCGAGACATGGGAAGGCGTCGTGTCGCACCGCCTCGAACGTCAATCGGCCGGCGGCCACGGCATCGAACACCGGGATGCCCACATCCTCGATTCGGTCCGGATGGGAGAACGCATACAGAATCGGGAGTTCCATGGATGGCACGCCCAACTGTGCCAGCACGCTGCCGTCTCGGAACTCCACCATCGAGTGCACGATGCTCTGCGGATGCACCACCACTTCCATCTGCTCGTACCTCAGACCGAAGAGGAAGTGCGCCTCGATCACCTCGAGCGCCTTGTTGGCAAGCGTCGCGCTGTCCACGGTGATCTTGCGGCCCATGGACCAGGTCGGGTGCTTCAGGGCGTCCTGCACCGTGGCCGCGCGCACGCGCTCCGCCGGCCACTCGCGGAACGGGCCGCCCGAGGCGGTGATGACCAGCTTCCGCACATCGGCCGCGCCGCGTCCAGCGAGGCACTGCAGGATGGCCGAGTGCTCGCTGTCCACCGGGACGACGGAGCCTCCACCGCGGAGTGCCGCCTCTCCCACGAGGGCGCCGCCCACCACCAGCGACTCCTTGTTGGCCAGTGCCACCCGCTTGCCTGACCCCAGCGCGGCCAGCGTCGCGTCGAGCCCCGCAGCGCCCACGACGGCATTGAGCACAATGGCGACATCCGGCCGCGTGGCGGCCTCTACGAGCGCGGCGGCTCCGCGGCGCCACGAGGCTGGCGCATCGCCGTCTCCTTCCACGAGGGCCACGAACGTCGGCGACCACGCGTCCGCCTGCTGGCGCAGCAGCGCCACGTTGGCGTGCGCCGTCAGGGCGCGTACGGCAAACCGGTCACGGTGCCGCTCGAGCACGCGAAGCGCCGTGGTGCCAATGGACCCCGTGGAGCCAAGGACGGCGACACCCTGAGGGGTCATCAGGGCTGGTAGACGAGGAAGCTGCCGAGGAGCACGTACCCCACCGGGAGCGTGAAGAGCAGCGAGTCCACGCGATCGAGCACGCCGCCATGTCCTGGAATGAGGTGCGAGCTGTCCTTCACGCCCGCTTCACGCTTGAACATCGACTCGGCGAGATCGCCGACCTGCGCGGCAAGGCTGAGCCCAACCCCCACCACCACGATGCCGAGCGGCGAGAGTGACAGGTGCGCCATGTGCGGCAGCAGGAACGCAGCCAAGGCCCACGTGGTGAGCACGCTCGCCACGACAGCGCCATAGGCCCCGGCCCACGTCTTCGACGGGCTCACGGTCGGCATCAGCCTGGCGCGCCCGAACGCGCGCCCCGCCAGATACGCGCCCGAGTCGTTCAGCCACGTCACCACCAGCGGGAGCAGCACGAGCGCCGTGCCGCCGCGCGCATCAACGACGAGTTCGTGGTAGCGCAGGGCGTACGCGAAGCTGAGCATCCCGCCGGTGTACACGATGCCCGCGAGCGTCACTCCCAGCGAAGCCATCGGGCCGCCTGCACTGCCGCGGGCGAAGAGCACGCCGGTGAGCAGCAGCGGCACCAGCAGCGCGACGGCACTCACCGGCGGCACCCACACGCCCAGATACCGCGCGTGCACCGCGACTGGAAGCAGCGCGCTCACGACGATGCCCACAGCGCTGAGCGGACGCACGCCCCGCGCGCCGGCCAGCCGGTAGAACTCCCACGCCGCGAGTCCCGACGCCAGGCTGAGCAGCGTCGCGAGCAGGGGGCCGCCGACCCAGACACAGCCCAGCACGATCGGGATAAGCACGATCGCGACGCCCAGTCGCTTGGGGAACTCGTTCACGAGGCGGTCAGGCTACGCGGAGACGCGGCCGAAGCGGCGCTCGCGGCTCTGGAAATCGAGAATCGCCTGGTACAGCTCGGCGCGCCCGAAGTCGGGCCAGAGCACCGGCGAGATGTGCAGTTCCGTGTAGGCCAGCTGCCAGAGCAGGAAGTTGGAGATGCGCTTCTCGCCCGAGGTGCGAATCAGCAAGTCGGGATCGGGGCACCCGGCAGTGAAGAGTCGGCTGGCCAATGCCGCCTCATCAACCTGGGCGGGTGTCATGCGCCCGGCCGCCACCTCCTCGGCGATGAGTCGGGCTGCGCGCACGAGCTCTGCGCGCGACCCGTACGAGATGAACAGGTTCAGCACCAGCTTCGTGTTGCGCGCCGTCAGCGCCATGACGCGATCCACCGCGCCACGCTGCGCGGCGGGAAGCCGGTCGAGGTCGCCGAGGAAAACCACCCGCACGCCCTGCTCGTCGAGCTCGCGCGCTTCCTTCTGGATGTACTCCTCGAGCAGCGACATCAGCGCCGACACCTCGCCCGCCGGCCGTTGCCAGTTCTCCTGCGAGAACGCGAACAGCGATAGCACCTCCACGCCCGCCTCGATGGACGCCTCGACCACCTCGCGCACCGCCTTCATGCCGTGGCGATGCCCGATCGGCCGCGGCAGCATGCGCTCGCGCGCCCAGCGGCCGTTGCCGTCCATGATGATCGCGACATGGCACGGAATCGCGCCCTGCACGCGCATCTGGGCAAGGAGTTCGTCGGCGGCGCCCATGGCGCGCTCAGACCTCCATGATTTCGGCTTCTTTCGCCTTGCTGAGCGCGTCAACCTTGTGGATGTAGTCGTCGTGCATCTTCTGCAGGTCCTTCTCCGCGTGCTTCACGTCGTCCTCGGACACGCCATCAAGCTTCTTGAGCAGCTCGCGGGCGTGCGTTCGCGCGTGCCGGATGGCGATGTGGCCGTCCTCCACGTACTTGTGCACCAGCTTCACCAGCTCCTTGCGGCGCTGTTCGTTCATGGCCGGCAGCGGAACGCGGATGAACGTCCCCTGGATCGCCGGGTCGAAGCCCAGTCCCGACTCGCGGATCGCCTTCTCCACGGCGCGAACCTGCCCCTTGTCGAACGGCGTCACGATGAGCGCGCGCGGCTCGGGCGCGTTGACGGTCGCCACCTGGTTGAGCGACACCAGGGCGCCGTACGCCTCCACCTTCACCGCGTCGAGCATGCTCGGCGCCGCCTTGCCCGAGCGCACGGAAGTGAACTCGCGCTTCACTGCCTCGATCCCCTTCTCCATCGAGGCCCGGCAGTCCTTCATGATGTTCGGAATCGCGATCATGACACCAGGGTCCCCACCGGCTCGCCACGGATCGCGGCGGCCACGGCATCCGGAGTGTTGATATTGAGCACGATCAGAGGCAACGCGTTCTCCTTGCAAAGGGTGATCGCCGTCTGGTCCATCACGCCAAGTTCCTCGAGCATCACGTCACGGTAGCTGATGCGATCGTATCGCGTTGCCGTGGGCACCTTCTTGGGGTCGGCCGAGTAGATGCCGTCCACGCTGGTCGCCTTGATGATCACGTCAGCCTTCATCTGGATGGCCCGCAGCACCGCGGCCGTGTCCGTGGAAAAGTACGGGTTCCCCGTCCCCCCGGCAAAGACGACGCAGCGCCCCTTCTCCAGGTGCCGCATCGCGCGCCGCCGGATGAACGGCTCCGCCAGCTCCTCCATGCGGATCGCCGTCATCACGCGCGTGTCCAGCCCGTCGCGCTCCAGCACGTCCTGCAGCGCCAGGGCGTTGATGACCGTGCCCAGCATACCCATGTAGTCGGCGCTCACGCGGTCCATCCCCATGCGCGAGACCTGCGACCCGCGCACGATGTTGCCGCCGCCAATCACCACCGCCACCTGCGCACCCATCCCGTGGATGGTGCGGATCTGGTGCGAAAAGCGTGTGATGGCCTCGAAGTCGAACCCGAAGCCCTTCTCCCCGGCGAGCGCCTCGCCGGAGAGCTTGAGCAGGATGCGTGGGTACTTGAGCGCCGACGTCATGGATGCTAGCCCTCGCCCATCTTGAAGCGGGCAAACCGCACTACCGAGGCCCCCGCGCCGGCCTCCTTGATGATCTGGCCAATCGTCTTGCTGTCCTCGCGCACCCACGGCTGCTCGGTGAGCACGATCTCGCCGAAGAACTTGTTGATGCGCCCCTCGACCATCTTGTCGGCGATCGCCGGCGGCTTGCCGCTGGCGAGGGCCTGCTCCACAAAGATATCACGCTCGCGCTTCACCACCGCCGCATCTACGCTCGCGCGGTCCACGGCCACCGCCGTGGCCGGCACGCCCGCCGCCACATGCTCGGAGATCGTGTTGGCCAGCGCCGTCCCCGCCTCGCCCGTGATGCCGGCGACTTCGACCAGCACGCCCACCTTGCCGTTGAAGTGCAGGTAGAAGCCGGCCGTGCCGCCCGCCTTCGCCGTGAAGCGCGCGATTCGTTTCAACACGACGTTTTCGCCCGTCTTGGCGGACGCCGCCTTCACTACGTCACGCACGGTGCGCGACGCATCGGCGTACCACGGCGCGGCGAGGTACGCGCCCTCGGCGCCCACTTTCACCACCCCTTCGACGCTCGGGTCCTTGGCCACCTGCTCGCACATCTGCTTCGACAGCGCCACGAATTCGTCGTTGCGCCCAACGAAATCAGTCTCCGAGTTGATCTCGATCATGGCCGCCGCCGAGCCGTCGGGCGCCACCCACGTGACGATCTGGCCCTCCGACGCCGCACGGTCGGCGCGCTTGTCGGCCTTGGCGATGCCCTTCTTGCGGAGGACGTCCACGGCCGCGTCCATTGCGCCGCCGGACTCCTCGAGGGCCTTCTTGCAATCCATCATGCCGGCGCCGGTGCGGGCCCGGAGCTCGGCAACGTCCTTCGCAGTAATAGCAACCATATGCTGATGCCTTCTCTGTTTCAGTCGGTGTGAAGACGCCGCCGGCTCTGCGGCCGGCGGCGTCGGGAAAATACGCGCTGCTCGGCGTGATGACCACGCCGGGGCGCCTACGCGCTCGGCTGGTCCGGCTGTTCGGCGGGTGTGGAAGCGGGTTCGGAAGCGGGCGTGTCGGCGGGCGCGACGGCCGGCATGAAAGCCGGCATGGCAGCCGGCATGGCAGCCGGCATGGCGGCCGGCATGGAAGCCGGCGCGGAAGCCGGCGCGGAAGCCGGCGCGGAAGCCGGCGCGGAAGCCGGCGCGGAGGCCGCTTTCACCGCCGGGACTTCGGCCGGCTTGTCGACCGCTTCCGCGCCGTCACCCTTGAGGCGGGCCGCGATGGCGTCCGGCTTGGCGCGGCGACGGCGCGGGCGGTCTCCGCCACGCTCAGCACCACCACCACCCTGGCCGCCGCGACGGCGGCGATCGTCGCCCTGCGGCTCGGCGCCGCGGTCCGAGGAGTAGGTGTACGATTGGCCCTCTTCCACTTCCTCGCGCACCGGCGCCTCGCGGCGGGCCTCGATGATCGCGTCCGTCACGGTCGCTGTCAGCAGCTCCACCGAGCGGATGGCGTCGTCGTTGCCGGCGATCGGCACCGCGATCAGGTCCGGATCGGAATTCGTGTCGCAGATCGCGATGATCGGGATGCCAAGCTTCTTGGCCTCATCCACCGCGATGCGCTCCTTCTTCGCATCCACGACGAACAGCAGCCCCGGCAGGCGCCCCATGTTCTTGATGCCCGACAGGTTCTTGAGGAGCTTGTCCTTCTGACGCGTGAGCATCAGTTGCTCCTTCTTGGTGTAGTTCTCGAACCCGCCGCCCGTCTCGGCGCCCGCCTCAAGCTCCTTGAGCCGGCGGATCTGCTTCTTGACGGTGGAGAAGTTGGTCAGCAGGCCGCCGAGCCAGCGCTCGGTCACTGAGAGCGCTCCGGCGCGCTCGGCTTCCTGCGTCACGATGGCCGCGAGCTGGCGCTTGGTGCAGACGTAGAGCACCTGGTCGCCGCGCAGCACGACTTCACGGGCAAGCTTCTGTGCGAGTTCGATCTGCCGAAGCGTCTTCTGCAGGTCAATGATGTGGATCCCGTTGCGCTCCGCGAAGATGAAGCGGCGCATCTTGGGGTTCCAGCGGCGCGTCTGGTGCCCGAAGTGGACACCGGCCTTGAGCAGATCGTCGAGCGAGGGCTGAGTCATGAGAGTGCGTTTTCCTTGAACTGGTTTGATCGTCCCTCGAGTTCAGCGCCCATGCAGACCGGCGAACCGGACCACTGCTGGGCTCCCTCGAGGTGAGGGATGAACGAGCAGGTGATGGGAGATGGGAGAGCGGAGATGGGAGGGAGAAGTCGTCGCCGGAGCGGGACATCTCCCGTCTCCCATCTCCCATCTCCCGTCGCGTCTTAGCGCTTGCTGAACTGGAACCGCTTGCGCGCCTTCGGGCGGCCCGGCTTCTTGCGTTCCACCGCACGCGCATCGCGCGTGAGGAGGCCGAGGTCGCGCAGCTTGCGACGGTGCATCTCGTCGACGATCACGAGCGCGCGGGCCACGGCGAGGCGCAGCGCGCCGGCCTGGCCGGTAACGCCGCCACCGTCGATGTTGGCCTGCACGTCAAAGCGCCCGAGCGTGTCGGTCGCCGTGAACGGCTGCTGGATGGCGCTCACCAGCACGGGACGCGGAAAGTAGTCGCCGAGCGTGCGCCCGTTGACACTCCACTTGCCCGAGCCGGGCTTCAGGTACAGACGGCACACCGCTTCCTTGCGACGGCCGATGGTATGAATGGTCTGGTCGGCCATTGCTTACTTCGCCTCGAGCGACGGGAAGGTGAGCGGGGTGGGCTGCTGGGCGGCGTGCGGGTGCTCGGCACCGGCGTAGACGCGCAGCTTGAGTCGGAGCTTGCCGCGACCGAGCGCGTTCTTCGGCAGCATGCCGTGCACGGCCTTCTCGATGACGCGCTCCGGGTGCTTGGCGAGCATCGTCGCGAAGGGCGTGTATCGCTCGTGGCCCATATAGCCGGTGTGGCGGAAGTACTGCTTCTGCTCCACCTTGCGGCCCGTGACCTTCACCTTCGAGGCATTGATCACGATGACGAAATCGCCGGTGTCCATGTGCGGCGTGAACATCGGCTTGTGCTTGCCACGGATGATCCGAGCGACCTCGGTGGCGAGCCGGCCCAAGACCATGCCGCTGGCGTCTACGACGTACCAGCGATGCTCGATGTCCTTGGGTGTTGCGCTGAAAGTCTTCATTTGAAACGAGTGGGCAGTGCGGGACTGCGTGGGTCTTCGCCTCACCGGTGCGGAATGCAACCCGGGTCTCGGCCGCCGCAATGGGCTGTTTTCGGACAGACTTGTAAGTTACGCAACGACTTAGCGTCGGTCAAGTGGACCGCCGCAGTGGCGGCGCACCAGCGCAGCGCGCACCTGGGTGTAGGCGCTTTCCACACGAGCGCGCCGACCCCTACCGCGCGCGCTCCGGATGCGGGTGGTAGTAGCGCGGGCCAGCCTCGCGCACCCGGTGCAGAGTGAGAAGGATGTCGGCCGCGGTCCCCACCGCCGGCCGGCCAGAGCGACCCACGAGAATCTGCATGCGATCGAGCAGCCGATCGAGGTGGCGCACCGTGGCATCGGGTTCGCCGAGTTCGAGGGCCACCCGGGTGAGGCACGAGAGCAGGTCCGCCTCCCCCGCTTCCGCGGTGGCACCGAGCTCCCATTGCTCCTTCACGAACGCTGCGCTTCCGATCAGCGTGCGAGACCGGGCCAACACGCCTCGCGCTCGAGCTGCATCGCTGGCCACCACGTCCTCGGCCTCGGCGCAGTCCATGAACAGCCTGGACATCGGCGTACGGTTCTGCGCATCCTCGGGCGCCAGCGGCACCAGTTGCGCGAGCGCCTGCGCCGACGCCGTGTCCCCGAGCAGCCCCCATCCATCCCGCAGCGCCTTGATCGTCCAGAGGTATCCGTACGGGCTCGCCCGCTCGAACGCCTCGCCATCACGGTAGCGGCGCGCGAGCACGAGCCCGGCTGTCCCGCGACGCGTCAATCTGGCGAGCACAGAAGCCCGCAGGGTGACGTATCTCGCGGTGTCCCCCACCTCGGCGAGATAGCGCAGCTGCGGCGCGAGATCGGAAACGTAGACATAGCCGTCAACGCGCGACTGACGCGACGCTTGGCTCGACACGCCGGCAACCGTCCTGAGGTACGACTCAGTGCGCACGACGCGTTCAATGGACGGTTCAATGCCGCGTTGCATGCGATTCTGCGCCGAGGAGCAGGCGGCCGCGAGCAGCGGGGCCGCGAGCACTGCGGCGGCGCGGACCGCGAACGAGAGCGCGCGTCGCGTCATGCGAGCTGCACCAGCACGGCGCCCTTCTCCACCGCCTGACCCGGCTGCACGAGCACGGCCTTCACCGTTCCCGCCGTCGACGTCCGCAATTCGTTTTCCATCTTCATGGCTTCCATGCTAATCACGCCTTGCCCCTGCGCCACGGTATCTCCAGGCCGCACGTGCACCTTCACTATCAACCCCGGCATCGGCGCCGTCACCGGCATTGGCCCGGCATGCGCCGCCCGGTCGGCGGTGAGGTCGCGAATCGCGCGAGTGCGCTCGTCAACGGCCTCCGCCTCGAGACGCCAGCCGTCGAGCCGAAGCGTATAGCGGCCCCGCTCGGCGTGCCGGCGGGCGACCACCCGATGCACGCGGTCGCCGATGCCCACCAGATGCACCGGTGTCCCCTCAACGTCGGCCAGGTGCACGGCACGCGAGACGCCGCCGATTCGCGCCGTCTCACCGTCCAACTCGACCTCAAGCCGTTCGCTGCCGATGTCCACGATGTACTTCACGCCCCCTCCGGCACCAGCTCGCACACCGTCTCCACATGTGCAGTCTGGGGAAACATGTCATAACAGTCTAATGCAGAGACCCGCCATCCCGGGAGCCGCGACACGTCGCGCGCCAGCGTCGCCGGGTCGCAGCTCACGTAGATGATCGCCCGCGGCTTCGGGTTGCACGCCGCGAGCGCCGCCGTGACCGCGGCGTCCACCCCGGCGCGCGGCGGGTTCAGGAGCACCACGTGGGCGGGGAGCAGCCCCGCCAGCACGTCCTCCACCTTGGCCGGCAAGGCGCGGGACGGCGCGCCGAGCCGCGCGGCGCAGACGGCGCTGGCGTCGGCGTCGAGCTCGACGGCGGTCACCTGCACGCCGCACTTCGCCAACGCAACGGCGACGTCGCCGGTGCCGGCGTATCCATCAATCACCGTGGCCGGCGCGTGCGCCATCACCAGCGCTTCCACCCGCGCTGCCAGCGCGGCCGCCACTTCCGCGTTCACCTGCACGAAGGACGCACCGGCTTCTTCGCGGCCGCGGCGGTCGAGCAGCAGGCGACGCCGGCCGTCGTCGTTCACCCACCAAGTCGCTGAGACGGCCGTGACCGCCGCGGCGAACGCCTTGCCCTCCTGCCACTGCATTCCGCCCTCGATCACGAGCAGCAGGTCGTCGCCGTCCCGCCGGATGGACGCGCGGAGCGACGGGACGCGCGGCAGCAGGTCCGCGCCCTGCGAGAGCACGACGCGAAAGGCCGCGGCGATTCCCTGGTCGGTGATGAGGCAGTCTTCCAGCGCGAACACGTCGTCGGGCGCGCCGGCACGGTGCAACCCGGCACGCCAGCCGTTCGCGAGGCGGCGCAGGGCGACGGTCAGCTTGCGCCGGTAGCGCCATTGATCGCCTGCCCCCAGCACCACCGGCAGCGGCACCGTGCGTTTCCCGATTCGCGCGAAGGCATCTTGCACCATGTGCGCCTTGGCGGCGCGCTGCGCGTCGAGCGACAGGTGCTGCAGCTGGCACCCGCCGCATCGGTCACGCTCGTAGTGCGCGCAGGCGGGCGTGACACGCCCCGCCCCCGCGTGCTCGACCTCAACCAGCACGCCACGCGCGAACCGTCCCTTGGCCCGAACGCGCGCGCGCACGCGGTCGCCGGGCGCCGTGCGCGGCACGAAGACCACCAACCCCTCATGGCGCGCCACGCCGTCACCGCCGGCCGCGATGGACGTAATCTCGAGCGTCGTCAGTTCGGCGCTCACCCGTCGCGCAGGCCCTGCTGCCGCGCGAGCCGTGCCCACGACTGATGCTCAGCGAGCGGTCCCGTTGTCGCTCCGGCGCCCGCCCCCCCTGCCGCACGGGGCGTGCGACGCTGGCGATCGCGCTCGGCAAGGAGGGCGGCGGCGATGGCCGCCGCTTCCACCTGCTCGCGCGGCGCCAGCGCCCCCACCAGGGAGTCAAGCCGCCGCTCGAGCCACTGGATGTCGATCGCCCCGCGCCGGAACTCGTCGTCCTCCAGCACGCGCAGGTGGAACTCGCGCGACGTCTCCACTCCGTCAATGGTCAGCTCGTCCAGCGCGCGGTGCATGCGCGCGATCGCCTCGGCGCGCGTCGGCGCCCAGACAATCAGCTTGGCCAGCATCGGATCATAGAAAAGACTCACTTCGCTTCCGACGCCGACGCCGCTGTCCCAACGCACGCCCGGTCCGCCCGGCAGGCGCAGGTAGCCGATGCGCCCCGTGCTCGGCAGGAAGTTGTTCGAGGCGTCCTCGCTGGTGATGCGGCACTCCATCGCCCAGCCGCGCGGCTCGATGTTCGACGTGAACGGCAGCCGCTCGCCCGCGGCGATGCGCAGCTGCCACTGCACCAGGTCAATGCCGGTGACGAGTTCGGTCACCGGGTGCTCCACCTGAATGCGCGTGTTCATCTCGAGGAAGTAGAACTGGCCGTCCGGGGCGAGCAGGAACTCGCAGGTGCCGGCGTTCTGGTACCCGGCGGCCTTTGCCACGCGCACCGCCGCCGCGCCCATCGCCCGGCGCAACTCGGCGTTCACCGCGACGCTCGGCGCCTCTTCGATCATCTTCTGGTGCCGCCGCTGCACCGAGCACTCCCGCTCGCCAAGCGAGATGCAGCGCCCGTGCGTGTCGGCCAGCACCTGAATTTCCACGTGCCGCGGCCCCTCGATGTACTTCTCCACGTACACGGCGTCGTCGCCGAACGCGGCCTGCGACTCGCGCCGAGCCGCCGCGAGCGACGACGCCAGCGCGGACGGGTCGCGCACGATGCGCATGCCTTTGCCGCCGCCGCCCGCCACCGCCTTGAGCAGGACGGGATAGCCGAAGCGGTCGGCGATCTCCGCCGCCGCCGCCGCGTCGCGCAACGGCTCCGTGGTGCCCGGCACCACCGGCACGTCGTGCGACACCGCGAGCGTGCGCGCGGACGTCTTGGATCCCAACGCGGCGATCGCTTCGGCCGGCGGCCCTACCCAGATGAGCCCTGCGTCGCGCACCGCGCGCGCAAACCACTCGCGCTCCGAGAGGAAGCCGTAGCCGGGGTGAATGGCGTCGGCGCCGACCTGCTGCGCGACCTCAATGATCAAGTCGCCGCGCAGGTAGCTCTCGGCCGACGGCGGCGGCCCCAGCCGTACCGCCTCGTCCGCCTCGCGCACGTGCGGCGCACGCGCGTCGGCGTCGGAATAGACCGCGACCGACCGCAGCCCCAGCTCGCGGCAGGCGCGGATGACCCGCAGCGCAATCTCGCCACGGTTCGCAATCAGGACCTTCCTCACAGCGGAATGTTCCCGTGCTTCTTGGCGGGGTTGCGGTCGCGCTTGCCCTGCAACGACTCCAGCGCCTCAATGAGCCGCATGCGGGTGTCGCGCGGGTCAATGATGTCGTCCACGTACCCGCGGCTCGCCGCGACGTACGGGTTGGCGAACTTCTCGGTGTACTCCGCGACCCGCTGCTCCATCGCCTTCGCCGGGTCGTCGCTCTCGGCAATCTCCTTCTTGAACAGGATTTCCACCGCGCCCTTGGGCCCCATGACCGCGATCTCCGCGGTGGGCCATGCCACGTTGAAGTCGCCGCGGATGTGCTTGGAGCTCATCACGTCGTACGCCCCGCCGTACGCCTTGCGCGTGATCACCGTGAGCTTGGGCACGGTGGCCTCGCAGTACGCATAGAGCAGCTTGGCGCCGTGCCTGATGATGCCGCCGTGCTCCTGCGCCACGCCCGGCAGGAAGCCCGGCACGTCCTCGAAGGTCACGACCGGGATGTTGAACGCATCGCAGAACCGGATGAAGCGCGCCGCCTTGGTGCTGGCGCTGATGTCGAGCACGCCGGCCAGCACCGCCGGCTGATTGGCCACGATGCCGACGCTGAAGCCGCCCAGGTGCGCGAAGCCGCAGAGGATGTTGCCGGCGAAGTCCTTGTGCACCTCGAGGAACTCGCCATCGTCCACCACGCACCGCAGCACGTCGTGCATGTCGTACGGCTTGAACGGGTGGTCGGGAACGATGTCGAGCAGCGCCTCGTCGCGGCGGTCGCGCGGGTCGGCCGACCCGCCGCGCGGCGGCGGCTCCACGTTGTTGGACGGCAGGAATCGCAGCAGGTCGCGGATCCGCTGCAGCGTGGCCAGCTCGCTCTCGCACGTGAAGTGCGAGACGCCCGATACGGCGCCGTGCGTGTCGGCGCCGCCGAGCGTCTCCATGGTCACATCCTCGTGCGTCACCGTCTTCACGACGTTGGGCCCGGTGACGAACATGAAGCTCGAGTGGCGCGTCATGAACACGAAGTCGGTGATGGCGGGCGAGTACACCGCCCCGCCGGCGCACGGGCCGAGAATGGCCGAGATCTGCGGCACCACACCCGACGCGAGCGTGTTGCGGAGGAAGATCTCGGCGTAGCCGCCGAGCGATACAACGCCCTCCTGGATGCGCGCGCCGCCTGAGTCGTTGAGCCCGATCACCGGTGCGCCGTTGCGCATCGCGAGGTCCATCACCTTGCAGATCTTCTCGGCGAACGCCTCGCTGAGCGAGCCGCCGAAGACCGTGAAATCCTGCGAGAAGACGTAGACCAGGCGGCCGTCAATGCGGCCGCTGCCGGTGACGACGCCGTCGCCGTAGTAGTGCTGGTCCTCAAGGCCGAAGTCGTGCGAGCGGTGCACGACGAAGCGATCGAGTTCCACGAACGATCCTTCGTCGAGCAGGATGTCCAGGCGTTCGCGGGCCGAGAGCTTGCCCTTGTCGTGCTGGGCCTTGAGTCGCTGGGCGCCGCCGCCTAGCTCCGCCTCGGCGCGCCGGCGCTCAAGGAGGTCGAGTTTTTCGCGCATGCTCATGCGGATAAAGCAAACGTGGCGGGGCGTTGACCGAAAGGCCGTCGCCGCGGCCAGCCCACGCGACGGCGGTCGGAGGCCGCCACGTCGCCAGGCTCTTAGAATCCGCTGCCCTACGGCACGGGCGCTCGCTCAAACCCGATTCCATCCAGCAGCACGCTCCCTGTCGCCGTGCGATTGAACACGAACCGAACCGCGCGCACCTTGGTCGCGTCGAAGCCCGGCGTGCTCTTCTCGAACTGTGCGAGCGGCACCGCGTAGCGGGTGGGGACCTGGTCGTAGTCGCGCGAACCGCCGCCGAAGCGCTTCTCGATGCTCGCCCACTTGTACAGGCGAATGGTGAGCGGTGGCGGGAGCGGCGTCAGCTCCGAAAGCGCGATCGAGGCCTTCACCCCATCCGACGTCTCGACTTCGATGCGGAAGTCCAGCGCGATCACCGAGTCCTTGGCCGCGTTGGTCTTGTCCTTGGCCTTGTCCTTGTCCGCGGCCAGGTCGCCGGAATCGGCCGATGCGCCGCGCAGCCACCCTGGCAGCCACTCGAAGCGCGGCGACCGCGGCATGGCGCCCGTGCCCGGCGCCGTGTCGGCTGCGGCGAGCGACTTCGGCTTCTCCGCCTCGCTGAGCACCTCAAAGACCAGCGTGCTGCGATTGTCCACGTCGAGCGCGGCGGCTACCGAGTCGGTCCAGCGGACGCGATACAGCGCCGGCGCCTCGCCCTCGCGCGGTTCCCTCCATCCCACGCGTACGGCGTGATTCTCGTACGGCGCGTTGCCGCGCGACCGCATGTTGAGCCCCAGCTCGCGCCATGCCGCGAGGCGCGCGCCCTCGATGCGCACGCCGGGCGCGGCTCCCGTGGTCACGTCCACATCCTCCTCGAACGCCGCGAGCCAACGCATGCTTGGGTCCTCGTACCGCGTGAGGTAGATGGTGCGCGGCAGCCAGGCTCCGCCGCGGCGCGCGTCGCGGAAGAGCGGCTCATACGCGCGGGCATCGCGCAGCGTGAGATCGAGGAAGGCGCTGATGAAGACCTTCCCTGCCTGCCGCTGCTCCTCGCCCGAGAGGAGGTTCTTCTTCGCGAGCAGCAGGCCGAGTTCCCTGCCGACGTTGCTCGACCCCCACACCGTGTTGAACTGGCCGTGATTGGCCCGGTAGATGTAGATGGCTGACTTGCGCCACGGCCCCGCCTCAGTGAACCGGATGCGCTGGAACTGCCGCTGGCCCATGAAGGTGGATACGTCCGAGTCATGCGCGCCGTGCAGCACGAGGTAGTTAATGTCGGTGAGCGGCGTCCCCTGGTCCGCCGGGCGGTACTGCCCGTCCACCGGCGCGATCGCCACTAAGGTGCGGATATCGAACCCGAAGTCGAAGGTCACGCGGGCGTCGTCTGGGTACCGCGGCAGCCGGTTGAAGGCGGCGGCCACCGCCACCGCCTCGCCGCCGCGCGAGTGCCCCATGAGCGCGATGCGCGTGAGATCGACCTTGCGGAACAGCGGTGACGCGCTGTCGGCATCGAAGCGGCGCCACGCCACGAGATGCTGAAGGAGCATCCACCCGCGCGCGTCATTCTCGGCGCGCAGGTTGCCGTTGAGGAAGTTCTGGTCCACCGACGCCATGATGTAGCCGCGACTCGCGAGCAGTTCGCCGAGGTAGGCGTACCCAGGGTCCGAGTACTGCTTCATGCCGTGATTGCCGTGCACGATCAGCACGAGCGGAAACGGCCCCGGCCCGTCGGGATACCAGACGCGGCCGTTCACTGGCAACCGCTTGGCGTCGAAACCCCAGTACTTCCAGCGCTCCTTCAGCAGCTTCGGCTCGGCCCCCTTGAGGAACGGCGTCCCGTTGACGACCCCCGTGCGCAACGTGACCGAGTCGCGATACTCGGCGCGGCGCGCGTCGGTGCCGCTTCCATAGTAGAGGCGGCGCACGGCGAAGGCGCCAGGCGCGGATGGGTCGGGGGCGCTGATGCCCCCGGCCGCCGGCGGCGCGAACTGAGTGGGATCTACGAGGCGGCTCGGCTGGTAGCAGGCGGCGCCCAGGCCGACGAACAGGAGAATTCTCCGCATGGGCGCGGAGCCTAGCGAGAACTCCCACGCAGGGGAAGGCCCCGGGCGTCGTGCCAGGAGAGCGGGTCCGGCGTCCCGCGTATGCCACGAGCCCCTCCCGGCAATCGCCGGGAGGGGCTCGTCCTGCGTGGGCGACGCTTACGCCTCGTCGATCTCTTCGATGACGGCGGAGAGGTCCGCGGGGATCTCGACTGCATCCCCCTCCTCCGTATGCACCTTGGACGGCTCGGCCGGGCGTTCCTGCCCTTCCGGGATGTTCGTCACCGTCAGCACGATGCGGCGATGGATCGGGTCCACCTCAAGCACGCGCAGGTCGAGCGCCATCTGCTCCCACGCGATCTCCGCGGGACTGTGGACCGCGCTGCCACTAGTGCTCAGCTGCGAGATCGGCACGAAGCCCTCGATGTCGTTGCCAACGTCAACAACCACGCCCTTCTCCATCAGGCGCACGACGTGGCCCTTGAGCTCGGTGCCGACCGGATAGGTCTCGCCGATCTTCAGCCACGGATCTTCCTCGGCCTGCTTGAGGCCGAGCGAGATGCGCTTGTTGTCGCTGTCGATGTTGAGGATCACGACGTCCACCGCGTCACCCTTCTTGACCACTTCCGACGGGTGCTGGACGCGCTTGGTCCACGACATGTCCGAGATGTGGATGAGTCCGTCAATCCCCGGCTCGATCTCGACGAAGGCGCCGAACGACGTGAGGTTGCGCACCTTGCCGTTGATGCGCGTGCCCACCGGGTACTTGAGCGGCAGCACCATCCACGGATCCTGCTCGGTCTGCTTCATGCCGAGCGAGATCTTCTCCTCGTTCGGGTCCACCTTGAGCACCACCGCCTCGATGGCCTCGCCGATGCTGACGAGCTTCGACGGATGGCGGACGTTGCGCGTCCAGCTCATCTCGCTGATGTGCACGAGCCCTTCGATGCCCGGTTCGAGCTCGATGAAGGCGCCGTAGTTGGTGATGCTGACCACCTTGCCCGCGACGCGCGTGCCGACCGGGTACTTGGCGGCGACATCCTTCCACGGATACGCCTGGAGCTGCTTGAGGCCGAGCGAGATGCGCTCGCGCTCCCAGTCAATGTCGAGGACCTTGATTTCGAGCTCGGCGCCGATGGCGACCATCTCGCTGGGATGCTGGATGCGGCCCCACGACATGTCGGTGATGTGGAGCAGGCCGTCCACGCCGCCGAGGTCAATGAAGGCGCCGAAGTCGGTGATGTTCTTGACCACGCCCTTCCGCACCTGGTCCTTCTGGAGCTCCTTCATCAGCTTCTCGCGCTTGCCGGCGCGCTCGGTCTCGAGGATCACGCGGCGCGAGACCACGATGTTGCGGCGGCGCTTGTTGAGCTTGATGATCTTGAACTCATACTTCTGGCCGAGCAGTTCGTCGATGTTGGGCACGCGGCGGAGCGCGATCTGCGAGCCCGGGAGGAAGGCGTCGACGCCCATGAGGTCCACGACTACGCCGCCCTTGATCTTCTTGACCAGGATGCCCTCGACCGGCTGGTCGGACTCGTACGCGACGCGGATCCGCTCCCACACGCGCATGAAGTCGGCCTTCTTCTTCGACAGGACGACCGACCCTTCCTGGTCCTCGAGGTGCTCGAGCAGGACTTCGACTTCGTCGCCGACCTTGAGTTCCGGCATGTCCTTGAACTCTTCGAGCGGGATGGAGCCTTCGGACTTGAAGCCGATGTCGAGCACCACGAGGTTGTCGCGGATCTCGAGTACAACGGACTTGACGATCTCGCCTTCTTCAATGGAGGCGAGCGTCCCGTTGTAGAGGTCCATCATCGCCTCGTAGTCGGAGGACGTGTACTCGTCTTCCTCGTAGAGCTCGGGGCGGCGGTTGGCGAGCGGGCGCAGGACGGCCTTTTGGGCCATGCGCTTCTCACGCTCGATCATTTGCGGGGTCACTTCGGGTGTCGCTTCGGGGGTCACGCTGCTCGTCATCTGTGGCCTGGACGCGGATGGTGCGGCTCGCCGCGCGCGAGGATGCGGGTTGGAAGTTCCGGAAGACGATGGCGCGGTGGCCGTCGAGGTCCCGGGCTCGCCATTCGGCGAGAGCCAAGTAATATGGGGTTTCTATAGAGAAATGGGAAGGGTGCAGGATGTGGTGCAGGATGTGGTGCAGGATGTGGTGCAGGATGTGGTGCAGGATGTGGTGCAGGGGCACAGGCACGGTGTGGTGCGAGGTGCAGGGGTCGTAGAGAGAAGCCGGGGAGGCGTTTACAACACACCCCTCCCCTGCGCTACGACTGCCTGTGCCCCTGCACCACACCGTGCCCCTGAACCGCCGCTACCGCCTTTCCTCCGCCAGCGCCACGATCTCCCCCACCTGCTCCTCCTGCGTCATGCCGGTGGTATCCATCCACACGGCATCCGCCGCCGGCCGGGTCTGTTCGCGGTCGTGCTGGTCGCGCCGCTGGAGCTCCGCGGCTTCCGCCTCCAGTTCCTCCGGGGTCGGCTGGCGCCCCGTGCGCTGCAGGATGCGGCGGCGCGCCCGCTCCTCCGGCATCGCCACGAGCCAGACCTTGAGCCGCGCCTCGGGAAAGACCGCCGTCCCCATGTCACGGCCATCCACGACGATGTCGTGTGTCGCCGCCGTCGCCTTCACCATGGCGTTCACCCAGGCGCGCACGCGCGGCATCTTGGCGACCAGGCTCACCAGGCCGGTGACCGCGTCGCCGCGAATCTCCGCCTCGCAGTCCGCGTCATCGAGACGCGGACTGAAGCTGGTGGGGCCGGGTGACAGCGACACCCGTGCCGCCGCGTCGAGCACCGACTGCTCCGTCCACAGTTCCGGGGCATCCCCGCGCTGCAACCGGGCTGCCGTCACGCTGCGGTAGATCGTCCCGCTGTCAACGTGCCGCATGCCGAGTCGCGCGGCCACCATCTGCGCGGTACTCGACTTGCCCGACGCCGCCGGGCCGTCAATCGTGACCACCAGCGGCGGCCGCTTATCTGTCGACACGCGAGAGCTCCTCCCAGAACGTCGGAAACGAGACCGCGGCGCAGGCCGGGTCGTCGATCACAATCCTGCTGCCTGGGATCGCCCCCAGCACGCCGAACGCCATGGCGATGCGGTGATCGCCGTGCGTGGTGATGCGTCCCAAAAACGGCCGGCGCCCGCTGCCCCGCACCACGAACCCATCCGGTAGCTCCTCGGCCTCGGCGCCGACCGCGCGCAGGTTGTCGACGATCGCGGTGATGCGGTCGCTCTCCTTCACGCGCAACTCGCCCGCCCCGGTGACGCGTGTTTCGCCCTCCGCGCACGCGGCCACGCAGGCCAGCACCGGCAGTTCGTCGACAAGCGATGGCACCTCACGCCCCTCGATCGTCGTGCCGCGCAGGTCACCCGGCGCCACCACGATGCGCGCCACGTCCTCGCCGCCCTCGGTACGCCGCTCCTCGTAGGCCAGCGCGGCCCCCATGCGCCGGAGGACCCGGAAGGCGCCGGCGCGGGTCGGGTTCACGCAGACGTCGTCGAGGACGAGCTCGCCCTCGTCGGCTATTGCGGCAAGCGCAGCGAAGAACGCCGCCGATGACGGATCGGCCGGCACCAGCTGGTCGGCGGCGTCCAGCCGGCCCGTCGGCAGGAGCGACACCACGCCCCCCTCGACGCGCACGTCCACGCCGCGTCCGGCGAACATGCGCTCGGTGTGATCGCGCGTGGGCTGCATCTCGTGTACCTCCACTGGCACGTCGGCCACGAGTCCAGCGAGGAGGATGGCACTCTTCACCTGCGCGCTCGCGTGCTCCATGTGCCAGGTGAGTCCTTGCAGTCGGCCGCTCTGTACCGTCATGGGCAGGCCGTCGCCCGCGCCTTCGAATGAAAAGCGCGCCCCCATTAGCGCGAGCGGCCGCGCCACTCGACCCATGGGGCGGCGGCTCAGGCTCGCATCGCCGACGAAGCGCGCCGCGAAGGGCGACCCGGCCACGATGCCGGCAAGCAGGCGCGCTGTCGTGCCGCTGTTGCCGCAGTCGAGGTCCTCCGCCGGGGCACGCAGGCCGTGTAGGCCGCCGCCGCGGATCGTCATCTCGTCGCCGAGCGCCGGCACCGCCGCGCCCAACGCGCGCAGCACGCCCGCGGTGCTCTGCACGTCGAGCGACTGCAGGATGCCGCGCACGCGCGACACACCGTCGCCCAGCGCGCCGAGCATCAGCGCGCGGTGAGAGATGGACTTGTCGCCCGGCACGCGGACGACGCCGTCTACGCGCATTCGGCTGGCCCTTCCGCACGACGCGCGGCCGCGGGAGCGCCGCGCGCGAGGCAACACGTGTACGCGTGGCAGCGCGTCACCGCAGCCACCCTTCGAGCGCTGTCGCGACGTCCGTCTTGTCGTCGCGGTACTTCACGATCACGGGCGTCTGCAGCGAGATCCCCTGCTCCCTGCCCCATCCCTGTGCCACCTGCCGTGCGCCGGGCACGACGACCGCGCCGGCCGGGACCTGCAGGACGCCGCTCGCGCCGGCGCGCAGGACGCGCTCGTGCACGAGGTCGAACACGGGAGTGCCGCGCGTGAGCACGACCCCCGCCGCGAGCACGGCGCGCGCGCGCACGACCGTGCCCTCATAGACGCCGCAGTTGCCGCCGACCACGACATCGTCCTCGATGATCACCGGCGAGGCATTCACCGGCTCGAGCACGCCGCCGATCTGCGCCGCAGCGCTGATGTGCACGCGCTCGCCGACCTGTGCGCACGACCCGATCAACGCATGCGAATCGATCATCGACCCGGCGCCCACGTACGCGCCCACATTCACGAACATCGGCGGCATGCACACCACGCCGCGCGCGATATGGGCCCCACGCCGGATGGACGACCCGCCGGGGACCACGCGGATGCCGTCGTCGAGCGTCAGCGCTCGCGTGGGATACGTGTGCTTGTCGAAGAAGGTGAAGGGCCGGCTGACCCGCGCGTCGCCAAGGACTGACTGGTCGATCACGCGCCCGACGCGGAATCCGGCGAGAATGCCGCGCTTGACCCACGGCACCGCCATCCATTCGTCGTGGTCCCCGCGCACCGCCGCGCGCACGCGCCCTTGTTCGAGCGCGGTGAGCAGGAGGTCGATCGTCTCTTCCGCGTCGTCAGGCATCGGCGCGTGAGGCGGAATGCCGTACAGCGCCTCGATGCGCCGTTCCAGCGCGACGTAATCGACGATGGGCGTCATGCGACGGAGATCCCGGCGCTGGTGAGCGCGTGGCGCAGGTCGCGTTCGTGGCGCGCGTCGAGCGGCACCAGCGGTAGGCGCAGCACGTTGCCGATGCGTCCCATCAGGGCAAGCGCTGCCTTGATCGGGATGGGATTCGACTCCAGGAACGCTGCGACGAAGAGCGGCGTCAGCCGGTCGTGCACGGCGCGCGCCGCCGCGAGGTCGCCGCGCGCCGCCGCGGCGGTGAGCGCGTGCAGGGACGCCGGGGCCGCGTTGGACACGACCGAGATCACGCCGTCGCCGCCCCGCGCCATCACGTCCGCCGTGAGGGCGTCATCACCCGACAGCACCGCGAAGCCTGCTGGCCGGCGGCGCAGGATCTCGCCGATCTGCTCGATGTTCCCCGACGCTTCCTTGGTGGCGACGATGTTGGGATGTTCGGCCAGCGCCAGCTGCGTGTCGGCCTCGACGTTGCTCGCCGTGCGGCCCGGGACATTGTAGAGCACCACGGGACGAGGCGCCGCGTCGGCGATGGCGCGAAAGTGCGCAAGGAGTCCGCGCTGCGGCGGCTTGCTGTACATCGGCGACACGTGCAGCAGGTGCGTGGCGCCGGCGGCGGCGAGTACGCGCGAGTTCTCGATGGCCGCCGCGGTGTCGTTGGTCCCCGCCCCCGCGATCACGGGAATGCGCCCGGCCACCACCTCGGCCGTGATGGCGACCACGCGCTCGCGTTCGGCGAGCGTGAGCGTCGCGGCCTCGCCGGTGGAACCCACGGGCACCACGCCGTCGATCCCCTCCGCCACCTGCCAGGCCACGAGGGCGCGCAACGCCGGCTCATCAAGCCGGCCGTCGGCCGTGAAGGGCGTCACCAGCGCCGTGATGGCGCCGCGCAGCGAGCAGGAACCCATCAGTGGCCTCCGGAGGCAGCGAGCATGTCGTCGAGCGTGAAGACGCCGCGGCGCCCCGGGAGCCAGCGCGCCGCCGCAAGCGCGCCGAGCGCGAAGACGCGGCGATCGCGCGCCTCGTGCACGAGACGCACCTGTTCGAAAGCGCCATCGAGCACCAGCTCGTGCGTGCCGGGCACCGAGCCCACGCGCACCGAGGTGATGGGCACGGGCGCGCCCGACGCCTGCTCCGCCGCGCGCGCCAGCTGCCGCGCGGTTCCCGACGGCGCGTCGAGCTTGGCGGTGTGGTGCGTCTCGACGATATGCGCATCGAATCCGCCCGCCGCGCGCGCAAGCCGCGCCGCTTCGGCCACCACTGCGGTGAAGATGTGCACCCCGAGCGAGAAGTTCGGCGCCCAGAGCAGCGCGCCACCCGACGCTCGCACCTCGCCTTCTACGGCGATGCGCTCCGCGTCCCACCCGGTTGTGCCGCAGACCACGGCGCAGCCCGCCGCAAGGCAGGCGCGCACGTTGGCCGCGGCGGCGGCGGGCTCGGTGAACTCGAGGGCGACCGTGGCGCCGCGCAGCGTCGTGGCGTCAATCCCCCCCGCGAGCACGTCGTCGCGGCCGAGGAAGGCGGACACGGCGATGCCCTGCTCCACGGCGAGCGCATGGACAAGGCGTCCCATCTTGCCGTCGCCGATGACGGCCAGCGTCAGCGCGCTCATTCGGCCTCCTCGAAGAACGCCCGGTGCAGCCGGCGCATGACCTCGTGTACCTGCTCGCCGTCCACGATGAACGTGAGGTTGATGGCGCTCGCGCTCAAGGAGCACATGTGCACGCGCAGGTCGCCCAGTGCCGCGAAGGCCCGCGCCATGGTGGGCGTGTGGCCGCCCAGCCCCGATCCCACGATGGCCACGATGCCGCGTCCGCGCTCCACCGTGACGTCGCCGAAGGCGCGCAGCTCGTTCAGCACCGCGTCGAGATGCGCGGCGGCGTCGAGCGTCACCGACACGCTCACCTCCGACGTCGCGATGACGTCCACCGACAGCTCGAACCGCTCGAAAACCGAGAAGATGCCGCGCACCACGCCCGGCGAGCCCAGCATCGCGCTCGACTTCACGTTCACCAGCGCCACGTCGCCTCGGCCCGCGACCGCGCGCACCGCCAGGCGCGGCGCGTCGAACGTGATGCGCGTGCCGGCCGCCGCCGGGCGGTGCGAGTTGTACACGAAGACGGGAATGCCGCGCTGCACCGCCGGCGCGATGGTGCTGGGGTGCAGCACCTTGGCGCCAAAGCTCGCGAGCTCGGCGGCCTCGTCAAATCGGATATGCTCGATGAGCCGCGCGCCAGGGATCACCCGCGGGTCGGCCGTCAGCATGCCATCCACGTCGGTCCAGATCTCGATGGCCTCGGTGTCGAGCGCAGCGCCGAACAGCGCCGCGCTGTAGTCGGAACCGCCGCGCCCGAGCGTGGTGGTCAGTCCGTCGGGCGTGGCGCCCATGTACCCGCCGAGCACCGGCACGCGACCGGCGCGCAGCAGCGGCAGTAGATGCTCGCGCGCGGCATCGGCGATCGCCTCCTGCTGCGGGCGCGCCTTGCCGAAGGCGCCGTCGGTCACCATGACCGTGCGCGCATCCACCCAGGCGGCCGGAATGCCGCGCTGCCGGAAGGCGGCCGCGACGATGGGTGACGACAAACGCTCGCCGTAGGACGCCACCGCGTCAAGCGAGCGCGGGCTCACGTCGCCGAGCACCGAGAGCGCCTCGCCCAAGTGCGCGAGTTCGTCGAACAGCATGCTGACCTCGGCGCCAATCTCGTCGCGCTCGTCGCCGTCACCGAGAAGCTCGGCGACCAGGCCGAGGTGCCGCTCCCGCAGCGTCTCGATGCCACGGATCGCCAGGATGAACTGCCCCCGGGACGCCTGTGCCGCGATCTCGAGCAGCGCGTTGGTGGTGCCGGCGAGCGCCGACACGATGACGACGGGCTGGCGCGACAGCCGGCCGCGCACAATGGCCGCCGTGCGCTCGATCGCGGCGGCGTCGCCGACGGAGGTGCCGCCGAACTTCGCGATGATCATGCGACGCCGGCGCGGCCCGTGGCCACGAGCAGCTCCGCATTCAGAATGGACCCGCCCGCCGCGCCGCGAATGGTGTTGTGGCCCATCGCGACGAACTTCAGATGGAAGAGCGGGTCGCGGCGCAGCCGGCCCACCGACACCGTCATGCCGCGCCCGCGCATCACGTCGCGGCGGGGCTGCGGACGGTCGTCGGTCTCGAAGAAGTGCAGGGGCACGTCCGGCGCCGACGGCAGCCCGCGCACGACGGCGGCGCCCGTCCACTCGCGCAGGATGCGCGCCGCTTCCTCAAGCGACGGCTCGCGCTCGAACTCCACGGAGAGGCAGACCGTGTGCCCGTTCTCCACCGGGACGCGGTTGGCGTGCGCGCTCACCACGAACCGCGCGCTGGTCACGCCATCGGCGCCGATGGCGCCGAGCATCTTCTGCAACTCGCGCTCGATCTTGGGCTCTTCCTCGCCGATGAACGGAATGACGTTGCCGAGGATGTCGAGCGACGGCACGCCCGGGTAGCCTGCCCCGCTCACCGCCTGCATCGTGGCCACGAAAACGCGCCGCGCGCCGTACGCGGCGTGCAGCGGCGCCAGCGCCACGGCGGCCATCGTGGCCGCGCAGTTGGCGTTGGTCACGATGCCGCCCGGCCATCCGCGGCGCGCGCGCTGCACGTCGAGCAGGGCGAGGTGATCGGCGTTGACTTCGGGAATGACGAGCGGGACGTCGGGCTCCATGCGGTAGTTCTTCGCATTGCTCAGCACCAGGCGGCCGGCCGACGCGAAGGCCGCCTCCACCTCGCCGGCGACGTTGCTGTCGAGGGCCGAAAAGACGATCGGCGCCGACACCGCCGACGGATCGCACGGCCCCACGGTGAGCCCGGCCACCGCCGCCGGCATTTCGCCCTCGATCCACCGCGTCACCTCGGCGTACGGTCGCCCCGCAGAGCGCGCTGACGCCGCGACTTCGGCGAGTTCGAACCAGGGATGCGCTTCGAGGAGGCGTACAAACGTCTGGCCCACGGCGCCGGTCGCGCCGAGGACCGCGACCCTGATCGGGGGGCGGACGCCGGTCATGAGTCGAGCAGGATGCGCACGAGTCGCTCGTACGTGTCCACCGAGGCGCGCAGCTCGTCGAGCGCGATGAACTCATCCGGCGTGTGCGCCACATGAATGGAGCCGGGACCGAACAAGAGCGGCGTGCCCCAGCGCGGGAGCAAGGGGATGTCGGAGGTGTACGCCATGGGCGCCGTCTCGAGGCCCGGCACCACGTGGAAGCGCTGCGCGGGGATGAACGACCCGTAGCTCAGTTGGGCGCGATCGCCCGCCCACTGCTCGAGCGCCGCCTGCACGGGCGCGCGGTCGCCGACGAGGCGCACCATCAGCTCGGCCTCGCACTGCGCGGGCACGATGTTGGCCTCGGTGCCGCCCCTGATGAGGCCAACGTTGACAGTCGTCGCGCCGAGCGCCGCATCTACCGGCAACGCCAGGGACGACAGGCTCGGCAGCAGGTCGCACATCGGCACGATGGCCGAGGTCCCGAGCTCGGGATACGCCGAGTGCGCCTCGCGGCCCTTCGTGCGCACGGTCACGCGCCATGCCCCCTTGCACCCCGTCGCCAGCCGGCTGTCGGTGGGTTCGCCGTTAATGAGGAACCGCGACGTCGCGTCGAGCTGGTTGGCGGCGCGCGCGCCGTCGGAGCCGCGTTCCTCGCCCACGACGAAGAGCAGGTCCACGCGCTCCTCGCCCGCCTCGGCCAGGCGGTCGGCGGCGACGAGCATGGCGGCGGCGATTCCCTTGGCGTCGCACGCGCCGCGGCCGTACAGGCGAGCGCCGTCAAGGCGGGGCGCAACATGCGGCGGCACGGTGTCGAGGTGGGTGGACAGCGTCACGCCGCCGCCCCGGCGTGAGGCCCACACGTTGCTGCGCCCGGGCGAGACGTCCTGCAGGGTGACATTCCAGCCGCGGGCGATAAGCCAGCCGGAGACGAACTCCACGGCACGCCCTTCCTCACGTGATGGCGACGGAATGGCAAGGAGTGCAGCGGCGAGCGAGACGACGTCGGACATGATGGGCGGAATCTAGGGAATGGAATACTGCGATGACAGGCACAACGCGTGAGCGGGTCGGGGGATGGCGGGCAGACCGCGCCCACAAGCTGGCGCCCGGCTTGACAGGAATCAGCCGCGTCTGCCTTTTTCCTCGGCTTCGTAATTCCCGTTGTGACGCGTTGGCGGGTTTTTGGGTAGTCCCTTTATATTATAGGATGCCTCGCGTTACTTGCGGGGAGTACTCGTTTTTTCCAGAATGTCACAAGCTGCACCGCGCTGTCAGGTTCTCACCGATACGTAGTCCGGGAGGTCGTCCGTGCGCTCCACCCCACGCTTGCAGGCAGTCATCCGCTGCCTGGCATTCGCCCTCGCCTTCGTGCTCGCCGCCGGGCGTGCCGAAGCGCAGACAGGCAAGGTCACCGGCGTCGTTACCGACGCGGCGACCGGCCAACCGATTGAGGGCGCCCAAGTGCTTCTGCAGGGAACTGGCTACGGCCAGGTATCCGGAAGCAATGGGCGCTACTTCATTCTCGGCGTCCCGCCCGGCGATTACACCGTCCAGGCGCGCCGCATCGGATTCGGCACGCAACAGACGACGGTGTCCATCACCATTGACGTCACCCGCGAGATCAACTTCCGGCTCTCCAGTGCCGCCGCCACCCTGCAGACGGTGCAGATCCTGGAGACTCAGCAGAACCTGGTGGAGCTCAAGCAGACGGGCACCACGCAGAACATCTCGCAGGAGGAGTTGCAGACGCTGCCGGTGCGCAACATCAAGGACGCGCTGCAGCTTCAGGCGGGCTTTACCGAGGTGCCGCAAGTCTCGACCGACCTGACCGCCTTTACGGCGGCGCGGCGCCAGGGCGCCACGGGCGTCCAGATTCGTGGAGGGCGCGCCGGCGAGACGATGACACTGATTGACGACATTCCGATCAACAACTTCCTCTTCGGCGGCCCGGCGCTCGACATCACCAACAAGGCGGTGGCGGGCGTCTCCACCGTTAAGGGGGGCATGGAGCCGCAGTACGGCAACGCGCTCTCCGGCGTGGTCTCGACGGCGACGCGCGATGGCGGCACCACCATTCAGGGCGCGCTCGACTACGAGACGTCCAAGGTGGGCAAGGCCTTTGGCACGACGTCCGACGGGCTGAAGGGGTACGACTTCATCGAGGGCTTCCTGTCGGGCCCGGTGCCGGCGACGAACAACAAGCTCCGCTTCGTGATGGCCGGACGCAGCACCGGCGGCGCGTCGCAGGTGTTGCAGTACGACGACAAGATCTTCGAGCCGTTCCAGGCCGACACCATCGCTCGCAACATCAACTCGAGCGATCTGCTCGCCGGGTGGCGCGCCCAGGGGTATACCTCGGAGCGCAACGCCTTCGGCAAGCTCAGTTACCTGTTCGGCCCGACCACGAAGCTCAGCGTCAGCGCGCTGCACTACGAGAACGCGCGCATGAACGTGGCCTTCGACTGGGGTCAGATGGGCTACAGCCGCGCCAACCAGTGCATTGACACGTACCGCAACGTCTACAAGAGCGTGGACGTCGTGGACGCGTGCAACACCACCTACGGAAGCGACCGCCTGACCCCGACGGGGCGTCCGACGGGAGCCGAGCGCAACGCCTACGTGGCACCGGCAACGGTGAGCGAAGCCCGCGACCTGCTGACGGCGCGTTTCGAGCAGACGGTGGGACGCCTCAACTACAAGTTCGTCGTCGGGCAACTGAGCGGCCGGCGCGAGACCTGCGCGACGTTCTTCTCCGGCGTCTGCATGGGCGAGCGCGTGGCCGACACCAACTTTGACGGCCGCTTCGCCGTGGCCGGCGTGACCTCGGTTGACATCACCCCCACGGAAGGGACCGATGAGATCGCGGGCAACGACCGGAACACCACGCGGCTGGGGCGCTTTGACGTGCAGTATCAGGCGACCGACCACCATAACTTGGCGATGGGCCTGTTCTTCCAGGCGCACGACATCGCGTTCCGCGAGGTGCGCGACGTCGGCCTCAACAACATCCAACTGCGGGCGTCCAACTACGCGGCGAAGCCGTGGGACGCGGCGGCGTACATTCAGGACCGCATCGAGTATGACTTCCTCACCGTGCGGGTCGGCGCGCGCTTCGACTACGGCCGCGCAGGCGGCACCTCGTTCAACAACCCGCTCGACCCGACCAACGGCACCACGCAGCTGACGGTGTGCAACGATCCCGCGCGGTACGGCCTGCCGGCCACTTGGGCGAGCGGCATTGATCCAATCACCAAGCTGCCGGTCACCGGCATCGCCGCTTGCGGCCTGATCACGAGCAAGGGTGACTCGGCGCGCGACATCGCCTTCAAGGACGACATGGGGCAGGCCGCCGTGCGCCGCGCCTTCAGCCCGCGTCTCGGCCTGTCGTTCCCCGTGACCGACCGCTCCAACGCCTTCTTCAACTTCGGCGTCTACTACCAGAACCCGCTCTACAACAACGTGTACCAGGGCACCGGCATCGGCACTCCCTCTGAGGGAACGGCGAAGTCCGTGGAGTTCGAGTCGCAGACATACGTCGGCAATCCGCATCTGCGCGCCGAGCAGGCCGTGTCGTACGAGATGGGCTACGTCTCCGAGTTTGGAAAGGGCAACAGGTACTCGCTGCAGCTCGTCGCCTTCTCCAAGGACCAGTCGGGGCTCACCGGCATCCGTACCGGCGGCTTCCTGAAGGGCACGAACGTCCGCGTCTTCGACCCGGGCGTGACCTACGGCACGAACTCGCCGAGCTACACGGTGCTCGTGAACCAGGACTTCCAGACGGTGCGCGGCTTCGAATTCGAGTTCCGCCGTCGTCTTAACAACTTCTGGACAGGCCGCCTCAACTACGCCTTTTCGCAGGCGACCACTAACGCTTCGCCGCCGGACCTCGAGACGCAGCGGACCACCGAGGAAGGTGACGTCATCGCCCGCACCGAGCTCCGCAGCGACATTGACCAGAACCACCAGCTCGGCGGCTCGGTCAGCTTCATCGTCGCCAGCAAGACGCCCGGCATCTGGGGCGGCAGCTACCTGCGCAACTCGTCCGTGTCGTTCACGACGCGGCTGGCGAGCGGCTTCCCCTACACGCCGTCGCTGACGTTCACCGGCAACGCCGCCGACCGCCTGCCGCGCAATAGCGGCACGGCGCCGCTGACGTTCACGATCAACATGCAGGCGCAGAAGGACTGGACGGTGTCGAACGTGCGATATGGCGCGTTCTTCCGCATCAGTAACCTGCTCGACCGCAAGAACTGCTCGCAGGTGTTTGCCACGACCGGCAACTGCGACGGCGGCGCCTCGCCGCAGGCCCGCCTGCGGGCCGGCAACTTCACCGGCGAGGGTGAAACCTCGACCTTCTTCGACCGTCCGCAGTACCTGTCCGGTCGCCGTTCAATCAACGGCGGCGTCTCGATCAGCTTCTAATCCGACGAGGCCGGCGGGACATCCCGCCGGCCGCACCTGACTCAGGAGTGCCACAGATGGATCGGTTTGCCGGAATTTCCGTTCGACGCCTGCTGGCCGGGCTGGGGACCGCGCTGCTGCTCAGCGCGGGCGCCCTGCACGCCCAGTCGCTCGATCCGAATGTTGAGCGCGAGCCCGACCCGACGCTCGCAAAGAAGCCCGCCGGGTTCTCCATGTTCGGCCTTGGCGACTTCGCCCTCACGGGCATGCGGTCGGGAGGCGACTCGCGTTGGAAGGTGACCTCCAACGGCCCGTCGGACGACAACACGCTCTACAGTGCCGCCCTCCCGGGCCGCCTCGCCAGCATGGGCGGCAATGGCGGCTTTTTCGAGCTGCAGTTGTACATGGCTGCGGGACGCGGCGACTGGTCACGCTTCCGCGACGTCGTCCCGTCTCTCGAGAGCGTGAAGGGTGGCGGGTGGAACCATCGCACACAGTACTCCCGCTGGACCTCCGACCGGCGCGAACTCGCGTTCACCGGACGCGACGGTTCGGTGGGCTCGCTGTTCAGCGGCGTCAGCACCGAGTCCGGCACCGGCTCGTGCCGAGACAACAGTGCAATCCCCAACTCGCAGATTCAGGCGGGCCTTCCCCTGCTGGCCGGCTCGGACTGCCCGGACACGTGGGTGGGGAGCACGTTCGACGGTGAGCGGCCTGTTCCCGACTCGGTCTGGCTCAACAATTTCAGGGCCAATCCCAGCGGCTTCACCTGGGACGACTGGAAGATTCCGGCGAGCCGCCGCGCGCAGGACAAGCTGTACGGCGCGTTCCAGACCTATGGCTCGGCGGTGGACTACGGCCGCGAGCAGCGCTCGTTCTTCGGCTCGGTGATCCCGGGCGGGAGCGGCGCGCCAATCAAGGAAGGCTACCCGATGGGCATCGAGTGGCGCTTCGAGTCCTGGACGTACGCGGTGCCCACCGTGGCCGACGCGATGTTCTGGAAGGCGAACATCATCAACAAGAGCGCCGAGGTCTATGGCGTCGGCCTGAACTACGACTCGCTCTTCCTCGGGTTCATGCTCCGGTGGTTCCCGAATTCGGGCCAGACGCCGGCGATGTACCTGGACCTGAAGCGCGGCGCGGTCATTTCGACGGGCGTCAACCAGAACGGCGTCAATTGCTATGGCGGCAACCGCGGCGCCAACGTCACCGGCGGATATACGGCCGGCGGCCTGCTGGTGTCGCGCCTCTGTATCTCGAACACCAGTTCACAGGCGCGGGGCGCGAACAACGGCCCGCAGGCGATTGTCATCTTCAAGTCCCCCATCGGCGACCTGCGCAACAAGAAGTTCACCGACCCGTCCTCGCCGTTCTTCAACCCGACGCACCCGAACCGCGGCGACACGCTGGTCTTCAACCATGCGAGCGCGTGCGGTTTCACATGCACGACGTCCAACGGCATGGGCGTAAGCGCCCGCGCCACCTACGGCATGCTCACGGGCAATGAGGCCGATGTCTTCGCCGGCACGCGCCCGGCGTCGGAGTGGACCAATCAGGCCTACTTCGACATGTTCCACAACTACGACTTCCCGACGCGGTGGACGCCGCAGACGGGGCGCGCGGGCGGCTTCGCCCGGTACATCCCGCCCGGCAACTGGGACTACGACAAGGACGGGAAGGCCGACACGATGAAGGTGATGCTGTGCACGGACCCGGTGCCGGCGCTGAACCAGGGTGGGTGCGCCACGGCGTTTGCCGATACGATGCTCGGCGGCTTCCCGGCGACGGTGCATAACAACGGGTTTGCCGGAGTCGGCCCGGTGAAGCTGAAGGCGGGCGATACCACGAGCTACTGGGTGGCGTTCCTGTCCACCAAGGACTCCACGTCGCTCGAGAAGCTCATTGACAACGTCACGAGCCTGTACCAGAACTTCTGGTTGAGCCCCGAACCGCCCTGCCCGGTGAACATCGTCTCAGCGGTGCCGACCGGCGGCAACCGGCAGTTCGACACCTTCCTGCGGCTCTACTTCGACCAGCAGCACAACGAATGCCAGGACAAGTTCCTGATTGAGCAGGCCAAGATCCTGAAGGCGAGCCGAGTGGCGGGTGACGTACGGCTCAAGGTGTACAACCCGCGCATCGTGAACAACATCCGCAAGATCGCGCTGCCGCGCGGCACGATCCTGCGCGACACGGTGGCCATTGATACCCTGCCGGCCACGCTGAACGCCTGCGCATCGGCCGGGACGTTTAACGCGGCGCTGTGCCGCATCGTGACGGACACGGCGGTGGGCGTCATTGACTCGATGCTCGTCTTCAAGTCCTGCACCGGCGGTCTGTCGTACACCTCGTCCACCGGCGTGGCCTGCTTCCCGACGGTGTCGCGTGACGCCGCCGGCGGTGAGCGACGCTGGGCGTGGCAGCGCTACTCCACGCTGGTGCGTGGCGGCAACGGCCTCTGGCCTGCGGTCTACAGCGACGGCAGCATCACCGGCGGCCTGACCTACACATATGTCGTCGTCGGCCAGTCGTTCCCGGCCTCGTGGGACATCGTGGAACTCCAGGGCGGCCAGTTTGTGACCAGCAAGTACTCCATCCGGCCGGCGACGTTCAACGGCCTGTCGTCCAACACGGCCAACCGGAATGTGGCCTCGGTGTACATCCCGACGAGCGTCCAGGCGGGGGCGACGGCGTCGTCCATCACCCTGACCCCGCTCGCCAACGACACCATCGCGTCGTATTCGATTACGACGCGCCTCGGGAAGACGGTTCGCGGCAAGGACCCGGTCATCGGCCGCATGGTGCTCTCCGATTCGGCCGAGGTGGAGACGTTCTTCCAGACGGCCACCGCCACCACGCCCACGCGGACGACGGTGCGCCTGTTCCAGCTCGGTGACTCGGGCACGGTGGGCGCCACCAGGCGCTATCCGGTGCGCACGGAATCGTACGTCGTCAACGGCAAGGTGGACATCACCGGGAATCCGACGATCACCGAAGTGCCGAGCGGCACGAGCAAGACCGTCTTTGCCCGCTTCCGCACGCCGGCCACGCGGCGCCTGCAGCTGACCTTCGTGCAGGGCGGCGTACCGATGTACATCACCGACACCCTGTCGACGGCGGACGACGCCACCCCCGCGGCGACGCTGGCCAACCCGAACTATGTCGGCCTGTTCTTCGTGCTCGACACTACGCGGCAGCGCACGCTCCGCTCCACGTTCTGGAAGGCCGAGGGAATTCCGGTGCAGCTCACGGGCACTTCGCCGAGCATCGGGTGGGTGCCGGGGACGATGCGCGACACGATCGCGTTCAACCGCTATCAGATCACCTTCAGCGGCAAGGAGTTCGGTCCGGGGTATCCGTTCACCTACGACCGTATCAACCAGGCCAAGCTGGTGGCTGACTATGCCGCGTCGCTGGCCGCGCGCACCAACGCCGGCAAGACCGACATTTCGGCCAACGCCGCGGCCGCGCTGAATCTGGCGCTGAGCCGCACCAACATCACCGTGGATTCACTGGCCTCCCTCAATATTCCGTTCACGGTCAAGAACATGTTCCTGAACGCGAACGCCACGGTCGCCGTGCTCAAGAGCTCTCGGCCGACTACGGCCCTTCTGGGCACGAACGCCGACACGCTCCGCGTTCCGGTACCTACGGACCACTGGATTCCCGGCGACTCGCTCTACCTCATCGAAACGTTCAAGGTCGTGCGCCTCGACACCGTCACGGCGACGCCGCTTGTGCGGCGCATCCGGCTGGTGAGCGGCCTGCCCGATTCCGTGAGCGTTTCCCGCGTCACGTGGGGACCAACCTCCCTCGCGTGCGGCACGCCGAGGACCTGCAATCCGCTCATCGGCGTCGGGGCCACCGGGTACACGGCGACCAATGCCAACCAGACGCTGGACGTGCTGTACTACCGGCCCATCCGCCTGATGCCGGTCTTCCAATACACCATCACCCCGGAAGTCACCGGCGAGTTCATCACGTCGGTGAAAGAAGGCGACCTCTCGCTCGTGAAGGTGGTGCCAAACCCGTACATCATGTTCTCGCACTACGAACAGACGACGGGACTCTCCCGCCTGATGTTCACGCGCCTGCCGCCCACCGGCACCCTGCGCATCTACACGGCGTCGGGGCAGATGGTGCAGCAGATCAAGTGGACGCCGTCGGACCTGCAGCGCAACTGCCGGGCCACGGTGAGCACCAAGGAGTGCACGAACGCGGGTGACCTGCAGTGGAACATGCGCACGCGCGAAGACCTGGAGGTCGGACCCGGCTTCTATATCTTCGTGGTCAGCACCGAGGTCGGCGGCAAGAAGGTCGACAAGCTCGGCAAGTTCGTGATCATTCGCTAACCGGGGCGACGACATATGAGACTCAACTTCATTCGCCTGGCCTCTGCGGCGTGCGCCCTCCTCTGGGGGGCGTCGCTGGCGGCGCAAGGCACCTTCATCGTCCCGGAAGCGACCGACCGTACGTCACGGGTCGGCACGCGCGGGGCCAACTTCCTCGAGATCGGCATCGGCGCTCGTGCGACGGCCTTGGGAACGGCCGTCGTGTCCTCGGTGGACGGCCCGGAGGCGATGTTCTGGAATCCGGCAGGCATCGTGACGAGTTCCGAAATCTCGGCCATCGTGAGCTACATGCAGCTGTACGGCTCCAACAGCGGCATCACCAATACCGCCGCGGCCCTGACAACGCCGCTCGGCCAGGGGGCGATCGGGCTGTCGTTTACGCAGTTTTCGTCGGGCTCCATTGACCGCACGACCGAGGTCGCGCCGGACGGCGATGACCCGGCCTTCCCGGGCCAGTTCAGCTACACGGGTTCGGCGCTCTCCGTGCAGTACGCGCGCAACATCACCGACCGCCTCGCCGCCGCCGTCGGGCTGCGCATGGTGCAGGAGGGGATCGACTTCGCGCAGAACAGCTACTTCGGTTTTGACATCGCGACCCGGTTCCGCACCGGGCTCTACGGGTTGAGCGTGGCGGCGGCCATCACCAACCTTGGCCCGAACAACCGCTTCACCGGCAGCGGCATCGAGCGTCGCGTCTCGGCCCCTCGAGAGAGCGGCTTCGCCACCGGCAACTCCATCCCGGTGCAGTTCAGGACGCGCGATGTGCAGTTGCCCACCGGGTTCCGCCTCGGGTTGCAGTCGAGCCTCGTCGGCGACGCGGAAGCGCTGTTCGGCGCGAGCAAGACGCACTCGCTTGTCGGCGAACTCGACTTCTTCGACGCCATTGACACGGACGTGCAGCCGTCGCTCGGCTTCGAGTACGGGTACAAGGCCAACTACTTCCTGCGCGCCGGCAAGCGCTGGTTCAACGAACAGCACGCGCCATGGAAGTTTGTCGACGGCCTGTCGTTCGGCGGCGGGGTGAAGATCCCGGTGCTCGGACGCAAGTTGACGCTGAATTACGCCTACACCACGATGGGTGAGCTGCAGAACAACCAGGTTCTCAGTTTCGAAATCGGCCGCTAACCCCCGGAGTCCATCACTTATGCGCAGACTTATCGCGCTCGTCGGTGCCGTGCTCCTGGGCGCGTCATCGCTGGAAGCACAGACCCAGACCAAGATGTTCGATCTGGGCGTGCTCTTCGGGCAACAGGTCTTTGACAAGGCCACTGCCCTTGAGAGCACCCCGTTTGTGGGGCTTTCCGCCAGCTACGAACTGCCCTGGAACCCGCTCAAACTCGCCATCAAGGGCTCGACGTTCGGCCTCGGCTTGGCGGTAGACGTCTCCCGTCCGGTGACGGACGGCGAGCAGTTCCCCGTGGTCGCCTTCGACTTCGGCGACACGACCTTCCTGTACGCGGTCGCCCAGCGCATTACCCTGATACAGGCCGGGATGCAGGCGGTCGCAGGCATCCCGATCGGCAAGGCCCGTGTGTATGGCCTGATCGGCACGGGCGTGTACTCAATGTTCATGGACCCGCGGTCCGTGGGCAAGAACAAGAAGATCACCAAGCCCATGGCAACGTTCGGCGGAGGCGTCAACTATGCGATCACGTCGAACATCGGCTTGAGCGCCCAGGCACGCGTGGCCAAGTACACGCAGTTCGAGCGCAGTGCCCTTGACGCGACGGTCGGCTACATCCAGGACCGACGCATCCGCGACGCGCTGCCGCCGCCACATCCGACGTCCAGTACGCCGACCAACCTGCAGTTCTCGCTCGTCTTCAAGTACATCCCGGGAGGGAAGTGAGATGCGCTCTTCTCATCTGACCCTCGTTGCGGCCGTCGGCGCCGCCTTCGTTCTGGCCGCCTGCCAGACCGACCCCATCTCCGGCCCGTCTAAGATCGTCGGCGAGCCGATGCTCGACATGGTGTTCGGGCCAGCAGGAAACTCGGCGTTCCCCGTCATTTCGGGCCAGCGCATCACGGCAGCGACTGCGCGCGACACTATTGAGTTCAGTGTGAGCTCCCTGCCACCCACTGGCGCGGGGGTCACCTATCAGATCGTGCTGGTGGACACGGCGACGGGCACCACGACGGCGCCCTCGTCGCGCATCATTCGCACGGTTCGCGGCCGCCGCCCGGTGAATCGCGATTCGTCGGTGGCAACCGCCAGGGTGGACACTTCCACCGCCGCCCAGTTCAGCATCGCCGACACGGCGACCACGCTGACCATTCGCATCGCCAACACCGCCATTCCCAACTTCACCCACGTGCTGTTGCGCGCGTCGGGCGAGGGTTCGGTGCCGGCGACAATTGGCAGTGGGCGCACCGGTTTCCTGCAGTTCCGATACAGGACCGGGACGACATATGCGGTACAGAGCAGCGTCTTTGGCTCGTTCGCGCTGGCAACGGCCAATCGCCTGCCCTTCAGCGTGTCGGCCTTCGTGGTCAACGCGAACTTCTGGGGCGACCAGATCCGCCTGAGCGTCCGCAACATGATCCGCCCGCCGGCCGGCTTCCGCTATGCCGCATGGCTCGTGGATGAGCGCACCGGAACGGCCACCCGCGTGGGCGGCATCCTGTCGCCGGTGCCGGAGAACCAGCCGCTGGACGACGCCGACCTCGGCACGGGCAAGTGGTACACCAGTGTCGGCATCATCGAAGCGCAGGTGCGCGGCGACATGAAGGCGCTGAATGTCAAGCCGCAGGACTACTCGTTCCTCACGCTGGCGCTCGAACCGTACGGCGGCACCGCGACGCCGACGCGCCCGGGAACCAGCTATGTGCTCTCGGCCACGGTTCCCAATTCCGTCGCCAGCCGTTCCGCGACCCCTGGCAAGGTATTCGGCTCGGTGACAAGCAGCACCCCCGGCAGGAGCGTGCTGAACACGACCGTCTACCTGCAGGGCATCAACATGACGGTGCCGGGCCAGGTGGGCTCGGCGTCGGCCACGGGGACGTGGCAGTTCCGCGCGGTGCCGACCGGTATGTACAAGCTGTATGCCATTCCGTTCGGGGACGCGGTGATCCGCGACTCGGCAACGGTGACCGTCGGTTCCAGGATGGTGAACAACGTACTGACCGGCGACTCGCTGTTCGTGACGCTGCGCATTCCGTAGTCTGCTCCGAGAAATGCGACAACGGCCGCCGGGCGTTGCCCGGCGGCCGTTGTCGTTGCGGTCCGTCGCCATCTGCCGTCTGCCGTCCGCCGTCTGCCGTCCGCCGTCTGCATTCCCGCCCGTGACACCTCCCCACAGACACCGTAACTTCCCCGCGCCCCCCTCAACCGGCCCAGTCGCTCGCGCGAGGCACCAGACATGGCAATCATCGGACTCGACCTTGGGGGGACCAAGCTCGCCGGGGCCGTCTTTGATTCCAACGGCGTCGTGATCGCAGAGGATCATGCACTCCTCGAGGGCCGCGGCGGCGGCGATGTGGGCTCCATGGTCGTTGCCTCGGTCAATCGGCTGATGTCCAAGGCCCCCAGCGTCTCCGCCATTGGCGTGTCGGTGCCGGGCATCGCCCGTTCAAGGACCGGCCGTGTGTGGGCACCAAACATCGCGGGGTGGGACGACTATCCCCTGCGCGACGAGATTCGCGCGTCGCTCTCGTACGAAGACGTCCCCGTGGTCATCGAGGCCGATCGCGCCTGCTGCATCATGGGCGAGGCCTGGCACGGCGCCGCCCGCGGCTGCCGCAACGCCATCTTCCTCACCGTCGGCACGGGGATTGGCGCCGGTGTCCTCATGGACGGCCGCGTGCTGCGCGGCGCACACGACATCGCGGGCGCCATCGGCTGGCTGGCGCTCGACCGTCCCTGGGACGAGAAGTTTCGCGCCTGCGGCGCTTTCGAGTACTACGCCTCCGGCGACGGCATCGCCCGCTGCGCGCGCGAACTCCTGGACGAACGCCCCGCCTACGCCGGCGCGCTCCGGGCCGTGGACCCCGGCGCGTTGACCTCGCATGACATCTTTGGCGCATACGACTCCGGCGACGAGATCGCCGTGGCCGCGCTCTCGCGCGCCATCGAGCTGTGGGGAATGGCGACGGCCAACCTCGTGAGCCTCTTCAACCCGGAGCGGATCGTCTTCGGTGGCGGCGTGTTCGGCCCGGCCACGCGTTTCCTGCCCGACATCGCGCGCGAAGCGCGCCGTTGGGCCCAGCCGATCAGCATCACGCAGGTGGAGCTGGTCGCCTCTTCGCTCGAGGGCACGGCCGCGATGCACGGGGCCGGTCACTTCGCCCTGCGCGCCGCCTCGGCGGCGGACTGAGGAACGCCGAGATGACCTACCGGAAGCCGCTGGTCTTCACCGCCGCCTGCATCGGCATGCTTTTCTTCGGCGTGGCCCTGCTCTCCATGGGCTCGCTGCTGCCGGCGATCGCCGACCGGTTCCAGCTCGATAGCATCGCCAGCGGTGCGCTCGTTTCGATCCTGCCCTTTGGCGTGCTCGCCGGTTCGGTCGTCTTCGGACCCTTCGTGGACCGGTTCGGCTACAAGCTGCTGCTGGTGGCCAGCGCACTCGTGATGATCGCCGGACTCGAGGGTCTCGCGTTCGCGTCCTCGGTGGGCACGCTGCGGCTCTCGATTCTCGCCATCGGATTCGGCGGTGGCGTCCTGAACGGGGGCACGAACGCGCTGGTCGCCGACATCTCCGCTGGAGAGCGCGGCGCCAGGCTCAGCCTGCTCGGCGTCTTCTTCGGGCTCGGTGCGCTCGGCATGCCGGTGCTGCTGGGGGCACTGCAGGGCGTAGCGTACGACGTGGTCCTGTCGCGCGTCGGCGCCGCGCTGCTGTTCCCGGTGCTCTACTTCGCTCTGATCGTCTTTCCGGCGCCAAAGCAGGCGCAGGGCTTCCCGCTCGCGCAGGGGGTGCGCCTGGTGCGCGACGGCGGGCTGCTCCTGATTGCCGTCACCCTCGCATTGCAGAGCGGGCTCGAGGGGGTGGTGAACAACTGGACCACCACCTACCTGCAATCGTCGCGCGGCCTGCCTGCGCGCGAGGCCCTCTTTGGCCTGTCTGCGTTCGTCGGGGGGATGACGGTCGCGCGCCTCGCGCTCGCGGCTGTGCTGCGCCGAGTGCCTGGTGACCGGGTGCTGTATGCCAGCATGGCACTCTCGGCGGCTGGCATCGGGATCATACACGCCGCCTCTGGTGCAGCAGGAGCGGCGGTGGGCCTCGCCGTGCTGGGCGTCGGCCTGGCCGCGGCTTTTCCGCTCCTGCTCGGCTACGTCGCTGATCTCTACCCTGCCATCTCGGGAACGGCGTTCAGCGTGGTGCTGGTGATTGCGCTGCTCGGCAACATGGGGATCAACTACCTGGTGGGCGTGCTCTCCGACTGGGTCGGCCCGGGGTATCTACCGCTCTACCTCGGCGCCTGCCTCGCGCTGCAGTTCGGCGTCGCGATGGCCGCCATGAGGGCCTTCAAACGACGCACGGCCGCTGGGTAGTTGCGTCGCTCTAGATCAGCGCCACCCGTCGCTTGTACTCGGCGAGGGCGGCGTCGAGCCGCTCGCGCGCTGTCGTATCGCCGGGGACGTTGTGCGACGGGTGGATGTGCAGGTGCACGCCGCGATCGGCGAGGATCTCCGCCACCGTCGCGATCGTCATCCAGACGGTGGTGACGAAGGCCATGGTGGAGAGCGGCCCGATCCTGTCGACGTGGTTCTTGAGCTCGACGGAGGCGTCCACGGCCGGCACGCAGGTGTCAATGACGATGTCGGCGAGGTCGAAGATCGTCTTGCCGCACGAGTGGCGGGTGATCTTGCCCTTCCCCTCGGCGGCCGACCCGCACACCACGACCGACATGCCGCGCTTCTTTGACTCGAGCGCGATGTCAATGTTGACCGCGTTGATCCCCGTGTGCGAGAAGATCCACATCGTGTCGCGCGCGTCGAAGTTGTACCCTTTCATGATCTCGACACCAAAGCCCTCGGCGCGCTCGAGAAACAGGAACTGGTGGATCCCCATCTCGCCGGTGATGTGGGTGAAGAAGGTGAGCGGCAGCTCGATTATCGGGTGGAAGCCGACGAAGCCGCCGATGCGCGGATACATCTCCTCCACGGGAATGGTGGCGTGGCCGCAGCCGAAGGTATGCACCCAGCGGCCGGCCGCGATGGAGTCGGCCATCACGAGCGCGGCCTGCTTGATGTTGTCCTGCTGGGTCTGCTCGATGGCGCTCATGACGGCGCGCGTGTTGTCGAGCCATTGCGTGGCGAGGGTCATGGGGATCTCGAACGTCAGGCCTGCGGTCGGTCGCAGGGAATTCGGACTGGCGCAACAGCGCCAGTCCGCTGGTTGCACTTCAGAACAGCATGCCGGGGCCGGGAATTGAACCCGGATGGGGTTACCCCCAAGGGATTTTAAGTCCCTCGCGTCTAGCCAGTTTCGCCACCCCGGCGGGAACTGCGACTTCGGATGCTGAGCTCGGATTCGGATCAGCGATTCGGATCCGCGATTCCGATCCATGATAATCATACGGAGGGCACGAAGGGCGGGAAGGCTCATCGCCCCCCGCCCTTCTGTTGTTTCTCTGTTGTTTCTCTGTTGTTTCTCTGTTGTTTCTCTGTTGTTTCTCTGTTGTCTCTCTGTTGTCTCTCTGTTGTCTCTCTGCTGTCTCTCTGTTGTTTCTCTCAAGAAGCGGGAAACGGGACTCGAACCCGCGACCCCAACCTTGGCAAGGTTGTGCTCTACCAACTGAGCTATTCCCGCGTGCCACGCATCATACTCAGGACGGCGATCACGGGCAACCAGGTGTGCCCAGTCTACCATCTACCATCTGCCATCTGCCATCACCCTCCCCCGGACCACCCTCAGACTTCAACCCTCACGCCCTCATCCGCCGTGACCATCCACGTCCGCGGCCGGCGCCCGAGCGCCGTGGCGTATTCGCTCGGCAGCGACTCCTGTAGCGCCGAGAGCGCCCCGGACTCGCCGAAGACGACGGCGCAGCCGCCCCACCCCGCGCCGGTCAACCGCGCGCCGGTGACGCCCGGCTGGCGCATGGCGAAGTCCACAATCCAGTCGAGCTCCCTCGACGAGCACTCGTAGTCGCCGCGCAACGAGACGTGCGAGGCAAGCGCCAGCTCGCCCGGAAATCGCGCCCCGCCGTCAAGCGCCGTCACGACCTGCCGCACGCGCTCGCACTCGGCCACCACGTGCCGCGCGCGGCGGCGCGCCACGTCGCTCATTTCCACGCTTTCGACGTGTGCCATGGTCGCCTTCGCGAGTGCGTGCACCTCGGGCGCCACCCGCTGGATGGCCGCGAGCGCCGTCGCGCATTCCGCCGCGCGCTCCCCGTACGCCGACGCGCGAAGGCCGCGCGGCACGCACGTGTCCACCACCAGCACCGGCTCGGCAAACGGAACGGCGCGCACCTGCACGGGAGCGAACTGCATGTGCAATGCGTGGCCCTTGCGCCCGCACGCCGCTGCCAGCTGGTCCATGGCGCCGCACGGGACGCCGACAAACTGCCGTTCGGCACGCTGGCACTCGAGCGCGAGCGCCATCGCGTCGGTATCGAGCCCCAGCAGCGAACGCACCGCGAAGTCGAATGCGATCTCCAGGGCCGCCGACGAACTCAGCCCGCTGCCCGAGGGAATGTCGCTCGCCAGCGCCACGTCCAGGCCGGGCACGTCCACGCCGGCGCCGACGAGTTGATCGAGCACCCCCGACGGGTAATCGGTCCACTTGCGCCGCCGGGCGAGCCGAGTGTGATCGATCTTCAGCACGCCCCCGGTGCCGCCCGAGTTGATGTGCGTCACCCTGGCACCGTCGCGCAATCGCACGGCCACGGCGGTGCGCCGATGGATGGCGATGGGAAGCGCCTCGCCACCACTGTAGTCCACGTGCTCGCCTATCAGGTTCACCCGGCCCGGCGCCGATGCCACGAGGGTCGGCTCGCCACCGAACGCCGCGGCGAAATGACGCCGGGCGTCGTCGGCAATCATGCCCGCACGCCGAAGGCGTGCACCGCGAACCAGGTGGCGTACGCCAGCAGCCCCGAGAGCGCCGCATCGCCGCCGCCGGCCGTGGCATTGCCCTCGGCGTCCACGCGCTCGGCTGCGACGCCGAGCGAGAGCGGCGCGCGGCGGAGCCACTCGAGCACGTCGCCCGCGTCCGGCCCCATCAGGCGTGCGAGCTGCTGCGCGAGATGCTCCGGGTCGTTCACCTTCTTGGCCGTCCGGCGATACGTGGAATCGCTGCGCTCCACCGCCTCGTACAGCGGCAGCCACAGCGCCGACCCCACCGGATCATCCGCCTCGCTCACCGTCCCACGCAGGTCGCTCGCCGACACGAACGCCGACTTGGCGCCGCCCGGCGCGAAATGGCGGCGCAGGGATGCTCGCACGCTCTCGGGATCCTGCAGCCCCTTCACCGCCTCCTCATCCAGCGTGCGTTTCAGGCAGTCCAGCGCATAGGCCACCACGGCGTTGCCGTGCAGCGTGAACGGCGCTGGCGCGCGTCCGCCGCCAAGGGTCACCTCGGTGTGATAGAGCGGGTGATCCTTGTCGCGCCGCGCGGCGAGGTCGTCGCTCGACACATACAGCGTGTCGGCAAGCACCGGCTCCTCGACGACGCGATCGTCGCCGGTGTCGCGGATGTAGCGGTCCACGGCGATGGCGTACGCGGCGCATCCCTCGAGCGTGAAGCCGGGCTCAAACAGCGTGCCGTCGAAGTAGTGGATCCCCTGTCCCGGCGCATAGCCGTGCAGCTCGCATGCGCGCAGGATCAGCTCGCGCGCCAGCGGCGGATCGGCCAGTTGCACCGCGGGAATGGTCCAGCACAGCGCTTCCCAGTCGCGAATGGTCACACCGCTCGGGTTCCACGGCGCGCGGCTTCGCACCAGGTAGTACTGGGCATCGTCGAGGGCCCGCGCGACGCCGTAGAAGTAGGCGAACAGCAGGTTACGGTTGACGAGCAGATCCAGCGACTCGGTGCCGGTGCTCTGCTCCAGGGTGCGCAGCGCCTCGCGCGTGGCCGAGAGCAGGGCCCGCCAGCCACGACGCCGCAGCACGCTCACGATCGCCTGTGCTCCGTCCCGTTCGGGGCCGGCCCCGACGTAGAACGCGCACTCGACGCGCGCACCGCCCGCCACCACGAAGGCGCGCTCGAGCACATAGCCTGGCGCGGCGCCGTCGCGCACCGTGACTGCCGCATCCTCATCGCTCGCGATGGCAAGCGCCGCGAACCCCGGCGCACTTGCGCCATCGAGCACCACCGTGCCGGCGGCGCCCTCGCTGATGCGAGGCGCATCCTCCAGCGCACGCGGCGTGCGCACCCGCACTTGCCGGTGTCCCAGCGTCCCTTCGAGCGACAACGTCACCCGGCGCTCAGTGCCGCCCCGGTTCTCTACCGCCAGGGCATACACGGCGCCGGCGATGTCGGCGTCCAGTCCGTACGGCGCGAACAGCGTCCCCCGGATGATCAGGTCGCCCACGGACGCCGTAAAGGTCGGCAGCCAGTGCGAAGCGCGCTCCCACGCGATTCCGCCCTTGGCGAGTTCGATGCGCTCGCCATCCACTGCAAGCACCGGCCGGGCCAACGCCGGACCATCACCAGAGAGAAAGCCCGCGCTTCCGGCAAATTCCACGGCCGACCGCGCCCCGCGGTGGAGGATCCCCAGGGCGTGAACCGAGCCGTCCACGGGGTGTACGCATGGGAGCGACACCCAGTGGTTGCCGGTGACCTGCCAAGGGATGCTCGGAAGCGAAGGTTCGCGCATTAGGTTTCTGGGTTGCTGGAGTCATGCCAAACTTAGCGGGTTCCCCCTCCCATCGCCCATTGATGATGGCCCGACGGACGCTCGTCACGCTTGCATTGCCTGCCACGCTAGCGCTGCTGGCCACCGCGCATCCGGCGGCGGCGCAACGCGCGCTCGGCTTCGGCGACGACGCCGCCACGCTTCCCGCCGGCGTGCTGCGCACCAGCGTTGGCCTGCAGTGGGATCGCGCCAACGAGCGGTATGACGCGGACCGGAAGCTGCGCCCGCTTGGCGCGAGCGCCAGCGCCGCGTCCTGGAACGGACGGTACGACGCGCGCCTCGCCGCCGCCGCGCCACTCGTCTCGGCGCTCTCCGCCGTACTGGCATTTGATGCGTCACTCGGTGCGCTCTCCGTTGGGCGGCGCGACGCGTCGGGCGACACGCCGCTCGCCGTCGAGCTCGGGCTTCGGCCGCGGCTCCTGGTCGGCGCGCGGGCGCGCGTCGCGAGCCATGCCATTGAGCCGCGCGTGATTCTCAACGCCGGCCGCACCGAGGGGACGATGGGGTTCAACCCGGCGTGGACCAACGCCGTCGCCCGCGACCGCAACGCCCTGCTTGTGGCGCAGTTCGACAGCGCCGTAGCGCAGACCACGCGGCGCATCGCGCAGTGCCAGGCGAACACGGCCGGCGCCGGCTGCGCGCCGATCACCGCAAACCTGGCCGGGGCACAATCGCTCGTGAGCGCGGCGGCCGGCTTCGCCACCGCCCTCAACCAGCTCTACGGCGGGCGCAAGAACTCCAACGGGCTTCCGTTCATTCCGCTCAGCAACGGCGCTGCCCATCAGTCCATCAACCAGCGCGTGCTCGGGTACCGCGACCAGTTCTCGGCCTTCGGGAGCGGCGCCATCGGCACCGAGGGGCCCGCGGGCGCCGCGCTCTTCTCGCCGCGCGACCTGGCCACGCTGCTCTCCGACTCGCTCTACGGTTATCACCTGCGCCCGCTGCGCACGGTGCATGCATACGGGCTCGGCGAGCTTTCGCTGCACGCCAAGTACCGCGTCTTCGAGACGGTCGGCCACGACACGTCGAGCATTCGCGGCTTCGCGGTGCGACAGGCGGTGGGCGCCTCGCTGCGCCTCAGCGGCGGCTCGTCGCCCGACGCTCGCGAGCCGTTCGCGCCGGTGACGGGCGAGGCTGGAAAGGGATTCGCCGCGCAGTCGTTCACCGATCTCTTCTACGGCAACCGATACTCTGTCACCATCGTGGCGGGCATCGACCAGTCGCAGGTGCAAGCGTTCGCGATGCGCATCCCGCCGGCAGGCGCGCCGGTTGTGGGCGGAGTTCCCTTCCCGCTCGTGGCGGCGAATCGCGAGGCGCGGTTGTCCCGCACGCCAGGGTCACGCATGGACGTGTCGGTCACGCCACGCGTCGCCCTCACGCGCAACATCCGGCTCGGTGCCACATGGGCGCTCTCGCAGCAGGCGGCCGACGCGTGGAGTGCGACGGCCCTCACGACCACGGCTCCCGAAGCAGCCGGAACGCTCGCGGCTGACGCAACGTTCTGGGCCTCAGGCACCGACTGGTCGGAACAGCGCCTCGCGCTCGGCGGCACCTACTCCACCGTCGAAACAGCGCGCGCCGGCCACGCGCAGGTGGCGTTCGACGTGACATACGAGCACCAGCAGACCATGTCGGGGCGCGGTTGGCGCGTGCCGCACCTCACGCGCGACGTGTTGACCGTGCGCTGGTACCCGCGGGTCTGGGGGCGGTAGCAGCGTTCGACGCCGCACTGCTGGCGCCCGACGCCAGTTGTTCGCGCGCGTGGGCCCGGCTGGTGGCGCTGTCCGCATCGCCGCCGAGCATGCGGGCGATTTCCTCCACGCGCGTGTCGCCGTCCAGCACCTCGATGTCGGCCGTCGTCACGCCGTCCTTGGCGCCTTTGCGTACGCGAATGTGGTGGTGCGCGCGCGATGCGATCTGCGGCAGGTGCGTGATGGCGAACACCTGGTGATGCGCGGCGACGCGGCGCATGGCGTCGCCCACCTGCTGGCCCACCTTCCCGCCGATGCCCGCGTCCACCTCGTCGAAAATGAGCGTGGGCACCCGGTCCACGCCGGCCAGGATGGTCTTGAGCGCCAGCATCACACGCGCAAGCTCGCCCCCCGATGCCACCCGCGACAGCGGCCGTGCGTCGTGCCCGACGTTGAGCGACACGCGGTACTCCACGTCCTCGGCGCCAGCGACTCCCGGCTCCGGGCGCTTCGCGAGCACCACGTGAAACCGGCCATCCTCGAGCCCGAGCCCAGGGAACTGCGCCTCGACCTCCCGGGCGAGCCGCGACGCCGCCTTCTGCCGCACCTTACTCAGCGCCTGCGCAGCCTCGATCAGCGCCGACTCGGCCGTCGTCGCGCGTTCCTCGAGTTCGCGCAGGTCGAGCGAGGCGCTGTCGAGCAGCGACAGCTCGGCTCGCGCCTCACGCCCCGTCTCGAGCGCCGCGGCGATCGTGCCGCCGTACTTCTTCACGAGACGGAAGACGACGTCGCGCCGCCGCTCCACATCGGCCAGCCGCGCAGGGTCGTGTTCCACGGACTCGCCGTACGCCAGCGCCTCGCGCGACAGCTCCTCGAGCGCGTAGTACGCCGCGTCGTAGAGCTCCTGCAGGCGCGCCACCGACGGATCAATGCGCTGCAGCGCGGCGAGCGGCTTCTGGAGCGCGCCGAGGGTGCCCAGCACGGCGCCCTCCTCGCCCTCGAGCGCGCCCGACAACTCGCCGGCCAGCGTGCGCAGCTCCTCCGCGTGCGAGAGTCGGCGCGCCTCGTCGTCGAGCTTCTGGTCCTCACCTTCCACCAACCGGGCGTCGGTAATCTCGCGCGCGACGTGCTGCAGATAGTCGGCGCGCTTCTGCGCCGCGTCGCGCCGCGCCACCAGGTCGGCGACAGCGTGGCGGGCGCCGACGAGTTGCGCGTGCGCCCGGGCTACGGCCGCCGCCTGCGCCTGAGCCCCCGCGAACGCGTCGAGGATGCGCCGCTGGGCCTCCGGGTCGAGCAGCGACTGCGCCTCGTGCTGCCCGTGCAGGTTGACCAGCGCGCGGCCGACATCGGCCAGCACCGAGGCGGTGACGGCACTGCCGTTGATCCATGCCCGCGCCCGGCCGCCGGCCGACGCGGGGACTTCGCGCTTGAGCACCAGCACGCCGTCGTCGCAGTCAATGCCGCGCTCATCGAGCTGGGCGCGCAGGTCGGGAGCGTCCCCAAGTTCGAAGGTCCCCTCCACCACGGCCCGGTCCGCTCCCGGCCGCACCAGGTCGGCGGTGGCACGCTCGCCAATGAGCAGCCCCAACGCCCCAACGATGATGGACTTCCCCGCTCCCGTCTCGCCCGACAGCACGTTCAGCCCCGGCGCGAGTGGCAGCACCACGGCGTCGATGATGGCGAAGTTGCGGATGCGGAGTTCGGTGAGCAAACGGCGGATGGTAGAGGGTAGATGGTAGACGGTAGACGGTAGACGAGGGGCGGCGCATCACACGTGCCGGGACTCTGCGCCTCCCGGTCCAAGGTTAGCGGTGATCCCTGCGACTGCTATAAGCGAAGGCGGAATGAGCGGAGAGAAGGTGTGCAGCACCCGTCGCCATCAGAATCACAACCCCAAATCACCATCGCGCAATCCCAATCCGAGCTCTCAATCCCCAATCCGCTAGCGATCCCTCTCCGCCAAACCTCCCCAGCCCATCTTCGCCCGCAACCGCCCGAAGAACGCGGTGCCGTCCATGCGCACGATCCGCACCGGCTGGGCCGACCGGCGAACGGTGAGCCGTTGGTTGGGCCCCAGTCTGGTGCCTGCCTGCCCGTCCACCGTCACCAAAACTTCTTCGGGCGCATCATCCGGTTGCACTTCCAGCACCGCGTCGGGGGGCAGGACCAGCGGTCGCATGGCGAGCGTGTGCGCCGCCACCGGCGTGACGAGAATCGACTCCAGCATCGGATCCACGATTGGGCCGCCAGCCGACAACGAATAGGCGGTGGAGCCGGTCGGCGTGGAGATCACCATGCCGTCGGCGGCCAGTGAGCCGAGCCGCTCGCCGCTCACCGTGAGGTTGAGCTTGAGGACGCGGGCAAATCCGCCCTTGTGCAGCACCACGTCATTGAGCGCGCGCAGGCTCGCCATCGCGGCCTCCTGCCCGTCGTGCCACTGCGCCTCAAGCGTCATGCGTTGCTCGGCCGTGTACTCGCCACGGGCGAACCGCGGCAGGAGCCCGACGAACTCCTCGACGCGGCAGGTCGTCAGGAAGCCGAGCTTGCCGAGGTTGACGCCGAAAATCGGCGCCGGCGACCCGCCCAGCACGCGCGCGGCGCGCAGCAGCGTGCCGTCGCCACCGAAGGCGAGCATCGCATCAATCGCGGACATGTCGCTGAGGGTGTCCACTCCGCCGCCGGCGACGGGCACGAGGTCCTGCTCAAAGGCGAGCTCGAGGCCCAACGCGGGCGCCTGCGCCACGAGGTGGCGCACGAGCTCATCGAGCCCGTTGTAGCCGATGTGTCCGATGACGCCGATGCGCATCAGCGCGCCATTGCCTCGGCCTCGTGCAGCGCACGCACCCGGGCGGCAATTCCCGCCGCGTCGAGTCCGCATTCCGCCAGCTGGCGGGCGCGCGACGCCGCGTACACCACGCGATCGGGGACGCCGTGCGCCACCACGCGCACTTGCGGCTCCATCTGCTCCACGAGCGTGGAGAGGTACGCGCCGAAGCCGTTCACCACCGTCCCTTCTTCCACCACCAGCAGCGTTCTGTGGTCGCGCAGCAGCGCGGCCAGTAACACCTGGTCCACCGGTTTGAGGAAGCGGCAGTTGACGACCGTGATATCCAGCCCTTCGGCAACGAGTGTCTGGGCCGCCCGAAGCGACGGCGCCACCATGGTGCCGACCGCCAGCACCGCCACCGAATCGCCCCCCTTTCGCACGACGTCCCAGCTGCCGTAGGGCACCGCCGGGATCTCTGCCGTCAACCCCACCACGTCCGGCGATGCATCGCGGGGATAGCGAATGCTGAACGGATTGTCGCGGTGCGCCATAGCGGCGCGCAGCAGCCCAACCAGCTCGGCGCCGTTGGCGGGCGCCGTGACCGTCATGTGCGGCACGGCCAGCATGTACGCGATGTCGTAGAGGCCCGCGTGCGTCTCCCCGTCCTCGCCGACAAGTCCGGCGCGATCGAGGCAGAAGATCACCGGCAGGTGCTGGATGGCGACGTCGTGGATGATGTTGTCGAACCCGCGCTGCAGAAACGTCGAGTAGATGGCGATGACGGGGCGTAGCGCCTGCGTCGCAATACCGGCGGCGAACGTCACCGCGTGCCCTTCGGCGATCCCGACGTCGAAGAACCGCGCGGGGTGCGCCTTCTGTACCAGGTTCACCCCGGTGCCGCTCGGCATCGCCGCCGTGATCGCCACCAGCGTGGGGTCCTCTTCCATCAGGTCGGTAAGCGCACGCCCGAACACCGAGGTCCAGTTGGCGTTGGCCGTGGACGTCGTGACCAACTTGCCGGTGGCCGGGTCGTGGCCCGGCGGAAGCGCGTGCCACTTCTCGCCGTGGTCCCCCGCCGGGAAGCCTTTCCCCTTCTGCGTGATGACGTGCACGAGGCGCGGACCCTTGAACTCCCGCACCGCCTTGAACGTCTCGATCATCCCGTCAATGTCGTGCCCGTCAATGGGGCCGAAGTAGCGGAACCCCAACTCCTCGAACAGCACGCCCGGCGTGAGGAAGGCCTTCACGCTCTCCTCCAACCGTTTCACGATCGCGCCGATGTCGTGGATCTGGCCCTTGCCCTTGTCGTGCTGCTCGAAGATGTTAGCGACCCTGCTGCGCAGGCGGTTGTACAGCGGGTTCCGCTGCACCGACGTCAGGTACCGGTGCATCGCGCCGACGTTGGGCGCGATGGACATCTCGTTGTCGTTCAGGACGACCACGATGTCGCGGTCCGACGCGCCGGCATTGTTGAGCCCCTCGTACGCGAGACCGCTCCCCATGGAGCCGTCGCCGATGATGGCCACGACCTTGAAGTCATCATGGTTGAGATCGCGGCCGGTGGCGATGCCGAGCGCGGCAGAGATCGACGTCGCCGCGTGGCCCGCGCCGAAGGCGTCATACTCACTCTCGCTGCGCTTCAGGAATCCCGACAGCCCGCCTTCCTGGCGCAGGCTCGCCATGCGGTCGCGGCGGCCCGTCAGCACCTTGTGCGGGTAGCCCTGGTGGCCCACGTCCCACACCAGCTGGTCGCTCGGCGTGTTGAACGCGTAGTGCAACGCGACCGTCAGCTCCACCACGCCGAGCCCCGCGCCGATGTGGCCGCCGGTGAACGAACAGGTCTCGATGAGGAAGTCGCGCACGTCGGCCGCGAGCTGCTTGAGCTCGGGCGACGAGAGGCCCTTGAGATCGGCGGGGGAGTTGATGCGCGAGAGGACGGTCATGGCAGGAGCGAAGATGACTGACAAATCTATAGTGCGAACCGGGACGCCGTCGTGTCAGGAGCGACGGGCCACGATGAACCGGGCGGTGGCCTCGAGCGATGGAGTCAGCACCCCGGCGTCGGCGAGCGCCCCGCACCCTTCCTGCACCAGTTCCTCGGCGCGGGCGATGGCTCCGTCCACGCCAAGCAGGGCCGGGTACGTGCTCTTCTGGAAGGCGAGGTCCTTGCCGGCTGTCTTGCCCAGCTGAACGCTGGTCGCGGTCACGTCGAGAACATCGTCGGCAATCTGGAAGGCGAGCCCAATGCAGCGGCCGTACCTCCCCAACGCCACCAGGAGGCCCGCGTGCGCGCGTGCGGCACGCGCGCCCAGTTCCACCGACGCCTCGATGAGCGCCCCTGTCTTGCAGCGGTGAATGCGCTCGAGCTGCTCGTAGGAGAGCCGCTGGCACTCGCCTTCGAGATCCAGCAGCTGGCCGCCGATCATCCCCCCCGCCCCCGATGCCCGCATGAGCACGCGCACGATCTCGCCGCTCGCCCCCGCATCGAGCCCCAGTGACTGCGCGGCATCCCACGCCGCGCGCGCCGCGAGCGGCACCATGGCCATCCCCGCCGCCGTGGCCACCGGCACGCCAAACGCCGTGTGCACCGTGGGGCGCCCACGCCGCAGATCGTCGTCGTCCATGCACGGCAGGTCGTCGTGCACCAGCGAGTACGCGTGCACCACTTCCACCGCGGCCGCAAGCGGCGCCACGTCGCTCGCGCCGCCGCAGGCCTCGTACGCCGACATCACGAGCACGGCGCGCAGGCGCTTGCCCTCGCCCGTGATCGAATAGCGCATCGCCGCGCCAACCGGCCCGCCGATGGCCGGCAGGCGGCGGTCGCAGAGGGCGTCGAGCGCCTGCGCCACGCGCGCACGCGCCGCGGAGAAGTCGGGAGGGGCGCTAGTGGTCGGCATCGCGCTCCTCGAGCGCCCCGTTCGCTTGCTCCACGAGCGTCGTCACCCGCCCTTCGGCCGCCGCCAGTGCGTCGGACGCGGCGCGCAGTCGTTGAATCCCTTCCTCAAAAAGCGCGAGCGCTTCATCGAGCGTGAGGTCGGCCCGGTCGAGCGCCGCCGCAATCTGCTCCAGCCGCGCAAGGTCCTTCTCGAAGCTCATCTGGCCGCTCCTCCCGATGATGGCGGCGCCCCGGGGCGCACCGCGGTGACTGACGCATCCACCTGCCCGTCGCGCAGCACCAGCGCGAACGCCTGCCCCACCGCGAACGCCGTCGCCGACCCGAGCGCGTGCCCTTGCGTATCGCGCGCCACGGCGTAGCCGCGCGCCAGCGTGTTGAGCGGGCTCAGCGCGTCAATGCGACCGGCCAGCTGCTGCACCCGCGATCGCCGGCGCTCGACGCTGCGCACGGCGCGCAACGAGAGGTCGCCGGCCCAGCGCTTCAGGTCGCGGCGCCCCTGCGTCACCCGCCGCTGCACGCCCGTGGTCATCCCGTGCCGCAGCGCCGCGAGCCACTCGACGAGTTCATCGAGCACCGGCACGGCCGCCTCGGCTGCCGCCGAGGGCGTCGCCGCCCGGAGGTCGGCCACCAGATCGGCAATAGTCACGTCCAACTCGTGTCCCACCGCGCTGATGGTGGGAATCGCGCAGGCAGCGATGGCGCGCGCCACGGCTTCGTCGTTGAAGGCCCACAGGTCCTCGCGCGAGCCGCCTCCGCGCCCCACGATGACCACGTCGGCCGCGCGCCAGCGCGACACGCGCTCCAGCGCCGCCACCAGCGACGCCGGCGCCGTCTCGCCCTGCACCGCCGCCGGGACCACAATGACATCCACCGACGCGTTGCGCCGCGCGATCACGGAAAGGATGTCGTGCAGCGCCGCCCCGTCCGGGCTCGTCACCACCGCCACGCGTCGCGGGAAGCGCGGGATCGGCCGCTTGCGCGCGGGGTCGAGCAGGCCGTCCAGCTCGAGTCGCGCGCGCGTCGCCTCGAACGCCTTGCGCCACAGCCCTTCACCCTCGGCCTCGAGAGCCCTGACCATGAACTGCATCTGCCCGCGCGCCGGGTACACCGACAGCTGGCCCTGCGCCATCACCTGCATCCCCTCGTCCGGCGGCGCGGGGATGCGCACCGTGTCGCGCGACCAGACCACGCACGAGATTGACGCCGTGGCGTCCTTGAGCGTGAAGTACCAATGCCCGTTCCCATGCTGCTTGAAGCCCGACACCTCGCCGCGGATCCAGAGCGGCGGGAACGCCCCCTCGAGGACCTCCTTGGCCATCTGCGTGAGCGCCGCCACCGGGACTGCTGTCTCGGGCGTCTCCCCCGGCGCCGCATCGCGCAGGGAGGCGACGACCGGTACATCAGAGCGATCGGCGCCGTCAAAAAGCGATGGCGCCGATCCACGCCGCGGCGCGCTGCCGCGGCGAGCCGTCACCCCGTCCCCTGGGCGGCGGCGCGAACGGTGTTCTTCAGCAGCATCGCGATGGTCATCGGTCCGACGCCGCCCGGCACGGGCGAGATCTTCCCCGCCACCTGGCTCACCGCCGCGAAATCCACGTCGCCGACGATACGGTACCCCTTGGCATTGGTCGCGTCGTCCACGCGGTTGATCCCCACGTCAATCACCACCGCGCCCGGCTTCACCATGTCACCCTTCACGAATTCCGGCTTGCCGATCGCGGCGATCAGGATGTCGGCCCCACGCACCACCGACGGCAGGTCCCGCGTCTTCGAATGGCAGACGGTCACGGTGGCGCTCGCCGCCACCATCAGCGACACCATGGGCTTGCCCACGATGTTCGAGCGGCCGAGGACCACCACGTTCTTCCCCATCACGTCCACGCCGGCCTTCTCCAGCATCACCATCACGCCGGCGGGGGTGCACGGCGCGAAGCCGTTCTTTTCGCCAATCCACACGCGGCCCACGTTCACCGGATGGAAGCCGTCCACGTCCTTCGCGGCCGAAATGCGCAGGATCACCGCCTGCGGGTCTATGTGCTTGGGCACCGGCATCTGCACGAGAATGCCGTGCACCGCCGGGTCGGCGTTGAGTTGGTCGATGAGCGCCAGCAGCTCGGCCTGCGGCGTGTCGGCGGGAAGGCGAATCGTCTTGCCGTTCATGCCGGCCTCGACGCACGCCTTCTCCTTGGAGCGCACATACACCGCGCTCGCCGGATCGTCGCCGACGAGAACCACGGTGAGTCCTGGGGTCACGCCGCGCGCGATCAGCGCGGCGGCATCGCGCGCCACCTCGGCGCGCACCTGCTTGGCGACGGCAACGCCGTCGATCAGTTCAGCGGGCAATGTCCACGGTCCTCTTTTCACGGATGGCGACGACTTTGATTTGGCCCGGATACTGCAGTTCGGCTTCCACCCGGCGCGCAATCTCGTCGGTGAGCGACTGCATCCGCAGATCATCCACATCGTCAGGGTTCACGATCACGCGGATCTCGCGCCCCGCCTGGATGGCGAACACGCGGTCCACGCCACGATAGCTCGAGGCGATCTTCTCCAGCCCCTCAAGCCGCTTCACGTACGTCTCGAACGCCTCGCGGCGCGCGCCGGGGCGCGACCCGCTGATGGCGTCGGCCGCCTGCACCAGCACCGACTCCTCGCTCTCGTGCGGCACGTCGTCGTGGTGCGCGGCAATGCAGTTCACCACGGACGGGCTCTCGCCGTACTTCGTCGCCTGTTCCACGCCCAGTTGCACGTGCGTCCCTTCATGCTCGTGCGTCAGCACCTTGCCCAGGTCGTGCAGCAGCGCGCCGCGCTTGGCCAGCGCCACGTCGAGCCCCAGCTCCGCCGCCATGATGCCGGCCAGGTGAGCCACTTCCTTGGAGTGATCGAGGATGTTCTGTCCGTATGACGTGCGCCACTTCATGCGCCCTACCAGCTTGATGATCTCCGGGTGCAGGCCGTGGATCCCCACATCGTACGCCGCGCGCTCGCCGGTTTCGATGATGCCGGCGTCCACTTCCTTGCGCGCCTTCTCCACCACTTCCTCGATGCGTCCCGGGTGGATGCGCCCGTCCTCGATGAGCCGCGCCAGCGCCAGCCGTGCCGTCTCGCGACGCACCGGGTCGAAGCACGAGATCACCACCGTATCCGGCGTGTCGTCAATGATCACGTCCACGCCCGTAGCGAGCTCGAACGCGCGAATGTTGCGCCCCTCACGCCCGATGATGCGTCCCTTGATCTCGTCCTTGGGGAGCGGCACCGCCGTTTGCGTGATCTCGCTCGTGTGCTCGGCGGCAATGCGCTGCACGGCCAGCGCCACGATCTTCTTGGCTTCGCGGTCGGCGTTGCGTTTGGCCGTTTCCCGGATCTCCCGGATCTTGTTGGCCGCGTCCGCGTGCGCTTCCTCCTCCATCCGGCGGATCAGTTCGGCCTTGGCCTCCTGCGCCGACATCCCCGCCACATGCTCCAGCCGGCGGCGCTCGTCCGAGACGATCTTGTCGAGTTCGGCCTGCCGCTCCTCCACGCCCTTTTCCTTGCGGCCGAGGTCACTGGCCCGGCGCCCGAGGTCGCGCTCCCGCGTCTCCAGCAGCTCGACTTTCTTGTCGAGCTGCCCCTCGCGGTCCATCAGGCGCTTCTCCTCGATCTCGATCTCCCCGCGGCGGTGGCGCGCCTCAGCCTCCCACTCCTCGCGGGACTTCATCACGTCTTCCTTGCCCGCCAGCACCGCCTGCTTCTTTAGTGCCTCGGCATCGCGCTCGGCTTCGGCGAGAATCCGCTTGGACATCTGCTCCGCGGACTCGCGCGCGGCATTCCGCGCATCCCGCTCCGCCGCCGCACCCTGCTTCCTGCCTGCATACCACGTGACCGCGCTGGCTACCAAGCCGCCCACGATCAGGGCGATAATCGTCGTCGACATCTTCTATGCTCCAGGGGGCGGCGCGCCTTCCGAGCCGCTATATGTGATCGGTCTGGAGCATCACGCGCGCTGGGTACCGTGGCTTGGACAGATGACCCGTCCGACCGGGCCCCGACGAGAGGGGCGCAGTGGGGTGAGCTAACTGCCGAGGCCGCTTGTACCTACGCGCTCGAACTCCGAGACGCATTATGAAGCTACCGACGCGAGCGAGAGGCCGCAACGGAGGGCGAGGAACGGCGACGGAACGAGGAGGGGGTAGAGGCTCAGCAAGGAGCAACGGGGTGAGCAAGGGGGGATGGGGCGCATTGCGCCACCATCCCCCCGTTTCCATCTCGTTCCTGCACTCGCCCCTCGTCCCCTAGCCTCTACCCCCTCCCCCGTTCCGAGTCCCCTCGTTTTCCCGGCGGCAACCACCGTCTCAGCTCCCCCGACAGCGTCTTCATCGACTCCGCAACCTCGACCTGTCCTTCGCGTGCCCCAAACAGCTCGTCCGTGATCTGCATCGCCGCCAGAATTGCTGCCTTGTGCGATTCCACCACCGAGGCGCTTTCCAGCACCTCGCGGATCTTGGCGTCCACGTACGCCGCCACCGCGCGGGTGTGCTCGGGGGGCGAGTCGGAGCGGATGGTGTAGTCCTCGCCGCAAATCGTCACGCGCGTGCTGTGCTTGATGGTGCTCATGATTCGGCCTCCAGCACATGCTGCTGCCGCAGGAAGCGCACTTGATCGAGCATCTTGGCCGTCTGCGACTCGGCAGTGGCCAACCGCTCGCGCAGCCGCGCGGTCTCGGCTTCGAGCTGGGCCACACGTTCCTCGGCGACCAGCGGCGAGCCGCTGGGCACGCCGGAGGCGATGGCTTTCAGGCGCTGCTCTGCCTGGAGGGCGCGCTTGCGAAAGCCGCTCAGTTCCTCGCCCACCTGGTAGATGAGGAACTGAAGCTCCTCGAAGGCGGCGAGGTCAGGCCGTACGGGGTTTGACACCGAGCTGATTCTCCAGGGACTTGAGCAGTTGCGACCGGCGTCCATCAATCTCCTTGTCGCGTAGAGTGCGCTCCGGATGCCGGAAGGTCAATCGCCACGCCAGCGAGCGCATGCCGTCGGGCACGCCCGCGCCGCGAAACTCGTCGAACAACACCAGCGACTCCAGTGTGTCGCCGCCGCTCGTGCGCAACACGCGCTCCACCTCGGCAGCGCTCAGGTCGTCGCGCACCAGCAGCGCCAGATCGAAGACGGCGGCCGGCGTGGTGGGGAGCGGCACATAGCGCACCGCGGGCGCCGGCGGCGCGACAGCCGGACCCACGCCGGCGTGCGTCGACTCCCCCGGCTTTGCCACGTAGGCCACCGGCATCGCACCCAGCGTGATCTCCATGCCAAACGCCGGCGACGCCCACACAGGAGCGTCGAGCGTCACGCGGCTCACCGTCCCCACCGCGCGCCCGTTCGCCGTGATGGACCACAGCGCGGACTCGTCCGCCGGCTCGATGCCGATGGCCGCGCCGGGGAACGCCGCGCGCGCCGTGCGCTCGGCCAGCCCCTTCGCATCCCACGCATCCATGGCTGGCTGCGCCCCGTCGGCAAAATGCCGCGGATAGCGCGCCCCCATGATGACAACGCCAACCCGCACCTCCTCCGCGAGCTCCCCTGCACCCCGCACCACACCGTGCCCGTGCCCTTTCCCGAGAAACACCGATCCGACTTCAAACAGCCTGATATCTCCGTGCATCCGCGAGAGATTGTATTCCGCGCGCCGGGCCAGCGACTCGAGCACCGAAACGCGCAGGTGCGGCTCGTCCTCGGCCAGCGGATTGGTCACGCGCCAGTGCGACGCGTCGTCGCCCTTCACAAACGGCATCGGGCGCACCTCCGCGAGTCCCGCCGCCACCAACACATCGCGCACCCGACGGCTGGCCACGAACAGGGGATGATCGGGCACCGTTGTCGGCCGGTACGCGTGGATCGTGTCGGGAAGCTTGTCGTACCCGTGCAGCCGCGCGACTTCCTCGATGAGGTCCACCTCGCGCGTCACGTCGTGTCGCCAGGAGGGCGGCGTCACACTGAGCGCACCGTCCGCACCGTCGGCGAGTGCGAAACCAACGCCGCGCAGGTACCTCGCGATGTCAGCGCGACTCACCTCCGCGCCCAACACCGCTGTCACGCGCCACGGTCGCAGGGCCACCGCCTGGCGCGGCATCGGCTCGAATCCGACGCCCATGATTCCACCGCCCTGGCGCCCACCCGCCACCGCGGTGATCATCGCAACGGCGACGCGCATCGCGTCGGCCAGCCCGGCCGGATCAATCCCGCGTTCGAAGCGATAGCTCGCGTCCGTGGACAGTCCCAGCGCGCGCCGCGTCTGCCGCGTGCGGCGCGGGTCGAAGTACGCGACCTCGAGCAAGAGGTTCGTCGTCGTGTCGGTGACTTCGGAGTCCTCCCCGCCCATCACGCCCGCCACCGCGATGCTCTGCCTCGCGTCGGCGATCATCGTCATCTCCGGCGTGAGCGCGCGCTCCACGCCGTCGAGCGTCCTCATCTTCTCGCCCGCGCGGGCGCGGCGGATCACGATGGTCTGCTCGGCGAGCCTGTCGAGATCGAAGGCGTGCATCGGTTGGCCGAGGCCGTGCAAAATGGCGTTCGTGACGTCCACCACGTTGTTGATGGACCGCACCCCCGCCGCTTCCACTCGCTCACGCAGCCACGCCGGGCTTGGCGCCACCGTGATGCCGCGGATGACGGCGCCGAGATACTGGGGGCAACCCTCGGGGTCTTCGAGTCGCACAATGGCGCCGCCGCTCGACGTCTCGCGCGGATCGCGTGGCACGCCGCCGCTCGGTGCCCCGCGCGCGTCCGACCCCGCCTCGGGCGGGAGCATCGCGTCGTACAGCCCTCGAGGCGCGACCCCCGTGAGCACGCTGAGTTCGCGCGCCACTCCAGCGTGCGACAGCAGGTCGGGACGGTTGGGAAGCACATCGAGCACCAGGCGTACGTCGCCGAGCGGGAGCACGTCAAGGAGCGGCGTCCCCGGAGCGGCGTCCGTCGTCAGTTCGAGAATCCCCTCGTGGTCCTCGCCCAGCCCGAGTTCGCGCGCCGAGCAGAGCATGCCGTTGGACGTGAAGCCGCGGATCTTCTTCTTCTCGATCGTGAATCCCGCCGGCATCGGCGTGCCGGTGCGGGCAAACGGATAGACGGACCCGACGTTCACGACGGGCGCACCGCAGACGACGTCGAGCAATTCGCCCGAGCCATCGTCCACCTTGTTGAACGACAGCTTGGTGTCGGGGACCTTCTGCGATTCCACCACGCGCGCCACGACGAACGGCGCAAGGTCGGCGCGCAGCCGCTCGAAACTCTCCACCGTCGCCACGTGCGCCGTGAGGAGGTCGCGCACCTGCTCGGCGGCGAGCGTGTGCGGCACAAAGGCCTTCAGCCACTCATGGGAGAGGTTCATCGGGCGAACTGCTCCAGGAAGCGAACATCCGAGTCGTACAAGATGCGGATGTCGGGAATGCCATGCCGGGCCATTGCGGTGCGCGCCGGCCCCATGCCGAATGCCCACCCAGTGTACCGCTCGCTGTCGAGACCGGCGTTCTCGAGCACGGCCGGATGCACCATGCCGGAACCGAGGATCTCCACCCAGCCGCTCTGCTTGCAAACCGGGCAGCCGCCCCCTCTGCACACGCCGCACAGGACGTCCATCTCGGCCGACGGTTCGGTGAACGGAAAGTAGGACGGGCGAAACCGCGTCTTCGTCTCGCCGAAGAACAGGTTGGCGAAGCGTGTCAGCGTGGCCTTGAGGTCGGCAAAGGTGATCCCTTCGTCCACCACGAGCCCCTCGACTTGCGCGAACATCGGCGCGTGTGACGCGTCGAATGGGTCGGCGCGGTAGACGTTGCCCGGCGCGAGAATCCGGATGGGCGGCGGATACTGCTGCAGCGTGCGCACCTGCACCGGCGACGTGTGCGTGCGCAGCACCAGCTCATCGAGATAGAGCGTGTCGTGCAGGTCCATGGCGGGGTGGTCGGCCGGAAAGTTGAGCGCGCCGAAGTTGTACCAGGCGTGCTCGGCCTCGGGACCGAGGGCGATGGTGAAGCCCAGCTCGCGGAAGATCTCGACGACTTCGTCAATGACGAGCGAGACCGGGTGCACCGTCCCCTGCCACGACGCGCGGCCAGGCATGGTGCGATCTATGGCTGGCCCCTGCTGTTGCGCGCGCGCCAACTCGGCGTGCCGAGCGTCGAGCAGCGCCTCAAGCTCCTGCTTCACCGCGTTGGCCTGCTGGCCCGCCTCGCGACGATCCTCCTTGGGGAGGGTGCCGAGTGCCGTCATCAACTCCGAGAGCCGCCCGCTCGTGCGCCCCACGAGGTGGTTGCGGACCTCGGTCCAGGCGTCGAGGGTGGCGGCGGCGGCCACCTGCGCGGGGCCGTCGCTGCGCAGCGCGTCGGCAGCGGACTTGAACTCGTCTAGGGTCATGGAGAGGCAGACGGGAGACGGGAGACGGGAGATGGGAGACTGGAGATGGACAAATCTAGCATCGGCGGGGCGGCGGCGAGCAGGGTATGGAGGCGCGGCGCAGTTGACTGCAGGGCGAACAGCATAGCCGCGGTCTCCCATCGCCCATCTCCCATCTCCCATCTGTCTTCCCAATGTCAGACCGGCAGGAGAGCCGAGGCCCCCCTGCCGGTCCTGACTGCTGAATTGCTGCTTACGCGGCGGTCAGCGCGGCGCGGGCCTTGTCGGCGAGCGCGGCAAACGCCACCGGATCCATCACCGCGATATCGGCGAGGACCTTGCGATCGATCTCGATCCCGGCCTTGGCGAGGCCGCTGATGAAGTTCGAGTAGTTCAGCCCGTGCAGGTGGGCCCCCGCGTTGATGCGGATGACCCACAGGCGGCGGAACTCGCGCTTCTTGTTCTTGCGGTCACGATAGGCGTAGCGCCAGGCGCGCTCGACGGCTTCCTTGGCCGGCCCCCACAGCTTGCTGCGGGCGCCGTAGTAGCCTTTGGCGGCCTTCATCACCTGCTTCTTTCGGCGCAGGCGAACCGGATTGCTCTTTACGCGGGGCATGGTCTCTCCTTAGGCCGACAGCAGGCGCTTGATGTTCTTCGCTTCGCCGTTCGTGGCGACGATGGCGGCGCGACGCAGGTTGCGCTTCCGCTTGGCGGTCTTCTTGGTCAGGATGTGGCTCTTGTAGGCCTTCAGGCGGCGCACCTTGCCCGTCCCCGTCAGGGAAAAGCGCTTCTTCGCGCCTGAGTGTCGCTTCATTTTCGGCATATGCCAGCCTCGTTTACTTCGGCGTGAGAATCATGGTCATCGACTTGCCTTCGAGCCGGGCATCTACTTCCACCTTTGCCACGTCCGCAAGTTCGCTTGCCACTCGGTCAACCACCGCCCGCCCCAGTTCGGGGTGGGCAATCTGCCGGCCGCGGAACATCAACGTCACCTTCACCTTGTTGCCCTCGCCCAGGAACCGCCGCGCATGGCGCGTCTTGGTGTCGAAATCGTGGTCCTCAATCCCGGGCCGGTACTTCACTTCCTTGAGCAGGATGATGTGCTGTTTCTTCTTGGCCTGCCTCGCCTGCTTGGCCATCTCGAACTTGTACTTGCCGTAGTCCATGATGCGGACCACCGGCGGACGGGCGAGCGGGGCCACCTCAACCAGGTCGAACCCCTGCTCCACGGCGGACGCGAGGGCCGCGTCCACTTCCATGATGCCGAGCTGTGAGCCATCGGCCCCGATCACACGCACTGGGCTGATGCGAATCTGCCGGTTGACGCGTGGCGGCCGCTTGGTGGTGTCCTGAATGTCTCGGTACCTCGGACGGGGAAAAACAAGAACGCGAACCCGTTGTTTCCGGGTCCGCGTACAGACAGCACGCGCGCACCACCAGGTGCTCGCTGCCGCTCTCGGGACGCCGGTAGCACACGCGGCGCAAGCACCGGTGGCGGACGGGTGGGGCGCACAATCGCACGCCCACTTTGCTAGTTGTCCTATGAAGCTAGCTACACGCTACGGTGAAGTCAACGGGGATAAGTTGGTGTGCAATCAAGACTTGGTTCGGAACGAGGAGGGGGTAGAGGCTCGGCGAGGAGGGACGGGGTGAGGAACGAGGACGAGACCGCGGCCCGCCTATGACCTCCCTCCCCGTTCCGCCTCCCGTCCCCCGTCCCCTAGCCTCTACCTCCTCCCCGTTCCGTCGCAGTTTCGCAGTAGTAGTTCTTCCCATCATGCCCCGCGTACCCCCACGCCACCGACGCGTCGTGCTCGAAGATCAGCAGCCATTTCTCGGCGAGCGCCGTCGACAGGAGCGCCCGCTTGCTTTCCAGCGTCCGCAGCGGCTCCACGTCGTAGCCCATGATCCACGGCAGCGGCATGTGGACGTGGGTCGGGATCAGGTCGCCCAGGAAGCACGCCACCTCGCCGCCGCCGTCAATCACGATGCTCTGGTGATGCGGCGTGTGCCCCGGCGTCGGCAGCGTGCTGATTCCCTTCACGATCTCCTTGGCGCCTTCGACGAGATCCAATTTCCCCAGGTCGCGGATGGGCTCCCAGTTGCGCGGGAAGTACGACGCCGCCGTGCGCTCGTTGGGGTGCAGCGCGTAGTGCACCTCGCCCGCTTGCACCACGAACCGTGCGTTCGGGAACGCGTTCACCACGCGCCCGCCCTGCTCCACGGCGGTGTTTCCCCCCGCATGGTCGAAGTGCAGGTGCGTATTGATCACCAGCGCAATGTCCTCGGCCCTGAACCCGGCCGCGACGATCGCCGCCTCAAGCATCGTGCGTTGGCCGGCGCCATCGTTCTCGATCCCATAGATGTCGAGAAACTTCGGCGTCTCCTTGTTCCCCGCTCCGGTGTCGACGAGCACCAGGCCGGACTCGTGCTCGATCAGCAGGCAGCGCATGCCCATGGGAATCCGGTTGCGCGCGTCGGCGGGGATTTTCTTCTCCCAGAGCGGCTTCGGCACGACGCCAAACATCGCGCCGCCGTCGAGCCGCTGCGCGCCGGCTTGCAGGGCGTGGACGGTGTAGCGCCCGACGCGTCGCGTCTGGACGAGGGGTGTGGGCGGAGTCATGCGGGTAATTTAGCGGGACGAGACCGGCTGCGGGGAGCGCTACGCCCCGGGCCCGAGTGCGCGGTCGTCTACCCAACGCGGCAGCGCGCTGCGCCGCTTTCGCGCGTAGGAACGCCGCGCCATCCAGGTCTGCAGGGTCTCCATGGAGTCCACCCCCTGCCCTTCCAAGTCGCGCAGTAGTCGCATCAGCACCTGGGCCGTGGCGCGCGCATCGCCCAGCGCCCGGTGCCGGCTCTCGATCGCCACCCCGTAGTGCATCGCCACCGAGTCGAGATTGCGACGCGGAAGGTGCGCCAGCAGCCGCCGTGCAAGCCGCACCGTGCACAGGGGCGTGCCTGGCAGCGCCTCCGGCGTTCCGGCGCGCGCGAACTCCATCCCCAGGAAGCCCCAGTCGAACGGCGCGTTGTGCGCCACGAACGTCCGTTCGCGCAGCACGCACGCCAAGTCGGCGGCGATCTCCCCAAACGCGGGAGCGTCGGCAACCATCGCATCGGAGATTCCCGTCAGCGCCGTGATGCGCCAGGGAATCGGCCGGCCGGGATTCACCAACGAGTGAAATCCATCGGTGATCGCACCTTGCTCGACCACGACCGCCGCCACCTCGGTCACTCGATCGCCACGCCCGTGGCTGGTCCCGGTGGTCTCGACATCAACCACGACGAATCGGCAATCGGTGAACGCCCGCATGACCGAACGGTACCACCTCGCCCGACCGAGGCCAAGATTGCGAAGGCCCTCGCCAGCGGCCTGCCTGCCCGAGCGGACGGCCGAGTCAGACCGTCGTGTCGGCTCCGTCGCCAGCTACGAGCGGCTGGCGCGCAGCAGGCGCGCGAAGTCCTCGGGGGACAGCACCTCGGGTCGCGCCTCGGGATCGAGGCGGGCGGCGGTCACCACACGGTCGGCGGCGTCTGCTCCGAGGTTGCACACCGTGCGCACCACGCGCCGCAGCTGCTTGCGCCGCAGGCCGAACGCCGCCTGAACGAGCGTCCGGTACGCATCTTCCTCGGCCTCCGCGAGCACCGGATCGGGACGCGGCGTGATGCGCAGCACCGCGCTCTCCACCTTGGGCGGCGGCTGAAACGCGCCCGCCGGCACCCTGAAAACGAGCTCCGCATTGGCCACCGATTGCACGTTCACCGAGAGCGCACCGTATGCTTCGCTGCCGGGCGGCGCCACCACGCGCTCTGCCACTTCTCGCTGCACCAGGTACACCGCGCGCAGCGGGCGCGGTCGCCTGAGGGCGTGAAACATGATCGGCGTCGTGATGTTGTAAGGCACGTTGCCCGCCAGGACGTACGGCCCACCGACCACCGTCCCGAAGTCCACCTTGAGCACGTCCGACTCGATCACCGTCAGCCGGGCATCGTCCGCGTGGCGTTCGCGCAGCCGCGATGCGAGGTCACGGTCAACTTCGATGGCGATCACGCGCCCGGCACGCTGCATCAGCACGTCGGTGAGGGCACCCCGTCCCGGCCCGATTTCGATGACGGTCTCGTCAGCCGTGGGTGCGAGCGCGTCCACGATGCGCCCGAGAATCCGCGGATCGGTGAGGAAGTGCTGGCCGAGGCGCTTGCGAGGGGGCGGGAATGAACTCATGGCTTGCTGAAGGCAGACGTCAGATGGCGGAAGGCAGAGGCCAACGAGGGCTCGCTCCGCGGACGGATCGACTGACCGCATTCTGCCCTCTGCCCTCTGCCATCTGCCATCACTTTTCCTCTGACTGCACTGTCGTCCGCAGCACGACGAGCGCCTGATCATCCCGCGGCGGCATCGCGCCCATGTGCCCTTCGACGAGCGCGAAGACGCCGTCCACGATGCGCCAGGCCGCGTCGGCGCGCCGCGCGGTCACCACATCCAGCACGGCACGCTCGCCGAGACGCTTCTTCTGCGCCCCGCGCGCGTCGCTGATGCCGTCGGTGAACAGCACCAGCACGTCGTCCGCGTGCCAGGCACGCGATGCCGCGTGCGGCGCGTCGTCCACCAGTCCCAGCGGCGGGTCCGTGGCGGCGAGCCGCGTGGCCTCGCCATTGGCATGCACCACGAAGGCATGCGGGTGCCCGGCGTTGCACCACGTCAGCCGGCCGGCGCGTGTGTCGATGATGGCGTAGCACACCGTCATGAACATCTCGGTCTCGCGCAGCTCGTCGGCCAGCGACACGAGCAGCGCGCCGATGGTCGCCGCCGGGTCGCTCGTGCCGCGTGCGTGGATCGCGGTGGCGCTCATCACGAGCGCCATGATGAGCGCCGCGCGATAGCCGTGGCTCGACACGTCGCCAATCAGCACGCCTACACGCCCGTCGCCAAGCTGGAACAGGTTGTAGAAGTCGCCGCCCACGCTCTCGGCCGGCGCCACGCGGGCCGCGCAGTCCGCCGTGGGCGCGAGCGACTGCGGCGGCGGCAGCAGCTTCATCTGCAGGTCGTGCGCCAGCAGCATCTCGCGCGTCAGCTCCGCCTGCTCTGCGGAGGCGCGCGCGAGCCGCGTGTTCTGGATGGTGGTGCCCACCTGCGTGGCGATCGCCGACACGAGCTTCTGGTCGCTCGCGGTGAACGGCTGGCCGCCGCGGCGGCCCGAGAGGTTCACCACGCCCAGTGGCACGCCGCCCTGCGGCGTGGCCCACATGATGGGGACGCTGAGCATCGCGCCGCGGCGGATGGGCGCCTCGACCTCCGCGTGCATCGCGCCGTCGGCGACGAGCAGCGCGTGGTGCGTGCGGAAGACGCGCGCTGTCACCGACACCGGGTCGTCGGCCGCGATGTCGGCCAGCGCGCCCGCCGCGCCGAGCACGGCCACGGGCCGCAACATCCCGACCGTGCGGTCAATCACGTAGATGGCGCCGCGCCGCGCACCGACGGTTTCGGAGATCTCGTTGAGGATCGTTTTGGCCGCGTCCTCAAGGGAAACGGTGCGCCCGAGGATCTCGCCAATCGAGTACAAGAGGTTGATCTCCTCGTAGCGCTCGGCGAGATCCTGCGCCGCATGGCTCACCTCGAGTTGCGACCGCAGCACCTGCGACGACACGGGGAGCAGCAGTTTCAGGCCCAGCCGCGCCGCCGCCGGGTCCGCGCTGGGGCCCACCGAGAGCCAGGCGGTGCGGGCGCCGGGAACGCGCGCCACGATCTGCAGGCCCCGCGGCGTGTCGAACTCCAGCGCCCCTTCGACCGGGCAGCGGTCGGCGCCGGGGGCCGGCGAGTCGCCCGGGTCGCCCCCCTCGATCTGAAGCGGCTCCTGCGGCGCTCTCTGCGCCCAGACAGACGCCGGGCATCCGGTGGCCTCGCGAAATGCCCACAGGACGGCGTCGAGGTCGCTCACGTGGCGGCGCTCACGCGGCGCGGTCGTCGCTCGACCGGCGGTGAAGCGTCATGCGCACCACGTTGCCGCGCGCGCGGAACTGCTCCACGTGATCCATCAGGCAGCGCATGAGAAACAGGCCGCGCCCGTCTTCGCGCCCCAGGTTGTCGCTCGTGGTGGGATCGAGCGTGCATGCCTCGAGGTCGAATCCGGCCCCGTCATCCTCCACCTCCACGACCAGTGCGCGGGCGTCCACCAGGACGCGCACGCGAACCGACTTGGCCGTGTCCTCGGCGTTGCCGCGCAAAATGGCGTTGGACAGCGCCTCGGTCACCGCCACCGGGATGTGGAACGCGACGTGCCGTCCGGGAAACGCCGCGGCCTCGCAGCGGCGCACGACCTCCGCCACCACGTCCTCGATGTAGCCAACGTCGCTCGGGATCTCGAGCTCGAGCGACTGGGGGCCCTGCCCCATTCAGAAGCTCTCGAGTGCGCGAGCGCGGTTCTCGGAGATCTGGAACAGCGTGTCGAGCTTCGTCAGCTCGAACAGGGTCTGCAGGTCGTCGTTCAGGTTCGCGAGGCGCAGGTCGCCGCCGGTCTCGCGGATCTTCTTCGCGAGCGACACCAGCACGCCGAGCCCGGAGCTGTCGATGTACGTGGTCTTCTCGAAGTCCACGAGGACCTTGCGCGCCCCGCCTTCGATTTCGTCGATCACCCTCTGCTTCAGCTCCTGGCGATTGCCGACGATCAAGGTGCCCTCGACTTCGAAGACCGTGACGTCGCCTGCCTTCTTGACCGTAAAGCTCATGACGGGTGCGTCCTCAGGAGGTGGGAACCCTCAGTACGTGCGCCCTTCGGATGGCGCGCGCGACAGCAGGGCGGTGATGGCCGCCACGTCAAAAATGGCATCGGGGCCAGCGCCGCGCGAGAGATCGGAGACCGGAAGTGCCAAGCCCTGCAGGATGGGGCCGATGGCCCGGGCCCCGGCCAGCTGTTCCACGAGCTTGTACGCGATGTTGCCGGCGTCCAGGTTCGGGAAGACGAGCACGTTGGCCTCGCCCCCCACGGCGTTCGCCGGCGCCTTGCGCGCCGCGATGGCCGGCACGAGCGCGGCGTCGCCCTGCAGCTCGCCGTCCACCACGAGCCCCGGCGCGCGACGGCGAATAATGGCGAGCGCCTCGCGCACCTTCCTCACCGACGCCGAATCGGCGCTCCCGCGCGTGCTGAACGAGAGCAGCGCCACGCGCGGCTCGTCGCCCACGATGCGCTGCCGCCCAGCGGCGGCAGCGATGCCGATGTCCGCCAGTTGCGCCGCGGTCGGGTCCGGCACCACCGCGCAATCGGTGAACGTGAGCACGCCCCCCCCTGCACCCTGCCCCACACCGTGCCCGTGCCCCTGCACTCCACCGTGCCCGTGCCCGTGCCCCTGCGCGTCAGCCAGCACCATGTAGAACGCACTCGACACCGTCTCCACCCCGTCCGCCGGCCCGATCAACCAGAGCGCGTACCGCACCACCTCGCTCGTCGTGCGCACCGCCCCCGCCACGCACCCGTGCACGCCGCGCTCATGCAGCAGCCAGAGCGCGAATACGAGTGGATCGCGCGCGAGGCGCTCGGCCCCCTGCAGCGTGAGTCCCTTGTGCGCACGGGCATTGATGAGCGCCTCCACCAAGCGGTCCCCGCGCGGGTCGCTCGCCGGGTCCACGCATTCCGCTCCCGTGGCGCGCGCCGGCTGGTGCGTCTCCGGCGTCGAAGGGTCCAGCACGAGCACCGGGATGGCTACGCCCTGGTGCCGCAGCCGCTGCACGGCCTCGAGCACGCGTCCGTCCCCGGCCTCGGCGAATGCGATGCGGCGAGGGGAGTCGGAGGCGCGGGAGTGGAGGTCGGAGAGAAAGGACACGGTATGAGGAGAGGAACGGGTGTGTCGGAACGAGGAGGAGGTAGAGGCTCAGGGACGAGCGAGGGGGAGAGGAACGGGGGACGGGATCACTTTGCTCGGAGCGGCCTCGCGTCCCTCCACACTGCACCCATCCCCCCTCGCCAAGCCTCTACCCCCTCCCCGCTCCGCTACGGGGAGGCGCCATACTTCTTCCGCAACGCCGTCGCCACCACCGGATGCACCAGTTTCGAAATATCCCCCCCGAACTTCGCCACTTCGCGCACCAGGCTCGCGCTGATGTACGTCGTGTCGAGCGACGGCACCATGAACACGGTCTCCATGCTCGGCGCCAGGTGCCGGTTCATCAGCGCCATCTGGTACTCGTACTCGTAGTCGCTCACCGCGCGCAGGCCGCGAATCAGCACCGGCACGTCAAGCGAGAGCGCAAACTCGACCAGCAATCCATGGAACGAGCGCACCTCCACGCGCGGGTCGTTCTCGACCGCGGCGGTAATCAGCGCCTCGCGCTCTTCCACCGTGAACAGCGACTGCTTCTGCACGTTCACGGCGACCGCGACAATCAGGCGATCAACGAACTGCAACGACCGTTTGATCAGGTCGGTGTGTCCGTTGGTGATGGGGTCGAAGCTGCCCGCGTACAGCGCCACCTTGGGCATGTCAGTCTCGGTAGAAGGTGATCGCGGTGTCCCCGTAACGACGGGTCTCGTCGGCCCCGGGCAACGGCTCGCGTGGCGAATGCTCCACGCCAAGAATGTGCGCGAACGCGCTGGCAAGCCAGCGGTCGGCCACGGCGGTGGCCAGCGCGCGCTCGTACGGCGGGTCGGCGAAGGCCACATCGAACGCCCCGGCCTCGAGCGACTCCACGAACTTCACGGCGTCGGCGCGCACGATGGTCACGCGGGCTCCCGCGCCGAGTGCGTCAACGTTCTTGCGCAACGCGGCCATCGCGCGCGGCTCGTTTTCCACAAAGGTCGCCTCGGCCGCGCCGCGCGACAGCGCCTCGAGCCCCAGCGCCCCCGACCCGGCAAACAGGTCGAGCACGCGCGCGCCGGCAAGGGACGGCGTGATGATGCTCATCCACGCCTCGCGCGCGCGGTCGGTGGTGGGCCGCGTCGTGCGTCCCGCCGGCGCCGCCAGTCGGCGGCCGCGCCACTCACCGGCGATGATCCTCACGCGCCTTCCACCTTGAAATCAACCACCTGCGCCTGCAGCACACTCGTATTCCGGAACTCATTCCGGTCCAGCTTGTACGCGATCTCGAGCGAACCGCCCCGCGCCGCAACAAGCTCCGACACGCGGTGCGCGAGCCCCCACCCCACCGCGTCCAACGGACCGCGCGACGTCGCGAGCCGCAGCTTCACGCCGTCGGCGCCTATTCTATCGGGTCCGCCGACGATCTTCACCCCTCGCGCCGAGAAGACCGGCCCCGGGTTGCCGATACCGCACGGCTCCAGGTGGCGCAGCAGTTTCTCGAGGTCGTCGGTGGCGTCGTCGAGCGGCAGCGCAAGGTCCACCCTGATCTGCGGCACCAGGTCGTCGCTCGTCAGCCGCTCGCGCGCCACCTCGTTGAAACGCGCGGCGAACGCATCAAGCTGGCTCGCGTCAATGGTGAGCCCCGCCGCGGCCCTGTGCCCGCCATGCCTGAGGAGCAGGTCGCCGCACGCCTGCAGCGCGGCGTGGAGGTCGAAGGCGGGAATCGAGCGCCCCGATCCCTTGCCGATGCCGTCCTGCACCGCGATGAGCACCGCGGGGCGCCCTGTTTGCTCCACCACCCGCGACGCCACGATACCGATGACCCCGGGGTGCCACTGCGCCCCGTGCAATACGAACCCCCACGTGTCGTCGAGGTCGAACGCGTTGACGCCGCGCAGCGCGTCGTCCAGGATGCGGCGATCGAGTTCCTGTCGTTCGCGGTTCAGTTCCTCGCACCGGCGTGCCAGCTGGTTGGCCTCGTCCTCGCGTTCGCTCAGCAGCAGGTGCACGCCCTCGATGGCGCGGCCGATGCGGCCCAGCGCGTTGAGCCGCGGCGCGAGGATGTAGCCGACGCGCCCCGCCGTGATCTCCTTGGCGTCCAGTCCCGCCGCGCGCACCAGTGCGCGCAGGCCCGCGCTCCGCGACTCGCGGATCATGGGCAGGCCGCGCCGCACGAAGATGCGGTTCTCGCCCCGCAGCGGCGCCACGTCGGCCACGGTGGCGAGCGCCACGAGGTCGAGCATGTTCAGCACCACATTCTCGTTGCCGCCCATCGCGCGCGTCAGCGCGAGCGCCAGCTTGAACGCCACGCCCACCGCGGCCAGGTCCTTGTCCGGTGAGGTGTCATCCAGACGCCGGGGGTTCAGCACCGCGAGCGCCGGCGGCAGCGGGCCGCCCGGCAGGTGGTGGTCGGTGATGATCACGTCCACGCCCGCCTCCTGCAGCGCCGCCACGCTCGCCACGGCGCTCGTTCCGCAGTCGCACGTCAGCACCACCGCCGCGCCCGCCTCGTGCGCCGCGCGCACGCCCGCGGGCCCGAGGTCGTAGCCGTCGGTCATGCGGTCGGGGATGAACGGCGTCACGTTGGCGCCGAGCGCGCGCAGCGCGCGCGTCATCAGTGCCGTCGAGCACATGCCGTCCACGTCGTAGTCGCCGTGCACCAGGATCGTCTCGCCCGCCGCGATCGCGCGCCGCAGCCGCTCCACGGCGACCTCGAGATCCTTGAGTGCCTCGGCGGCGTGCAACTGCTCGAACTGCGGGCGCAGGTAGCGCCGCGCGTCGTCCTCCGCGGCCATCCCTCGCGCGACGAGCAGCGCGCAGAGCGCCGGGGGGAGGTTGAGCGCGTCCTGCAGGGCGCGCACCGCGCCCTCATCGGGCGGCGGCGCGCACAGCCAGCGCGCCGGGGCGCGGCGGCGGGACGACGCGGGAGCGGTCATGCGGGAGCGGTCATGCGGCTACGCTGGGCCCGTCGGCGTGGTGAGCACCACCATTACTCCGCGAAGTACATCAGGACGCCGCACGCCTCGCACACGTCAATGCCGCCGTGGTTTGACATCTGGTTGCGCCGCTGCATGGGAATGGCGGTGTCGCACGCCCCGCAGGCCATCCCCTTCACGGCCCATGCGGCCTGTGCCCGCCGGCGAATGCGAATCTTGTCGTACTTGCCCAGCAGCGGCAGCGGCACGTCCTTCGCTTTGCCGCTGCGCTTGGCGCGCGCCTCGGCCAGGCGGCCTTCCAGCGAGGCCTGCTGCGCGCTCACGTCCGTGCGTGCTTCTGCCTGCTCCGCCTCGCACGCGTCGAGCGCCCCCTGGTGCGCGTGCAGCGCGGCGCGGGCCTCCTCGAGCCGGCGGTTGATGGCGACCAGTTCCGACTCCTCGGTGGCCACGATGCGCCGCGCCTCCTCCATCTGCGCCACCGCCGCCGTGGCCTGCCGCATCGTCTTCACGACGTCCATCTGCGCCTGATTGCGCTCGATCAGCGCCTTGTGCTCCGTGATCTTCTCGCGGAGGTGCGCCTGTTTCTTCTCTTCGGCCGTCACCAGCACCTGCGCGCGCTCCGCCTCGTTGGCAATGCGCGACCTGCGCTGATCGAGCTCCTTCAGCCGCGGCTGCAGCGCCGAGAGCTGCTCCTCGAGTCCGTGGATCTCCAGGTCATCCGACTGCACCGCCAGCAACGCTTCGAGTTCCTTCTGCACTGAGCCTCCTCCCTGATGAAACGGCGCTCAGGGGCGCCGATACCCCTTCCAACCCGTGGCGCCCATGTGGCGCAATTCGTTGTGCAATCGTTGCTTCTCTGCAATCAGACGGTCCTTCTGTTCGCCCGTCGCCAGCGGCGTCACGCGGTCCAGTTCGGCCATCCGGTCGCGCATGGACCGTTCGCGCAGGCGCCGCAGCGCGTCCTCCATGCTGGCCCGCGGATTCATCATGCTCTCGGGCGTGTCCAGCATTCCCTCGGCCATCTGCACCACCCATGGCTCCAGGTGATCGGCCAGCCACGCCACGAGTTCTCCGCCGTGCAACGACGCATCGGCGCTGAGCAGCGCGTCGTACATCGCGCGGTATACCGGATCGCGCAGTCCCGCCGTGGCGCGCTCGTGGTCGTCGTCGTCCGCCAGCCATTCGGGCCGCTCGGAGTCGTCCTCGCTCAGCCGCCCCACCCCTTCGATGACCGCGTCGGCCAGCGCCCGGTGCAGCAGCATCACACGCACCAGGTCTTTCTCCGACGACGAGGCCTCCACCGTGCTCTTGTATGGCCCGATGGGCGCGGGCGCCGGCGGCGTGTCCGCGTCGTCAGCGCGCGCACGCCGCGCCGCGGGCGCCGGCGCG
>CAMTWA010000005.1:0-143275 GCA_947085385.1 uncultured Gemmatimonadota bacterium | reverse complement strand
TCGGCTTCGTCCGAAACGAGTGATCGGCTTGGACCGAAACGGGTGATCGGCTTCCACCGAAATCAGTGATCGCCTTCGACCGAAACGAGTGATCGGCTTGGTCCGAAATCAGTGATCGGCTTGGTCCGAAATACGCAGCCGATTCGACGCTCAACGAGGAGTGGGCCAGTGGCTCGCTCGGCGCGTTCAATGCGCTCGCCCATCAGGAACTGACCCGTGCGTACCTGCGCTCCGCGCTTGATTCGCTTCCGTTCATCCAGGCAAACCGGCGCATCTTCTTTCTGGGGTCGTGGCTTGGTGCCTTCCTTAACGGGCAAACAGATGCCGCCGCGCTTGACATGGTGTGGGGTTTCCTGCGCGAGCACCCAACGCTGCCGCTCGACCTGCGGCAGAAGGTGCTGCAGGCCGCGGATGAACTTGCGCGTACCGTGCGGATTCGCGCGGAGTTCGGGAGAACACTCGAGGAATAGCGAGCTACTAAACGCCGGCTAAGGCGTCCAGGACCGCGGGCTCAGGGTCGCGGTGCTGATACGATGGTGAAGTACCGCGGATCCACCCATCCGCGGTCCACACCGACCTGAATTGACCGCCATCCGTTCAGGGGCGGCCCCAGCCGTACGCGTTGCGCCGAATCCACCATTCGCAACACCTCGCTTTCGCGCGTCGGCGCGGACCGCACACGAACCCAGGTGGTGGCAAGTGCATACTCCCAGCTGCCGGCCTCAGGAACGGCAACCGTGGGCCGTTTCGCAGGTCGTGGCGGTTCCGGTGTGAGTGGCGCGCTCGTCGCGGCCACTGCAGGTGGCGGACTCTGGGAAGCTGGCGAAGCTGTCGCTGATGCAGTGGCCGAAGGGGCGATCAGTGCCGGCACGATTTCCGTCGCAGCCGGCGTCGCTTTCATTCGCTCCGTGCGACGAGACATCAGGTAGCCCACCGTCAAGATAGCAACGATCGCCAGACCCGTCAGCGTCAACCCGCGTCTCAGGCGCTGGCCTGACGGCGCGGTTGACATCAGGCAGTTCGGACAGACGCCAATGGCTACGGGCCGTTGCACGCCACAGTTGGGGCAGTTGACCGTCCTGACCCGCTCGCCCTTGATGTCGTAGGACACAACCGGTGCCTGGCACCGCGGACAGCGGGTGGCCCCAACAAGCGCTTTCGCGCCGCAGGCGCTGCAGTTCGTGTAAGGCATGCCGCCTACTTCGTCCCTCGCACACCGTCCACGAAGTACGCAGTCTCGCCGAAGCAGCTCGTCGGAACGCCACGATGCTCCCTGTAGTACAGGGTGACCTGCCTACCCGCGATCTTCTCGATCTCCTGCGCCACAGAATCATTGCGCACCGAGAAGCGGAAGATCTGCGGTGCCGTTCCCGGCACAGTGGTCATGGCGAGTTCACCTTCCCACGTCTTGCACACCCATCCCTTGTGCGAGAGTTTCTGCACGTACCCCGTGCGCGACCCTTCGGAGTAGGTGTAGCCGAGGGTGATGCCCACCCAGATCGCCATCCCGATGAGCGGCACCAGTACGATCGTGAGCAGGACCAGCTTCCCCCAATGCCGCCGGAACAGGCTCGGACGGGGCGGGGCTTGTGGTTCGGGCTGCGGCGGGGGAACGGGCGGGGGAGGGGATGCGTCGGACATGAAGCGGCTTTCCTGTGCAGGGAGTCCTGATGGATTATCGCGCCGTGGATCGCTCCCGTCCACCGCGCGTTAGTTTTCATCCGTCCCCAGCCCCAAGTCCTGTGGCCTTCTCTCCACGCCGAAAGACAGTCACTGCGCACGTCGGCAGTGTCGCCGTAGGGTCGTCGCACCCAGTCGTGGTGCAATCCATGACCAACACCGACACCGCCAATCCCGTGTCCACGGCAGAGCAGGTGATGGCTTTGGCCCGCGCCGGATCGCAACTCGTGCGAGTGACCGTGAACAACGACGAGGCGGCGGCGGCGGTGCCCGAGATGGCGCGGCGCGTGGCCGACGCCGGCGTGGACGTCCCCATTATCGGCGACTTCCACTACAACGGTCATCTCCTGCTCGCCAAGTACCCCGAGACCGCACGCACGCTGGCCAAGTACCGGATCAATCCCGGTAATGTGGGCGGCAAACGGCGGGACGAGAACTTCCGTACGATCGTCCAGATTGCCGTGGACAACGACAAGCCGGTGCGCGTGGGTGTCAATTGGGGCTCCCTCGACCAGGACCTGCTCACCGAGATGATGGACGCCAACGCGCGGCGCCCCCACCCGGCCGATGCGAAGGACGTGTACATCGAGGCGATGCTCGAAAGCGCGCTTCGCAGCGCCACGCTCGCCGAGGAAGTGGGACTGCGTCATGACCAGATTCTGATTTCGTGCAAGATCTCGCAGGTGCAGGATCTCGTGGACGCCTACCGCCGTCTGGCCGCGCGCTGCGACTATCCGCTGCACCTGGGCCTCACCGAGGCTGGGCTTGGCATGAAGGGAATCGTGGCGTCGTCCGCTGCGCTCTCGCTGCTGCTCGCCGAAGGCATCGGCGATACCATTCGCGTCTCGCTGACGCCGCGTCCTGAGGGCGACCGTACCGAGGAAGTGCGTGTGGCGCAGCAGATACTGCAGTCACTTGGCCTACGCTCCTTCACGCCGCAGGTGACCGCGTGTCCGGGGTGCGGCCGCACCACCAGCACGTATTTCCAGAAGTTGGCCGAAGACATCCAGACCTATGTGCGCGAGCAAATGCCCGCCTGGCGGGAGTCGCACCCCGGCGTTGAGGAGATGAACGTGGCCGTGATGGGCTGCGTCGTGAATGGTCCCGGCGAAAGCAAGCACGCCAACATCGGCATCTCGCTCCCCGGAACGTTCGAGGAACCCAAGGCTCCGGTGTACGTGGACGGCGCGCTGCTCAAGACGCTCAAGGGCGACCGGATCGTCGAGGAGTTTCTCGTGATCCTCAACGACTACGTGCAGCGGACCTACTCGGCAACCAGCCAGCAGGCCACAAAATCGCCAGGACCCTGAACTCGCCTCGCGGCATCAACAAGAAAAGGGTCACCCGCTCCGCCTGGGTGACCCTCTGTACTTCTGGTGCCTTCGCCGTGCGCCGTATCGCAGTTATCCGCCCGACTGTCCGGACCCGATGTCGGAATGCTCCTCAAGGGCCACGGCCACGTTGCGCAACTCGGCGAGAATCTCGCCCACAAAGTGCAACTCGTTCAGGCGATCATGCACGGCACGGTACCAGCGAATGGTCCCCTCTTTGCCGACGCTGAAACGCCCCCACACCGTCTCGGGATCCACCGTGCGCCGAAGATCCGCCAAGATGGAACTCGCGTTATGGAGCTTGTCGGCGGCGCAGACCCAGCGTGCCGCATCATTGGCTTCTGCCAGCCGAAGCAGAGAGTCCTCGTTCCGCTCCTGCCTGTCCAGCTCATTGCCGCTGTCGTCCACCTTCCGGTGCGTGACCATGAGCACCGTGTCGAGGACATCCATGCCGAACTTCTCGCCGATCCGCTCCTCGAGCATCTCCTGCGTCCAGCTTTCGCGCACGCAGTCCTCCACCACGTCGTGGAGGATGCCTGCGATCACCGTCTCCTCAGCCTGCCCGTAGCGCGCGAGGATGATCGCAACGTTTGCGGGGTGCGTGATGTACGGAAGCCGTGTTCCCTTCCGGACCTGACGGTCATGGTGTTTGGCCGCGAAGGCCAAGGCGTGGTTGATGCGGTCGGAGTAGCCGTTCATGGCGTTGGAAGAGACTCGGCGGATGCGTGCACAAACATACTGACTGGCACCGGACGCCGCACACGTGAAATCGCGTAAACGGCCCCGCGTGCCGCCACCAGAAATAACGATCAAAGCAACAGGGGGCGTCCTCCAGACAACTCACGACGATGTTTGTGTGCCGGGACTGCGCTGACCATTGGTTTATCAGGACAAGGCCTTCCCGTGGATGATGATACGCATGCGCAGAAATTCACTCAATTGAACAAATCATAGGCCAATATAAGGACATTATAGCGACATTAATGCGCTATTTCTTATCAATTAGCAAGATCCCGTGAATCACAACATCGGCCGTCTTTAGGCTCGCAAGGCTCTCCTGTAGCGACTGTAAACGCGTCCTTGCCGTGCGTGCCACGACAATTGTCGGTGGCGTTCCGCATACTGCCGCCGCCATGCGCGCTGCTGCCAGCGTTGGAGCCACGAGTACCGCGAAATCGTACTCTGCAACGAACGTCATGAATTCACTGCGCGTGATGTGGTTCTGTACCGATGCTGCAGTGTCAGAACGCGGTCCGCCGGCAGGAATGACATCGATTGCCAACCCGTCACTCGCGCCTATCGGGCGTGATACCTCACGCCACAGGCGCACTCCCGCGATGGCCTCGGTGAACCCTGGTTCCTCGCGCCAGCCGAAGTAGGCGGACGCCGACGGGATGCCGGGAGCCAGATCCACCAGCAACGTGGCCCGTTCATCGGCGGCAGCGCTGACCGCCAGTCGTCCTGCCACGGCCACGGTGAACGGCACGTCGTCTCCAGTCACGCACACTGCGCGCGCGTGTGTACCGCTCGCCGTCAGCGCGAGATACACCATGCGAAACGGATCGACGCCGATTCCGGGTTGCAACCGCGCGCGTCCCTCGTGCGGCACCTGAAACGCGTGTGCCGTCGCAAGAACCGGCAGTCCCGTCAGGCGCTCCACCTCGCGCGCATGCGCGATGGTCGGCACGCGGGCTTCGGCGACGACGGCGAGCAAGAAGCCGAGCACGCCTGCAATCAGGAGGGCGCTCGTGGCTGCGACAAAGGGCGATGCTCCGAGGATGCGCGCCGCTTTCGTGCGAGCGACGGAATCGGCGCCTGCCTGAGCGTGTGCGTGCCATTGGCGCGCATCACGCAGCAGCGATTCGGCGTTCGCGACCGCGTGCCGGGCACTATCTCGAGCAGCGCGCGTCGACCCCGTGTCAACGGACGGCGAGGCACTCCCGCTGGAGCCGCCGATGCTGGTTTCGATGCTCGCAATCTGCCGACTGAGACCGCGCTGTCGCGCCCGACCAATGCCCTGCAACGTCGCGCCAATGGCGTTCGCGCGCTGGCTCAGCTGCGCAAACTCCCGGATCGGCGCCTCTGTGGGGTCAAGCGCCTGCCGTGCCTGCTCAACCAGATCGAGCGTGTCAACCAGCATTTGGACCGCTCTAAGCGGCCGGAGCGCCCTGGTATTCGAGAGAAGGCGGTAGGAAGCGGGCAGCGGGGCCTTCGCTGCGCGGTCGAGCGCGGCGGTCAGTTGTGTCAGTTCCGCCCTCAGCGAGTCGCGGTCCCGTAGCGTTTCGGCGGCAAGTGCCGGGGCAGCGGCCAGCGCTTCAGCCTGAAACAGCAGCGCGTGAAACGCGGAATCCTGCCGTACGTACTCGCGCCGGGTAGCGATCGCATTCGCCGCCAGCGACAGGGTGTCTCGGTCGTTCGCGTTCGCGCGGCCTGCGGCCCGTTGTGCAGCGACGGCACGATCGGCTATCGGCCCACGAATGACATACAGGCCGGCATAGATAAGCACAGACAGGCCGATGGCAAACGGCAGGAACGGACGCAACCGTCGCGTCGCCAGCAGGGCGCGGGCTGACATCCACTCGGCACGGACGGTTGGACGCGAAACGGCTCGTGGCATCAGCCGCAAGATACGAAGAGACGGGCGGGTCCGGAGTCCGGGCCCGCCCGTCAGTCAGTCAGTTGGATGGTCAACGTAACTGCGCGGTATTGGCCGCAGCGAACTACTGGACCGTGATCGTTCCCTTCATGTTCATCGCCAGGTGCGGCGTGCAATGGAACGGATAGGTGCCGGCTTTGATGTTACCGAACGAAACAAGGATGGTCTCGCCTGGGGTCATCGTCATCTTGCTCGACAGCTCAGCCATCTTGTCGGCTCCCATGTTGGCATCGAGCTGCGGTTTCACGTCGGCCGCGAGATCAACCGCGTTGAACGCCACATTGTGCGGACCACCCGACACGAAGACGAACTTGATGCCGTCGCCGGTCTTGATGGTGATATCCTTCGGCTCGTAGCGAAAACCCTTCTCATCGCCGAGCATCTTCACTTCGTGCGTCGTACCCGTGATCGGGGCGGCCGTGCCAGTCGCCGCTGCAGCTGAGGCGGCCGCAGGAGTGGCAGCGTCCGTCGCAGGGGCCTTCTCGCCGCCGCCGCACGCGCCAAGAACAATGGCGCTCGCCACGAGCGCCGAACCAATGAACCGCATGTCGTGCCTCCGAAAAACCGTCGTGATGTCTGGGATAAATAGGGGGCGTTCCCCAACGCATGTAAATCTAGACGGGCTCGGGGGCCAATTGTAGGGTCGCCCTCCTTTCCTGGCGCCATGGAGGCGAGGGCTACGCGTCTAGGATGGCCTCTGGACCTCCGTTAGACGCTGGTGTCGTGGCGCGGCGTCCCCGCGCAGACCATCGTTCTCCCTGTCCGAACGCGCCGGTGCGCTCTCCGACCGAACGATATGCGTACTATTCCTGTCAGAGACCTTCGCGATGGCTATCTGGTGAATCCCGTAGGCGGGACGTATGACCGCAAACAGGTGCGCCTCAGCGACCCTGTTCGGGTCGCCTGTCAGAGGTCCCTGACTGGCTTCTCGCGGCTGCACCTGGTTGACTTCGACGCCGGCGCAGCGTGTGCCGGGCTTGGCACGAGCGCGCAAAGACACCAATGAACCCAACGCCGGGTGTCCTGCTGGAGGCCGCGCTCGAGGTGGCCCGGATCGCTTCATTAGTTGCACTTCGCTACTATAAACAAGACTTCGTCGTCGAGACCAAGGGCGACGGGTCGCCCGTTACGCTCGCCGATCGCGCCGCCGAACAAGTTGCCCGTGAGTGGATCCACGCGCGGTTTCCCGCGGATGGTATTCTCGGGGAGGAGTTCGGCGAAACGCCTGGTGCCAGCCGCCGACGCTGGCTTCTCGACCCGATTGACGGCACCAAGAGCTTCGTGCGAGGCGTCCCGCTCTGGGGAACATGTGTTGCTGTCTGCGAGGGCCCGGACGTGCTGGCCGGGGCAGCGGCATACCCCGCCGTTGAGGAGTTCATCGCGGCTGCCCCCGGCGAGGGGTGTTGGCACAATGGCGTGCGATGCCGGGTAAGCGCGACTGATGTCATCGAGTCGGCAACGGTGCTGGTGACCGATGAGCGTCAACTTCGTGCGCCCGATCGGCGCGCCGGGTGGGACGCGCTATCGCGCCGCGCGGCGGTGAGCCGTGGATGGGGCGACTGCTACGGCTATTTGCTCGTCGCCACTGGGCGGGCGGACGTCATGGTGGATCCGGTGCTCAGTCCATGGGACGCGCCCCCCCCTTCCTCCCAATCATCGAAGAAGCTGGCGGCGTCTTCACCGGATGGACTGGACGCCGGGATGCATTTGCCGGCGACGCCATTGCCACCAACCGCGCGCTTGCTGATTCCGCGCGCGCCGTGCTCTGGAGCGCTGAAGACGGTCTCTGAGTAATACCGCCCCTTGGCGAGCCGGAGCAGTGCTCGCACGGGCCGGCTTCGCCAGGTCTCGCTAGAACGACTCCGCCAGCCGGCGGGTGATGCGCGCGGGGTCACCGACGTACACCCACTGGATGTTCCGCAGGTACCGGCGTGCGACGCGGCGCACGTCCTCACCGGTGACCGCGCGAAGTTCCGCCATGAAGCGGTCGGCGGCTTGCCAGCCGCCATTGTACAGCTGCGCGCGCGCCAGGAAATCCGCCTGTGCCGTGCTCGTCTCGTTGTCGAGAAAGAACTCGGTGAGAAACTGCTGGATGAGCGGCGCGAGCGCGTACGTCGGAATGCTCACTTCCCGAAGCAGGCGCACCTGGTCGCGCATGATCTTCAGCGCGGAGTCGGGAAGCGTCGTGGTGACAAACAGGGTGCCGGAGATGAGCGCTTGGTCGTGGAAGTCTGCGGCAGCGGTGTAGGTGAGGTTGTTTTTCGAGCGGATTTCGCTGAAAAGCTGTCCAGACAACACCGCCGAGGCCACGCGGAGCGCGGCCACGTCCTTTTCGTTGGCGCGGGGGCCGGAGTATGTGCCGCTCAGGTAGTTGGTGGGCAGGGTGCGTGGCACGACGGTCAGCGACGATGCCCGCGTCGGCAGCGTGTCCGGCATCGTCCACGCGTAGCTCCCGGCCGGCAGTGTGCCGAGGGAGGTGGCCACCATGCGCTCCAGCTTCTCGCGCGGCACGTTGCCCACGACCACGAGCAGTAGGCGCGACTTCACCAGCCACTCCTGCCGCCAGCGCAGTAACGATTCGCGGGTTATCGCGGTGAGTGACGTCTCGCTGCCGGTGGGGGACAGGGCGTACGGATGGTCGCGAAACGTCACGCTGTCGGCCACGCGTCCAAGCAGCGCGTCCGGGTTCTCGTTCAATTGCCGCAACCCGCTCAGTACCTGATTGCGCACGAACGAAATCTCCGCCGGATCGAGCCGCGGACGCAGCAGCCGATCGGTAAAGATGTTCCAGACGGAGTCCAGCACCTCCGTGGTGGAGCGAATGCCGAACAGCGTCCAGTCCTCGCGCGCGTCGAGCGCGATGGCGCTTCCCGTGCGAGCCATCACCCGGCGCAAGGCGTCCTTGAGATAGCGCTCCGTCCCCTGCTCGCTCACGGCAAGGTACATCGGCTCCACGCCGGCGGTTTCCGGTGTGGCGTTCCGCACGCCGCCGAGCAGGTAGAGGTTCATCACCACCAGGTTCGCCGCCCCCGCGCGGTGAATTACCTGGACGCCAGCCACGGTATAGCTCATGGTGGACGTGTGAGGGTGCACCGTGGTGACGGCGCTCGGCCGCGGTTGTGCGGGCAGCGTGGGGCTGATGCGCTGCGCGGCGGCTGGCAGGGCAGCGACAGCGAGCATCATGGCGATGACGCGCATCAGCGGCTTCCCCCACGGGCGGATGGGCGCCGAGCCGCGTCGGCGGGTGCGGCTCGCTGTTGTACTGTCCCCCAGCGTGAGAGCTCGTCGTCCGTGAGGCTCAGCTGTGCCCGCGCTTCAGGCGACAGCAGCACGCCCACGACGCGCGGACGGTCGATGATGTACTTGCGGGCATACTCCTGCAGCTGGGCGGGCGACCGGCGTGCCATCTCGTCCACATACTTCAGGTAGTACTCCAGTCCCGACACGCTCCACCAGAAGCCGATGGTATGTGAGAACGCCGACGCCTTTTCGCGCTCGAACGCACTCGACACGGCGCGCTGCGCCTTGGCCGCTTCCATCTCCTCGACGCCGAAATAGCCGGCCTTCAGCACGTCGCGCAGTTCGGCGTCCAGCGTCTTTAGGGCGGCGCGCAGGCGGTCGGGACTCGTTTGTCCGCTGACCGTGATGGGGCCGACGTTGTTGAGCGTGTAGTAGTTCACGATCACGCCCTCCCAGAGCCCGCTGTCCACCAGTCGCTTCTGGAACCGCGAGCCAGGCGCATTGAGGAGGTCACTGAAGACATCCGCGACGAAGGTCGCCGCCTCGTCCTTTCGCACGCTGGGCCCGTGCCACTGGATTTGCACGGTGACCGCATTCACATCCGCCACATGGACGTATCCGACGTTGGCCGCAAGCGGCGGGATGGGCGGTACCGGCGCCGCCATGAACGGATCAGGTCCGCGTTTCCAGCCACCGAAGATCCGTTCGGCCAGCGTGAAGACCGCCGCGGGATCCGCGTCACCGGCCACGATGAGCAGAGAGTTGTTGGGGATGTAATAGAGGTTTTTGATGGCCCGCATCTTCGCGGGTGTCGTCGCACGGATGACTTCGCGGTCGCCGATCGTGTTCTTGCGGCTGAACTGCGTGGTCCACAGTCGCTGGCCCATCGCCTGGTCGAACGCGAAGAACGGCGTGGACTCCTGCTGGTCATATTCACCAATCACCACCTCGCGCTCCCGCTCCAACTCTTCCGCCAGGAACTTGGGCGTCAGCAGTGCCGCCGCGAGGAAATCCATGCCCGCCGCGAGTGAATCGGAGGAGATGGTCAGGTAGTAGTTCACCAATTCCTCGCGCGTCGAGGCATTGAACACGGCCCCCATTTGCGACGCGCGGTTGATCGTCTCGTCGGGACCGGGGAACCGGTCGTTCGCCTTGAAGAACATGTGCTCGTAGAGATGCGCCAGCCCGGCAAATTCGGGTGTTTGCGTAAAGGCCCCGTTGCGCACCACCAGTTCCAGCGTGACCAGCGGCACGCCCTGGTTCTCCACCGCCACGACTTCAAGGCCGTTGGGGAGCACCGTTCGCCGGATCACCTTCTCGAGGTCCGCGCGCTGCGCCCAGACTGGTGTCACCAGCGTGACTGCCAGTACGACCGCTATCGCCACGAGGCGAAGTGCGCTGGCGGCCAGTGGGGACCGTCGTATGATTCGTGATCGCATCATTATGCCCGAAATGAGCCTGCCTGCACCCGGCGTCCTTGCCGCCAAACTCGCGTCCACCCTGGATCGCGAGCACCTGCGTACATCGGTTCCACTTGCGCCGTACACCACGTTTCGCATCGGCGGTCCTGCCGACGTGCTGTACGATGCCACGTCGGCCGACGCCCTCGCTACTGCTGTTGCCACGGCACGTGAGCTGGAAATCCCGTGGTTCGTCCTCGGCCTTGGCGCCAATATCCTCGTCGCAGACCGCGGGTTCCGGGGACTTGTCATCCGGAACGTAGCCCGGCACGTGGACTTCCAGGCGCACGGAGTGGTGCGCGCTGACTCGGGAACCGTGGTCGCCGATCTCATTTCCGCCACCGTGGACCGTGGATTGTCGGGCCTGGAGCACTTCGTCGGCATTCCAAGCACGATTGGCGGCGCCGTTTGGCAGAACCTGCACTTTCTCTCGCCGGCACCGGCTCGCGAACGCACCATGTTCATCGCCGAGGTAGTGCGCGATGTCGAGTTGATCGACCCCCCGGGACTGCGACGGACAGTGAATCGGGACGACATGCGGTTCGGGTATGACACCAGTCTCCTGCATCAGCCCGGGTATGTGGCGCTGGCCGCCACGTTCCAACTCCAGGCTGCCGATCAGGCCACGATGCGCCGCGTCATGGACGAGAACCTGCTGTGGCGAAGCACGCGTCATCCGCGGCTGGATGTGTATCCGAGTGCTGGGAGCATCTTCAAGAAGATCGACGGCGTTGGTGCCGGCCGGCTGATTGATGCATGCGGCCTCAAGGGATTCCGCATCGGGGGCGCCCAGATCTCCCCCATGCACGCCAACATCATAGTGAATGCCGGCGACGCCACGGCCGCGGACGTGCGGGCGCTCATCAGGCATGTACAGCAGATGGTGGACGACAAGTTCGGCCAGCATCTTGAGCCGGAAATCGGGTTGGTCGGCGAGTTCTAGCGAGTACCTCAACGGCAGGGACGCGGCGGCGAGAATCGCTCTCAGCTGTTCCGATTCGCCCGTTGCCGTGTGGCGAGCGCCATCAACGCACCGAAAGCCGTGATCACCGGAACCGGCGAGAAAGAGACGCCCGCGTCAACGAATCGCCGAGTAGCGGGTGCGCGCCGTCAGTTTCTTCGTTTCCGGTTCGCCGCGTCCGCGGTAGACCGTCGCGCGAAGCCACGCCAGTTCCGCCTCCAGCGCGTCTTCGCGCACATCCCGCTGCCACGCCTTCGCGCGCGCCGGGGCTCCGGCATCCCACTGGTAGCCGCGCGCCTTCAGCACGTCCTTGGTGTCGAAGGGCGAGTTGATGGCGCGCACCAGGACCGTCTGCCGACGGCTCGACTCCAGTAGGTGCTGCAACGGAAGCGAACCATCGTCTGCGAAGGGAGTGGCCAGCACATGGATGGCGGCCAAGCAGTCGTCCTCGGCACGGTGCGCACGGAAATACAACCCAGCATGCTCCATGAGCAGCCACCCCAGTTTCACCGAGCTCATGCCGTGCGCATCCCACGGCACATCGTTGATGGAGCAGGCCCACGGTTTGTCCTGAAACAGGGGAAACCGAGCCTCGACGAAGGGCCGGTCGAACTTCGCGTTGTGGGCGATGACGAGCTGCGCCTGGCCCACGAGCGCGTTCACCTGCGCGTCGTCAATGCGCTGGCCGGCGACCATCTCGTCGGTGATGCGCGTGAGCCTCGTGATCTCGGGTGGCACCGGGCAACCGGGATCCTCCAGCGACACCAACGGCGTTCCCAACGCGGTGATCCGCCCACTGTGCACGCCGAACGTGAACGGGACGCCGGCGAACTCGATGATCCGGTCGTTCATCCAGTGCATGCCCGTCGTCTCCACGTCCACGAACAACGCGGTTCTCGATTCCTCGCCATTCTCGAGCTCACCATACGCCGCGCGCGGCTTGAACCGGCGAAGCACCTTGAACTCGCCAGTCTCGTCGAGCTGGTGCGCGAGCGTCTCGAAATCGGGACGAGTCATGACACGGCCACGGGAAAGGGGAGAGGAAACAGGCGACTACTGGTGAAACGGCTTTTCGAGGCTCGTGCTTTGCGGCGTGAACAACTCCGCGCCGTCCTCAAGGATGTGCATGTCGTCCTCGAGACGCACTCCGAACTCTCCCGGAATGTAGATCCCGGGCTCGTCGCTGAAGGTCATGTGCGGCTGCAACGGCAGCATGTTGCCCTTCACCAGATACGGCCATTCATGGCCGTCCATGCCCATGCCGTGCCCCACGCGGTGGCTGAAGTACGTGTACCCGGGACCGTAGCCGGCATCCACGACTACCTTGCGAGCCGCTGCGTCCACGTCGGCGCAGGCGATGCCGGGGCGTGCCGCCTTCAATGCCATCGCCTGTGCGCGGTGCACGATTTCGAACACGTCTTTCATCTTCTGCGCCGGCTTGCCAAGCACGAATGTTCGGCTGATGTCCGAACTGTACCCTTCGACCTTGCACCCGCCGTCCATGAGGAGAATGGACCCCTCGCGAATGACCTGCGGGGTGGCTGAGCCGTGCGGCAACGCAGCGTACTGTCCCACCTGCACACCGGCCCCGCCATCGAAGCCCAGTTTGGCGTGCGCCCGCGCGACCAGCGAGCCGAACTCGCCCTGTGTCATTCCCTCCTTCAGCGATTTCCACGCCGCCTCATACGCGGTCAGGGTGACCTAAGCGGCCAGTCGCATGAGCGCGATTTCGTGCGCGTCCTTGACCATTCGGCATCCCGCCGACACTGACGCAGCACTGGCCAGAGACATGTGCGGCAGTGCGCCTGCTGCACCCTCGCTGAACTGCCAGCGGACGGTTTCTTCGATGCCGAGCACGCCGGTCGCTATCCCTCGGCTGCGCAATCCACTGGCCACCAGTACGTATGGCGACTCGTCTTCTTCCCACGCCAGAACCTCCGTTCCCGCGCCAAGAGGGCCTGCGCGCGTCTGCTCGAGGGCTCGATCCTCTTCAAACTTCGGCGTCACAAGAAACGCGCTTCCCTTCACCGGGATGATCACGGCCAACAGACGCTCGCTGAGGCCCCATCGCATCCAACTTCGCTGCGCGCATGAGTCCCCGCGCTCGCTCCAGCCGCCCTTGGCGTTCCGGCACCGTGATCGGGATCGCCTTGTCGCGCATAGATTTGAGCGCAGCGATCGCCGGAGGATCGTCAATGGGCGCCGGTACCATCGCTCCAGCGCGCGAGCTCGACAGGGCAGCACTGGCAGCCGCGGCGGCGGATACCCCGAGAAAGTTGCGGCGAGAGGTCATAATGGACTCCGGTGATGGGCAACCTGGAGAATTTCTCCCGTAGCGCGTCGAGGGGGAAGACACCGGCCCACCGCGAATCGACCCATCAAACGCGCACCCTGTGTTGCCGCTGGTCCTGAAACCGTGCCGCAGGGGTTTTACCCACGGCATTCCCTCCACACGCTGTAGGACACACGCCTATTTCTTTTCCGTCTGAAGCGAACCATGGTGAGTCTGCGCCCGCTACGGGGAGGTGGTTCCAATGCCGTCAGTGCGCAGGAGACCAGCCCGAGCTAAGCGGTCTTCTACGAAATCCAGTTCAGCGACGCTTCGTCATTCCGGTTCTGTTCGACAACGTCTCATCACGCGAGTCCTTGCTGGCCTCGCGCCCTATGTGCCGGAGGGCACACTCAAGGTCGACGAATCGGGGATGATCGTGGTTGGAGTGGACGGAGTCCCCCTGGCAGTTCAGGTGGAAGAGGAACCGCCCGTTGTACGGGTCCTTGGGACTGTGGTCTCTGACGTGCCGTTCAGCGAGGATCTCTGCGCGTGGCTCAACGAAGTCAACGCGAACCGTTTACGCATCGGTTATGCGTACTGGAGGGATAACGAGATCCGATACGCCATCGAGCAGATCGCTGCTCCGTTCCTGTTGGAGCACCTGCTCGATGCCCTCGCGGCAGCGTCAGGCATGGTACCAGCCTTGGCCCGAGAAGCAGTTCTCTGGTCTCCTGAGCCGGTTGTGGTAGCGTAGGACAACTGACGCACGTAGTGAAGCGCACGGGGCGCCGGCCTGATCAACCGGCGTCCCGTTAGTTTTTCCGGTGTCCGGTTAGCGCGGCATGCGCAGCAGCGCGCGCGTGGAGTCGGGCGATCCGTCGTTGGGTGCCGGCATGACCTTGAGAAGCCCCGCCAGCAACTCGTAGATGTGAATATTCTGGAACGGCGGCACCACGGCGCCCTGCTTGAAATCCGGCCCCGACGCAACAAACAGGGCGCCCATGGATTGAAGGGTGTTGTCATAGCCGTGGGCTCCGCCTCTTGGCGGCCCGGAACGCTTCGCGGCGGGGCGGGTCGTTATCGTCCACCCTTCGTCGGCAATGGCAATGAGCGGCGTGATGCGGGGATGCTCATTGAAGCGAAAACGCGCGGGCACTTCACCCTTGCGATACACCTGCATGCGCGGGTGTGCTGTCCTGAGCCTCGCATACGCCTCGGCCTCGTAGCCCGCCGCCGGCACAAAGGCGCCTACCGGCGATCCGTCAACGATGGTCACCTTCGACAGATCGAGATAATCGTCGAGATAAATCACCCGATCGGCCGCAAGCGATGTCATGCCGTGGTCAGATACCACAATGACGTTCACTCGGTCGCGCAATCCACGGGAGGCGATTCCATCCAGCAGCGTGCCGATCATCGAGTCCACATGAGCGATCGCTGCATCGGTCTCTGGCGCGTCCGGACCATAGCGGTGGCCGGCGTCGTCCACGTCACTGAAGTACATCGAAATGAAGACCGGACCCGCCCCGGCCGGCAGGGAGAGCCACTCGAGTACCGTTTGCACTCTGGACTCATTCGGCACCCGTCCGTCGTAGGTGCGATACCAGGTCGGTAGCATGTTGTTGATCCTGATGTCCGACCCAACCCAGAAGAACGACGCCGCCTTCTTTCCCTGCTTCTCCACGGTGTTCCACAACGGCTCGCCACCCCACCAGCGCGGGTCGTGTGTCACTGCCGTATCGGCCATGGCGAACTTCCGGCCGATCACCGTGTCGAACATCGCGTTCGCCACAATACCATGGTGCTCCGGAAAGAGCCCTGTGACGATCGTGTAATGATTGGGGAATGTCTTCGACGGAAATGCCGGGATCATCCGTTCGGCACGCACACCAGACGCGGCAAGCCGGCGCAGGCGCGAGGCGGCTGGCCGGTTGATGTAGTCGGCCCGGAACCCGTCGAGCGAAACCAGCAAGACGATGTGGTCGGTCGTGGCGCCGGTCATCGGCGCCCGCACACAGGCGGATGCGACGAGAACAACTAGGGCAGTAGGTAGCCGCATGAACGGTCGAAGGTAGAAAGAACCCGCGTGTCGTTAAGCCTGGTCGCGCCGCACCCGGACTTTCTTTCCCTTGATGGTGCTCGCCGACAGCTTGGCGATGATGTAGCTCGCCTTGTCCTCCGGCACCTCGACGATCGAATGTCGGTCGCCAATCTGCACGGCACCAATCTGCGTGATGGGAATGTTGGCCTCGCCGGCAATGGCGCCCACGATGTCGCCCGGCCGGATCTTCAGCTTGCGGCCCGCCCCGATGTATAGCCTGGCGACCGCACCGCCAACCCGGCCCGTGTGCTCGCGTCGCGACTGCCGCGCCGGACGGGGCGTGTGCGCATCGCGGTCGCCGCCGCGTGGCACCACGCTCGGAATCTCCTCAGGTTCTTGGTCGCTCTCGCCCTTGCGCGCGGCCATGCGAATAGCCGCCGCAGCGATGTCCATCACGTCGTGTTCCCCGGCCAACTGCTCCACGATCTGGCGATAGCGATCCACGTCCTCGCCCGTGAGCACCGCTACCACCTGGTCGCGCAGCTGCTCGAGTTGCCGAGTGCGCAGGTCGGCGACGGACGGTACCGTGCCGATGTCAATCTTCTGTCGTGTGGCCGCCTCGATATTGCGCAGCAGGCGATGCTCCCGTGGCTCGGCGAGCGTGATCGCCACTCCCTCGCGGCCCGCGCGGCCCGTGCGGCCGATGCGGTGCACGTAGCTCTCGCTCTCCCACGGCACATCGTAGTTGACCACGTGCGTCACGTGCTTCACGTCGAGGCCACGCGCCGCGACGTCGGTGGCGATGAGCAGGTCGCTTCCCCGGGTGCGAAATCGCTTCATCACGCGGTCCCGCTGGTCCTGGCTGAGACCGCCATGCAGCGCCTCGGCGCGATACCCATGTGCCACCAGTGTCTCGGTGAGTTGATCCACCTCGGTACGCGTACGGCAGAAGACCATGGCGCTCTCCGGGGCCTCCGCGTCGAGCACGCGCGCCAGCGCCGCCATTTTGTGGGCGCGTGGTACGAGGTATGCCACTTGCCGGACTTTGGCGGTCTCGCCTGGCGCCGTGGTCGGCCGCTCGATGCGGATGATCTCCGGATCCTTCAGGTGCGAATTGGCGATCTTCGTGATGCGCGCCGGAATCGTCGCACTGAACAATGCCGTCTGCCGCTCTGTCGGCAGTTCGCTCAGAATGGCCTCGAGATCCTCGGCAAAACCCATATCGAGCATTTCGTCGGCTTCATCGAGCACGACGGACTTGACGTGGTCCAGATGCAGCGTCTTGCGCCGAATGTGGTCGAGCGCGCGGCCGGGCGTGGCAATCACGACATCCACGCCGCGCTTCAGCGAACGCACCTGCTGTTCCATGGGCGCGCCGCCGTAGAGCGACAGTACGGCGGCACCGAACGGCTTGCCGTAGCGGTGAATTGCTTCAGCCACTTGCATGGCGAGTTCGCGCGTGGGAACAAGTACCAGGGCAGCGAGGCGCGCGCGCGGCGGCGCCGATGGATCAAGCCGGTGGAGGAGCGGCAGCGCAAAGGCTGCGGTCTTGCCCGTTCCTGTTGCCGCCACGGCCAGTACGTCTCGCCCAGCCAGCAGCGCGGGAATCGTGGCACGTTGGATGGGAGTCGGCTCTTCGTAGCCCAGCGCCGTCAGTGCATCGAGCAGTCGCGGGTCGAGTCCAAGCGTGGCAAAGCCCGCTTCCGGCGTGCTGCCCGTAGTCTTCTTTGTCATCTTGAAAGCTAACGGAGACCGACTGTGGCTCCTAATCGGCGACCACAATCGGATGCCAGAAAGCCGTCAGCTGCACGCGGGGAACGGCCCGCCGAGCAAAGGGCCGCGCAAAGGGCCGCGCAAAGGACCGCGCAAAGGACCGCGCAAAGGGCCGCGCAGCGGGCCACGATCCTGTCCGGTGCCCCTTCGCGAAGCCCGTGCCTTCGTCGTGGATTTCCGCGTCCAGGCTACTTCCCGCCGAACAGGTAGTAGCTCACACCCACCGACACGCGCGACCCGGTGGCTTCCACTCGGGACGTGCTATACCCCCTCGTGTCATTGAACTTGCCGAATGTCCAGAGGACGCCACCGTCCACCGCCAGCGTCGAGGTCACCATGAACTGCCCGGTCAAGCCAGCGGTGGGGTTGGTACCGCTGAAATCGAAATCACCCGACTTGCCATTGTACACCTTCGATGCCGCCGTGCGTCCCGTGATGCCGGCTGTCAGGTACGTCTTCAGTGGCCCGAGGCCGACAAACCGCAACCGTCCGAGCAGATCCCACTGCCCCAAATCGGTGTCACCACCCGAGGAACCGAGGGTGTTCTTGTCGTAGTTCACCAGCACTCCAAGCGAACTGCCGAGCGTGAGCCCTGCGTGGACGCCAAAGCCGGAACCGAAATCCAGATTCTGCGCCGCATCCTTGTAGGTGAGTGAAGCGCCCGTCACCTGGGCGCCCACGAACAACCCTGTCTGCGCATGCGCTGGCAGGGAGGCAAGCAGAGTGAGCGCAGCCATCGCCATCATGATTCGCTTCATGAGCCCTCCGTGTGGGTATCAGAAAAGGCGTGCTGGAGATGCTTGTTCTACCACTCAAGTACGAGATCGATCCCCACTACCGCCCAGCCATGTCCCCGCGCCGCATATGGTGCCACGCGGTCGGGCATCAGGCCAAATATCCCCACCGGCAGGCCCGCGCGCCGGCAGGCTTCTTCAATCGCACGAACGGCTGCATCGAATTCCGGCGCGTCGAACTGCTCTGGAATCCCGAGACTGCGCGTTAGATCGTATGGGCCGATCAGCACCCACTCGATGCCAGGCACGGAGACAATGGCATCAATATGCTGCACTGCCGTGGCGCTTTCCGCCTGCACGACGACTTTCGCCGATGGCCACTGCGAGGTGCGCACCAGACGCACGCTTTCCTCGGCGTGCACCGCAATATCGACGTTCGGCACGATGATGCCGTATGCCCCGTGCGCAAGCGCGTGCCTGATTTGCTCCGGGTCCAGTGAGCGCACCCGGACATAGCAGGGACGCCGACCGCCGATTTCGCGCAACATGATCGCCACCTCAGCGAGCCCGACGCTTACATGTTCGCCATCGAGCATCAACCAATCGAACCCGGAAGCGCAGATCGCGTCGAGGTGCTGGCGGTCCGTGGTCCGGACGAGGGTCGCAGTGCGCACGGTCATTCGATGGCCATCAAGTTGCCTGTTTCAGCGACGGCAGCTGCATCGAGGAGTCTTCTCATTTTCGCGCCTGTGCGCCGAGATGTCCGTAGTTTCATGGATATGAGATACGTACTTCTGGGGGCGTGCGCCTTTGTAGTCAATAGCTGCATTCTCCCTCTGGGTGCGCCTGAGCCGAAGGCAGCGCTGCGTGTGATGACGTACAACATCCAAGCAGGTGGCGGCGATCTCGGCGGTATTGCTGAAGTAATTCGCTCGTCCGGTGCCGATATTGTGGCCCTTCAGGAAGTGGACGTGCACTGGCATACGCGCAGCGGTTTCGCTGACCAGGCGGCCGAACTGGCCAGGCGGCTCGGTCTGCAGGTGCGCTTTGCCCCCATCTATCAGCTCCCTGGCGCCGACGCGATGTCACCGCCACGCAAGTATGGCGTTGCCATTCTGAGCCGGTTCCCGGTAGTCGCGTTCACCAATCACGCGATCACGCGGCTCTCCACGCAGGAGCAGGACGCGTCGCCCGCACCCATGCCGGGGTTTCTCGAGGCAACCGTAGATGTTCGCGGTGTGCATGTGCGCGTCTTCAACACGCACCTCGATTATCGTGGCGATCCCGCTGTGCGGCGTCAGCAGGTGTCGGAATCGCTGGCGATCCTTGGCCAGTTGGCGACGCCGGCGCTGTTGTTCGGCGACTTGAATGCCGGCCCGGCCGCCCCCGAACTACAGCCGCTCTTCGCGCGACTGCCTGACAGTTGGCCGGATTCGGCCGGCCTGGGGTTCACCTACCCGGCGCTGGCACCGGTCCGGCGCATCGACTACGTCCTGGCGTCGAGTCACTTCCGCGTGCTGGACGCTCGCGTTCTCGAGACGCAGGCTTCCGATCATCGGCCGGTCGTGGTCACGCTGGCAATTAGGTAACAGGCGCGCGCGGCAACTTTTCTGCCCGCCTGCTCGCGACAGCGCCGAGCAACAGAATACTCGCCACGACGCCGAGCATCCAGAAGTTGAGGCTCTCCCCGAACCACCGCATCAGCCACGTCGATGTCAGCATCTTCACGCCCATCAGCGTCAGAATCACCGACAGAGAGACCTTGAGGTACTTGAATCGCTCGATCAGCCCCGCCAGCCCGAAATACAGCGAGCGCAGGCACAGAATTGCAAATACATTGCTCGTGAACACGAGGAACGGATCGGCCGTGATGGCGAAGATCGCTGGAATGGAGTCGGCGGCAAAGATCAGGTCCGTTGTTTCCACCAGCACCAGCGTCACCGCCAGCGGCGTCAGCCACAGCCGCCCGTTCAACTTCACCGTGAAGCGTGACCCGTGGAGCTCCCCTGTGATCGGGAAGCGCTGTCGCAGCTGCCGCATCACCCATGTCTCGCCCGGCGTGTTCTCTTCGCCCGTGGTGACGAGCATCCGAATGCCGGTGTACACCAGGAACGCGCCGAAGAGGTACAGCACCCAGTGGTATTGCGCCACGAGCGCCGCGCCCACGCCGATCATCGCACCGCGCATCGCCAGCGCGCCGAGGATTCCCCAGAAGAGCACGCGGTGTTGCAGGTGCGTCGGGATGCGCAGGTGCTGGAAGATCAGCGCGATCACGAAAACGTTATCCATGCTCAGCGACAACTCGATCACGTAGCCGGTGAGGAACTTCACCGCCGCCAGCCGGCCATCGTTCACCTGACGGTCCACCGCGTCTACATGGCTACCCAGTCCCAGCCAGTGATTGTGGTAACCAACCCACACGATCGCGGTGAAGAGGAGCGCCAGAACCACCACGACGGCGGTGAACGCCAGCGCCTCCTTGATGCTCGGCGCGTGCGCTGTCTTGTTGAACACGCCCAGGTCGAGCGCCAATAGGATGCCCACAAACGTCAGGAATCCAAGCCACGCCCAGATCATTGCGATGCAGGTCGCATGTGGTCATCGCTCCTGGGTTTCACGCCTCTTGCTCGGCGTCAATCCATCGCGTCCACTCAGCAGTCGCCTCGCCAAGGCTCACCCGGTGCTGCCACCGAACCAGCGGCATCACCAGCAGCAACGGCTCGGCGACCAGCTTCTCCAGCCACCGCGCATCGTCAAGCCTGGCGACGCCAAGGCCGAGTTCAGCGTACCGCTTGCTCGACTTGTCTATCAGTGCCGTGATGCCGAACTTCTGCACCCACTTCTGCAACTCTCCCTTGCTTGCCGCGCGTTCTTTCAGGTCCACGAAATGCACCTTGACTCTTCGTTCGGCGAAGAACCGTTGTGCTGCGCGTGTTTCCCTGGATTTCGCGATGCCGAAGATCTGAACTTCCATCAGGAAGGCCGGAAGAAGACGCCGGTGCAGAAGGAGGGATAAGCGCTCAACCGCGAACGCAGCCAGCCAACGCGAACCTCATTATAGTTGTGTGAATCACAAGTCGCCGGGGCGTTTTTGCGCCCGGCGACGTTTTTCGGAGTCGATTGTGCCCGAGCTGATTTCCACCTATCGCCCCGCGTGGTGGCTCCCAGGTGCCCATCTTCCGTCCATCTGGGGAAAGAAGGGACGACGGCAGGCTCAGGTTCACGAACGAATCGAGCGCTGGGCCACCCCGGACGGGGACCGTCTTTCCATCGCGCGGCTCGGGTCCATTGCCCCGGGCCGTCCGCACCTACTGGTCTTGCACGGTCTTGAAGGCTCGACGCAGTCCAACTACGCTCAAGGGCTATTGGATAAGGCGCGTTCGAAGGGATGGTCGGCCGACCTTCTGCTCTTCCGTGGATGCGACGGCGAGATCAACAAGGCGCGTCGTTTCTATCACTCGGGCGAAACAACGGATCTCGACTTCGTGATTCGAGCCCTGATTACCAAGCACCCCGACATCAGCCTGCGAGTGGTTGGTGTTTCGCTGGGCGGAAATGTGTTGCTGAAATGGCTAGGTGAACAGGGAGAATCACTTGTTTCCAACGTTGTTCGGGCGGCAGCGGTTTCGACGCCTTTTGATCTTGCTGCCGGCAGTCGGTTCCTTGAGTGCTTGCTAGGCCAGCAGTACGTCAATCACTTCATGAGGTCACTCAAGGGAAAGACGCTTGCCAAACGTGCCATGTACCCCGATCTCTGCGACTGGAGTAAGCTCGAATCAGCAAGGACATTCTGGGACTTCGATGATTCCGTTACTGGCCCTGTACACGGGTTCACCAATGCAACTGATTACTACACTCGATCATCGTCCATCGGTTACCTATCGAACATTCGTAGGCCGACGCTGCTCTTGAACGCTGAGGATGATCCGTTCTTGCCATCATGTGTTCTAGATGATGTACGTAATATCGTATCCAGTAACGACTTTCTTTATGTTGAATTCACGAAACGCGGAGGGCATGTTGGCTGGGTTGAAGGGAACCCATTGACTCCTCGATACTACATGGAGGAGATCGTACTTAACTGGCTCAATCGCGAGTAACATTAATCTTCATTTAATATATTCTCGTTTGTGAAAATATTTTAGTGTACTTGCCGTTTGATTGTGCCGAGTTCTGTCACGGCTTCCTGTAAGGCGCAGGTGCAGACAACACCTCGTTGATCGCCACTAGTGTCGAACCAGACCAGGCGCTCGGCACACTACGGATGAAAGTCACCATGCCGTTCCTTGGTGCCCGGATTTCTGCGATTCGACGCCCCCAGTAATCGGATGTGTAGCCAATCACCTCGCCCTCGGTGACAAGGGTTCCCCGGTCCACGATCGCTGCCCACATGACATCCCCGTCTGCTCGAACGCGAGCATCCTCACCTAGCCACGTGATGCGCAGGGGAGCCCGAGGAGCCGCTTGCGGCAACATGCCGAGATGCCGTAGCACACCGAGTAGGCCATCCTCAAGCGCTCGTATGTCCTCCGCATCGGTCCGCGCCCAGCGTCCGGCCTCGGCTACGATGGCCGCCTTTCCGAGCGATAACGAATAACCACTTGCGCTACGAACGCTGGCTGGGTTGGTGACGTCCAGGTTGCGCACGATGATGTGATCCAGCCCCATCGCCTTGCACAAAGCCAGCGCCAGCGAGTCCTGCATCGCATTGCCTGTGCGCGTCCAGTACGAGTACGGACGCAGGTTCTCGTCGATATCGCCGTTGTGCAGGTCAATCACGACATCGGCCCTGGCGATCACTTGTCGCGCGATTGCCTCAAGCACCCGCTCCGACTGCGTCCCGGTGGATTTACCGGGGTAGTTGCCGTTCATGGACTTCTCGTCAACCGGATTCACGTGCACCCGCATCCGCTCAAAGGACGCGCGGTTGATGAGCGGCACCACAATGACCGTTCCAATCAGCTGGGCAGGGTCAATGCGCGGAACCACCCCCTGCGCGGCGATGATGCTCGCGTACTCCGTGCCGTGCGCACCGCTGAGAATCGCCACCGTCTTCCCTGGTTTGGCTCCCTGGACAGTGACCACAGGCACCCACGTGGCTGAATCGCTGCCGGCAGGGATGTCAATCCTCGTGTAGCTGACACCGGAACCCTGAGCCCGCAGCGAGGTGGCCAGCATCAACATCGCGATCAGCGCACGCATTGGTATTGTCCGGGTACGGGAGAATTGCGGTCGTCTTCGCCTTGGAGTACGGAGAAGCACGGATGGCGGCATGGGTGTCGCCGTGATGACGAATAAACGTCCTCCCACATAGATTGGCATCCTTGAGGGAAGCATCGCAACATCTCCTGCGCCGCCTGCGTTCGAGAGGCAGCCAGACAACAGAGGAGCCCCCCATGCGTTCACGCGCGATTCTCGCAGCCGCCGTCCTTGCCGTCGCCTGCTCAGGTGAGCCGGCGCGCCAAGCAGCATCCGCCGCCAATGTCGATCCGCACACCGGACATGTGACGGAGATGTCCGGCGCGGCTATAGCCGACCCGATGTCCACCTCACAAGGCACGGCCGGTATTCCGGCGGGCGCCGCCGATGCGGCTGCGCGCCTTGCCGTCTCCACGCGCCACGGCGAGTGGGTGAAGGTGGCCTGGACGTCCGGCGCCGCGGACTCGCTGATGGCGTGGGTCGTTTATCCCGAAACCAGGCAGAAGGCTCCCGTTGTCGTCGTGATCCACGAGATCTTCGGGCTCTCGACCTGGGTGCGCGGTGTCGCCGATCAACTTGCCGCTGACGGCTTCATCGCCATTGCCCCCGACCTCCTGTCGCGCGTGCGCGGTGGCCCGTCGTCCGACGAACTCCGCAGCGACAGCGCCACCAAGTTGATCCGCAGCGTGAATGTGACAGAGATGAACCTGGGGGTGGCTGCCGTCGCGAACTACGGGATGTCGCTCCCGGCCGCCCATAGAAAGTATGGCGTCGTGGGCTATTGCTGGGGCGGTTCGGCATCTTTCAATCACGCCGTCTTCAACAACAAGGGGCTGAGTGCGGCCGTGGTGTACTATGGCACGTCGGCGCCTCGCGACTCGATGCCCAGGATCCAGACGCCGGTCCTCGGCCTCTACGGCGGCAATGACGCCCGTGTGCATGCCACCATCGGGTGGGCCGACACGACCATGAAATCGCTCAACAAGAGCTACACGTACAGCATCTTCGACGGCGCAGGACACGGCTTCCTGCGTGCACAGGACCAGCCCCTCAACCTCGAGGCCGCCAAGAAGGCGTGGCCGCAGACCATCGCCTTCCTACGGCAGCATCTCAAGTAGGGGGCGCGCTGTTCGTGAACCGCTCGCGCTCGGCCATGGCGTAGACCAGCAGCCACTCGGGCCAGTTGCCGGAGAGATCGAAGAAATCCTCGAAATACGTCAGGCCGCGTGCTTCGAGGGTTTCGATCATCCGCGTCAGCCCTTCGGCGTCGTACACCGGACCCACCGCCACCAAGTCGCCCTCCACCCGGAATTCGTCGTCCGTCAGGTGCAGTGCCGTATCGAAATCGGCGCGCGTCAACGCGTGCTGCTCAAAGGCGCGCTTGCGGATGAGCAGGGTGGGGGCGTCGTGCGAGAGCTTGAGTGGCATGTTGAGGAGGGCGAAACGTGGAGGGAGTTCGTGGGCGCGCCGGGCGCGCCTCTGCACCTTGCGGTCCGCGTACTTGATAGCGTGTTTGGGGCGTGATGGCAACTTCGTTCCGCGTCCGCCCGTGCTATACTGTCTTTTCACTCCATGCACAGCGAATCCTCCTTCGACGTCCTCGTGATCGGCGGCGGCCATGCCGGCGCCGAAGCAGCGGTGGCCGCCGCGCGGCTCGGCTGCCGCGTGGCGATTGTCACCAGCGCCCTCGAGACCATCGGGCAGATGTCGTGTAACCCCGCTATCGGCGGCGTCGCCAAGGGAACAGTGGTGCGCGAGGTAGACGCCTTGGGCGGCGTCATGGGACGCGCGGCTGACCGCGCCACCATCCAGTTCCGGATGCTCAACCGCGGAAAGGGCCCGGCGGTATGGGCGCCGCGCGCACAGGCTGACCGTGGGTTGTACCGCCGGGCGGTGCGCTCTCTTGTCGAGCAGCACCAGAACATCGCGCTTGTCCAGGGCACCGTCGCACGGCTGCTCATCGAGCATGGCCGCGTGACGGGCGTGGAGACGCTCGACCACCGCCGGATGAGTGCGCGCGCGGTCGTGGTGACCACGGGTACGTTCGGGCGAGGGAAGATTCACATCGGCACCACGACGCAACTCGCTGGCGGCCGCGCAGGCGAAGCGGCCATGACGCATCTGGCCGAGCAGTTGGCCGAGGTAGGGCTCGAGGTACAGCGTTTCAAGACGGGCACGCCTCCGCGTATTGACGGACGGAGCGTTGACTTCGCAAAATGCGAGCCTCAGCTGAGTGAACTGAGCGATTTCAACTATCGGTGGTCGCATTTCGAGATGGCAGGCGGTGGACGGCGGACTGCCGATGACGACACATCCCTTCCCCAACTCCCGTGTTACATCACCTATGCTGGCGCTGCAGTTAAGGCGCTCGTCGCAAGGTCGATTCAGCTTTCTGCGATGTACGGCGGCTCGATTGACTCGCGCGGCCCGCGCTACTGCCCGAGCATCGAGGACAAGGTCGTGCGGTTCCCCGATGCGGAACGGCATCAGATCTTCCTTGAGCCCGAGGGGCTCGATACGCACGAGCTGTATGTAAACGGCCTCTCCACGTCACTCCCCGTCGATGTGCAGCAGGCCATGCTGCGCGCTGTGCCCGGGCTGGAGCAGGTGCGGATGACGCGGCCGGGGTACGCCATCGAGTACGACTACTATCCTCCAACGCAACTCGATTCGACGCTTGCCGTACGGCAGGTGCCGGGCCTGTATCTCGCCGGCCAGATCAATGGCACGACCGGCTATGAAGAAGCAGCCGGGCAGGGACTGGTGGCCGGCTTGAATGCCGCGCTCGCCGTCACCAGCCGCGATCCGCTCATCCTCGGCCGCGACACGTCGTATGTGGCCGTGCTCATTGACGACATCGTGTCGCGCGGCGTGGACGAGCCGTATCGACTGTTCACTTCACGTTCGGAGTTCCGCCTCACCGTCCGACAGGACAACGCGCTGCGCCGACTTGCGCCCATCGGTATGGCTCTCGGTCTCTACAGTGACGACGAACGTCGCGCCATTGACGCGCGACTCAACGACGAGGATCGTGCCTCGCAGCTCGCGGCGTCCACGAGCATACGCCCAGAGCAGGTGCAGTTGCTGCTGGAGCGCGTGGGCTCGGCGCCGATCGCGCACTCCGTGAAGATCACCGAACTCGCCCGACGGCAGGAACTCCCGCTCGCGGCGTTGTTCGAGGCCGCGGGCCTCGACGATGCCCCAACGGGTGAGGCCGTGGTGACCGCCGAGTTGGAGATCAAGTACGCCGGGTACTTCGCGCGCGAGCGAGAGGCTGCTGATCGAATGCGCCGAATGGGCAACTTCGTGCTTGCCGCCGAGCTTCCGTATGCCGACATGAAGTCGCTCTCCACCGAGGCCCGGCAGAAGCTGGGCCACCGTCGTCCGTCGTCGCTGGCGATGGCGGCGCGGATTTCTGGTGTCAGCCCTGCCGATTTGCAAAACCTCGTGCTCGAAGCCGAACGCTGGCGCCGTGCGCGAGGCAGCGCGACGGCAGGAGCGGTGTGAACCCCCGGTGATTCAGGACGCCACTCCTCACGCACGGACGCCGGACGTGCCGCACGTATGGCCCGCGCGCGCGGCAGCCGTGGTGCTGGTCCTGCTTGGGTTCATTCCGCTGGCCGTGTTCGTTCCTGGCTTCCTGGAAGTCCCGGATATCGAGGCGCAGCTTCGCGATTGGGGGGCCGGTTCACTGCTCACGCTCGGCGTCGCTGTGCTCGCGTGGATGCTGTCGCGACGCGAGCACTGGCCGCTGGCCACGTTGCGCACCGATGGTCCGGCGCCAGTTGCCCTCGCGCGGCCGTGGAGCCTCTCGGGACGCCTCTATTTAGTAGCACTCGGCGCATTATTCCTGTACGCGATCATTTCCGTCACGATCCTCTCGCGACGGCCGTTGCTGATTGACGAGGTGGTGCAGCTCTGGCAGGCGCATCGCTATGCCGAAGGACGGTTATGGGTCCCGATGCCTGCCTATCGCGAGTTCTTCTCCTTTCTCCACCTCGTGGATGTCGGCGACCGGGCATACGCACAGTTCCCGCCTGGGGGACCGTTCATGCTCTGGCTTGGCGTGCTGGCCGGGGCACCCTGGTTGGTGGGGCCGGTGTGCGGCGCGCTGAGCGTCCTGCTCTTCGGGCGGCTCGCGCGCGCCATTGAACCCGGCGCCAGTGATCGCTGGGTCGTGGGAACCGCCGTGCTCTTCGCGCTCACGCCGTTCGGCATCTTCATGTTCGGCTCGCATATGAACCACGTCACGACACTGTTGTGGCTGTTGGTGGCTGTGGTGTCGCTGGTGACTCTTATCGAAGTCCGCCCTGCCCGGGCTTCGGCCGCCGGTTCCGGGGGCACGGCATTCCGCTACGCTTCTGTCGGTCCCGCCCTCGGCCTTGGCGTGGGCCTGGGCGCGGCAGCAACCATCCGTCCGCTCGATGCAGCCGCTTTTGCGCTGCCCGCCGCCATCTGGCTGGTCGCGCGCGCTGGGCGTTCCCCGCGCCGATGGATGGAAAACGTGATCGCCGGCATTGGAGTGGCCATTCCGTTCGCAGCCATGATGTACGTGAACGCGCAGACGACGGGCCATCCGCTGCTCTTCGGCTACGAGGTCTTGTGGGGAACGTCGCACGGCCTGGGCTTTCACGCGGCCCCTTGGGGTGAGCCGCACACGCCACTCCGCGGCCTGGCGCTCGCGTCGCTCTATCAGTGGCGCTTGCAGAGCTACTTGTTCGAGACTCCGTTCCCTTCACTGGTGCTTCCGGTCGCCGCACTCTGGTTCACCAGGCGCGTTGCGCTCGTTGATCGCTATCTATTGGCCTCGAGCGCGCTGCTTGTCTTCCTGTACCTGATCTACTGGCACGACGGGTACTATTTGGGACCGCGCTTCATGTTCCCGTTGCTGCCCGTGCTGGTGCTGTGGGCCGCACGTATTCCGCGCATCGTCGGCGAGCAGATTCAGTCACTGCACATGCGGCGCGGGGTGACCGCAGCCCTGGTCTTTGCGGCGGCCGGCGCGGTGGTCTTCAACCTTCCCGTGCGCATTGCCAAGTACCGCGCCGGATTCACGTCAATGCGCGTGGACTACGCCAAGGCTGCGGAGCGCGCTGGCGTACGGAATGCACTGGTCTTTGTGCGCGAGAGCTGGGGCGCTCAATTGCTGGTGCGCCTCTGGGCGCTTGGTATCTCGCGTCCGCTTGCCGAGTCCGTGTACCGCGGCGTTGATTCGTGCAACCTCGAGACGGAAATCAGTCGACTGGAGAAGGCCGGGCTGCGCGGTTCCGTAGCCGAACGACCGTTGGCGGAGTTGCTGTGGCGCGACTTCCAGTTTGTCGTCAGCAGCAAGCTGACGCCTGACCCCACGGAGCGCGTACGGCCCGGTGTTCAATACGCTCCGATTTGCCTCCAGCGCATCCAGGAGGATCGCACGGGATTCCTGCACTACGTGCCACTCAGGCTCATCACCACCGGCAGCAACGTGTATGCGCGGGACTTGCACGCACGGGACTCGTTGTTGCTGGCCGAGTACCCTGACCGGCAGGTCTGGTTGCTCACGCGTGCCGGCACTCGAGTTGATGACTCGCCTGTCTTTGTGCCGCTCCGTCGCGACTCGATTGTCGCGGCATGGCGAGCGACGCCCTGAGCATCCTTCGCCACCCAGTAGGTCGATGTTGGGCGAACGGTATTGCTGTGACGCCCAGTCGGTGGACGGAGCAGGTCCGTTTGTGTGCAAGAACCCGCGCCGTGAACGCCTCCCCTGCAGGGTCGTGTGGGGGTTCCCATGCCCCTGAATAACCGATTTTTAGTAGCACTTAGATACTAAATAGGCCTCGTCTCACGGGGAAGAGAACACCGTACGGCGCAGATCTTACCTCGCCGTCTTCATCGCCACGGCGAATGCGCTAATCACGACTCCGGAGTGAGCGAGCGCTCAGCACGCGGCATATTCCGTCTCTTGGGGTCATTGCGCCGGGCCGCGGTGAAGTGGATATGAAGACTGATCGCATCCGGGCCGAGTTTGGTGTCGAGACCCGGGCGGCAACAGCCGTGGCTGCAGCCAGCGACGACAGTCGTCGCATGCGTACGAGCTCGACACCCTGCAACGGCTCGGGGTTGCCGCAGAGCAGGTGCAGGCTGCCCGCGTGATGCGGAAGTGATGGTGTGCGCTGCAGTCTATCAGTTTGGGTTGGCCCGGTTGGCTACCGCTGGATGACCGATGGTCGAGAAGTGACGGCCACAGCATCACCGAGGCGAAGCAACCAGGCAGCTGAGGTCTCTGAACTGATCTCGTAGGACCAAAGTCTGTTCCACGTGGAACATTTGCGCTGGCGTTTGTTGTGGCGGGAGGTCAATATTCGCCCTCTCCTGTCCTTTTCGCCGCACCCCAGCCGGAGTCGTCCGAATCTTGGCTAGAATCATCGCCATTGCTAATCAGAAGGGCGGGGTCGGTAAGACGACCACCGCAGTGAACTTGGCGGCCAGCCTCGCGGCCGCCGAACAGCGCGTGTTGCTGGTGGATGGTGACCCGCAGGGAAACGCGACGAGTGGTATCGGCCTTACCAGGGACGACATTCGGCTGACAACCTACGACGTACTTCTCGATCCGTCGGTGATTGATGAAGCGATCTTGCCAGAGGTTCAGTTCCGGTTCTTAAGCGTCCTTCCGGCAACGCCAGATCTGGCCGGCGCGGAGGTGGAACTGATCGATAAGGAGGATCGTGAGCTTTCGATGCGCCGTGCGCTAGAGCGCGTGGTCGAGAACTTCGACTTCATCCTGATCGACTGTCCGCCGTCACTGGGCTTGATCACGTTGAACATGCTTGCGGCGGCCGACGCGGTGCTCATTCCTCTGCAATGCGAGTACTACGCCCTCGAGGGGCTCAGCCAGCTTCTCAACACCGTGAATCTCGTGCAGCGCGGGGTGAATCCGACGTTGGGCATTGATGGGGTGATCTTGACGATGTATGACGCACGTCTCAACCTGTCGCGTCAGGTCGCCGCTGATGCTCGCGAGTACTTCGGCACGAAGGTCTTCCAGAACATCGTTCCTCGGAATGTTCGTCTTGCCGAGGCACCGGGTTTTGGGAAGCCCATCATCATCTACGACCTCGCTTCCGTTGGCGCGAAGGCGTATATGGGTGTAGCCAAGGAGCTGATTGAGCGCACAACGGTTGAATCTCCTGTGAAATAGGCTTGATTATCGGTGTTTTGGGACACAACAGCGACACAACAGCGACACAACAGCAACACAATCAAACTACTATAAAATCATATGGCCGACAAACCGCGTCTTGGCAGGGGGCTTGAGGCGTTGCTGTCAAGTCGTCCAGCCACTCGAGCTGATGCGCCGCGTACTCCTGGGGATCGCGACGGATTGCGCCGATTGCCCATGGCGCAAATCCGGCCCAATCCAATGCAGCCACGAAAGGAGTTTCGGGAAGATGAACTCGCCGATCTCGAGGCGAGCCTTCGTGTCAATGGACTCATTCAGCCTGTGACTGTTCGGCCTGTGCCATCGGGCGCAGGCTACGAGCTTATCACCGGTGAGCGTCGTTTCCGCGCGGCGCAACGACTTCACTGGACTGAAATCCCCGCTATCGTCCGCGAAGTCGGTGACAAGGAACTACTGACGCTCGCGCTTGTCGAGAACTTGCAGCGCACGGACCTCAATCCGATTGAAGAAGCAGAAGGCTATCAGCAGTTGATGGCCTCGTATTCGCTCACTCAGCAGGAGACGGCTGACATTGTTGGCAAGGATCGTTCGACCGTGGCGAACATGCTGCGCCTGCTTGGCCTGCCGGCGTCGGTGCGCCGTCAGGTACGAGAGGGAGCGCTCTCTCTGGGTCATGCGCGCGCCCTGCTGGCATTGGGTGACGACATTCGCATTGCCGACTTGGCTAAGATCGTGATCGCCGAGGGATTGAGTGTGCGCGAGATAGAGCGCCGCGTGCGCGAGACGACGGGTGGCCGCGCAGGCGCACGCAAAGCCGCGGTGAAACCCAGTGACACCAGGCCAGCGGAAGCACTCCACATCGAGGAGCAACTGCGCCGGAAGTTCCAGACCGATGTGAAGCTGACACTCACCGGCAAGGCCCAGGGTCAGATCGGTCTTTCCTTCTACAGCAACGAGGATCTCTCGCGCCTGCTCGAGCTTCTGCTCGGCAACACTGGGCGGGGGATTGCATGACCGGCCCGGGTCGTGACCCTGGTGAACAGACGCACGGCGATGTCTTCGGCCGTGGCCGGGGGAATATGTTCATTCACGTGCAGCGCGAGAGCGGCCTCGCACACCGGAACCTAGTGCTTCGTCCGTGGCAGGTGCAGGCCCTGCGGCTGGTGGCCTCGCGGTGGTTCGCCGCCGTACTCACCGTGGCCCTTCTGAGCTGGGTATATTTCGCCGTTCAGACGACGCGCGTGCCGTTTCTGACGCGGCGCATTACACATCTTGAACTGGATGCCACCAAGATTGACACCTTACAGGCAACATTAGAGCAGCTCCAGCGACGTTACGCCCAAGTGCAGCAGATGCTGAGCGCGTCCGCGCGCAGCGCACCATCTGGTCTTGCCAATGATGCGAACTCCGCAGCGACATCGGGCAAGGTGCCTTCCAGGACACCTGCCAAGGCTGCAGACCCAGTATCGGCCAAGGCACCTTCCACGGTGCCCACGAAGGCGCCAGACGAGCCGTCCGTCATCGCACACTGACACGACAGGAAAGAATCCATGTCACTCTTGAGAAAGGATGGCGACAAAAACGAGACCCGTGGCGTGGCCACCGAGGCAGCGCTCTCGATCATCGCTGCTGGAATGCGAATCACGGGGGATATCGAAACGACCGGCACCATCAAGGTCGATGGACAAATCGAAGGTTCTGTCGTCGGCGCACGTCAGATGATGCTTGGCCGCAATGGCGCCATTCACGGCAATGTCCACGCCGGCGAAGTGGTGCTCGGCGGCCTCGTGGATGGCACAATCGTCGCCGATGATCGCCTGGAACTCCAAAGTTCTGCCGTGGTGAATGGCGACATTGATACCAAGTCAATTGTTGTGCTTGAAGGCGCGCGTATTAACGGCACTGTGCGAATGCAGGAGATTCGCCTCCTCGGTACGCAGGCTGCTTCAGAAGCTCGCCAAGCAAAGACCGGAAGTTAGGGGGCGAACCCTCCCGTAGCAGACAGCGACAGATGTGGTTTTCAACATCCATGAAGTGATACCAACATTTGTTTTTAATGTGTCGTTAATCGATTGATTTTAAACAGTATCTATATGTTTGTTTCTAGTCGCCGTCTTGTGCTCTTCTGGGTTTTCAACATCACTGTTGGAATCTCCACCGCTTGCTCAGTAGTTGGCGAATCGAGGGAAGGCGTCATAGCGAAGGGTGGATTCACCGTTGCCCTGCTGACGCCGGGATCGATTGCGGATCGGTCGTGGAATGGTGGGGCTTACGAGGGGTTGCTGCGCATTCGCGACTCTCTCGGAGCGCACATCAGCCACATCCAGACTAAGACCCCCGCGGAGTTCGAGGAGAACTTCCGCCAGTACGGGGCCAAGGGGTATTCCCTTGTCTTCGGTCACGGATTTGAGTTCCAGGACGCCGCGGCGCGTGTGGGGCCTGCGTTTCCGAGAACGATCTTCGTCACCACCGGGGGCACGCGCACCAGCGCCAACGTGTCGGCAATGTCGTTTGCCTTCGAACAGCCCTCATTTCTGGCGGGCCTTATCGCGGGCAGCGTGAGCAAATCTGGTCTCGTCGGATGTATCGGCGGCACGGAACTGCCCCCGGTCAAGTCCGGCTTTGAAGCATTCACACAGGGTGTGCATGCCGTGAACCCAATGGCGAAAGTGGTCACCGCGTACCTTGGCAACTGGGATGACGCCGGCGCCGGAAAGGAACAGGCGCTCGCGCAAATCGCCCAGGGCATCGATGTCATCTACCAGAATGCAGATGCGGCGGGACTCGGCATCTTTCAGGCGGCGAAGGAGTCTCAGGGCGTCTATGTCATCGGCTCCAATTCAAACCAGAACAGCGTGGCTCCCGGAGTGACGCTCGGCTCGGTGGTGATTGACTTGCCCACCGCGTTCATGTCCATCGCGCGTGAAGTACAGCGCGGCGCGTTTGCCCCCCGTGTGCATGTGTTCGACGTGCGCAGTGGCGTGATGAAGTGGGTGCTGAACCCAACAATGAAGGCCGTAGTGCCGCCCCGTAGACTGCATATGGTGGATTCCGTCGAACGCCGTATGCTGGACGGCACCTTTCCTCGGGCGATCCGCGCCTGGGAGGGCAAGTGACCTCGGCCGTTGCCGTCGCGCAATTGGCGAACGACCTGCTGCGCTGCCGCGAGACGCCAGACTACTCGCCTGCACTCAACGGCCTGCAGGTGGACAACCGCGTACCGATCACGCGCATCGCCGCCGCAGTGGACTGTTCCCAGCGCACGATCCGCGGCGCCATTGACGCTGGCGCCAACCTGCTCGTAGTGCATCACGGTCTCTTCTGGGGCGGTCTCCAGCCGCTTACCGGAACACACTTGGCGCGCGTGCGCGCGCTGCTCGACCACGACATCGCGCTGTACGCCGCGCACCTACCGCTCGATACGCACGAAACGATAGGCAACTCCCATCTTCTCGCTCGGGCGCTCGGCCTCGAACCCACGGGCGGTTTCGCGCGGTATCAGACGATCTTCTGTGGTGTTCAGGGCACCTCCGACATAGCGACGGAGACGCTGGTGGCTGCATGCGATCGGTTTGCACGCGACCACGGAGGCCGGGCCATTGCCTCACCGCATCCCGTCGCAAGGCGAACGCGCCGCTGGGGCGTGGTAACGGGCGCCGGAATCACCGCGGAGACTCTGCGCGAAGCGGTGGAACTCGGAATCGATACCGTCATCACAGGCGAAGGTCCGCACTGGAGCGCCGTGGATGCCGAGGAGAAAGGAATCGTGATCGTCTACGCGGGACACTACGCCACCGAGACGCTGGGCGTGCAGGCGCTTGCCGCGTGGATGGCCGCTCAGGCCGGTGTGCCGTGGAGTTTCGTGGCCGCCCCTACCGGGTTGTGAGCAACATCGCCATCACCCTGCAGGCAATCGACAAGCGGTTCGGCGAGATACAGGCGCTTCGCAGCGCCTCGCTGATCGTTCGTCGGGGCACGGTGCACGCCGTGCTTGGCGAGAACGGCGCCGGCAAAACGACACTCATGCGCATCGCCTTCGGCATGCTGCCGGCCGACGCCGGCAGTGTGTTCATTGACGGTAAAAGCGCGACCCTCAAGTCAAGCGCCGATGCCATCAGTCGCGGCCTCGGCATGGTGCACCAGCATTTCACGCTCGTTCCCGCGATGACCGCCGCCGAGAATATCGCATTCGGCGGGCATGGCGTGCTTGATCTGCGCAAGGTCGCCGCGCGAGTACGCCATCTCGCCGAACGAACCGGCCTTGGTGTTGACCCGACGGCCCGGATTGCCACGCTTGACGTGGGCGCGCAACAGCGGGTTGAGATCTTGAAGGCCTTGTACGGCAATGCACGCATTCTGATCCTGGATGAACCCACCGCGGTGCTGACGCCGCCAGAGTCAGAGGAGCTGTTTGCGTGGATTCGCCGGTACGTCGCCGAAGGCGGTACCGTCGTGCTGGTCACGCACAAACTGCAGGAAGCGCTGGCTATCGCCGATGACGTGACGATTTTGCGCCACGGCCGATGCATACTCACGGCCCCCGCGGCGCACCTCGACATCTCCTCCCTGGTGCACGCCGTCACCGGCGACGAGACTGACGGCCTATCGGCGATCCCCCGGCGGCGGACGCCGGTGCGCGGGGCCTGCGTAGCGCGCCTGGATGCCGTAAGCGCGATTGACGCTCGCGGCGTGACGCGCATTCGCGACGCTACGATCGAGTGTTATGCCGGCGAAATCATAGGCGTGGCCGGCGTCGAGGGCTCTGGTGTCCACGAGTTGCTGCGCCTGCTGGCAGGGCGACTGGCTCCTGGCCGCGGTACAGCAACACTTCCGCCGTTGATCGGGTTCGTTCCTGAAGATCGCCAGCGCGACGCGGTCATCGAAGAGTTCATGTTGACGGAGAACTTCGCCCTGCGAGGCGCTGGCGTACGCCGGGGACGTATGCCGTGGTCCACCATGGCGGCACAGACGGCTGGACTTATGGAGCGGCATGACGTGCGGGCGCCTTCCCCGGCCTCGCGTGCGAGAACGTTGTCCGGCGGCAATCAGCAGAAGTTTGTCGTGGGACGCGAACTCGATGAGCATCCGGCACTGGTCGTGGCCGAGAACCCGGTGCGCGGGCTCGATATTCGCGCGACTGCGCACGTCTTGCGTGAACTCGCCGCGAGTGCCGACGCGGGAAGCGCGGTGGTGTTCTATTCGGCCGACATTGACGAGTTGCTGCCGCTGGCTGACCGGATGGTCGTGGTCTTCGCTGGCTCCGTACGCGAGGTGCCAGTCGAGCGATCGGCCGTGGCGAATGCGCTCGTGGGCGCCGCGTGACCGCGCGCGTCGATGCGCGCTGGGCCATCACCGCCGTCACGGTGGTGGTGATCGTGGCGGCGGTGCTTGGACTCCTGATTGTCGGGGGATATGACGCGCCGCGTGCGCTCGCCGCGCTGTGGAATGGTGCGTTCGGCAGTTCCTATGCGGTGTTTTCGGCCACGATGGTGCGGGCAACCCCGCTGCTGTTTGTCGGCCTGGCCGTGGGACTCGCGTTTCGTGCGGGTGTGCTGAACATTGGCGCCGAGGGACAGTTGCTGGCTGGCGCTACGGCGGCGGCGGCCGTCGGGCTGGCGGTGAGCGGTTTTCCGCGCCTTGTTGCGTTGCCGCTTGCGCTCGGAGCTGGAGCGATAGCGGGCGGCGCATGGGCAGGCATTGCCGGGTGGCTCAAGCTGCGGTTCGGGGTGCTCGAAGTGATCAGCACGCTGATGCTGAACTTTATCGCGGCTTACTTGGTGTCATGGCTGGTGCGCGGACCGATGCAGGAACCGACGCGCGTGTATCCGCAGACGGCAGAGCTCGCGCCGTCGGTGCACCTGCCGGCGCTGATTGACGGGCACCGCGTGCATTTCGGCCTGATGCTGGCCGTTGCATTGGCCATCGCGGCCTGGTGGGTCCTGACACACACGGCGGTCGGATTTCGGGTGCGTGCGGTCGGCGCAGGGGCGAGCGCTGCGCAAAGCGCAGGCGGCATCGTGTTGTCGCGTACAACCGCACTGGTGTTCCTCGCAAGTGGCGCGCTTGCTGGACTTGGCGGTGCGAGCGAAGTCACGGGGGTCACCTTTGCTCTTTACGAGGGCATTTCACCCGGCTACGGGTACAGTGCCATTGCGGTGGCGTTGCTCGCCCGACTGCATCCGTTGGCCATCATCATGTCGGCGCTGCTCTTTGGCGCCCTCGAAGCTGGTGCCGCCGCGATGCAGCGTGACGCAAACGTCCCTTCGGTACTTGCTTCGGTCGTAGAAGCCCTGCTTGTGCTCGGTGTACTGGCGTTCGACCACGCGCGCGGCCGACGGGGGCGCTGATGAGCATCGATGCCGGTGAGTTCCTGCAAGCCTCCGTGCGCACGGCGACTCCGCTCGCCATGGCCGCGTATGGGGAGTTGGTGACCGAACGCTCCGGGGTAATCAATCTCGGGCTCGAGGGTGCGATGATCGCCGGCGCCTTCGGTGCGCTCGTTGGGGCCGGGGTGGGGGGGGTGGGTGGCGGTCTCGCCGCCGCCGCGCTTGCCGGCTGCGCGGCGGCGGCCATCATGGCGCTGGTCGTGCTGTGGTTGCGGGCCGATGCTGTCATTGCGGGAACAGCCGTGACCTTGCTTGCGCTTGGCCTCACCGGGACGCTGTACCGATCGCTCTACGGCGCGCAGGGTGCTGCGCTCTCCGTGCCGACAATCACGCCGGTTGCTGTGCCGGGGCTGGCAGAGCTCCCACTGATTGGGCGGGCGTTCTTTGAACAACCAGCGATCACCTATCTGCTGTACTTCCTCGCCGTGGTCCTGTGGTGGTGGATGACGCGCACGCATGCCGGACTTGCGTTGCGGGCGGCCGGGGAACGGCCTGCTGCGGCTTTTGCGGCCGGCATATCCTCGGTGCGTGTGCGCGCCTGGGCGTTGCTGTTCGGCGGCGCAATGGGCGGCCTGGCCGGCGGCGTGCTGGTGCTGGCGCAGGTAGGCACGTTTTCCGAGGGTATGTCGGCGGGGCGCGGTTTCATTGCTATCGCCATTGTGGTGCTCGGCCGCTGGTCAGCGGTCGGCGTGGCGGGGGCAGCGTTGCTGTTCGGAGCTGCCAGTCAGTTGCAGTATGTCTTTCAGTCGCTCGGATGGCCGGTGCCGTATCAGTTGTTCCTGGCGCTTCCTTACGTGCTTACCCTGCTCGTCCTGGCGGGGACGCAGCGGCGGGCGGCGGCGCCTGCGGCACTCGGGACGGCGCTGGCTGAGGATGCGCGGTAGGGGGGATTGAGAATTGGTTCATCACAGAGGCGCGGAGGCAGAAACGGGCCGCCAAGGTCGAAGTGCCAGGCATCGCGCCGGACTCCCGTGGTAGGGTCCTTGAGTGGCTTGAACTGAAGGCGCTCGACAGGAAAGCGAATATCCGTGGCGACCGCGACAAGCCAGTTGCGATCGGTGGACACGAGATGGGCCATGGCGCGCTCTTTCCAGGTGTGGCGATGCAGCCAGAGGCCGCCGGACATCGCGTGCCTCATACCCTCGCAGCGGCGTGCAAACTCACGCCACGGGGGAACGTCTGGCCAGTGCGGCTCCGGAATCCCTACTGGCAGCCGATCAGCCCTTCAACCGTTGCCGGCGTCTGTGGCGCCACGTTTCCCTGAAAAAGCGCGCACGTCAGCGGATACGATGCCGGATGCGTGGCGACGGCTGACCATCCCGAGCCAGTCGCGTCAACAATGGTGAGAATGACGCCCGGCGACTTGCTGAATGCGAGCATACCGTCGCTCGCGGCGTAGATCGCGTAGTCGTAGAAATACGCCTCCTGCGCCGTTGCCAAGTTGCGCAGGTCGGACTTGAGCGCTGCGGCGTTCGCCTTGCCCTTGGTGTTCTGGAACTTCGGAATCGCGATCGCCGCGAGAATTCCGATGATCACGACCACGATGAGCAGTTCGATCAGGGTAAATCCGCGGCGCTGTGCATTCATGATCGATGGGTTCGGAGCCGGGACGCTGGTTGTGCTGCATGTCACAAAGAACTGAGGCGCTTTTCTTCCTCATAAAGGACTGGTGTCCCTACAATGAGGCAACGCCGGGGCCATAGGTGGGCTCCGAAGCTTAAACGTATATATCACAATGGGTTGTCGTGCAAGGGATTAGGGCGTTACTGTCACGTCATGTCACTCGTTTCGCCAAGACCCTCGCAACCTGCGCCAATTGCCGGGTCAGGCCTTGCAGTCCAGCCAGTTGTCGCCGACCCCCACGTCCACCACCAGTGGAACGTCGAGCGTCACCGCTGTGGTCATCTCCCGTTCCACCAGCATCTTCAAGGCTTCCACTTCTTCCGGCGGTGCCTCAAAGACCAGCTCGTCGTGCACCTGGAGCAGCATGGCGGCTGCAAGATCCGAGGCCGCCAGGGAGCGATGAATGTGAATCATCGCGACCTTGATGAGGTCGGCCGCCGATCCCTGGATGGGAGAGTTCTGCGCGGTTCTCTCACCGAAGGCGCGGATGTTGAAGTTGCGATCCTGCAACTCCGGGATGTAGCGCCGGCGGCGGAAGATGGTCTCCACGTAGCCCCGCTGCTTTGCCTGCGCCACCGTGCTGTCGAGGAACGCGCGCACCCCCGCAAAGCGTTCGAAGTACGTGTCGATGAACTCCCGCGCCTCCGCATGCTCGATCTTGAGCTGCCGCGACAGCGAGTGCGCGCCCTGCCCGTAGATGGTGGCAAAGTTGATCGTCTTGGCGCGCGCACGCATCTCGGGTGTCACCGTTGCCAGTGGCACACCGAAGATCACGGATGCGGTCTGGCGATGAATATCGCCTCCGGCATTGAACGCGGACACGAAGGCAGGATCGCGCGAGAGGTGCGCTAACAGGCGCAGTTCGATCTGCGAATAGTCTGCAGTCATCAGTTTCCACCCGGCCCGTGGCACGAAGCCGCGGCGGATGGCGCGGCCAAGTTCACGCCGGATGGGGATGTTCTGCAGGTTCGGATCCGACGATGACAGACGCCCTGTGCTCGCGACGGTCTGATTGAACGACGTGTGCAGGCGTCCTGTTTTCGGGTTCACGAGCGCGGGAAGGATGTCGAGATACGTGTTCTCCAGCTTGCTCAACTCGCGATACTCCATGAGCAGCAAGGGCAGGGCGTGCCCTTCGTCGGCCAGTTCCTGCAGGACCGAGGCGTCGGTGGACGGTCCCGTGGCAGTCTTCTTCTTCACGGGCAGCCCGAGCTTTCCAAAGAGGATTTCGCGCAGCTTCGGGTTGGAGTTGATGTTGAATTCTTCCCCGGCTTCCCCATAGATCTGCTTCTCCACCGCGCCACGCTCCCGCGCGAAGCGTTCCTTGAGCGATGCGAACCACGGCAGGTCGATGGTGATGCCCGCCGACTCCATGTCGGCCAGCACGTCGATGAGGGGAAGCTCAACCTCCGCCAGCAGCGCGGCGAGCGCGTGCTCCTCAAGGCGCGGCGCAAACAGGGCACGCAGTTGCAGCGCCACGTCGCTGTCGGCGCTCGAGTAGTCGCGGGCCGCGTCCACCGGGACCTCATCGAACGGGATGGCATTCTTGCCTTTCCCGCACAGTTCGTCGTAGCCAGTCATGGACCGACCCAGAAACTCCAGCGCAAGCGCGTCAATGGCGTGCGAACGCCGTCCTGGATCAAGAACGTAGCTCGCCAGCATCGAGTCGAAGTCGAGGCCGCGCAGCGTCACGCCGGCGCGCCGCAGCACCAGTAGGTCGTACTTGGCGTTGTGGGCGGTCTTTTTCACCGCCGGATTCTCGAGGAGGGCGCGCAGGGGCGCCACATCGTCGCTCAGCAGGGAAGGGAGGTTGCGGATGCCGGCCGCTACGGGCGCCGGAGCGGCGTCGCCAAGGTCGAGGTCGCCCTGTCCCGCACGCGCGCCACGGTGGGCGAACGGGAGGTAATAGGCCTCGCCAGGGGCCACCGCGACGGAGATGGACACCAGGTTCGCCCGGTGTGGCGTCACGACGGTCGGCGCGCCGGCGTCAAGCACCGTCTCGGTGTCGACAGCGATACTCCCGACCTCACGACACCGCGCAACCAGGCGCCGGAGCGCCGGGATGGTATCCACGGTGACATAGCGCACCTCGGCCGGTGGCGGAGCATTCTCGACAGTCGTCGGAGGCGTCCCTCGTGACACCTCCCCCGCCGCTTGCGCTCCCGCCTTGCGCGCAGCGGAGGTGAACTCGAGTTGCACAAAGAGATCGCGCAGGCGCGTCCAGTGGGGAGGCTCGAGCGTCAGCCCCTCGAGATCCAGGGTCAGCGGTAAATCGTCGCGAATTGTTACTAATTCTTTCGACAGCACGCCGTTGGCGCCATACTCCCGCAAGGCGTTGCGCGACCGGGTAGGCTGCACCTCCTCTACATGGGCTAGGATGTTCTCGAGCGGGCCCCACGTGGCGATCAGTTCCGCGGCGCCCTTGTCGCCGATTCCTTTTACGCCGGGGATGTTGTCCGAGGAATCCCCTTTGAGCGCCAGAAAATCGACCACGCGCTCGGCGGATACGCCAAGTCGCTCGGACACATTTGCGGTGTCGTACCATTTTTCGGTGGTCGCGCCTGGCCGGCCGTGCCAGGGGTTGAGGATCCAAACGCCAGGACCGACGAGCTGCGCGAAATCCTTGTCGCCCGAGACGATCACGACATTCACGCCTGCCGCTGCGGCCTGATGCGTGAGCGTTCCGATGACGTCGTCGGCCTCATACCCGTCGAGCGACAGCACGGGAATGTGGTATGCCGCCAGCAACTCCTCGACGCGGGTGACGCCTTCGTCAAAATCCACCTGCTGTTCCGGCTCAAGCCGTTCCCGCGTCGCCTTGTAGGCCGGGTACAGCTCGTGGCGGAACGAGAGCCCCTTGTCGTGGACCCAGCCAAGGTACTCCGGCTTGTGTCTCTCGATGAGCCGGGCAATGAAGTCGTTGGTCCCGCGCGCGATGGATGTGTTCTCCCCCCGACTACTGCGCAAAGGCTGCTGGCCAAGGGCAAAGAAGGCGCGATAAATCAGCGCGAAACCGTCAACGAGGAAGAGGCGGGGCGAGCCAGGTTGCGACATGGCTCAAACTTGGACGGGGGATCGGGGGAATACCAGCCGAAACGATCGCGGCCGCCTGTCCCTGAGGGCGAGGCGGCCGTGGCGCAGTGCGCGGTTCTTTCGGCTGGTCGCCGTCAGACTCGCATGACGCTCGAGGCAGCGAGACCTTTGTCGCCAGTCTTTACCTCGAACTCGACGGTCTGGCCCTCGGCGAGAGTCTTGAACCCGTCCATCTCGATGGCTGAGAAGTGCACGAAGACATCCTCTCCTCCGTCCTGCTCGATGAACCCGTAGCCTTTTGCGTCATTGAACCACTTCACCTTCCCCTTCAGCATTGCCGCCTCCTGCGCCCGGTGAACCTTGCGCGTCTCAGCCGGCAGGGCAGCCGGCCCGCGTATTTGTTTTACGCTCGCCGGGTTTGTGTGTCAAGCATGGTGCCGTGGCGAAATTTGCACCTCTCACCGATTTACGCGGCGCAGCCAATGGGACTGGAACTCCATCTCGCCGGCGTTGGTGAGTCTCCAGCGATCGAATCCTGTCTGATCGTAAAACACGAGCTGGATGTTCAGCCGCCGGTATTCCCACACTTGTGACCGCCCGCGGACACCGACGCCCGCGAGGCCCTGATCATAGATCTGGTCCGGCTCGCCAAGCCCAAGAAAGACCTTGCCCCGATCGGTCAGCCAGCCGGGAGTGCCTTCCTCCGCGTAGCGAGCCGTCACCAACATCAGGCGCGCAAAGTAATCAACCAGATCTTCGTTGATCGCGGTGAGGGGATCAGAATCGGTGTCCTTCACGAAGGCCGTCCATGCCGCCGGCCGGGCGTCGGGCGTCGTGTCGCGCAGCACCTTAAGCCGGTAGGGTGACGCGAACCAGCGAAGGTAGGTCAGCATATCCTCAAACTTCGCAACCGGAAGCCCATCGCCGAATGTGATGAAGACTGGTGCTCGAACGGTATCGGCCATGCCAGAGGCCCACAGGGAGACGACGGAGACGCCGATGCCAATCCGGGAAACCGGTATGTAGGCAACACCGCTGAAGAGATCGTCTCGGCGCGGCAGCGACAGCGTATCACGCCACAACACCCGCCCTAGATCGTTGCGCGCCTCAAAGTACAGCGGAAGCACGCTGCCGTCGCCATACCCTTCGACGTAGAACGCAATGGTGGTATCGCGTCCAAAGACGGCTGTGGCGCGCGGATTGCTCACCAAGTCTGCCACCGCCGCACGTGACCGCCGCGGCACAACCTGCAGATAGGGAACGGGAGTGGACAATGTTCCGGCGGCCCCGAGGCGCGGCACGACAAGCAGCATCTCCTGTGCGCTCGTACGCCCGCTTCCGTCGTCACGCACTGACACCGCCAATGCGTACTGGCCCGGCGACAGTGTGAACCCCTGCTGGAAGACGATGCTCTCGTCGACGCGGCTAACCTCGCGGAACGAGGCCACGCGAACGGTTTCGTGCGCGGCGAACTCGCGTACGACCGTACCTCCCTGCCGGAGCGTGATGCCAATGGAATATCCAGCTACGAAACGATCATTGTCGCGCACGAACGCGAGGGAGGTATTGGCGAGCGACAATCCGATGGTGACGTCGGTCGAGTCCTGGGTCGCCGTGGCGAGATACGAAGCGGCACCAACGAACGGCAGTGGAGCCCCGGCCGACAGGAACCCCATCTGGGTGTAGAGGCGCACGGCATCGAACTCTGGCCCGGCGCTGATGGAGCGCTGGGGAGTAGCACCTCGCGTCCTTGGCGCAAGCTCTCCCGCCGGCTGGCCAGACCTCCCACCACACGCCGTGAGCACGGCCAGCCCGAACGCACACCCCAGACGGAAGATTGTCGTCAATGATCGAAATAGTGTGGGCATGATGTTTCAATTACCCCGAAAGTGGGACCGATATCACGCGTTTTCCTTGCCAGCACCGTGCTTCACCGTTAGGTTCGCCGCGTGGCTCGCGACCCCCTCGTCGGCACGACCGTTGCCGGATACCTCTTGCTTGACCGTGTTGGAGAAGGTGGCACTGCCACCGTCTACCGGGCCGAGCACCCAGAACACGGTTCCGTTGCCGTAAAGGTACTGCGCGAACGCTTGCGCCAGGATCGGACCGCGGTTGCTCGCTTCGTCCGCGAGGCGACGTTCGGTACTCGGGTGATCCACCCGAAAGTGGTGCGGACGATCGAAACGGGCCAGTCTGCCGAGGGCCTGCCCTTTCTCGCCATCGAATGGGCACCCGGGGAGATTCTCGAGGGGTATGCCAAACGGAATGCCCCGCTAGCGCCCGACGAAGTGGCAACGATTATCCAGCAGATCGCGGAAGCCGTAAACGCTGCCCACGCGGCGAGCATCGTGCATCGCGACTTGAAGCCGGAAAACCTGATGTACGACCCGGTGACGCGCAGCGTGAAGCTGCTCGATTTCGGCATCGCGACGGCCACGGATGTTTCGGTCGATGAGCGACTTACGCGCGCGGGCTTCTTCGTTGGCACGTTGATGTACGTGGCTCCGGAAGCCCTGTCGGGCGAGATCGTCACGCCGGCCGCCGATCAGTACAGCCTGGCAACCATTGCCTATCTGCTGCTGACCGGCGCCTTGCCGTACACAGCGCGCACCCCGCGTGAGATGTTCACTCAACTCCTGTCTCAGCCGCCCCTGCCTCTCAACAAGGCGAAGCCAGGCCTGCAATACTCGGCGGTCATCGAGCAGGTCGTGATGAGGGGGCTCGAACGTCCTCCGCAGTCCCGCTACCCGGACGTGATGGCCTTTTCGAGGGCCTTGCAGGAAGTGCTTCTCGCGCCCAACGCGCTTGGTGGATTGGAGAGCGGCAGTTTCCTGGGCAAGATGAAGGGGTTGTTCCGCCGCAACTAAATTCTCCCGCGTGCCCCTGGGAACCGCTTGCGAGCGATGTGAGTCTACAGCGGCATCGACTGGCGCGGCTCCACGAGATCGAGCGGAAGCCAAACTGTAAAGGTGGCCCCTGCGCCCAGTTCGCTCTCCACCGTGATGTCCCCGCCGAGCAGGCGCGCCAACCGCCGAGAGATTGAGAGCCCAAGGCCGGTGCCGCGCCGCATGGAATCGCCCCTCGGCCCGGCGTTCACTTGCTCGAATTCCTCAAAAATGCGCTCGTGGTCGCGTTCCGTGATTCCGGTGCCGGTGTCGCTGACTTGCAGTGCTACGAAGGACCCCCCTTCCGCCAGCAACGGTCGGCGGCGCGAACGGCCAGCCTTCTGCGCCACTTCCCCTTCTGGAACGCGCACAGCCCGCACCGTAATGGTGCCGGCCTCGGTAAACTTGATGGCATTGCCAAGCAGGTTCACCAGGATCTGCCTCAGATGGGCGGGGTCGGCGTCGACCTTGGGTAGTGTCGCCGGCACCGCGATACTGAAGGCAAGTCCCTTCTCGTTCAGCAGGCTCTCCACTTCACTTGCCACGTCAATGACGAATGCACGGAGGTTGAGTGACTCGGTGGACACTTCGAGGCGGCCGGCCGCCAGCTTGGAGAGGTCGAGAATCTGGTCCACGAGCTCGCGCAGATGGTTGGCCGACGACTCGATGCGTTCCACTGGCCCCACCTGTCTCGGCGCGAGTTCCCCGTACGCCCCGTCGCGGAGCAGGTCGATGAAGCCAACCACCGCCGCCAAGGGCGTGCGCAGTTCGTGCGACACGTTGGCCAGGAACTCGCTTTTGGCGCGGTTCGCGCGCAACAACTCGGCCGACAGCCGCTCGAGCTCGTCCGACCGATCGGCGATGCGCCGGGCTTGCGTACGCTCCTGCACGAGCGCGATCACAAGCGCGGAGAGCGCGCCGAGGGCAGACACCCAGAGGATGACCCGATCGCGCCGGAGTTCGGACGCAGGTGTTGCGGTAACATCGACACCGCCAGCATGTCGGGCCAGGTGATCACCAACCACCAGGCCGGCAACGACGCAAACGACAACCATGGCAAGCGCCAGGAGCGACAGGCGCCGGCCTGGGCGCCGCATCGGCATTGACCTCTCGTTCACGCCTCCGTAACCTCCGCCGTCATGGACTCCCACGCCATACTCGTGCAATTGCTTGCCACGCGTTCCGCGCGGCGCGGCACCTTCACCCTCACTTCTGGGCGCCAGTCGGACCTGTACATCGACGCCCGACTCACCACGATGAGTCCAGACGGACTCGCCATCATCGGCCCGCTTGGACTTGAGCGCATGCGTGCGCGGGGGTGGACTCCCGATGCTGTTGGTGGCCTGACACTGGGCGCGGACCCTGTATCATACGCGATCGCGCATTCCAGTGCGCTCGTCAAGGCTCCAGTGCGCGCATTCACCGTGCGGAAGGAAGCGAAAGCGCACGGAACGGGCAGGGTGATCGAAGGGCCGTTTCAGGCTGGTGACAGGGTAGTGGTGATTGAGGATGTCATCACCACCGGAGGCTCTGCGCTCAAGGCTGCCGAAGCGATCCGTGCGGCAGGCGGCGTGATACTCGGCGTGCTTGCCGTCGTGGACCGGGAAGAGGGCGGACGAGAGGTCCTGGAGGCGGCCGGTTTCGCGGTGGAGTCGCTGACCAGTGCGCGCGAGATCGTGGCCGAGATGGGGTGAGGGTAAGGGCCTTTTCACCACAAAGACCCAAAGGAACACAGAGGGCCGTGGAATACCACAGGTCTCGGGTTAATGACACCGCCCTACGCAGGCACATGAGCGGTAAGCACAGTTCCCCCAAGAAGTTGTGGGTCTCTGCACTCCCCGACGCCCCTGCGTTGGAAGCATGCCATCCCCTACTGAACCGTTTCCCGTTTTCGCCTGCCGAGCGGATACCCTGCGAGCGGGTGTAGGTCGAGCAGTGTGTCGCGGTGTGGACGCAGGAGTTCATCACGGAACCGGATGAGCATTGCGTGTCCATTGTGCGCTCGGCGGAACTGGCCCGCAGTCATGCCGAGCACTGTTTTGACGTGCCTCCCAAAGCTCTGCGCCGACGAGTATTCCAGTTGATTGGACGCATCGGCAATACTGAGCCCGGGATTCTCCATCAGCCGCGCGGCGCGCACGAGGCGGGCCCATGCGAGGTATTGCTTGGGAGCGGGAAGCCCCGCCCGGAAGAATCGGCTCATCAGCGTGCTCGGCAGCACTTCCAGCGCATGCGACAGCGTACGGACGGTCGTGACTGGCCGATGGCGATGGAAGAGCGCCTCGAAGAACCGCCAGCAGTCCTCGGAGGCCCCGTCAAGCTCTTCGCGCAGCATCGCGAGGGCCAGGCGGTCTATTTCCCCCACGGCCTCATGCGCGACGAACTCACGTAGGCGGTGCCATCCGGTGGAGTCCCGCACGTCAACGAGGGTGCGGATGCCGCAGTTGCCCAGGTTCAGCACGGCGTGCGGCGTAGACTGATCAACCCGTGACAGCAACGCGACCATTGGGACGCGAGGGAACTCGCGAACCAGGCGGGCAATGCCGGGCGCCTGGTCTGATAGCGGGCGGCCCACGGACATGAAGACTGCCGCCGGCGCGCCGCGGCGAACTTGATGGCGCAGCGCCTCCACGGAATCGTGGTGCACGGTGTGATATACCCCGCTGCCAGCAGCATCTACCCGTGGGCGATCTCCGGGATCAACCCACGTGAACACGGCGGGGGAGGGCGGGGGCGCAAAGCGAGCGGTCATGGCAGCCTCCGGGCTGGGATCTCCCGCGCACGATGTGTGGCTCCGTCACCACGACGTCACATCACTCGTCGGTTCTGTGGCAGAACGTCACCGTCCCTTGTGTCATGCGGGACGCATTCCCTTCCGCTTCCCGTTATCTTTCGAATGGACGTCGGTCGGCCGGACGGTCGCGTCGCGGGAAACTGCGCCGAGGAAAGTCCGGACTCCATGGACACGTTGCCAGGTAACGCCTGGGCACGCCGCAAGGCGTGACGGACAGTGCAACAGAAAGGACACCGCCTTTGCGAAAGCGGAGGTAAGGGTGAAATGGTGGGGTAAGAGCCCACCGCGCGCGTGGTAACACGCGTGGCAAGGCAAACCCCAGCGGGAGCAAGGCCAAATAGGCGGCGAGCAGCAGTCCTCTGCGATCAAGACGCCGCGGGTTGGCTGCTAGAGTGCGCGGGCAACCGTGCGCCGAGAGAAATGACCGTCCGGAACTTCGGTTCCGACAGAACCCGGCTTATAGGCCGGCCGATGTCCCGCCCCGCTTGTCGCCGTGTGCGCCAGCGGGGCGCTCTCTTTGCTGAGGTCGCCGCGGACCTGGTTGTTTGCGGACCCCGCGCCGCGCTATCGACAGCCAATGGCCTCTGCCATCTTCCATCATCAACATGCGCCGCTTGTTCCTGCTGCCCCTTTCTTTCGCCGCTGCCGTTAGCGCCTGCTTTCCTGGGGCGACCAAACGCCCGACGGCGCCACCGAGCGCCGCAGCTCCGTTTCCTGCCGTGCCGAATTTCACGGGTCCGTGGGTGCTCGCCACGTCGCTGGCGTCGCAGCAGGTTACCATCACGACGCGCGCGGTGGTGACGATTGCCGACGACACCTCCACGCGCATGGATACGTTGCGCGCGACGCTCGGCGCGTCGTTTGTGTGGGCGTCGCGTGCCCATGAGCGCGTGGACGGAATCCTCGTTGATTATCGGATCGCCGTGGGCGGTGCTGCCCCGGACGCTCCGGCGGGCCTACAACTCCCGAGGCCATTTTCAGCGCGTTCGCAGCCATCGTCCGGAAGCCTGGCCTTCACGCTCCCCGCAGAGAACACCGCGTGTACCGATCCCACGCTGAGCGCGCTGCAGGGAATGCATGACGCGTGGCTCCTCCTGCCTGACACGTTGGTCGTCGGTCGCGAGTGGACCGATACGGTGCAGACGCTATCGTGCCGAGATCGTATTCCACTTCGGGGAACCAGCGTTCGGCGTTTCCGCGTACGGCGTGCGGAAACGCAGGACGGTTCGCGCGTCGTGGTAATGATCGAGCGAACGAGCAAGGGAAGAATCGGTGGCGTCGGTGAGCAGTTCGGCGAACCGGTTTCGCTCGCTGGCGAATCGAGCGGCACGCTCAGCTACGCCGTTGATCCTTTGCTTGGCCGTGCGGTGCAGGCCTCCGGCAGCTCGTTGCTTAGCCTCTCGCTCACGAGCCGGCGCAAGAACCAGACGGTGCGGCAGGAGAGCTCACTGATAGTGACGTGGGGAAGGTAGGGGCTCTTCCCGGTCTTTCTCAGTCCACCAGCCTGAGCGGCATCAGCAGGCACAAGTACTTGGCCGGATCGTTCCATCCTTCGGGCTCAATGGTGGCTGCGCGCTCCGGAGCCTTGAAGCTGAGCTTGACCTGCTCCGTGGGGAGAAAACGAAGGATTTCGAGTAGGTATGCGGCGTTGAAGCCGATTTCGAGCGGGTCGCCGTTGTACCGGATCGCCATCTCGTCCTGCGCTTCGCCGAGGTCTGGCGTCGAGACGTTGAACTTGAGCATCCCGGCGTTGAACGACAGGCGAATGCGGTGTGTCTGATCTGACGCCACGACGGACATCCGCTTCAGCGCGCTGATGAACGCCGCCTTGTCGATTATCACGACCTTGTCGTTGTCCTTCGGGATGACCTGATCGTAGCTCGGATATGGTCCTTCGATGAGGCGCGTAAAGACCGCCGTGAACGGCGATCGGAACCCGAGGTGATTCTCTCCTTGCGCCACTTCGAGCTCTTCTTCCGCTGGGAAGAGGCGGCGGATTTGCTCGAGCGCCTTGGGAGGAATAATAAGATCGGCCTGGTTTCCTGTGCCGCTAACCGGCACCTCCATTTTGGCCAGGCGATGGCCGTTCGTTGCGACCATTCGCATCAGATCGGTCCGCAGTTCCCAGAGGACGCCATTCAGGATTGGCCGACTTTCCTCCGTGGAAGCGGCGAAGGCCGTGTGCGAGATGAGTTTCTGCAACTCACCTGACGGAATCCGCATACTCTTGTCGAAATTGACCGCCGGAAAGGACGGAAACTCGGATTTCGGGAGTCCAAGCAACTTGAAACGCGAACGTCCACATTCCAGGGAGACACGCTGATCGCCTGAGGAGGAGATCCTCACTGGTGCTGCCGGGAGTTCGCGTGCGATCTCGGACAGCTTCTTGGCTGGGATTGTAATGGCGCCGACTGATTCCACGTCGGCCGTCACTTCCGTGGACACCGCAATATCAAGATCGGTGCCGGAAATGCGGATTCCCTTGTCCGTTGTTTGGACGAGGATATTTGCTAGTACAGGAAGCGTCGTCTTTGATGGTACGGACGAAGCGACCGCATTTAGCCCTTCCTGCAACTTCTCGCGAGAGATCGTGAACCGCATGCCAATTGGTGTGGTGAGGGTCACGTGTGGATTGGCTTGGCGCACCTTAACCAATCCAAGGGAATTAGAAAAATGTGGCGGTAGTAGTAGTAGCGTGTGGAAAGTGGAAAATCAATACAAGTGGTTCATTTGCTTGCACTTTCCTGCTAATTTCTAGCGTTGAAGGACTGTGGATTCCTGAGGGTCAATTGGGCGGAACATATGTCACCAGCGGCAGGCAAGACCCGCGGTGTTCACCAATGGGCATGGCGAACAGTTTCCCTCACTTTTTCCACACGGGCCCTGAAGGCCGAGTTTTCCTTGACCGTCGCAGCCACGCGCTCGAGAGAGTGAATGACAGTGGAGTGATCTCGACCGCCGAATGCAGCGCCGATCTCGACGAGTTGTAGGCCGTGGATCTCGCGGGTGAGGTACATGGCGACCTGTCGGGGGACGGTGAGGACCTTGGTCCTGGTCTTCGAGGTCAATCCGTCAACGGTAACGCCCCACTCGGCGGCAACGGCCTGTTGAACCTGAAGAACCTTCTCCTGACGGGTGGTGCGTGGTGTGGCGGCCGCATCGGCTGCCCGAAGCTTGTCGCGCAGGGCCTCGCGGGCCAGTTCCACGGTCACCACCCGATGCCGCAGGGAAGAGAAGGCGAGGAGTTTGATGATGGACCCCTCAAGTTCGCGCACGTTGGCCTGAACGTGATCGGCGATGAAATGGAGCACCTCGTCCGGAATGGTGTGCTCGAGGTGATCCATCTGCGCCTTGCGGCGGAGAATCGCGATTCGGTGCTCGAGATCCGGCGCCGAGACGTCGGCGACCATTCCCCACTCGAAGCGACTCTTGAGGCGGTCCTCAAGCCGAGGGATTTCGGAGGGAGGGCGATCGGAGGTAAGAACGATCTGGCGTCCCGCTTCGTAGAGGGCGTTGAAGGTATGAAAGAACTCTTCCTGCGTTTGCTGTTTGCCGGCAAGGACGTGCACGTCATCCACAAGCAACAGGTCGGATTGCCGATAGCGACGCTTGAACTCATTCATCGACCTTGTTTCGATGGAGTTGATGACGTCGTTCAGAAATTGTTCGGCCGTGATGTATGTGACGCGGACCGCTGGATCACGTTGGAGGATTCTATGCGCGATTGCCTGCATGAGATGCGTCTTGCCAAGGCCGGTGGATCCGTAAATGAAGAGCGGGTTGTATGAGGTGCCTGGGGCTTCGGCGACCGCAGCGGAGGCTGCTGCAGCGAGTTCGTTGGACTTCCCGATCACGAAGTGATCGAACGTGTACCGGTCGTTCAACTGGCTCAATATAATTGAATTATCTACCGATACTGGCTCTATACTGGCTTCATTCTGTGGTACAAACAGGTCCATTTGAGAGCGAGTTCTACGCTCATCTTGGACCTTCAGCAGTAGTGTGACCGGATGGCCGACACAGATCGGGGCCAAGCTCTCGAGGAACGCAGCGTGTTTGGACGAAACCCAGTCCACGGCGAACTGGTCGGGTGCGGCTAACGTCAGACGCTGCCCGTCAAACTCGAGTGCCGCCAAAGGTGCGAGCCACTGATCAATTGTGTGCGCCGGTACATGATCACGGGCACGATCGAGAAGACGGGACCAGGCGTCGCTTGGCGACAGGGACATGGAGGAACGGAGAAGAAACAGAGAGACAGCAGAGAGACAACAGAGAAGAATCTGTCTTCTTTCAGGGGCGGCGAGGTTACGCGACTAATGTGGAAAAGTCAACGCTCGTGAGTCCAAACCAAATCGGCTGACTTGACCTATCTTCCTCTCGCTACTACGTTTAACAGTCTGTCTGATAAGTCGCCACGCATTTTGGAGCAAATATGGGCAAGCCAACCTACCGTCCACGGAACAAGCGCCGCCTCAGGACGCACGGATTCCGTGCGCGGATGGAAACCAAGTGGGGGCGCGAAGTACTGAGCCGCCGCCGCAAGAAGGGGCGGAAGAGCCTCACCGTGAAGCTCCCGTCGAAGTACGCCGGCGCCTAATCGCCTGCGTCTCGCTCGGGCGTCGCGACTGACGCGCGAACGGGACCTCGAGGCCGTCCGTGTTCAGGGGAAGCGAATTCGCACCGCCCAGCTTGAGGTGCGATACCTCGCTTCCCCTCTGCGTCGCCCTCGGGTGGGCGTCATTGTGCCACGCTTCGGCCAGACCGCGGTGGCGCGCAATAAAGTAAAACGCCGGTTGCGGGATCTGGCGCGCACGGAATTGCTCCCGGGCATGCCGGCGCTCGACTTGGTGATTCGCGCCTTTCCAAGCGCCTATGATGCGAGCTACAACACGTTGCGCGCTGCCGTGCAGCATGCGGGCCGACAACTGCCGTGCGGCAGCCAGGAGGATGCAACGTGAAACTTGTGTTGATTCTCTTCGTTCGTGGATATCAGGTGGCGTTGTCACCCCTCTTGCCGGCGTCGTGTCGCTATTTTCCAACCTGTTCTCATTATGCCATCGAAGCGCTGGAGAAGCATGGCGCTTTGCGTGGTGGGTGGCTCGCGCTAAAACGCATTGCGCGGTGTCACCCGTTCCGGCCGGGCGGCTTCGACCCGGTGCCCTGACGAGCATGCACCTGACCGATGGATAAGCGCCTCTTTCTCGCCTTTGCCCTGTCGGGGGCGGTCGTTGTCCTGACCCCCTTCCTGTTCCCGCGCACCAACGTGCCGCCCTCGCCCCCTGCTCCGGTGGCCGTCGCGGGAGACACGAAGGCTCAGACGGCGGCGAGCACCCTCGCTCCCCAAGGGACAGCTGCGGCGGGGACGTCGGTCGCCGCCCTGGGCAACGAACGCTCCACGCTTCCTGCGGCGACCGCCCTCGCCGTACGTGCCGAGACGCTCAGCGTGAACACGGCGGTGAGCCACGTGCGATTCTCGACGCTCGGCGGAGCTCCTATTGAGGTGGAACTTCCGGGTTTCAAGAGCCTCGGTGCCAAGAAAGGGACAGCGGCGATCCATCAGAAGAACGAGCCGTTGCTACGCTACCGCTTGCTGGCAGGGAACGACACGATCGACCTCTCGGCACTAGTGTTCACGGTGACGCGCGCGACAGGCGAGCGAGGTGAGCGAAAGATCGTCTTCCACGGGGCCAGCGGCGCGACCGATATCTCAGTGCAGTATGCGATACAGGACAGCACGTATCTGAGCAGCGTGCACGTCATGGTGCGTGGCGCGAAGCTGCCGGCCTTCCTACTCGTGGACCTTCCCACGGGCTTCGTGTCGCAGGAAGGGGACACGATGGGCGACATCGCCGCGCTGGCGTATGCGGTGAAGCCACGGCGCGGCAGCGCCAAAGGAATCGGATTCGGGAAGCTGGATCCCGGCGAACAGCGCCTTGAACCGGGCCCGCTGTTCTGGGCGATCGCGAAAAACAAGTACTTCATCGTCGGAATGCTGGCGCCGGAAAAGGCGCCCACGATCGCCGAGGTGAACCTCGAAGGCGGGGTGCGCACGGCCAAAATGGCCACGCGCGGCAAGGCGACGGCAGTGCTGCCCCTCTCGGCCGACGGGGCGACGATGTTCGACCTGTACACGGGGCCGCAAAACTGGGAACGGATGCGTTCTCTTGGACGCGATTTCGAGAACGCGAATCCGTACGGCGGCTTCATGCAGGGCATGGTGCAGCCATTCGCCACGATCGTGATGCGCTCGCTTCTCTGGATGAAGCACACGACGCACCTGAACTACGGCTGGGTATTGGTGATCTTTGGCATTGTGATCCGCCTGCTGATGTGGCCGCTGAACCAGAAGGCGATGCGCGCCAGCATGAAGCTGCAAGTGCTCCAGCCGGAACTACAAGCCGTGCAGGCGAAGTACAAGAGCGACCCTCAGAAACAGCAGCAGGAGATCATGAAACTGTATTCCGAGCACGGCATGAGTCCGATGAGCCCGCTGCTCGGTTGTCTTCCGATGTTGCTGCCGATGCCGATCCTGTTTGCGTTGTTCTTCGTGTTCCAGAACACGATCGAGTTCCGGGGCGTGGCTTTCATGTGGCTTCCGGACATTTCGCTCAAGGATCCCTTCTACATCCTGCCGCTGCTCATGGGAGCGTCGATGTACGTACTGAGCTGGATCGGCCTACGCAACGCGCCGCCGAATCCGCAGGCGAAAATGATGGCGTACTTGATGCCGGCGATGATGACGTTCTTCCTGATCAACTTCGCGTCTGGCCTGAATCTCTACTACACGGTCCAGAACCTGGCCGCCCTGCCGCAGCAGTGGCTGATTGCGAACGAACGGGCGAAAGGCAAGAAGACGGGATAGGAGGGGGCGGGGCTTTCATCACACGGGCACAGAGAAGCGCAGAGGGCCAGAGAGCACGACGCATGCGACGTTCTTGGAGCGGGGCGCGCCACGCAGACCGTTGTGTGGCGCGACGTCTTTACTCGCCAGCACTTGCGGCCCCAATGGCCCTCGGCACTTCTCCGTGTCTCTGTGATGAAGAAACGCGCGCTATATTAGGCGCAGCGCGCTACGTCTCTCGAAGTGCAACTCTCTAGCGACAGGCGGACGACTGGATGTCTGCGCTCACAAAGGACTCGCGGATATACGTAGCCGGCCACGCCGGGCTTGTTGGCTCGGCGATTCTCAGGCGCCTCGAGAACAAAGGGTTCCGCAACGTCCAGTATGCCACGCGGGAACAACTGGACCTGCGCGACCAGGCGGCCGTGACGTACTGGTTCCGGGCCAACCGGCCGGAATACGTGTTCCTCGTGGCGGGCACTGTCGGTGGCATCGTGGCGAACTCGACGCGACCGGCGGAGTTCATCTACGACAACATGATGATCCATGCCACGGTGGTCCACGCGGCACACCTCTTTGACGTCACCAAGCTGCTGTACCTCGGGAGCTCCTGCATCTACCCGCGCGAGTGTCCGCAGCCGATCAAGGAGGAGTACCTGCTGACCGGACCCCTAGAGAGCACGAACGAGACGTATGCCATCGCCAAGATTGCCGGCGTGAAGCTGTGCCAAGCATACCACCGGCAGTATGGCCGGAATTTCATTTCGGCGATGCCGACGAACCTCTATGGACCGAACGACAACTTCGACCTGCAGAGTTCGCACGTGCTACCGGCGCTGATTCGCAAGTTCCACGATGCCAAGGAAGCGAACGCGCGCGACGTAACGATCTGGGGCACGGGAACGCCGCGGCGGGAATTCCTACACGTGGACGACCTGGCGGATGCGTGCCTGTTTCTCATGCGGCAGTACGACGACGTGGCGCACATCAACATCGGCACGGGCGAAGACCTGTCGATCCTCGAGCTGGCCAACGCCGTGCGCGACATCGTGTATCCGGCCGCGCACCTGGTGTTCGACACCACCAAGCCCGACGGATCTCCCCGGAAGCTTCTCGACGTCACTCGCCTCCGCGCCCTGGGGTGGCGGCACACCATCGAACTCCGTGAGGGGATCGCCGGTTCCTACGAGTGGTTCCTCGAGAACCACGCCACAGCTCGAGGCGTTGGGACGCACGCGGCAGGCTTGTCCTGAGAGCGTTGATAGTGCGCCCCTGCGGGTGACGAGGACGAAGAACTCCAAGGTAGATTGCCGAATGTCCCTGCGAGCCGACGACACAATTGTGGCGTGTGCCACCGCCGCGGGACGTGGGGCGATTGCAATTGTCAGGCTCAGTGGTGGCGAGGCCTTGGCGGTTGCGGGCCGGGTGGCGAACCCGGTTCCCGCAGCGGTGCGCACCGTTGCGCTGGCTGCGCTGCACGGCCCGAACGACCCGGACCACCTAATAGACCACGCGCTGGTGACGTGGTTCCAGGGACCGCACTCATACACCGGCGAAGACGTAGTGGAGTTCGCCGTGCACGGCGGCGCGGTGGTGAGCACGCTGGTGCTGGAGGCCTGCGTAGCAGCGGGGGCGCGCCCGGCGCTCGCCGGCGAGTTTACGGAGCGTGCGGTGCTGCACGGCAAGCTGGACATCGTGCAAGCCGAGGCCGTCGCTGACCTGATAGATGCCCGATCACGCGCGGCGCACCGGGCAGCGGTGCGTCAGCTCGACGGGGCACTGTCGAAACGACTTGCCGGGTTACGCGAGGCGCTACTGCACGTAGATGCGCTACTGGCATACGGCATCGATTTTCCTGAGGAAGACGAAGTCGCACCATCGCGCGCGGCTGTTCTGGCTGCCTGCGACGACGCCATTGGGCAGGTGGATCGGCTGTTGGACACCTTGCCGGCCGCGGCACTGGGGCGCGACGGGGCGCTCGTGGTACTGGCCGGCCCGCCAAACGTCGGGAAGAGCTCGCTGATGAATGCGCTGGTGGGTGAGGCACGGGTGCTGGTGAGCGAGATTCCAGGGACGACACGCGATGCAGTAGAGGTGCTGGTGGACGACACCCCGTATCCACTGCGCCTGGTGGACACCGCCGGGCTTCGCGAGAGCGGCGACGCACTAGAGCGGATGGGGATCGAAGTGAGCGAGCGCTATGTAGCGCAGGCGCACGTGGTGCTGGCGTGTGCGGAGGACCCCGACAGCTTGCTGCGCACCGCTGAGGCGGTGCGGAGGATTACGGTTGGCGTGGTCGTTCAGGTTCTGACCAAGAACGACACTCTTCCTGCTTCACTACAGCGACACAATGAAACACAGGGGGCCACCGAAGCTGCTCTTGATGGCGGGCGCCACGCTGGCTTCGTACGCGTCAGCGCACTCACCGGGGAGGGGCTGGACGCGCTGCGGGACGCCATCCGCGAGGCGGTAGCGGAGCGGGTGGCGCCGCCGGACGAGGACACTCCTATCGTTACGCGGGTCCGCCACGAAACGGCCTTACGACACGCAGGGGAAGAACTCAGGTCCTTCCGGGCGGCGTGGGCAGCCGAGAACTTGCCGGCGCCAGTGGCGGCAACACATCTGCGCGCGGCAGTGACCGCGCTGGAGTCGCTCATCGGATCGGTGGATGTGGACGACATCCTTGAGCGGGTGTTCCGGGCGTTCTGTATAGGGAAGTAGAAAGCCCTTCTGGCGCGAGGATGTTCTCGCACCAGAAGGGCTTCCATCAGGCACGGGCGCCGCTACCCGGTCATCGCCACTATTTCCTCAGGGGCCATACCAAGGAGTTCCTGCGCCGACATGCGCAGGCACTTGGCGATGCCGTGCTCGGTGATGGCATCTTCCACAAGGCGGGCGCCAAGGAAGTAGCCGGCGCGTTCAGGGATCACGTAGCGGTCAACGGTCCGCGCGTCGTCACTCATGCCGCCCGACAGCCAGCGCAAGCGCAAGCCAAGCGCGGCGTGATCGAGTTCCTCGGCGACGGAGCGGAAGAGAAGAGGTTCCATTTCGCGGGTGCGCACGTACTGACGCCGCTGGAAGCCGAAATACTCCCACGGCGCATGGCCCGGGCTGAGCAAACGAGCGGCTTGCACCGCGAGGCCTTCGTTGACGAGATGTTCGCGCAGCGCGACGTGGCGCCCTGTTTCCCAGTAGGAGTAGTAACCGCCTTGCTCGGCGACGAACTGACGCACGGCGCTGCGGCTCTGGGGTGAGGTGTAACGCACGGCGTGCGCGATCTCGTGGGAGAGCCACATCGGGATCAGCTCGGGCTCGAGGCCCAATCCACGCGTGGACGCATTGGCGACGCCGGTGAAGTGCTCAAGGCAGACGAATGCGATGCCCTTGCCATTGACGACGAGTTCGCCGGCGTTCGCGCCGCCGACCCCGACCATCAGGACGACATCAACTCGCGAATCCAACTCAAAAAGGACGGCGCACTGCTCTTCGGCTGATCGAGCCAGGGCGGCGACATCCACCCGGCCGAGCATTGCGCGCAAGTCGTCGCGATCGGCGTGGACTGCCTCGCGCACGACGTCGAGGAAATGCGGCCCACTGGGATCAAGGACGTAGTTGTGCCAGTACGCCTCGAGTAGCGGGCGATGCGTCTCAAAGTAGCGCTGATAAGCCGCCACCGGATCGGTGCTTTGCAGGACCGTGAAGAAGTCCGGGACGAGATTGATGAGCATCGACTGGGGTAGCGGCGCGTCGCGGGAAACTGATGGGATGACAATTCGCGACGTGCGGCAAGATAGGACTGCACGTGAGTGCGAACAAGAGCGGATCGTCTAACAGACGCTTCGGGCGGCGGCGGGGTCACTGGGGACGAGGTTCCTTGTCAGGAATCAACCCGCTGCCTACTTCGTCCCGAACAGCCTATCCCCTGCGTCGCCGAGTCCGGGAAGAATGTAGCCGTTCGCGTTGAGCTCGCGGTCGAGCGCGGCGGCGAAGACGGGGACGTCAGGGTGGGCCGCGCACAATTTGGCCGCGCCCTCGGGGGCAGCGACGAGGCACATGAACCGAATCCGCCTGGCGCCGGCCTTCTTGAGCTGCGCGATGGCGTCCACGGCCGAGCCGCCGGTGGCGAGCATGGGATCGAGCACGAAGACGTCCCGTTGCGCAAGGTCCGGCGGGACCTTGAAGTAGTACTCGACCGGCTCAAGCGTCTCATGGTCGCGGTAGAGGCCGATGTGACCGACGCGGGCCGACGGCATCAGCGCGCGGATGCCGTCCACCATTCCCAGGCCAGCGCGGAGAATCGGCACGAGGACGGGTTCGTAGCCCGAAAGACGCCAGGCTTCCGCGCTCTCAAGCGGCGTCTCGATGATGACGGATTCGAGCGGCAGCGTGCGCGTTGCCTCAAAGGCCATGAGCATGGCGATTTCGTCCACGAGTTCCTTGAAGAGCTTGGTCGGCGTGGCCCGGTCGCGCAGGATCGACAGCTTGTGCTGGATCAACGGGTGATTGATGACCGTGAAACTCGGGGGCGTCGGGGTGGTGACCATAGGCCGCAAAGCTACTATCTTCGCGGACATGAAAGAATACCAAGCGGCCATCCTTCGCCTTGCCCGCCATGTGCGCGACGACGAAGACGCGCTGACCGATCTGCTGAACGAACGCAGCCGTGCCGGCTGGGAGCCCGCCATGATGGCGCAAGACGACCAGCGCATCACGGTGGTGTTCCAGCGACAGGCCACCAGCGACGCTTCCTGAAACGAGGGCGCGTGATGCACTTGACTGTCCGGGGCGCGGCCCGTGAAGTCACCGGGTCGTGCCATGTGGTGCAGGTCCATGGCAAGACCATCCTGCTCGACTGCGGCCTCTTCCAGGGGCGGCGCAGCGAGGTACAGCGCAAGAACCTGGAGTTGCCGGTTCCGATTGGACAGATTGACGCGATCATCCTGTCGCACGCCCACATTGACCATTCGGGGCGGCTGCCACTGCTGGTGCGCAACGGCTACGACAAGGCAATTCACGCCACGCGGGCCACCTGCGACCTGTGCGAGCTAATGCTGGCGGATTCGGCGTATATCCAGGAGAAGGACGCGGAGCATCTGGCTTGGCACAAGCGCGAGCATTTCGAGCCGCTGTACGGCGCGCGCGACGCCGTGCGCACGGCCGAGCTCATGGTGCCGCACGCGTACAATGAACGGTTTAAAGCGGCACCGGGTGTGTTCGTGACCTTCTCGGAAGCCGGCCATATTCTTGGCTCGGCGTCCGTCACACTCGAGGTAGCGAACGGCGCGCACACGAAACGGCTGGTCTTCTCTGGCGATCTGGGCCGTTCGGGGCTACCAATCATCCGCGATCCTGTACCGCCGAGCGGCGCGGACTGGGTGCTGATGGAGTCGACGTACGGCAATCGCGACCATGGATCGGCGCAGGACGCACGCGGCGAACTGGCGCGCATTGTGCGCGAGACAGCAGCGCGGGGCGGGCGCGTGCTGGTACCGGCCTTTGCCGTTGGTCGCACGCAGGAGCTGGTGTACGACTTGCACCAACTGGCCGAGGCGGGCGAGATCCCGCGGCTTCCGATCTACATCGACAGCCCATTAGCGACGCGCGCGACAGACGTCTTCGAGAAGAACGCCGACGTCTTCGACCAGACGGAAAATTTCGTGCGAAGCCACAACGGGACGTCGCTCTTCCAGTTTCCGCTGCTCAAGTACACACCGGACCGGGAAGATTCCAAGGCGCTTTCGCGCGCAAATGGACCGATGGTGATTATTTCGGCATCAGGGATGTGCGAATCGGGGCGCATCGTGCACCACCTGCAGCAAGGGGCGGGCAACCCTCGCAACACGATCCTGATCGTAGGATTCATGGCGGAACACACGCTGGGGCGCCGCATCGTGGAACGCCGCGACGTGATCAAGACTTTCGGCGTCGAGGTGCCACTGAAGGCCCAGGTGGCGGTGCTCGATGGATACAGCGCACACGCCGACCGGACGGAACTGGCGACGTGGCTGGCCGCCGTCCGTGACTCGTCGCCGCGGCTCAGGGACGTCTTCCTCGTGCACGGCGAACCTGATGCACAGGATGCATTTGCCGCACAACTACGACAGCATAGGTATCGGGTGCACATGCCGGGGCCTGGCGAGAAATTGTCGCTCGACTGACGATTTGTTCCCGTGGTGAAAAGGCCCCACCGCGGGGTACCTGCGCCAGTGCAGTGCGGTCAGATTCAAGGCCATGCGCCTGCCGCTCGAATCGTACCGGCTTCCCAACGGACTCCTGGTCACCCTATCCGAGGATCACTCGGCGCCAGTCGTCGCCGTGAACCTCTGGTATCACGTCGGGTCGGCCAACGAGCGCCCGGGACGGACCGGCTTTGCGCACTTGTTCGAGCACATGCTCTTTCAGGGATCGGAGCACGTGGGGGCCAACGAGCACTTCGAACTGATACAACGCGCTGGCGGCACGCTGAACGGCTCGACGTGGCTGGAGCGCACGAACTACTTCGAGACGGTGCCGTCGCATCACGTTGAACTGGCCTTGTGGCTCGAGGCGGACCGCATGAGGGCGCTGCTACCGGCCCTGACGCAGGAGAAGCTGGACACACAACGCGATGTGGTCATGAACGAGCGGCGGTGGTCGGTGGACAATCAGCCGTATGGCACCTGGTGGGAACGGCTGCCGGCACTGTGTTATCCGCCCGAGCATCCGTTTCACCACTCGCTGATCGGCTCGATGGAAGACCTGAGCGCGGCAAGTCTCGGGGATGTGGCCGAGTTCTTTCGCACCTACTATACGCCGGACAACGCCGTGCTCACGATCGCGGGCGATGTCGACGCACCCACGGCGCGCGCTCTCGTCGAGAAACACTTCGGTGCAATTCCGCGAGGAACGGGACGGCCCGCCCTGCCGGCCATGGAGCTGCCGCCTCGTTTTGGCCAGTGGAAACACGAAGTGGTGGAGGACGCCGTCATGGTACCGCGGCTGTTTCTGGCGTCTCGCGCGCCAGCGTTCGGCACGGGCGCGTACTATGCGGGGAGCGTTTGCGCGGCGGTGCTCGGTCAGCGTCGAGGAAGCCGGCTCTACGGTGCTCTCGTACGCGAGCGTGAGGTGGCCAGCGACGTGAGTGCGTTCACCTGGGATCTGGCGAAAGGCGCCGACCTGTTTGTCGTTGATGCAACGGCGCGTCCCGGAACCGACGCGGCCACGCTCGAAGCGGCGGTGGTGACGGAGATCGATCGCCTGCGGCAAGAGGGGGTTCGGCCAGCCGAGGTTGAGCGTGTGCTCGCGCTGATCGAAACCGACTTCGTGTCCTCCATGCAGACGGCGGGGGACCGGGCCGATGCGATCTCCAAGTTCGCGACGCTGCTCGGTGATCCGGCGCTCGTGAACGAGCAACTCGACCACTATCGCACGGTGACGGCCAACGCGGTGACAACATTCGCGCGTGACGTGCTGGGCGAGGACAATAGAGCGTCACTGGTGTATGTGCCGTGCCGTGCGGCGACTGGCGAGTCGCAGCCTACTGCGGGGAGCCGGCCGCAGTTCCCGGCGGGGGGCGCGTCGTGAGTTCCGAGCGCCCGCCGTCGGGAGTGCCGGGACCCTACGAGTTCCCGCGCGCGACGCGCCTTGCGCTCTCAAGCGGCCTGCGCGTGATCGTCGCACCGATGCACCGGCTGCCGCTGGTCACCGTTCTGGCGGTGGTTGATGCCGGCGCGGCAGGTGATGCGGAGGGGCGCGAAGGGCTCGCGATGCTGACCGCCGCGGCGCTGGCCGAAGGGACGGCTGACCGCGACGGGCCGGCGCTGGCTGACGCGTTTGAACGGCTCGGTACCGCGATCAACAGTGGGGCCGGATGGGACGACGCCACCATTCAGGTGACGGTGACTCCCGCTCGGTTCGACGATGCGATGGCGCTCATCGCGGAGGTGCTGCAGGCCCCGCGGTTTGCAGCAGCGGACGTGGAGCGGCTGAAAGCGGAACGGCTCGCAGAGTTGCAGCAGCAGCAAGTGGAGCCCCGCGGCCTTGCCGACGAACGGTTTGCGCGCGCGGTCTATGTCCGCGGGTCGCGCTACGCGCGCGCAGCAGGGGGCTCACCGGCAACAGTGCGCGCCTGCGACGCTGCCCAAGCGCGCGACTGGCATGCCTGCCGATACAGCGGCACCACGACGACGCTTATCGTCACCGGCGATGTCACGCCGGAGCAGGTCCAGTCGGTTGTGGAGGGGCGCTTCGCCTCATGGTCACCCCCGGTACAGCCGATGCCCGACGTGCACGCGGCGGCGCGCACCGCATTTCGTACTGTGCACGTGGTCGCCAAGCTCGGCGCACCACAGTCGGAACTGCGCGTTGGCCATGTGGGGTTGCCGCGCGGCCACCGCGATTACTTCGCCGCGGTTGTCATGAACGCGGTGCTGGGCGGGCTGTTCTCGTCGCGCATCAATCTCAACCTGCGCGAAGCGCACGCGTACACCTACGGAGCCCATTCCAACTTCGATTGGCGACGGGCGGCGGGACCGTTTGCGGTGGCGACCGCCGTAACCACAGAAGTGACCGATGCGGCCGTGCGCGAAATTCTGCTGGAAATTGACCGGATCCGTGACACGGAAGTGGCCGCCGACGAACTGGACCTCGCAACGCGATATCTCACTGGCGTCTTTCCGATTCGTTATGAAACAACCGACGCCGTAGCATCGGCGCTGGCGCTCGCTACCGTGCACGGCTTGCCGGACGACTACTTCAGCACGTACCGCGATCGCATTGCCTCCGTAACGCGCGGCGACGTGCTACAGGCGGCACGCGCGCATCTGCGTCCAGAGGCACTGCAGATACTGGCGGTCGGCGACGCCGCCACGATCACAACACCGCTAGCCGCACTGCACCTGGGGACGCCGTCGGTGACCACCGCAGGCGAAGGGGAAGACGAATGACAAAGACGACAGGAACGGTCAGCAGCCAGCGCATTCACACGGGGCGTGTGGTCACGCTGAACGTGGATCAGGTACGCTTTCCGGATGGCCGCGTGGGCGAGCAGGAGATCATTCGTCACACCGGGGCGAGTGTGGTGGTGCCGTTCTTGAGCGATCCGCACAGTGGGGATCCGCAGGTGCTGCTTGTGCGGCAGTACCGCTATGCGGCCAACGGGTACCTATACGAACTCCCGGCTGGGCGTGCCAACCCTGGCGAGACGCCCGCTGAATGTGCGGCGCGAGAGTTACGCGAAGAAACAGGGTGTGTAGCGAAGCACCTCGAGCCACTCGTTTCAGGGTATACAACGCCGGGATTCACGGATGAGCGTCTCAACCTGTTCGTTGCCCACGGCATTACTCGTCACGAAACTAAATTTGATCCGGATGAATATGTGGAAGCGTTTCCGGTGACAATGTCGAAAGCACTGCAAATGGTACGAACAGGAGAGATCAATGACCTGAAGACGGCGTTCGGTATTCTGTTTGTGGCGGGGTTCTATTGCGGGGGGTAAGCAGACGAGAGAGAAGGATGGCTGAATATTGTCCTTTTCTAAGGACACAGACTTCTCTGTAAACAGACAGGTCAAAGCAGGTATCATTGCGGCAAGTCATTGTTATTGAATGACTTGCCGTATTTCATATCGTCTGTTCTTCGTGGTATGGTACCTGCTGTTCTTCCAGGGCAGAAGCAGTCACGCCCCCCTTCGGAGGAGCAGATGCAACAGACGGCCCTGAAGATCCAGCCGCTCAAACCGATCAGGCGTGTAGAGCTTCAGTTGCTCGAGGACAATCAACTGGTGACGGCCCATCTGGCGGATACCGTCCTGGCGTTCGACGTTCTGGTGGAACGCTACCAGACGCGGTTGCTGAACTTCGTGTATCGCACGGTTGGTGACCGCGAGCGCGCAGAGGACCTCGTGCAGGAGGTCTTTGTACGAGTGCACCGGCACCTCGGGCGCTTTGACCAGTCGAAGAAGTTCTCGACGTGGATCTACACCATTGCCTCCAACCTGGCGAAGAACGAGCTTCGCAACCGCTCGCGGAATCCGCTGGTGTACTTCCAGGCCATGACGTCAGGGTGGGAAGACGAGGACCGCCCGCTCGAGTTCGAGGACCCCTCGGCTCGTCCGGATGACGCTTTTGAGCGCCGGCACCTTCGCGAACTGGTGGATGCTGCTGTACGCCGCCTTCCGTCGCATCATCGGCAGGTGTTCGTGCTGCGGGAGCTGGAGGGCCGTTCCTACGAAGAGATCGCGGAAATGACGAGCTGCAACCTCGGCACCGTGAAGTCCCGGCTGAATCGGGCCCGGGCAGCGTTTGCCGAGATCATTGGACCGGTGCTTTAGCCGACGAGCGGGTTCGCTGCGACTCCGTGGCGAGGAAGCCCTGATAACGGGGATGGAACCCCCGGAAAGGCGGCGGGTATCGAGGGACGATGCCCGGCCGCTTTTCATCTTCCTGCTGTCAGTTTCGGCGCCAACACGCCGAGTACATGGACGGATACCTGTCGGAGGAGGCACAGCGTGCATGCGGCGTGCACCGAGACGCGTGTCCGGCCTGTGGACACCATGATGTGCAGATTCGACGGGCACTACTTGCTCTTCAAGCGCTGCAGGTCATCGAGCCTTCGGCTGGTTTCCGCGATCGGCTGCATGCCAGGCTCACGCGCGAGGTGCTTCACTGCGCGCCCGTCCAATCGCGGCGAGTGCGCTGGCGAGTGGCGACCACGATCGTCGCTGCGTCTGTGGCGCTGTTCCTGGCGGCCTCGTCTCATCGCAGTCCGATAGAGCCGACTCGGGCCGTTCTGGTTCTGGTACGCGTCCCAGAGCGCCCCGTGCCGCAGCGTCCGGTGCCAGCGCGCTTCGCGACAATCCAGACCGCGACAGTTCGCGGGATGACAGCAATGGCCGCTCCGGGGAGCCCTGCCCGGTTCGAGGCGCTTCCGAGGCAGGGGTCCGCACGGCCGTGGCCGTCGCCGTCGCCGACACTGGGTGCAGCGATGCCCCTGCGGACCGTGAGTTACCTCGGTCAATAGGTCGGCAGGGGAAGCGGCGTGGGGGTATAATTCCCACCGATGCCAGCCGCCACGCCCCGAGCCCTTCGCACCGCTTTCGACGCCGGGTCTTTCGATCCGGTGTATGTGTTCTTTGGCGACGAAGACTACATCAAGGAAGAGGTGCTTCGGCTCCTGCTTGGCCGCGCGGTTGACCCGGCGATGCGGGAATTCAATGTGGACATTCGCCACGGTGGGGAACTGGATGCGGCCGGCCTCCGCGGATTACTAGAGCAACTACCCATGATGGCTGAGCGTCGCGTGATCGTCGTACGCGAGGCGCAGGCTCTCAAGAAGGCGCCCAGGGTGGTTCTCGACCAGTACCTTGGCAAACCATCTCACGACCTGGTGCTCGTGCTGATGCTGCCAGCGGGAGAGGATCCGGATAAGACCTGGATGGCGTGCGGCACGACGTGCGAGTACAAGCCGCTGAGCGAAGACGGCGTGATAAAGTGGATTGCGCACCACCTGCAGGAGACGCTGCACGGACGCATCGCCCCGGACGCGGCGGCACTCTTGGTCAGCCACGTGGGGAACGACCTCGGGCAGCTCTCCGGCGAACTGGATAAGCTGCTCAGTTACGCGAACGGAGGCGAGATCACCACGGAGGCAGTGCAAGCCGTGGTGGGAATCCGTCGCGGCGAAACGCTGGCCGACCTGCTGGATTGCGTGGCGGCGCGAAACGCGCCCGGCGCGCTGGTGATGCTTCCTCGCGTCATGGCGCAGCCAAAGACAACGGGCGTTTCGGTGGTGATTGCGCTGACGGTGCAGACCTTCGCGCTTGCGTGGGGAGGAGCCGCGCGCGCGGGCGGCATGTCAACAGGGACACTGAGCCGTGCCTACTTCGACCTGCTCAAGGAAGGCGGCGCTTTCGTCGGGCGGCCCTGGGGAGAGGCTATTCAGCACTGGATGAAGGCAATTCCGCAGTGGGATGCTCCGCGCTGCGACCGCGCGCTCACCCTGTTGCTAACCACTGACCAAGCGCTCAAGGACACCCGCGCCAGTTCTGAGGAGCAGGTTCTTGAAACGCTGGTATTGACGCTTTGTGCGTGAAAGGCAGAGAGACAACAGAGAGACAACAGAGAGACAACAGAGAGACAACAGAGAGACAACAGAGAGACAACAGAGAGACAACAGAGAGACAACAGACGAGTGATGCGAGTTTTTCGGGCGGCCTTGATTCTCCTTTTCTGCGCGACATCTGCTGCAGCGCAGGTGAGCACGGACATCTTCGCGCGTGCCCGTCGATTGGTGAACGATGGAGACGCGAAGGCCGGGCGCGCGCTGGTGGACTCCGTCTTGGCAGCGGCGAGCGCGGGATCGCCGGTCTATGCGGACGCGTTGTATTGGCGCGGCGTTCTCGCGGAAGACGGCGAAGCCGCGCGCACCGATCTACTCCGCGTGGCCATCGAGTTTCCGCTGTCGCCGCGCGCCAGCGAGGCGTTGCTTCGGCTTGCCCAGCTGGAGTTCACGCGCGGGGATCGCATAGCGGCGCAACGGCACCTAGACCGCCTGGCGCGCGAGTATCCGGAGGCGCCATCGCATGCCGCGGGGCGCTATTGGGCAGGACGGCTGCTGCTCGAGGACGCGAAGCCGGTGGAAGCGTGCGTGGCGTTGCGCGACGCGCGGCGACTGGCCGCGACGGGCGACGTGGAACTCCTCAACCAGATTGCGTACTACGCCCGCCCCTGCGACGCGATTGAGATAGGCGCGAAAATGCGCGCCGACTCAGCGGTTGCCGGCGCCACACGGAAGGCCGCCGAGCAGCGCGCGGCAGCAGCCAAGGGCAAGTGGTCGGTGCAGTTGGCAGCGTACAGCAATCGCAGCGACGCGCTCGCGGTGGTGAAGCGGCTTGAGGCGCGCGGCGTCGACGCACGCGTAACGCCGACGAAGCCGTGGCGTGTACGGGTGGGATACTATGCGACGCGCGCCGCCGCGGCCGCCGCCGCGCGGCAGTTCAGCACGACACGGTCGAAAGCCATTGTCGTGGAAGCGGAGGGGCGGTGAGCAGGGATCAGGTCACGCCATTGATGCAGCAGTACCGGGACATCAAGGCGCGACACCAGCACGCCATCCTGTTCTTCAGGATGGGCGACTTCTTCGAGACGTTCTACGAAGATGCGGAAACCGCGTCGCGTGTACTCGGCCTGACGCTGACAAGCCGCAACAATGGCGCGGCCGCGGAAGTGCCGCTGGCCGGCGTGCCGGTGAAGGCCCTGAATGAGTACGTGCGCCGGCTGGTGCAACAGGGGTACCGTGTGGCCATCTGCGAACAGGTGGAAGACCCGAAGCTCGCAAAAGGGATCGTGAAACGCGAAGTGATCGAGACGATCACACCCGGTGCGGCGTTCAGCGACGAGCTGCTGGAGGGCACGCGCAACAACTTCCTCTGCGCCGTGCGCGTTGACGGCGAGCGGCTGGGCATTGCTGCCGTCGACCTGTCAACAGGCGAGTTCCGGCTTGTCTGCGGGGCGCGTGGCGACGCAGGGGCGATGCTTGGCCGCTTGTCGCCGCGCGAGGCGCTCGTGGTGGCCGCCGACCATGCCTCACAGGAGGCGTTGCGCGGCCTCGACCTACTTCTCACGGAGCGTGAGGCGTGGGAGTTCGATGCCGGAATGGCGAGTGACGCGCTGGCCCAGCATTTCCGCGTGCAGTCGCTCGAGGGGCTCGGCGTAGGGGCCAGCGACGTCATTGCCGTGGGCGCCGCGGGCGCCCTGCTGCGCTATCTGCGTGAGTTGCAACCAGGCGGCGTGCCACACCTCGCGCGTCCGGTGATTGAGCGTCCCGGCGGCACGATGCCGCTGGACGACATGACCCGCCGTAATCTCGAGCTCGTGGAGTCACTGCGCGGCGGCGACGGCAGCGGAACGCTGCTGAGCGTGCTTGACCGGACACAGACGCCAATGGGCGCCCGGATGCTGCGGCAGTGGGTCCTGGCGCCGCTTACGGAGCAGGTGGCCATCGACGCGCGGCTCGACGCCGTGGGGTCATTCGTGCACGACGCCACAGCGCGCACGGCACTTCGCGAGGCGCTCGACGGCGTACGCGACGTGGAACGGCTGTCGGGCAAGACCGCGGCCGGGCGCGCGGCACCACGCGACCTGCGTGCCCTGGGTGATTCACTGGCACGGCTGCCGGCCGTGCATGCGGCGCTGTCGCGCGTGCCGGCCGCCGGGACGTTGGAGGCCCTCGTCGACGGATGGGACGATGCGGCCCCGATCATGACGGTGATCACGACCACGCTAGTTGCTCGGCCGCCCGTCGCCATTGGCGACGGCGAGACGATCGCCGCCGGCGTGGACACGGCGCTGGACGAACTGCGAGCGATCATGGCCGGTGGCAAGGATGCCATCGCGCAGCTGCAGACGCAGGAGCGAACGCGGACAGGAATTGCGTCACTGAAGGTCGGCTACAATCGCGTATTTGGGTATTACATCGAGATCACGAACGCCAACAAGGCGCTCGTCCCCGCCGACTATCAACGCCGGCAAACGCTCACCGGCGCCGAGCGCTATGTCACCCCGGCGTTGAAAGAGTTCGAGGAGAAGGTACTGCACGCCACCGAACGCACGGAGCAACTGGAACGGGAGCGGTTCGAGGCGTTGCGCATGGAGGTTGCCTCGGAGATCGGGCGGTTGCAGCAGGTGGCGGCGGCGCTGGCGCAGCTCGATGTGTTCGCGGCGCTGGCCGACGTCGCCGCGCGCGAGGGCTATGTGCGCCCCGTGATGCGCGACGACTTTGCGCTGGAGATCACCGGTGGACGCCACCCGGTGGTGGAGCGCATGATGCCGCGAGACCAGTTCATCCCAAACGACGTAGCGTTGACGGCCGACGCGCGGATGATCATTCTCACCGGCCCCAATATGGCGGGCAAGAGCACCATCCTGCGGCAGATTGGGCTCATCGCCCTGATGGCGCAAATGGGGAGCTGGGTGCCGGCCACGACCGCGCGCGTGGGAATCGCCGACCGTGTGTTCACGCGGGTCGGAGCGAGCGATAACCTCGTGCGCGGGCAATCCACGTTCATGGTGGAGATGTCGGAGACGAGCGCGATCCTGCACACGGCTACGGCGCGCAGCCTGGTGCTGCTGGACGAGATCGGCCGCGGTACGTCCACCTGGGACGGCGTGAGCATTGCCTGGGCCGTAAGCGAGCACCTGCACGACCGCGTGGGGTGCAAGACGGTGTTCGCGACGCACTACCACGAATTGACTCAATTGGCGGATGAATTAGTATCAGTGCGAAACTATAACGTGGCCGTGCGAGAAGCCGGCGACGAGGTGCTGTTTCTGCACCGGCTGCAGCCTGGCGGCGCCGACCGGTCATACGGCATCGAGGTGGGCCGGCTGGCCGGTTTGCCGGCGCCGGTGATCGCGCGAGCCCGGGCGCTGCTGCGGCTGCTCGAGGGTGAAGACCTGGCGGCGGCGCTGGCGGGAACGGCCCCGAAACCGGCGCGCTCGAGGGCTGAGGGGACGTCACAACTCGGGTTGTTCGCGCCGCCGCCGCATCCGCTGCTGACGCAGCTGGCAACGCTGGAGCCGAACGAGATGACGCCACTGGAGGCATTGGCCCGGTTGGCGACGCTGGTGGCGGACGCGAAGAAGGTCGCGAGCACAGAATGAGGCAGATTGAGACAGCAGACGGCGGAATACGACAGCGTTCGCCGAAGTAGCCTTCCTACCGGACATGCATCCATGCCCTTGCACGAACGCCACCGCGAGCCGTACGACAACGTCCTCGACACAATCGGGTGGACGCCGCTGATTCGCCTCACGCGCGTGACGAAAGGAATCGTCACTCCCGTTTACGGAAAGGCCGAGTTCTTCAATCCCGGCGGCTCGGTGAAGGACCGCATCGGCCTGCCGATCATTGAGGCGGCGGAACGGTCGGGCGCGCTCAAGCCGGGCGGGACCATCGTCGAAGGCACCAGCGGCAACACGGGTGTTGGACTGGCAATTGCCGCCGCGTTGAAGGGGTATCGGTGCCTCTTCACGATGCCTGACAAGATGTCGCAGGAGAAGGTGCGCCTGCTCAAGGCGTTCGGCGCCGAAGTGATCATCACGCCGACGGCGGTGCCGCCGGACCATCCGGACAATTACGTGGTCATGGCGCAACGTCTCGCGAAGGAGACGCCGAACGCCATCTTTGCGAACCAGTTCTACAACGAAGCCAATCCGGATGCGCACTTTGCGACCACCGGCCCGGAACTCTGGGAACAAACCGGCGGACGAATCACCCACTTCGTGGGCGCGGCGGGCACGGGCGGCACGCTAACCGGCACTGGGCGCTACCTGAAGTCGAAGAATCCGAAGGTGCAGATCATCGGTGGCGATCCGCAGGGGTCGATTCTCGCCGAGCAGTGGCGCAGCCAGGGTGCCACCACGCCAGAAGGAGCGCCATACAAGGTCGAAGGGATTGGGCAGGACAAAGTGCCGGAAACGCTCGACATGAACGTGATCGACGAGTACCAGACGGTCAGTGATCGCGACGCCTTCGCCATGGCGCGGAGGCTCACGCGCGAGGAGGGAATGTTCGTGGGCGGGTCATCCGGACTCATCACGCACGTAGCGCTGAACGTGGCACGCCGCGTGAATGATCCCGCCGCCCTGGTGGTCACCTTCCTGTGCGACACGGGCGAACGCTACCTGTCGAAGCTGTACAATGACGAATGGATGCGCGAGAACCAGATGCTCGACAGCGAGAAAGCGACGATCGGGCAGTTGCTTCGCGCGAAGACGGGCGACACCCCAATGATCGTGAGCATTGCCGCCGGGGCAACGGTGCGGCAGGCGCTCCGGCTGATGAGCCAGCACGACGTGTCGCAGTTGCCCGTGCTCGACGGCGTCAACTGCGTGGGCTCGGTGAGCGAAAGCGTGCTGGCGTCGCGCGGGCTTGAAGACTCGAAGGTGCTCGACCGAACGGTCGGGGACGTCATGGAAGCTCCGTTTCCGGCAGTAGACGACGCACTGCCCGTGGACCAAGTGGTGAAGTTGGTGACGAAGAGCAATCCGGCGGTGATGGTACGGCGCGATGGCACGTTTGCCGGCATCCTCACGAGGTCCGACCTGCTGCATTTCCTCATGGCGCGGTGACGCGATGAACATCACGGTGATGATGGGCGGAACTTCCGCCGAGCGCGACGTCTCCCTGGCATCGGGGGTGCGCATCGTGCGTGCCCTGCGGAGTCGCGGACACACGGTAACTCCGATGGACCCGGCGATGGGGGTGTTGAGCGAACAGGCATTCGAGGAACTCACGCACGGCGTGATGAAGCGGGAACCGCCGACGCTGGCGCAGCTGCGCAAGCTGGAACGGACGGAGCTGAGCCCGGTGTTGGTGACGTTGCCGGTGGTCCGCGAGGCGGACGTTGTTTTCCTTGCGCTGCACGGCGGCCTTGGCGAGAATGGCACGGTGCAGGCTATGCTGGACGCGGCGCACGTGTGCTACACCGGAAGCGGGCACCTGGCGAGCGCACTGGCGATGGACAAGGACTTGTCGAAGGTCCTGTTTCGGTCGGCGGGCGTACCAACCGCCGACTGGTTAATGGCGCCCGCCACGGCGGAGCAGGTGGAAGCGGTGCTGAAATGGCCGGTAATTGTGAAACCGTCGAAGCAAGGATCCACGGTTGGCCTGACGAAGGTCGAATCGCCGGATGGACTGGCGGACGCCATTCGGGTCGCGTTGCTCTATGACGATGAAGTGATGATCGAACATTTCGTCCCAGGTCGCGAACTGACTGTCGGCATCCTTGGCGACGACGCTCTGCCGGTCGGCGAGATCATCCCGACACACGAACTGTACGACTACGAATGCAAGTACACGGCCGGCATGGCCCGCGAGGAGTTTCCGGCCTCGCTGACCAAGACACAGTGTGCGGCGATTCAGGCGCAGGCACAGCGGGCTTTTCGGGCGCTCAAGCTGGATGGGTATGCCCGCATTGACTTCCGAATGCCGGAAGACGGTACATTCTACTGTCTGGAGGCGAACACGCTTCCAGGAATGACCGAACTCAGCCTGATTCCGCAGGCAGCCGCTGCGGCGGGTATTTCGTTTGAGGAACTGTGCGAGCGGATCGTGCAGCTAGCCACGGGCTCAAGGGGAGGGAAGTCCTGATGACACCACCACGAATGCCGGCAGCTGCGCTCGCGGGCGTTCCATCGGGAGTGCAAGCGCAGGGCGCGTGGGTCGGCCGACGGCAGCTGTTCGTTCGCTTCGCAGGCGAGGCCGAGACGGCGACGATGTACACGTCGGCGGCGTTGCTGAAGGAGATAGACCGCCAGCTCGGGCGGACGAGGATCCACTCGATTTCGATCGGCGGCAGGGATCCGCTGGGAAACCTCGAGTTCCTGACGGCAGCGTTTGCTGGTTCGCTCATGCCAGTACCCCTGATGCTCGATAGCGATGGACAACGCCCTGAGGCGCTGGCTCTGTTAGCGCCGCACCTGGCGCTGACACAGGTGACGGTGGAGTTCATCGGGCCGGAAGGGACGCTCGCCAGCGCCATTGAGACCCTGGCCGCCGCGGCCGGGGCCGGATGCGCGCATGCCCTCGTGCTTTGCCCGCGTGAGGACACGAGCGACGGACAGCTGCTGCGGCTCATCGAACAGGCGCACACCACAAGCGCGGAAACCGAAGTGGTGATTCACCCAACGCTCACCGGGGAACCGCCCGTGCTTGACCGCCGCTGGTCCACGTTGCTCGAACAAGCGATGGCAATGCATGCAGACACCCGACTGGCGCTACGCCTCCCTGCTCCGGCCGGCCTGCGCTGACGATATTCCGACAATGCCTCCTGCCGACTCTCCTGCCGTGACCGTCCAGCCGCCGCGCCGTCTTGGCGTGGCGGTCGGATGGCTGCTGGGCATCAACATCGCCGTGTACTTCCTGCAGGTCACGGTGGTCAGCGCAGGCGACATGTTTGCGGCACTTGGTTTTCACTCGCGGGACCTCGGAACGCTGGGGCGTGCCTGGTGGACGATCGGCACGTACATGTTCGTGCATGCGGGGTTCTGGCACCTTGTGCTGAACCTGTACACGCTCTGGGTGTTCGGGCCGCGCGTCGAGGCGGCGTGGACGCCGGGCGAGTTCACGCGCTTCTACCTGTTCTGCGGGCTCGGCGGGTGGTTCCTGCACCTCTTCATGGCAGGCGACACGGTGCTCATCGGCGCGTCGGCGGCGGTGATGGGCGTGATGCTCGCGTATGCCGCACTCTGGTCGCACGAGACCGTGTACCTGTTCGGCATGGTGCCGGTGACCGTGCCATGGCTCATGGTGCTGGTGGTGCTGGTGAACCTGCTCGGTGGAATGGCCTCGATGCCGGACAGCGGCATCACCTATTTGGCGCACCTAGGCGGCCTTGGCGCAGCCTGGCTGTACCTGCGCACGTCGGCGCGGGTGAGCCTGGCTGGTGTCCGGCGTCGCGTGGAACCGGTGCCGGATGTTCCGGAGGAAGACCTGCCGCACGCGGTGCCGAAGTCACATCGGCCTCCCCGTATGCCCGATGCCGACGACGCCGTGGCGCGCAGCAAGGCGATGACGGCGCGGCGCAATGCCACTGCCCGGCAGCGCGAGGCCAAAGCGCCGGCGTCGGCGCCGACCGAGACTGAAGCCGCACGACTCAACCGTGTACTCGACAAGATTTCCGCCACCGGGCTCGACAGCCTGACGACGGAAGAACGCCAGCTGCTCGACGATGCGTCGAAGCGGCGCCGCCAGGACTGACATGCCGCGTACCGACCTGCTCGAGACCTTCGCGAACCCGTTTCCGGGTCGCGACTACGAAGTGCACATGACGTGCGATGAGTTCACGTCGCTGTGCCCGCTGGGTGGCGTGGAATCGGACGCCGCCGAGCTGGACCTGCTGAAGGGCGGCGCGCCGGATTTCGGGACAATCCACATCACCTACACGCCGGGTGACACCTGCCTTGAACTGAAGAGCCTGAAGCTCTACCTGTGGAGCTTTCGCAACGACGGCATCTTTTACGAACGGGCGGTGAACCGAATCCTCGATGACCTGAGCGCGGCGTGCTCGCCGGTTGCGATGACGGTCGTCGGCGACTTTAACGTGCGGGGCGGGATCAAATCGGTGATCACGGCCCGGTACGCGGCGCTGCGATAGCCGAAGTCTCCGCGTCTTCCCGGTGAAACAGTCAGAGGCGTCCGCGTCTACCGGATGGGCGGTATCAACCCCGCGTGCCAGCCAATGGAGCCACGGCGACCGGGATTGAATCGCGGAAACGTACCGAGGATCCGGAGGCCGCGAGCGGCGGCGGTCATCTCCCTGAGTACGTCATCCACCGCTGGCTCGCCATAGGCGTGGTCGAACTCGAGGAAGAAGAGATACGACCACGGCTCACCGGTGGGACGCGACTCAAGCCGGCGGATGTCCATGCCGTGGCGGGCGAGCGGCTCCAAGACACGCAACAACGCCCCGGGGCGGTCCTCGTGCGTGATGATCACCGCGGTACGCACGGCCGACCCGACCGGCACCGTTTCTGGCGTGCGTGCGATGACCAGAAACCGCGTCTGATTGTCGCTGCGGTCTTCGATATCGGGCATGAGCACCGACAGCCTGTAGCGCTGGGCAGCGTTCCGGCTGGCGACGGCGGCGATTTCTGGATCCGCGACGTTCGAGACGTCGAGGGCTGCGCCACCGGTGTCGTACACTGCGTGCACTTCGAGACGTGGGTGCTTGGCGAAGAAGTCGCCGCACTGCGCCAACGCGACCGGGTGGCTCAACACCATCTTCACCCCATCAAATGTCGCGCCCGGCGGGCCAAGCAAGCAGTGGTGCACATTCACGACCGTTTCGGCGGTGACGTGGATATCATGTGCTGCCGTGATGGCGTCGTGCGCAGAGGAAATGCCGCCCACGATGGTGTTCTCGATGGGAATCACGCCGCAGTCGGCCGTGCCGGTCTGCACGGCATGAATGACGTCGCTGAAATCGCGGTACGGCAGCGGTTCTGCATCGCCACACCAGACCTGCTGGATGGCCTCCTCCGAGAAGGCCCCCAGCTCACCCTGGAAGGCGACGCGAACCATCGGCGTGTGCATACTTAGCGTGCGACCCGCGGTGCGTCGAGCAGGGTGATGTCCCCGAGCTTCAGGGCCTCGATGCCCTCGCGGATCTTGGCGATATCACCCACAACGACAAGTGTAGCGGTGCCTGCGGGCAGATACTGCCGCGCCACGCGCTGGACGTCAGCGGCTGTGACCAGATTAACCTTGGCCACGAAGTCGCCGATGGACGCCAACGGCAGGCCGAAGGTGCCGAGTTCCACGAGCTGCGTGGCGACTTGCGCATTGGTCTCGAGGCGCTGCGGGACGCCGAGCGCCAGGTAGGCCTTGGCTCGCTCGAGTTCAGTCGCATCCGCCGGCAGGTCGCGCAGCATCTTCAGTTCCCTGAAAATCTCGACAAGCGCGCTGTCGGTGACGTTGGTGCGGACGCCACTGGAGATGGCGAACGGCCCGGCCATGGGGGCCCAGGTGAACCGCGAGGTGATGCCATAGGTATACCCCTTGGTTTCCCGCAGGTTCGACATCAGCCGTGACGAGAACGATCCGCCGAGAATGGTGTTCATCACCATGAGCGCCGGGTAGTCGGCGCTCAGGCGCTCGGCGCCCGGCGCGCCGAGGTAGATAACCGACTGCGCCGCATTGGGCTTGTCAATGAGGTAGATCTTGACCGCCGAGTTTGTGACCGGTTTGGCGGTCACGGCGGCCATCGTGCGTGCGGACGCCCCGCGGGTCCACTCACTGAAGCGCTTGGCGAGCAGACCGCGCATTTCGGGAACAGTGACGTCGCCTACGACGATGAACCTGGCGCGCTCCGGTACAAACGTCTGATCGTAGAACCCGCGTACCACGGCCGAATCGAGCATTGCCGTCGTCGCCGAGTCTCCGTCAACCGGACGGTGGTACGGATGGCCCTGCGGGAAGACGATCTGGTTGAACGCGAGTCCGGCGAGAACATTGGCGTTGTCACGGCGCTGGAGGATGCCCGCCAAGCGAAGGTCACACTGGCGACGCACGTCAGCAACGCGGAAGGTCGGACGCAGCACAACGTCCGCAAGAAGATCGAGTGCTTCGCCGAGAGTGCGCTTGGGAACGTTCAATGAAACCGTGAAGGCGTCGGTGCTGGCGCTTGCGAACAACTGCGCCCCGAGGAACGCCAGTTCGCCCTGCAGGGCATTGGCATCGCGCGTGCCGGCGCCCTCAGTGAGCATACGGGTCACGAATGACGCGAGCCCGGGCTGGTCGGCGTCAAGCTTGGTGCCACCCGTGATGACGAGCGTGACCTGCACGAGCGGAAGCTCGTGCTGCTGGACCAACTGTAGTGTGACGCCATTGGGGAGCGACGCGCGCTCAAGGGCAGGGAGCTTGAGCACGGGCGGCTTGTCGAGTGCCGGTACTTGCGTACGGTCAAACTGCTGGGAAAGCGCGACAATTGGCGCGAAGGCGAGCAGGAGAAGAACGGGGGGTTTCACTGGATTACCGCCTTCTTGGCCGCGAGTTCGAGCTTGCCTTGCGGGACGACGGAGGCCATCACGCGGTTCGTGAGCAGATACTGCCGGACCACCCGCTGAATATCGGCGGCCGACACCGCCTTATAGCGGTCGAGGTCGGCCTGGAAGGAGTCGGGGTTTCCTGTCTGATAGAAATACGCGTTGAGACGGTCGGCCTTGCCGCCCACCTGCTGAATGCCGCGCAGGAACGACGCCTCAATGGAGTTCTTGGCCTCATCGAGTTCGCGAGCCGTCGGCCCTTCCCTTGCCAGGCGTGCGAGTTCGGCGTCAACGACGGTGCGCAGGGTATCCAGGCCGCGGCCCGGGCGCGCGGTGGTGACGATGGAGAAGTCGCCATCGAGCCGCTTGCCGTCCTGGTACGCCTGCACGGCGGTGGCAATCTCGCCGGAGTAGACGAGCGCCTGTGTCAGCCGGCTGGTGCGCGATCCGGCGAGGATGTATGACGCGACCTCGAGCATGGCATCGTCGGCATGCCAACCCTTCACCGTGTGCCAGTTGAGGTACAGGCGCGGCAACTGCACGCGATCTTCGAGAATGATCGCTGTGTCCACAACGGTGAATGGCGCGGGCGCCGGCCGGTCAATATTGGGGCCACGCGGAATGTCGGAGAAGTACTTCCGAACCATGGCGCGCACATCGTCTGGCTTCACGTCGCCGGCCACGACGAGCGTGGCGTTGTTGGGAGCATAGTAGCGGCGGAAGAAGCCCTTCACATCCTCAAGTGAGGCTGCCGAGAGATCGGCCATGGAACCGATGACCGGCCAGGAATACGGATGCGCCGCCGGATAGAGCAGCTTGGGGAGGTGGTCGTTGACCAGACCGTAGGGCTGATTCTCGTAGCTCTGGCGGCGCTCGTTCTTCACGACATCGCGCTGGAGGTCCACTTTGGGCACATCCATCGTGGGCAGCAGCCACCCCATCCGATCAGCCTCGAGCCAGAGCATCAACGGCAGGGCAGTGAGAGGGCCGTCTTCGTAGTAGTTGGTGCGATCCTCGGTGGTGGAGCCGTTGTTGTTGGCCCCGGCAGCCTCGAGAAGACGGTCAAACTGAGGGTAGGGGGCGTTCTGCGAACCCATGAACATCAGGTGCTCAAAGAGATGCGCGAAACCGGTACGGCCGGGCTTCTCATCGCCGGAGCCAACGTGAAACCAGACATTGGCGGTGACGATGGGAACGGAGTGATCCTCATGGATGATCAGGGTCAGGCCGTTCGGGAGCGTGTCAACCGAGGCGGGGACGCGCAATGGTGCGCCTTGCGTGGAACCAAGGGTCGGCGCCGAGACGAGGGCGAAAAGAACGAGAAAGTGTCGCATCCCTTGATAATACGGCGTGAGGAGAAAGGGCGCACAGCCAGGCGCACGGGACGTGTGTGGCACGGGACAAATGAGTGGCCAGGCGCCCTCTGCCCCTTGGCCCAAGGCCTTGGGCCGACTACAATTCCGGATTACGGCCAGGTAGCTCAGTTGGTAGAGCAGCAGACTGAAAATCTGCGTGTCGGCAGTTCGATTCTGCCCCTGGCCATGGGAGCGGCAGAGAGACAACAGAGAGACAACAGAGAAACAACAGAGCGCCCGGGCCGGATTTGGCCCGGGCGCTCTGTTGTCGGCGGGGCTACTCATTGCACAAGGCCTGGATGGGATAGAGCGGCAACGCCCACCGCAATGCCGGGCACGCCGCCGACCGTTCAGAGAATGACAGCCTCGGCGGGAGTTGGAAGAGACTACTGCCCCCATCGCTCCCGGCGCCTTGCGCACGCCGATTTCCCTGGCGCGCTCGGTGACGGAGGCACCGGACGGAAAGAAGGCTCACGAAAGGAGAGCGCGAGGTGGTTGACAAAAGCAACTCTTGGCCGCCTCGGAGTGTCTGAGGTTTGATGACGAGAAGAATGGGTGAAACTTCATCCGGTTTTCATCGTTTTCTAATGTGTACTCCAGAATAGACTTAGGGTGCCTCTGCAGCATCTTGTCATCCTCATCCAGGAATCTCCATGCGTTCGGGCCGTGCATTGATGGCATCCGGAGCCGCCGTGCTTCTGTTGGTCTTCGCGGGATCACTCGCTGCGCAGGGAATTGGAGGGCCTGTCCGAGATACGGCGCAGAACGCCGCGCTCCGGGCGTATCTCGACTGCCAGGAAATAGGGTGCGACCGCGACTTCCTCGTCACCGAAATGAAGTGGGTGAACTGGATGCGCGATCGGTTCGACGCAGAAATCCACCTGCTGGTGACATCCGAGGCGACGGGGTCAGGCGGACGTCGGTACACATTGGTCGCGATAGGGCAGAAGCAGTACGCCGGAACGTCCGACACGCTGTCGTACACGGCGAACCCAAACGATGCCGAGGACACCCGCCGGCGCGGCCTTCTGCGGGTGATCAGTCAACTGCTGCTGCCGTACGCGGCAAAGACGCCGCTCGGGCCGCGGCTGACGGTGTCGTTTGCCGCGCCGGCCTCAGGAGCGGCGGCAACAGATGCCACGGCCAAGGACAAGTGGAACTTCTGGACGTACAGCATCTCGGCGAACGGATACGCCAGCGGCGAAAAGCGTCAAAGCTCCGGCAACTACAACGGCAGCCTGAGCGCCAACCGGACGACCGAGGCGTGGAAGATTCGCCTGAGCGGCAACCTGTCGTACAGCAACAGCTCGTATTCGTTCAGCGACGGGAGCACATACAAGACGCTGCAACGCAGCTACAGCACGAACGGGCTCGTGGTGAGGAGCGTCTCGCCGCACTGGTCGGTAGGCGGCCGCGCCCAGGTCGGCCGGTCCGACTACTACAATACCGACTTGGATGCATCGGCAACTGGCGCCGTCGAGTGGAACTTCTATCCGTACGAGCAGTTTGCCCGGCGGAAATTCGCGGTGCTTTACGGTGTCGGACTCCAAACGTACCGGTTCCACGAGACGACGATCTACGATCGTGATCGCGAAACCCGCCCGCTCCACGCGCTGAATGCGAGCTTCAGCAAGCGCCAGCCGTGGGGTTCCGTGAACGTGTCCGTCAACGCATCGCAGTACCTGAACACGTTCAAGTATTACAACGCCGGCGTGTACGGCGGGGTGGATGTTCGCGTCGGAAAGGGGTTCAGCGTCAATTTCTCCGGCAACATGTCGCGCGTGCGCGACCAACTGTACCTGCCGCGGGGCGAAGCCACGGACGCGGATATCATCGCGCGCCAGAAGGCACTGTCCACGAATTTCCGCTACTTCATGTTTGCAGGGTTGCGCTACCAGTTCGGGTCGATCTTCAACTCAGTGGTGAATCCACGGTTCGGCAGCCAGGGCGGCGGCGGGCAGACGATCATGATGTCGTTCTAGCGTCAACATTCGGGGTTGCTTGTGCGTGTTCTGGAAGGCACGTTCCGCGCACGAGGATTTCGACCATGACGACCCCGATCCAAGCCCACGACCCGGCGCTCGAAGCGCTGTGGATGCCATTCACCGCCAACAAGGCCTTCAAGGCCAAGCCTCGCCTGCTGGTGAGCGCCAAGGACATGCACTACCGGTCAGACGACGGCCGCGAGATCCTGGACGGCACCGCGGGACTGTGGTGCGTGAACGCCGGACACTGTCGTGCACCAATTGCGGAGGCGATCAGCCGTGCGACGGCGACGCTCGACTTTGCCCCCGGATTCCAGATGGGCCATCCAGGAAGCTTCCAGCTCGCTACGAAGCTGAAGGGCATCCTGCCGGCGGGCATTGACCACGTCTTCTTCTCCAATTCGGGATCCGAGGCCGTGGACACGGCGCTGAAGATCGCGATGGCGTACCACATCGCGCGCGGCGCGCCGCAGCGCACCCGCTTTGTAGGGCGCTTGCGCGGCTATCATGGCGTGGGGTTTGGCGGCATCTCGGTGGGGGGCATCGAGCCGAACAAGAAGGCGTTCGCTGCGCAGCTGCTGCCGCAGGTGGACCACCTGCCACACACGCACGACCTGTCGCACAACGCATTCGCCAAGGGGCAGCCACAGTGGGGAGCGCACCTGGCCGACGCGCTCGAGCAGATTGCCGCCGACCGCGGCGCCGAGACGATTGCCGCGGTGATTGTAGAGCCGATGGCGGGATCCACCGGCGTGCTGATTCCGCCCGTTGGCTACCTGGAAAGACTCCGTGCGCTCTGCGACGCGCATGGCATCCTGCTGATCTTCGACGAAGTGATCACGGGGTTCGGCCGCCTCGGCACGCCGTTTGCCGCACAGTACTTCAATGTGATGCCTGACATGATCGCCGTGGCGAAGGGCGTGACCAATGCAGCCGTGCCGATGGGTGCCACCTGCGTGCAGGGGAAGATCTACGACACGGTGATAGGCGCCACCGAGCAGGGGATCGAGTTCTTCCACGGCTACACATACGGCGGCCATCCGCTGGCCGCCGCCGCCGGCCTGGCAACGCTGGACCTCTATGCCGCCGAAGGGACGTTTGCGCGCGCGGCGGCCATGGCGCCGGTGTGGGAGCAGGCGGTGCATTCGCTGCGCGGGGCGCCACACGTGATTGACGTGCGCAACCTTGGGCTCGTGGCGGGGATCGAGCTCGAACCCCGCGCGGGTCGGCCGGGAACGCGCGCCTATGACGCGTTCGTGGACTGCTTCTTCAACCAGAACCTGCTGGTGCGCACGACCGGTGACACCATCGCCCTATCACCGCCGCTGGTCATCAGCGAGGTGCAGGTCGAAGAGTTGGTGGCAAAATTGCGGCGTGCGCTGGGCGCAACCAGTTAGTATTAGTTGGACACTAAAGAGAGGTACTGTGGCCGTCCCCGCCGGTGCGCGCGCCGGACCGCGCGGGCGGCGATCCCAGCGCGCCTACCGCAACACCGGCATGGTGAACGCCGCCGCGTCGATGCCGGCGGGCCAACGCGTGGTCACTGTCTTCACGCGGGTGTAGAACCGCACGCCGTCCATCCCGTGCTGGTTGTGATCGCCGAACGCCGACTCCTTCCAGCCGCCGAATGAGTAGAACGCGAGCGGAACGGGGATGGGGACGTTGATGCCCACCATGCCGCACAGCACGCGATGCGCGAATTCGCGGGCCGCGCCGCCGCTGCGCGTGAAGATGGCCACGCCATTGCCGTACCGGTGGGCATTGCAGAGCGCGAGCGCCTCGTCGACCGTCGCGACCCGAACCACGCAGAGGACCGGGCCGAAGATCTCCTCGCGGTAGATGTCCATGTTCGCGGTGACGTGATCGAACAACGAACCGCCGAGGAAGAATCCATCCTCGTGAACCACAGGATGCGCCCGGCCATCCACGATCAGCCGCGCTCCTTCGCGCACGCCGCCGTCGATGAAGCCCAGTACGCGCTCACGATGTGCGGCAGTGACGAGGGGACCCATTTCATTTGCCGCATCCGTTGGCACGCCAATGCGCAGTGCCCGCACGCGCTCGGCAAGGCGCGGCACCAGCACCTCGGCGATGGCGTCGCCAACGACGACGGCAACCGAGATCGCCATGCAGCGCTCGCCGGCTGACCCGTATGCGGACCCCATGAGCGATTCCACCACCTGGTCGAGGTCGGCGTCGGGGAGGACAACCAGATGGTTCTTGGCGCCGCCCATCGCCTGCACCCGCTTGCCATGCCGCGCCGCCGTTTCGTACACGTGCCGCGCCACCGACGTGGAGCCCACAAAGCTCACGGCCTGAATGCGGGAGTCGGCCAGCAGCGCATTTACGGCCACGGCGTCACCGTTGAGCACGTTGAAAACGCCAGGCGGGCCGCCTGCCTCGACAAAGAGCTCGGCGAGGCGCAGCGGGCAGGACGGGGCGCGTTCGGACGGCTTGAGCACCACGGCGTTGCCACACGCGAGGGCGGGGGCAAGCATCCACAGCGGCACCATGGCCGGGAAATTGAATGGCGTGATAGCCGCCACGACGCCCAGCGGCTGACGCATGGCGTGCATGTCAATGCCACCGGAGACGCTGTCGCTGAACTCGCCCTTCAGGAGGTGCGGAATGCCGACGGCGAACTCCACGACCTCGATCCCGCGCTGCAACTCGCCGAGCGCGTCGCCGAGTACCTTGCCGTGCTCGCTGCTGATCAGCGCCGCGAGTTCCGTGGCGTGTGCGAGGCACAATTCGCGGAACCGGAACAGTACGCGCGCGCGTTCGAGCGCCGAGCGCTGACCCCAGGCCGGCGCCGCCGCGGCCGCGTCGGCGATGGCGCGTTCGATGTCCATGGCGTCCGCGAGCGCGACATCGGCGACGTGCCGCCCGGACGCCGGATTGAACACGGGCGCCACGCGGTCTGTCTGCGCATCAACGCGTGCGCCGCCAGCGAAGTGAGTGATCCGTTCAGTGATCATGAGAAGCCGCCTCAGGCCTTCTGCCGACGCGCGAGGCGCAGGATGCGCTCGAGCAGGTCGGGATAGGCGATACCGGCATGACGCGCCGATGACGCGAATTCCTCCCGCTCGGCGATCTCCGGATTTGGATTGGCCTCGAGAAAGTACAGGTCGCCGCGCGCGTCGAGGCGGTAATCGAGCCGCGCGTAGCCGCTGAGTTCGAGGATGCGATAGATGCGCTTGCTCACATGCGCCGCCTCGGCCATCAGGTCGGGTGCAAGTTCCGCCGGGCGGATGTCGATGCCGTGGCGCTCCTGGTATTCGAGGTCGTGCTTGGCCCGCGCGGTGGCGATAAGCGGCTCATCCGCCTGGCGTTTCTCCGCCACGAGTTCGAAGGCGGGGAACGCCACCAGGCGTTCGTTGCCCATGACGCTCACGTACAATTCACGGCCGTCAATGAACTGCTCCGCGATGGCGTCGGTGCCGATGCGTTCGTGCACGAAACGGACGCGTTCGACGAGCTTGTCGTCGGCGTCCACCACGGATGCCTTGGCGATGCCGACGGACGCGTGCTCGATCAGCGACTTCACGATGAGCGGATAGGCGAGATGCGCCGGGCGACGCACCTTGCGGCCCATCGGGAAGACGGCGAACTCAGGTACGCGAATGCGATGGTAGGCGCACAGTTTCTTGGAAAGCGCCTTGCCGCGCGAGAGAATCATGCCGCGCGGATTGCATCCCGTGTATGGGATCTTGAGCAACTCGAGGTAGCTGACGACGTTATGGTCGAAAACGACCTCGCCATGAAATTCCTCGAGCAGGTTGAACACGACGTGAGGCTGAAACTGCTCCGCCGCGTCACGCACCGGGGCCAGTTCGTACTGAACGCCCAGCGGGCGCACCTCGTGCCCGCACGCTCGCAGGTGGCTGACGACGTCGAACTCCGTCTTCCAGCGGTTGATGTCCTTCTCGTCCTGTCCGTCGAGCGAATCGGGCGGCACCAATTGCGGGTGCATCAGCGCCAGCACGCGGAGTTTCTTCATACGGCGATCCAGTCGCGGCGGCCGTGTTTGGAGAGGAACTCCATCGTCCTCGCGGTCAAGAGAACCATGAAGTCCATGAGGAGCTGCCGCTCCCGGCCGATGATGCGCAGCTTGAGTTCACGGCAGCGGCCGATCATGTCATGCAAGACCTGGTCGAGGGTGAACTGGTACTCTCCGGTCCAGCGGGAAACGACCCGGCGGATCTCCTTGCGGTGCCGGCGGAGGAAGCTCCCGGCGGCTTCATGGTCGCGGTCGCGCGGGGCATCAGAAAAGAGGCGGAGCAAGTCTTCGTCGTAGGTCGTCGGATGCTCCACCGAATACAGCGCACGCCGGTAGGTGTAATGCTCGAACAACGTTCGGGTCAGCGTGCGCGCCGGATCGATGACGGTCCGCGTGGTGACTCGTGGCTTGTGGCCGGAGAGCTCGTCCATCAGGCGGTCCACGTACTGCAGCTTCTGGAGCGCGGGCCAGCCAGCGTAGCGGCGCCGCCAGTCCGAACGCGGCGCGAGCCAGACCGCGAAGGTCTCCGCGAAGTCCTCGTCCGGATGACTCTGGGCATACCACCGGCGCAGGTGCTGCACGTATTTCTTGCTGGCCGGATTGGGCCGGTACGATTCCGGGTATTTCGTGGACGATCTGCCGAAGAGCCGCTGCCACTCCCGCCGCCGGTGGAGCTGGTACGCGTGCTGCATGGCGTGCCCGCATTCGTGACGCAGGATCTGCAGGCACTCGTTGTAGGTGCCACCCTCGACTTCGAGCAATTGTGAGCGCTCAAGCTTCATGAGGCGCGGATGCGCCAGGTAGAACGGGATGGCGATGCCCGGCACGTTCCCCGGGGAAAACCACTCGTCGCTGATCCAGACGTGTGGACGCACGCGCAACGCGCGCGTGTCGAGTTCCGAGTAGAGATCATTGACGCAGCCTTCCAGCCAAGTGCCCTCGATGCTGACGCCGAGGTCCTTGATGCGCAGTTGGAGCAATTCCTTCGTCGGCCAGGTGGCCCACGGGAAGCGACGGACGCGGGAAGGCATGCGGGGCAGAGGCTACAGTGCGCGGCCGTTTACTGCAAGGGAAGGGGCAGGGTACGCTAGCTGATGAGGCCTCTGACAGCCCCGCAGATACGTTCCGCTGTCATGCCGTACTCGGCATAGAGTTTTGGCCCAGGTGCGGATGCGCCAAAGGTTTGAATGCCGAGAACGACTCCGTGGTCGCCAACCCAGCGATACCAGCTCATTGGATGGCCGGCCTCGATGGCGACGCGAGGCACCCCGAGCGGGAGAACGGCATCGCGCCACTTCTTGTCCTGCTGTGCGAAAAGCTCCAGCGACGGCACGCTGACCACGCGCGTGGCGATACCCTCATCAGCGAGCATTTGCTGCGCCGCGAGGGCGATGGACACCTCAGATCCCGTCGCAAGGATGATCGCCCTGGGCATGGTGCCGTCGAGCGTATTGCCGAGGACATAGGCGCCGCGGGCGAGATGCGCGGCAGCAGAACGCGATGTGCGGTCGATGAACGGCAGCTTCTGGCGCGACAGGACGAGCGCCACGGGACCCGTCTTGTGTTCAAGCGCCACCCGCCAGGCCTCGACGACCTCGCCGGCATCGGCAGGGCGGAGGACGAGCACGTTGGGGATGCAGCGCAGCGAGGTGAGGTGCTCGATGGGCTGGTGCGTGGGGCCGTCCTCGCCAAGCCCGATGGAGTCGTGCGTGAAGATGTAGATGACTTGCTGTTTCATGAGCGCCGCCAACCGGATGGCAGGGCGCATGTAGTCGGCGAACACCAGGAACGTGCCGCCGTAGGGGATGAAACCGCCGTGCAGCGCCATGCCGTTCATGATGGCGCCCATCGCATGCTCGCGAATGCCGAAATAGAGGTTGCGCCCTTCGGGGTGCTGGGCGGAACACGCCGCCGCCCCGTTCACGGTCGTCAGGTTGGAGCCGGCGAGATCGGCCGACCCGCCGAGTAGTTCAGGGAGATGCGGGGCCAGGGCGTTGATGACCGTTCCACTGGCGGCCCGACTTGCGACGCTGCCATTGCTCGCGTCGAAGGCAGGAAGATGGCTGGCCCAGTTGACGGGCAGGTCGCCATGCCAGCGCCGGCCAAGCTCCTTGGCGGCGTCGGGATAGGCCTTGGCGAACGCGACCAAGCGCCGCATCCACTCCTTGTGCGCTTCCTCACCGTTCGCCGCCACCTGTGCGCGCCAATGCGCCGCCGCATCCTCGGGCACAACAAATGGCTCCGTATGCGCCCAGCCGAATGCCTGTTTCGTACGCGCGATTTCGTCCCTGCCCAGGGGCTCGCCGTGCGCCTTCGATGATCCCGCCCGATTTGGCGAACCGAAGCCAATCACGCTCTTTGTGATGACCAGCGACGGGCGCTGTGTATCGGCCTTGGCTTCAGCGACGGCACGATCAATGGCGGCTAGGTCATTGACATCGGCGACGTGCAACACCTGCCACCCGTACGACTCGAACCGCATGGCGACATCATCGCTGCAAGTGAGAACAGTGTGGCCGTCAATGGAGATCCCGTTGTCGTCGAAGAAGCCAATGAGCTTGCCGAGTTTCTGATGGCCGGCAAACGAAGCCGCCTCGTGCGAGATCCCTTCCATGAGGCAGCCGTCGCCGGCAATGAACCACGTGGTGTGGTTGATGATCTCGTGGCCGGGCGTGTTGAACGTTGCGGCAAGCGTTCGTTCCGCGAGAGCGAAACCGACAGCATTGGCAATACCCTGGCCCAGCGGGCCGGTTGTGGTTTCGACGCCTGGGGTATGGCCAACCTCCGGATGTCCGGGGGTCCTGCTGTTCCATTGCCGGAACTGCTTCAGGTCATCGAGCGTGAGTTCGTAACCCGACATGAAGAGCGTGCCGTAGAGCAGCATGGAGGCATGGCCAGCCGAGAGGACGAACCGGTCGCGATCCTGCCAGCGCGGGTTGGATGGTGCGTGGCGTATATGCCGAGTGAACAACGCATAGGTCAGCGGAGCGAGCGCCATGGGCGTGCCCGGGTGCCCGGACTCGGCGGCTTGCACCGCATCCATGGCGAGGGTACGGACCGTGTTGATGGCGAGGAGGTCAAGAACGTCGGAAGCGGCCACAGGCCGAAACTCCAGCTGACTAGGGTGACGGTGCGCGACAGGAGATGGCGCCGAGTAAAACTAGCCGGACACCCCGCTCGGTGCGATGCAGTGCCTGTCGCCGCACCCGCAACGGCACGGATTGTTCTTCCGGCGCCTGAGTCCTTCCACGTCCTCCAGCCCGGGGTCATATTCCGGGCGTGATGAGCCGCCTTACGACGGTTGGCGAATCAGCCGCCCTCTCCCGCGAGTTGTCAGACTTCCTGATCGAGTTCTCGATCGGTCTGCACAAGAACGCGATCTATCCGCCCGGGCATCCGTTGCGCGAATCGGCTGCCGAACTCATCGCGCGCCGGCTCGACACGCTGCTTGTCGAGCGGCCGACCCTGTCGCTAGGCGTGGCGCGCCACCAGTTGATCATCGAGGGCGTGGCCACCGAGGAAAACAACCCGGTCCTGCGGGATCTCGCGCTTCGGCTGCACCGGCACCACTTGGGCGCAGTGAAATTCAGCCAGGGAGTGACGACCACAGAAATCGCCGACGTCCTTGCCACCATCGCGGTGGAAGCGGGGCGGCGTCCGCGCCCGCTTGGCCTCGAAGGCGACGACGTGCTCGCGCAATGGGCGCACACCCGCCTCTACCCGCTGACGTTCGAGCAGCTGCAGCTGCTCGAGGAGCAGGAGGAGGATGAATCCAAGGCTGAGATGCGCGGGAGCCGCAGCCGGGCCGCGCAGCTATGGATCGGCCTCGCGCGCGCGGCGCTGGCGCGCGACCTCGACGAGAATACGGATCTTGATGCGGTGGATTCTACCGATCCCGTGGTCGTAGCCAAGGCAATTGACGATCACAGGCGCGATGCCGCGTACGACCAGGTGGTGGTCGGCTACCTCCTGCAGATCGCGGAGGAACTGAAGGCGAAGGGCGGCAAGGAGGCGGCCGCCCTGCAGAAACGTATCTCGCGGCTGGTCTCAACCCTGCAACCGGAAACGTTGCACACCCTGATGCACATGGGAGGCAACGTCATCCAGCGGCGCAAGTTCGTGCTTGATGCGACGCAGGGCATGGCGGTGGAGGCCGTCGTGGACCTCGTGCAGGCAGCCGCGGACTCATCGAACCAGACGATCTCCCACTCGCTCGTGCGCATGTTGTCCAAGCTGGCCGTCCACGCGGATGATGGGTCCCCTTTGGCGCGCCCCGCCGCGGACAGCGCGTTGCGCGACCAGGTGCATAAGCTCGTCAGTGGATGGACCCTCGAGGACCCCAACCCGGACAACTACCGCAAGGCGCTCGAGAAGATGGCGCAGCAAGCGCCGACGTTCCGGGGCGACGACAGTTTTCCGGCGGAACCCGACCGGCTCCTGGCGATGGGGCTCGAAATCGAGATTCTCAGCGAGCCGGTCTGGCGGTCCATTGACCAGATGACGGCACGTCCTGACCTCAGCCAAGTTCTTGATCTTCTTGACGCGGCGCCGGACGGTTGGATGAAGCGCGCACTCTGGGGCCATGTGGCGACGCCGGAGCGACTCGAAGAGCAGCTTGAGCGTTACCCGACGACCGCGCGCGTGGTGGAGCGGCTGGTCGCGCGCATGGGTCTGGCCGCGGCGGAGCCCCTGCTCGCCGCCTTTGATCGAGTTGGAGAGACTGCCATCGGACCGCTGGTGGAGTTGCTGGCGACCATCGGCCCAGAAGTGGGACCGTTGGTTGTGGCTCGCCTCGGCGTGTCACGCTGGTCCAACGTGCGGTACCTGCTGGCGACCATCAACCGCCTGGAGAGCTGGCCTGAGGGTTTCGATGCCAGAAACTACTCGCGGCACCCGGACGCGAGCGTTCGGCGCGAAGCCGTGCGGTTGCTGATCAAGCAGCCGGCGTATCGCGATCAGGCGATCACCGTCGCGCTGGCCGATCCGAATGAGCACAACGTGCGCATGGCGCTTGGCGCAGTGATGCAGGGCTGCACGGCGGCGCAGGCCGCCGTGTTAATGGCGCGTGCCAGTGACGAGGCCCTCTCGGCTGACCTGCGGGCACTCGGCATCCGGGCGCTCGCGGGGCACCGGTCTATGGAAACGCTAAACTGGCTGCTCAGCCGCGTGGCGGGCAGCAGGGTTCTCATATTCCGCCGAACGCTGGCAGTGAAGTCACCGGAAATGCTTGCGGCACTGGCGGGACTGGCGGCACACTGGAGCTCGGAGCCGGCAGCCAGGGAGGTGCTCGCGCAGGCCAGCAAACATGGGGATCATGAGATCAGCGACGTGGCTTCTCGTCGTGGAGGGTTGCGGTGAGTGAACCGGCACGGTTTCTGACGTCGTTTGCCCAGGCGTTGTCCACGATGACGCTCTACGCCGACGGTCATCCCTCGCGCACGCGCACGATCAACAGCGCGTTTGAACGCCTGCGCGTGCTCCAGTCGACGGACGCCCATCCACAGTTTTCGTTCCTCGGCTACGACGTCGTCTACGGCAACGTCGCGCTGCGCGAGCTGAAGGAATGGGACTGGGGAGCCCGGCTGGCCAACGCCGGGATCCAGCGCCTCGAGTTCGGCTATGACGTGACGCGCGATGATTTCGAGGTCTTTCTTGATGAATGCCTGGCGCGGCTCACGCTGCAGGCCATTGATTCTGCGACCCGAAGTCCTGAGAGACAAACAGCCATTCGCTTCGGGGCGATCGGCGTCAGGGGAGCAGAAGGGACAATGCGCGCGGAAGACCTGCTGCCGACGGCGACCATCGCCTACTCGCTGCAGGAGGAGGCCGACACCATCCGTTGGCTGCACGACGAGGTGAAAGTGCGCGGCGAGCTTCCCCTGCTCGAGGCGGAATCGGTCGTGAAGTCACTGTCCGTGGCGATGCACGGCGATCGCGAGATCGTGATTCCCCTGCTTCAGTTGAAGGAGTTCGACCAGTACACCACGACCCATTCACTCAACGTGTCGGTGCTGGCGATGGCGCTCGCCGAATACATGGGCATGGGGCCCAAGGATGTGCGCGGCTTCGGCGTCGCCGGGTTACTGCACGACCTGGGCAAGGTGCGCATTCCCAAGGACGTGCTGACGAAACCCGGCAAACTGACGGATGATGAATGGGTGATCATGCGGCGGCACCCGGCGGACGGGGCGAAGATCATCTACGAAAGCGACCGCCAGCTCGACCTCGCCTCCGCAGTGGCCTACGAGCACCACATCATGATCAATGGCGGGGGCTATCCGAACCGCCATTTCCAGCGCGACTGCCACAAGGCGAGTAGGCTGGTGCATATCTGCGATGTATATGACGCGTTGCGCACCACTCGGCCGTACCGCGAGGCGTGGGAACCCGACCGCATCCTCGCGCAGATCGGGAAAGGCAGCGGCTGGGATTTCGACGAGGAAATCTCGCGCGCGTTCATCCAGATGATGGGCCAGTGGGAGCGTCGTGTCGCAGTAGTGGACGAGAAGACCGCCCTGCCGCAATATGCTGCCGCGATGGCGGAAGCCAGCGCGGAGAGGGTCAATCAGTCGGTTCCTGCGGGATCGCCAGCTTCCGGCGCGGAGCCACCTGCGCCAGATCTTCCACCTGCGTCCGCACCATGACCACCCCGCCGTCAGGGCCTTCGCCACGCTTTCGGTCGCTGAAGCATCCAGCCGCACTCGCTGCGCTGGTGGAGAACCTGCGCGAGGCGTTCTACATCCTAGATGCCCGGGGTGAGGTGATCGACGCAAACCCGGCTTTCCTGGCGATGCTCGGTGTCCGCACGATGGATGGATTGCGGTCATATTCACTGTCGGACATGATCGCCAACCCGAAGCGGCGCATGGAAGAACTGGAGATCCTGGACTCTGCAGGCACCGTGCGAGACTTCGAGATCGAGATCGTGCGCCCGGACGGCGCCATGCGCACGGTGCTGGACAGCTGCTACGTGTGCGTCGATGAAGCGACAGGAGAGTCGTTCTACCACGGCGTGCTGGTGGACATCACTGATCGCAAGCGCCAGGAGGACGCCCTGCGCGAGCAGAGCGTCCGGGATCCGCTCACCGGCTGCTACAACCGCCGGTACCTCGAGCAGATCGAGCCGGAGCTGGAGAGTGCCGACTCGCCCTTTGGCTGCATCTTCATCGATATCGACCACTTCAAGCAGTACAACGACCTTCACGGCCATGCGATGGGGGACACGACCCTGGTGCGCATGAGCCGGTTCCTGATGCGACAGGTGCGTGCGGAGGAACCCGTGATCCGCCTGGGCGGCGACGAGTTCCTGCTGGTGCTGAACCCAGCGGATGAAGGCGCCGTGGAGATGGTCGCTCGGCGCCTTCAACAGGCGGCCATCCGGACCGCTCCTGTTCCGTTTTCGCTGGGCTGGAGCGCTCGGCGTCCCCAGGAGACGGTGCAAGACACAATCAACCGGGCCGACCAGCGGCTGCTTTCCGTGCGCGTAATGGAGCGTTCCGGCACGCGGAAGCCTGGCTCCCCGGAGTAGCTGCCGGAACAACCGCCCGGACGGGCGGTGTGCAAGAAATACGGCCACGAACGTCTCCCGGGTAACCAACACCCGGAGAAGATCATGCGTCGCTTCGCGTTTTCATTGGCGTTGTGCCTGCCGCTTACAACCGCGCCGATGCCGCAGGTTGATCCTGTCGTCCGCCCAACCTGCGATGTGCGGACGCCGTGCGTACGTGCCGCGCAGATTGTACGCCTCTCGAGCCGTGCCGTGCTGACAATCGACGGCCGCGTGGTGCGCTACGAGATCACGGAGCGCTTCGTGAATCGCGGCAATGTCGCTGGAGAAACCGACTACTTGCTCCCGTTGCCGGCACGCGCGGCATTTGAGGATCTGGCGCTTTCGATCGACGGTGAGATGGTGACGGGCGAGACGATGCGGGCCGACCGGGCGCGGGCGATCTACGAGGAGATCGTGCGTCGGCAGCGGGATCCCGCATTGGTGGAATGGCTGGGACAGGGCCTGCTGCGCACGCGCATCTTCCCGATCGGACCTGGCGAGGAGAAGACGGTGATCGTGCGCTTCCGGGCGGTTGCGGAGCGCGAGGGCGATGCCCTACGCGTGGATTACCGGCCTCCCGTACGCACCGGAGATGACGGTGCGCGCAGTTCGCTTGAGGTGCGCTATGCCGCGCGCGGCGAGTTCGGGCGCGCGTTCTCGCCGACGCACGGCCTTGAAACAGGCGAGCAGGGGAGCTTGTGCTACGCGCGCGCCGAGAACGTGCGCGGCGTCGCGACGGTGCTGGTGCCGGTGCGCGCCGAACGCGCGGCATCCATGCACGTCCTGACTCATGCCACAGCCGGCGAGGACGGCTTCGTGATGATCACCATTGCGCCGCCCGCGTTCAGTCCAACAGTTACCCCGAGGGACGTGACATTCGTCATGGACGTGTCGGGGTCCATGGTTGGCGCCAAGCTGGAACAGGCGCGCAAGGCTGGCCGTGCATTGCTGGCCGGACTGAATCCGACCGACCGCTTTCGCCTGATTGCATTCAGCAGTGACGTGCGGGATTTCCGTGAGGGGTGGCAGGCGGCCACGGCACCAAACGTACGCGCGGCGCACCGGTATCTGGACGACCTGAAGGCCGAGGGATCGACGAACATCTCGGGAGCGCTAGAGGCGGCGCTGCAGGCGCCACGCACTGCAGATCGCCTTGCTGTGGTTCTGTTCCTGACGGACGGGGCCCCAACGGTTGGCGAGCGTCACCCCGATCGCATCGCCGCGCTGGCTCAGCGCCTGCGCGGACGCCAGCGGCTCTTCACCTTTGGCGTGGGAGTCGACGTGAACGCGGCGCTTCTGGAGCAACTGGCGCTCAGCGGACGCGGTACTGCGCAGTTTGTCCGTCCAGAAGAGGATGTGGAGCGCGCGGTCGGCGTGGTGGCCCAGCGATTGACGAATCCCGTGGCTACGGATCTGCGCGTGCGGGTAAACGGCGTCCGCCTTGATCGGGTGCAGCCGACGGATGCGGTTGACCTCTTTGCCGGACAGGAAGTGACGTTGTTTGCGCGGTATCGCGGCACCGCACGCACCGCTACAATGACAATCGAAGGGTCGAGCATTGACGGTCCCGTGCGCTGGACGACCACTGGCACGTTTGCGGACCGTGCGCCGGACAATGCCTTCATTGCCCGGCTGTGGGCGGTGCAGCGTGCTGGGTGGCTGAGCGCGGAACGCCGGCGGCACGGCGCGACCACCGAACTGGACGACGAACTGCGCGCACTTGGGACCCAATTCGGCATTCCGACGGAGCTGACGTCGTACCTCGTCGTGGAGCCGGGCATGCAGCTCCCCGGATCCGTCAGCACCGGCTCGCGGCGCGACCAGGCGGGGACGCCGCTGGGCATCGGCGGTGTCAGCGCGAACGCCGCGCCGTCAGCCGTGCGGGCCTTTGAGGCGGCCAAGGCGGCCTCGGAACAGCGTGCCGTGCAAAACGTGTCGCAGCTCGATGCCGTGCGAAGCGACCTGGCGGCCCGTCAGCAGTTTGCGATGGGGCGGATGTTCACGCTGCGTGATGGCGAATGGCAGGATGCGATGTCGTCGGGCCCGCCAACGCGGGTGGTACGCGTCGTGCCCTTCTCGCCAGCGTACTTCGCGTTGCTCGACCGGCTGCCGGCGCTCAAGGAGGCGTTCGCGCTGGGCGAGCGGGTGGCCGCGCAAGGGCGCGCTGTGCGCCTGGTACTCGACTCCACGGGTGACACGTCGCTCAGCGCGGGCGCGCTCGATGCGATCATGCGAGATTGGTAACCACGATGTCCGATATCGACCGTCTCTTCAGGACCTACCATGCAACCCTCGTGCGATATCTCACGCGACGGCTGGGAGATCGTGACTGGGCGGAGGACATCGCCCAAGAGACGTTCGTGCGGGCGCTGCGACAGGAACACCTGGTGAACGAGAGGTCGTGGTTGTTCGCCGTAGCTACCAATCTGGTGCGGGACGCTGGGCGCACAGAGATCCGCCGCCGCGAGCACCTGGCGCTGCTCGCGGCGGAGCAGCGGGAGGCGCACGTTGAAGCGCCGGACGTGACGCTCGAACGTGCGCAGGAGGCAGCCGATGCCCGGCGCGCGCTCGCTGCGCTGGCCGAGCGCGACCGGCAGGCGCTCCTGCTGCGTGAAGAAGGACTCGACTATCCGGAGATTGCGGAGATCCTCGGCATAGCCGTCGGCTCCGTAGGAACGACACTTTCGCGCGCTCGGCGTCGCCTGGCAGAAGCACATGAAACACTGGTGACGGCGCGCGCACAGCGAGGGCACCATGCCGCGTCCTGATGAAGGGTTGATCCATGCTTGGCTTGACGGCCAGTTGCCGCCGGACGAGGCAGCGCGCATCGAGCACCTGGTTGCAACGGATCCCGAATGGGCTGCGGCCATGGCCGAGGCGCGCGGGTTCATGGCAGCGTCTCGTCGCATTCTCTCGGCGCTTGACCATGTGCCAGCCGGCGTCGTGCCCAAGCGCACGGCTGCGCACGCCGGGCAACGCCTGCCGTGGTGGACCAAGGTGGCGGCGGCGCTGGTGGTGATGGTGGGTGGAAGCGTGTTCGTGATTCAGCGCACGCCGGCGTCGGACCCTGCCAAGCCATCTGCAGCGAAGCCGACGCCAGTGGTGTCCGGTCTGGCGCCAGCGCGTGCGATGACGGAACGACCCGCGCCGTCTCCGGGAATCGTGACAAAGAAGACCGCTCCTGTTCCCGCGGCGGCGAAGGTGGCAGTGGTTCCGAGACAGGTGGACGCCGCGCAAGACGCGGCGTCCACAGCGCGCGTGGACCAGCCCGCTTTGAAAAGCACGGAAGGAACTGTAGCGCCTCCTCTACCTGCACCCGTTTCGAGCATGCTTGATGCCGAGATGAAGGCCGCCGCCGGTGCAATGTCTGTCGCGCCGGCGAGCGCTGGGGTACGGGCGGTTGCAGCAACGGCGGTTGCAGCAACGGAAGTCGCCGCTCGCCGGGCGACGGCGTCGAAGTCGGCCGCGTGCTACCGGCTGGAAAGCGACCGGTCGCCGCCTGAGTTCGTGGGGGTCATGCGCGCGGTGCGCACCGACGGCGACACGCTGCGCCTTGAACCGGCGCAGGGGACGGCGCCGCTACGTGCATGGATTGCATGGCACGGCCGTGCATGGCGGGGCGTTGTGATGCCCGGCCCCGCAGCGCGTGACACCATCCCGGTCGTCGCCGCGCGGGTGGACTGCCCGGTGCCGTGATCTGCGTCAGTCGGTCTCGTCGGGGAATTGCGTGGGCACGGCACGGGCGCAGGCGATGAGCGCCTTGGCCGCGCCGACGTGCAGCATGAGCGTGCTCAGCGAACCCTGCAGCCTCACCTGACGGAGGGCAACGGCCAGCACAGGATCCAGGGCGCCGCGCACGATGCGCTTCCACACCGCATACGATGCGCGCAGCACGAAGGGCGCCGTGGCGGCGGACGGACGCAGCACACGCACCGCTGCGCAGGTGCCGCGGCTGAGATCGAATTCCACGGCGGTATCCACCGGATAGCCGAGGGCTGTTTCTGCCTCAAGCACCAGGGCGACCGGCCACGTCCAGTTGGCGGCAGCCGTTCGATATGCGCTGTCTGCATTGATGACGGCGCGCAGGGCGTCAGCCCACGGCTGAGTGAATAGATGCGGGGGCGTCACGTCACCGAGATCCGGGCGGCGGGGTTGTTGGCGCAGGTGAAAGCGTACGACAGGCTAGTGGCCTCCCTGGAGCGCAATGAAGACCACCTTGCCATTGTTGAACAGGGGCACCGCCACGCGCTGGCGCTTCTGGTCATAGCCGATGTCTGCAGGATCCGGCAGGCCCTTCATCAGCGTGGTCGATTTGCCGTTGACGAAGACGCTGAGCGAAGAGTCCGCCCAGCTGGTATAGAGCGCGCGACCGTCAGCAAGGACTTCGAGACCGTCACCGCCACCCGCGCCGATGCCAACCGAGTCAGGCGTGGCCATGCCCGGCTTCCAGATGAAGAAGTTCTTGCTGGTGAATGCATTGATGAGGAAGCGGCCGTTGGCGGCGTCCCATGCAATACCGTTGGGTCCCGGCTGTCCGGCAAAGGTCGCCACGGCCTTGTACTGGCGGCCGATGATCTGGATGATGGCGTCAGGGCCAGGGTGCGTCATTTGACCTCTGTCGTCGAAACGCACGCCCGTGTCGGTGATGTAGATCGATCCGTCCGGACCGGCGACCACATCATTGAGGAACGCGGCCCCCGTGATGGCAACAGATGCAATCGGGGCGCCCGTCTTGGCGTTGAAGGCGCGGACCGCATCAATGTCTGCCACCCAGAGCGTGTCGCCAACAAGCGCCATGCCCTTGGGGGCGTTGAGTGTCACGCCCTTCTTACCGCCCTCGATGAAGGGAGTGGAATCCATGGGTGCGCCATCGGCCGAGAGACGGACGATGAAGCCATTGTCGTCCTTTCCGGCCGCCGGGCCATTGATGTTCGACACGAACCAGAGGTCCTGGGCGGCATCAAAACGCACCGACTCAGGGGTCTTCATGCCGGCGGCCTCAGCAATCTTCTGAAGCCCGGCGGGCGCCGCGGCTTCCGTCGCCGGCTTCTGGTCCAGGCTATCACAAGCCGAGGCGAGGGCAGCAACGGCGCAGAGGATGAAATAGCGAAGGGAGGTATGCATGGTGAGTTTGCGGTGAGGGGCGGCGGGGGACTCTCGACCGGGACGGTGCGCGTGACCAACTTTACTGAATGTACGATGACCTGCCGAGGCGCGCAGTCGCGCGCTCGACTTCGGCCAGCAGGTCCGACTCTCGAGAGGTAGCCATGCCGTCGATCTCCCGCCGGATGTTCGCCGCGTTCGCTTTGTTCCTGTTGCCGGCGCTGGCAACCGCGCAGTCGTTTGACACCACGGCATTCGGCGCGCTGCGCTGGCGCGAGATCGGGCCATACCGTGGGGGCCGATCAGTTGCGGTGGCCGGGTCAGCCGCGCGTCCGTACGAATACTGGATGGGGACCACCGGCGGCGGTGTGTTCAAGACGATTGACGGCGGCATGAGCTGGCAGCCGGCCACCGACAAGTACTTCGGCGGCACGATTGGTGCGCTGGCAGTGGCCGAGTCGAATCCGGATATCGTGTGGGCAGCTGGCGGCGAAACACCCATCCGCGGCAACACCGCACCAGGTGATGGCGTGTGGACATCGCGCGACGCAGGGAAGACATGGACACGCATCGCGTTCTTCGACGTGAAGAACCACTCCTCGCGTATTCGCATCCATCCCACGAACCCTGATGTTGTATGGATCGGCGTGCTCGGACATGCCTTTGGCCGCAACGAGCAGCGTGGGGTGTTCAAGACCACCGACGGCGGCCAGACATGGCGCAAGGTGCTCTACCGCGACGCCGCGACCGGCATCTCGGATCTGATCATCGATCCAAACAACCCGGATGTGCTGTATGCCGCCTTCTGGCATGCGTATCGGACCCCATGGTCGCTCAACTCGGGCGGTCCAGGCGGCGGGATCTTCAAGAGCACCGACGGTGGCGAGACGTGGGGGGAACTGACCGGCAGTCCCGGGCTGCCGAAGGGCGTACTCGGCAAGATCGGCCTCGCCGTGTCCGGTGCCAAGTCCAGTCGTGTGTGGGCGCTCATCGAGGCGGAGGACGGCGGCGTGTACCGTTCCGACGACGGTGGGGCGACATGGATGCGTCTGAATGAGGAGCGCAAGCTGCGACAGCGCGCATGGTACTACTCGCGCATCGTGGCGGATCCGAAGGACTCCAATGTGGTCTACGCGCTGAACGTGCAGTGGTTCCGGTCGCGCGACGGCGGCAAGACGTTCCCGCAGAACATGCCGGTGCCGCACGGCGACAATCACGATCTGTGGATCGCGCCGAACGACCCGGCTCGCATGGTGGAAGGCAATGACGGTGGCGCGAATGTGTCGTTCAACGGCGGCCGGTCATGGACCAACCAGGCGTTCGCGACGGCGCAGATGTACCATGTGTCGACCACCAACCACTTTCCGTACCAGGTGTGCGGCGCGCAGCAGGACAATTCGACGCTGTGCGGTCCGTCGCGCAAGGAAGGCGGCATCACGATCGCCGACTTCAAAGACGCAGGGGGCGGCGAATCCGGGTACATCGCGTCGAATCCCGCGAAGCCAGACATCATCTTCGCCGGCAGCTACGGCGGCCTGCTGACGCGCAAGGACATGAGCACTGACCTCGAGCGCAACGTCAGCCCGTGGCCGGACAACCCGATGGGCTACTCGTCGGAAGATATCCAGTACCGTTTTCAGTGGACGTTCCCGATCATCTTCTCGCCGCACAACCCGGGCGTGGTGTACGCGGCGGGAAGCCAGTTGTTCAAGACGACCACGGAAGGGGAAAGCTGGACGATCATCTCGCCCCCGCTCGCACGCCGTGACCCGAAGACAATGCGTGCCTCGGGCGGGCCGATCACCAAGGACCAGACGGGAGTCGAGACGTATGGCGTCATCTTCTCGCTCAGTGAATCGCCTATCACGCCCGGGCTGATCTGGGCAGGGACCGATGACGGCCTGGTCTGGATTACACGGAACGGAGGAGTGAACTGGGTGAACGTGACACCGCCGGACATCGGCGATTTCACGCGCGTGTCAATGATCGAGGCCAGCCACTTCAACGCCGGCACGGCCTATGTAGCGGCCAACCGGTTCCAGCAGGACGATTTCTCGCCCATCCTCTTCAAGACGGCCGATTACGGGAAGACGTGGACGAAGATCGTGGCAGGAATCCCGGCAGAGGAGTTCACGCGTGCCATTCGTGAGGATCCCAAGAAGGCAGGGTTGCTGTACGTCGGGACGGAGCGTGGCGTCTGGGTGTCGTTTAACGACGGCGGACACTGGCGGTCGCTGCGACGCAACATACCGCCCGTGCCGGTGCACGACCTCGTCGTGAAGGACAATGACATCGTGCTGGGAACGCACGGACGGTCGTTCTGGATCATGGACGACATCTCGCCGCTGCGGCAGCTCGCGCCGAGCGTGACGGTGAAGGCGGCCCATCTGTACAAGCCATCCGACGCCTACCGCATCGACTGGGGCGGCGGCTTCCAAATCCCTGGGTCCGGCTACGGCGGCGCCACGCCTTCCGGGCAGAACCCGCCTTCGGGCGCGGTGATCTACTATCACCTCGGAAACGCCAATGCGCGCGTGACCTTAGAGTTCCTCGATGCCAAGGGCAACCTGATCAAGTCGTACACGAGCGATAGCGTAGCCGCGCCCACGCCGGCCGCGACCGGCGACACCGAGTCCATGATGCGCGGCGCGGCCCGCATCCAACGGGCGCCGAACAACGCCGGGCTGAACCAGTTCAACTGGAACCTGCGCTACCCGGACGCCACACGATTCGACGGCATGATCTTCTGGGCCGGCAACGTCACGGGGCCGCTCGCGCTGCCCGGGACCTACACAGTGAAGCTGACGGCCGACGGCGAGGCACAGACACAGACCTTCGTGGTGAAGGCCGACCCACGGTGGAAGGTGCCGATGGCCGACCTCGTGGCGCAGTTCGACTTTCTCATCCAGGTCCGTGACCGCGGGAGCGAGGCGAACGACGCCGTGATCACCGCACGCGATGTGAAAGCGCAGGTCAATGATCGCCTCAAGCAGGCCCCGCAGCTCGGCGATCAGGGGAAGGCGCTCAACGGCAAGGTGACCGACGTCGAGGGGGAGATCTACCAGATCAAGAACCAGAGCTCGCAAGACCCGCTCAACTATCCGATCAAGCTGAACAACAAGATCGCAGCGTTGCTGGGCATGGCCGGGTCATCCCCAGGCCGGCCGCCGGTACAGGCTGTGCAGGTATTCAAGGAGTTGAGTGGCAAGCTCGAAGTCCAGACCAAGCGCATGGACAAGGTCTATGCCGAAGACCTCAAGGCCTTCAATGAACAGCTCAAGAAACTGGGGCTACCGGAAGTGACGCCGAAGAAAAAGGCGCCGAAGGTCGCGGCGGATTAGACCCCCACCGCACCAACGAGCGCGCGCGAAGGGAGCGGCCAAGGCCGCTCCCTTCGTGCATGCGTCGGATTGCCAACCGCCTCACTTCCGCGCGGACTTCCCCGGCTGGATGTGATCCTCGAGGATCACCCATTTGGTGATGTCGGTGCGCGCGCGCCACATGGCGGCGTACTTGCCGCGTTCACGCACGGAGTCCTTGGGCGATCGCGTGAGGACCATCACGTAGGTGCCGCTGTCCACGAACGTCGAGTCATCAATGATCCGGATGCCTTGGGACGTCCGCTCGAATTCGGCAAGTGACTTCGTGCGAGCGAGTGTCAGCAACTGCCGCACGACGGCAGTGCTTCCACTGACGGTCGAATCCGGCGTTCGAAGCACGGCGCCGACATGATAGAGCTGGCCGAGCATCTTGGCGTCCTGAAAAACCATGGTTGCCGCCGCGAGGCTATAGCCTTGGCTCACCGGGATCATGCGCTGCGCGGGGTCGGACGGGATGATGGTGGACTTCCGAGTTTCTGCCGGAGCGGACACCGATAGCCGCACGGTTGAAGGCACGCTGATTACCGCCGGCTCGAGAGCGGGGGCATTCGGATCCTGCTGGGCCGGAGGGGGGGAGCCGCACGCGGCAATGCCGATGGCGGCCACGACGGGCAAATACAAGAGTCGCATGGTGGTTCGCTACGTCCGTGACGTGAGATCTGGGAAATCCGGGGGCATGGCCACCGCCATACCCATGGCGTTGTACCCCTTGTCCACATACGTGGTCGAGCCGGTGATGCCGCTGCTTAGTGGTGAGCAGAGGAACGCGGCGGCGAGGGCGACCTCAGTGGCGGTCAGCGCCTCGGGAAGGGGCGAGTTGAGTTTGTAGTAATCGACCAACGTTTCGACGATGCCGATGGCGCTCGCCGCCCGCGATGCCAGCGGCCCAGCAGAGATGGTGTTCACGCGGATACCGAACCGGCGGCCCGCCTCAAACGCCAGTGTGCGAGTGTCGCTCTCGAGCGCTCCCTTGGCCGTAGACATGCCGCCGCCATATCCCGGAATGACGCGTTGCCCCGCCAGGTACGAAAGGGAGATGACCGCGCCGTCGCGGCGCATGAGCGGCCCAAGCCGTGCCAGCATGGACACGAGTGAATAGGACGACACGCTCAACGCCGCGAGATAACCTGCCCGACTCGTGTCGAGCAACTGCTTCTTGACTTCGGGGCCGTTGGCGAGCGAGTGCACCAGGATGTCGAGCGACTGGTCACCGAAGTCCTCATGAAACCGCTTGGTAAGGCCGTCGATGGAGAAATCACCCGTGTCCCGGTACCGCTTGTTCTCGCGCAGTTCCTGAGGCGCCTCGTCCAGCGTATCGAAGGCGGCGTCGAGCGGGTAGATGCGCTCGAACGTGAGTAACGATCCATCAGCCATCCGGCGCGCGTCGTCGAGCTTGCCGCGCTCCAGCAGGTTCAGGAAGATGTTCAGCGCCGGCGGCCACGTGGCCACACTGACGGTGGCGCCTGCCTCGGCCAGCGCCTTGGCGATGGCAAATCCAAAGCCCTGGTCATCCGACACGCCAGCCACGAGCGCTCGCTTGCCGCGAAGGTCAATGTTCAGCATGAAGGGAACACTATGGGGGGCCGCTGATCCCTACAAGAGTTCAGTGACTTTCCTGACAAGCTCAAATGCATCCGCCACATACAACACGTCCGCCTTCCCCTGCGCCCAACCGCAGTTGGCGTCGAGGTTTATCGCGCGTCGCTCGCCGATGAAGCGCCAGCCCACTACATGCGGTTCCTCGCCGTGGCAGCAAGTCGAGAGGCCCTTCGGGTGACGCGGCGTCGAGCCGGTCTGCCCGACCTGGTTCAGATGGCTCATGAATGAGAAGACGTTGTGCCCCTCGCTGGACTGATCTACCAGCGACTTGCTGCTGCCCAGCGATGCATTGGCGCTGTCGAGGAAGCCCAAGATGGTCTTTGCCGCATCGTCGAGATGCACCTGACCGTCGCCCTGTTTCTTGGTCCAGCCCACGCCAGCCACGAAGAGCAGGGCGGCGTCGGGACGAATAGTCTGGGCGTTGACCTGCGGCGCCTGGTATCCCGTCACCTTGGTTTTTCGGAGTTCATCGCCGATGGCAACGCTAAGCGGCTCGACCTGCACGTCCGCGCTCGCGCCCGCCCACTTCCAAAAAACGCCGCTATCGACGGTCAGGAACCAGGGACGCGCGACGCGCGTGAGCGTGGCGATCATGCGCTGGCGATAGTACCCTCGTTGAATCCTGACGTCGGCGCCGCTGACGCTGAATCCGCCGACGTGCGTGTCAATACGACCGCCGAGGCGCTGCGCAACTCCAGGAATGGCGCGGTTGAACCGCGACGTAGCCGGCGCGACCACGATGGTTGCCCCCGATGCGTGACAAATGGCTGCCAGCGCTGCCGTATCGGACGCATAACGGGAAAAGGCGAAGTCGGGACCTGAGACGGTGTAGCAAGTGCCCGCGCCGCATCCCGACACCGCAGCGACCGCAGCGGCCACGTCTCCGCCAATGAAGCCTGCGACAAACCTGGCACCGGCCATTTGCCCGTGCAGTTCCTTCGCCCCGGTCAGGGCTTCACGCGCCGCCCGGTTGAGCGAGCCGTCGTCTTCCGTGTGCGCGAGAAAAAGAACGGTTTCCATGGTCATTGTTCCTAACCCTTGATCCAATCGGCGATTTCCCTGGCCATTTCATCAATGGGAATGTCCTTCACAATGCGCGTGCGGCGCTCCTGCTTGGGGAGTTCGACGCTCTGGAAGACACTTCCCTGCGAGCCAAACTGGATGGCCGGCGCTTTCTGCAGCGCTGGCATGATGGTGCGCATGTTCATCATGCCGATCTGCGGGTTATTCGGCGGCTCCGGCAGGTTCCCGGTGGCCCACGCGATGGCGCACGGAGGGCCTGATACTTCAGACACCAGATAGCGGCCCCCTTCCACCCGCTCAAGAATCGTCAGTATGCCCGCTGCGGAGACGGTCAATTCATCAGCGGCGAGAAACTGATCAACAATACTGAGCCGTTCGCCCACCAACTGCACGGTCACCCCCGCATCGCGGGAGGCGGACGCACAGCCACCGAACAACAGCAGGCGCGATCGATCCAGTGACGGGATCTTCTCGATGGCGTCGGCCAGCGCCTCCGCCACTTCCACCGGATCGGTGAATCCGCTCGCCGATCCATCCACGGCCACCAGCTCGAAGGGCACCTTCTGCGCGATGCTCATCATGAGCTGCTGCAGCTTGGCCTTGGGGCCAAGGCTCACGAGCCAGACCTTGCTTCCCGGGGTGGCAGCGGCCAGATGCGCCGCCTCGAAGAGCGCGTGCGCCGCCCACGGGTCGAGCACCGCCGGCAGCATCAACTCGTTCTTGAGCGCAGGGCCCGTCGGTCCCTGCACCGGCTCGAGCGTCTGCAAGAGATCCGGCACGAGACTGCCTAGCACAACGATATGAAAACCCGTGGACATCGCGTCGCGCTCCGTGTGGGGCATTTTCTAGTTGATAGGGGAATGCAGGCCGCCGGATCCGGCAACGAATCCGACATTACTGCGTTCAGGATCGGTCACATGGGGCTTTGAACAGTTCCACAGGCAGACGCCGCAGTGGATGCACTTCTCCCTGTCAAACTGCGGAATGCTGTTCGGCCCCGGCATGATGGCCTGCCCGGAGCATCCGTCAATGCAGACCTGCTCACGGCATCCGGCGCACGTGGCCGTGTCGAGAAACATCACATGATCGGCAAACCCGGCGGCCGCCTGCACCTTGCCGCCCATCAGCAGGGCGTCCTGGTGCGAGACGAGCAGTGCGCCGTCGAACTCGATCTGCGGCCAGCCGGAGCGGTCCATGAGTGCGTCGTGCAGCGGCACACCGGCAGCCTGGTACTGGCGGCGGATCTCACGAATCTCCTCAAGTGGAATACGATCGCGAAAGTACATTTCGACCGATGGAATACGATCGTGCGCGCGCCGCACACGCCCCCGCACGTTGACGCGTCCGCGGGTCATCCCGGTGATGCCCATGCCAATCAGGCCGCGCAGGAATCCCTCGTTGAATCCGTCGCGCGAGCGCTCGGCGATCTTCGCCTCCTGCTCTACCCAGCTGGCGCGACGACGCACCACATAGGTGGCATCGAGGTTCGTTTTCGTGAATGGCTTGCCGGCCGTGGCGAGCTCGATCACCGCTTCGGCGAGCTGCACGCCGGTGGCCCACGCTTCGTCAACGCCTGAACCCGTCAGCACATTTGTGCTGCCGGAGCCTTCCCCGATACGCGCAAACCCATCGCCCACGAGCACGGGCTCACCACGCCGGCCGGATTCCTGCAGCGTCTTGGCGCCCCACGAGCGCATCGTGCTCCCCTTGAGGTGTTTCCACAACCGGGGATGCGTCATCCAATGCTGCAGGTAGCGGTACGCCGTGCGCGCGGGATTGTCGAACCACGACGGGATGAAGATTCCCACCGACGCCATCCGGTCGGGATGCACGTACAGGAAGCCGAAGATCTCGGGCTCGGGATAGCCGAAGGTGTGCAGCACCGCACCGGTCTTGAGGCCACAATCGGGGGCGAGCTCCACGACCGCTTTCATGCCGATGGCCCACTCCTGCTGATGGTGCCCTGCGGGGAGTCCGAACCGTTGATTCAGCTGCTGGCCTACCGGACCCACAGGGCCGTCGCCGACGACGGTGAGCGAGGCATGTACGTCCATGCCAGGCATGTAGGCGCCGCTTGGCGCGCCGTTCCGATCAACGCCCTGATCAACCAGTCGCACGCCGATCACTGCATCGCCGTCGAAGAGCGGCTCGCTCACCGGCATGCCGGGCCAGACCTGCACGAGCCCGGTGCCCATGAGCTGCGAGCCCACCCACTGGTTCAACTGGCCGATGGAAAAGACCAGGCCGTCGTGTTTCTGCAGGAAGGGCGGAATCCAGGGGAGCTGCACGGCATGGTCGCTCCATGGCAGAGCGTTCTTGAGCGCTCCGACAACCGCGTCAAGGGCCTGCACGCCGAGCGAACGACGGCTCGCGCCGATGGGGTCCTGGAGGTACAGCACTTCCTCATGCGTGACCGGCGTGGCCATCGGGATTTCGGCCAGCTGCTCCGCGGAGAACGACGCCCGGATGCTGCGGGCCTTGGTGACCACGCCCGACACACCAAACGAAATGTCGTCGGCCCGTTCGTAGCACAGCACCTGCAGTGGCATGCCCGGCATCACGCGGCTCTCCAGCACCGTAGTGCCGTCGGCATCCACGAGTGCGCGCGACAACGTCGTGAGGAATCCGCCCACCGCGGGGCCAAATCCCACGCAGACGATGTCGGTCTCCATCGTGCTCCGCATGGTCGTCATCGCAACAGGCAGTTGCTCATACCGGATAGTCCAGCACTTCCGGAATCATGACGTGCGACAACGACTCAGCCGCACGGTCCTTGGCGAGCCTGGATCCCGCCAGCGAGGCGTCCACCTTGGTGCGCAGCGCGATAAACGAGGCCACGTCCGCGAAAGCGTCGGTCGCGTTCACCGACTCGTCAGGTGCCGTCTCGTCACGCGCCGAAGTAGGCCCGGCACGGTATCCGAAGACGAGTTCGGCGCAGATCCGGGTGGCTTCGCCCGCTGCAGTGGCCGAGTGGATGTACGTGAGGTCCGTATAGAAGTTGACCAACCCCTGCATGCCCTCGGCCAGCGCGGCGTGCTCGGGTCCCTTTCGCTTCAGTTCGAGCACGTCGAGGACGAGATGGTACGTCGCCACAAGCCAGGCCAACGCGTCCGCGAGCGGATAGGTCACGCCATGCCGTTGGCTGGAGTACAGATCCTTGCCGTAAGCATCCTTGGCCGTCGAGAGATATTCGCGCGACCACAGCCAGAGTTCCATGGCGGCGGCCAACGTGCTGGCCCCCATCGCCCGATGCTCCACGGCCACGCTGTGCAAGTGCGCAATCCACTGCTGGAACTGCCGCAGGAAGATCGGTCTTGACATCATCACGGAGAGCTGACGGCGCTGGACAACTTCCGGGCCTTCGTAGGTTGCCTCGAGCTGCCCGTCAATCCACTTGGTGCCAAGGAAGCCCGGGCAATCCTCGGTGATTCCGTAGCCGCCCATCATGCTTACGGCTTCGCGCATCATGTTGACGCCGTGGCCGGTGTTCCAGAGCTTGGCCGACGGAATCAGCACGCTCGACAACGACTCGGTCACGATGAACTTGATCACGGGATCCGCATCGAGTGTCGCGAGTCGCGCCGATTCCTCGGCGCTCGGCGCCCGTTTGGCGGCGAGCATGACGTACTCCAGGGCGTCCGCTTCACGGGCGCGCAGCGCCTTGAGTTCTGCCCGGCCACCGGCGATCCCCCGCTGTGCGAGCGTATCAGACTTCGCCTTCTCGATGGCATCATAGGTATCGAGGAGTCGCGCCGCCTCGAACCCGAGCGATGCACCGGCCTCGCCCGCGGCCCAGACGTCGAGCAGGCGGTGCAGCGCGTCCTCTTTCTGCTGCAATCCCATGTCGAAGCGAGGTGTTCCTTCGTTGATGCCCGCTGCGCCGCGGAACCGTCGGCGGTGATACCGGATCACTGGTTCAACGGCGGACAGCAGCTTTGCCGAGGTCATGATGGCCGGTGCGACGCGGGTACGCGTGAAGACCGCCTCGATGACATCGGCGTGACTGTAGTTCGGGATGATGACGCCATCCTTCACCGTATAACCGCCGATGATGCGACTGGCAGGCACCCGCAGGCTGAAGACGGGATCGCGCGTTGACGAGAGCTGGTGAGCCAGCTTCTTGGTGGGGATGCCGCGGTCCCACGTGCCCGGATCGGTTTCTTCCAGGATCACCATGCAACTGCCCTTGAAGCGGGGATCGCCAGAATCCACGGCGGCGGTCACGAAATTTGCCGATCCCATGTTGGTGATGAATCGTCCGCGCTTGTCCACCTGGAGCGTCGGCTCCTCGCCATCCTTCCACTCGGCGATCCGCACACGACCGCTCAGCACCCCCGTGTCAACGCCCACGTAGGGAATGGATTCCGTGAGCGCAAATGCCCCGCGCCAGATCTTGCGGTCTTCGCCCGGCTGGGGCGGAACGGACGCCGACATGTACTTCTGTTTCTGCTCGGGCGTGCCGCGTTCGTGAATCGGGGCGAGCGCAAGCGTATTGGCCATGCTGGATGTTCCGGCGCCCGCGTCCACCCAGGCCAGTTCAAACGCGAGCAGGCCCAGCACGAAGTTCTTTGGTCCCTCGAGGTAGCCGCCGTACTCCGGATCCACCGCCGCCGACGTGATGCCCGAAGCATCGAACTCGTGCAGCAGGGCTGCCTTGTCTTCGGTCCATTCGTGTGAGTTCCTGGCCCCCTTCGCCACCGCGCGCGCCACCGGTCCGCGTGCCACAACCCGGGCCGACTGGACGACCATCTGGTAGTCGAAGCGATCAGTGAAGCGCCACATGATCTGCCGAACGTCATCTCCCGGCAGCGTGCTCAGCAGTGCCGGAAGCTCTTTCGGCGAGGCGTCTTTACCCATTTGCCATTCCCTGTGTGATTCGTCGTTGTTCGGATGCAGACAGAAGCACCGGACACGACGACAGGCATCGACGTCGCGACCGCGCTGGACGGTACAGTGGGGGCAGTGTTGTACTGCGGGCAAACAGGCAGGAAAGATGCCGCAGGGGAGCGTGCCAAACCAGCGTTTACGCCAAAGCTGCCGCCTTCCTTGAAGCCTGTCGTTCACTCAGCTTCCACAGGTATGCCGATACCGCCGAATCCTCTCGTCTCTTCCGGGCTGCCAACGCCAGCTGGGCCATCAGCGGCGGTGAGCTTTGCCCGGGGGCTCTGGCGTGTGACCGCCGCTGACGTGTCGGCGGGCAACCGACCCCTGCTCCTGCGCGACGGAGCCGCCGCTTTTGACGCGATGATCGCCGTCATCGAGCAGGCCCGGCATACCCTGGACTTCGAGTGCTACATCTTCCGCGGCGCCGACGAGGTGGGTCAGCGGTTCGTGCGGAGCTTGGCCGATGCGGCGCACCGGGGCGTCCGTGTACGCCTGCTGGTGGACTGGATCGGAGGGCGCGGGACGCCATCGCGCGTGTGGAAGGCTCTTCGAACCGACGGCGTGGATGTTCGCATCTTCAGCCCACCGGGATTCCGTGCTTGGCTTGGCCTGTTGCCGCGCGACCACCGCAAGCTGCTCGTTGCCGATGCCAAGGTGGGCATTACCGGCGGCATCGGCATCGGCGAGGAATGGCGTTTGGGTTCATTGGGTCCCAAGCGCCGGCCGTGGCGCGATACCGTCGTGCAGATCCACGGGCCAGCGGCCGAGGCCATGGAACGGGCGTTCGACGCCATGTGGCTGCGGTGCGCGGGACTTGGCCCAACACGCCGGGAGCAGCGTCGGATGGTGCGCGCAGCGCGCAACTCGTGGATTGATTTTGCCGATGCGCCACCAGCGCTCGTCGGCATCGTGGAAGGCGAGCCGGGGCGCTTTCGCATCTCCCGTGCGCTCGAGGTGCAGGCCGCCGCAGCCCGTGCGCGACTCTGGATCGCCACGGCTTATTTCATCCCGGCCTTCGGCGTGGTGGAAGCGCTCAAAGGGGCAGCGCGCGATGGCGTGGACGTGCGGATCCTCGTCCCTGGGCGCAACGATCATGCATGGGTGAACCGCTACGCGGCCAGCTACTATCCGGCGTTGTTGCGCAATGGCGTGCGCATCTGGGAGTGGCAAGGCGAGATGATGCATGCCAAATCCACCGTCATGGATGGCGTGATCACGCGCATCGGCTCGACGGACTTTAATCCGCTAGGCGCCGCCATCAACTATGAGCTGGATGCGATTATCGGGGATCGCACATTTGGGGAGCAGGCGGAGCAGATGTTCCTGGCCGACATCGAGCACTCGCGCGAGGTGGGGCGCAAGCAGTCGCGCGCTGCGAGCGCTAAATACGTGCCGGCGGATGGGCCGCCCGCCGAAGGCGATCGCTGACGCCCGCCCACTCGGGAGTGTCCGGAGGCTGCTCGATACAGACTATGTCACACCCTGCCTCGTCCACCGCGTGCATGGCAGCGTAAAGCCCGTGTGCATACCCCGCGGCGTCGGCGGGCAGGCGACACAGCGCCACGGCGCCCGTCGCATCGGCATCCACGACGATTGCCCCGACGCGCCGTCCGCCGGCAGTCTCGCGGCTGATGGCGGCCGCGATATCAGCTGGCGGGACGAGCAGTACACGCGCGCGCGGTGCGTAATGCCGGTCGATCATGCCGGGGGCAGGGCGCGCGTCGTCGGCGCGTGCCGCCGGCGCGGCACCGCCTAACCGCTCGCCCAGTACGCGCTCAATTGCCGCGCGCGACAGCGTGCCAGGACGCAGCAGCACAGGGGCATCTCCCGAGAGATCCACGACCGTGCTTTCGATGCCAACCTGGGTGGCACCGCCATCGAGGATCATGTCCACGCGCGCGCCGAGTCCACGCACCACATGGTCGGCCGTGGTCGGGCTGACTTCGCTGAAGCGATTGGCGCTTGGCGCGGCGATGGGACGATCGGCAGCCGTGATCAGCGCAAGCGCAACGGGATGTGCCGGCATGCGCACGGCGACGGAGTCGCGTCCGGCGGTGAGCGCCAGCGGGACATGCGGTGCGCGCGGCAGCACGAGGGTCAGTGGGCCGGGCCAGAACGCCGCCGCCAGACGCGCCGCCGTCTCCGGCCACTCGGTCACGAGCGATTTCGCATGCTCGACGCTTGCCACGTGCGCAATGATGGGGTTGTATGACGGCCGTCCCTTGGCCTCGAAAATCCGGAGGACAGCGGCCTCGTCAAGCGCGTCTGCCCCGAGTCCGTACACGGTTTCTGTTGGAAAGGCGACCAGGCCACCGCGCCGGATCACATCGGCGGCGTCGGCAATGACCTGCGGCGATGGCCGTAGCGGATCTACCGTAAGGCGCCTCACGGGTTGCTTGCCACCCTCGCGCATTCGGCGAGCACCGCAGCGCCAATGAACAACGCCTCCTCGGCGGGCTGGAAGCGCGGCGAATGCGCCGCGATGCGTTCGCCCTCAGGTTCGCGCGCACCGATGCGCAGGAAACACCCCGGGATCTGCTCGAGGTAGAAGGCGAAATCCTCGCCGCCCATGTTGGTGGTGCCAAAGGGGACAATGGCGTCGGCGCCGAGCACGTGCACCGCGGCTGTTGCCGCCCACGCGGCACCGTCCGGCGAGTTGACGACCGGCGGAGTGCGGTCTCCCCACGCGACAACCGCCTCAAGGCGATAGGCCGCCGCGACGCTGAAGGCCAGGCGGTCAACCTCGCCGACAATGAGATCGCGGGCCGCGGCAGTCGTGGCGCGTACCGTGCCGCGCAGCACAGCGGATTCCGGAATGATGTTGGGGGCGGTACCGGCCTGCACCATGCCGACCGTAACGACGCCCGGATGGGCCGGATCGAGCCGCCGCGAGACGATGGTCTGAAACGCGGTGACGAGCGCCGCGAGCCCCACCACAGGGTCGGCCGACTCGTGCGGGCGCGCGCCATGGGCGCCGGCGCCGGTAAGCGTAATGGTGAAGGAGTCGGTGGAGGCGGCAAGCGGTCCTGCCTGCGCGACGACCTGCCCCACGGCGAAGCGGCGATCCACGTGCGCGCCGAAGATGGCTCGCACGCCATCGAGCGTGCCGCTCTCGAGCACCCGCGATGCCCCTTGGCCGATCTCCTCTGCCGGCTGCAGCACGACGAGCACATCACCGGCCGCAGGGGTTCGGTGCAGCAGCAACGCCGCGCCCACGGCCCACGCCGCATGCACGTCGTGGCCGCAGGCGTGCATCACGCCGTCATGGCGCGAGGCGTACGGGAGGCCGGTCGCCTCATGAATGGGGAGAGCGTCAATGTCACCGCGCAACGCGATGAGCGGTGCGCCCGGCACTCGGCCAGGAATGCGCGCCACGAGTCCGGTGTCCGCGATTCGCCGAACGTCGGCAATGCCCGCACCACGCAAGGCGTCCTCAAGGCGCGCCTGCGTGCGAACTTCCTTCCACGAGAGTTCGGGGTGTGCGTGCAGGTCGCGGCGCAGCTCGATCAGGAGCGCCGCTTCGTCGTCGGTGAACAGTGCGCGCACCACAGTGGGAACGGTGCCGTTCATTCTGGCGCCCTCATGGTGGCACGGCGCACGGTGAGCGCGTCAATGCGCGCCGTGTCGACTTCGACGCCAATACCCGGACGATCCAGCGGAACGGCCATGGTGCCGTCGGACGCCATGGTCCATTCGGGCGACACGATGTCCTGGTCCCAGTACCGTCGGCTGGGCGAGATGTCGCCGGGAAGCGTGAAGTTGGGAAGCGAGGCCAGCGCCACGTTGTAGGCACGGCCGATCCCGCTCTCGAGCATCCCACCGCACCAGACGGGGATTCCCTGCTGCTGGCAGTAGTCGTGAATGGCCAGCGACGACGCGAAACCGCCCACACGCCCCGGCTTGATGTTGATGATGCGTCCCGCGCCCAGCGCCACCATGTCCTGCGCCCGCTCCAGCGAGGTAATGGACTCGTCGAGACAGAGCGCGGTGCGTAGCATCCGCTGCAACTGGGCGTGCCGCACCAGGTCGTCGTGCGCGAGCGGCTGCTCGATCATCATGAGGTTCAACTCGTCGAGTTCGGCAAGCACCGCCGCGTCTTCGAGCGTGTACGCATTATTGGCGTCGGCCATCAACTCGGCGCTGGGGAGCGCGGCACGCGCCGCGCGCACGAACTCGACGTCGCGTCCCGGTGCAATCTTGATCTTGACCTTGAGGTACCCCTCGGCGATGGCGGCACTCGCCCGGTCGGCCAGCGTCTTCGGCGACGGCTGGATGCCGAGCGAGATGCCGACGGCGACGCGTTCGCGCACGCCGCCGATGAGCTGGGCAAGCGGCACGCCGGCCTGCGCGGCGGCGACGCCCCAGATGCCCATCTCGACGGCGGCCTTGGCCATCTGATGGCCACGGAAATCGCCCTCGAGCGCCGCGTGCACATTACCGGGTGCGTCGAACCGGACGCCGAGCACGCGCGGTGCCACGTATGCCTCGAGCGCGAGCCATGCGGTGTCGATGGTCTCGGACGAATAGTTGGGCCATTCGCCGGCGACGCATTCGCTCCACGCGACGGCGCCGCTGGCATCTCGCAACTCGAGCAGGCAGATGCGGCGTTCGGAGACGGTTCCGGAAGAGATGCGGAATGGCTCGCGCAGGGGGAGGCGTATCTCGCGCAGGGTAATCTGGTCGAGGCGGATCATGCCCGCGGCCTCGTAAGCAGGTAAGTGCCGTCGCCGTCCGACGCAGGGTGAAACGAGCTGATTTGGTAGCTAAGTGCGAAATAATACGCGAACGCTGCGTGGGAATGCCGGCGGTATGCGGCGGCAGCGGACGGATCGTCGCCAATCAGGGCGGGGAAGTCGCGCGGAATGGCGACGCGCACGGTGTCGGCGTGAGGCCAGACCGCGGGTGGCGGCGTGGCCGGGCCGCCAGCAACGAGCGGCGCCGCAGCCAGGTACGGGGCATCGGCCTCACGTGTGGCGAGTCGGCGCGCGATCAGTGCCTCGTCGAGTTCCCACGCTGCCACGAAACGGTCGGTGGGAAGCGCGCCCATCTGCGTGCTGTCGGTGACGCCATACATGTTCTCGACGAACTCCTCGACCCGCGCGCCCAATCTATTGAGGTTCAGGTGCGAGTTGCGCGAGACCAGCGGATCCCAGGTCCAGTAGATGACCCGAACTCCCATCTCCTCGCATCGTGCACGCTGCCACGCCTTGAGGCGCAAGCCGAGGCCGGTGCCACGGAGTTCGGGAACGACCGCGAGCATATCGCTCCAGTGAGCAAGCACGCCACGACGAATGCCGGTCAGCCCGAAGACGAACCCGACGAGACGCCCGGTCGCATCGAAGGCGCCGGCCGTGATGCCGCCGATCTTGGGCCCGACCTGCAGGATAGCCGATGGGACGAGCTCGCTGAATCCCGCGCCCCATGTGGCCTCCTGGAGCGCCACACACTGCCGGCGGTCCTCGTGGCTCACGAGGTCACGAATGACCAATTCGGAAGGGGGCGCCGTTACGGCGGTGTCCATATCCTTAATCTGATGCCAGACCTTCGTCATTACCAACGCGCCCTGCTGCTCGCCACGAGCCTCATGGCGGTTTGCACCCTACCGGCGCAGGATGCGCCCTCCCCAGTCGCGCCCTCCCAAAGCGTCGTCGCGAGATCCCCCGTGACGTGGAAGGACGCCCAACGGTTCGGGCTGTTCACGCTCGCTGCGGTGGCGGCGATGCCTGCCGACCGCGAGCTGCGGCGCGTCATGCAGCGACCGTGGGTGCAAGGTTCGCCGGGCCTTGGAAGCGCGGCTGACGTATTCAACGCCTACGGCAGTCCGGGGGTCATGGCGGGAACGGCGATCCTGTACACCGCCGGGTGGGCAACCGGCCAGCCCGACGTGGCACGGCTCGGCATGCGCGCCGGTGAGACAATCATGCTCAGTGGCGCCGTAACGGCTGCCATCAAGGGGATTGCGGGTCGCGCGCGCCCGTACGCGAGTTCGGGAAGGCCCGGCGACTTTCGGTTGATGTCGGGGGTGCATGACGGCGCGCGGCAGTCGTTCCCCTCGGGACACACCACGGCGGCGTTTGCCTTCGCAAGCGCCATGGACCGCGAACTGCGCCTCTCGCATCCCGGCACCGCGCGCTGGGCCGGGCCGGCGCTCTATGTGGCGGCCGCGCTCACGGGACTCGCGCGCATGCACTCGGATAATCACTGGGCGAGCGACGTGATCATGGGAGCGGGTATCGGCGTGCTGAGCGGGCACGTGGTCGCCCGTTTTCATGCCGACCGACCACAGCACTGGCTGGACCGGCGGTTCTTGCCGCGCGATCGGCAATGAGTACCAACGGGATCTTCATCACCGCCGAACTCACGGGGCCAGTGGGCGCGCACGTGCGCGACCTCCAGCGCCGCTTCGACCCCAAGCTGGCCAACGAGTTACCGCCCCACATCACGCTGCTTGGGTCGTCGGGCGCGGGGCCAATTGCGCCAGATACGCCGGTGGCGACCGTGCGCGCCGCGCTCGAGCCCGTGGGGGCCACGATGCCGCCGCTGCACCTCACGTTTCAGCCACCCATGCGGTTCATCGGGCGCGACCTCGTCGTGCTGCCGGTTGATCCACATGGCCCAATCCGTGTGGTGCACGAACGGTTGAAGACCGCGGGCTTGTCCTATGCGATCGCCCGGTATCCGTTCACCCCGCATTGCACGCTGAGCTTCTATCCCCAATTGACGGCAGAAGCGCTTCGGGCCCTGCTCGCGGTGCGCGTGGAGGAGCCGTTTCTCATTGACCGGCTTCGCGTGTACCACACGCGGGCGCCGCAACAGCCCGTGCATTTGTTCGACGTACAACTCACCGGCGAACGCTGAACGGGCGCCGGCGTGTCGGCCGCTGTGAAAGCGGGTTCTTCCTGATGCGGTGCTAGCGTCTGGACGGTGATTCGGCGGCGGGCAAATCAACACGCAGTCGCTGCACAAACGCTCCCGCATGCCCCCAGAAACGTGCGCTATCCTCGAGAAAGGCGTGCATGTGCCCACCCTTGAGTTCCACCCATTCCTTGGGCGCTCGCGCCGCGGCAAACAGCCGCTGGCCGTGCGCGTACGGCACAATGCGGTCGTCGCTCGCGTGCAGGATCAACTTCGGCACCGCCACGCGGCCGATCTTGTCGAGGTTGTCGAAACGCTGTGACGACAGCCAGCGCACGGGATACCACGGATAGATCTCGGCGCCGATGTCCGGAACGGACGTAAACGCCCCTTCGATGATCAGTCCTGCGGCCTGCACGCGCAGGGCAAGCTCGGTGGCGACGCCGGACCCCAGGGAGTGTCCGTAGAGGATGATGCGTTCCGCGGGCACGCCGCGGGTCGCACGCAGCCAGTCGTAGGCGGCGCGCGCGTCGGCATACGTCCCTTGTTCGTCGGGCATGCGCGACTCGCTCTCGCCGAACCCGCGATAGTCTATCGCCAGGATGTTGACGCCGAGCGCATGCCACCGATGGTAGAACTGCGGAAGCATCGACGACGTCACATTGCCGGCGTTGCCGTGCAGGTAGAGCAGCCACTGCGCTGCTGTGTCCGCCACAGGGATCACGATCCCGGCAATCCTCACCCCATCATTGCTCGTGAGTTCAAGCCGGTTCGCCACAAGTCCAAGCGAATCGGGAAGCGGTACCACCGTCCGTCCGCCAAACTCATCGGGCTGGAAGACGATGCGCCTCTCGTTGGCCATCAGGTAGACCGCCGGGGTGAGATAGCCCACTCCGGCGAGGACCGCGACGGCGAGGAAGCCGCGGCGCACGGACCGGGTCATCACATCGCCTTCTTGATAGCGGCGTCAATATCCTGCTTGGCGCCAAGTCCGGTGTACACCACCTCACCCGCCTTGTTTACGACCACGACGAAGCCCGTGGCCGGCACTTCGTACGCATCCACCGCCTTGCCGCGCCGGTCATAGAAGTGCGTCATCTTGGGCGAGTGCTTTTCACTGTACGCCTGCACCGCGCGCGGGCTCTGGTTCACGCTTACCGCGACGCCCACGAACGCCACCTTGCCCGCGTACTTCTTCTGCGCCGCCTGCATGGCGGGCTCGAGCGCCTTGCACGTGGGGCACCAGGTCGCCCAGAACTGGATGACCACCGGACCTTTGCCGAACACCGAAGATAACTCCGCCGGCTGTCCATCGAGCGTTTCCACCGCAGCGCCGGGCGCCTTGACGCCAACCTCAATGCCACTGTCCTGTGCCCGTGCCTGTGCACCCAGCGCGGCCACCGCGATCGTCGCCGTCAGCGCAAAAGACGCCAGCCGCGCCCCGTAGTTCAGAACCATCCCTGACCTGCCTTGATGAGGTAGTACTCGGCGGCGCCAATCATCGCGAGCGCAAAGATGCGCTTGACCCAGAGCATCCAGGCGCCAGCCTGCGGCAAGCGGCTGACCGCGCCACTGGAAAGGCCGACGATGACGAGTAGGGTACACATGCCGAGTGAGAAGACGAACAGGTAGGTAAACCCCAGAGCGGCCGACTGCGTTCGCGAGACCCAGGTGAGCACCGCCGCCATCACGGGGGCGGAGCACGGGGCCGCAACGAGCCCGGACGCAGCACCCATAAGGAACGCACCGCCCACCCGGCCGCCCTCGCCAGCGCTCGCCGACTTGGCGATGAGTGCCGTGGGCAGCCGCACGGGAATGACGTCGAGCATGGCGAGCGCGGCGAACAGGAGCAGATTGGCCATTCCGAACAGGAGCCATGGATTCGCGCTGATCGAGCCGAACAAGGTGCCCGTAAGCCCGGCGATGAGGCCGAGCAGCGAGTAGACGAGGGCGAGCCCGACGACATAGGCCAGGGTCAGCAGCGCGGCACGCCACTTCCGTGGTGCTGCGCCTGTGGTCGCTCCCCCCACGATCGCGGCCGTGATGGGAATCATCGGGTAGATGCACGGCGTGAGGCTCGTGAGCACGCCAGCGGCGAAGAGCACCGGAATGGCGGTCACGGGGCTCTGGGACAGACGATCGGCGATGCCGGTGAAGTCCATGAGGGGGGTGAACGTGGGTTACGGCGTGGCGTCGGGGAAGCGTTCCGCGAGCCTGAGCAGCACGGCATCCTGCGCCGCCAGGTGTTCCTGAATCTGCAGTGCTTCATGCAGCACCGCTTCGGCGTCCTTGTATGTCGCGATGGCCCGCTTGTCGGACGCCCTACCGGCCACCTTCTGCCCAACAATGATGATGGAGAGCAGCACGAGCTGAAGGAACGTCTGGGCCACCCAGGAAATGAGCGTGGCCACGCCCCCGTGGATAGCTGCCGGCAGACTGACACAGGCTAACAGCGCGAACGCATAGGCACACCACATCGTGCCAACGCCGTCCGTGATCTTCACGGCAATATAGGCATTGAATCGGTCAACGCGGCTGGTGTGCCGATGCTGGGCGTGGATGGTGACCGGCGGCTCCAGTGTCCGCTGCCGGATGTGGGGGTGCGGGGCATGTGAGTAGAGGGACACCGAATCTCCCGCGTACGGTAAGGGGACGGACCTGCAGTGTATATTTCGCTACGTCAATCGCGTTCGTACAGAGTCCAAGGAGTGTCCGTTCGTGGCCCCACAGTTCATCTATGTCATGAAGGGACTGCGCAAGGTGGTTCCCCCTCAGCGCATCATCCTTGACGATATCTGGTTGTCGTTTTACCCGGGCGCAAAGATAGGCGTGATCGGTCCCAACGGCTCCGGCAAGTCGTCGCTGCTCAAGATCATGGCTGGCCTCGATCAGGAGTTCCAGGGCGAGGCGTGGCCGCACAAGGGAACGCGTATCGGCTTCCTGTCACAGGAGCCGCAGTTGGATGAAACGCTCGACGTGCGCGGCAACGTGGAGCTGGCACTCAAGGAACAGCGCACCAAGCTCAACCGGTTCAACGCCATCGCCATGGAGTTCGCCGAACCCATGGACGACAACAAGATGAATGCGCTGCTCGACGAGCAGGGGAAGCTGCAGGAGTACATTGACCACCATGACCTGTGGAACCTCGACAACAAGATTGAGGTGGCCATGGACGCGCTGCGCCTGCCGCCGCCGGACGCCGACGTAACGGTGCTTTCGGGCGGCGAGAAGCGGCGGGTAGCGCTGTGCCGCATCCTACTGGAAGAGCCCGACCTGCTGCTGCTCGACGAGCCAACGAACCACCTGGACGCGGAGTCGGTGGCGTGGCTGGAGCATCACCTCGAGCGGTTTCCGGGAACCGTGGTGGCCATTACGCACGACCGCTACTTCCTGGACAACGTGGCCAAGTGGATTCTCGAACTCGATCGTGGCCGCGGCGTGCCGTACGAAGGGAACTACAGCGGCTGGCTGGAGCAGAAGCGCGCCCGCCTGGCGATCGAGGAGAAGCAGGCCGGCACGCGACAGAAGACGCTGGAGAAGGAGCTTGAGTGGGTACGCATGTCGCCGCGCGCGCGGCAGGCCAAGAACAAGGCCCGTCTGCAGCAGTACGAGGAGCTGGCGAGCGAGGCGCAGCAGGACAAGATCGTCCAGAACGAAATCGTCATCCCGCCGGCGCCGCGACTCGGCAACGACGTAGTGATCGCCAAGGGGCTCAAGAAGGGATACGGTGACCGCCTGCTCTTCGAGGGGCTGTCGTTCGACCTGCCGCGCGCGGGGATCGTGGGAATTATCGGCCCGAACGGTGCGGGCAAGACGACGCTCTTCCGGATGATCAACAGCGTGGAACAGGCCGATGCCGGCTCGCTGAAGCTGGGCGAGACGGTGAGCATCTCGTACCAGGACCAGGACCGGACGCTCGAAGGCAAGCGCACGGTGTGGGAAGAGATGACCGGCGGGCGCGAGATGCTTCAGGTGGGCAAGAAGGAGATCAACTCGCGCGGGTACTGCTCGGCGTTCGGCTTCAAGGGGGCCGACCAGCAGAAGCTCGTGGCCAATCTCTCCGGCGGTGAGCGCAACCGCCTGCACCTGGCCAAGACGCTGATGCAGGGCGGCAACCTGCTGCTGCTTGACGAGCCGACCAACGATCTCGACGTGGACACGCTGCGCGCGCTGGAAGAGGCAGTGCTCGATTTCAGCGGGTGCGCGGTGATCATCACGCACGACCGCTGGTTCCTGGATCGCGTGGCGACGCACATCCTGGCGTTCGAGAGCGATTCCGAGGTGGTCTGGTTCGAGGGGAACTTTCAGGCGTACATCGAGGACCTGAAGAAGCGGAAGGGCCCTGACGCCGATCAGCCGCACCGGATCAAGTACAAGAAGCTGGTGCGCTGATCGTTCGCTGCGCGACCACTCGCCGCGTTCGCTGCCTACAGGATCCGCTTCCCCAGCGCGCTCGCCACGAGTCCGACGGCCAGCTCCGCGGTGCGATTGGAGACATCGAGAATCGGGTTGACCTCTACGAGATCGAGCCCGATGAGTGACCCGGAGTCGGCGATCATCTCCATGACTAGGTGCCCCTCGCGCCACGAGAAGCCGCCGGCCACCGGCGTGCCGACGCCTGGTGCGTGCACGGGATCCTGGACGTCGGTGTCGTAGGACACCCAGAGCCCGGCCGTCCCGACACTTGCAAAGACGAGTGCCTCTTCCATTACGTCCGACAAGCCGCGCCGGTCGATGTCGTGCATGGTGAACACGCGCACGCCGTAGGAGCGCAGGTGCGCTCGTTCGCCAGGGTCGAGGTCGCGGATGCCCACGAGCACAGTATGTTCGGCGCGCACCGCAGCCGCGCCGCTGAGTTGCAGCCGAGGGTCACCATGCCCGAGCAGGTGCGCCACGGGCATGCCGTGCACGTTCCCCGACGGGCTCGTCTCGGGCGTGTTGATGTCGCCGTGCGCGTCCACCCATATGAGGCCCAAACGCTCGCCGCGCGCGTGCAGTGCGCGGGCGGCGCCGGCCACCGAACCCGCGGCGAGCGAATGATCGCCGCCGAGCACCACCGGGAACCGGCGCGCCTGCACCGAGGTCTCAACATGCGTGGCGAGCTCGGCGCAGATCGCGGCAATGGTAGGCAAGAAGTCGCCGCCGTGCATGTCCGGCGGGAACGTGCCACGGTCGGGCACCGCGAGATTGCCGTGATCATGCACGTCGTGGCCGAGGGCCAGCAGCGTACCGCGCAAGCCAGCCGCGCGCACCGCATATGGCCCCATGTCAACGCCGCGGCGGCTTGCGCCGAGGTCGAGTGGAACGCCGATGAGGTCAACTTGGGTCATGAGGGCGGAGTGCGGGGATAGTTGAATTGACGGCTTCGGCCCGTCAGAAAACAAGCGGCGCATCCTGCACGAAGATGCGACGCTTCTGCATGTGTATGCACCCGCCGCCGCAGAGCATACCTCACGGGCCCGGCGTGCGGTCGGGCCCGCGAGGTATCTATCAGGGCATAGGCACGCTGGACGACAACGCCTTGGTAAGCTGGTACAAGAACTCCTGCGCCTTGTAGTACCACTCGATGCGCACGCGTTCGTCACGGCCGTGCGCGCGCGCGTCCACGGTGGGATCGCTGAACAGCCCCGACACCCCGAACGCCGGAATGCCCAGCGCGCGGAAGTACCGGGAATCCGTGGCACCCGTGGACATCGTCGGCACCACGGGGATGTCGCCAAATATCTCGCGCGTGAGCTTTTCCACGGCGCCCATTACCTCGGGGCGCATCTCGGAAGGCGGCGATGCCCGGTTCTCGGTGCTCGTGTCAACCACCGCAACGACGGCGGGATCACCCGCCACCTTCTGGAGCGTGGCGTGCACTGCTGTCTTGGTAGACGTCGGCGCCATGCGGCAGTTGACGTTGGCTTCGGCGAGCTGCGGCAACGCATTGGCGGCATGTCCACCCTTCAGCATCGTCGCCACGCAGGTGGTGCGCAGCATTGAGGCGTAACGCGGGTCCCTCGAGATGACTGCGGCAGCGGTCGAATCTGCCGGGTTCGTCGCGATGGCCGTCATCGCGGCTGCCATATCCGGCTTTTCGACCTTCGCCGTCTGCTCGAAAAACGCTCGCGACACCGGATTCAGTTCCACGGGGAACTGGAACTTCGACAGCCTCCCCAGCGCCTCGGACAACTGGTAGATGGCGTTGTCGGCACGCGGCACCGACGAATGACCGCCCGCGTTCGTGACGCGGAAGGTGAAGTCGTTGTAGACCTTCTCTGCCGCCTGCACCGACTGCAGGAGCGGCTTGCCGTCGCGCAGCGAGCCCCCGCCCCCCTCGTTGATCACCCAGGCGGCGTCCACCAGCTCGCGATGGTTCTTGAGGAGCCAGTCAACGCCGTTGTAGGCACCGCCTTCTTCATCGGCGGTCAATGCGATGATGATGTCGCGTTGCGGTACATAACCTTCCGTCTTCAGGCGCAGGGCCGCGGCCACGAAGAGCGACGCCATCGCCTTGTCATCGGCCGTGCCGCGGCCGTAGTAGAAGCCATCGCGTTCGGTGAACGTGAACGGGTCGAGGTTGTCCGACCAGTCGGCCTTGAGTGCCTCGACAACATCGAGGTGTGCGAGCAACAGCACCGGCTTGGGCGCTCCTGGGCCGCCCCTGCCGCGATAGCGCACGACGAGGTTGTGCTTGGTGGGTACCGGCCCACCGACGAAGATGTCCTTCGCCGGGAATCCGGCATCCCGGAAGCGCTTCGCCATCGCGATGGCCGCCGGCGTCGTGCTTCCAGTCCAGACCGACGTGTTGCTCTCGACGAGTTCCTTGTAGATGTCGCGGGCCGTCAACTGATTGGGCGTCAGCGGCTGCTGGGCGCCCAGTACGATGGCGGCGCACGACAGCGCCGCTCCCGCACAGGTACGGAAGAGGCTCACGGCCGGTCCTTGAACTTGTCGTTGAGATCGGTGTGCTTGGTGTCGAGCGGCACAGGCCGGCCGTCGATGAAGAGATACCGGGTATCGGTCTTCGCCTCGAGAACATCACCGGTGGTCACCACGAGATTGGCCACCTTGCCAGGCTCAATGGTCCCAAACTTGTCGGCCACGCCGAAGATCTGCGCGGGCCATAGCGTCACCGACTTCAACGCATCGTCGCGGCTCAGCCCAAACGCCGCCGCCATCCCTGCGGTGTACGGCAGGTTGCGCGCCTCGGCGCCCGCATCGCCCGACGTGATGGCAAACCGCACACCACCCTGCGCCAGCTTGGCCGGCGCGCTGTAGTTCACATCGTACGGATCGTCCTCGCGCGTCGGGAGGTCCAACACCGAGGTGATGAGCACCGGCACGTCGTGGTCCTTGAGGAATGACGTGATCTGCCACGCGTCACGCCCGCCGACAATGATCGGCCGCAGCTTGTTCTCCTCGGCGAATCCGACGGCCGCCTTGATGTCGGTGACGCGGTCGGCGACCATGAGCACGGGCATTTGCCCACGCACTGCCGGCACAAGCGACGCCAGAACCACGTCCTGTTTCGGCCGCGGCAGCGTCTTGTCCTTGGCGTAGGCGTCCATCGCCTTGCCGTATGCCTCGGCGTCCCTGAGCATCGTGCGCAGTGAGTCGAGTTGGCGCTGCCTGGTGCGGTCCACGTCCTGTGTGTTGGCCGGACCCTGCTGGGCCGCAATGAAGCCACCGAAGCTGCGGCCGCCGAAGCCAGAACGCGGGAGCTCGATGACCAGCGCGAGGTTGCGGTTCACGGCCATCTGCGGCGCGGTGGATCCCGCGAGATTCACCAGTGCCGCCCGCCCGGAGAGAATGCCGCCCGTCGGGCGGGTGACGACGTGCGTGATTCCCACCACGCGTGTCACACCGATGTGCGCCGAGTGCGGGTTGAGGCCGTAGTAGGCCATCGCGTTCGGGTTGAAGCTCCCGACTTCGCTGATGTCCACCGTGGCGTTGGCGCCCTGGCCGATCTCCGACAGGCCGATGGACGTGCCGGCGTCCATCATGCCGGGGTAGACGTAGAGGCCCTTGGCGTCAATCACCTCGGCGCCGGCTGGCACGATGGCCGACGCGCCGACCGCCTGAATCGTGCCGCCGCTAATGACGACGGTGCCGCTGGCGATCTCGGGCCCGCTGACCGGCACGATGCGCGCATTGGTGATGGCAAAGGTCTTCTGCGGACCGGGCGGCGGATTGTACGAACCCAACTGGGCGCGCGCCGGCTGCACGGCGAGCGCAACGAGCGCCGCCATGGCGACAATACGAATGGGCGTCATGTTAGCGCTCCTCCTGCGGCAACACAGGCTGTACGGCGCGGCGATTGACCGGCGCCTGGTTGGCCTCGGCTTTCTCCAACTCGGCGCGCTCCTTCACCTTCTGGTCGCGCATCGTCAGGTCCTGCTGGCGGTCGAAGTACACCTTGCCGTCAATGAAGGTCTGGTCGACAGCGGCGTAGACGCTGAGTGGATGGTTGTTCCAAAGCCCCAGGTCGGCGTCCTTGCCGACTTCAATAGACCCGACCTTGTCCGCCACGCCGAGCTGCCTGGCGCCGTTGATGGTGATGGTGGAGAGCGCCTCATCCTCCGTCAGGCCGCCGTAGCGCACCAGCTTGGCGGCGTCAATGTTGAGCCGGCGAACGCGCTCGTCGCTGTCGGAGTTGATGGTGGTCACAACGCCGTGGCGCATGAGAATGGCCACATTGTACGGAATGGCGTCGTACGCCTCGATCTTGTACGACCAGCTGTCGGCGAACGACGACAACCCGGCCCCGTGCGTGGCGATTTCCGAGGCGATCTTGTAGCCCTCGAGCCCGTGCTGCAGCGTGGCGATCTTGAACCCGAACTCATCGGCGAGATGCAGCAGCATCAGCGTCTCGTCGGCGCGATACGTGTGTGCATGCACGAGGCGCTTGCCTTCGAGCACCTCCACCAACGGCTCGAGTTCGAGGTCGCGACGCGGCGGCACGAGGTTCTTCTCGCCCTTTGCCACGCGCGCCTTGTATTCGTCGAGCGACGTCCTGTAGTCCCGGGCGCGCACGAATGCGTCGCGCACCACTTCCTCCTGCCCCATGCGCGACACCGGATACCGGCGCGTCGTCGGCTGTCCCGGAATCACGATCTGCGTCGAGTTCTTGCGCGTCACGTTCTCGCCGAGCGCAAACTTGATGCCAGGTGGGGCGCCGGGGAACATCATGTTCTCCACGCTCTCGCCGAACTTCAGCTTCATCGTGGCGTTCTGGCCGCCGATGGTGTTGGCCGACCCGTGCAGGATGTTGATGCTGGTGACGCCGCCCGCGAGCGCGCGGTAGATGTTCACCGCCGTCGGGTTGAGGATGTCCTGGATGCGTACCATGGACGTCACCGATAGCGAACCTTCGTTGACGGCGTCGCTCATCATGTGCGTGTGCGGGTCAATGATTCCCGGCATCAGGTACTTGCCCGTGGCGTCAATGACCGTCGCTCCCGCCGGCGCGGCGATGTTCTGCCCGACCTGCGCAATCTTGCCGTTCTGGATGAGGACGTCGGTGTTCTTGAGCGTCCCCTTGGTGACCGTGAGCACGGTCGCGTTCTTAATGAGCGTGGCACCCGCGCCGCCGGTGACTGGAAGGGCTTGGGCACCAAGTGAGCCCGCGGCAATCGCCAGTGACGCCGCAAGCAGCAAAGTCCTCTTCATGGAATCCTCGAGCAGGCTGGTCGTGGATAGGCGGCGCATCAGCGGTCTCCGGGAGGCGTACGCGGGCTGCCACCGGCCGGCGGGGCGCCGGCGGGTGGACCCTGGCGCTGTGGCCGCGTGCCGGCGAAGGTGCCCGGCGTGTGGCCGACGATCGCCATGCGGCCGCGCACGGCATTGCCGTCGAGTGTGCCGATGAACGTCGCCTCCTCGGTCCCCTCCTTCAGCGTGATCGAGGCGGTGAAGCGCAGTTCGTTGTCGGCACCGACTGTGCCGTTCTGGATTTCCATGGTGCCCAGCGTTCCCTGGATTGAGCCGAGCAGGCGCGTGCCGTCCTGCCGCAGCGACCAGGTTGTGGGGTAATCACTGCCGTCGAGCGAGACCGTCACGGTCCACGTGCCGGTGATACCGGCCGGGCCTGCATTCCCGGCTGCCGCCGGGGCGCGCACGGCCACTGGGCGGCCGTCAATGAAAAGCTGGGTCACGCGCCCGCGGTCGAGCAGGTCGCCGCGGATGATGGCGAGGTTGGCAATCTTCCCAGCCTCAAGCGAGCCAAGCCGGTCGCTGACGCCGAGGACCTCGGCCGACTGGAGGGTGAGCGCCTTGAGGGCGGCGTCGGCGCTCAGTCCGTTCTCGACGGCCTTTTGTGCGTTGCCGGTGAAGTCGGACCAGGTGGAGAGCCCTCCGGAATAGAACGCGAACTCCACGCCAGCCTGCGCCAGCCGGCCCGCCACTTTCGGGGCCTCGACGCGCTCGCGCAACACGCGAAGCGGGTCGGGATCGGCATCGGCCGACGGAACTGCGGTGCGGTGGGGGAAGTTGAGCGTCAGCAGCACCGGCACGTTCTCGGCCTTGAGTCGCGCCGCGACCAGGTGCGCCTCATCGCCGCCGGCGATTATCGGCCGCAGTCCGAACTCCTTGGCAAGATCGAGCGCGCGCTCGATCTCGCGCTTGGTCGTGGCATACATCACGACGGGCTGCGTGCGTGCGAGCACCGGCAGCAGTGCCTCAAGCGACGGATCGAACTCCGGACGGTACATGCCGCGCGGGTTCCGTTCATACGCCGCCTTCACGTCGCGATAGTGCTGCGCGTCGAGGAACTGCTGGCGCAGGGCGGCGAAGACACCCATCAGCGAGTTCGGGTAACCGCCACCTCGCTGCGGCGAGAAGCCGATGTGCTGGGCCACGGCCGCCTTCACGATCATCGCGTTGGCGTCGGATCCCGCAAGGTTGATGATGGCTGACTGGCCCTGGAAGATGCCGCTGCCAGACCCGGAGAGCGCGGTCGTGATGCCAGCGCTTGTTGGGCCGCTGAAGGCCTCGTCATCCGCCTTCAAGAGGTCGAGCACGGACAACTCGGGCTGCAGGCCGGCGGGATAGTTGGAGTTGGCCGCCGCGCGGGCCGGTGTGGCACTGGGGCCGACAGCGCCGCCTCCGCCGCCACGCCCACCACCGCCACCGCCCGGCGCGGGCGCATTCGGCACGCCCAGCGTGCCGTACGCGTCAATGAGCCCCGGATAGACCGTCAAGCCGGTGCCGTCAATCACGCGGGCGTCGCCAGGGACGGCGACGGTTGCGCCGATGGCGGCAATCAGCCCATTGCGCACGACGATCGTTCCCTTCTCGATCGTCGGCGACGACACCGGCACGAGCCGGGCGTTGGTGATGGCGTAGGTCGCCGGAATACTGCGTGGCGACGCGAGCTGTGCGGCGGTGGGTAGCGCGGCCAGCAAGCTGGCGGCCAGTCCCATCGCCAAGTGGCGACGTGGTGCGATCATGGGGAACGTTCTCCGGAGGGGCAAGACACGAGCCCGTGGGCAGGCAGGGGCCCGCGGGCGTGCGCGGTACGTATCAATACGATATGGCACGCCCGTCCGTTGTGCAGCGCCCCTAGATTGCAGGAGTGACAGATCCTGCGCAGCCAGCCTCCCGCCTCCGCCGGTGGCTTTCCCCATGGAACATTGCCACCCTGCTGCTGGTGCTCTGGCTGGGGCCGCGCTTCCTGCCGCACCTCGGCGCCGTCTTCGGCGTTGAGAGCGGGGGTCACCAGCGGCCGGCGTTCACCGTGACCACGCTCGACGGCCGGCCGATGAGCGACAGCACGCTCCGCGGCCGCGTGGTGCTGGTGAACTTCTGGGCGACGTGGTGCCTGCCATGCCGGGCGGAAATGCCCCTGCTGCAGGCGATGGCGTACCGGCACGACTCAGCGGGGCTGGTCGTCCTGGGGCTGTCGGTGGACCGCACCGGTCCGGATAACGTCCGCCAGTTCCTGACCGAGCGCAGCATCACGTACCCGGTGGCGATCGTCGGACGCGAACTCGAAGCGGCGTTCGGCGGCGTGCAGGGGTACCCAACCTCGGTGTTGCTCGATCGCACCGGCCAGGTGCGCTATAAGGTACTGGGTCCGCTGGCGATGGCCTCACTGGAGCCGGCGGTGCGCCGACTGCTCAACGAAGCGCCCGCCGTGCCGCGGTGAGTCGCGGGTGGCGGTACCGGCGGTCTACTTGCTGAACGTCATCCGGAACGGGGTCGTCTCGGCGATGAGCGCCACCATCATCTGGTCCACCCGCAGCGTGGATGCCGTGCCAACGGGATACGGACTCGACGTGACGATCGAGTAGGTGTACACCTCGCCGTCATGCTCGGCGAGCACCTTGGCGATATTGCCCTGTGTGGCGCGCACCTTCTCCCACGCCGGTTTCTTGAACGCGCGGATTACCATCAGGAGACGCGGCGGCACGCCGGACGCCGAATCGGCGGTGTAGTGGAACTCGATGGCGCGATGTCCGCCATATGTAGTGTCCGCCCGGTCAATGATGCGATAGCCGTACTTCCACACGCCAGGCAGGGTGACTTCGGCCTTCACCGACGCGATCTCCTGCTGGAAGGGCACCAGTTCCACGACGGGCGCGGCGGCTACGCTGACGTCAGCAGCCTGTTGTGGTGTTCCGCAGGCAAGCAGCGGCAGCAGGGCGGCGAGGACCATCAAAGCAGGGCGATGCGGAGTCATGGGCATGGGGCCGCGGGAAGAAAGGGCGTCGGCGACCCTTCGGCCGCCGCCAATCGAAGATAACCCAACCTCTGGCAGGATGAGCCGATGTGCGAGACGGTTGCCACCAAACACCACGGGAACTTCCAATTGCCCGAGGGGTGTTGTTTATTGCAATAGTTGCATGCTGGCACGATGGACTGGAAATGGAGGCTTGTGGGCGTGAGGTGGGTAAGCCGCGATAGTCACTGCGTGTCACTTGCGACGCGCACCAGATACGGAGTTGGGGCGTCCGCCGCCCAGCTCGGCATCGGGGTGCTTATTGTGCTCGCCTCCAGCCTGCTTTCGGTCTCGTCAATCGGCGCCCAGACGTGCCACGAGACGGTCCGGCGCGACCCAGTGACCGCGCCAGTTGTTCACGCCATGGTTGCGTCTGCGCACCAGCAGTCGCGGCACAACGTGCACATGCCTGCCGTGCAACAGGAGCCCCGCCACCAGATGCACCTATCTGTCGTGAACGGAGAGCAGGTGGTCTCGTCGCGCCACAGTTGCTGTGATCAGGACGGCCTCGGGTTCCCTTGCCCTTCGTCTTGTCCGGCCGGTGCGTCCTGTTCAAGCCACGGGCCCGTCACCGCACTCCTCACCGACGCCCGCACCGCTGTCTCCACGCCAGTGAACGCCTCCGGGTTGGGCCTCGTCGGCGAACGCCCGGACTCCTGGGCAGGCGCTCTCGACACACCCCCTCCGAAAAACTGACAACCGCCCACCGGCGACCTGCGTCGGTGGACCGTGGCTCGTTGGCCCTGTAGTCGCGATCTTCTGCGACGAGGGTGCCACTCCTTGTCCGTTTCTCGAGGTTTCGTGTGATCACATTTCCTTGCTGCCTTCGGCGCGTTCGCTTGCCGCGCATTTCGGCGCGGCCTGCTTCGTTCACGCGCCCGTCGTCCGTTCAGCCGAGGCACGTCATTGCCTGTGCCGGGCTCTTGTTGCTGGGGGTCGCCCCACCGGCGGTATCGCAAGCAACGCTCAGCACGTCGAGCGGCCTGCGACTTGGCGCGCTCTACGCTGTTGCTGACCGCGCGAATCCGCGGATCACAGCGGCCGACGCGTTGGCCACCGCCGCGGTGGCGCGAGTGCCCGGCACGCGACGACCGCCCGATCCGCAGGTGCAACTCGGCCTGATGAACCGCGCACTCCCGGGGCTTGGTCCAATGGATCCCCTGGGCATGACGCAGTTGCAGGTGATGCAGATGGTGCCGACGGCTGGGAAACTCGGGATCGCCGGTGCGGCTGCCGCCGCGCGAGCCGCAGGTGCGCATGCACGCGCAACCGATGTTCGATGGGAGGTTCGCGGTCGCGTGGCGGCGGCGTTCTACGAGGTCTATCGCAGCGAGCGGGCCATCGCGATCGCGCTCGAGACGAGGCGCCTGATGGAGGACGTCGCCGCGACCGCGGATGCGATGTACCGTGTCGGCGAAACGGCACAAGCGGACGTGCTCAAGGCACGCGTCGAAGTGGCGCGCATGACGGAAGAAATCATCGCCATGCGTTCGATGCGCCAAATGAGCCTGGCACGGCTGAGCGGCCTGCTCGACCAGCCGGTTGATTCTGCGTCGCCACCGGCGGTGCTTCCTCAGCTCCCCGACTCGCTGCCAGGACTTGATTCGCTCATACGGCAGGCGGCCGCCACGCGGCCCATGGTGCGCGCAGGGGAGGCCGATCTCCGCGCCGCCGAGGCAGATGCACGACTCGCATCGCGCGAAATCTGGCCTGACCTTCAAGTCGGTGTGCAGTACGGCCAGCGCGGCGGGATGACCGGCGTCGAGCGGATGGGCAGCCTGATGATCGGTGCCTCAGTCCCCGTCTTCAAGAACAGCCGGCAGTTGAAGATGCGCGAGGAAACCGAGGCCATGCGCGCCATGGCTGCTGCCGACCTCGCGGCAATGCGAGCTGAAACGCGGGCTCGCGTTGGCGAGATGTACGTCGAATGGCGACGCGCCCGAAACCTGCGTGCCCTGTACGGCACGACGATCCTGCCGCAAGCGCGCGCGGCGGTGACCGCCTCGCTGGCGGCCTATCGCGTGGGACGCGTGAACCTGATGACGCTCCTGGACAATCAGGCGACCGTCAATCGGTACGAACAGGAACTGGCCACGCTCGAGGCCGCCGAGGGCATGGCCCTGGCCGACCTGGAAATGCTGCTTGGCCGAGAACTCTTTGACTCCAACACCGGCCGCCCCGTGCCGGGAGGCGACCGTTGATGTCTGACAGCAAGCAGGATACCCCCCACCGTTCGGATAAGATGGCAGGGTTCGGAGCACCCACGACGAGTATGGGGGCCCGTGTGCGGAATGTACTGATCGGCGTAGGGGTCATTGTCGGTGCGGTGCTTGTGGCCTGGTACGCCACCCGTGGACGGACGCCGGCTACGGCCGATGCCGGGCATCAGCATGGCGCCGCCGCCGGAGCCGACGCCGCACAACCGGTGATGCTGGACGCTGAGCAGGCGCGGCGCATCGGCGTCACATACGCCACGGTCAAGCAGGGTGCGCTGCACACTGAAGTGCGGGCAGTCGCCCAGGTCACGATTGATGAAACGCGCGTACGCGCGGTGTCGCTCAAGTTCGACGGGTTTGTCGACCGGCTCTTCGTCGACTTCACCGGGCGCGACGTGCGTGCCGGGGAGCCGCTGTTGTCCATCTACTCGCCGATGCTGCTGAGCGCAGGGGAAGAACTGGTGCTGGCGGCGAAGCTCGTGCGCGACATCACCAGCGCCGACGCGTCCACGCAAGCCAGCGCGCAGGCGATGTTGCGTGCGGCGCGGCAGCGACTGCTCAATTGGGACGTGCCACCCGGCGAGGTGGAGCGGGTCGAGCGTACCGGCGAGGTGCAGAAGTCGCTGGTGGTCCGTGCGCCGTATGGCGGCGTGGTGGTCGACAAGTTTGTCCTCGACGGACAGCGCGTCATGGCAGGCGATGCACTGTATCGCCTGGCCGATCTCTCGACCGTGTGGGTGGAGGGCGAGGTGTTTGAGGGGGATCTTCCGTTTGTGCGACTGGGGGAGTCGGTGGAGGTCGAGCTCCAGGCGCTGCCGGGCGAGACCCGCCGCGGGCGGATCGTGTTCATACAGCCGACGGTCAGTACCGACACGCGAACCGTGCGCGTGCGGGTGGCGCTCGAGAACACCAGCGGGCAGCTCAAGCCTGGCATGTATGCCACCGTGCGCATTCGGGCCGCGGCGGACAGGGCGGTGCTTCATGTGCCGCGGTCGGCCGTGCTTTCCACCGGACGACGCGACCTCGTGTTCGTTCAGCGGGCCGATGGCGTGCTCGAGCCGCGCACCATTGTACGCGGGATCGCCACCGATGACCGGGTCGAGATCAGGTCCGGGCTTCTGGCGGGAGATATCGTCGTTGCCTCCGCCACTTTCCTGATTGACGCCGAATCAAATCTCGGCTCGATGTTGGGTGCCATGGCCGCGATGCCGGGAATGGACATGTCCGCTGCTGCCGCCAAAGCCAAGGCGCCGGCCGAAGACCACTCCAAGCACGACATGTCGGGGGTGGCGGTGCCAGCACCCCGTGCAGCACCCAGTGCTCCGAAAACACCTGCCAGTTCCCGCGCTGCGCCGGCGAAGGCTCCCACCGTGCCGCCGGCCATGGATCCAGCCATGGATCCAGCCATGGACCACTCGATGCACGCGATGCCCAGCACGACGATGCCAGCCCCGCCGGTGAAGGCGAAACCAACGCCCCCGAAGGTGAAGCCCGATACCATGCGGCCCATGGCCGGCATGAAACACCACGACCGCTGAGGAACCTCCCCATGCTGAAACGGGTCATCGCGTGGTCGGTCGACAACAAGTTGATCGTGGTGCTCTTGACCGTGGCCGCGATCGTTGCAGGCATCATCTCCCTGCGGCAAACGCCCCTCGAGGCGCTGCCTGATCTGAGCGACGTGCAGGTCATCGTACAGACCGAGTTCAACGAACAGGCGCCGCAGATCATCGAGGATCAGGTCACCTATCCGATTGCGGCGGAGATGCTCAAGGTGCCGGGTGCCCACGTAGTTCGCGGGTATTCGTACTTCGGGGTGTCGTTCGTCTATGTCATCTTTGACGATGGCACCGACTTGTACTGGGCGCGCAGTCGCGTCCTCGAGTACCTCAACGGGCTGAAGGGCAAACTTCCCGCGACGGTTTCACCGACGTTGGGCCCCGATGCCACCGGGCTTGGGAGGATCTACCAGTACGCGCTGGAGGATACCACCGGCAAGATGAGCCTCGCCGATCTTCGGGCGCTGCAGGACTGGTCGTTGCGTTACCAGCTGACGTCTGTCGCAGGCGTGTCCGAGGTGGCGACGATCGGCGGATTCGAGAAGCAGTATCAGGTGGACCTCGACCCGGCGAAACTGCTTGCCTACGGGATTCCCGTTACGCGGGTCATGCAGGCGATCCAGAATGCCAACGCCGATATCGGCGCGATGGTCATGGAGCTGTCGGAGCGCGAGTACATGGTACGCGGGCTCGGCTACCTGAAATCGATCACCGATATCGAAAACGTGGTTGTCGGAGCCACGACGGCCGGAACGCCCATCCGCGTGGCGGAACTCGGCCGGGTGAACGTCGGGCCAGCAGTGCGTCGCGGCATCGCCGAACTTGACGGACGCGGTGATGCTGTCGGTGCGATCGTCGTCATGCGATTCGGGCAGAACGCGCTGACCACGATCGACAACGTGAAGCAACGCCTGAAGGACATCACGCCCGGGCTCCCGCCTGGCGTGGTCATCCGTCCGGTGTACGACCGGAGCGAACTGATCGAGCGCGCCATAGCGAACCTGAGCGTCAAGCTGTTGGAGGAGATGTTCGTCGTCGCACTGGTGTGCATCGTTTTCCTGCTGCACGCCCGCTCGGCGCTGGTTGCCGTGTTCACGCTGCCCGTCGGCATCCTGATTGCGTTCATTGCGATGCGCCGCGTGGGGGTTGGTGCGGACATCATGTCCCTGGGCGGGATTGCGATTGCCATCGGAGTCATGGTGGACGCCGCGGTCGTCTTGATCGAGAACCTGCATAAGCACCTGGAGCGTGCCGTTACCGAGAAGGAGCGTGCCGCGGGAGCCGGAGCGAAGGCCGCCGAAGCGCGCTGGCTCGACACGGCGGTGCTTTCCAGCAAGGAGCGCTGGCGCGTCGTCGTGGAGTCGGCGCAGGAAGTGGGCCCGTCGCTCTTCTTCTCGCTGTTGATCGTTACGGTGTCGTTCCTGCCCGTCTTCGCACTCGAAGGCCAGGAAGGGCGGCTGTTCCACCCGCTCGCCTATACAAAGACGTTCGCGATGGCGGCGGCGAGCCTGCTCGCGGTAACGCTCGTGCCGGTGACGATGGGGCTGTTCGTACGCGGAAAGATCTACCGCGAGTCGGCGAATCCCGTGAACCGAATCGCCATCCGCGCCTACCGGCCGTTCATCACGTTCGTACTGCGCCACCGGTGGCCGGTGGTTGCCGCTGCCGTCGTCACGGTGATCCTCACGTGGATCCCGTGGACACGGATCGGCAGCGAGTTCATGCCGCCGCTCGAAGAAGGGACGATCCTCTTCATGCCAACGACGTTGCCGGGCGTGAGCGTGGCGCGGGCGAGGGAGATTCTCCGCATCCAGGACGGCATCATCCGGACGTTTCCGGAAGTCGAACGCGTCTGGGGCAAGGCGGGGCGGGCCAATACGGCCACCGATCCGGCGGGGCTTGACATGTCGGAGACGACGATCACGCTCAAGCCGCGCTCAGAGTGGCGGCCGGGGATGACCTACGACCGGCTGGTCGCCGAGATGGACACCGCCGTGCGATTGCCGGGTGTGACGAACGCGTGGACGATGCCGATCAAGGGGCGCATTGACATGCTGGCGACGGGCATTCGCACGCCCGTCGGGGTGAAGGTGTTCGGGCCAGATCTGGCGGAACTGGAACGGATCGGCCGTGAGATCGAACGCGCCGTGCAAATGGTACCGGGCACCCGCAGCGCCTTCGCCGAGCGAGCGGTCAGCGGCTACTACCTGGATATTGACATTGATCGGCAGGCGGCGGCGCGGCATGGTCTGAATATCGGTGACGTGCAGGCGGTGATCGCGACGGCCATCGGCGGCATGACCATCACGCAAACGGTCGAAGGCCGTCAGCGCTTCGGCGTGCGCGTGCGCTATCCACAGGAACTGCGCGACAGTCCCGAACGTCTGGCGTCGGTGCTCGTGCCCGTTGCGCACGCCCCGGCCGCCAGTCGTGTGGCCGTTGGCATGGGCGGCATGGGCGGCGCCTCGACGCTGAGTGGCAACGCGGCGCAAGTGCCGCTTGGCCAGATCGCACGCATTACGGCTGTGGCTGGCCCGATGGTCGTGCGCACGGAGGGAGCGATCCCTACTGCATGGGTATACGTGGACGTTGCCGGACGAGACATCGGCAGCTATGTCGCCGACGCGCAGCGCGAGGTGGCAGCGCGCGTGACCGTGCCGGCGGGCTATTCCATCGTGTGGAGCGGCCAGTACGAGTACATGCAGCGCGCCAAGGAGAAGATGAAGCTCGTCATTCCGGCGACGCTCGCGCTCATCTTCCTGCTGCTCTACTTCAATTTCAGGAGCGTGAGTGAAACGATGATCGTCATGCTCTCGGTGCCGTTCGCGCTCGTGGGCGGCATCTGGTTCATCTGGGCCCTCGGCTACAACTGGTCGGTGGCCGTCGCCATCGGATTCATCGCGCTCGCCGGCCTGGCGGCGGAAACAGGCGTGGTGATGCTCATGTACCTCGATCACGCGTGGGAGGCAAAGTCGAAGGGAGGGCGACGGCCGACGCTTGGCGATCTCTACGATGCCGTGATGGAAGGTGCGGTCGTGCGTGTGCGACCCAAGATGATGACGGTCGCGACGACGATCATCGGTCTGCTGCCGATTCTCTGGGGAAGCGGGGAAGGCGGGACGGTGATGCGTCGCATCGCCGCGCCGATGATCGGCGGCATGGTCTCGAGCACGCTGCTGACACTGCTCGTGATCCCCGCCATCTACTCGCTCTGGAAGGAATACACACTGGTCGCGGCTGCCGATCAACCGGTGCTGGCGACCTCACCAATGGACTCGCGTACGTAAAGAACCCTGTGACGGAGAGGAACACGCAATGATCGCAAGACACTGCTGGATTGCCGTCGCCGCGCTTGCGCTGGCGAGTATCGGCGCACCGCGGCACGGCATGGCGCAAGGCACCATGAAGCACGACACGTCGCACGGCGCCATGACGCACGACACGGCCGCAACGCCGTCACTGGCCAGCATGTTGCAGCGCGCCGATTCGCTCGTGCGGCAGGCGGAACGGTTGGTGAAAGCGACCGCCGACACGTCGGCACACGGAAGGATGGGACATGTCGCCGCCGATTCGCCGCAGGCGATGGCGACCAGCCTGCACACCATCGCGACCGGTCTTCGCGGGGCTCTGCGGCACATGGATGCGATGCACCGCGCGGGCAGGAAGATGGAAGGCGACGCGGGGACCGCGATGATGGAAGCGCATCAGCGCATGAATGCCATGCTCGGCGAGCTGGAACAGATGCTGCGGGTGACAGACAAGATGCACGCGCAGCACGCGAAGGCCAAACCGTAGACACGCGCGCAACGCCGGGCGCGATGGGCATCGCTGCCCGTCTTGCCCGGCGGCCGCCGAGGCGTTGATACCAAGACCGAGTGAGGGCGGCATGACGTGGCTTGTCGCTGCAGTCTACGATTACTGGATGCGGGCGTCGGAAGAGGCGTGCCTCGTTCAGTGGCGCAGGGAACTGCTGCGAGAGGTGGCGGGAGAGGTGCTCGAAGTCGGGGCAGGCACCGGCGCCATGCTGCCGCACTATTCCACGGCAGTCACGCAGCTCGTTCTTGCCGAACCTGACCGCCACATGCGGCGCAAGCTGGAAAGGAAGCGCGGGGCTTCGCCGTGTCCGCAATTGGAGGTGTCTGATGCGTCGTTGGATGGACTGCCGATGCCGGAGGCGTCGTTCGACGCGGTCGTCAGTTCGCTTGTGCTGTGCTCGGTGCAGGATCCACATGTCGCACTCACCGAGATATTCCGTGTTCTCCGGCCCGGAGGTCGTTTCCTGTTCATCGAACACGTCGCCGCGCCGGAGCAGTCTGGGCGCCTCGTATGGCAGCGTTGCCTGGAGCCCGTATGGAAGCGCGTCGCCGGGAACTGTCATTTGACCCGCGACACGGAGGCAGTTGTACGCGCGGCGGGGTTTCAGATCGAGAGGATTGAGCGAGAAAGTATCCGAAAGGCGATGCCGGTCCTACAGCCAAGCATCCGCGGCGTGGCGCGCAAGCCTGCGTTGTACGGGAGTTGATCGTTCAGGGGGCGGTGTCTGGAGAGAATCTGCATGCGCAAGTGCGCTGCGTTGATAAGGCTCACCTATGTTCCGGCGCTCGACACACCGGTAGGAGAATGCATGAGAGTGAAGTGGATGACCGCATTGCTGGCGCCATTGCTGCTGAGCGGCTGCATGATGGCGGGTATGGCGGGGATGGGTGGCATGGGCCACATGGGCGCCGGAGCGCATAAGGGCAGCGCTGCGGCTGCGCACGGTGAACCAACCGTGATCAAAGAGATGACCGGCGGAGAGTTCCGTGTCACGGCGGACTTTCCTCCGTATGCACCGACCGATTCGTTGCGCTATACAGTCACGGTGCGTACCCTCGACGGACGGTTGATCACGACCGATGCGCAGGTGGTCATGGACGTGTCACCGGCGGCCACAGAAGCCGTGGCCATGGTGCCGGCCGCCGCGCACGCCGGCCACGCGGCACCAACGGCGAAAACGGCGTCGGCCGGCTTTGAACACATACGATTCGCCCCAGTCGAACGAGGTGGAGGCCGGTTTGTCTTTCGACCCTCGATTCCGCGCGGTGGCGCCTATCGAATTGCGGTTACGGTGGAGCGCGTGGGCGACACGGTGTTGGATCCGCCGATCATGCTTGCCCACGTCGTATCGCTTCCGGCGCTGGCCGCGCCGCCGTCGGCCTCAGGTCACACAACGCGAACCAGCGGACTGGCAACGCTCGCGATTCTAGGCGGCGTGTCCATGGCGGTGATGATGCTGTTGGCGATGCGATGATCCTGGTTGGACGTTGGCGGTCGTAGTGCCCATCACTGTGAAGGTTCGCGGAATCCCACTTACCACGAGGTCTCCCCATGTTCGTCATGTCCCCCCGGTTGCTTCGCATGTTGCTGGGTGCCAGCCTGCTCGCTGCAGGGTCACTGCAGGCGCAAACGACGCCCACCAGAAGCCCGTCTGACGGTGCGGACGCGACCCGGGTCGCGGCGACAATTCAGGCGCTGTTCGCCGCCACCGAACGCAGCGACCTGGCGGCGCTGGATTCGCTCTATGCCGGCGACAGCCTGACGATCTTCGAGGGAACCGGCGTCAATCGCGGATGGGCGGACTATCGGGACCATCACCTCGGGCCCGAGCTCAAGGAGATGAAGAACCTGCAGTATCGGCCCGCGGAACTTGCAGTCCACGTTGCGGGGCGCACGGCGTGGGTGCTGTTTCGCTACACGCTGAAGGCCGACATGAATGGCAGGGCAACTGACGTGGTGGGGCTGGGCACCGCGATCCTCGAACGGCGCGGCACCGGCTGGGTTGTGCGACATATGCACACCAGCGGTCGGGCACGTCGGTCTACCGACCCGGTTTGAGGCCAACCATTCCAGATGCCGAGGAATTCAATGAGACGTTCATTCTGGTTCTCGAATCTTGCGGTGCTGCTGGCTCTTGCCGTGCCGCTCCGCATGGCGGAGGCGCACACGCGCCTGGTGCGCGCGGTGCCTGCCGTCGGCAGCGATGTGGCGATCGTTCCGCGCGAGGTGGTCCTCACGTTCAGTGAAGACGTCTCGATCGCGCTCTGCCGGATCAGGCTGCTCGATGCAAAGGAACAGAACGTGGCGCTTGATAGCGTGCGCGCGTCGCCGGGTGATGCCAGGACGGTGACGGCGAAGATACTCGGCCAGCTGCCGCCAGGCCGATACACGGTGAAATGGCAAGCCGCAGGCGCAGACGGCCATCCCGTGCGAGGCGAGTATTCGTTTGTCTTGAGGTTGGCACCGGCGGGCAAGTGACGGGCGCGTCCGACTCGATGTTCGGTGTCGAATCCCCGGTCTATGTGGCAATCCGTGCCATCCTGTCGGTCGCGCTCGTTGGGCTGATCGGAATACTTGCCCTGCAACTGGTGGTCCTGCCGCGATTCGCGCGGCGGGCCTCCGCCAGCTGGCTGACCACCCTCGAAATGCTCGACCACGCATCGCGGTGGTGGGCCAGGGCGGCGCTGTGGATCATCGGCGCGGTCACCGTCGCTCGGCTGGTGGCGCAACACGCCGCGTTCTTTGGTGCCGATTCGCCGTGGACGCGCGCGACATTTGCCGCTGTGCTGCAAGACTCACAGTGGGGACGCGGCTGGTGGCTGGCGCTGGCGGCAACCGCCGTCGGACTCGTGGCCACGCACGTCAGCCGCCGGGCGTCAGCCCGGGCGTGGCAGGTGCTCACCGTCGTGGCGCTTGCCCTGACGGCGAGTGTTGCCCTGTCAGGGCACGCGGCGGCGGGAACGACGACGGCAATGGTGATCTACGCGTTGCACGTACTTGGGGCCGGTGGCTGGATTGGCAGCCTTGCCGCGCTGATGCTCATCGCGGTGCCAGCGGTATTGCGGTCGGGTGGCGATGACCGGCACGGTCAGATCGCCGCCCTGGTGCGCGCGTTCAGCCCCACTGCGCTTGGATTCGCAGCATTGGTGGTAGCCACCGGGGCAATCGCCGCGTGGCGCAACGTCGGCTCGGTCTCTGACTTATGGCAGGCGCCGTATGGGCAGGTGCTGTTGGTGAAGCTCGCGCTCCTGATGGTCGCCGCCGGCACCGGCGCCTACAACTGGAAGTGGGTGCTTCCCTCATTGGGGAGTGACACAGCCACCGGCCGCCTGCGCATCTCCGCAATGGTGGAACTGACAGCGGCGTTCGTAGTGCTCGTGGTGACGGCCGTGCTGGTGGCGACTCCAATGCCGAACGAGATGCTCGGGACGTTGGCACCCTAAGGACGTACGATCTGACCGAGGCCCGGAACACGCGGTGGGCACACGGCCGGTCCCTGACTTCGCACACCCTGAACATCTCGGCGTTCACCACGCGACGCCGCGCAGTCGCCTTATGCCGTCGTAAACGAGAAGACCATTCCAAACGTCCCATTGGCTGCCTGCCAGCCGGCGCCCATCATGCCCGGCCCCCACTGGCCGTTCATCATCGATCCCCCGCCCATCATGCTGCCGCTGACCATCTGGCCACCCATGATGGCGCCCGGCGACATGTTGATCATGCGGCCGGCGGTGTCCTGCAGGCTTGGCGACATGTGCACCACGTAGGTTGTGGTGCGCTTCAACGGCACCGCTGGCATCAGTGTGAGCGTCGTGCGGTCGGTCGACCAAATGGCGGTCGTGGCGACCACGGTACCGGTCACGCCGCCTTCGTGCAGTACCACGAGCATCTCCATGCCAGACATCATCGCATGGCTGAAGCGAAGGACGACCGGGGCATTGACGTCGACGCTGAACGCTGCATTCCGCGGCTGGATGCTCACCAGCGAGGGCGCGCTGGCACCGGCAGGGCCGACACCTGCGTCAGGCGAGGAACAGGCCCCCAGCAGCAGTGCCGCAAGGGGAAGCAAGGCGAACAGTCGAGCACGTGTGCGCATCAGGGAGTACCGGTTAGATCATGTATACCATTAAATAACAAACTGCGCGCACGCCTTCAACTGCCGCCGCCTATCCTTTGGATCCTCTCTTTCGTAGCGCATCGAGACGTGCCCGCGCCTCACGCACCTTGGGTTGCAGCTCCGGGTCGGCGTCCGTCCAGAGCCCGACGAACTTCTCGTAGTTCTCGATCGCCTTCGCGGTGTTTCCCTTGGCGTCGTAGAGCTCGCCCAGCCGCTTGTGCGAACCGGCGAGGTAGTCGCGACGCAAACCGTATGTGGCGTCGCGGAAGGCGACGAACCGTTCAAACTCGGCAATCGCGGAGTCCGGTTGATTGGCGAGGTCGAACGCCTGGGCCCGCCACGGGCCGATCTGCTCGGGGCCTAGGTCGGTCTTGTCAGCTTCGGCAAAGAGCGCCGCGGCGTCCTGCGGGCGGTTTTCGGCCAATGCAAGCAGGGCACGGTTGACCGGGATCGCTCCCGTGAACGTCGAAAGGGACGATGACGCCATGTCGCGTTGCTGTGCGGCGGCATAGCCTCGGGCCGTTGCGGCGTCGCGCGTCACAGCGGCAATGCCAAGAAGTGTCCCCCACGGGCGGTCCGGTGCGGCCAGCGAGGTGATCGGCACTCGCTCGAGCGCACGTTTCACCGTCGCCTTTGCCGTCGCCGCGTCGTTGAGGAAATAGGCCTGCACCCAAGCGCTGTCGAGCATGACATTCAAGCGACCGGCACTGAGCACCGCTGCGACTCCCTGCGTCGGAACAGACTGGGCCATCCACTTCATGCCTTCGCGCACACGACCGCGAGCCGTCAAGATGTTGGACATCGCACCCGCGGTTATCCGCCGTGCGTCGTCCGTGCGCAGCGTCGGGACGGAGTTGCGTAGGATCGAATCGGCGGCCGCCAGATTGCCCCGGGCCAACGTGAGGGACGCACGGGCAATCTGGATATCGCCGTGCGACGGGAGTTTTCGCTCGAACAGGGCCAACGTCGATTCAGCAGCAGCAATCTTACCTTGCTCAATCTGGACCTGAATAAGGCCGCTAAACGACCCACCAAACGGCTGCGCAACCGAGACGGCGCGCCGATACGACGCCTCGGCCTTCGCCCGGTCGCGCATCTGCCAGTACAGGATTGCCACGTTGTTGGTCGCTGACCGGTTCATCGAATCGCGTTCGATCAGCGCTTCGTACGCGGCGATAGCCTTGTCGCGGCTTGGCGTCGGGCCGTTCGACCAGTAGTACGCCTCGGTCAGCAGGCGTTCGGAATCACTGAGTCGATCGCGGAACTCGTACGCTTTGGTGCTCGCCGCTGTTTGTTCCGCTTGGGACCCGGGGTCATTGGAGTAACTGGCCGCGATGCGTCGCCACGCCATGGCGAACGTGCTATCGAGCGCCACCGCCTGCAGCAGCAGTTCACGGCCCTTGGCGTTGTCGCCGGTGGTGGCAATGAGCTGCACGCCCTCCACGTACTTGCGCAGCGCCGGAAGCGACGTCGTGGAGACGCGCTCAAGCGGAATGGACTCGCGCACGTCGCGCAGCGACTCACCAACCTTGCTGCGGATGTCCTTGGACAACTCGCCGAGCACCTCGACAAGTTCGCCCTGGTTCTTGGAAGTACGCCGGAACGTGGCGAGTTCGGCGCCGTCGAGCGCGCCCACGAGACGCGCCGAGATGACGTAGCTGCCGCCGAGTTCCACGATGTCGCCGTCGAGCACGGCCTTGGCGCCTTCGCGACTGGCTACCTCACGCGCGAGCGTGAACGGCACGGCGGCGTCGGCTGGCTTCTGCATCAGGCGGAGCACCTCGGCCACCGCGGCCTTGGTGAGCACCTTCAGGTTCTTCGACTGCGCGAGGTCGGTGCGCAGCGCCTCGGCCACCGTGACGCCGAGCGTGGAGTCGTTGGCGGGGCTCTTGAAGTCGGCCACGACGATGGTTTCGTTCTGGCCGAACGCGCCCTTGCCGATGAGCGATCCGACGGAGCCGATGCCAAGTGCGCGAAACACCATGAAGCCGAGCACGAGCACCGCGAAACCGCCGACAGCGACCGCCCCGCCCATCCAGGTGCGCCGCCACGACACGTGCGGGCTGGCCTTGAGCGCAATCGTCGCCATCGTGCCGTGCGCCGCGGTGTTGCCGCCCGGCGTGAAGGCCGGCGTGGCGGTGTAGAGGCGGTAGGCGGTGCGCTGGACGTAGGCGGTGAGTCCGATGATCGGCAGCCCCGTGAGCATGACGCCGAGCGATCCCGGGAGCACCCAATCCGGAAGGCCGATGACGCGCGTGGCGGCCCACGCAGTGAGGGCCACGAGTAGCGTGCCGAAGGCCCAGATGCCGACCGCGCGACCGAGACGCATCTGTCCGCCGGCGAGAATCACCGGCGCGGCCGTGCTGGCGCCGCTCGATGTCACCGAGTCGAGCACCTTCACGATATCGGCGCCGTACGGCGGCCGGTCTTCCGGCACCTTCTCGAGGCAGCGCATCACGATCTGCGCAAGCGCAGGAGGCGTGTCAACTCGCAACTCGCGGATATCACGCGGGCGTTCGCTCAACTGTGCGGCGAGCATGCGTGACGGTGGCAGGTCGTGGAACGGCGTTCGACCAGCGAGCAATTCATACGCGAGCACGCCGAACGAGTAGAAGTCGGCGCGCTGGTCAACATCGGGATCGCCCGCCGCCTGTTCGGGCGCCATGTACGCGGGCGTGCCGATGGACGTGCCGATGGCGGTAAGCGTGCCACCCGGCGCGTTGCCGCGAATGGTGGAAATCGCCTTGGCGATGCCGAAGTCTGTGACGGTAGCGCTCCCCGCGGCAAGCAGCACGTTGTCAGGCTTGATGTCGCGGTGCACGACGCCGTGCGAGTGCGCGAAGGCAAGCGCGCGCGCCACGTCGCGCAGGATGCTGATGACCTCGCCAATGGCAAGCGGGCCATGAGCCAGGCGCGCACGGGCGGACTCGCCATCCACGTACGGCATGCTGAACCATGGAAGACCATCGGCGTCGCCGGCGCCCAGCACAGGGACGATATGCGGGTGCTGCAATTGCGCGGCGAGCAGGACTTCGCGGTTGAACCGCTCCACCGATACACCGGCGAGCAGTTCCGGCGCCAGCACCTTGATGACGACTCGGCGGTTCAGGGCACGCTCGGTCGCAACGTAGGTGCGCGACATCCCGCCGCCGCCGAGTTCGCGTTCGATCACATACTGGGACGCGATGGACGCGTCCAATCGGGCACGAAAATCGGACATGATAGGGGGCGGGGGGAGTGGGAAAGTCCGACTTGGAATATGGGGAAGAATCGTCCGGAGGCTAGCCTTCGGACTTGATAATCATCCGTAACCGGACCGTCCTCGCCGCCCGCGAAACTGCAATCAGCGGCGGGCTGGCGCGTTTCCCGTAGGGCCTTCCATGCCCGGATGCCCGTACTCGTTGGAATTGATGTTCTGGATTCGCTCCACGTACTCGGTGTCCGAAATGGCGTTCTCCCAGATCCCTGCCGCACGGGCGCCCACGTAGCTGGCGAGGAACAGCCCCACCACGGCAGCGCCGTAGGCCAGTGGAGTGATACGGCGGCGGCCGATGTGGAGACCAAGCGCTTCGCCCTTGGGGCAGACCGCTACGCAGTCCATGCAGCCGGTGCATTCCGAACTGCGAATGGTGTCCTTCGCCGCGACCGGAAGCCGAGCCATGCACACCTTGTCGCAGAGTCCGCACGAGACGCATGCCTCGGCATTGCGGCGAATTCGCGTCGGGGACGCCCAGGAAAACGCGCCGAGCAACGCGCCGTACGGGCACAGGTAGCGGCACCAGAGACCATGGACGAAAACCGACCCCACGGCCAGCACGCCCATGACCACGAGGCCGACAGTGCCCAGGTCGGTGAAGAAGAGCCCCATCTTCACGTCGGCGACGCGGTTATAGGGCGACGACATGAAGGCCGTGAGTTCCTCGCGGCTCATGGCCAGCACCGAGCCCACGAAGAACGCCATCAGCAGCCATTTCAGGCTGCGCAGCGGAACGTCCACCCATTTCCACGGGCGAAAATTGCGGCCAAATGCGGTTCGGCCAAGACGAGCCAGCAACTCGGACAGGAACCCGACCGGACAGACCCACGAACAAAACGACTTCCGCAGCAAGAAAGCGAGCGCGAGCGCGACGAGGACGAGAACGGTAGCGGCCGGATGGATGACGTTCAGGCTGCCCTGGTACACCCAGTCGAGGGCGCCCATCAGGCCGCTGATGGGAAGAAAAGCCTCGGCGCCGACCGGCCGTGCGGGGAGGGGGAGGTCGCCTCTTTGAGCGCTTCCGACCCAGCGTGCGAACTGCACGCCGAGGAGCACACAGGTGAGGGCGAATCCACCTTGGATGATCCACCGAATGCGGAAGGATCGGTCAGCTTTGCGACCGGAGCGGCCAGAAATCCAGGCTAAGGCCAATACGGTTCACTTAAGTACCCGTACGTGATAACTGCGTGTGGTGGTGCGGTGTCGGCGACGCGGGCGCAGGGGAAAGTTACTCATCTTGCGTTTCACGCCGCGCGGCACGACCCGGCCGCGACTGGAGCTGACGCG
>CAMTWA010000004.1:0-162550 GCA_947085385.1 uncultured Gemmatimonadota bacterium | reverse complement strand
CACGCCCAGGCTGATGGCATCGGTGAGTCGTGGGCCGCCCGGGAGTACCGCCTCGGTCCCTGCCATCGCACCTCCGTCGAAGGGAGCAGTCGGACCGAGAATATCGCACAAAGTAGGCTAAATGAACAGCATTGGGGCTAGCCCCTCTCCTGCCACTTCGGCATATTGCATTGATGCACGGGAAATGTCCTCCGCGCGCTTCCCGACCCATACCGCGGTGGGTGCGCGCGTCGCCGCGCCGCCGGACCTGACAGGCACCGCGGCACCGCGGCACCGCGGCCCGCGGCCTCTTGTTCAGTACTACCGCACCGTCACCGATACCCGCACGGAACGCGGCGTTCCCGGCTGCAGGTTGTTGTTGCCGTTGGCCGAAACCACGAAGCGCGCGTTGGCGACGTTTTCGATGTTGACCTGCGCCAGCAGGTGCGCCCCGAGGGAGTAGAACAGCGCGCCATCGATGCGTGTGAACGACGGCAGGGTCACCGTGTTGTCGACCGCCGCGTACATCCGTGCCTGATGCACGACACCCATCGCAACGGCGACGGGTGACCGCAGCTGCACACGGTTCCAGAGCGCCAGCGTCTGGGCGGGCACGAGCGGGATCGTCGCCCCTGCCGCGGCAGAGCTGGTGCGGCTGACGATGCGCGCCCGCTGGGCCGTGTACGCACCGGTCAGCTGCCATCCGGCTCGCACCTCGCCCTGTGCCTCCAGTTCCACACCCCGCGATTCCTGCTTCCCGGTCTGTACCACGACGCCGGCGCGGGCGGGGTCCGGCGCGCTCGACCGGCTGCGCGTCAGCAGGAAATAGGCCGCCGTCAGGCGCAGGCGCGACGAGGGTTCCCACTTGGCGCCAGCTTCGCGCGTCTCGAACCGCTCGGGACGCAACGCTGCCGTCGTGGCCGTCAGTGAGGCAAACTGATCGCCCGCACTCGGCAGGGCCGACGTGGCGAGGCTCGCATACACCGATGCATCGGGGCGCGGCTTGAAGACGAGGCCAGCCCGTGGCGTGACCATCATGTCCTCGCGCTGCAGCGTTTGCCCATTACGGGAATTCTCGAACGACATGGCGATCCGCTCCATGCGCACGCCGAGCGTGCTCTGCCATGCCCGGCCGAGATTTCCCTGGTGCTGGACGTACGCCGCTGCTACGGTGGCCCTAGTGCTGTTGTCCGCATCCGAGGTCGATTGGCGGAACGTCACCGCCGGCGACGCGCCGAAGCTCGTCGCGGAAACTGACGTGCTGGTCGAGCCGTTCGCGAAGTAGCCCGTTTCCCGGAAGTTCGCCGTGCTCTGGGTTCCGAACTCGGCGCCCGCCAGGAAGGCGTGCACGACCGCGCCTGTGCGCGCCTGCCACGTCAGGTCGGTCTGACTGAAGAGATTGCGCCGGTCGGTCTCGTTCCGGTACGCCGTCATCGAAACCGTGGTGCCGCCGGCGTTCATCGCTCCTGGCACGAGGTTCTGGTACATCTTGTCGTATTCCGACCACGCCACCACGGTGCGCAGCTGCGTGTGCACGCCCGCAGCGCGCTCGTACTCGACGCGACCGTGGTTCACCACAGCCCGCGCGCGGTTGACCGTCGGGTCGCCGAAGAACGCGGCCTGATCGATTGGCGCCGGCCGGCCGTTGAACGAGGGGAGGCCGCGATCCACGGTGCGGCGGTCCTCGAAGTGTTCGAAGTTGGCACGCAGGACGCCGCCACCGACGACGAGGGCTGCCGTCGGATTGACTCCGGCGCGCGTAACGGCGATGCCACGGAACGACCGGCTGTCCTCGGCCATGGCATTCAGGCGTGTTGAGGCGCGCGGACCCAGCGCTCTTCCCAGGTCGAGCGTCGCGCGCGCCTGCTGGAAGCTGCCGGTCTCCAGCTGCAGCGTTCGATGCGAAGCGAAGTCAGCCTGACGCATGACGCGGTTCAGCACACCACCGCCACCGCCGCGCCCAAATGCCAGCGCGTTCGGCCCGCGCAACGCCTCCACGCGCTCCACGTTGTACACGTCGCGTAGATACTGTGCGTCGTCTCGAACGCCATCGAGGTAGAGATCGGCGGTCGACGAGATGCCGCGCGTGGTGGGTTGGTCTCGGTGCCCCTCGCCCTGTCCCATCGTGATCGCCGGCAGATAGCGCACCACATCGGCCATCGACCGCGTCGCCTGATCGTCGAGTCGGCCGCGGGTGAGCACCGTCAGCGACAGAGGAATGTCGACAAGGCGTGCCGAGGAGCGGGTGGCGCTGCGTGTCGACTGCACAGCATAGCCCCGCGTGCGGGAGTCACGAATGCGGACGGTATCGAGCCGTGAAACGGAGTCTCGCGCGCTGGGAGACTGGCCCAAGGCGGGCAACGGCTGGACGAGAAGGCAGGCAATTATGAAAAGGCCGGTGCGGTTCATAAGATGAGTCGAGCGGGCGGTTAGATTGTGATATGCAATATGCCTTAACTTTGTGAAGTACTCTCTACACAGTCAACCTAGCAAAACTACGATGTTTAGTAGGGTTTTGGCCTACAAAAAGTGAGAAGGCGGCGGACGAAACGCGTCCGCCGCCTTCCTCCGCGTCCCGCGTGGTGTTCAGCCCGGCGCGATGCTCCCCCGTAGACGCTCGACGGCTTCTTCGCCGCACCGGACTCCGCTGACCGCTGCGTCGGCAAACGAGACGCCGTGGAGGCCTGATCCGCCGATGACAACGCCCCCAAGCGCACGCACGGCGGCGTCGACACGCGAGACACGGGCTAGGTGCCCGAGTTCGTATTGCGCAATGGCGCGCGGCCATCGCACCGCGCGTTCAAAGCGGGGCGTGGCGGTGATGCCGTACATCCGCGCGACCTCGGAACGGGCCAGACCAATCGAATCGTCTTCCGAAAGCCGGCCAACGTCTGGATCCACCGCTCCGCCAAGCATGAGGCGAATGAGCACGTGTCCGTCGGGGCTGCGGTGGGGAAAGATGTACGAGTCCCACAGGTTGCCGAGCATGCGGTAGCCTTCACCGCGCGTGATCAGCACCCCGAAGCCGCGTGGCACGGCCGGACAGTCAGCGTCGGCGTAGCCGAGCCCGACGACCGTCACCGGCGGGCAGTAGAGGCCGTGAAGATCATCGGCGGCGGCTGCGCTCAGCGGGCGCAGCAGCGGGGCCATGGCCCAGGGTTCACCCGCGAGCATCACGGCATCTGCGACAAGCGGCGTCGCGTCGCCGTCCACGCGCACCTGCCATCCCGTTCCATCGCGCTCGATCGCCGTGACCTCAGCACCGCAGCGGATTGAGAAGCCGCCCCGCCGGGCGAGCGTGCGCGGCAGGGTCTCGATGCCCTCCGGAAACGACATGAGCGTTCCCGCCGCGGTCTTGCCGCGTCTGGCGATGAGCCCGCGAATGAGCGACCCGTGTTCGCGTTCGAGCGCGTGCATTCGTGGAAACGCTGCTGCAAGTGACAGCCGCTTGGCATCACCGGCGAAAATGCCAAGCGTCATCGGCATGATGAGGCGGTCGGCGATCTCCGCTCCGAGTCGGCGCGCGGCGAACTCCCACACGGTCTCCTCTACACCGTCCCTGCGGCGCGGAAGGAACGGTTCGCCGAGAAACCTGAGCAGGCCCGCCGGACTCAGGATGCCGGATCGCGCGAACCCGACGGGATTCGGCACGATCTCGCGCAGCACGCCGGCGCGGTAGATGAATCGCCGGGCTGCCGCGGCGCTCGCGGGTATCGCCTGCGGCGCGAGTCCGGCGTCCTCGATGAGCCGCGTGAGTTCGGGGCGCCCGCTCAGGAATCCGCCGGGTCCGGATTCGACGAGCCAGCCGCGGTCCATCGGGCTGCGCGCCTTGCCGCCGACCTGGCGGCCTTTCTCGAGCACGGCGATGTCGAGGCCGTCGGGTACCTGCACGGCCAGCCGGCGCGCCGTCCAGGCAGCCGCCAGGCCGGTGATGCCGCCGCCGACAACCACGAGACGGCGCATCAGACGGTGCGACTGAAGACCGGCGTGGCGTCGACGGCGTGCCTTTCTCGCATGTAGCGGTCAAAGCACATCGCCAGGTTGCGGACAAGGAGCTCGCCGGTCGGCGTCGCTTCGATGCGGTGCGGGCCGATGCTGACCAGCCCTTCGCGTTCCGGTACGCGCAGCAGCGCGAGGTCCTCGGCGAAGTATGCCGAAAAATCGATGCCGTACTGCCGGCTGACGGCGGCCGTGTCGATGCGGAAGTTGCACATCAGTTCATGGATCACCGTGCGGCGAACCTCGTCGTCGTCCGTGCGTGCGATGCCGCGCACCACGGGGAGGACGCCGGCGGTGACCGACTCCGCGTAGGTCGACAGCTTCTTCTCATTCTGCACGTACGCGCCGCGCACGTCGCCGATGGCCGAGATGCCGAGCCCGATGACGTCGTCGCCGGGAATGACGGCGTATCCCTGGAAGTTGCGCCGCAGGCGTCCCTCGGTCTTCGCGCGACCCAGATCGTCGTCGGGGCGCGCAAAGTGGTCCATGCCGATCGGCAGGTAGCCGGCCTCGAGGAAGCGTTCCCGTGCGATGGCGAAGAGCTGCAACTTGGTCTCGGCGGGCGGGAGGTCGCTCTCCTCGAGCTTCTTCTGGTGGCCGCGCACCCAGGGGACGAACGCGAAGGAATAGACGGCGGCTCGATCCACGCCGAGCGCAATGACCGCCTCCACCGTGCGCTCGAAGGTCTCCGGCGTCTGGTGCGGGAGGCCGTAGATCAGGTCCACGTTGATGCCGCGGAAGCCGCGCGACCGGGCATGGCGAATCAGCGCGGCGGTCTGCTCGAGTGTCTGCACGCGGCCGATCGCTTCCTGCACCTCAGGCGTCAGGTCCTGCACGCCCATCGAGACGCGATTGAAGCCGAGATCGGCGAGCGCGTCGAGGTGCGCGGTGGACGTGACGCGCGGATCGATCTCGATGGCGAGCTCCGCGCCGGGGAGTGGCGTGAAGCGCCGCAGAAAGTGCGTCACCAGGTCGCTGAGTTCGGCCGGCGTGTAGTACGTCGGCGTACCGCCGCCCAGGTGCAGCTGGGCGAACCGCCGACGATCCGGCAGCCGGGAGGCCACGAGATCCATCTCGCGCTTCAGAAGATCGAGATACGGAACGGCCACGTCATGCTGCTTGGCGATGATGACATGGCAGCCACAGAACAGGCACCGCTCCTGGCAGAACGGGAGATGCACGTACACGGACAGCGGCGCATCGCTGCCGAGCCGGTTGGCGGCGGCGAGGCGCGCTTCATAGTCCGCACCGCCGAATCCCTCGTGGAACTCCACGGCCGTGGGGTAGCTCGTATATCGGGGCCCCGACAGATCGTGGCGTGCGAGCAGGCCCGCCGTGACCTGACGCGCAACGGGGCGCGCCGCTTCCTGGCTTCCGGGGGCGTTCATGCGAGTTGCTCCGCGTGCACCGTTTCAATGAGCGCGTGCACGCTGTCGATGGGGGCTTCGGGAGTGATGCCATGCCCCAGATTTACGATGTGCCGATGGGCGGGCATACGGGCGAGCAGGTCGCGCGCGGCGCGCGCCGTCGCCTCGGGCCCCGCGAGCAGGATGGCGGGGTCAAGATTGCCTTGCAGGGCCTTGGTAGGGCCCATGGACCTCCGGAGTGCCGGCAGGTCCTCGCGCCAATCGACCGCCAGCGCCTCCGAAGGGAGGGCAGCATATGCGGGAACGAGATGCGAGGCGTCCTGCACAAACAGGATGCGCGGCGCACCCAGGTCAATGGTCTCCGCGAGCAACCGGGCGAGGTGCGGACGCACGAGACGCTCCCAGCTCGCGTAGGAGTGCACGCCAGCCCACGTATCAAACAGCTGGACCGCATCGGCGCCGGCGGCCACCTGCGCGCGCACGTATGCGATGGCGAGGTCGGTGAGGCGTGTGAGCAGAGCGTCGAGCAGCCCCGGATCACGCCACGCCATGGCACGCAGGGCGGGGAAGCCAGGCGCGCCGCGTCCCTGGACGAGGTACGCCGCCAGCGACCACGGTGCGCCGGCGAAGCCGAGCAGCGCCACCTGGGGGTCGAGCTCCTGTCGCACCAGTTTGAGCGCACTGATCACCTCGGGGGCGATCTCATCGGGCGATGGGACGCGCAGCGCCTCGACGTCGGCCGCGGTGCGCACGGGCTTGGCGAGCACCGGGCCCGGATCGAAGCGCACCGAGAGGCCGAGCGCCGCCACCGGGCTCATCAGGTCGGCAAAGATGATGGCCGCGTCAAGCGGAAAGCGGCGCAGCGGCTGCAGCGTCACCTCAACGGCGAGTTCGGCATTGCCCGACAGTTGTTCGAAGGTGTACTGCTCGCGCAGCTTGCGGTATTCGGGCAGATAGCGCCCCGCCTGACGCATGATCCAGAGCGGCCGGTGCGCCGTGGGCTCGCCGCGGAGGGCGCGCAGAAAAGTATTGCTCACGGCGCCTCCGCCGGTGCAATCGTGAATCGGTATCCGATGCCGCGCACCGTATGGAAATGGCGGGGCTGTTCGGGGTCGGGCTCAAAGCGCTTGCGCAGGCGCACGATGAAGTTGTCGATGGTTCGGGTGGAGGGGAGCACGTCCTCGCCCCAGACGAGATCCAGGATCTCATCGCGCCAGACGACGCGTCCCTCGCGCTCGGCGAGCACCTTGAGGATCATCGCCTCCTTCTGCGTCAGGAACTGCTCGACGCCGTCGTACGAATGCCCGCGGAAGCTGCGGAAGTCGAACTCATTGCCGCCAAAAAGAACCACGGGTTCGAGCGCGGTGAGGGCGTCGTAACGCACGCGCCGCCGCAGGATCGCGGCGACGCGGAGCAGCAGCTCGCGCAGGTGGAAGGGCTTGGCGAGATAGTCATCGCCGCCGGCCCCGAGGCCGCGGATGCGGTCGTCGGCACCGCCGCGCGCCGTCAGGAACAGGATCGGCGTGTCGCGCCCCTCGCGCCGCGCCGTTTCGCAGATCGCGAACCCATCCATGCCGGGGAGCATCACGTCGAGGATCACCAAGCCGTACTCGTGGTGCCGGATGCGTTCGAGCGCCACCCGGCCGTCGCCCTGGTGCTCCACCACGTATCCCTCGGCCTCGAGGTTCTCGCGAATGCCGCGGGCGAGATTCGGCTCGTCCTCGACGAGCAGGATGCGGGCCATCGGGTCGTTCATGCCTGCTCCCGCGCGGCAGGCCATTCCACGGTGAAGCGGGCGCCGCGTCCCGGGCCGTCGCTGTGCGCGCTCACCGTGCCGCCGTCGAGTTCGACGTAGCGCCGCACGAGGTACAGTCCCAGGCCGGTGCCGCCCTGCTGCGCGCGGGTGCTCGCGTCCGGACGGTAGAACTTGTCGAACAGGCGAGACGCGACCTCAGGCGCAAATCCGGCGCCGTTGTCCTGGACCTCAAGTCGCGTGCGCGGTCCCGCAGCGCGCGCCGTCACGAGGACCGTGCCGTTGGCGGTGGCGCGCACGGCGTTGTCGAGCAGGTTGCGCAGCACGGTGCGCACTCCCTCGCGATCCGCGTAGACCTGCAGTTCCGCCGGGACGTCGTTCACGAACGTCGGCTGGTGTTCGGCGGCCGGTGTCGCCATCTCCTCCAGCGTGCTCTCCACCGCTTGCGCCAGCGTGAACACTTCAGGGGAAGTCCGCGTGGCCGGTTCGGAGAGGCGCGACGTGTCGAGGATGTTGCCGATGAGCCGCTCCAGGCGGCCGAGATCCTGCAGCAGACGCTGCACCAGCACCAGGCGCTGCTCGGCGGGCGGGTCGCGCAGCGAGAGGGTTTCGGCGGACAGGCGGAGACTGCTGAGCGGACTCTTCAGTTCGTGCGAGACCGTGGCGAGGAATCCCTCCTGCCTGCGGTTAAGTTCCGATTGGCTTTGCAGCGCGCGACGCACGACCGACATTGAGCCGATGAGCACGGCGAGGAAAAAGGCGCCTTCCCACGCGTATTGGTTGACGCGGCGCCAGCGTTCGCGCGCGATGCCGCCGAACACCGCCGTGTCCACGGCGACTCGAGCATCCTCGACGCGCAGGTTCGGATACAGGCGGCCGATGGTTTCGCGCGCGACGCCCGCGGCGAGCATCGCCTCCGCCTCGCCCACGTCCTTCGTCTGGGCCGCCTCGAGCTGCACCTGTACGGTGCCTCCGTACACGTACTGGTCGATCAGCCACCATGCGAGCTGCGCGCTGCAGGTGGCCAGCAGGACGAGGAAGCCGATCTGGAGGGTGCGCGTGCGGCGCTGGGGATCGTGCAGAATCATGCCAAGGGGGGGACGGGTTCGTGCAGGGCGGCGGCCAGCGCGTCGCGAAAGCGGTCGATGTGCGCTGGCGTGTGCGCCAGTGAAAGAAAACCCACCTCATACGCCGAGGGAGCGACCGCCACGCCACGGCGCAGCAGGCCGTGGAATACTGGACGGTAGCGATCTGCGGCGCCGGGGTCCACCGCCGCGGCCGACCGAGGGGGCGGGCCGCCCTGAAGGCACGTCCAGAACAGCGACCCGATGCGCACCAGCTGCGCAGGAAAGGGCGCCTGGGCCAGCACGGGGGCGAGCGCCGCTTCGAGTGCGGCGCCCGTCGCCTCGAGTCGGCGCCAAGCGTCTTCGCGCTCCAGCAGACGCAACGTGGCGAGCCCCGCCGCCATGGCAACGGCATTGCCCGACAGCGTTCCCGCCTGGTAGACCGGGCCCAGCGGCGCGAGGTTGCGCATCACGTCGCGCGACCCGCCGAAGGCGCCCACGGGCAGGCCGCCGCCGATGATCTTGCCAAACGTCGCGAGGTCGGGCGTGATGCCGTAGTGCTCGGCGGCGCCCCCGCGGGCGAGGCGGAACCCGCTGATGACCTCGTCAAAGATGAGCAGCGCGCCGACGCGCTCCGTCTCGACGCGCAGCGCGCGCAGGAACGCTTCGCGCTGCAACAGCAGTCCGTTATTGGCGGGAACCGGCTCGATGATCACCGCGGCGATGCGGTGTCCCTCGCGCTGGAGCAACGCCGCCAGGGCTTCGATGTCGTCCAGCGGCAGGACGATCGTCTCTCGCGCAAAGGCCGCGGGCACTCCCGCGGAGGACGGATGCCCAAGAGTCACCAGCCCGGAGCCCGCATCGACCAGCAGGTGATCGGCATGGCCGTGGTAGCAGCCCGCGAACTTCACGATCGCGTCGCGTCCCGTGGCGCCGCGCGCCACGCGGATGGCGCTCATCGTCGCCTCGGTGCCCGACGACGTGAAGCGTACCTGTTCGAGGCCGGGATACATGCCGACGATGAGCTCGGCCATCTCGATCTCGGCCTCGCTTGGCGCCCCGAAGGTCGTGCCGCAATCCACGGCCGCATGGATGGCCGCGCGCACCTCTGGGTGCGCGTGCCCGAGGATGAGCGGTCCCCACGAGCAGACGAAGTCAACATAGCGCGTGCCGTCGACGTCTTCGAGCTCCACGCCCTCGCCGCGGCGGTAGACGAGCGGAGTTCCGCCGACGGCGCCGAAGGCTCGCACCGGCGAACTGACACCGCCGGGCATCACGCGCTGGGCACGCGCCATCCAGGCGGCCGAGCCGGGCCCCGCGGTCACAACCAGCCTCCACGCAACGCGTCGCGCGAATGATAGCTGATGATGATGGTCGCGCCGGCACGCACGATCGCGTGCAGGTTCTCGCGCACCACGAGCGCTTCGTCCACCCAGCCGTTTGCGGCGGCGGCCTTCACCATCGAGTATTCGCCCGATACGTTATACGCCGCCAGCGGCAGTGAGGACTGCTCGCGCACGCGACGGATCACGTCGAGGTAGGCGAGGGCCGGCTTCACCATCAGGATGTCGGCCCCCTCCGCGACGTCGAGCAGCACCTCACGCTCACCCTCGGCGCCGTTGCGCAGGTCCATCTGGTAACTCCGGCGGTCGCCATGCTGCGGCGCCGAATCGGCGGCGTCGCGGAACGGGCCGTAGTACGCCGACGCGTACTTCACCGAGTACGACATGATCCCCGTCTCGGGAAAGCCGGCCGTGTCGAGCCCGTCGCGCAGCGCGCCGACGCGTCCGTCCATCATGTCCGACGGCCCGACGAGATCGGCGCCGGCCGCCGCGTGCGCCACCGCCATCGCCGTGAGCGGGCCGAGCGAAGCGTCGTTCTGCACGTAGCCTTGCTCGATCACCCCGCAATGTCCGTGGTCGGTATATGCGCAGAGGCAGACATCGGTGGCCACGACGAGGTCGTCGCCAAAGGCCTGCTTCAGCGCGCGCACGGCCATGGGCACCGCGCCCTGCGGATCGGCCGCCCCACTCCCCGTGGCATTCTTGGAGCCGGGAGTGGCCATGCCGAACAGCAGCAGCGATCGAATGCCCAGCTTCAGGTCGTCCCCGACGGCACGCACCAGATCGTCGGTGCCGCAGCGCGAGATGCCGGGCATGGACGCAATCGCTTCCAGCCCGTGACGCGCCGGGAGCACGAAGTGCGGCATCATCAACTGCGAGGCGCTGACGCGCGTCTCGGCGACGAGTTCGCGAAGGGCGGCGCTGCGGCGCAGGCGCCGAGGGCGTACGCGCCCGGGGGTCAGGATGTCGGTCATTGCATGGCCTCCAGCAGGCCGTCGAGTCCAGGGCGCCGCGCTTCCGCGGTGACCACGAGGCCCGCCGCACGCGCGGCGGCCGTCGTCGTCGGCCCGATGGTGAAGATCCGCACCGTCTTGGGTAGGCACGCGAGATTCCGCAGTCCCGTTACGGCTGAGGGACTGGCAAGCAAAATGTCGTCGAGGTGCTCGGCCCCGAGGTCGACGCGCTGGCCCGTGGCCGCGGCCGGCACCGTCTCGTACACCGCCACCGTGGTGACGCGCCAGCCGCGCTCACGGAGTGCGTGCACGCCTCGGCGTCGGCCGGTTCGGGCGCCCGCGAGCACCAGGTGCGCGCCGGAGGACGCGCCGGCGGAGTCAGTCGTTCCGAGAAGATCCGCGACAAGTCCCTCCGACGTCGAATGTGTCGCCACCAGGTCGCTCCGTCCCCATACATCAAATGCGGCGCGCGCGGTCACGGGGCCGACCGCCGCCACACGAACGCGTTCCGGTAGCGGGGTGCCGAGCAAGGCGGCTGCGGATTGTACGCCGCGGCGCGAGGTCACGCCGATCCAGTCTGCGTCGGCCACCGCCGTACGCAGTCGTTCTGCCGTGCCTGCATCGGTGATTGGCCGTGTCGTGAGACAGGGGAAGACCACGGGCACGGCACCGAAGTGGGCAAGCGCCGTGGCCCATGCCACGGCGTCGTCCAAAGCGCGCGTCACGAGCACGCGACGCCCGATCAGCAAAGGCGGCATCACCGGTTGCTCCGCGTTGCCCGGACGGGAGCGAGCTGCGCCCAAACCGTCGCCGCCAGCGCATCGGGATCCGCGCCCTCTGCCTCGGCGCGTACGACCGTGCCCGCCGCGTCGGCCAGTACGGCCGTCAGCAAGAGCGTGCCCTCGTCGACAGGCCGGCACCAGGCGCCGAACGGGAGCGAACATCCCGCCTCGGCGCGCGCGAGTGCGCCGCGTTCGGCGGCGAGGGCACGCCGCAGGCCGACGTCGTCTATCGACGCGACCGCGGCGTTCACCGCGGCATCATCGCGCCGCGTCTGCACGGCGACGGCACCCTGCGACGGGGCCGGCACAAACTGCGCCGGGTCGAGGCGGCGCACGGCGATGCGGGCCGCGTCGAGCGATGGCAGGGCGTCGCCGCTGCGCTGCAGCCGGAGCAGCCCGGCGGCCGCGAGCACGATGGCGTCAAACCGCCCATCGACGATCGCGCGCACGCGCGTCGGCACGTTGCCGCGCAGGAGTGCGATCTGCAGGTCCGGGCGGAAGTGCTGGAGCAAGGCCCGACGGCGTGCGGACGAGGTACCGACGCGCGCCCCCTCCCGCAGTGGCAGGAGGTCGTCGCTCACCAGCGCGTCGGTCCGCGCGAGGAGCACATCGGCCACGTCCACACGCTCCGGCACGGCGGTGATGATCAGCTCGGCGGGACCGGTGGACGGCAGGTCCTTGTAAGAGTGCACGGCCACGTCCACGCGCCCGTCGAGCAACGCCGATTCGATTTCGCGCACGAAGATGCCGAAGGCGCCGACCTCCCCGAACCAACGGTCGGTCACGCGGTCGCCTGCCGTGCTGATGATCTCGATGGCGGTGGCGATGCCCCGCTCGTTGAGTCGCCGCGCCACGTCATGTGCCTGCGCGAGCGCCAGGGCCGAGCCGCGCGTTCCAATACGCAGGGTCATCGCAACTCCGGTTCTACGTCGAAGGTGGCGTCCGTGCCCGAGCGCTCCACGGCGTCGTGCAGGGCGCGCGCCAGTTGCGGATCGACGCCATCGAAGAACGCCTCCACCGCGGAAGGTCCCACCCGAAAGGCCAGCTCCCGCAGGCCAATCGCGGGTAGGTGCGCGAAGCGCCGCGACAGTGTCTCGGCCCAGCGCAGGACCGCCTCACGCTGGGGTTCGCCGAGCCCCGCGAGCTCCTTCTGGAACAACCGGCCCACGCCCTCCACCGCGGTGTGGCGGTAGCGGGTGCGCAACTCGGCGATCATCGGTCCCACGAGCCGGTCCGCTGTATGGCGCCGCAGTTCCGTGAGTGCCTCATCGACAATCGCACGGGCGTCGGAGAACTCCATGAGCACGTCCGCGCGGTCTGCAGTCGCGGCGTCCGTCACGTCGTCCATGCCCATGCGCGGAATGTCCGCGGCCAGCGCATCCTCCGCGGTCACGTTGGGCGGGATGCCGAGGTCGATAATGAGTGGCGAGCGTCCGCCCGGCGCTCGGGCCGCCAGCCGCTCGAGATCGCCCAGTCGCAGCACCGGCTCGCGCGCGCCGGTTGCGAGCACCACCGCATCCACAGCCGCCGGCGCCGCGCGGAACTCGTCGAGCGGCTGGAACCGAGCGCCGATGCCCTGCGCATACGCGGCGCCGCGCTCGACCGAGCGGTTCACCACGACCAGCGTGATGCCCGCCGCGCGCAGATCCTCGGCGCATTGCATCGTCATGGGCGAAATGCCCACAAGGGCGACGGTCCCTTGGCGACGTTCGAGGTGCGCGAGCACCAGACGGGCGGCGACTTGCGACAACGACACCTTGCCAATCTTGCCCTCGGTCAGCGGGCGCACGCGCTTGGCTACGCGGAACGCCTCCGTGAAGGCCGGTTCCAGGCCGGGACCGACCAGGCCGAGCGATTGCGACAGGTTGAAGGCGTCGTGCAGTTGGCTGGTGATTTCCTGTTCGCCGACGCGCGCTGAGTCGAGCCCCGCCGCGACGAGCAAGAGGTGCTCGACGGCGCCCTCGCCCTGCCAGGCCTTGAGCGCGTGCTCCGCTTCTGCCGATGCCGGTTCGCGCTCGGCTAGCGCCGCGAAGACCCGGCGCCGGTAGGTGGCAATCGGCACGCGGCCGTCGCCGGCGAATGCCACCTCGATGCGATTGCAGGTGGCGAGGTAGACGAGTTCCGTGACCCCCAGCGCCTCGGCGAGTTGCGGCAGCCGTTCGGCGCGATCGTCGCGTGCGATCGTCATCTCGTTCATCAACTGCGCCCGTCGGTTGCGCCATGAGAGTCCGACGACTCCGATTGTACGCACGGCTTGTTGCTCCGTCGAACGTCTAGGAAGCTGCCCGGACGCGAAGTCTATGGCCTCAGCAACCGGCTGTGTCACGGTTGTGTCATGGACCGTTCGGCACCGTCCAGGCGCGCCGACCGGCAGAGGTCAGGCGGAGCGCAGCGCCAGATCCGCGAGCGAACGCAACATCGCCGGATGCGCCTCGACGGCGCCGATCCGGACGAAGTGCGTACCGCCGGCATGCGCAAAGGACTCGCGCCCCTGAATGCCAATTTCCTCGAGCGTCTCGAGGCCCTCGGTCAGAAAGCCCGGGGTGATCACGGCCACCCGCCTGATCCCACGCCGCGGCAACTCCTCGAGGACGTTCGCCGTGGCGGGTGTCAGCCATCGCTCGAAGCCGAACTTCGACTGATACGCGAGCGTCGTGCAATCGGCCGGCCATCCGATGGCTTTCAGCAACGCCTGCGTGGTGGCGGCACAGTCGTCCGTGTATTGGCGGCCCTCTCGGCGGTCGTACCGCACGGGAATACCGTGGAACGACACCACCACGTGCTCCACGTCGACGCCGGCCAGCGCCTCGCGGCTCCGCGCGGCCATCGCCTTGACGTAGCCCGCATCGTCGGGCGCGATGCACGCATTCACCAGTTGAGACTCGATGCCAGCTCGGGCCGCGGCCTCCTCCGCGCGCTGGATTGCGGTCCCCGTCGTGGCGTCGGTGCGCTGCGGGAACAACGGCACCGCAATCACGCGTCCGACACCCTCGCCGGCGAGGCGCTGCATCTCGCGGTTGATGGACGGCTCGCCGTACCGATAGGCGGAGCTCACGGTGAAGCGGCCATTCGACAGCGCACGCACACCCTCGACCATCCGCTTGGTTTCGACCCGCAGTGGCGATCCCTCCGCGGTCCAGATGGAACGGTAGAGCTCGGCGACGCGCGCCGGGCGCCGACGCAGCACCACGCGCTTCAGAAAGGGCTGCCAGAGCCAGGCTGGCAGGTCCACCACCGCCTCGTCAGACAGGAACTCGAGGAGAAACTCGCGCACCGCCTCCGTCTCCGCGAGGCGCGGCGTGCCGAGATTAACGAGCAGGAGATGCGGTATTGCCACGAGTGACCAGGACGAAGGAAGATCCGATGACGACGCGCGTCGGACGCGGCAACCCTGCTGGGCGCGCTCACGCGACGCGAATCATACACTGGCGGCGACGCGCGCCGTCAAGGCGGTGCCTTGCGCAGCCACCTCACTGCATCCACAACTCTGGCAGACGGCCTGCCGCAGCGCCCTTTCTCACTGTCTGCCACTTCGGCATATTGCATACATGCACGGGGGATGTCCCCCACGCGCTTCCAGACCCATACCGCGGGCCCCGAGCCCGTTTCGAGCCTCCAGTCGTGTCTGCCGAAAACGCCACCTTGCTGAAGACGCCGTTCCACGCCATGCACGTGGCGCTGGGTGCCAAAATGGTCCCCTTTGCCGGATTCGAAATGCCGGTGCAGTACCCCAGCGGCATCACGGCCGAGCACAACATCGTCCGGACGGCGTGCGGGATGTTTGACGTGAGTCACATGGGCGAGTTCCGGATTACCGGGCCGCAGGCGCTCGACTTCGTGAACTTCGTCACGAGCAACAATGTCGCCGCGCTCGCCATCGGCCAGGTGCATTACTCGGGCATCCTGTACGAGAACGGGACGTTCGTGGACGACTGCCTCGTCTACCGCGCCGCCGACCACATCATGATGGTCGTGAACGCGTCCAATAAGGACAAGGACCTCGCGCACATCAGCAAGTACAAGGCAAACTTCGATTGCACGCTGGAGGACATCAGCGACCACATTGCGCTGCTCGCGCTGCAGGGGCCGAAGGCGCAGGAGATCCTGGCGAAGCTCACCGACGCCGATCTCGAGGCGATCAAGTACTACCATTTCACGCACGGCAAGGTGGCGGGCGTGGGGCCGATGGTCATCTCGCGCACAGGGTACACGGGCGAGGACGGCTTCGAGCTCTACCACGACGTCAAGGACTCGCACGCGGTGTGGGACGCCATCATGGCCACCGGCCAGGTGCAGGCCGTCGGGCTCGGCTGCCGCGATTCGCTGCGCCTCGAGATGGGGATGGCGCTCTACGGCAACGACATTGACGACACGGTGACCCCGCTCGAGGCCAATCTGGGCTGGCTCGTCAAGCTCAAGAAGGGCGACTTCGTGGGGAAGGCAGCGCTCGAGGCGCAGAAGGCGGCCGGCGTGCCGCGCAAGCTCGTGGGCTTCACCATCGCCGACAAGGCGTTCCCGCGGCACGGATATCCCGTCTTCGTGAACGGCGCGCCGAGCGGCAGCGTGTGCAGCGGCACGATGAGCCCGTCGGTGGGGCTCCCCATCGGCACCTGCTACGTACCCACGACGCACGCGGTGGTGGGGAACCACGTCGAGATTGATTTGCGCGGCAAGAAGGTGACGGCGACGATCACCGAGATGCCGTTCTGGAAGCACGGAAGCCACAAATAGCAGACGGTAGAGGGTGGATGGCAGACGGTAGATATGCCGTCCGCCGTCTACCATCTACCATCTACCATCTACCATCTACCATCTGTCAGCCCCCATGCGCGTCCTGATAACACTCACCGATGTCGAGCCCGCCGTCCGCCTGAATGCCATCCTCGAGGGCGTTCCCGACGTCGAGACGTTCGTCGTCTCGCCCATGGACGACCTGCCGGGGGCAGTACAGAGGCATCGGCCCGACGTGATCGTTTTCTCGGGGGCGTTGCTCGACGCGCAGACGGTGGCCATCGTGCGCGACCAGCTCTGGCTCGGGACGGCAATGGTGGGCTTGGCTGACGTCGCGGATGTCGGACTCGAGCTGCGCCTCAAGCAGATCGGCTTCAGCGAGGTCATCACCAAACCGGTCGCACCCGAGGAAGTGGCGCAGACGGTGCGGCGCCTGCTCGACCGGCATCGCCTCGCGACGCTCACCGGGCTGTGGGGCGAGAGCGACGCCGTGCGCGAGGTGCTGGTGCAGGTGGAGCAGATGGCGCCGGTCACGAGCACGGTGCTGGTGGAGGGCGAGAGCGGCACGGGCAAGGAGCTCGTGGCGCGCGCTATCCATTCGCTGAGCCCTCGGCGCAACAAGCCCTTCATCGCCGTGAACGTGGGCGCGCTTCCCGAGACGCTGCTTGAGAGCGAACTGTTCGGGCACGAGAAGGGAGCGTTCACCGGGGCGGCCGAGCGGCGCATTGGGCGGTTCGAGCTGGCGCATGGCGGGACGATCTTCCTCGACGAGATCGGCGAGATTCCGCAGAGCACGCAGGTGAAGCTGCTGCGCGTGCTCGAGGAGCGGCAGGTGACGCGCGTGGGCGGCACGCAGGCGATTCCCGTGGACGTGCGAGTGATCGCGGCGACCAACCGGGCGCTCAAGGACCATGTGGCGACCGGCGGGTTCCGCGCCGACCTGTTCTACCGGCTCAACGTGCTGCGCATCTACCTGCCGCCGCTGCGCGAACGGCGCGGCGACGTCGGCCTGCTGGTGCGGCGGTTCGTGCACGAGTTCGCGACGATGCACGAGCGCGAGTTCCACGGCATCAGCGGCGAGGCCATGGACGCGCTGGTCAACTACTCGTGGCCGGGGAACGTGCGTGAACTGCGCAACCTGATGGAGAGCATGGTGGTGCTGGCGCACGGCCGCGAGATCGGGCCTGGTGACATCCCGCCGGGCATCCGCGAAGGGGGCAACGACCGGCTGCTGCCGATCGCGATCGGCCCAATGCTGCGCGAGGGGGCCAAGGCCGACGGGCGCGAGCTCGAGTTCATCGTGCGCTCCCTGTTGGAGCTCAAGATGCAGGTGGAGGAGCTGCGCCGTCGGGTGGATGAAGACCGGGGAGTGCTGCACCAGTTGAATGCCGCGGACCCCCGGCTGCTGCCGAATCTCATCTCCGGGATGGGGATTGAGCCCCCCGGGGCGGCCCGGGCCAGCAACGCCGTGCTGATTACCCCAGGGATGACCATGGCCGAAATCGAGCGGTTGGCGATTGAGGCTGCGTTGCGCGAAACGCGCGGTAATCGTCGTAAAGCAGCGGAAATCCTCGACATCGGCGAGCGGACGCTGTACCGCAAGCTGAAGGAGTTCGGGGTTCCAGACGATGTCGGTGCCATGAACGACTAGTTGGCCGGCGGGCTTGGCAGATGACTAACAATTGAACAGTTTGAGGTTACGTTTGGGTGGTTCATGGTGGAACCGCCTAGACGTCGGGATCGTCGTGTCGGTATGTGTATCATTTCCTTGCAGTTCCATGTGATCAGGCGGTGGACTTGAGCCAGTCAGCGCAGTCGGATGACCATCCGGTAATTGCCGGCACGGTGCTGCCGTTGTTGAGGGCTGAGGAGCTGATCGCGACGCTCCCCGGTGTGGTGAGCGTTCGGATTGTCCCGACGGAGAGCGGGTTGGTGGACACGATCCACGTGCTGACGACCGGCGAGACGCAGCCGAAGCAGACGGTGCGCAACGTGGAGAGTGCGCTGATGGCGCACCTCGGCATGCGGGTGGACCATCGCAAGGTGAGTGTGGCGATGACGATGGCGCGGCCGTCGCCCGCTGGGGGAATCTCGGTGACGGCGGTGGCCAAGGCGGCGGCGCCGGCAGCCGCAGGCGAGTCATCGGGGGCGGCGGGAGTGACGCTGCGGCGGACGATGTATTTCGAGGATGTGGAGATCAGGGGATCGCGGGCCAAGGGCGTGACGTGCAAGGTGACGCTGCGTCGCGGCGATGAGGTATACGTTGGAGAAGCCGACGGGATTGAGAGCGACCGCAGCCGGGTAGACGTGGCGGCGCGCGCGGCCTTGGCGGCGATCGTGAGAAGCGAGGCCGACGAACGCCGGCTCAGCCTGGAGGGGAGCAAGGTGGTGGAGGCGTTCGAGCGCGAGTTTGTCTTTGTTGGCGTGACGGTGCGCATGGGGCGCGAGAGCGCGCTGATGACCGGCAGCGCCGAGGTGAAGGACAGTGCGGAAACCGCCGCGGTTCTGGCGGTGCTGGATGCAACGAACCGTTGGGTGGCGGGCCGGGCGGGGTAGGCTGGCCTGTTGCGCGACGGACAACAGTAGTGGGGTTCCCGTTCCCGCTGAGCGTAGTGAGCTGAGCGGTTCGGTGCACGTCTGCACCATGAGCGAAGCCGACCCAAGCGGCAGCACGGTCTTGCGAGCGCAAGCTGTGACTCTGCGAAAGGGAGGTGAAACTCAATATGCTGTCATTTCTAGCGTCGTTCTTGGGGGCTCTGGCTGATACTCTGACTTGGGGCTAACGAGATCTGCAGCGCGGGAATGGGATCCTCGCTTCCACCACCATCGATGTGAACCAGACGACTCGTCCAACCCACCTCTACGTCTTGGGAATCAGCTCGGTAACGCTGATTGCTACGCTTCAGGTTGTCCACACCTCGGCTGCTTGGAACGAGAAGGACGCAAGTGCCGCGATGTTCTTCTTTGCGTTTGCCGTGCTTGCACAGGTGCTGGGGTACCGGCGTGGTGTTGGGAGGATTGGGACGATTGTGTTTCTCCCATACCTCTCGATTGCGGCGTTGGCGCCGAACAGCGCAGCGCTTGCCTGCGTGGCCGGTTCAGTGACGTTGACAGAACTGATTGCTCGTCGCGAGCCGATAAAGCTGCTGTTCAACGTTTCGCAGCATCTGCTCGCCGTCGCGCTTGCAATCCTCGTCTATTCCGCGCTCGGGGGCAGTTCGCTCCTGGATTCCCCGGTCAACATCCCGGCATTCGTCGCCATGTTTGCGACCTACATGACGACGAATCGTGCGGTGGTCAGTGGCGTCCTGTCCATTGTGAATCGTTCGTCGTTAAGACGAGAGCTGTATGTAGCGTCTCGCAGCACTCTCATGAACGATGTCTTGGCGTTCCCACTGGTCCTCGTCTTTGCAGTGATGTATGCGAAGGTTGGTCCCGCGTGGTCCGCCTTGCTTGCGTTGCCCATGATCGGCGTTCGGCAGTTGTACAAGACGGTGTTCGATCTCGAACGCATCAACGAAGAACTGCTGCAGCTGATGGTTGCCGCAATTGAAGCGCGCGATCCGTACACCTCCGGCCATTCACAGAGGGTCGCGCGCTACAGCCGAGTGATCGCTCGAACCGCCGGCATGAGCGCTCGCATGGTCGAGCAGATCGGCACAGCCGCCCTCTTGCACGACGTGGGCAAGATCCATGAGGAGTTCGCCCCGATCCTTCGAAAGCCTGGTCGGCTATCGGACGCCGAGTTTGAAGTAATGAAGACGCACTCGGCGAAAGGGGCGGTGCTCGTTGGGAAGGTGACGCACTTCGCTGACTTGGTTCCGCTTGTACGCGGCCATCATGAGATGTGGTCTGGCAAAGGGTATCCTGACGGTCTTGCTGGAACGGAGATTCCGCTCGGGGCAAGGGTGATCACGATTGCGGATACCATCGATGCAATCACAACTGTGCGGCCGTACCGACCGCCGCGGTCGCTGGCGGAGGTCCGTGAGGAAATCGCGCGAGTGGCGGGGATACAGTTTGACCCGCGTTTGTGCGAGACAGTCCTTGAGGACGAGAAGTGGGCGGAGTTGTGTCTCGAGGTCGAAATAGCCGCGCGTGAGTACCCAGCCGATGGAAGTCACGGAGCGTCTGAGGGCGACCAGGCCGCGCGGCCATCGACGCAGTCTCGAGTCCTCTAGGCGATTATCAGCTCCGAAAGCTGACGAGGCAGTGCGAGAGTATCTCGCCGCGCCTCCATCGCGTACCATCTCGCGAAATCCGTCGCACTCTTTGTACCTCGATTGAGGGCCAACCCTGAAGCGTACGCTATCGCGATCAGATCTGGCCCCGAGTGTCGGAACAGCCGCTGCCGCGCCTTGTCGATCGCCTGCAGGCACTCCTCAACCGCGTTTGCGTCCTTGTCGTGGCAGGCAAGCAATAGGGTAGCAGCCAGACTCATGAAATGCGCTCGTTGTGTGCCGCGCGATATGACCTGTAGGGCTGGCGCTACGAGTGGGCGAGCTTCCTCGTAACGGGCGCTAAGACACAAGGCCAAGGCGCGCGTATCAAGTGCCGACTGCTGGCGGAAAGCCCCCCCGAGCGCCTTCGGGTGGTCGGTGACCTGGCGAGAGAACTGGATCGCTTCGTCGTAGAAGCCATAGTCGAGATGAAGGCCAGCCAACAGATCGGCAATAGTGGCTTGCGCGTGGGGTCGCTTGTAGCGCTCAGCGATTCGTGCCGCTTGCTGTAGCCGCTCCAGCGCACTAGGAAACGCTCCCATGCGACGTGCGGGGTAGTGGGCGAACTTGAGTGCGCTGATAAGTTCGGCGTTGTCCTGCAATCGTCGTGCAAGCGTGACCAGCCGGCCGCCGGCGTACTCGGCTTTCTCCAGATCGCCGATCGCAGTTTCGTAGATAACAGTACACTTGAGCGCCGCCAGTTCATCTGTACCATCAGTGGCGTCGAGGTCGCAAGTCGCACGATAGAACCAAGTGATTCCGTCGGCGTCCTGGGTATTGTCGGCGGCGGACATTCCAAGCACCGCGGCAGCTAGGCGGAATTTCGTCGACAACTGCTCGTCGATCGCAATCTCACGTAAGCGTGCCGACATCGACGCTTCGCCCGTGCCCAGCCACCACTCCGCGCCGAGGCGAGCCAGCTCAAGGCCGGCTAGCTCATCGGGCGTCCGGAAGATATCGAGTGCGGCTGCCCGGACAATCGTCTCGAGGAGTTCCTCCCAGAATTCCTCAGTCTGTTGTGCGCGGATGCGCCCCTGCAGCGCGGCGTATTCGGCTAGCGGATTGGCGGCGTACGACGCGGCGACGTCGTAAGCACGGCTAGCGTCAGACGCGGCTCCTGTCCTCATCAAATACTCCGCACACCGCATCATCGTCGCGTACGCGAGCTGCTTCTCGCCGCTCTCCTGGTACAGCCGCGCCGCGTCCCAGTAGATCTCGATCCCGCCGTCCGCTGGCGCGTCCGCCTCCAGCACCCGCGCCGCGCTCACCGCCATGCTCCGAAACACCCCCGCCGTCATCCCGCGCCGCACCCGCTCCGTCCATAAATCGTGCGGCGCCAGCTGCTGCCCGGGCTCCGACGGCAGCGCCAACATGTCGTCGAGTTCCCCAAACGGCGACACGAGCGACGGCGCCTCCACCCCCAGCACCCGCTCCACCCGCGGCAGCGTCGCATGCTGCCCGAGCAATGCACATGCCTGCAACAACCGCAGCGCGTCGCGCGACAGTTGCCGGATCTGCTCGTCAATCAGCGTCGCCAGGTCCGGCGGCACCGTCGTGAGCTCGCGATGCGTCTGGTGCTGATGCACCAGATGCCCGAGGAAGAGGGGATTGCCGCCGCTCGCTGCCCCCAGCCGCCGCGTCACGTCCTCGAACGCGGCATCGGCTCCGAGCCCCGCCGCCTGCGTGAAGGCGCGCATCTCCTCGTCCGTCAGCGGCGCGATGCGCTCCTGCGCCGCCCCCAGCAGGCGCTGTGCCGCATTGTCCTCACGCGAGGGAATCCGACGCGCCGACAGGATCACCGCCAGCCGCGCCGTCGGCCGGCTCTCGAGCAGCCGAGCGAACATCAGCAGCGTGATGGGATCGGCCCAGTGCGCATCATCCACGAACACCGCCAGCGGCGCCTCGCCCAGCACCGCATCCATCAACTCCACCCACGACAGGTAGACCGCGTACTGCCGCCCGCGCGCCTCCTCGGGCGCCAGCGGTTCCTCACCGGTGTCGGCTCGCCCCATCTGCCGCATCAGCGTCAGCGCATGCGGGTCGGCCCCCAGTGCCCCGGGAGCCTCCAGCAGGTGCGGCAGTAGGTCCGTCAGCAGCGCGAACGGGCGATCCTCATGCGACGGTCGCCCCCCGCCTGTGACCGCGCACCACCCGGCCATGCGCGCCGCGCGCGCCATCTCGCGGAGCAGGCGCGACTTGCCGATCCCCGGCGGCCCGACATACCACAACACCGTCGCCTCGCCGCCGCGCGCCTGCGCCAGCACGTCCTGTCCGCGCGCGAGCAACGCATGACGCCCGACAAATGGCGCCGACGTCGCCGTCACGCGCCGCCCGGTCGTGTCGGTCAGCTCCGAGATGCGCCGCTTCAGCAACCGCGCCGGCAAGCCGATCACCTTGGCGCGCTCGCCGATCTCGCGCAGGTAGGTGTCCAGGATCTCCACTGCCGCGTTCTTCGCGCCGACCATCGCCGTCGCCTCGGCGCGCGCCAGCGTGGCCTCCTCGTTCAGCGGATCGGCCTGCAGGCACATGAGTCCCCAATGCTCCACCTCGGCCCAGCGTCCCTCGCGTCGGCTGAGTGCAATGTGGTGCAGCGTCGAGCGCCGATACTGCGCCGACAACCGCGCGCGCAGCTGTTCGAGCCACTCGTCAAGCGGGTTCTGCTCGGGAGGCGCGAAGCCGGGCAAGAAGCTCGCGGCGCGCTCGATCTCTGCCGGTTCGGCCACGTACGGCCAATCGTGCCGCAGCACCACCGACAGGTCGCTGTCCACAAACGCGGGGTCCACGCGCACGTCGTCCGTGCCGTCGTCCATCCGGAGTCCAGCCTTGCGCAACCGGTACAGCGCCTGCCGAAGCGAGTGGCGTCCCGCCGCTTCGTCTGATCCGGGCCAGAGGAGCTCCGTGAGCTCGGCGCGCGGAATCCGCTCGCCCGCGCGCTGGGCCAGCACGAGCGCCAGCGGGAAGAGCATCCCGGCCTCGGGGACGAGCGACAATGCGCCGAGCGTCACCTCGGAACGGCCCAGCCCGCGAACGACCAGCAGGACTCCTCCGTCGTGATCCATGCGAGGAAATGATGAGGCGGCGTCACAGCCGCGTCATTCTGACCGCGTTGCTACTTCAGATTCAGAATCTTCTCGACCCCGACGCCCTCGGCTTCGGCCTGGAAGTTGAGCACCACGCGATGCCGAAGCACGCTGAGCGCGATCGCCCGCACGTCGTCGAGGTCGGCCACCGGTCGCCCGTCCATCGCCGCCCGCGCCTTCGCCCCCAGCACCAGATACTGCCCCGCGCGCGGGCCCGCCCCGAACGCGATGTACTTGCGCACCATTTCGCTCGCCCCGGGCTCACCGGGCCGCGTGCTGCGCGCCATCTCCACCGCGAACTTCACCACGCTCGGTGGCGCCGGCAGCCGGCGCACCAGCTGCTGCATCTCCCGGATCTCCTCGGCGGTGAGCACGGCGCGCAGTTCCTGCGTGCCGGCCCCCGTCGTCGTGCTCACGATCCGTTCTTCCTCCTCCTGCGTGGGATAGCCCACGCGAAGTTCGAACATGAAACGGTCCTGCTGCGCCTCGGGGAGATGGTACGTCCCCTCCTGCTCGATGGGGTTCTGCGTCGCGAGCACGAAGAACGGCTCGGGGAGCTGATACGTGTTCCCGGCCACCGTCACCGTGTGCTCCTGCATCGCCTGCAGCAGCGCGGCCTGCGTCTTCGGTGGCGCACGGTTGATCTCGTCGGCGAGCACGATGTTCCCGAAGACCGGCCCCTTGGAAAACTTGAACGACCGCTTGCCGGTGCCGTGGTCTTCCTCGAGCAACTCCGTACCGGTGATGTCGCTCGGCATCAAGTCGGGCGTGAACTGCACGCGCGAGAACTGCAGGTCGAGCGTCTCGGCGATCGTCTGGATGAGCAGGGTCTTGGCCAGCCCAGGCACGCCGATGAGCAGCACGTGGCCGCCGGCGAGAATGGCCGACACCATGCTGTCCACGATGTCGTGCTGGCCGATGATGCGGCGCCCGATCTCGTCGGCAATCTGCCGGTGCGCGACCTTGAGGCGGTCGAGAAGCTCGAGGTCGTGGTTATCGTGAGGCACGAAGGGCTGACGGGAGATGGGAGACGGAAGTGCGACAGCGAAAACTAGGGGCGCCGCTTCCGACTGGAAGGGCGCCCGTTCAAATACGCGGCAGGCGGCGAAGCGTTCAGCGGACGGCGAACGAGACGCGCTGCTCCTGTGGATAGTTCTGCGACACGAGGCGCACCACCGCCGTGTACTGCCCCGGCGCCGGCGACTTCCACGATTCCGAGAACGAAAGCGTCTCGTCGCGGCGCAGCACGCGGTTCTGGTAGACGGCGGTGAACAGGCGTCCGTCGCTCCAGCGCCACACCTGGCGGCCATGCTCATCGAGGACGGCGATGTCGTGCGTCATGCCGTCCTTGAAATTGAGCTCGACCTTGCGATCGCCTTCATTCATCACGTGGAGCGCGAAGTGCACGGCGTCATCCACGCGCACGTCGAGCGCCGACGCGACGGCGGCGCCTTTCTTGTGTTCGGATTTTGTGGCGGAAAGCGACTCTGGTGTGCGCGAACGGGTGCACGCAAAGGCGAGCACAGCAACCACCATTATCCCGAAAGTGACGCGACCGTTCATTCTCTTCGCCAAGAGGGCGAAACATTTGTGATCCCGACCCATCGGGATCAACTAGGTTCCCCGTTCAACTTACTGACAGCTTGACGATCCGTCAAACCGATGGTCACCCGCCAAGTGACGATACGATGGGCACTTGGTGTATCGGTCAAAATGACCTGACGCGGTTCTGACGCCGCGTATTGCCGAATGACCCATCTGTGGATCCCGGCAAGGATGGACGTGGTGAGTTGTCCACGCGGAAGACGGCCCGTTCTGGGGCTCCGTCGTGCGCGGGTTCAGCGGTTTCCACCGCTTTTCTCGCTTGCAATGGACCTCACGAGCGGATATTTTCTAAGGTTGTGGCGAGTAACTCGAAGGACGCGCGAAAGCGTGCCGAATCGCTGCTGAATCGGGGGGCGTTCGGGTTCGGCCCTGGGGCCCAGTTCATGGGGCTCGGGCTACAGTTCGTGTTGTCGCTCCTCCTGTTCCTCTACATCGGACGGTGGGTGGACGGCAAGCTGGGCACCTCGCCCTGGTTCATGATCCTCGGAGTCTTCACCGGTGCATCGGCGGCGTTCTACAGCATGTATCGCTCCCTGAAAGCGGTCGAACGGTGGCAGGAGGAGCAGGACCGGTTGGAGAAGGAGGGGAAGTGAAGCGCACCCTGGTGTTTGCAGGGTTGTCGCTGCTGCTGATCGTTGGATTGGCCTGGCTGCTGACGCAGTTCTGGACCGAGCCGATAGCCCAGCAGGCGGTCTGGTTCTCGGCGGGAATCGCGCTGGGCATCCAAATCATCGGCTTCCTGTTCGTCCGCGTCATCGTACCGGCGCACGTCATTGCCGGCTGGGGCGCGGGGATGCTGCTGCGGTTCCTTACCCTGGTCTTGCACGCGCTGATCGGCACAGGGCTGATGGGGTTTCCCCCGGCGCCCGCCCTGCTGAGCCTGGCTGCGTTCTTCTTTGTTTCCACGCTGATCGAACCCGTCTTTCTCAAGCCATGAAGTCTGGATTCTTCGCACTCGCACTCGCACTCGCACTCGCTGCCGCCGCCCCGCTGGGCGCGCAGGCCCAGGCACAGAAATCGGCGCGCGCGCCGGCTGCCGAGAAAGCAGACATCATCACCCCGCACATCACGGACGGGAAGCACCTGGAACTCCCGTCCTTCAATGCGGCGCACGGCTTCGCCCGCGCGGTGACGCTGCCCTCCGGCTGGCCGAGCTTCGACATTCCGCTGCCGGTGGTCGGCAAGTTCCACGTTGACACGTCGCCGACGAAGCTCGTGGTCATGCTGTGGGTGGTGGCGACGATCGCCGTCGTCATGCTCGTCGGCGCGGCGCGTTCGCACGCCAGGCGCCACGCGCAGGGCCTGCCGCCCAAGGGGCTGGCCGGCGGCATCGAGGCGATGGTCCTCTACATGCGCAACGAGGTCATCCTTCCGAACGTCGGGCATCGCGGCGAGGGCTTCGTGCCCTACCTGCTGACGATCTTCTTCTTCATCCTGATTGCCAACCTGCTCGGCCTCGTGCCGTACATGGCCACCGCCACCGGCAACATCTCGGTGACCGCGACGCTCGCCATCATGACGTTCATCGTCATCGAGGTGGCGGGCATGCGCGCGCTGGGCAAGGGCTACATCAACACGATCATCTTCTGGCCGCACGACATGCCGCTGTACATGCGCGTGCCGATGTCGCTGATCCTGAGCCCGGTGGAGCTGATCTCCAAGATCACCAAGCCGTTCGCGCTGGCCATCCGTCTCTTCGCCAACATGACGGCGGGGCACATCGTGGTGCTGGCGCTCATCGGACTGATCTTCACCTTCCAGAGCTATCTCGTGGCGCCAGGGCCGGTGCTCATGGCGGTGGCGATCATGCTGCTGGAACTGATGGTGGCGTTTCTGCAGGCGTTCATCTTCACGCTGCTCTCGTCGGTGTTCATTGGGCTGGTGAGGGAGTCACATCACTAACCGACAGAGAGACAACAGAGAAACAACAGACAGACAACAGTATCTTCTTTGACGGCGCTGGCATCACCCACTGGCGCTTTGAGTAGCCGGACGGTCGCTCCGGTGATTTCCGCTGGGCCCCGGGGTCCGGAGGCGGATGGTGGCGGGGAGACCTGCTGCGGGTGCTGAGGCAGTACCACTTCAAGATTCGGAGTTACGACGATGATGTTCCCCCTGTTGCAGGCGACGGCTGAGTATTCCAAGGAGTACATGGGCGCGTGGGCCATGATGGGCGCCGGCATTGGCGCCGGTCTCGCCATCATCGGCGCCGGCCTTGGCATCGGCCGCGTCGGCGGTCAGGCCGTTGAGGGCATGGCCCGCCAGCCGGAAGTTGCCGCCAAAATCCAGACGGCCGCGCTGATCTTCGCCGCGTTCATCGAAGGCGCCGCACTGTTCGCCGTCGTTGTGACGTTCCTTATCCAGAGCAAGTTCTAGGACATCCGGCCGAGCGCGAGCCCCGGGGTTTGCGCCCGACCGCTCCTTTCTTTTCCCGCTGACTGACATCCCATGCGTTCCTTTCTGATCCGCCTCCTGTTGCTTGTCGCCGTCACCGCGATGCCGGCGTTCGCCAGCGAGGGCGCGGCGCCGAGCGGCGGGCTGCTGTCGCCGGTGGGCGGCCTGATGTTCTGGACGCTGCTCATCTTCGCGGTCCTGTACTTCGTCCTGTCCAAGTTCGCCTTCAAGCCCATCCTTGCCGCGGTTGAAGGGCGTGAGCAGGCGCTGCGTGAGGCGATGGACCAGGCGAAGGCCGACCGTGACGCCGCGGCCGCGCTGCTCGCCGAACAGAAGCAGCATCTCGACGCCGCGCGCAACGATGCGCAGAAGATCATCGTTGACGGCCGCGCAACGGCCGACAAGATGCGCACCGACCTGCTGGAGCAGACGCGCCAGCAGCAGGGTGAGATGCTCGAGCGCGCCAAGCGCGACATCGAGGCCGAGAAGGTGGGTGCCATTGCCGCCCTCCGCCGCGAGGCGGTGGAACTGGCGATCGCCGGCGCGAGCAAGGTGATCGAGAAGAACCTCGACGACGCCTCCAACCGCGTGCTCGTCGAGAAGTACCTCTCGGCCATCGGGACCAAGTAATGCACAGTTCTGCGATCGGGCGGAACTACGCGGACGCGCTGCTGACGCTCGCGACGCGGGACAACGCGCGCGACGCATACGGCGCGTACGTGAACGGCCTGGCTGAGACGCTGGAGCGCGACGAGACGTTCAAGCGCTTTCTCGCGGCGCCGCAGGTGAGCGGGGCCACGAAGAACGAAGTGCTGGGCAAGGCCCTCACGGGCAAGGCGCCCACGCACTTCGTGCGCTTCGTCCAGAAGGTGGTGACCAACGGCCGGCAGATGCTGCTCGGCCAGATCGCGCAGGAGTACAACAACCTGCGCGACGCCGAGGAAGGGCGGGTGCACGCGCGCGTGACGGTATCGCGCGACTTGACCGACGCGGACCGCGAATCACTCACGGCGTCGCTCTCCAAGGCTCTGGGCAAGACGGTGGTGCCGCATGTGCACGTCAACCAGGCCATCCTCGGCGGCGTGATCGTGCGCGTCGGCGATACGGTGATGGACGGGTCGGTGAGGCGGCGGCTGGGGGTTCTGAAAGCGCGGCTGGTGCGGTAGCGGAACGAGGAGGGGGTAGGGGCTTGGTGAAGGGTGAAGAGTGCAGGAACGAGGAACGAGAGGGGGCGGCCTGGTGGCCGCCCATTTGTTTTTCCAACGGGATGCCGGGCGCCAACGTCTTGCCCCGCGCTAGATTCCCCGGTGTGAGAATTCGTGCGGCGCATTCGCTCTTGCAGTGGGGCCGGACTGCCGCGCTAGTGTTGGCTGCGATGCCGGCCGTTACCTCCGCGCAGTCGGTGCAGGGAACGCTGCTGCGCGCCGACAGCACGCCGGCTGCCGGCGTCATTGTCGTGGCCTCGCGCGGCGTGCAGGACAGCGTGCTGGCGCGCGTGCTGACCAACGGTAGCGGGCGCTACGGGCTGGCGGTCTCGCCGGGGCTGGTGCGTCTGCGCGCGCTGCGCATTGGCCACCGACCGGTGCCCATCGGCGAGTTCACGCTCGCGGCCGGGGCGAAACGCGAGATGCGCACGGTCCTTCCCAACGATCCCATCGTGCTGGCCGCTGTGACCACGGAGGTGACGTCGAGCTGCCGGCAGACGGGGACAGCGGGCGCGAACGTCGCGACGGTCTTCGAGGAGGCGCGCAAGGCGCTGCTTGCCTCAACGCTGAAGTCGGGCGATGGCGATCCGCTGGCGCGGCTCAGCGTGTACGAGCAGGCGCGCTCGATCGGGGGACGTGGAACGTCATCGCCCGATCTGAAGTTCCAGGAAGGGGTGACGTTCAAGCCGTTCCAAAGCCTGCCTCCCGACTCGCTGGCGACGGTGGGATACATGCAGCAGGACTTCACGGCTACCGCGTACTACGCACCCGATGCGGACGTGCTGCTCTCGGACAGCTTCGCGTCCACGCACTGCCTGGGGCTCGCTGCGGGAACGGGTGAGCGCGCGGGGTGGATTGGCCTGACGTTTCGGCCGCAGCAGTTCAAGCGCACCTACGTGGACGTCAGCGGCACGCTCTGGCTCGACCGCGCCTCGAACGAGCTGCGCCGCATGGAGTACATCTATGAGGGACTCCCCATCGCGATGCAGCGCGCGGAGCCAGGTGGCGACGTGGAGTTCACGCGGCTGCCCAATGGCCTCTGGTTTGTGAGCAAGTGGGAGATCCGGATGCCGCGGATGACGCTGCCGCCGGGGCCACCGCGGCTGGGGGGGATGTGGGTGAAGGGCGGCGAGGTCTGGTGGATCAAGCTCGGCAAGGATCTGCTCTATTCCAACGGCCGCACGGAGCCATAGTCAACCGCTAAGGCTCGTCCGCCCGTGCCTGATGGCGTGCGGGCGGTTGTCCCTGTCGTTTCGTCCCACGCGGGGGCAATTTCACATGCCATGGCAGACACTCCCCTCGACCGGCGCGGTTTCTTCTCGCACGGCTTGTCGCGCCTGCTGGGTGAGGTCGTGGACGCCGTGTCGAACAAGATGTCGCCCGTGCCGTTCATCCGGCCGCCGGGGGCCATCGCCGAGCCGGCCTTTCTCGCCGCGTGCACGCGGTGCCGCGAGTGCGCGGTCGTCTGCCCGGCGCTGGCCATCCGGATGCTCTCATCCACGCATGGCATCGCGGCGGGGACGCCGGTGCTGGAGGTGGATGACCGCGCATGCATCATGTGCGCGGACATGCCGTGCGTAACGGCCTGTCCCACCGGCGCGCTGCTGGCGCCGACGAACGGCTGGAGCGACGTGCGGATGGCGGTGATTGGCGTGGACGACCGGCGATGCCTCGCCTTTCAGGGCATCGAGTGCGGCGTGTGCGCGCGGGTCTGCCCGGTGGGCGACGCGGCGATACAATTGGATGAGATGACGCGGCCCTTCATCGGCGCCGCCTGCACGGGTTGCGGCAAGTGCGTGACCGCATGCGTGACGACACCGAGCGCGATGACGGCGCGACCACTGAGGAGCTGACGTGGACGGAAAAAGCAACGTGACGATCGTGCCGAAACCGTGGGGGCACGAGATCATCTGGGCCCATACCGGGCTTTACGTGGGCAAGGTGCTGCACATCAAGGCCGGACAGGCGCTGAGTGTGCAGTACCACCACCAGAAGGACGAGACGATCCACCTGCTGCGCGGCCGGATGATCTACCGTGTGGACTTCAAGGACGGTCGCGGACTGGTGGAGGTGCCGTTCGCCGAGGGCGAGAGCTACCGCAACACGCCCGGGGTGATCCACCAGATGGAAGCGGTGACCGACTGCGATGTGCTCGAGGCGAGCACGCCGCACCTGGATGACGTCGTACGACTGACCGACCGCTATGGTCGAGAGGGGACGAGCGCGCCGTGAAAGTGATCATTCCGCTGGCCGGGAAGGGGACGCGCCTGCGTCCGCACACGCACACGGTGCCCAAGCCGATGCTCAAGGTGTGCGGCAAGCCGGTGATGGACTACGTGCTCGACGACGTGCGCAAACTGGGCGACGTGAGCGAGATCATCTACATCACCGGGCACCTGAAGGAGGTAGTGGAGGCGCATGCGCGCGCGGCCTACTCCGACCTGCCGGCGCGCTTCATCGAGCAGAAGGTGCAAGACGGTACGGCGGGAGCGGTGGCGCTCGCCAAGGCGCACGTGAACGAGCCGGTCCTCATCATCTTCGTGGACACGATCTTCGACGCCGACCTCGGCGTGATCAGGACGAGCCCGGACGACGGGATCATCTGGACCAAGGAGGTGGAGGACTACCAGCGCTTCGGCGTGGTGGTGACCGACGCCAACGGCCACATGACGAAGATCGTGGAGAAGCCCAAGACGCCCATCTCGAAGCGGGCGAACATCGGGCTCTACTACATCCGCGACTGGAAGCGTCTGTTTGAGGGGATTGACCACGTGCTGAAGTCGCCCACGAACCTGGGCGAGTATTACCTGACCGACGCGTTCCAGTACATGATTGACCACGGCGCCAAGCTGAAGGTGCTCGACGTGGCCGGCTGGTACGATGCAGGGAAGCTCGACACCCTGCTCGACACGAACCGCGTGATGCTGCTGAAGGGGCTCGCGCGGCGGCCCAAGGACATGGAGGATTGCACGATCATTGATCCCGTGTATATCGAGGACGGAGTCGTGCTGACCGGTTCGACCGTCGGCCCGAACGTCTGCGTCCTGGCGGGGTCGAAACTGCTGAGTTGCACGGTGAGCCATTCGCTCATCGGTGCCAAGAGCATGCTGGCGCGATGCACGCTGTCCAACTCGCTCGTCGGGGATCGGGTGGTGCTCGAGGGCGTGAAGGGAGAAGTGACGGTCGGGGACGACGCCGAGGTGAGAAGCAGGGCGTGACAGCCGCTGGCCTGCGGCTGGAGGCTGCTCAGGGAAAGCCTTACGTCGCAAGCTTGATCTTTTTTCGCTGATCGGTGTAGCGTAGAAGCAGAAGAAGTCCATCGGTGACATTCTCGCTTTGCGAGGAAACAGACATGTGTCGCTTGAGGAAATCGGTGCGCGTCGCGCTCTGCATCTGCGCGGTGGGCGCGCCAATCGTGCTTGCGGCTCAACCGATGGCAGGCAACGGCTTCCTGTTCGGTGCGCCCCACGGCACCATCTCGGTCCGCGGAGGGTTCGCGCAGCCATCGGCCGGCAGCGACGTATTTTCGTTCGTCCAGGAGCACCTGACGCTTGGGCGAGGTGACTTCGGCGCAAGCGCCTTGTCCGGCGATATCGCCGTGTTCGTCACCGACCGACTCGCGTTGCAGCTCAGCGTCGGCTCTTCAGGCCGTTCCGTGCCGAGCGAGTACCGGGACTGGGTGGACAACAAGGAACTGCCCATCAAGCAATCCACTGTCCTGCGCCGGATGCCGATGATGCTTGGCCTGCGCTACTACCTGGTGCCGCCTGGCCGCACGCTTGGCCGGTTGGCGTGGGTGCCAGCGCGCTTTGCGCCGTACGTAGCCGGCGGCGCGGGCCGTGTCTGGTCGCGCTTCCGGCAATCGGGTGACTTTGTTGACTACAAGACGCTCGCCGTCTTCCACTCGACGCTGCGGTCGGATGCGTGGTCGTATGGCGGATACGGCGCGGCGGGTGTGGAGTACGCGATGACGCCGAAGGTGGGGTTGGTGGCCGAAACGCGCTACGACCGCGCCAGCGCGCGCATGAGCAATGACTTCTCTGGTTTCGATCGCATTGACCTGTCGGGGGTGTCGGCGACCCTCGGTTTGACGTTCCGCTTCTGAGAGGCGACACATGCAATCCAATAGACTGTTGCGCCCTCTGTTCGCCACTGCGGCTGTCCTGCCAATCGCGGGCGCGCTCTTCGCAGGTCCGGTGGGCGCCCAGGTTCCCGATGCGCGCTGGCAGCCGTGGCTCGGCTGCTGGGTTGCGACGACCGCGCCAACGCCCGACGCTCGCACGGGCAGCGTGACGGACGGGCTGGTGTGCGTTGTGCCCGCGCCGCGCGGTGCGGGGGTGGACGTGGCCACGATCGAGAACGGCGTCGTGGTCCATCTCGAACGCGTGAATGCCACTGGCGCGCGCACGCCGCGGACCATGGATCGTTGCCCGGGCTGGGAGTCGGCCACGTGGTCGACGGATAGCCGGCGCCTTCTGCTGCGTTCCGAATTTCAGTGTGCTCCAAGCACCACGGTGAAGGGGAGCGGCATCTTCGCCATCTCGGCTGGAGGCGATTTCCTTCAGGTGCAGGGAAGCGTCGTCGGCGCTCGCGCGAGCGCCCGCGTTGTCCGATACCGTGCGGCGGGACGCACGCTGCAGCTCGATCCCGGCGGAGAGATCAAGGATTCGGCTGTCGTGCGATTCTCGGAGACGCCGGAGACGTTTTCGATCCGCTCGGTGCGTGCGGAGGCTGGCGGAGACGTGCAGCCGGAGGACGTTCTCGAAGTTGCCACACAGGTTGACGCCGCCGTGGCTGAGGCGTGGTTGCATGAACTCGGCCAGGCCTTTGCGCTCGACGGCAGGCAGCTGGTGCGCCTCGCTGATGCCGGTATGCCGCCGCGCATGATAGACCTGATGGTCGCGATGGCGTATCCGCAGCGGTTCGCGGTACGGCGCGCGTCGGCCGAGGGCTCCGGCGCGGTCGTACGAGGGGCGACGTATGGTGGGGCCGAGGCGTACGGACGCACCGGCCGGTACGGGAGCACCTGGGACTGCGGCTACGGTGACCGCATGAGAGCGTACGGCTACTATGGCGACAGCTGCTATCCGGGCTACTACGGGCTGAGCACATACGGCTATGGCTACGGCTATGGCTCTGGCTACGGCTATGGATACGGATACTGGCCTGGCTATGGTTACGGCCGGTACACGACCGGCTACTACACGGGTCCGCAGCTGATCATCGTGGAGCCTCGCGCGTCGGAGGACTCCAGAAGCAGCAGCGGCGTCGCGGTGAAGGGACAGGGATACACGCGTCGCGACGGCGGCTCGTCGCCGTCACCGTCCTCCGCCGGATACTCGGGAAGCGCGAGCGGCAGCACATCCGGTTCGTCGTCCGGCTCGTCGTCAAGCGCTGGGTCAACGAGTTCCACCAGCAGCGGCGGCGAGGCGCGCACGGCGCAGCCGCGCAAGCCACGCGACTGACCTGAGGCAGGACGAAGAGAGCGCCCCGCCAGCGGAGGACCGCGGCGGGGCGTTTTGCGCTCGCGCTCTCATGCTCGCCCGGGTAACTTCTTCCCGTCTTGCGATGAGGGGTTTCCATGACGCCGCCGTCCGATGATCGCGCCGGCCTGAGCCGACGCGATTTGCTGAAATCCGCTGCCCTCGCCGGCGCGGCGCTGGGTGCCTCGGGCGCCGCCTTCCCAGCCGTCGCCGAATCGGTGACGGCGGGTTCGCATCCGGACCTCGCGCCGACGGCGCCGGCCGGCGCGAAGACCATGAACGGGGTGCCGTTCGACCGGCACGAAACGGTGCGCATCGCAATCGTTGGCACGGGGCTTCGCGGCCGCTCGGTGTTGCACGACTTTCTTGGCTGCCCCGGCGTGAGTATCACCGCGCTCTGCGACACCGTGCCGGACAAGGCGCAGCGGGCCGCCAAGATGGTGACCGACGCGGGCCAGCCGGCGCCGGCGCTGTACACAGACGGCGACCGCGCCTTCGGGCAGCTGGTGCAGCGCGACGACATTGACTTCATCTATACGGCCACGCCATGGGAATGGCACGTGCCGGTGATGCTCGCCGCGCTCAAGGCGGGCAAGCACGTGGCGAGCGAATGCCCGTTCGCGATGACGCTGAAGGAGCTGTGGGACCTGGTGGATGCGAGCGAGAAGCACCGCCGCCACTGCCTGCAGCTCGAGAACTGCAACTACGGGTACAACGAGATGTTGGTGAACCGCATGGTGCACGCCGGCGTCTTCGGCGAGCCGCTGCACGGCGCGGCGGCCTACCTGCACGACTTGCGCGGCATCCTGTTCGAAGACCGCGACGAAGGGCTTTGGCGCCGCCGGTGGCACACGACCAACAACGCGAACCTGTATCCGACGCATGGGCTCGGCCCGGTGGCGTGGTATCTCGACATCCACAAGGGCGACAAGTTCGACTTCATGGTCTCGATGAGCACCGAAGAGCGGGGGCTCACGCTCCATCGCGAGGCGACGGTTCAGGACAAGGCGAATCCGAAGTGGCAGGAGCAGTACGTCACGGGCGATCTCAACTCGTCGCTGATCAAGACGGCGAAGGGGCGCACCATCCTGCTGCAGCACGACGTCTCGAACCCACGCCCGTACTCGCGCCTCAATGCGCTGCAGGGAACGAAGGGCGTGTTCGAGGACTACCCGGCGCGCATCTATGTTGACGGCCAGGCCGGCGGTGAGCGCTGGGGATCCATCGACGCGTGGAAGACGAAGTTCGAGGACCCGCTCTGGACACAGCTCGGCCAGGCGGCGCGCAACAGCGGGCACGGCGGCATGGACTACATCATGGCCTGGCGCCTGGTGCAGTGCCTGCGCGAAGGGCTCGTCCCCGACATTGACGTGTATGATTCGGCGGCGTGGAGCGCGCCGTTCCCGCTTAGCGAGATCAGCGTCGCCAAGGGAAGCGCGCCGGTCAAGTTCCCCGATTTCACGCGCGGCAACTGGAAGGCGTAGGCCCGGCTGTCTCCCGTCTCCCGTCTCACATCTCCCATCCGCCTCCATGCATCTGACCTCATTCGACTGGTGGATCGTCGCCATCTCCATCGTGGTCGCCTTCGTCCCCGCCGCCCTCATGGCGAAGCGCGGCGGTTCGAACACGTCCGAGTTCTTCACGTCGGGACGCTCGGCGCCGTGGTGGCTGATCGGCGTCTCGATGGTGGCGACGACCTTCAGCACCGACACGCCGAACCTCGTCACGAACCTCGTGCGCGAGAAGGGCGTGGCGAACAACTGGGTGTGGTGGTCGTTCCTGCTCACCGGCATGATGACGGTGATGTTCTATGCGCGGATGTGGCGCCGGTCGGGCGTGCTGACCGATCTCGAGTTCTACGAGATCAGGTACTCGGGCAAGGCGGCGACGTTCGTGCGCGGGTTCCGCGCCATCTACCTCGGCCTGTTCTTCAACATCATCATCATGGCGACGGTGAACCTGGCCGCGGCCAAGATCGCCAACATGCTGCTCGGCTGGCCAATGTGGCAGACGCTGCTCGTGTGCGCGATGCTCAACGTCGCGTTCGCGGCGGTGGCGGGTTTGTGGGGTGTGCTGGTCACCGACTTCATCCAGTTCGGCATCGCGATGACGGGCTCGTTCGCCGCGGCGTACTACTCGCTGCAGCGCCCCGAGGTGGGCGGCCTGCACGGGCTGTTCACGCGGCTCGATCCGCAGGTCATCTCACTCCTCCCGAACTTCAACGACTGGACGATGACGCTCACCGTGCTCATCCTGCCGCTCACGGTGCAGTGGTGGTCGGTCTGGTATCCCGGCGCCGAACCGGGCGGCGGGAGTTACATCGCCCAGCGCATGCTGGCGTCGAAGAGCGAGAAGGACGCGCTGGTCGGCACGCTCTTCTTCAATGTGGCGCACTACGCGCTGCGTTCGTGGCCGTGGATCATCGTCGGGCTCTGTTCCCTGCTCGTCTTCCCGAACCTCGCGGACATCGGCACCGCTTTCCCGTACCTGGACAAGCGGATGATCGGGCACGACATGGCGTACCCAGCCATGCTGACATTCCTCCCGGCCGGTTTCCTCGGCCTGATGGTCGCCGGCATGCTCGCCGCGTACGTGTCCACCATTGCGACGCATCTCAACTGGGGGACGTCGTACCTGGTGCATGACTTCTACCGGCGCTTCATGAAGTCAGGAGCAGACGAGAAGCACTACGTGCTCGTTGGCCGGCTCATGACGGCGCTGCTGATGATTCTCGCCGCCCTGCTCACTTTCGTGCTCGAAACGGCGAGCCGCGGTTTCACTCTGCTTCTCTCCATCGGCGCCGGCACGGGCCTGCTCTACCTGCTGCGTTGGTACTGGTGGCGCGTCAACGCGTGGGCCGAGGTAGCGGCGATGGGTGCGTCGTTCTGCACGGCCGTGGCGTTCGAGATCGTGCGCCGGATGGGAACGCCGATTCCCGATCATATCTCGCTGCTCGCCACGGTTGGCGTTACGTCGGTGGTGTGGATCACCGCGACCTTCCTCGGGCCGAAGACGGACGACGCGACCCTCGTGAAGTTCTTCAAGCTCGTGCGGCCGGCGGGGCCGGGGTGGAAGCATGTGCAGGCGCTGGCCGGCGTGGGACCGTCTCCCGACTCGCTGCCACAGGCCATGCTCGGCTGGATGCTCGGCGTCGCCTTCGTGTATGCCGCGCTGTTCGGTTCGGGGAGCTACCTCTACGGAAACATCGGTCAGGGGATGGTCTTCACCGTGGTCTTCGTGCTCAGCGGCTACGGCGTGGTGAAGGTGCTGCAGGGTTTCTGGAAGAGCACGCCCGACCACGACAAATGATGGGCACCAGATGACGCGCACCACGCAGGCGGTGATCCTCGCGCGCGGCCTCGGCTCCCGGATGCGGCGGGCCGAGGCCGCGGTGGCGTTGGACGACGCGCAGGCGCGCGCCGCCGACGCTGGCAACAAGGGGATGATGCCAACGCTGGGGCGGCCGTTTCTCGATTTTGTGCTGTCGGCACTCGCCGATGCCGGCATCTGCGACGTGACGCTGGTGGTCGCACCGGACCACGCGATCATGCGGGACTACTACGAGCGGCAGTCACCGCCGCTGCGCGTCAAGCTGCGGTGGGCGGTGCAGTCGGAGCCAGCAGGAACGGCCGCCGCGGTGCTGGCGGCGGAGGGCGAAGTGCATGATGCGCCGTTTCTCGCGCTCAACTCCGACAACTACTACCCCGTGGCGTCGTACGATGCGCTGTGCGCCGTCGGCGGCGCGGGGCTGGTGGCGTATGAAGGCGACGCGCTGGCGCGCGAGGGCAACATCGAGCGCGAGCGCGTGATGGCGTTTGCGCTGCTCGACATAGACGAATCGGGCGTGCTGCGTGACATCGTCGAAAAGCCGGCGGCCGACCACCCGCTCGCGCGGCGCGCGGAACGGTGGGTGAGCATGAACCTGTGGAGCTTCACGCCGCGCATCTTCGAGGCGTGCCGCCGCGTGCGGCCGTCCGTGCGGGGTGAACTGGAGCTGCAGGACGCGGTGATGATCGCGGTGCGCGAACTGGGTGAGGTATTTCAGGTGGTGCGTGCGCACAGTGGCGTGCTCGACCTCTCGCGGCGTGCCGACGTGGCGACGATCGGCGAGCACTTGCGCGGCATCGCGGTGGCGCCGTGACCTGGCGGTACCGCGTTCCCGGCCGCGTGGAACTCGTCGGCAAACACACCGACTATGCCGGTGGTCCGTCGCTCACCTGCGCCACGCCATTTCACATGCATGTGAAAGCCGATGCGATCGGGGAGCCGGTGATCCGCGTGTACGACCAGCGCAGCAGGTCCACGGCGCGGCTGTCGCTTGCCCCCGATGCTGTGCCGGCGAAGCCGCGCTGGACCGTGTATCTGGCCGCGGTGGCGCGGCGGGTGGCGCGGGACTTCCCGCAGGCGCGCACCGGTGTGGAGATCGCGCTTGGCAGCACGATTCCCACCTCCATGGGTATGAGCAGTTCGAGCGCGTTCGTCGTGTCGTTGGCGATGGCCCTGTTCGACGCCAACGCGCTTTGGGAGTCGCCGGAATGGCAGCCGGTCGCCGGCGATGAGCTGGCCTTCGCGCAGTACTGCGCGGCGATTGAGAGCGGCGCGGCGTGGGGTCCGTTTGCCGGCGACACGGGGGTGGGGACGCGCGGCGGCGCGCAGGACCACATCGCGATTTGTGCGTCGCGCGAACGTATGGTGGGCGAGTACGCGTATCTCCCCGGGCGGGTGGTGCAGCGCGTGGCGTGGCCGGAGCACTGGCGCATCGTCGTGGCGACGAGCGGCATTCGGTCCACGAAGACGGGCAACGCGATGCAGGCGTACAACCGCGTGGCCGATTCGGTGCGCGCGCTGGTAGCGGCGTGGAATGCCGACACTGGGCGCAGCGACGGAACGCTGGCAGAGGTGCTGGCTACGGCGCCGGACGCGCTGGACCATGCGCTGACACTCGCCGAGGGGGCGGCCACCGAATCGTTCAGCGCCGAGTATCTGCGCGCACGTGTGCGGCAGTATCGCGAGGAGGCTGGGGTGATCGTGCCCGAAATGGCGAGTGCCATCGCGCGCGCCGATGCGTCGGCCGCCGCGGCGCTGATGGCGCGCTCGCAGGAGCTGGCGGAGCAGGCGCTGCAGAATCAGGTCCCGCAGACCATCTGGCTCGCGGCGCATGCGCGCGCGCACGGCGCGGTGGCGGCGACGGCGTTCGGCGCGGGTTTTGGCGGCGCGGTGTGGGCGCTCGTGGCGGACGGCAATGCGAAGCAAGTCGCCGAGTCGTGGATGAAGGCGTTTGCGGCCGTGTCAGGAGCGAGTGGCGTGCACCACGAGTCTGTGCGGGTGCTGACGCCATCGGCCGGCGCGTGGCGGGGGAGGCAATGAGCAAGCCGACGCGGCCGCGCCTTCCGCGCACGGTCAAGGCGCTCGCGGCGGTGAGCTTCTTCACCGATGCGTCGAGCGAGATGATCTATCCGCTGCTGCCTGCGTTCCTGACGGCGACGTTGGGCGCGAGTGCCGCGTGGGTGGGCATCATTGAGGGAGCGGCCGATGCTACGGCGTCGCTGCTCAAGCTGGCGAGCGGGTGGTGGTCAGATAAGGTGAAGCGACGCAAGCCGCTCATCGTCGCCGGGTACACGATTGCGGCGGTGCTTCGGCCGCTGGTGGCGGTGGCCGGTACCGCGTGGCAAGTGCTCGCCATTCGCGTGGGCGATCGGATGGGCAAGGGAATCAGGGGGGCGCCGCGTGACGCGATGATCGCCGACTCGGTGGCGGCGAGTGAGCGCGGGCGCGCGTTCGGCGCGCAGCGCGCGGCAGACCATGCGGGAGCGTTCGTCGGACCGCTCATCGCGTTTGTGCTGCTGCAGTGGGTGGGCGTGTCGGTCCGCACGGTCTTTCTGCTGGCGGCGATTCCGGGTGCCGTTGCGGTGCTCGTGGCGGTGTTCGGGGTGAAGGAACGGCAGATGGGAGATGGGAGATGGGAGAAGGGAGATCAAACGGCGCGTCCGGGAACGCCGGCCGCCATTGCCGCCACCCCGCTCGACGCCATCGGAAGTGCCCCCCTCGGCGCCTCCTTCTGGCGCTATCTCGCGGTGCTGGTGTTGTTCACGCTTGGCAACTCCACCGACGCGTTCCTGCTGCTGAAAGCATCGGAGCTCGGCGTCACCGCTGCGCTGCTTCCGATTCTCTGGGCCGCGCTGCACGTGGTGAAGTCGGCGACCAGCATTCCGGCCGGAGCGTGGTCGGACCGCGTGGGGCGCCGCACGATGATCGCCGCCGGCTGGCTCTGGTACGCACTCGTGTACCTTGGCTTCGCGCTGGCGACGGAGACGTGGCATGCGTGGGCGCTCTTCCTCGCCTACGGGCTCTTCTTCGGCCTGACCGAGGGCGTGGAGCGCGCACTGGTGGCCGACCTCGTGCCTGCGACGCGGCGCGGCCTCGCCTTCGGTTGGTACAACGGCGTCATCGGCGCGGCGGTGTTGCCGGCGTCGGTGGCCTTCGGCCTGATGTGGGACTGGAAGGGCAGTGCCTTCGCGTTCAGCGTGGGCGCGGCGAGCGCGTGCCTGGCGGCCGTGGGGCTCGTGCTCGTGCGTCCGCAGCGCACGGCGTAGCACAGGACGAATTGAGAGTGTGAGTTCGGATGGGCATCGCGCGCGGGGTGGTGCCATGTCTACCTTTCAGGGTCCACCTTCCCCCGGGGTCGAGAATGCGCCGTCTACTGCTCCTGTTCGCGACTGCTGCCGCGGCGCTCCCGGCGCAGGTTGCGCCGCCATCGTCGGCCCCGCTTGCGCAGTACTCGTCGGTGAAGGTGGCGGTGGTGCCGGTGCAGTTCTACAAGGCCGACACGGGCGCATTTGTGGGCCAACCGGGAGCGGCGATGCGGGCGGCATTCGACAGCCTGCTGTCGGAGCAGCTCAATGAGCGCGGGCTCACGGGGATGTGGGCCACGCCGGCCGACGTGCAGCGCACGGCCAAGCGCAACGCGATGTACTCAACCGACCCGCGGAACCTCGGTGCGTTCCAGGTGAGGAATGGGGTGGGGCCGAAAGCCACGCAGCTTACCGATCCGCTCGCCGGCAACCTGCGGCGCGTGGTGGCGCTGCACGACGCGCGCTACCTGCTGATGCCCGTGGAACTGCGCGCCGAGGAAGGGAAGGACGGCGGTCGGCTGGCGGTGCGGCTGCTCTTGGTGGATGCGCGGCTCAACACTGTCCTCTGGCAGGCGGACCTCATGGGAGATAGCGCTGCATCGTACTCGCCGGCGCTGCTGCAGAAACTGGCCACGCGGGTGGCCGAGCTCGTCGTCGCCCCGTGATGCCGGTTCTACGTCAACGGGGTTTCCGATGAGCACCCCAGTGACGCTGATTGCCGGCGACGGCATCGGCCCGAGCATCACCGATGCGACCGTGCGTTTGCTCGAGGCGGCCGGCGCCGACATCGCTTGGGACCGCCAGTTGGCCGGCACCGCCGCCGTGCAGGCGGTGAACGATCCGATCCCCGAGGCGACACTCGATTCCATCCGCCGCACGAAGGTGGCGCTCAAGGGTCCGCTCGAGACGGCGGTGGGCACCGGCTTCCGGTCCATCAATGTCGCGTTGCGCATGGCGTTTGACCTCTACGCCAACGTGCGTCCCGCCAAGAGCGTGCTGCCGGGGCTGCGGTTCGATGGCGTGGACATCGTGCTCGTGCGCGAGAACACCGAGGGGCTCTACGTCGGCATCGAGAACTACATCAAGATCGGAACCGACAAACACGCAGCGGCGCAGGCAGTCGCCGTGGTGACGAGATACGGCGCGGAGCGCATCCACCGCTATGCGTTTGAATACGCCCTCCGCCACGGACGCCGGAAGGTGACGATCGTGCATAAGGCGAACATCCTCAAGTATTCGCAGGGACTGTTCCTCGAGATGGGCCGTGCGGTCGCCAAGGACTACGCTGGACGCCTGGAAGTGGAAGAGCGCATCGTGGACGCGTGCGCCATGGAGCTTGTGATGCGCCCCGAGCGGTTCGACGTGATCGTGACGACGAACTTGTTCGGCGACATCCTCTCCGATCTCACGTCGGGGCTGGTCGGCGGTCTCGGTGTCACGCCGGGAGCGAACATCGGCACGGACGGGGCGATCTTCGAGGCGGTGCATGGCACGGCGCCGGATATCACCGGCAAGGGGATTGCGAACCCGACCGCGGTGATGCTCGCGGCGTGCCAGATGCTCGATTATCTCGGTCAAGACGAGCTGGCGCGCCGCATCACGTCGGCCGTCGAGTCGGTGTTGCGCGAGAAGAAGGTTGTCACGCGCGATCTCGGCGGGTCGGCGACCACCGATCAGTACACTGACGCGGTGATCGCCAGGCTGTAGGTGCCCACTCTCGTCCATGTCGGTGACATCCACTTCGGGCATCCCGAAGTGCCGGCGGCTGTGGCCGCGGTGGAGCGGCGATTCGCGGAGAAGCGGTGGGACGTAATCGCCGTCTCGGGCGACCTGACCCAGCGGAACACGCGTCGGCAGTTCCGGAAGGCGCGCGCGTTCATGGAGAGAGCGCGCGCGGCGGCGCCGACGGTGGTGATTCCCGGCAACCACGACGTTGCGTGGTGGTGGTGTACGCTTGGGCTTGGCGCGCGCGCGATGATGTATCGCGGTTATCGCAAGTGGGTCAGCGCAGAGCTCGAACCGTCGCTTCGCGCGCCGGGGGTGACGGTGGCGTCCATCAACACATCGCATGGCGTGCAGTGGCATACGCTCACGACGCGCATCCGTGATCTCTCGATCGTGGGGGCGATGCGGCCCGCGCAGGTGGCGCGGGCGACGCGGGAACTCGCGTTGGCGGCGGGCGACCTGCGGGTGCTGATGGTGCACCACAACGTGTTGCGCGGCACGCTGTCGAACCGCTGGGGCCTGGTGTCGCGTGAGGGCGGACTCGACGACGTGGCAGCCACGGGGTGTGAGCTGGTGCTGTGCGGTCACGACCACGAGTCGCAGGTGGAGCGGGTGGAGCGCGGCGGCCGACGCTATGTCGTGTCGCAGGTGAACACCCTCTCCAACCGGTCGCGCGGTGGCCGTCCAATGAGCTTCCACGAGATCGCATGGGATGCCGCGGCGATAACGATCACGCGGCAGGAGTGGAGCGTCTCGGCGGGTGACTTTGAGCCGGCGCAGTCGTGGGTCTTCGCGCGCTGATCGGCCGCCTGCGCGGCGTGCGCTCGGCCAGGACGTCGCGCGACGCGCAGCAGTTGGCCATCGAGTTCGCGCTTGCGCCGAAGACCGGCGCCGAGTTGCTGGCGCGATTGCAGGCCATGGGTCTTGGCGGCGTGCGTACGCTGTCGTTGACGCGCAACCGGTCAGTGATGGTGAGCCTCAACGACAGCACGCTGCGCGTGCATCGCGCTTTCCTTGCGGCACCCGAGACAGTGCATCGCGCGATCGTGCGGTTCCTGATGGCGCCGCGGCGAACGGAGCGGCTGGCCGCGCGACGCGTGCTTATCGCATTCCCGATCGGCGAGGAAGAGCGTCGCGTCCCTCGAGCCGCCGAACGCACGCATCCGGATGATGAAGGGATTACGGCCAAGCTGGCCGAATGGCATGCGCGCTACAACGCGGAGCGGTTTGGCGGCGGGTTGAAGCGGGTGACGGTGCGCGTGTCGCGGCGGATGCGCGCGCGGCTGGGGCACTACGCGCCGCCGCAGCACGGGCGCCCGGCGGAGATCGCCGTCTCGCGGCGCCACCTGCGCCGTCACGGCTTCGCCGAGGGGCTCGAGACGCTGCTGCACGAGATGGTGCACCAGTGGCAGGACGAGGAGGGGCACCCGTTGGGGCACGACCGGCGGTTCCGGGAGAAAGCGAAGGCGGTGGGGATAGGGGGGCGGGCGAAGCGGGTGGTGGACTGATTGCCGGCGGCGCTCGGCGGTTCACTCGAGCTAGGCTGACCGGCGTCGCCGCCTAAACCCCGCGCGTCAGTCGTGCGTGCGCCGCCCAAGGCGCGCTGGCGCATTGACTTGGAGTGCTGGATATTCAAACGCATCGCGGCAGTTAGGCTGCAAGATTCTGCAGCCTATCGCCTGCAGCGATAGAATAAGATGCTGTCTAATCGTCGTTAGCGCGATTTGCGCTTGGTATGGAATCAGGAGAGATTTCAGTAGCCGCCCACGGAGCCGCGATGCGCACCTTTACTGCCGTCATTGAGCGCGATCAGGAAACGAACCTGTTCATCGGGTACATCCCCGGCTGGCCGGGCGCGCACTCGCAGGGCGAGACCTTAGACGAGCTGCGCGCGAACCTCCGGGAGGTCGTCGATATGCTGCTCGAGGATGGCGACCCGGATCTCGACGCCGAGTTCGTCGGAACGCAGACGCTCGAAGTCGCGTAATTCGCATGGGACGCGTCCCGCCGCTCCGGCCGCGTGAAGTCATCGCGATCCTCACGTCGATCGGATTCGTCGAGGTACGCCAACGCGGCTCTCACAAGCAGTTCCGACATCCTGACGGCCGCGGCACCACCGTTCCGGATCATACTGGACGCGACATTTCTCCTGTGCTCATCCGACAGATTGCCAAGGATATCGGGCTTTCGGCCGACGACTTTATCGCGCTTCGGTAGGAACGCGCTAACCAAGCGTTGGTGCAGACGGCGCTGTTAAGGAAGCGGCCGCTGGTGGCCAGCGCTGGCGCACACTTCCGACTGGCGGTGCGCCACCCGCGGCCGCATTTATTGGAAGCGCCGCCGCACAACGCCAGTCGTTAGACGGCGACGACGAACTCGCGGCGCATCCTCGCCCGCGAACCTGGAACGCTGCACCCGGGGGGACTGCCCGGTTGCCGATGCGAATGCGCCGCCGAATCGTGGCAGTGCCTTGACAGCCGGTCGAATCGGGCGTACCGTCTTGAGGTCATCTGTTGTAGAGTGCCGCGGATGCGACACCTCTCCAAAGACAGTGACACTCAAGGAGAATGAGTATGCCGAAAGTGCTTGGTGGGACGCGCGTGTCCGTCAGTGTGCAGCTCTCGTACCAGCTTCTCCGCAATACGACGAGCCCTGACGAGTCGGCCACCGGAGTAAAGTCGTTCGTGGCCAACCTTCCCGCGTTTGAGATCCTGAAGCTCGATACGCGGGAGAATCTCCGCAGTTACCTCGCGGAGTATAATCCCAAGAAGCGCAATCGAGTCCACGACGCGATCCGCACAACAATCCAGTCGGAGCCGCAGCGGTTCATCACCCGTAACAGCGGTTTTGTCATTGGGGCGTCAGAGATTGACGTCGATGACAACAAGAAAGTCGTTCGGCTTGTGGATCCCAGCATCCTGAACGGCGCGCAATCGCAAGGAGAGATTCGGCGCTGGATCGCCGAGGAATACGGCGACGACGCGAAACTGAGCGCAGAAGAGTCGCCGTTTTTTGTGCGAGCCGAGATCATTGTCGACCCTGATCCTCAAGAAGTCGTTGAGACGGCGATTGCCCGCAATACCGCGACGCCCGTCAAGTCGATTTCACAGGCTGGTGCCCGCGGCCACCTCGAGGAACTCGAGGCGAGTATCCACAAACGCCGACCGGACATCCGCATTCGCAAGCGCGAAACTGACGAAGACGTCTACGACACACGCAAGATTCTTCAGTTTACTCGACTCCTTATGCCGGTGGGCGTATCGGGCAACGACTCCGCCTCGGAAAAGCTGCGCGCCTACAAGAATCCCGAGCAGTGCTTAACAGATTTTTCAGGGTGGTACGACTCAAAGAAGACCGATGACGCATCAAAGATGAAGTACGAGTTCACGGTACAGATAGCGCCGTTTGCGATCGAGGAGTACGAGTTCTGGGAGCGACATCCCGGATGGAACGGACAGCACGTCTGGGAGGAAACCAAGAAGGGAGGGCGAGCGTGTCGCCGGGACAAGAAGACCGGGAAGATCGTTTGGGTGTCACCAGGCCTCGTCTTTCCGATCCTTGGTGCGATGAGTGAATTCGTCGAGGAAAGACCGGCCGGTATGTGGGCGATCGTCAAACCTCAGCTTTTCAAGCCGGCGGAGATGATTACACGGGCGGTTGCCCAGTTCCGCGGCCTTGACAGTGACCCAATGCAAATGGGCCGCAGTGCGGGGGCGTACGATGCTCTGCGGATCTATCCGAGCACGTTGGTAGAAGTCATGCGCGACATGAAAGACGCGAGCAAGTAGATGAACGCGACCGGCAGAAACCCACGCGCTCGAAGCGGCTCATCCTCAGCTCGCGTCTCCCCGTTGAGCGTGCCCAACCGCGAGTTGGTCGTTTACGCCCTGAGTTTGCTAGGAGGCGAATCGAAGCGCGTGCACACGGAAGATATTGCCGCGAAGTGCCACGAGTTGTTCCCTGCGTCGTTCTCATGGACCAAGTACACGCATTTTCCGGACAAGGATATCGTCAGGGTTGCCCTCATCGACGCGCGGAAGGAACAGTGGGGCGCGTTAGTCGAGGGACGGGCAGGTGAAGGACGTGGCCTTGCGGCAAAAACGAAACGCGAACGGTCGACGGATGGTTGGCTGCTAACGGCAAACGGCATTCAATGGATACGGGAAAGTGCAATCAAGCTGGAATCGTTAGGAATTAGCCCACACGACAAAACCCATCGCCAGAGAATCCTGAAGGATCTGTCGCGACTGCGTTCCCATCCTCTATTCGCCCGTTTCGCATCTCAGCGCGGCGGCTTCTCCCCTTCGGTTGGTGAGCTGGCGGAGTTCCTGCGTTGTCGGGTAGACGCATCGGCCGACGTGTGGTTGAGCCGATTTGATGCTCTTCGTGGCAAGGCCTCCATCGCCGCCCAAGAAGACGTTCTCGAATTCCTCGAATTGTGTCGCGCGACCTACGAACGCGCGTGGACGATGGAGACGATCCGATGACACCGCATAGCGAAAAACCCGTCACTGGAGACCGTCGTTCAGTCATGCAGCAGGCTCGGCTTGCGATCAAAGATGTCTATGATGCGATTGTCGAACTCGTGACAAACGCAGATGATCGTTACCAGCACACGGGCGCGACCGCCGGGCGAATTGAAATCGTCGTCGAACGGGGCAAAACAGATCGACTGCTCCAGGTGCGCGATTTTGCGGATGGGATGACGCTCGATGTAATGGACAACAAGCTCTCTCGAACAGGCGGCCGGGTAAGCGGGCTCGAAAGGGGGATCGCCGTGCGGGGCACGAACTCCCGCGGGGCGAAGGATATCGCCGCTCTGGGATCGGTGCGCTTCCAGTCGGTCGCTGCTGCAGACGGCAAACTGCACGTCAGCGAGGTGACCGATGGCTTTGTTTTCAAGGCGCATGGAACCGAGGACCCGACACCGGCACGACGCTCAGAAATCGGAATTGATGTCGGTTCAGGGACGCTCGTCACCGTGAAGGTCGGGTCCAATCATGCAATCCCGCAACATGACAGCCTTTGCGAACGGATTCAGCACCTCGTCGCCCTACGAGATATTCTCGCGAATCCGCAACGAATAGTTGTCCTACGGGACTCGAGGCGCGGAAAGCCGGTGCAGTTGGTGGCGCCTGCGACACGCGGTACGGACCGCGTCAAAGAAACGTTCGCGATCCCCGGATACGAGCACGCACAGGCAAAGCTCGTGATTGAGCGAGCGGCGACACCATTTGAGCGCGAATCGAGCCGTTTTCGGCAAGGTGGGATTCTGATCAAGTCGCGACACGGCGTACACGAAGCAACGTATTTCGATCCAGAGCTTGAAACGGAACCGCACGCTCTTTGGTTCTGCGGAAAGCTGACCTGCCCTTACATTGACGAACTTTGGAACGCATTTGACGATCGGTTCGAGCAAGGGCTGCCGCCGGAGCCCGATAATCCGCTCCCGATCCTAGATCCGTCGCGTCAATCGGGACTCACACGTCAACACCCATTCGTGCAAGCTCTTTTCCGCGAGGCGCTGAAGCGCCTTCGGCCTCTTATCGAGGAGGAACGGCGTCGAGAGCAGACTCAGCGTCAAACAATCGAAAGTGACGCGACTCGCAAGCGTCTGAATGCACTCGAGAAAGCCGCCGCGAAGTTCATGCAGGATTATGGCGACGACGAAGACGTCGCTCGGGATCCCGATGGGTATCAGGCTGGTAGTCATTTCAAGACTCGTGGCTACCAGCTCAGCCCGCCCTTCGCCCAAATGGTGGTCGGGCATTCTCAGCGGTTCTGGCTGAGCGTAAACCAAGAGGTCTTTCCGGAGATCGAAACCGGCGCGAGCGTGCAGATCGAGTGCCTAACGCCGGATATCTCATCCGATCAACGGCTGGTCACACTGCAGCCGCATCCTCAACAGGAGGGCGTGCTGCGCGCCGTATGGAATGTCAAGGCGATGAACGCAACTCCGGCCACGGCTATCCGTGCAAGACTCGGCCCTATTGCGGCCGAGAGCGCGGTAGAGGTATTCGTGCACGAAGCGGAGCGATTCAAGGAAGTCACCGCACTTTGTTTCTCGAACAAGCGTTACCGTTTGTACACGGATGGAACAAGGAAGCGCCTTCGCATTCTCGCACCAATCAAGTCGTTTCCCGGTGCGACCGAACTTCAGGTCAATGTCTCAAGCCGGCATTTCAGGTTATCGGGACCGCGGCTGCTCCGCCCGAGCGAGAGGAGGCGAGTGTCAGAGGGGGAGCTAGTGCTTGTGTCTGACGGCGTCGCTGCATCGGGGACCATCGAGGTGAGTGCGGGGGGAGCGATCGCCACCGCGGAGCTAATCGCAGTCGCGCCGCCAGGGGCGGGTCTTTCGATCCAGCTTGAGGACATCGATCTCAAGCATCAAAGATCTCAGTGGCGGAACAACGTATTGGAGATTGCAGCGCGTCACCCGTCTTTGGCACGGTATCTCGGTACGAAGTCAGCCGGCTTTCCGGGACAAGAAATGAAGCACTTCCGAATTCTTGTTGCTGAGATCGTCGCTGATGCCATATGCTATAAGCTGGTGTCTCAAAACGTCAAAGCGAACCCCGAGGACTACGAGAACGCGGACTGGGACCAGTATTACGCCGACTATACAAAGTTCTTCTCCCTTTTCCTGCCGATCGCGCACAAGCTCCAATGTCCGGACAATGCGTGAGACCTTCTCCGACCTGCGCGGCCAACGCGCGTGACTTTCACACCGCGACCGCCGTCTAACCGCGCGTTGATGCTGTCAACGGCGGATCGGCCGGAAGCGACCCGGGCGCGCTCGCTGGTCGGATTTTCTGGGTTTGCGAGCGCGCCCGATTCGCATTTCATCAGAGCCGTTGCAGCATAACGCTATTCGTTAGGCGGACCCTTCTCAATGACACTCATTCGTCTCGTTCAGGTCGTCGGCACCATGTACGGGCTCTATTACCTCGTACGCTACGCAGCAGCCGGTTGGCGACGCCGACGGCCGCACTGGAGTGCGAGTTCGTGGTGGCGATTCGGGGTGACATGCGCGCTCTGTCTCGGTGTGGCGAGCCTTCCGATGTTCCCCGCGATTGAACGACTCGTCACCGAGCTTCCCCGCCATTCACAAGCGCGCGCCCTCGGGGCGCTCGCACTCGTTGCCTGCCTGGTAGTTGGAGCGTCAGGGTTAGCGTTTGTGATCGGATGGTTTGGCACTGGCAAGCCGGATCGCCAGTTTCCGCGTTCGGGGTCACGCACCGTGGGTGCCGCCTACACACGTTGCTGGCGAACGCATGGTTACCGCCGGTAGACCTCACGGCGGTGGCCGATGCGGACGACCGTGACGATGAGTTCCGCATCGACGATTTCGTACAGAATGCGGTAGTCGCCCTGGCGGATCCGGTACTTGTCGTCGCCACTGAGTTTCTCCGCGCCCGCGGGGCGCGGGTTGTCGGCGAGCGTCCCGATCCTCGTGACAATGCGTTGGCGATCCTTTGTCGGTACGCGCTCGAGCTCCTTGGCGGCCGACCGTGTGAACAGGATGCTATAGCTTGCCACGTTTCTTCAAATCGCGGACGACAGCCTCGAAGGTCACGCGTGGCTCCTTCGCGCGCTCATGGAAGGCCGCCAGATCGTCGGCGTCCTCGGCTAAGCTGCGACGGACGGCGGCGTTCACGAGTTCTGATACGCTGGCGTCTGTCTCGGCGGACTTGAGCCGCAGGGCGCGGTGAATCGGCGCCTCGAAGTACACAGTGGCACGCTTGGTGGCTGGCATGTGTCCAATATGACCATTCGACGCTATAACGTCAAGACGTCTCGCTAACCAACGTCCGTGCTGACAGCGCTATCAAGGAAGCGGCCGCGGGCGGCTGGCTGGGGCGCACAGATCTGACTGGCGCGCCCGCCCGCGGCCGCATCAATTGGAATCGCTGCAGCACAACGCCCTTCGTTATACAGACGACCACTTGCTTCTAACTGTATGCGCGTGCTATCTTCTGTCGTCCCTCCAAGGAGACGCGGAATGGCCAAGACCCGGCACGCCCTGCGGCGCAAGAACATGCTGATGGACCAGCGGAAGCTCAACGCGGCCAAGGCTGCGCTCGGCGCAGCGACCGAGACCGCAGCAGTCGATGCGGCGCTCGATCTTGTCGTCTTCCGCGCGGAGGTCTTCCGCGGCCTGGATTTGTTGGCGGCCGCGGGTGGCCTCGGCACCATTGAGCCGCTACGACGCAGCGTGTGATCTACACGCTCGACACGAACGTGATCGTGGACGCGCTGCGGCAGCCGCCGGAGCTCGACCGCTTGAAGGCGTTTCTCAGCTGGGCACTCCCGTCGACGGTACTCTCGAGTATTGTCGCGGCTGAGCTCACGGCGGGGGCGCGGAGCGAGAAGGCACGACGGCTCCTCGATGGTGCGTTGCTCGCGGCCTTCGAGCGCCGCGCTCGGATCATTGCGCCTTCGACAGCCGCGTGGCGACGCACGGGGGCGGTACTCGCGCGGACGGGCACGACCGGTACGAGTGCGAGCCGGCAGAATGACGTGTTGCTCGCGGTGCAGGCGCGTGAACACGGATGGACAATTGTGACCCGCGACGAAGACTTCCGCGCGCTACGCCCGCACGTGAGCGGCCTGCAGTTGGTTGCGCCTTTCCCGGAACGGGCGTAGTGGGGATGCCGCGGTTCGTGCTACCTTGCAGGATCGCTCGTGCCCGGAGTTCCGGATGAAGCTGCAAATCGCCGTGGAGCAGGAAACCGACGGTCGCTGGATCGCTGAGGTGGAGTCCCTTCCCGGCGTCTTGACCTACGGCGTCTCGCGCATCAATGCGGTGGCGAAGGTTCAGGCGCTGGCGCTACGCGCTCTCGCCGAACGTATGGAGCTGGGCGAGGCCGTGCCGGAACTCTTGAATGTGGAGTTCCAGGCCGCATGAGCAACTGGGGTGCGGCGAAGGCCAGGGTTGTTCTGGCCGCGCTCCTTCGACTGGGGCGGACGGTGAAACGGCAGTCCGGCAGCCAAAAGACGCTCACGAGTGCGGGCTGGCCGGACTTTGTGTTTGCCTTCCACGAGGGAGACGAGATCGGTCCGCGTATGCTGGCGCGCGTCGCGAAACACACCGGCGTCACCCCGGGCGATCTATAAGCGGGGCCACCGCCGCGAAGAACCGAGATCTATGTCACTCGGCATCTCGCGCTCCTGTGCATTCGGGGCCTGATGCCAGAACGGAGGAGACAACACGTGCAATCAACGTCGGCACGATCGGTGAGGAAGGCCCTGGGCGCGCGGCTCGCCGAGATGGGCACCCTACTCGCGCTCCCCATCGCGCTCGCCATCGTGCTCGCGGTCGCGCGCACTCTCCCGGCGCAGGCGCCGGCCTACGACCCGCTCGTCACCGCGCAGCAGGCTGGACGACCGCCGGTTGACCTCACGGTGGACGACGCGCGGCGCCACAGGACGATCCCAGTGCGCGTCTACCTGCCGCCGGGTCAGTCCCGGGCCCCGGTGGTGCTCTTCAGCCACGGGCTCGGCGGCTCGCGCACGGGGAGCGCGTACCTCGGGAAACACTGGGCCGCGCGCGGGTACGTCGCCGTCTTCCTGCAACATCCGGGGAGTGACGAGTCGGTGTGGACTGGCGCACCGGCTGGCCAGCGCATGGCCGCGATGCAACGTGCCGCGAGTGGCCACCAGGCCCTGCTCCGGTTTCGCGACGTGGCCGTGGTGCTCGACCAGTTGGCAGCGTGGAATACCGAGGCGGCGCACATACTTGCGGATCGTGTGGACCTCACGCGCGTCGGGATGTCGGGCCACTCCTTTGGCGCGGTGACGGCGCAGGCGGTCAGCGGCCAGCGCGTGCGCGGCGGGGGCACCGCCTTCACCGACGCGCGCATCAAGGCAGCGGTGATCATGAGCCCCAGCGCGCCGCGCGGCGCCGACGCGGCGCAGGCGTTCGGCGGCGTGGCAGTGCCGTGGTTGCTGATGACCGGCACGAATGACCTTGCCATCATCGGCGACGCGGATCTCGCCTCGCGACTCGCGGTGTATCCTGCGCTCCCGCCGGGGAGCAAGTACGAGTTGGTGCTCGACAACGCGGAGCATTCCGCGTTCACCGACCGGGCGCTGCCGGGCGACCGCGAGGCGCGAAACCCCAACCACCATCGCGTGATCCTCGCGCTGAGCACCGCATTCTGGGACGCATACCTGCGTGGCGAGGCGGCGGCGCGCGCGTGGCTCGATGGCGATGGGCCGAGGTCGGTGCTGGAGCCGAAAGACCGCTTCCAACGAAAGTAGCTGGCGCCGCCCGCCCCCCCCGGTTGGTGCCAGAGTCTGGCGTGGCCGGCGGAAGGGCTGCGTCTTGCGAATTCGCGAGTGCGAATGTCTCCGCACCACTCAGGCCGATGTCGGTGGCTCTCGGGTGCTGTTGCGCTACAGTTGTTGCGCTACAGCTGTTGTTGCGCTACAGCTTGCGCCCGGCCCCATTGGCGCGCACAATAGATGCTTGCCGCAGGCGAAGGGCAAACAGAAGGCGACGGTCGCGACCGCAGGCAGCCTGCAAGGGCGAACCAGTCACGCTCGTGCCCGCGGACGCAACTATGTAAGTCGCCGCAACACATGGGGTTCGTTGTTCGGCCCATGCATCAACGAGGCTCCGCCGCTCGCTGACCAAGAGGGGGTATCCGTTGTCGGGCGCACTTGGCGAATGGGAGCGAGCTTGACGTCTCCAGACTTGCGTACAGGCCCCACTCTGCGCCGAGCTCCGAGTTCGAAGGCCGGGCGATGAGCGGGCTGGGGGAGTTTCTGCCCGATGCGCGGGTTCTCCTTTTTGCCTACGGGGCTGTGCAACTCGCCAGCGGGACGGCGCTGCTCGTGCCGCCGCGTAGCCCCGTCGATGACCGGTTCATCCGGTACTGGCCGTTGCTTGCGGTACACCTGCTCATCAGCAGCGCGGGAGCTTTCTGGGCCGCCGTCTCGTCGATTCCGTCGGAGACCGCCGCGCCGGGGCCGTTTGCCTTGGCCGCCCTATCCTACCTCCCGTTGTTCGAGTTCGGGCGGCGTCTCATCGCAAGCCGGTTGTCACTGCCCCGGGCGACGCGGTGGAGCCTGCCGCTGCTGCTCGCTGTCGTCGTGGGCGTTGCAGCGCTCTCCGACAACCGTCTGGCCGCCGTGAGCTCGCTCATGGGTCATCTCATTCGATTCCCCGGCGGGCTGATGGCAGCCATCGGGTTCATAGCGGTGAGCAGGGACCCCGGCTTCAACGCCAGGTTCGCGCGGCTGTGCATTGCTGCCAGCGTGACCACCCTGCTCTGGTCCGTCGCCAGCGGCCTGATCCGCCCGGAGACGAGCTTCTTCCACGTTCGTTGGCTCAACGAAACGAACTTCCGGGAAATCATCGGGGCGCCGGTGATCGCGTTCCGGCTTCTCCTGGCGACGGCGACGGTCGCACTGGTGGTCGCCATCGGGCGCTCTATCGGATCTCATCGGCTGGCTCTCCTGCAGGAGAGTGAAGCGCACTACCGCGCGATGGCGGAATCCGCCAGCGACGCCATCATCACGGCAGACAGCGCCGGGCATATCGTGGGCTGGAACCAGGCCGCGGTGAGCATCTTCGGCTACACGAAAGACGAGATCGACGGTCAGTCGCTGACATTGCTGATGCCGCATCGGTTCCACGAACCGCATCTCGCGGGGCTACACCGGATACAGTCCGGCGGAGAGGCACACGTCTTCGGCAGGATCGTTGAACTGAAAGGACGGCGCAAGGACACGAGCGAGTTTCCTCTGGAGCTCTCGCTTGCGAAGTGGGAGAGCGACCAAGGCTGGTTCGCTACCGCTATCGTTCGCGATATCACCGAACGCATACTGGCGCAGGAGAAGCTGCTTCTGCAAGGCGCCGCCCTGAACGCCGCAGCCAACGCCATGATCATCACCGACCACAACGGCACGATTGAGTGGGTCAATGCTGCGTTCACCGTCGACACCGGCTACACCGCTCAAGAAGCCGTCGGCACGAACCCGCGGGACCTGGTCGGGTCCGGCGTCCACGATCAGGCCTTCTTCAAAGAACTGTGGGACACCATTCTGGCCGGAAACGTCTGGCACGGTGAACTGACCAATCGCCGCAAGGATGGCAGTCTTTACCCCGAGGAGCAAACCATCACGCCGGTGAAGGACGCCAGTGGAGAGATCACGCACTTCATTGCAATCCAACGGAATATCACGGGACAGAAGCGGCTGGAGGCGCAGTTTCTGCAGGCCCAGAAGATGGAGAGCGTGGGGCGGCTCGCCGGCGGCATTGCCCACGACTTCAACAACCTGCTGACGGTGATTCTCGGGAGGGTGGATCTCGCCCTGATGAATCGGCACGAGGAGGACCCGCTGTACGCGGGATTGACGGAGGTGCGCAAGGCCGGAGAACGGGCGGCCGGACTGACGCGGCAGCTCTTGGCCTTCAGCCGCAAGCAGGTCCCGCAGCCCAGGATTCTGAACCTGAACACGGTTGTTCAGGATATGCTCAGCATGCTGAATCGGCTGCTCGGCGAGGACGTCAAGATAGCGTTCGTGCCGGGGGAAGACGTGGGCTGTGTCAAGGCAGATCTTGGGCAGATCGAGCAGGTGGTCTTGAACCTGGCCGTCAATGCCCGCGATGCGATGCCCACCGGCGGCACGCTGACCATCGAAACGCAGGGCATTGTGCTCGACGAGGCCTACGCTGCGGAGCACCCGTCCGCACGACCAGGGCCGCATGTGATGCTGGCGGTCAGCGACACCGGTATCGGGATGGACGAGGCGATCCGCCTGCAGATCTTTGAACCGTTCTTCACCACCAAAGCTCCGGGGAAAGGCACCGGGCTCGGCTTGTCCACGGTGTACGGCATCGTCAAGCAGAGTGGCGGCAGCATCTGGGTCTATAGCGAAGTCGGCCGGGGAAGCGTTTTCAAGATCTACCTGCCACTGGCCGATGGACCAGTGCAATCGCGCGGCGAGGTTCCGGCCGTGGCAGCGACAGGAGGCTCGGAGACGATTCTCGTCGTTGAGGACGATGACGCGCTTCGTCGTCTCGCGATTTGCCTTCTCGAACCAGCCGGCTACACAGTGCTGGCCGTGGCGAACGGTGAGGAGGCCATGCTGCTGATCGAGCGCCACGACGGACCGATACACCTCATGCTCACTGACGTCGTCATGCCGGGAATGAGCGTGTGGAGTCTGGTACAGCGGGCTTCGACCCGCCATCCGGGGATGAAAGTCGTCTATACGTCGGGCTACACCAACGATGTCATCGGGCACCACGGCGTGCTCCACGAGGGCACGCACTTCATCGCCAAGCCGTACACAGCCGCGGGGTTGAGGCGGCAGGTACGGGAGGTGCTGGATTCGCACGATAGCCATCCAACAACACCATGATCCTGACAGTCCGCTTCGTGGCCCGCAGGCTTTCGTGAGCGTTCACAGCACGGCATTCGGCCGGAGCGGGACATGGAACCGACTGCAGCAGGGCCTACCGTCTCCCTCTTGGAGTTCCTCCGCGTCCGCGCACTGACAAGCGGGCGGCGTCGCGTTGTCCTCGATCTCCTTGGCGGTGCCGCGATTGCCGGTTGCGCACTGTGGGCGCAGCCGGCTGGCTGGGTCGCCCTTTCGAGCGCAGGCCTCTGTTTTGCGATGTATGGTGCGTGGGCCGTAGCCGAGCGCCGCCTTCAGCCTGACGCGCTGGGACGCCGAGAGTTCATTCCAGCCTGTTGTTCGAATCGTTGCGGCGACAGTCGTCGCCGCGGTCGTTTGTCGCTTCAGTCCCGTGCTTATCAACTGAGGCATGTTTGTTCTCGGCACTGCCGCCGTGTGCCTCTGGGAGATTCGCTCCGGGATCACACCCGATGAACGGTTAGAGACCTGGGTAACGCCTGACCTCGCAGTGCAGCGGACTCGCGTTGCCCGGCGCTGAACGCCAGCATTAAGAGTGCGCTTCATTCCTCCGGCCCTTGCGTCCCTGACGATGCACCCGGCGCGGCGCGGCCGATGGCACCGTGCGGCCGTCGCATTGGTCGCAGTGCTCGGCGTGACCGTTGCGGGCACAGCCTGGCTCCTGCGCGATCCGCTACCGCACTTCCTCGCGCGGCGTTCATCGCTTGTCAGCGCCGTCGTAGATAGCTCGACGATCGAGGACGGCTACCATCTGGAGTTCGTACACTTGGTGGCGCAGAGCGGGCTCAGGGTTGACCTCACGGTGCGACGGCACGTCGCGGACAGCGCTCGTCGCCTGCCGGTTGCCGTTGGGCTCGGCGGCTATGAGTCCGGGCGCGCGGCCATTCGCTGGCTGGGCGACACGCGGGGCGTGCTGGTGGCGACGCTCGCCTACCCGTTCGCGGGGCACGTGAGGCCGAGCCCGCTCACGTTCGTGCGCGAGATCCCGCTCATCCGCGCCGCCATGCTCGATACGCCGCCCGCCGTGATGATTGCGCTCGACTACCTGCTGCAGCGCACCGATGTTGACACATCGCGCGTCGAAGCAGTCGGCGTGAGCCTGGGGGCGCCGTTCATGTGCATCGCGGCAGCACTCGACCAGCGCTTCACACGCGCGTGGGCTGTTCACGGCTCCGGTGGTTCATACGCCCCGCTGGAGATGAACATGCGCCGCACCATCCGCTTTGCCCCGATACGCCTGCCGGCCGCCGTGATTGCGACCGTCATCATTGCCGGTCCGCGCCTCGATCCGGCGCGGTGGGTGGGGCGCATCGCGCCACGTCCGTTCGTCATGGTGAACGCTGAGGGCGACCAGCAGATGCCGCGCGCCGCGGTCGAGGTGCTCTTTCAGGCCGCGCGGGAGCCCAAGGAACTCCGCTGGATTCCCGGCACGCATGTTCGTCCAAATCCCGCTGTCATTCAGGCGCTGGCGGCTGTCGTGATGGACGGGATTCGGGCGGATACCCGGTGAGCGGTGCGACACAACCGTGGGTAGGCCAACGCAGTTGACAACTCAGGAGAAACGATGCGTTCTTACGCGCAGGTCTCAGGTACCTTCTTCGGCGTGATCGCGGTTGCGCATCTCGTGCGTCTTGTGATGCGTTGGCCCGTGCACGTTGCCGACCTGGTTGTTCCCGTCTGGGCGTCGGCCGGGGGCTTCGTCCTTACGGCGGCATTGGCGATCTGGGCGTTCCGCACCGCCGCGCGCGTCACGTAGCCGACGTGATTCCGCATTCTCCTCGACCAGCACGTGTGAGCGGGATCGCGTCGGTGGAGGCGTCGCACGATACCGACCGGCCACCGTGGAGACTTCCATGACGCTTGCCTGGATCGACTGGCTCATCGTCGCGCTCTACTTCGTGCTGAGCCTCTCGGTTGGGCTCATGTTCACGCGTCGCGCCGGCAGCAGCACCGAGAATTACTTCCTGGCCGGCCGCACGGTGCCATGGTGGCTCGCCGGCATCTCCATCGTCGCCACCACCTTCGCATCGGACACCCCGCTGCTCGTCGCCGGCATCACGGCACGCGGCGGCATTGCGGGCAACTGGATCTGGTGGGCCTTCGTGCTCTCCGGAATGCTCACCGTCTTCTTCTTCGCCAAGCTCTGGCGTCGCTCGGGCGTGATGACCGACGTCGAGTTCGTCGCCATCCGCTACTCGGGGCGGCCCGCGCACTTCCTGCGCATCTTCCGGTCGGTCTACCTGGGCCTCCCCATCAATGCCATCATCGGCGGCGCGGTCACCCTCGGCATGGTGAAGGTCCTCAAGGGGACGCTGGGCATCAATGAGTGGACCGCCGTCTTCATCTGCTTCGGCGTCACGGCCCTCTACTCGACACTCGGCGGCTTCCTGGGCGTGCTCTGGACGGACTTCTTCCAGTTCCTGCTGGCGATGACCGGGTCGGTGGCACTCGCCGTCTTTTCGGTCAGGGCCGTCGGTGGACTCGATGGCATGCACGCCGGGCTGGTGCAAACCCACGGTGAGGAAGCGACGGCGAGCCTGCTGACCTTCTTCCCGCAGCACGAAGGGGCGTTCCTGCCGCTCATCACGCTCGCGGTCTTCCTCGCCGTGCAGTGGTGGGCCGCCGTGTACCCGGGCGCGGAGCCCGGTGGTGGTGGCTACGTGGCGCAGCGGATGTTCGCGTCGAAGGACGAGAAGTCGTCGCTGCTGGCCGTGCTCACCTTCAATATCCTGCACTACACCATCCGGCCGTGGCCGTGGATCCTCACCGCGCTGGCGGCGATGGTGTACTACGCCGGCAATGCCGCGGTGCAGGCCGACCCGGAGCTGGGTTACGTGAAGATGATGACCGACGTGCTGCCGCACGGGTGGCGCGGCGTGATGCTGGCGGCCTTCGGCGCGGCGTACATGTCAACAATCGCCACGCAGCTCAACTGGGGAGCATCGTATCTCGTCAACGATCTCTATCGCCCGTACCTGAAGCCGGGGCAGACCGAGCGGCACTACGTGGCGGCGTCGCGACTGGCTTCGGTGGTCATCATGGTCCTGAGCGGGCTCGTGGCACTGCGCCTTGGCCAGGTGACGCGCGCACTCGACCTGCTCCTCTCCATCGGCGCCGGCACGGGGCTCGTCTTCATCCTGCGCTGGTACTGGTGGCGCGTGAGCGCCTGGTCGGAGATCTCGGCGATGCTTGCCGCCACCGTGACGTCGCTGTGGCTGCAACTGGGCGTGGGCCCGGAGGGGTTCGGCTTGGGCACGTCGGGCCGAGACGCGCAGGTCTTCTTTGCGTACTCGATTCTCGTGACCACGGCGGTGGTGACCGTCGTCTGGCTCTCCGTGACGTTCCTGACACCGCCAACCGACAAGGCGACGCTGGTGGCGTTCTACCGGCACACGCGTCCGTCACTGCGCGGATGGGGGCCGATTGCGGCGCTCGCGCCCGACGTGAAGCCCGACGGCAACGGCTGGGTGGCGCTGCGGCAATGGGTGCTGGGCTGCCTGACGGTGTATCTGTCGCTGTTCGGGATTGGCGAACTGCTGCTGGGCGGCACCCTGCGCGGCGTCGTCTACATCGCTGCGTCTCTGCTGTGCGGTGCCGCCATCCTCCACTCGCTGCGGAACGAGAATGGTTGATCTCGCGGCTCTTGCGCAACACCTCATTGACGGCCACGACGCCGAGGTGGCGCGTCTCACGCGCGAGGCGCTCGACGAGGGGCAGTCGCCGTCCGACGTTCTCGAGCGCGGCCTCATTGCGGGCATGCAGGTGATCGGCGTCCGCTTCCGCGACAACGTGATCTTCGTTCCCGAAGTGCTTATCGCCGCGCGCGCCATGAAGGCGGGGCTCGCCCACCTTGAGCCGGTGCTTGCCGCGTGCGGCATCGAGCCCATCGGTACGTACGTCATCGGCACGGTGAAGGGCGACATCCACGATATCGGCAAGAACCTCGTGGGGATGATGCTTCGGGGGGCGGGCTTCCGCGTCATTGACCTCGGCGTGAACACGCCGCTCGCCAAGTTCCAGGCGGCCATCGAGGAGCACCGTCCCGAGCTCGTGGGCATGTCCGCCCTGTTGACCACGACCATGGGACAGATGAAGATCAACATCGAGGCGTTCCGCGCCGCGGGGCTGTTCGATCGGCTGCGCGTGATGGTCGGCGGCGCCGCGGTGTCGGAGGAGTACGCAGCGGCAATCGGTGCCCACGCGTACGGCAGGGACGCCCCATCGTCGGTGACGCGCGCACTCGAGTTGCTGGCCGAGGTGAAGGCCGTACGCGGGCGGGCGGCAGATGACGCGACTCGCGTGGTGAGCCCGTGAGGGTGCGCAACCGCAGGCACTACCGGAGCGCAGTGTGAACTTCCGCATCCGGTTTCTCCCCGAGGACCGATCCACCGTGTCGGACGGGCCGGTGGATCTCTTCCTCGCGGCCGCGCAGTGCGACATCTGGACCGAGCAACCGTGCGGCGCGCGAACGGCGTGTGGCAAGTGCCGAGTGCGCGTCGTGAACGGAACGACCGCCGTGACGAGCGCCGATGAACGGCTGCTGACCGCCGCAGAGATTGCCGACGGCTGGCGCCTGGGCTGTCAGTTGACGCTCGATGGCGACGTCACGCTCACGATCCCGCCGCAGACGCGATCCACGGCGGCCAAGTCCTTTGGCGACGACACGCTCTTCGCCGATGGGATTGAGCCGAATGAAGAGGTGCGAGCGGTGCTTGGCGCTGATGGCGCGCTGTCACCAGGCGCCGCCGCGCCGTTTGGGATTGCCGTGGACATCGGCTCCACTTCCCTCGCCGCCGCGCTGGTGAACCTCGCCACCGGCCGCGTCATCGGCACGACGTCGCGCGTCAACCCGCAGGTCCGCTTTGGCGCGGATGTGATTTCGCGCATTCACTTTGCGCAAGAGCACGCCGACGGCAACGCGCAGCTGCACGCGGCCGTCACAAGCGCCATCGGCGAGATGATCGCCGACCTTGCATTGCAGGGCGGCGTGAGCGCCGAGCGTATCGTCACGGTGGTCTGCGCAGGAAACGCCACGATGACGCACGCGGCGGTCGGGGCCGACATCATGCCACTGGGACAGGCACCGTATGAAGGGCTCTTCACGAATGAGCGCAGGATGCCCGTGCGAGAGTTCGGCTGGCCTGCGCATGCCGATGCGGTGGCCTGGTTCCTTCCCATGGTGGGGCACCATGTGGGAGGCGACACAGTAGGCGCGATGCTCGCATGCGGGATGGACCGCGCCGACGGCTGGCGGCTGCTCATTGACCTCGGCACGAACACCGAAGTGGTGCTCGGCAGCAGGCGCGGACTGATTGCGACGTCCACGGCGGCCGGGCCCGCATTTGAGGGAGCGAACATCGAGCACGGGATGCGCGCCGCGCCCGGGGCCATTGACCGTGTGCGCGTGCTCGCGAACGGGCGGCTTGTCGCCGGCACGGTGGCCAATCAGCCGGCGCGCGGGATCTGCGGCAGCGGACTGATTGACGCGGTAGCCGAGCTGCACAAGGCGGGCGTGATTGCCGACAGCGGGTACATGAAGGGGCGCGACGAATGCGTCGCGGCGGGCGTGTCCGCTCGGCTGTGCGAACGGCTGGTCGAGGCGCCCGGTGCGCCGCGACGCGTGCGGTTCGACGGCGACGTGACGCTCTCCGCACAGGACGTGCGCCAGTTGCAGCTCGTGAAGGGGTCCATCGCGGCGGGGATCACCCTGGTGCTGAAGCACGCCGGCGTTCGCGCGGAGGAACTTGACGCGATCTACATCGCGGGGACGTTCGGGAGTTTCGTGCGGAAGGAGTCGGTGCAGGCCATCGGCCTCGTGCCGGCCATTGACCCCGAACGGGTGCACTTCGTAGGCAATGCGGCGGGCGTTGGTGCGCGGATGGTGCTGGTGGACGCGCGCTTGAGGGAGCGCGCCATCTACATCGCCGAGCACTGCGAGTATCTCGAGCTCGCCGGACACGCCGGCTACGAAGACGCGTTCATTGTCGCGATTCCACTCGGGGAGAGGCTGTGACGCCGGGGCAGGAACCGCGGCGGGCTGATGGCGCGCCGCCCCCTGACGACGAAGCGCGCCTCCGCACGCGGGCGGCGTTCGCTCAGTTCCAGACGGTGCTCACGGAAGTCGCGTCCAGCGTGATCGAGCGTATTGACGAACGCTGTCCGTACCGGGCGCGCGAGGATCGCTGTACGTTTGCCGGCGGATGCGTGAACCAGCGGCGCCAGCCGCGCGCGGCTCTCGCGGCCGTCGAGGGCGAGCGCGTGGTGTGGTGCGCGGGCGATCACCAGTTGCGGAGGACGGAGCGATGAACAGTCGCGAGCGGATGGACATCGCCATGCGGCTCGGCGTGCCCGACCGTGTCCCCGTGATGTGCCAGCTCGCGCTCGGTCACTACTTCCTGCACGCGGGGCTCGACGCCATCGAGATTTGGCACGACAGCAGTGCCTTCGCCGAAGCGCTGATTCGCCTGCAGCGGCGCTATGGGTTCGACGGCATCCTCATCAACCTGCCGGGGCGCGACCCCGACTGGCGGCGTGCGGTGAAGAGCATCGAGACGCGCGACGATGAACGCATCATCTCGTGGACGAACGGGTGGTACTCGTCCGCGCCGGACGACGACAACCCGCACGTGTACCAGGCCGATGGCACGCGGTACTTCCCGACTTTTGACGACGTTGATCCGGATCAGCTCTTCTATGTGGAGCCGCATGACCTGTCGAGCATCACGCATCCGTATTCATGGGGCTTCGATGGCGAGCGAGCCGAACCCGGGCCCGGGTTCTTTCCGCCATGGCACTACGACACCATTCGCGAGGTGGTTCGGCGGGTTGGTGCAGACGTCTCCGTGCACGGCGAGATCTTCTCTCCGTTTGCGCAGTTCATGGAACTGCTCGACTACACCAGCGGGCTGATGGCGCTGCTCGACGACGCGGAGAAGGTGAAGGCCTGTCTCGACCGGCTGGCCGATGGCGCTATCGAACTCGGGTGCGGGCAGGCGCGCGCCGGCGCGCACGCGGTGCTCATCTCGTCGGCGTTTTCCGGGGCCGGTCTCATCTCGCGAGAACACTACGCGACGTTTGTCCTGCCGTACGAGCGCAAGGTGATTGACGGCATCCACGCGCGGCATGACATCCCCATTTATACGCACACGTGCGGCGCGATTGGCGACCGGCTCGACCTGATGGAAGCCACGCACACGCAGGGCATAGACACGCTCGACCCGCCGCCCCTTGGCACCGTCGAGCTCGCCGATGCGGTGCGACAGACCAAGGGGCGGATGTTCATCAAGGGCAACCTCGACCCGGTGAACACCGTGTTGTTTGGCACGCCGGACGACGTGCGCGCGGCCGCGCGCGAGCGGCTGCGCATCGCCGCGCCGGGAGGCGGCTACGTTCTGAGCACCGCGTGCTCGGTGTCGCCCGCCGCGCCGCCTGAGAACATCATGGTGCTGCGCGAGGCGGTGGAGACGTGGGGGCGGTACGATGGCGACCTGGGGTGACGGGGCACAATGACACCACTGCTTGACGAACTCCGGTGCGGCGCCGTGCTCATCGGCGACGGCGGCATGGGGACCGAGTTGCAGCGAGCCGGACTCGAGCCGGGCGGCTGCGGCGACGAATGGAACCTCTCGCACCCGGATCAGGTGCAGGCGATCCAGCGGCGCTACGTAGAGGCCGGCTCACAGCTGCTGCTCACCAATACGTTCGGCACCAGCCGGTTCGTGCTGTCGCGCTACGGACTTGAGGATCGTGTCGCCGACATCGCGCGCGCGGCCGCCATCAACGCGCGTGCGGCGGCCGGCACGCGCGCCTACGTGTTCGGCGACATCGGGCCGTGCGGCGGATTCCTGGAGCCGCTGGGCGACATCGGCGAGGCCGACCTCGAGGCCACGTGGCGCGACGCCATCGGGGCAATGCTCGGCGCAGGGGTGGATGGCATCATCTTCGAGACGATGACCGCCGTGGAGGAGATCGTGCTGGGCATCCGCGTGGCGCGCGAACTCGGTGCGCCGCTGATCGTGGCGAGCATGGCATACGATCCCGTGCGCGGAGGCGGCTACAAGACGATGATGGGCGTGTCACCGGCGGAGGGTGTGCGAGCCGCACTTGATGCCGGGGCTCATGTGGTGGGCGCCAACTGCGGGCGGCTCGAGCCCGAGGAGTTCGTGCAGGTGGCGCAGGAGATGCGCGCCGTCACGGATGCGCCACTCATATTGCAGCCGAACGCTGGGCAGCCGCGGCTCGAAGGTGAGGCGATCGTGTATCCGCGCGACCCAGAGAGCTTGGCGCCGGCGCTCGTCGAGCTTGCGCGTCACGCGGCAGTGGTCGGCGGATGCTGCGGCACGACGCCGGCGCACATCGAGGCGTACAGACGGGCAGTCCAATGACGGGCAGCGTGTGAAGACCGTCGTTCACGCTGCACGCCGTGGCACCTCGATGTCAGGCACACCACCGAACGCGCAATAGGGCAAAGACCCACGCAAGAGCTGGCCATTTCCCTACAGTCTCGCGTTGGTCCGCCGCCACATATAGTCTCATTCGGTTGACCCCCATTTCCAGGCGCGTCGTCTCGTCGGCACGCAACCGCTTCACCGTGGGGATTCATGATGCGGATGAGATCAGTCCGGCTGGTGATGGCAGGTGGATCGGCGGCGCTGCTGCTTGCCGTGGCCTGCCACCCCGTGCAGGAGCACGGGCCTCGGTGGGGCAAGACCGCGACCGCCGCAGCCAAGCAGCCCGAAGGCGCCGCCCGGAAACCCGAGGCGCTGTTCCCGGTGGCGCCGCCTCCGTTCTCCGATGGCGTTTTCCCATGTTCTGAATGCCACGGCAGGACAGATGTGGTGAACCGGACGCCGCACAAGGTCGAGTTCCACGAGGACATCGTCCTGCATCACGACGAGCAGAACCGTTGGTGCCTCGACTGCCACGACGCGCAGAACCGCGACAAGCTCCACCTCGCCGACGGCCGGCTCGTTGATTTCACCGAGTCGTACAAGCTGTGCGGGCAATGCCACGGCCCGACGCTGCTCAACTGGAAGGCCGGCGAGCACGGCAAGCGCACGGGGTCCTGGAGCGGCGCCAAGCAGTATCTGCTGTGCGCGAGCTGCCACAGCCCCCATTCGCCGGCCTTCAAGCCGCTGAAGCCTCAACCGGCGCCGATCAGGCAGGAGGCTATTCGATGAGGGAGCTACCCACCCTCCCGATGCGAGCGCCCGAGCCGCCGGCCGAGGGCTACACGCGGCGCGAAGCGCTCGTCATGGGCCTGTTCGCCCTCGCCGCCGCGGCGACCACCACCGGCTGCGTCGCCGACAAGCTTGCGCTCGACGAGTTTGTGCAGAAGCACTTCCACGATCTCTCCCCGGAAGAGCTGAAGGACCGCCTCGCAGGGCTGGAGAAGCGCTACACGGCGCAGTACGGCAAGGACGTGAAGGTCACCGCCACGCCCGCGCAGGAGGGCGTGCTGTTCGGTTATGCGCTCGACCTCTCGCGCTGCATCGGTTGCCGGAAGTGCGTGTACGGCTGCGTGGAGGAGAACAACCAGTCGCGTGACCCGCAGACACACTGGATCACGGTGCTTGAGATGGACAAGGAAGGCGGCGTGAACCTGCAGGCCGCCGACGCGTACTACGACCACGAGACGGTTCCCGCGCCTGGCAAGTTCTACATGCCCGTTGCCTGCCAGCACTGCGAGAACCCGCCGTGCGTGAAGGTCTGCCCGGTGGAGGCGACCTGGAAGGAGCCCGACGGCATCGTCGTGATTGACTACGACTGGTGCATCGGCTGCCGCAATTGCATCGCGGGCTGTCCGTACGGCGCGCGGCGCTTCAACTGGGGCACGCCAAGCATCCCCAAGGACGAGTTCAACCCGGTGACGGACTTCCTGGGCAACCGTCCGCGCCAGCGCGGCGTCGTCGAGAAGTGCTCGTTCTGCATCCAGCGGGTTCGGAAAGGGCTGTACCCGAAATGCGTGGAGGTCTGCCCGGTGGGCGCGAGGAAGTTCGGCAACCTGCTCGATCCGCAGAGCGAAATCCGCTACGTCATCGAGAACAAGCGCGTGTACATCCTCAAGGAAGAGCTGAACACGCAGCCGAAGTTCTTCTACTACTACGGGCTGTGAGGAGGATGCCGCGATGAACGTCTTCAGCAAGTTCGGCAACTTCGTCACGGGCACCGCGCGCATGGCGTTCCTTGGCGGCAACAAGGTGTACTACGCGTGGCTGGCGATTCTCGTCGTCTGCATCGTGCAGGCGCTGTTCGCCTTTGCGCACCAGTTTCAGTACGGCCTCATCAGCACCAGCATGCGCGACTCGGTGTCGTGGGGTTTCTACATCGGCAACTTCACCTTCCTCGTGGGCGTTGCCGCGGCCGCGGTGCTGCTGGTGGTGCCGGCGTACGTCTACGACTGGAAGCCCATCAAGGAAGTCGTGCTCTTCGGCGAGTTGCTCGCCGTCGTCTCGATCATCATGTGCCTGCTCTTTGTCCTCGTGGACATGGGGCGTCCCGACCGTTTCTGGAACATCATCCCGTTCATCGGGCGCATGAACCTCCCGAGCGCGATCATGGCGTGGGACGCGATCGTGCTGAACATCTATCTCGCCGTGAACCTCAGCGTGGCGAGCTACCTGGTGTACTGCGCCTACTACGGCATCGAGTACAACAGGAAGATCGTGGTGCCGCTCGTCATCTTCTCGATTCCGTTGGCGGTGAGCATCCACACGGTGACGGCGTTCCTGTACAACGGCATGGCGGCCCGCCCGTACTGGAACAGCGCCATTCTCGCGCCGCGCTTCATCGCCTCGGCGTTCTGCTCCGGTCCCGCGCTGTTGCTGATCCTCTTCCAGATCCTGCGCAAGGTGTCGGCCTTCGAGATCAAGGACGAGGCGATCCACAAGGTGGCCGAGCTGATGGCCTACGCGATGGGCTTCAACCTGTTCCTGTTCGGCGCCGAGGTGTTCAAGGAGTACTACTCCAACACGCACCACCTGGTGCACTACGAGTATCTCTTCGCGGGCCTGCACGGGGAGCCGTCGCCGATCGCGCTGTATGCCTGGATCTCGCTCGCCTTCGCGATCATCTCATTCTTCCTCTTCCTGATTCCGAAGACGCGCCGGAACGTCGTGACGATGAACATCGGCTGCGTGATGATCTACGCATCGGTCTACATCGAGAAGGGGATCGCGCTCATCATCCCCGGCTTCACGCCCGACCAGCTGGGGCAGGTGTACCCGTACGTGCCGAGTGCGACGGAACTGCGCGTGGCGGCGGGCGTGTTCGGCGTCGGCTTCCTGCTCTTCACGCTGATGGTGAAGGTGAGCGTGGCGATCCTGTTCGAGCGGCCGCAGGCGGGGACGCAGCGGGCGCACGCGTGACGGACTGACTCGTGGCTGGCGGCAGTCGGGGGCGCGGCGTCAGGGCCACACCCCCGATTGCGTTCCCAGCCCGGACCGCGCAACGTGAATTGGTGCAGTTATACTCACCGCCTGGCCTGAGGCAAGGCGCCTCGCGGCGGCGTAACCGATGCGCCAATCTCTCAAGCGGGAGGAAGCACTCGATGACCACGTTCATTCGCGCGACATGTGCAGCAGCGCTCGCGTTGGGCGTCGCCGGCTCAGCAAGCGGTCAAACATCGCCCGAAGAGGCAGTCCGCGCTCGAGTCAAGCAGTACGAAACGGCCTACAACGCGGGAGATGTCGAACGTCTCGCCTCGATCTACGCCGAGGACGCCACGCACACCTACGCCTTCGGCGTGACTCACTACGGGCGGCCAGCCATTGCGGAGGGCCTGAGGGAGCAGCTTGCCGGACCGCTGAAGGGAACGCGCATGAACATCACGCCGACTCGCATTCGCGCGCTCAGCCCGAGCATCGCGGTGGAAGAGGCCACGTTCAGCATGTCGGGACTGAAGGACCCGGGTGGCACCGCACTGCCCCCAATCGGCGGCTTCTGTCTCGTGGTCTATCAACAGCAGGGCAGCGACTGGTTCGTGAAGGCGGCGCAGTGCATGGTGCCGCTGGTGCCTCCTCAGCCCAAGTGATGTCCGGGCGTTCGGTCATGCGGGTTAGCAGGAAGCTGGCGCAATTCCTGGGCACCGGGCGAAACGAAAGGGTGATAGACCCGGCAGATGCCCTGACGACGCTGCCGGGTAACTGGCGGCGTTGCCAGGGATTACGTAAGAGTACGTAACGCAAGAATACGTAATCGGTGTACATCGAGAAGGGGATCGCGTTGATCATCCCCGGCTTCACGCCCGACCAGCTGGGGCAGGTGTACGAGTACGTGCCGAGTGCGACGGAGCTGCGGGTGGCGGCGGGCGCGTTCGGCGTCGGGTTCCTGCTTTTCACGCTTATGGTGAAGGTGTCGGTGGCGATCCTGTTTGAGCGGCCGCAGGTGGAGGAGCAGGCGGCGCACGCTTGACGGCAGACGGCAGACGGCGGACGGCGGACGGCGGACGGCGGACGGCAGACGGCGGACGGTTGACGAGGGAGCGGGGGCGGTGCGGGGCTTGCGGGGCGCCGGCCGCGCGTCGAGTGGCGTTTGCGAGCGCGGGCTGGGATATTGGGGCAACGAACCACTGAGCGGTCGTGCTGAACGCGAAGCGCGCGGCGACTGTCAGTGGTCCACCCTATCATTGCCCACATGATCACCGGCGCCATCAAGAGCCAGATTGACCAGGTCTGGAACGCGTTCTGGACGGGCGGCATATCGAATCCGCTCGAGGTCATTGAGCAGATCACCTACCTGCTCTTCCTGCGGCGCCTCGACGACCTGCACACGCTCGAGGAGAACAAGTCGGCTCGGCTGAAGAAGCCGATGGAGCGGCGCGTCTTTCCAGAGGGCAAGGACGGGTTCGGCAGGGGTGGCGGGCGCCCGTACGAGGAGTTGCGATGGTCGCGCTTCAAGCACCTGGCGCCGGCCGAGATGCATGCGGTGATCGCCGAGCATGCCTTTCCGTTCCTGCGCACGCTGGGTGGCGACGAGAGCACCTACTCGCATCATATGAAGGACGCGCGGTTCACGATTCCCACGCCGGCGCTGCTGGCCAAGGTGGTGGATCTGCTCGATGCCGTGCCGATGGAGGAGCGGGACACCAAGGGCGACCTGTACGAGTACATGCTCGGCAAGATTGCGAGCGCCGGGCAGAACGGCCAGTTCCGCACGCCGCGGCATGTTATCAGGCTGATGGTTGAGCTCACCGCGCCGCAGGCGGGAGACGTGATCTGCGACCCCGCCTGTGGCACGGCTGGGTTCCTCATGACGGCGGGGGAGTACCTGCGCGAACGGCATCCCGACATCCTGCGCGACGCGAAGAAGCGCGCGCAGTTCCATCACGGGATGTTCCACGGCTTCGACTTCGACAACACGATGTTGCGCATCGGGAGCATGAACATGCTCCTGCACGGCGTGGAGAACCCGGATATTCGGTATCGGGACTCATTGGCACAGGACCATGCCGGGGAGGAGGAGAAATACACGCTGGTGCTGGCGAATCCGCCGTTCGCGGGGAGTCTCGACTACGAGAACACCGCCAAGGACCTGCTGCAGATCGTCAAGACCAAGAAGACCGAGCTGCTCTTCCTCGCGCTCTTCCTGCGCTTGCTCAAGCCCGGCGGGCGCGCGGCGGTGATCGTGCCTGACGGCGTGCTGTTCGGGTCGAGCAAGGCGCACAAGGAACTGCGGCGGATGCTGGTGGAGGAGCAGAAGCTCGACGCGGTGGTGAAGCTGCCCGGCGGCGTCTTCAAGCCCTACGCGGGCGTGTCCACCGCGATCCTGTTCTTCACGAAGACCAACTCCGGCGGCACTGACCGGGTCTGGTTCTACGACGTCGAGGCCGATGGCTGGAGCTTGGACGACAAGCGCACGCCGCTATTGCCGGAGGACAAGCTCGGCCCGGTGCCGCGCAGCGCACTCGGCGCGGACGACCACGCCAAGAACAACCTTCCCGACGTACGGGTGCGCTGGGCCGGGCGCAGCGACGCCGAACGCGAGCGCCCGCGCACCGCGCAGAGCTTCTGCGTGCCCAAGGCCGACATCGCCGCGCAGGGCTACGACCTCTCGCTCAACCGCTACAAGGAAGTGGTGCACGAGGTGGTGGAGCACCGCGCGCCGAAGGCGATCCTTGCCGAGCTTGCGAAGTTGGAGGAGGAAATCCAGCTGGGGATGAAGGAGTTGGAGGGGATGCTGAAGTGAGCCCCGTTCAGAAGGTCGCGCTCGGCGAGTTGGTAGCCCCGGTGACATCCTGGACGCCTGAGCGCGATGACCCGGATGGTGCCTTTACGTACATCGACTTGAGCGCAGTCAACCAGGATGCCAAGGCCATCACGGGTGCTCGCCAGCTTGCGTGTGCGGACGCCCCAAGCAGGGCACGGCAGCTCATTCGCACTGACGATGTTCTCGTGTCGACGGTCAGACCCAACTTGAATGCGGTTGCGCGAGTACCGCAGGAACTGGCCGGCGCTACCGCGTCGACAGGTTTCTGCGTAGTTCGCCCGCGCCCCGACAAGTTGCATGGTGGGTATCTACTTCATTGGGTTCGCTCACCTCGCTTCGTCGGCGAAATGGTCAGGTTGGCAACGGGAGCCAGCTATCCCGCCGTCAGTGATCGAATCGTCCTTGACTCGAAGCTGCCGTTGCCACCCCTCCCCGAGCAGCGGCGGATTGCGGAGATCCTGGATAAGGCGGACGCGCTGCGGGCCAAGCGCCGCGCGACGCTCGCCCAACTCGACACCCTCACCCAATCCATCTTTCTCGACATGTTCGGCGACCCGGCCACGAATCCGAAGGGGTGGCCATGCGCCGAATTGAAAGACGTTGTCGAGAAGGTGCAGATTGGACCGTTCGGTTCACTGCTTCATCACGAGGACTACATTACTGGCGGTGTACCGCTCGTCAACCCAATGCACATCCAAAACGGTGAAATTGCGGTCAGCGGCACCGACTCGATCAGCGAGCGCAAGTACAAGACATTGCGGCCGTATCACCTGCGGCCCGGTGACGTCGTAATGGGCCGGAGGGGCGAGATGGGACGCTGTGCGGTGGTCGAGTTCGCGCACGAGAAGCTAGTCTGCGGTACCGGCTCGCTGTTCATCCGGCCCGACGACGTCCGATCGACGAGTCGGTACCTCTTCTCGTTGCTAAGCAGCCTATCCACGCGGAGAAGACTGGATCGGCTTTCCCAGGGACAAACACTGCCGAATCTGAATTCGCGAATCGTGGAGTCGCTGGAGATACCAGTGCCGTCAATTGCGCTGCAGCGGGCATTCGCCGCCCAAGTGGAGCGGCTGCGTGCTCTGCGTGCGCAGTATTGCGCGTCGCTCGCCGATTTCGGCAGTGCCTTCAACTCGCTTCAACACCGCGCCTTCCACGGCGAACTCTGAACGGAGACGCCTGCATCATGCAACAACAGAACATCCCCATCGGCACGCTCGTCGACATGTACAAGCGCGGCGAGATGCGCCTGCCGGAAATCCAGCGGCACTACGTCTGGCGCGCGACGCGGGTACGTGACCTGCTCGACTCGCTGTATCGCGGCTATCCGAGCGGCTCGATTCTGATGTGGGAGACGGATGAGCCGATCCCCACCCGGGACTTCGCCATCGCGCAGGAATCCACGGCGTTCGCCGGTCGCAAGCTGCTCCTGGATGGCCAACAGCGTCTGACGTCGCTTACCGCGGTGCTGAACGGCGATCCCGTCGCGGTTCGGGGACGCAAGAAGCCGATTGATATCCTTTTCAATCTGGAACACCCCGAGGGCCCGTCGTCCGACGGCACTGACGTGGAGAGCGACGAGCCGTCTGCCGTGACGCCGGACGATGAGATCACGGACGAGGCGGACGAAGCGGAAGATGGCGAGCAGGGGCTTCAGGAGAAACTGAGTCGTCGCACCTTCGTCGTGGCGAGCCGCAATCTGCTGGCGCAGCCCTAGTGGGTGTCAGTGAGCGAGGTGTTCCGCAACGCCAATGACGCGGAACTGCTGGAGCGCGCCGGCATTGAGTCGTTCAAGGACGCGCGCTTCCAGAGGTACTCGGACCGGCTCAAGAAGCTCCGCGCAATCAAGCAGTACCAGTATGTGGTGCACGTGCTCGAGCGCGCGATGAGCTACGAGGAGGTCACCGAGATCTTCGTGCGCGTCAACTCGCTTGGCGCCAAGCTACGCTCGTCGGATCTCGCCCTGGCGCAGATGACATCGCGCTGGCCGAACCTGCTCAAACAGCTCGAGGGGTTCCAGGAGGAGTGCGAGCAGAGCTGGTTCTCCATTGACCTCGGTCAGCTCGTGCGCGGCATCGTGGTGCACGCCACCCAGCAGTGTCTGTTCCGGAGCGTCGCAACCACGCCGGTTGATCGCTTGAAGCAAGGATGGGAGCAGGCCAAGGAGGGCCTCCGCTTCGCCATCAACTTCCTGCGGACGAACGCCGGCATCGAGGACGAGTCGTTGCTTTCCTCCCCCATGTTCATTCACACGCTCGCCGCGGTGAGCCGCGCCAAGGACAACAAGCTGACCGCCGCCGAGCAGCGGGCGCTGCTGCACTGGCTGCTCGTGGCCAATGCGCGAGGGCGCTACTCACGGGGTTCCACGGAGACGCTGCTCAACGAGGATCTCAATATCGTCTTTCGCGCGGGCGATATCGCGGCGCTCATGGAACCGGTCAAGCGGCAATTCGGCCGCCTGCATGTCGAGGCCGGCGACCTCGCGGGCCGTGGCGTGAACAGCCCGTTGTTCTCCCTGGCCTATCTGGCGTTGAAGGACGCTGGGGCCAAGGACTGGTACAGTGGTTTGGGCCTCTCGCTGACGCACCAGGGCAAGCTCCACTTCATCCAGTGGCACCACGTCATCCCGAAATCGCTGCTGAAGGAGAGAGGCTTCGAGACTGGCGAGATTAATGAGATCGCCAACATGGCGTTCATCACCGGGCAGACGAATCGCCGAATCAGCAACAAGGAGGCGACGGGCTATCTGGCCGATATCGTTGCGAAGCAGGGCGAGGACGCGCTCGGGAGCCAGTGCGTTCCAACGGATGCGTCGCTGTGGAGCACGGACCGATACCGCGACTTCCTCGCGTACCGCCGGGAGACGTTGGCGGCGCGGATGAACGAGTTCATTCGGGCCAAGTCCGCGCTGTGATTAGTCCGGAGGGTGATCTGGGCACCCTCAAACAGCCCCGCCTCTTGCTTTACGATAGCCCGATATCCTAAAATAACAGACCTCCCTATTTTAGGCTCGTATCGCACCCATGCGCCGTCCGACCCCTGGCCACTACGTCACCGTCGCGACGGCCGGCGAGCCGTTACGGGCGTTCGTGCCGGCGCCACTGCCACCCAAACCGCCGATCCGCTGGTCGCCCGCGCTCCGCCGGCAGTTCGACGCGGCCCTCGTCGCACTCGGCCGCCTCGACGCGCTCGCCTCGCTCCTCCCCAACGCGGCCCTCGTCCTCTACAGCTTCGTGCGCAAGGAGGCGGTGCTCTCCTCGCAGATTGAAGGCACGCAGTCATCGCTCGCCGACCTCCTGCTTTTTGAGATTGACGAACAGCCAGGTGTCCCGGTGCACGACGCGCACGAGGTGAGCCGCGCGGTGTTGGCCCTGGAGACAGGACTCAAGGCGCTGCGCCGCGGTCTGCCGCTCTGCATGCGCCTCCTGTGCGAGATGCACGCCGTACTCCTGAACCACCCCCGCGGTCGTGGCAAGACGCCGGGCGAAATCCGGCGCTCGCAAGTGTGGGTGGGCGGCACGCGGCCGGGCAATGCGGTGTTTGTGCCGCCACCCGCTGAGCATGTCGCGGAGTGCCTCGCCCGGTTCGAACGCTTCCTCAACGACGCCGACGAACCAACGCCGCCACTGATCAAGGCGGCACTGGCCCACGTGCAGTTCGAGGCCATCCACCCGTTCCTCGACGGCAACGGTCGCATTGGCCGCCATTTGATCGTCCTGCAGTTGGTCGCGGATGGCGTGCTGCGCCAGCCGATGCTGTACCCGAGCCTGTTCTTCAGTACGCACCGCGCGCGCTACTACGAACTGCTGAACGGCGTTCGCCTGCATGGCGACTGGGAGCGGTGGCTGAGTTTCTTCGCGGAAGGAATCGAGGCCACGGCTTCACAGGCCGTGGCGACCTCCACGAACCTGCTTGCGCTGGTGAACAAGGACCGCGACCGTATTGCCACGCTTGGTCGCGCCGCCGCGTCCGCGCTTGTGGTGCAGCACGCGTTGCAGCGGCATCCCATTGCCACCTCCAATTCCCTCGTCGAGGCCACCGGCCTCACCCCCGCCACCGTGAACAAGTCGCTCACCCACCTCGTGGATCTTCGCATCGTCCGGGAACTGACGAAACGCAAGCGCGGGCGCGTGTTCGCGTACCGCCGCTACGTGGAGGAGCTGAACGAGGGGCTGGAGTCGCGAACATGAGCCAGTTCGCCTTCCTGCAGCGCGAGTGGGCGGACGTTCACGATGCCGCGGCCAAGGCGGAAGCCGCCGTGCACCCAGACCCGCGCACGGCGTGCTTCTATGCGCGTCGGGCCCTGGAGCTGGCGGTCGCCTGGGCATACAAGCACGACGCGGCACTCAAGCTGCCGTATCAGGACAACCTGTCGGCGCTCATCCACGAGCCCAGTTTCAAGACGGCGGCCGGCGAAGCGGTCTTCAGCAAGGCGAAGGTGATCAACACGCTGGGCAACCGCGCAGTGCACGGGCACCGCGCGGTGCCGTACGCGGACGCGCTCGTGGCAGTGCGCGAGCTGTTCCACGTCACCTACTGGCTTGCGCGCACATATGCCCGCGTGGAGCAGCCCGCCCCTGGAATGACGTTCGACGTCACCGCGCTGCCGAGCACCACCTTCGCCGCGCTGCAGACGGCAGAGCAGTTGCAGGAGATCGGAAAGCAACTGCAGGAGCGCGACGAGAAGCTCGTCGCGCTGCTCGCCGATAAGGCGTCGCTCGATGATCAACTGCAGAAATTGCGCACCCAAGTCGCCGCAGCCAAGCAGGCGGCGTCGGCGCAGCCCGACACGCACGACTACTCCGAAGCCGAGACGCGCGACTACTTCATTGATCTGTTGCTCAAGGAAGCCGGCTGGCCGTTGGATCAGGTGCGGGACCGCGAGTACGAAGTCAGCGGCATGCCGAACAGGGAGGGCAAGGGGTTCGTTGACTACGTGCTCTGGGGCGATGACGGCAAGCCGCTGGGGTTGGTGGAAGCCAAGCGCACTCGGCGCGACCCGCGCGTGGGGCAGCAGCAGGCCAAGCTGTATGCGGACTGCCTGGAGAAGCGGTTCGGTCAGCGCCCGCTGATCTTCTATTCCAACGGCTACGAGCACTGGCTGTGGGACGACACGCGCTACCCGCCGCGGGCGGTGCAGGGGTTCTACAAGAAAGCGGAACTCGAACTGGTGATCCAGCGCCGCACGATGCGCCGTTCGCTGAGCACCGAGAAGGTCAACACCGCCATCGTGGAGCGGTACTACCAGACGCGGGGGGTTCGGCGCATCGCCGAGTCGTTTGAGCGCGACCACGACCGCAAGGCGCTGCTGGTGATGGCCACCGGAGCGGGCAAGACGCGCACGGTGATTGCGCTCGCCGAGCTGCTGATGCGCTGCAACTGGGCCAAGCGCGTCTTGTTTCTGGCCGACCGCGTCGCCCTGGTGAATCAGGCGGTGAACGCGTTCAAGCGTCACCTGCCCGATGCATCGCCCGTGAACCTCGTGACGGACAGGGACGCCGAGGGGCGCGTCTTCGTCTCCACCTATCCCACGATGATGGGGATGATTGACGAAACGCGCGACGGTCAGCGGCGATTCGGCGCGGGGCACTTCGACCTCGTGATCATTGACGAGGCGCACCGGTCGGTCTTCCAGAAGTACCGCGCGATCTTCGACTACTTCGACTCGCTGCTCGTCGGGCTCACGGCGACGCCCAAGGACGAGGTGGATCGCAATACATACAGCCTGTTTGATCTCGAAGACGGCGTACCGACGGACGCCTACTCGCTGGATGAGGCAGTGCGCGACGGGTTCCTGGTGCCGCCGAAGGCGGTGAGCGTGCCGCTCAAGTTCCAGCGCGAGGGCATCGCCTACGACGAACTGTCGGAAGAGGACAAGGAGGAGTGGGACGCGCTCGATTGGGACGAAGAGGGAGGAGTTCCCGAGCGTGTGGAGGCGGCCGCGGTGAACCGCTGGTTGTTCAACATTGACACCGTGGACAAGGTGCTCGCGCACCTGATGACGCGGGGACTCACCGTCTCCGGTGGCGATCGGCTGGGAAAGACGATCATCTTCGCGAAGAATCAGGACCACGCCGCGTTCATCGCCGAGCGGTTCGACGCCAACTATCCGCACTTGAAGGGGCAGTTCGCGCGCGTCATCACGTTCAAGACCGAGTACGCGCAGAGTCTCATTGACGACTTTTCGGTCAAGGAGAAGGCGCCGCATATCGCCATCTCCGTGGACATGCTTGATACCGGGATTGACGTACCGGAGGCGGTGAACCTCGTCTTCTTCAAGCTGGTGCGGTCGAAGACCAAGTTCTGGCAGATGCTGGGGCGGGGAACGCGGCGCTGTCCGGATCTCTTCGGTCCGGGCGTGGACAAGCAGGAGTTCTTTGTCTTCGACTACTGCCAGAACCTCGAGTTCTTCAGTCAGGACCTCGACACGACGGACGGCGCGTCGGGTCAGTTGTTGGGCAAACGGCTGTTCGATGCGCGGCTCGAGTTGGTCGGCGCGCTCGATGCGCGCTCTGCGGACGTGTATCCTCGAGCGTCTGGGGAGCCGTCGCCGACGTACTGGGAGCCGAAGACGGATGCCGAGTTGCGGTGGGCCACGGCCGAGTTGTTGCACCGCGAAACGGCCGCGATGAACGTGGACAACTTCGTGGTGCGGCCACGTCGCCGGATTGTGGAGAAGTACGCAAAGGTCGAGTCGTGGAGTCGGTTGTCTGCCGAAGAGCGGATGGAGTTGTCGCACGACGTGGCGGGTCTGCCGTCGGAGCTCGACCCCGAGAACGAGGAAGCCAAGCGATTCGACCTGCTGGTGCTGCGGCTCCAGTTGACGATGCTCCGGGCGGAGCCCGGCTTTGCGCGCCTGCGCGATCAGGTAAAGGAGTTGGCCGGGCTGCTCGAAGAGAAGTCGGCCATTCCGATGGTTCAAGCGCAGTTAGCGCTCATTCAGGACGTGCAGAGCGACGAGTGGTGGCAGGACGTCACGCTCCCGATGCTGGAGCGGATGCGGCGGCGCCTGCGGGACCTGATGAAACTCATCGAGAAGAAGCGGCGGAAGCCTATCTACACCGATTTCGAGGATGAGATGGGCGGCGAGATATTGGTGGCGCTGCCGGGATTCGCAGATGGCACCGACTACACGAAGTTCCGGGCCAAAGCACGGGCATTCCTGCGTGCGCATCAGGATCACGTGGCCATTCGCAAGTTGCGGATGAACCGGCCACTGACGGCGACCGACCTTGCTGAACTCGAACGGGTACTGGGCGAGAGCGGAGTCGGCGACGCCGCGGTGATTCGGAAGGCGGCGACAGATTCCCACGGACTCGGGCTCTTTGCTCGCTCCCTGGTGGGACTCGACCGGGAGGCCGCGAAGGCGGCGATGTCCGAGTTCATGAGCGGCAAGGCGCTGAACGCCAATCAGATCGAATTTGTGAACATGATCGTGGACCATCTCACCGAGCACGGCGTGATGGAGGCGGCACGGCTCTACGAGTCGCCGTTCACCGACCTGACGCCACATGGTCCTGAAGGGCTGTTCGATGCTCGACAGGTGGATGAGCTGATTGGCATTCTGGATCGCGTTCGGGCGACGGCGATCGCGGCATAATCGGAGCCAGCGAGAGATTGATCGATGGTCCGTGAGGCGAGGTTGTTAGCATTGCTGCTATAATTAGAGCATCGGAACTCCCCCGACATCTTTGGCCATGACTGACTCCCTGCTCGGCTCGCCCGCGCTGACACCCCGCACCGGCGACTTCTACAACATTGACGCCGCCCTCACCGAGGAAGAGCGGGCCATTCGCGACTCCGTGCGCGGCTTCGTTGACGACAAGGTCCTGCCCATAATCGGCCAGTGCTACATTGATGGCCGCTTCCCGACCGAACTGATTGCCGAGATGGGGGCGCTGGGTTACTTCGGCGCCAACCTGCCTGAGGAATACGGCTGCGCCGGGCTGAGCAACGTCGCCTACGGCATCATCAACCAGGAGCTTGAGCGCGGCGACTCGGGCATCCGTTCGTTCTCGTCGGTGCAGGGCGCGCTGGTGATGTACCCGATCTTCGCCTTCGGCAGCGACGCGCAGAAACGTCACTGGCTGCCGAAGATGGCGACGGGCGAGGCGATCGGCTGTTTCGGCCTGACCGAGCCGGACTACGGGTCGAATCCGGGCGGCATGATCACACGCGCCCGTGAGCAGAAGGACGGCACGTGGGTGCTGAATGGCGCCAAGATGTGGATCACCAACGGGTCGCTGTCGCACGTGGGCATTGTCTGGGCCAAGACGGAAGACGGGGACGAAGACGGCACCAGCGTGCGCGGCTTCCTCGTCCCCACCGGCACCCCGGGCTACACCATCATTGAAACCAAGGGCAAGCTGTCGCTACGCGCCTCGATGACGAGCGAGCTGGTGCTCAGCGACGTGCATCTCCCGGCCGACGCCATTCTCCCGAAATCGGGGGGCCTCAAGAGCCCGCTGATGTGCCTGACGCAGGCGCGTTACGGCATCGCCTGGGGCGCCATGGGCGCCGCCATCGCGTGCTACGAGGAAGCGTTGAGCTACGCGAAGACGCGCATCATGTTCGGTCGCCCCATCGGCGGCTTCCAGATCCAGCAGGTGCGCCTTGCCGACATGCTGACCGAGATCGTGAAGGGGCAACTGCTTGCCCTGCATCTGGGCCGCATGAAGGACGCGGGCACGTACACCCCGCAGCAGGTGAGCCTGGCGAAGCGCAACAACGTGAGCGTTGCCACCGACATTGCCCGTGAGGCGCGCCGGCTGCTGGGCGCCAACGGCATCCTCGCCGAGTACCACTCGATGCGCCATATGGCGAACCTCGAGAGCGTGTACACGTACGAGGGGACGCATGACATCCACTCGCTCGTGATTGGCATGGCGGAGACGGGGATGAACGCGTTCAAGGGGTGATGGTAGATGGTAGATGGTAGATGGTAGATGGTAGACGGTAGATTGCAGGGGGCCGCAGCAGTTTTGCGCGGCAAGACGTAGTACGACACGGAATCACTCGTGACACTTCAATTCCAGAGGCAGGTGTCCTTTGACTCAGACCATGCGACGCTCACTCATCCTCGCCGCAGCGCTGGCCGCCGCGTGCGGAGGCGAAACCGATCCAACACATGCCAAGGTTCCCAGCGGCGGCGTTGCCGCGATCGACACGGCCATGCTGATGCACCATATCAGCGTGCTGGCCGACGACTCGCTGCTCGGGCGCGCCCCGGGGACGCTAGGCGAGGAGCGGACGGTCGCGTATGTGGAGGCGCAGTTCTCGGGGATGGGGCTCAAGCCGGGCAACCCGGACGGCACGTGGGACCAGAAGGTGCCGCTCGTCGGCATCACGGTCACGAACCGCCCGACGCTCACGTTTGCCAAGGGAGCTGCCAGGAGGTCGCTGAAGTGGCACGATGACTTTGTTGCCTGGACCAAGCACGTCTCCAAAACGGCCGCCCTCCGGAACTCGGATCTCGTCTTCGTCGGCTACGGCGTCGAGGCGCCGGAATTCGGCTGGGACGACTTCAAGGGCGTGGACCTGAAGGGGAAGACGATGGTTGTCCTCGTCAATGATCCGCCCGTGGCCGACACGACGGTATTCGGCGGCCCGCGCATGACCTACTATGGCCGCTGGACGTACAAGTACGAGCAGGGGATGCGGCACAAGGCGGCCGGCGTCCTCATCGTCCACGAGACAAAGGAATCAGGCTATCCGTTCACCGTGGTGCAGGGGAAGATCGCGGAGCAGTTTGACCTCGTGACGCCCGACAAGAACATGGGGCGCAGCGACGTCGAGGGATGGATCACCCTCGACCAGGCCAAGGCGCTGTTCACGATGGCCGGACAGGATTTCGACGCGCTCAAGGCGAAGGCAGCCACCAAGGAATTCGCGCCGGTGCCGCTCGGCGTCACCGCCAGCGTTGCGCTGAGCAACAGCCTGCGCACGGTGAATTCACGGAACATCGTCGCGAAACTCGAGGGGAGCGACCCGGTGCTGAAGGACGAGTACGTGATCTACAATGCCCACTGGGACCACTTCGGCATCGGCGCCAAGGTGAACGGCGACTCCATCTACAACGGGGCGTCGGACAACGCCACCGGCGTGGCGGGACTGCTTTCGATCGCCAAGGCCTTCTCGATCCTCACGCCGCCGAAGCGCTCGATTCTCTTCTTGGCGGTGACGGCGGAGGAGCAGGGGCTCCTCGGATCGCAGTACTATGCCACCAACCCGCTGTATCCAATCACGAAGACGATCGCCGTCATCAACATGGACGGCCTCAACGCCTGGGGGCGCACGTCGGACATCGTCGTGATGGGCTATGGCGCGTCGGACTTGGACGATTACGCGCGGGTGGCCGCCGCTGACCAGGGCGGACGCGTGCTGCGTCCGGACGCCGAGCCCGAAAAGGGGTACTACTACCGCTCCGACCACTTCAACTTTGCCAAGGTCGGCGTGCCGGCGTTCTATCCTGGCGCCGGGGTGACGTTCATCGGCAAGGACTCCACGTACGGCATGCAGAAGCGCGCCGAATACGTGGCGAACGACTATCACAAGCCATCGGACGACATCAAGCCGAGCTGGGACCTGACGGGCGCGGTGCAGGACGCACAGTTCTACTACGTGATCGGTTTTCGCGTGGCGAACTCTCCCACGTGGCCGGAGTGGAAGCCGGGCAACGAATTCCGCGCTATTCGTGAGAAGTCGTTGACGCCGTAGTAGCCGGCTACCGCGCGGTATGCGAGCGATGGTAGACGGTAGACGGTAGATGGTAGATGGCAGAGGGTGGATGGCCGCGAGGCCCATCTGCCCTCTGCCTTCTGTCATCTGGCAACACTATCTGGACGAGTTCTTCTTCCGCACCGCCAGCCGCCGCAGAAAGGCGTGCGGCAACAGCGTCAGCAACCGCCACATGATCTTGTTGCGTAGCCCCGGCACGCAGATGACGGCCCCGCCGGCCGCCAGTTGGCGCAGTGAGGCGTCCACCACGCGGTCCGCGCTGCCCCACAGCCACGACGGGACCTGTTGCTTGACGTGCGGCATGTCCGCGTGGATGTCGGTATGCGTGAAGCCGGGGCAGAGCGCCTGCACGCGAACGCCTGCCTCGCGCACCTCGGTGTCCAGTCCAAGCGAGAACGACGTGAGGTAGGCCTTGGTGGCGGCGTAGTTCACATTGCCGGGGCCATACACGAAACCGGCGATGGAGCTGACGTTGATGATATCGCCGGCGCCGCGCTCGATCATGCGCGGCAGCGCCGCCCTGCACAGGCGCATCGGGGCCAGCATGTGCAGGCGCAGCATGTCCATCTGCGGATCCAGCGGGATCTTGTGCACCTTGCCGGTGGTAGCGAAGCCGGCGTTGTTCACCAGCATGTCGAGATGCGGAAGGGCGGCGATGCGGGTGGCCACGTCCTCGCGCCCGGCGTCAGAGGCCAGGTCGGCCGTCCACGCCTCGACGGACACCTTGTGGCGCTCGGTGAGCTCCCGACCCAGCGCCTCGATACGCGCGGTCGAGCGTGCCACGAGAATGAGGTCGTAGCCGCGCCGGGCGAGCGTCTCAGCGAAGGTGCGGCCGATGCCGGCGGAGGCGCCGGTGATCAGGGCGAGTGCCATGTGGGACCGAGTGAGGGCAGACGGCGGACGGCAGATGAACGGTACGAAGAATGGCGGTGCGCAGGGCGCAGGGCCACCAGCCGCGCACTCCTTGCTGTTCACCGCGAGCCGCTTGCCGTCTGCCGTCTGCCGTCTGCCCTCCGCCGTCTGCCGCCCCGCCCCGCAACTGAGTAGCTTCCAAGCGCACTCCAACCGAGGGTATTCACGGTGAAATTGGCCGTGTGCATCAAGCGCGTTCCCGACATGGAAGGGCGCTTCAAGATCGCTCCGTCCGGCGTTGGTATTGACGAGGCTGGACTCAAGTACGACATGTCCGATTTCGACGGCTTTGCCGCCGAGGTGGCCATCCAGATCACCGAGAAACTCGGCGCTGGCGAGGTGACGGTCATCTCGCTCGGCCCCGACGTGGTGCAGGAGACGCTGCGCAAGGCGCTCTCGATGGGCGCGCACCGCGCGGTGCAGCTCAAGCACGACGCCCCGGTGAGCGACGGCCTCGCCGTTGCCACGGCGCTCGCCGCCGAGCTCAAGGACGGCGGCTACGACCTCATCCTCTGTGGACGCATGGCGGTGGACACGCAGAACCGCTCCACCGGCGTCTTCCTCGCCGAACTGCTCGGGCTTCCGGTCATCACCGCCATATCGCAACTGAACGTCGAGGGCGGTGTGGTGAAGGCCCGGCGCGAGCTCGAGGGCGCGTACGAGCTGATCGAGTGCCCGCTGCCCGCCGTCGTCACCATTGACGAGGGGATTGCGCGCGATCGCTATCCCTCGCTCAAGGGGATCATGGCCGCCAAGAAGAAGCCCATGGAGGTGAGGCCCGCGCAGCTCGGTGCCATCACCTACCAGCTGGAGAAGATGGAACTGCCGGCAGAGCGGGCCGCTGGGCGCATCATCGGTGAGGGGAAGGATGCCGTCCCCGAACTCGTCCGCCTCCTCAAGGAAGAGGCGAAGGTACTCTGATGACGAACATTCTTGCATTCTCCGAAACGCGCCTTGGCGAGCTGCGCCGCGCGGGCCTCGAGACCGTTACGGCCGCGCGACAGGTTGCTGACATGACCGGCGGCCAGGTGCACGCCGTGCTCGCTGGCGCGCCGGGTGTAGGCCAGCACGCCGCGAAGCTCGCGGCGCACGGCGCCGACGTGGTGCTCGTGCTCGAGCACGAGGCGTTCGCCAACTACAATCCCGAAGCGCTCTCAGCCACGCTGGCGGCGCGCCTCGGCACCGGCTACCGCGCGGCCTTCTTCGCCGCGAGTGCGATCGGGCATGACCTCGTGGCGCGCGTCGCCGCGAAGATGAAGATCGCGTACGCCTCCGACGTCACTGAGTTTGTGTTCTCGGGTGATTCGGTTGCTGTGGCGCATCCGGGCTTCACCAACAAGATCGTTCAGCGGTTCGTGCTCAAGGCCACGCCCGCGCTCATTTCGCTCCGTGCGGGGGCGGTGCTGCCGGCTGAGAGCCCGAAGGCCGGCACGGTCGAGACGCTTGCGCCGGTGGGTGATCCCTCGGCGGTGCGCGTGAAGGTGACGCTCACCGAGAAGGTGGCGGGCGGGCAGATCGACCTGGGCGAGGCGCCGGTGATTGTCGCGGGTGGCCGCGGCATGAAGGAAGCGGCGAACTTCAAGCTCATCGAGGATCTTGCGGCGGCGTTTGGAAACGCGGCGGTGGGCGCCACGCGCGCGGTTACCGATGATGGCTGGCGTCCGCACTCTATCCAGATTGGCCAGACCGGGCGGCTGGTGAGCCCCGATCTTTATGTGGCGTGTGGCATTTCGGGCGCCATCCAGCACCTCGCCGGCATGCGAACGTCAAAGACGATCGTCGCGATCAACAAGGACAAGGAAGCGCCGATCTTCAAGGCGGCCGACTACGGCATCGTCGGCGACGTGATGGACGTCCTGCCCGCGCTCACTGAAGAAGTGAAGAAGGCGAAAGCCGGAGCATAGCGAGCCATGCGCAGACCGTGGATACACTGGGTTCTCGCCGTCCTCGTCACGCTGACGTCGGCCATCTACCAGCGCAGAACGGGGCCGACGTATCCGGCGCGGGGCACAATGGAACTGGGCGGTCAGGAGATCGCCTTCCGGCTGTTGCGCACGCACTCGATCACTGCGCGGCAACCGGTGGCGGTCACGGTGCCCGATTCCGCAGTGGCAGGCGTGGTGGAATGGCGGCGCTTCCCCACCAATGATCCCTGGCAGACGGAGCCGATGTCGCGTGAGGGAGACGTGCTCTCGACGGTTCTTCCTCCAGCGCCCGAGCCGCTGATGCCGATGGCCGGCAAGCTTGAGTACCGCGTGAAGCTCACGCGCGGCGCCGAGCAGATCGCGTTTCCGGAGCAGGCCGCGGTGACGCGCTTCAAGGGTGACGTCCCGGCGTGGATCCTGATTCCGCACGTCGCGGCCATGTTCTTCGGCATGCTCTTCGCGATGCGCGCGCTGTTCGCGGCCGTCGGGGGCGGCGACACCCGCCGGTGGGGCATGATCACTGCGGGGTTGATTGTCTTCGGCGGCTTCATCCTCGGGCCGATCGTCCAGAAGTACGCGTTTGACGCCTACTGGACCGGCGTCCCGTTTGGCTACGACCTGACCGACAACAAGACGCTCATCGCGGGCGTGGCATGGATACTCGCTGTCCTGGGGATGCGCGGCGGCCGACAAGCCAAAGCTGCCGTCGTCGTTGCAACCATCGTCACCATGGTCATCTTTGCGATCCCGCATAGCATGTGGGGGTCGGAGGCGAAGTGGTAGGGTAGACTGGCGACTCGTTCACGTGTCGCTGAAGTGCCCGGGCGCCCCGTTTGCAACTGCGCATTCCTCATGGCGTGCGCCGTTGGCCCACTTGGCTCCCTGACCGTCGTCATCAGCCGGTTGCCACCTGAGAGGTGTGCGATGCAATTACCAAGGGCTGGCTGGTGCGCCATCGGCGCGCCCCGCCGATCGCACGAACAAGGATGATGCGCTGGAAGTGAACGTAGCACGCACAACCGATTGACCGAGTCGTTCGATCAGAAGCCGTTCCACACCGCGGGTGCCGTCGGTCTCGAGGACTCGCCGGAGGGCTGCCGGTGGCGTCCCCAGGAGCGAGCGTACCACGCGGCGCTCTCGGCGACTCAGCGGCCGGCCAGTTCGAAAGGCCGGATCGTCGCCCGTCGCTGCGCGCTGACGAAGACAGGCCATCGCGGTGACGAGCTGGGCGAGGGCTACCAATTGCTTCGCACAGAGGCCAGTGCTTGCCCGGGCCCGACGCTGTAGGGTCCAGCGCGAAACACCCCGCGCGCACGCGACGCGGCTCACATTGAGATCCTGCGGTTCGTGGACGATGAACGGGATGACAGCCCGCGCTAAGGCCGGTCGAAGGTAGGTCTCGGCGAGTGCGACCGCGAGTCGCTGGAGCACAGCATGCGGCTGGTAGGGTGGCTGTTCCAGCTGAGAGCGGGAACGCTCACACCCGTCCATGGGAGTGCCGCATGATCGTGACCGCCTCGCGTACGGGGGGGGGGGCGTCGCCGTCTCGTTGGTTTCTCTCTGCCATGAAGGACTCCAGTTCGAACCACGCCCTCCAACCCAGCGCGCGCGGACAGCGAACGCATCCGAAGGTAGTCGGCGGGACCGGCAGGACTATCACGCCATGTAACGCTTGGCGAATTACAGGGAAATGCCGACATGTCAGCGAAGAGTCCGTCGGGCACGCGCTGACACTCACGTCGTGTCGAGCCGGACCGCGCCGCGCCAGTCCGCGCAGGCCACTTACAGTGGCATTCGCTGTGGAGGCCAACGGGGCCGATGTGAGTTTACATCGCGGCGTCATGCTTGACGGAGGCGTCGCGTCCAGTGCCGTAGCAAAGCGTCTCGGCAACGTCGAAGGTTGACCGGCATCAGCCGTATTAACGCGTGGCGTCGAGGATGCGTCATGGCCTGCTGTGGGGCGGCGTCGTGGGGAGTGGCGCGGAGCGCGGACACTCCTGCCCCAAACTGGTCGCCCCCTGCTCCAAAACGGTCGTTGCGCAGAGGCCGGGACGTCCTACGTTTGGCACAGAGGCGCGATCACCGCAGAATCGCCCCTGAGTATCGGATGAGTTCGCGGCTCCGGAAGCGAAGCGTCCGCGACGTCCGGAGTGGTTCGGGGTAGGCCCTCGCCGGGCCTCATTGCAACAGGAGATCGTGAGTGTGCGCCGACCGTCATTCGGACGGTGGTCAGGCCGACGTCCAGGACAGTCTTGAGAAGTTCACGCTCGGAGATGGAAGGAAGCGCAATGAGCGCGCTGCGAAATCGGAGAGGTGATTCGGCCCTCGGCGCCGAGTTGATTGTCAGTAGCACGCAACGCGGCGCGTCTTTCCTCGAACACCGGAGAGTGCTGGCCGCCATATGCGCCAATATCGCTGTCGTTTGTATCGCCGTGGCTGTGGGCCGGACAACTGCGCGGCTGAAGCTAGGGTCTGAGGATCTTCGTATTACGATTTCGGCGCTGCTCTTTCTCGCGATCTCAAGCAGCGTGGTCCTTTTGCTGTCGGGCTGGCGCCCAAGCGCAGCCGCACTCGCAATTGAACGATGGTGCGCGTGTGCGGTCACCGTGGGAGTCTACATGTCCTTCCTGCTATGGGCGCTGGTGGTTACAACATCGACGAGTGTGGCCGCGACAACAGTGGGGATGATCTTCGCCGCTGCCGCAGTAGAGGAGTTCATCTTCCGGAGACTACTGCCCTCACAAGTGGCGCGACTCCTGGCGAAGAATGGCAAGGACCGTCCGTGGCTCTGGTTCATTTCGTTGGTGCTGGCACAGGCGACGTTTGCCGCATGCCATGTCCTGAGCGGCGCATATGTGAACGTGCTTAGCGATTCCCTGCGGCTGTTCACCGCAGGACTGCTGTACTGTGTGATCATGATGCTCGGTGGACTTCGCATCGGGATTCCCATTCACGCCGCGCTCAACCTTGACTTGCTCGCGTCACGGCCGATTTCTCCCGCACCTGACGCGCGTGCCGTCGCCATAGTGATGGGAATCGGCCTGTTCACGATCTGGTACCGGGGACGTAGACCGGCATCACCGAGACGCGTGTAGTGCACTTCTCATCCTTCCGAGGTGTCCCTATGTTGTCCAAGACGAAGGCTGTACGCTGGCTTACCCCTTTCGCGTGTATCGTCGCTGGCATCGCAACTATGAGCTGTAGCGCCGGGGATAGCGGAGTCACTCCACCAACCGATCGGTCGTTGAGCGCTCGCGTCGGCACCGCAAGGCTGATGACTTCTACAGCGAGCGTCGAAGCGTCCGCAGAGATTCGTGCAGCGCGAACAATAGCAGCTGAGCTGCGTTACAATCGAGCGCGCTGGGTCGGCAAAGCCACCATCAAGTCCAATGCAAGGCAGTACTGCGCAGGCGTGACTGCGCTCGTAGCGCGCTATCTCCCAGATCCCGGCGGGGTGAAACTAGCTTCGGAGCAGCGGATACTGCGCGCGCGACGCATGGTGCAATCGAATCCAGGATGCGCGCCCGCTGCGAGCATGAACATCTTCGGACCGAGGGTGGTCGCCACGGCTGACGCAGAAGCCGACGAGGCACTCGTCGTGAACGACACGCTCCCGGATGGACAGGACGCCGAGGCATGGGCGAACGAGACATTCACTGAGGCCTGGACCGATAACGTCGGGAGCGCGACGCTCGGCGGAACCAACGTTGACCAGGCAGTCGTTGACGTAGGCGTGTCGCTGGACGGCGGCGTAAAGTTCCAACAGTATGCATCATCCGTCTTCGCGCCGTATCGATTTTGCGGCCTCGTCTGTGCCATGAAGACTGCATTCGTTGGCGGGTGCATCTTCGGTGCAAGGACCGCGCTACCTTATGCGAGGACGGTCGGTCTTGCAGCCGCGAAAGTTGGGGGTCCGGTTGCCGGGATCGCCCTCGCTGTCGGAGTCGTTGCGAGTGGGTGCGTCTTTGATGGTACAATCGCCTCCCTTATAGTCTATGATCTGTGGGACGATGAGTGACCTTTCCTATGCCCAGGCAGGGCGAACTCGCGCGATTGCAGACAGCGTCGGCTTCGTATTGGTCATCCTGGGCCTGTGTTACTTATCGGGCCTGAGCGAAAGATGGCTGCTCTGGCTGCCGATTGCCGTTGGGATCGGGCTATCTAACACCTTTGGGAGCGACTTGGGTCGACGCTCGTCCAATGGAAGCCTCGCCGTTTCGGCAGATTCGGCGGCTGCTGTGGACCATAATTCGGAGAGTGGGCAGTGACTGACTGGATCTTTCCTCCGGCAAAGCTCAAGAGCAACGACACGCTGCTTGGATTCTTCGTCCGCGAGGCGTTCAGTTGCGCGTCTTCGTTAGCACTTGCGTTGCTGGCGATGGACGGCGCTGGTTTCACTGGCGGTCGTCTCGGCGGCTCTGCGCTGTTCGAACTCAAAGTCGTCGTCGTCAGTTCAGTTGTCATAGCCGGTACGGCTACGTTGTTCGCGCACGTGCGGAGGAAGTAGCTCTTCGGTTAAATGGGAGGCGGGCGCTGCGACCGGATACGGCGGCGCGCCCGCCGTCTCAGTCAGAACGCCGAGCGCGGACTCGGTGAACCCAGCGTTGCTCGTCGCGCCCTGGGTCAGCACGAAGGGTGACTTGCCATGGGACTGCCGGAGACCCGCCGATCAGACGAATGCTGCCATCCCGGCGGGGTGAAGCTCACTGGGGTGTAATACTGCCTTTCGTACTCTGCAGGCGGGTTTTGTGGACTGGCTCACCCGGCGCATCGAAGCGGCTGCGAACTTGCTGCTGCGCCCAGATGATGCCGCGTGCGCACAAATGGTGACGGCCCTTCGGTGGCGGCGAGCATACAATCTTCGCATGCTCGCTTCGGTGCATTCGGCGTCCGTGATAGGCGTCGACGCCCACTCCGTACGTGTAGAGGTGGACGTCGCCCGCGGCCTCCCCGACTGGTCAATTGTCGGCCTGGCCTCGATCGCGGTGAAGGAGGCGCGCCAGCGGGTCTGCGCCGCGCTCGACAACGCGGGCTCTGAGGTGCCGGAGCGGCGTACGACGGTGAACCTGCGTCCCGGCATGTGCAGTGCGTCTGTCGTCACCGCCTGTCCGTGCCCTGAAGAGGTTCGGCCGGATGAATGCGGTGCCTGGCAAGGAAGGCGCGAATGACGCCCCAGGCCTGCGGGCAGTCGTTATGGCCGCACGGCAGCTCGTGCAGCTCTGCGCCTGGTACCGCCGCCGCCAGCTTCCGTCCCTCGGTGACCGGCACGATGTCGTCGAACGTGCCATGGATCACGAGCATCGGCCCTCGGTAGTCCTGCAATGCCCTGAGGTTGTCGAACGGGTCGCGGACGAGCACGCCGGGCATGAGCATGCGCGCAGCCAGGGGGCGCACGCTGGTGAAGGACGACTCGAGTATCAGCGCGGCGAGCGACCGTTCCGCCGCGAGGCGGGCGGCCGCGCCACCGCCAAGCGAACGACCGTAGGCGACGATGCGCGTGGAATCAATGCGGGGGTCGTGCCGTGCCCAGTCGTACGCCGCGAGCGCCGCGGCGCGAATGCTCGCCTCGGACGGATTTCCCGCAGACCGCCCGTACCCGGGATACTCCAGCAGCAGCACGGCCCAGCCCCATCGGCGCGGCTCCCCGAACTCGTCTATCCAGTAGTCGGCAAGCTCTCCGTTGCCGTGGGTGAAGATCAGGAGCGGAGCGGGGGTTGCCGCGCCGCCCTCGGCGGCAAGCAACAGTGCCTCGACCGGGCCGGCCGCGAGGTCGAGCCTGACGATTTCCGCGCGGTCGCGCGCCGGCGGCGGCGTACTGCGCGGGGCGGGATACATGATCACGCGCTGACCGAAGTACATCGCCGAGACGAAGACAGCGATCAGTGCGATGACGACACCCGCTGCGGCCATCACTCGCGGCATACCCTCCCCAGTTACGCTGGAATGTGCCACTGCGACGCCTCCGGGAACAGCGGCGCCGTCCGTTCGCTTGTCGCCTGCGCATCCGGGACGTACCGTATGCAGCAGCGCATTCCGTGTTTTGCGCGCCGTGGGCCCCCCGTCCGTCGCCATCACCTCGTGAGTCCACCGTGACCGCATCGAACGGGATCTTTGCCCTCATTGTCGCCGTCGCCGCCGGCTTCTTCGCCTACAACGTCCAGCGCCTGATCGAGTACCTGCGCATCGGGCGCCTCGACGACACGCGATGGGACCATGTCCCGCGCCGGCTCCTCAACCTCATCACCATCGGCATTCTCCAGCGGAAGATCTTCCGCGACGCCGTAGCCGGGCCGATGCACGCGGCGATCTTCTGGGGCTTCTGCGTCCTGACGGCGGGCACGGCCGAGTTCATCGCGGCCGGCATCATGCCGGGCTTCACGTTTGCGCGGTTCATGCCGCAGTGGGCGTACCGCTTCTACCAGGGCAACCAGGATCTGTGGGGCGCGCTCGTCATCGCGGCCGTTGCGTTCGCGCTCTGGCGTCGCCTGACGCACCGAGTCAAGCGACTGCAAGGGGCCGAGACGCATGCCAATGATCCCCTGCTCATCCTGAGCTGGATCGGCGTGTTGATGGTCACGATGTTCCTCGACGAGGCGTTCCACATGGTGGCGCACCCGGAGTCGGCGACGGGGTTCTACCGGCCGATCTCGTTTGCGCTGGCCAACATGGTGGCGTTCACGCCGCCCGGCGTGGCCGCCGCCATCTCAGACATCAGCTGGTGGGCGCACGGCCTGCTGGTACTCGGCTTCCTGAACTACCTGCCGTACTCCAAGCACCTGCACGTGGTGGCGTCGCTCCCGAATGTCTACCTGTCCAACACGAGCGGGCCGGGGCAGGCCGGGGTCATGCCGTACATGGACCTCGAGGCCGACGTCGAGCAGTTCGGCGCCAAGGACGTGGAGCACCTGTCGTGGAAGAGCCTGATGGACGGCTTCGCCTGCACCGAGTGCGGGCGCTGCACCGCCGTCTGTCCGGCGAACATCACGGGCAAGATGCTGTCGCCGCGCAAGATCATGGTGAATGTGAGGGAGCGGCTCGAGCAACGGGCGCCAGAGCTGCTGACGGCAGACGGCGGACGGCGGACGGCAGAGAACCGGCTACTCCTCGACGGGTTCATCACGGAGCAGGAGCTCTGGGCCTGCACCACCTGCCGCGCCTGCGTGCAGGAGTGCCCCGTCTCGATTGACCAGCTCTCGGTGATCCTCGAGATGCGCCGCAACTTGGTGCTCGGCGAGTCGCGCTTCCCCGAAGAGGTGATGCCGGCCTTCGAGAGCATGGAGCAACGCGGGTCGCCGTGGGCGTTTGATCCGGGCGAGCGTGGTAAGTGGGCCGAGGGGATGAACATCCCGACGATGGCGGAGCTGGCCGAGCGCGGCGAGACGGCCGACATCCTGTACTTCGTGGGGTGCATGGGGTCATTCGACGACCGCGCCAAGAAGACGACCGTTGCGTTCGCGAAGATCATGCAGGCAGCGGGCGTCAACTTCGCGATCCTCGGCCGCGAGGAGAAGTGCAACGGCGATCCGGCACGCCGCATGGGGAACGAGTACCTGTATCAGATGCTCGCCAAGGAGAACGTCGAGACGTTTGCGAAGTACCAGGTGCGCACCATCGTGACGGCCTGCCCGCACTGCATGCACCAGCTCGGCAACGAGTACCCGCAGTTCGGCGGCCACTACGACGTCATCCATCACTCGACGTTCATCGAGCACCTGATGGCACAGGGGCGCGTGCCGCTGCGGCCGGACCTGCATGAGGCGGTGAGCACCTTCACGTATCACGACTCGTGCTACCTGGGGCGCTACAACGAGATCTATGATGCGCCGCGCAACACGCTCAAGCGTGCGCTCCCGGTGGTGAACCTCGTGGAGATGCCGCGTTCGGGCGATCGCGGACTCTGCTGCGGTGCAGGCGGTGGGCGAATGTGGATGGAGGAGAATGAAGGCAAGCGCATCAACGCCGAGCGCGCCGACGAGGCGCTGGCCACTGGCGCGCAGGCGGTGGCGGTGGCGTGCCCGTTCTGCATGACGATGCTGCACGACTCGATCTCGGCGCGCGATGAGTCGGTGAAGGTCTACGACATCGCGGAAGTGGTGGCGGACCGGCTGGCGTAAGCCTGACTGAAGCGAGAAGCCCGACCGCGAACTTGCGGTCGGGCTTCGTTAGGTCCTATGGACAGTGCAGACCGCTACTTGGCCGCCGAACGAAACGGGTGTTCGAGGCTCAAATACAGGAACAGCTGCCTCGTGCCCTGGGTCGTGCCCACGCCAATCGGGACGGCGATGCCTGGCACCACCTGCAGCCCGCTTCGGAGATCGTATCCCCAGCGAATCCCGGGAATGATGAACGCGGTCTCGCTGCTGGAAGTGCCGCCGTCCGACCGTGCGACCGAGCGCGTCCACACCGACTCGAGCATCAGGTTGAACCGCGGTGTCACGAGCCAGATGAAACTCTGGCCGAGATTCACCGCACTCAGGCTCGTCGACGCGTCGCCCGCGCCGGGCGCCTTGGCGAACCACGTGCCGCCTGCGTTGGTGTGCGACACGAGTGACGAGCCAAGGATCCTGCTGACGGGGAAGTTCACCTGGACGCCAGCGCCGCCGAGGCCGAAACCTCTCGTCTCGTCACCCGTGGGAAGACTCACCGAGATACGAGGGGAGAATGCAACGCCCGTCGCTTCGCTGTAGACCGCCTGCAGGCGGTAGTTGAGCATCAGGTCGCCGAGTCCGGTGCTGGATGGACTGCCGGCCTGCAGGATGGACGCCGTGTAGCTCAACTGGTGCCGTTGGCTTCTGAAGGGCCACTCCTGCGTGAATGAGTAGGCCCACCCATTCTGCCCCTTGATGCGGGCGAACCCTGAAATGTGCTGCACGACGCCGGCTTCTTGATTATACGCCTCCTCGAGGAAGAAGGAGTTGTCGGCAATCGGTGCGGTCGCTGCGGGAGCAAGGACCTGGGCGTGCGCCGACGCCGCACCGACGGCGGCGACCAGCAGAAGCGTAAGCGACTTCTTCATGGCAGTGGGGGGCTGAGATTCGTGAGCAAAGTTACGTCGTGTGGTCGAGTCCCCTCGGCGACGCGTGGTCTCTCGGCAGCACCGTGAGCAAGATGCGTCCGGCATCGCGCCGCACCACCACCTTGGCCCCGCACGTCTCGCACTGCCCGGTGATAGGTGGCGTGCTGCTGAACCGCTCCACATGATAGCCGCACAGCGGACAGTACAGGGTGGGAAGCTCCTCGGGGCGCATGGCGGTGCGCGCTCCGACACGTCGGAACGCGTCATCACCCTCTGCTTCCCGGGCGATGGCCCCCGCCACCGTGCTGAACAAGAGCTGGCGCTCCATCTCGGTCATGTTCACGAGCTGTGCGGGCGTGGCAAGGCCTCGCGCCTGCAGTTCCTTGACGACCTGCGGCGGAATGCTGGGGCCTGATGTAAGCGGTCTGCCTCTGTGTTCAGCGTCGCGCGCCAGGCCGAAGTCGCCGCGCATCCGGCGGCCGATCAGCCAGATGGCGATCACGGCGCCTGCCAGGACCACGATGGCGCCGGCTACAAGTCGCAGGTCCATGTGCAGCAACGGCTGGTTCATCCGAGCCGCACCTCGTGAATGGTGATCGTGTGTTTTGTCACGCCGTCCTCGTGCTGCACCGCGCACCGCTTGCGCACCATCGCGCCAAGCGCCGCGCACTCGGCGAGGCACGCGTTCAACGCCACACGCCCCGGATCGGCAATGAGCGCCACGCCATCCGGCGCGAGGGCGCCCACCACGGCGCGGGCAACGAGCGGCGCATAGGGACTCTCATACAGTACGTCGGCGGCCAGCACCAGGTCAAAGCGTCCCAGCGTCGGAGGGAGTGAACGCCAGTCGATCATTGCCGTCGCGAGGTCACGCCCAAGGTTGCTGGTCGCGTTGCGGCGCGCGAAGAGCAGCGCATCGTCATAGTAGTCGGTGACCGTGACGTCGAACCCAGCGGCGGCTGCCGCGAGCGACGGCAGGCCAAGGCCGGCGCCGAACTCGATGGCGCGCCGGCCCGCTCCCGTGAACGTCGCGACCTCGTTGGCGAGCACGATGGCGGACGGCCACAGATCGGCCCAGTACGGCAGCCGCTCGTCGCGCTCGAAGTCGGCTTCGCTGATCAGATCCTCGGCGCTGCGCGGCAGCTCGAGCCGCCAGGTGCGGCCTCCCACGGCGACATCGCGCGTCTGGAGCACGAAACGGCGATCGAGCGCGGCAAGCTCCGGCGACAGCGGCGTCGTCATGGCGTCAGCGTAAGGCTCAGCGACGCGCACACTCACAGCGCGAACGTCTCCGCCAACTGTGCGCCAGGAGTGAGCAGGAGCGCCGACAGCGTGTCACCCGCCGCGTGCGACAGCGTGTCTTCGGGGACGATGAGCAGCGCGTTGGCGCGCGCCATCGAGGTGAGGATGCCCGAGCCCTGCGGCCCCGTCAGCCGCGCGGTGAGTTTGCCCGACGCTTGCGAAGTGACGATGGCGCGCAGGAAGTGCGTGAGCTGCGCGCCGACCTGCACCGGCTGCTCGAGCGTGACCGCGACGGGGCGGCGGTGCAATCGTGTGTGGCCGAGCATGCGCAGGATCGCGGGGCGCGCGAACAGCTCGAACGTCACCATCGCCGATACCGGATTGCCGGGTAGTCCGATCCACGGGATTCCAGCCACACTGCCAAACCCGATGGGGGCGCCTGGGCGCATGCGCACCTTCCAGAACTTCAACTCGGCGCCAAGCGATGCCAGCGCGTCGCGCGTGTAATCGAACTCACCCACGGAGATTCCGGCCGAGCTCACAATGAGGTCGGGCTCGGCCGCGACCGCCCGCACGAAGATGGTGCGCATGGACTCCGGCGTGTCCATGGCGTTGCCGAGCGGAACAGGGATGCCGCCCGCGTCACGCACGAGCGCGTGCAGCGTGTAGCTGTTGGATGCGACGATTCCCTCGCCGGCCACCACTCGCGCGAAGTCGTCGAGGTCCACCAGTTCGTCGCCCGACCCGAGGATCGCTACGCGCGGAGCGCGATACACCGGAACCTCCGCCATGCCGAGCGCGGCCAGCACGCCTATCTGCGCTGCGCCCACCGGCTCGCCGGCGCCCAGCACAACGTCGCCCGCACGGAAGTCCTCGCCGCGCGGCCGCACGTTCCTGCCGCAGTCGCGGTCGTTGAGCGCGCGCACCTGCGTGACGCCGCCGTCGGTGTCCTCCACGCGCACCACGCTGTCCGCGCCGAACGGGAGCGGCGCCCCCGTCATGATGAGCGTCGCCTCTCCCGGCTCGATGGTGCGCGTGGGAAACTGTCCCGCAGCGACCGTCTCAACCACCATGAAGAGGCGCGGCGCGTCAGCTGTTGCCCCGGCAAGGTCCGCAGCGCGAACTGCATAGCCGTCCATCGCCGAGTTGTCGCACGCCGGTAGTGTGTACGATGCCGTGGCGTCGGCGGCGAGCACGCGTCCCAGCGCGTCGAGCAGCGGCACATGCTCAGTGTCGAGCGCCGTGACGTCCCCAACTACCTGGGCTACCGCCTCCGCGACGCTCAGCATGTGCCGGCTACCTCGGCGCGCCCGGCGACGCCAGGCGGACGAGGATCGCGTCCTGCACCTCCTCCACCGCGCTGTTCGGGACGGTGAAGTTGTTGCAGAGGAAGCTGAAGATCAGCAGGCGCCCGTCCGGCGTGGTCACGTAACCTGAGAGACTGCGCGCCTTGTCCACCGTGCCCGTCTTCGCGTGCACATTGCCCTGCGCGGGCGTCCCGCGCATGCGGGTCCGGATAGTGCCGTCCACGCCCGCGATCGGCAATGCGTCGTAGAAAGTCCTGAACTCCGAATGCTGTCGCATGGCGTCAAGCACCCGAACGATGGTTTCGGGCGTCACATAGTCATGGCGCGAGAGGCCGCTGCCGTCGCGCACCGCATGGCCGGCGGTGTCCACCCCCCACGCGGCGAGCTGGCGCTCCACCACACGGCGTCCGCTGTCGGGAGTCCCCACCCCCGTCTTCTCGAGGCCGAGCGTCCGAAAGAGGATCTCACCGATCTGGTTCTGCGACGGCTTCTCGAACAGGGGAAGCACGGTGCGCAGCGGCGGTGACCAGAGCGTGAAGAGCCGCGTGAGTCCCGCCGTGTCCACGGCGGGCTCGCTGATCACATTGCCGCGCAGCGCAATACCGCGCTCGGCCAACGCCTCGGCGAACGCCGCAAGCCAGGCCTGCGCCGGATTGCGAAGCGCCACGGTCACCGTCGTGCTGTCCCGCATTTGCACGAAGCCCGAGAGGTTGAGGAGAGGGCGGGGGCCGCGCACATCGGTCTCCCACATAACGCGGCTTCTCTGCCGCGCCTCAGGCTCCATCATGCCGCCGGTGACTACCGAGACGCGTCCGATCGTCGGCACGGAGCGCGCGGGGGAAGTGCGCACGCCGGCCACTCCGCCGACCGTCCGGGCGGCGTGGACGGTGACGCGCGCGATGCCCTCGTTGAAGACCAGCTCATCCACCCCGGCTGAGTAGCCGTAGTCGAGGTCGTCCCACGACCAACCGTAGCCGAGCGTGGAGTCGGGGAAGGCGTCGCCGCCGCGCACCAGCGCGCCGGCGATCTCGCGCACGCCGCGTGCCCACAGCGAGTCGGCGGCGGCGCGCAGCGGCTTCATGCCGTCGCCGAATGCGGCGTTGCTCACCGTTGGGTCGCCGCGGCCAATCACCACCAGATCGCCGCGTAACGAGCCGTTCACGAGCCGGCCGTTGGACGCGAACTCCGTCCGGAACCGGAAGTCGGCGCCCAACTGGGCGAGCGCGGTGGCGCCGGTGAGAATCTTCTGGTTCGAGGCGGGCATGAAGAGCTTGCCCGCGTTGTGGGAGTACAACGTGTCGCCACGCACCGGGTCCACCACGATGATGCCCCAGTTCGCATTGCGGAACCTGGGCTGTGCGACCATCGAGTCCAGCGCGCGCGTGAAGGCGCCGCGCTCGCGCGCGGGCGACGGCCGCGAGGCGCCACCCCACGCGGCGCACGCGGCGGTTACGATGCTGCCGAGCAGGACGAGACGACGCATCGGTCAGCTCCGGTCGCTGAGGTGGTGCTCTTCGACCCACGCCACGAGCCGTTCGAGCCATCCGTCGTGATCGAGGCGAAAGAGCGGGAAGGGAAGATCATTCACCTCCCCGTCGCTCACCATCGCCTGCCACGCCGCGGCGTTGGGGAGTGTGGGGTCGTACAGTGGCGCGGCATGCGCCGCGCGGCGGAAGATCTCCACCTTGGAGAGATCGGTCGTCTTGAACCCCTCACAGAGCACGAGGTCGGCGTCGGCCATGAAGCGCGCGGCGACCTCCCGCGGCGTGAGCGGCCGCTCCCAGTGCGCGACGAGCGCGAACTTGTCGGGTGAGATCATCGCCACGCGCTCCGCCTCGCCCTCATGGTAGTGGCGATACGTGTCGGTGTTCACCGGGTCCATGTTGAAGGTGTGTGAGCCGTGCTTGATGGTCATCACGCGCACGCCGCGGTGCGTGAGGGCGGCCGCGAGCCGCACGACGAGCGTCGTCTTGCCGGAGTTCTTCTTGCCGGTGATCGAGAGCAGCGGCGGCGTCATGGGCGCATCGGGGTCGGGAGGTCGTCAGGGGTGTTCACATTGAAGAAGATGCGCGCGGGATCGCCCCACTGCGACACCTCGGCGGCGAGGAGCCGCGATACCTGAACATCATCCAGGAACGACACGACGCGGCGATCGCCGGCGTCGAGGCGGCGTTCAATGGCGGCGAGGCAGGACGGGCCGTACCAGGCGCAGAGCGGCTCGACGCCCCGCCCGGACGACTCGCTGTCCGGCACGGCCGCGTCGGCGCCCTGTTCCCCGAGCGCGCGCAACGCGCGCAGGAGCCCAGCACTCACATACGGCATGTCCCACGCCACCACGAGCACGGGCTGGCCGCCGGCATGCGACAACGCGGCGTGCAATCCGCCCAGCGCTCCCTCGCCTCGCCGCAGGTCGCTGGCGGTGCGCACGCCAGGGAGCCACGCGTCAGCGCCGGGATCGTTGGCAACGAGCAACAGCTCATCGGCCGCCTCGCGCAACGCCGCCGCCACGCGGTCGATGATGCGGGAACCATCCACGACGCGAAGCCCCTTGGGCTCTCCGCCAAACCGCGTGGCCCCGCCCCCCGCGAGAATCACTCCGACGCACGGCATCACCCGTCTCCTGTCTCTCGTCTCCCGTCTGCCAGCCATACCTGTGGCTCGCCAGACACCGCCCGCCCGATCAATGCCATTCCCACCGCCTGCGCGATCTCCACGGCCAGCGAACTCGGCACGCTCGGCGTGGCCACCACGGCGAGTTGTGCGCGCGCCGCCTTGAAAGCGAGCTCCCCCGAGATGCGCCCCGTGACGAGGAGCATCAGGTCGTCGGGACGCTGCCCCGCCATGATCATCGCACCCAGCACCTTGTCCACCGCGTTGTGCCGGCCGATGTCCTCGGCGTGCGTCAGCAGCGTCGTGCCATCGGTGAGTGCCGCCGCGTGGATGCCGCCGGTCTCGTTGTACCGCACCCCTCGGGCGAACAGCTCCTTGAACAGCTTCCGCGTGTGCGGGAGATCGGGGAGCACCGGCGGCGTCGTGCGGCGCGGCACGGAAGACAGCGAACCGAGAATCGTGGTCACGGCGCCGCATCCGCTGGCCAGCACGCGGCGGCGCTCGGACCCCTCCACCGTCTCGTAGCGCTCTCGCGGCACGTCGGCCCAGAAGCCCAGTTCCTGCGCGCACGGGCGCAGCGACAGCAGATCGGCGCGCGAGTCAATGTAGCCCTCGCCATACAGCCAGCCGACGACGAGTTCCGGGAGTTGATGGGGCGTACACATCCAGGTGACCGCGCTTTCGCCGTTCACCTCGAGCCAGACCGGGGCTTCCTCGACCGCGTCATGTCGCGTCATCGAGCGCTCCAGCGTCACTCTGCCACCCACTCCGCCCACAGCGTCGGGCTCTCGGACAGCCGGACGCGCGTCACGCGCGCGTGTGCGCCAAGCGCCGCCTGCACGCGTCCGGCGATAAACGCCGCGAGGTTCTCACAGCTGGGCACCAGCAGTCCTTCGGCGAACTCCGGAACATCGGTATTGATGGTCCGGTGGTCGAACCGCGCCATCACCTCGCGATCGAGAATCTCATCGAGCGCGCGCAGGTCAACGACGAAGCCGGTCACCTCGTCCACCGGGCCGGCCACCGACACGTCGCAGGTGTAGGTGTGGCCGTGCCACGGCCCGCGCGAGCACTTGCCGAAGACCTCGAAGTTGCGCTCCTCGCTCCACTCCGGACGCCGATATCGGTGAGCGGCGGCAAAGACGACGCGGCGCGTCAGCGAGATGCGCGACACGGCTTCAGCGGAAGAGCTGGTAGCTCAGGCCCACCGACCAGAGGCGGTTGCCCATCCACGGCGCCTTCTTGCCGCCCGGAAGGATCGCCGGGCTGCCGTCCGACGGGCGCTGCTGGTACTCCGGCGGGTATTGCAGCTGCCAGAGGTAGTTCGTGAAGTCGACGCGCGGCTCCCAGCGTCCCTCGGTGTGATACCGGACGCCGAGCCCCCACGTGAACATGAAGCGCGTGCCGAACCGATAGCCACCGTCGTCGGGTGTGCCGCGGAAATCGCTGACTATGCCCACGCCGCCGGAGAGCACCGGCGCCAGGCGATGCCAGCTCTTCTGCCCCGTGAGGTTCATCGCGATGCCGAGGTCCCCGGCGAACAACTGGCTCTCCTCGTCGCCGATGTACCGTGTGGTGGCAGGCCGGGTGGGATTCAGGACGCGGCGCGAGGTTGGCGCCGCCGCGGCGCGCACCACAAGCGAGATAGGTCCGCCGATGCGCAGGTCGTAGCGGACGCCGGTCAGCCAGCCAGGCTGCGGCCCGACACCTGCCGGATCGCGTCCAGTGTCGAAGCCGCCGGCGAACACGGCCAGCGACTGCTTCCACGGCAGGTCGAGGTAGGGGCTCTTGGCGGGCTCGTGCCCCACCTGGGCGGCCGCGGGGGCGGCTACCAGACTCAGCGCTAACATCGCGGCGCGCAGTCGCGTCACGTCATGCTCCCTGGATTCGAAGGTCTTTGCCGGTCATTTCCGCCGGCTGCGGCACACCCAGCATGCCCAGCACCGTTGGTCCTACATCGCACAGCGCGCCGCCGGCGCGCAGCGCCACCTGGACGCCCTCCTCAACGAGGAGCAACGGCACGGGGTTGGTGGTATGTGCAGTATGCGGCCCGCCCGTGGCGGGGTCGAACATCATCTCGCAGTTGCCGTGATCGGCCGTGATCAGCAAACGCGCCCCGGCCAATTCCGCGCTTCTGACGATGCGCGTGAGCTGCGCGTCCACCACCTCGCACGCCCGGATCGTCGCCGCGAGGTTGCCGCTGTGCCCCACCATGTCGCCGTTGGCATAGTTGCACAGCGTGAACGGGTGGCGCTGCTCCTCGATTGCCGCGCAGAGCACGTCGGTGATGCCCGCGGCGCTCATCTCGGGCATCAGGTCGTATGTCGCCACCTTCTGGCTCGGCACGAGCACGCGCTCCTCGCCCTTGTACGGCGTCTCGTTGCCGCCGTTGAAGAAGTACGTCACATGCGGGTACTTCTCCGTCTCCGCAGTGCGCAGCGTCGTCAGCCCGTGCTCCTCGAACACCTCGGCCATGATCTTCGCCATGGAGAACGGTTCGAACGCGGTGGGCAGACCGAAGGTCTGGTCATACTGCGTCATCGTGGCCACGTGCAGCGTGGGCCGCGCGCCCGTCTCGAAGCCCGTAAAACCCGGGATCGCCACGGCGCGAATGATCTGCCGCATGCGGTCCGACCGGAAGTTCCAGGTCACCAGAGCGTCGCCGTCGCGCATAGGCGCCACCGCGCGGCCGTCGGCGCCGAACACCACCGCCGGCTCCATGAACTCGTCAGTGACGTTATGGCCGTAGTTGCTTTGGATGAAGGCCAGGGGGTCTGTCGTGGATGTCCCAACACCCTGCACGGCGGCACGATACCACGGCTCGATGCGGTGCCAGCGCTGGTCGCGGTCCATGCCGTAGTACCGGCCGCCAATGCTGGCGATGCGCGCCCGCCCGTCGGTGCGGGCCGCGAGCGCGCGCGTGAACGCGAGCGCGCTCGTCGGGATGGTGTCGCGCCCGTCGAGCAGGCAGTGCAGGGCGACGCGCGTGATGCCCTGGCGCGCGGCGAGGTCCACCAGCGCCACCGCGTGATCCTGATGCGCGTGCACCCCGCCGTCGCCCACCAGCCCCATGAGGTGCAGCGTCCCCCCATTCCGCCTGACGTGGGCGCACGCGGCGAGGAACGCTTGATTACGGAAGAACGACCCGTCTTCAACCGCAGCCGTAATCCGCACCAGGTCCTGCATCACGACGCGGCCCGCGCCGAGATTGAGGTGGCCGACCTCGCTGTTCCCCATCTGGCCCGTGGGGAGGCCCACGGCCCGTCCCGACGCCTCGAGCAGGGTGCGCGGCGCCTTGGCCCACAACCGGTCCCACATGGGGGTGTTCGCCAGGCGGATAGCGTTCCCCTCCGTGCTCTCGCGATGGCCCCATCCGTCGAGCACGACGAGGACGACCGGCCGGTCGGTACGCGGCGTCATCTTGGCTGAGGTCGGAAACGGGTGATAACTTGGGCTGTGGGCGTCACCTCGGGAAAACTATCCCTGGACACGCCCCCCTACCAGCGATGACACCTATTCGTTCCCTCCTGATCTTCCTCTGCGCGGCGCCGCTTGCGGCGCAGTCTGCGCTCGTCGCCGACGCCAGCGTGCGCGCCACGCCCGGCGGCAATGTGGTGGCCCTCCTGAAGGAGGGGACAACCGTCACCGTCGGCTCTGCGCGCAACGGCTCCGTGTTGGTGACCTTCGTCGGCTGGATTGACGGTTCGCGGCTGGGCGCCGCCCGCGACTCGTTCCCCGCGCACCTCACCGGCAACATCGCCATGCGATTGCGCTCCGCGCCGTCCATGCGCGGTGCGATCCTCGGCGAGGTGAAGCCCCTTGCTGGAGTGTTCACCATCGGCAAGCAGGCGACGTGGGTGAACGTCCGTCGGAGCGGCTGGGTGGACGCGAAGGCGCTCCCCGGCGCCACCCGTTCGGGCGTGGTAAGTCGGCCACCCGCCACCAAGACCACGCCGTCGACGAACAGGAAGGCTGCTCCCACGCCCGCGAAGGCCGCACCCGCTCCTGCGAAGGCCGCAGCGGCGCCTGCGAAGGCCGCGCCGCCGAAAACCGCGGCTGCGAAACCCCCGGAGCCGGCCCCCAAAACCGAAGCCGCGCCGGCCGCGGCCGCGGCGTCCGAAATCGAACTGCTCCCCGAAGGCACCCTGCGCGTGGCCCGCTCAACCGTCGCGCGCAACGCGCCCAACGGTTTCATCGTTGGACAGATCGGCGCCGGCACCTACGTCGTCCCCCTCGCGCGGTCGCGCGGATGGGTGCGCGTGCGGACCGAAGTCTGGGTGCCTGAGCGCGACGTCGTGCCCGCCGACTCGTCGTTCGGCGCGGCGCTTTCGGCCGCTGATCTTCGGGCCGACCCCGAGGGAACGCGTGGGAAGACGGTGCGATGGGAAGTGCAGGTGCTGGCCCTGCAGTACGCCGATCCCCTCCGCCGCGATCTCGCCAAGGACGAGCCGTACTTCCTCGCCAAGGGACCGGGGGCCGAAGATCAGCTGTTGTATCTCGCCATTCCGCCGTCGCTCCTCGCCGAGGCGCGGTCCACGCAGGCACTGACGCGGCTGCTCGTCACCGCGCGCGTGCGGACGGGACGCAGCCAGCCGGTTGGCATTCCCATTCTCGACCTCCTCTCGTTCGCGCGTCAGTGAGCCAAGGAGCCCCCGGTTGGCGTGCGTTGTGGCGCGAGCATCCGCGCCTCATGCGGCTGCTCCTCTGGACCTTCGTGGCGTCAGTTGCCGCCTCGGCCGCGCTCACCTGGCGCACCGCCGAGTACCGGCGCGAGGTCGGCGCGCTGCGCGCGGGGATGAGTGGCAACGAACAGGTGAAAGCCGATCTCGCCCTCGCCTCCGACGCCAAGCGCCTGCAGGTGATGATGGCGCTCGCGGTCCGGCAGGCGCGCACGACGGGCGACCTCTATCTTGCCGTCTCCGTGGACAGTGGCGTCCTGCATCTCGAGCAGCACGGCGCCGTCCTGCGTACCGCGCCCGTCACGGTCGGCGCCGACGGTTGGCAACGCGCGGTTGGCGACTCCATTCCGATAGCGTCGCCGCGCGGCGTGCGCCGCGTTGAGGAGCTGCGCGGCGATTCCGTAGTCGTGCTGACCGGCGGGGCATCCTTGTATCGGGGAGATGGCGCCCAGCCGGCGCGCGCCGGGAGCGTGCGCATCGGCGCCGCCGACTTCAAGTCCATCCTGCCGAACCTGAAGGCCGGCCTGCCGGTCTACTTCTACTGATGACGGAACCGGTTTCGACCCGCGGGTTCTTCGCGAGCGGCGGCCCCGTCGCCTGGCTCGGCGTTATCGCCGTGGCGGTTGCGCTCACGCTCACGGGCGTGCAGTACCAGCAGACGCGCGCGGCGAAGCGCGAGCGCGACCTGACGCAGGCCGTCTACAACGACAACGCCAACCTCCTGGCCATCGTGCGCGCGCAGGCGGCGACGTCCGGCGATTCGCTCGACCGCGTGCTCGCGGCCTCGCCCGACTCGGTCGGCGACCAGCCGTACATCGTGATCAGCATCGCCGAGAACCGGCTCTGGTACAAGCGCGGCGCCACAGTGCTTTTTCGCACACGCGTGGCGACGGGGACCGGCAAGAACCTCGACCGCGGCGGCGGCTCGCGCTGGAAGTTTGAGACGCCCCGCGGGCGGCTCGTGGTGCTCCGCAAGGACGTGAACCCCGCCTGGGTGCCTCCCGATTGGCACTACGTGGAAATGGGGCGCAAGACAGGCAAGCGTCTGCGCCGGCTTGAGCCCGGCAAGCCCATCGCCATTGGTGACGGCGCGGTGATCGCGGTCTCGGGCAATGACGTGGTGACGCGCTTCCCTGATGGGACCGAGGTGCCGTTCGAGGTGATCGAGGGGAAGGAAATCACCGTGGGCCGCGACCTGATCATCCCGCCGATCAACACCAACCAGCGACGCTATCCCGGTGTGCTCGGGGTCAACCGGCTCTACCTCGGCGACGGCTACGGCATCCACGGCACCGACGTGCCTTCGAGCATAGGCCGCGGGGCGAGCCATGGCTGCGTGCGGGTGCGGAACGAAGACATCGAGACGCTCTTTCGCATCGTACCGGTTGGGACTCCGGTGTACATCTATTAGCGGAACGGGGAGGGGGTAGAGGCGAACGGACGAGTGAAGAGCGCAGCAACGGGGGAGATGAGACCCCAACCCCGTCCCTTCTTCGTTCCACCCCTCGTTCCACCTCGCCACGCCTCTACCTCCTCCCCGTTCCACCCCTCTTTCCTCGCCCCCCCAGCCGGAACTGGTAGCCCGGAAGAGGTGTATGTCTTAGTTTCCTGCATCCTCGCCCGCCGCGCCCCGCGCTGCGGTGCACTCGTCTCCCAGTCCGAGCGCCTGTGACCGGCTTGCGCCCTCTGCTTCCCACCTTGCTCGTCGTTGCGGTGCTCATGGCACCGGCGGCCGCGGCGTCGGGGCAGGGAACGGCCACGGATCCGGCGGTGCGCGAGTCCACGGCGGCCGATACGATCTTTGGCCGCAGCGGTCGCATCCTGGCCCGCTTCTTCGCGCCGCCGCGCTCCATGGAAGTCGAGCCGATCGCCCGCCTCTTCGGCAAGCGCGAGCAGAAGAACACCTCCACGGTGGCGGTCACGGATACGGCGAGCGGGCGGATGATGTCCCTCATCACACTCCACGCCTTCGGTGAGAAGGTCAATGGGCGTGTCGGCGACTATCATCTCGGCCGCTTCCCGGCGGAAAAACGGCCGCCCCGCTCGGCAGCCTACGAAAACCCCGACGGCTTCATTGAGGTCACGCCCGAGAACAAGGACACGCCGGTCTCGGTTCATTTCCGGCTCGGTGACTTCCTGACGCACGATCAAAAGGACGTCTGGCCCAAGTACCTCGTGCTGCGCGAGGCGCTGGTGGACAAGCTTGAACTCGTCATGGTCGAACTGCAGCGGCGCGGCATTGACGCCCAGCGCATCCGCGTGATGAGCGGTTTCCGCAGCCCGCAGTACAATCAGCGGGGCGTGGGGCGCGGACGGGCGCTCGACAGCCGCCACCAGTACGGCGACGCGGCCGATATCATGGTGGACAACAACCACGATGGGCGGCTTGACGACCTGAATCGCGACGGTCGCGTGAACTCGAAGGACCTGCGCATCCTCGCTGAGGCGGTGGAGTCGGTGGAACGTCAGTACCCCGAACTGGTTGGCGGACTCGGCCTGTACCGCGCCAACGCGACGCGCGGCCCCTTCATCCACGTGGACGTGCGCGGTCAGCGTGCGCGCTGGGGGCGGTACTAGCAGTGACCCCTCCCGGCCAGTCCGCCAACGGCGGATTCGGGGCCGGATGGTGGGCGCTGCTGCTTGGTCCGCTGGCGCTCCTCGGCGCCCTCCTGCTCATCCTCCGTCCGCCCCACCTCCTGCTCGCGCTGCCCTTTTCACGCGAGGAGCGGGCGCCATCGGTGTCGGCCTCGCCGGCGGTCTTCGGGCGTAGTGGACAGGTGCGCGTACAGATGGTGTTGCCCAACGAACGATTCGACTTTCCCCTCGAAGTGCGCGGCGACCCGGGCGGGCTCGGCTACGCCTGGGTACGCGCGCAGGACAGCGCCGCCGTCACGCCGTCGCAGCCGTTGGCTGGCGCCAGCGTCGTCGCCCCTGGCTTCTCCGGGTTCTATCGGCTCGAAATCGAGGCCGAGTCGGGACGCACCATCATTGACTCGGTGCTCGTCGCCGTGATGGTGCCCTATGCCAACAAGATCGGCCAGACACTGAACGGATACCGTATCGGCAATTACCGGTCGGGCATTGATGGCGAAGCGCCGCCGCCCCCGCGCGGCTTCGTGGAAGTGACGCGCGAGACGGCGGAACTCGCCGTGAGCAAGCACATGCGGCTCTCGGACTTCATCACGCACGACGAGCAGCAGGACCGCTGGCCCAAGTACGTGGCTCTCGACGCCCGCGTGCTTGACAAGGTGGAACTCGTGATCGCCTACGTCGGGGCATTCCGCGGCGGCCGCGACCAGCGCGTCAGCGTGGGCGTCCATTCGGGCTTTCGCTCGCCCGTGCACAACCAGCGCGTGCCGCGCGCGGCACGCGACAGCCGCCACCAGTACGGCGACGCCGCCGACCTTGCCATCGACGCCGACGGCGACGGCCGCGTCACCTGGCGCGACGGGATGCTGGTGTCGCTGCAAGTGGAGCAGGTCGAGCGCGACTTCCCCCAATACGCCGGCGGTCTGGGTCTCTACGGTAACCAGAATGGGGCGCCATACGTACACATTGATGTGCGGGGAAAGCGGGTGCGCTGGAAGGACTGACGTCCGCCGTCCGCCGTCCGCCGTTCGCTGTCTGCCGTCTGCTGTCACTCCCTACCGCTCCACACCATGAATCCAAACCTCCGCGACCGTGTCGCCCGCAAGCTTGAGTCGCTCTCAGACGACCGCGGCTACCAAGTCCTCGACTACGTCGAGTTCCTCGAGTCGAGGTACGCCGAGCGGCAGGCGCCTCCCCCGAACGTCTTTCAGCGCTTCGCCGAAGGCGTGGAAGACACCATGCGCGCCGGGCGCATCTCCACGCAGACCATCGGACAGACGATGAGCCTGCTGAATGACGCCATGGGGCTCCTGAGCGGGGTCACCGCGGCGGGGAAGTCGGTGGCCAACGACCTGGTCACCACGGCCTCTCAGATCGCCACGAATCCGTTGCAGAACCCGCCGCCCGCCTCGCAAGCTGCCGCTCCGGCGACCGCCGTACCGCCAGCGCAGCACCCCGCCGTTCCGCCGACAATCCCTGGCGGATCCAACACGCCCAACTGAGCCGTGGCCCCCCAATAACGACGGGAGTAGCGACTTCTGAAGCTTGACTAACAAAGTTGAGCAGGCTTAACATTGTGGTATCCATGACACCTTCTTCGGGATACCATGTCTTCAACCCTGCGTCTGCTCTCCTCTCTCCTGCTTGCCGTGGCGGCCTTGCCTGTCGCCGCCCAAGCCCCATCGCACGGCCTGCTTCTCGTAGCGCACGGGGGCGGCCCCGACTGGAACAAGCAGGTGCTCGACGTCGTCGGGGCCGTGCGCTTCAACGGCCCGGTTCGGGTCTCATTCCTCATGGGACCCGCGGCGAGCGAGCGCCCGTTTCAGCGTGAAATTGCGGCGTTGCGCGCCGCCGGCGCCGCCCGCGTAGCCGTCGTTCCGCTCTTCATGTCGAGCCACAGCGAGCACTTCGACCAGCTGCGATACCTCGTTGGCACGCGCGACTCGCTCGATGCGACGATGATGCATCACCTCCACATGGGGGGGATCGAGCGCCCAGCCGACCGGCGGGGCCTGATGTTGCTCTCCGCCCTCGACTCTGCGCCCGAACTCGCTGACGCGCTCGCCGAACGCGCCGTGGCCCTTGTCCCCGACCGCGCAGCGCGCGCGATGCTCCTCATCGGACATGGTCCCAATGGCGCCGAGGACTATGCCCGATGGATGGCCGCACTTCGGCCGATCGCCGAACGCGTGCGCCAGCGCGCGGGCTACCGATTCGCCGCCGTTGAATTGGTGCGAGACGATGCGCCGCCGCTGGTGCGCGCGGAGGCCGTTGCGCGCGTGCGCGAGATCGTGACGTGGCTCAACCAGGCCACGGGCCAGCCCGTCGCGGTGGTGCCGGCGCTTGTAGCCACGGGGACCGTCAGCAAAGTGACCCTGCAGCGCGATCTCGCCGGCTTGCCGGTCGTGTACTCAGGTGATGCCGTCCTCCCGAACCTGCGGATGGCGCGGTGGGTCGAGCGTGTGGCGTCGGCCGCGCTGGCGACTCCCTAGCCCACGGGAACGACGCACGCTACAATTCGCCATGGCGACCACGTTTGTCCCACTCACGGCCCGCACCGGTGCATTCCGGCTGCGGGCCGTCGCGCATTAGAAGGCCCTTCCATGACCCATCCACGCATTCGCGACGACCAGGCGCTCACGTTTGACGACGTCCTGCTGTCGCCCGCCCATTCGCACATACACCCCAAGAGCGTGGACACGACGTCGCGCTTCACGCGCGGCATTTCCCTCAACGTCCCCCTCGTCTCGGCGGCCATGGACACGGTCACCGAGAGCGAAATGGCGATCGCGATGGCGCGCGCAGGGGGGATTGGGGTGCTGCACAAGAACATGTCCATTGACCGGCAGGCGGCCGAGGTGGACCGCGTGAAGCGGTCGGAGAGCGGGATGATCCTGCACCCCATCACGCTGCAGCCCGACGCGAACCTGCGCGAAGCGGTGGCGCTGATGGCGAAGTTCCGCATCTCGGGCGTGCCGATCGTGGATGCCGCGGGGAAGCTGGTGGGCATCATCACCAACCGCGACCTGCAGTTCGAGCGAGAGCTCGACCGCCCCATCCGCGACGCGATGACGAGCAAGAAGCTCATCACCGCGCCGCAGGGCACGACGCTCGAGGAAGCCGAGCGCATCCTCGGCAAGCACCGCATCGAGAAGCTCCCCGTCGTTGACGGTGAGGGGGCGCTCATCGGCCTCATCACGGTGAAGGACATCCACAAGCGCCGGCAGTATCCGGGGTCCAACAAGGACCAGCACGGCCGACTGCGCGTGGCGGCGGCCATCGGCGCCGCCGGCGACTTCATGGACCGTGCCCGCGCCCTCGTGGACGCGGGCGTGGACGTGATCATCATTGACACCGCGCACGGCCACGCTGAGGGCGTGCTGCAGGCCACCGCCCACGTGCGCGAAGCGCTGCCTGACGTGCAACTCGTGGCCGGCAACGTCGGCACCCGAGACGCCACGGCGGCGCTCGTCGCGCGCGGGGTTGACGCGGTGAAAGTGGGAGTCGGGCCTGGCTCGATCTGCACGACGCGGGTGGTGGCTGGCGTCGGCGTTCCGCAGCTCACCGCCATCATTGATGCGGTCGAAGGCGCCGGTGACATTCCCGTTATCGCCGACGGCGGCATCAAATACTCGGGCGACATCGTCAAGGCGCTGGCCGCCGGCGCGTCGTCGGTGATGATGGGCTCCATGCTCGCCGGCACCGAGGAAAGCCCTGGCGAGTCGTTCCTGCTCGAGGGACGCCGCTTCAAGATGATCCGCGGCATGGGCTCGCTCTCGGCGATGCAGGACGGCAGTGCTGACCGGTATTTCCAGGACGGCGAGCTCGGCGCCAAGAAGCTCGTCCCTGAGGGCATCGAGGGACGCGTGCCGTACAAGGGACCGGTGAGCGACGTGCTCTTCCAGATGATCGGCGGCCTGCGCAGCGGCATGGGCTACGTGGGGTGCGAGAACATCGAGTTGTTGCGCACACGTCCCACGTTCGTGCGCATCACCACGGCCGGCCTGCGCGAGTCGCACCCGCACGATGTCACCATTACGCGCGAGGCGCCTAACTACAGCGTTTGAGCGTCGAGGCACGTACGGGGGGCGTGCGGCAGTCCGCGTGCGCGGCCTGCCGCGTGTGACCGGCCGCATTGACAACGACCTGCGCGGCCCAGCAGCTTCTTTCGGTCGCATCGCCTCGCCTCACGCTTCGCGGCTGGGCGTCGTCCCGCCCCGCCGTTCTTTTTTCCTCTCGGAGACTCCGCATGGGACTTTTCGTCAAGAAGCCGATGGCCATCCTGATGCAGGAGGCGAGCGCCGAGGGCGAACATTCCCTCAAGCGCTCCCTCGGCGCGCTCAATCTCACGGCGCTTGGCATCGGGGCCATTATCGGCGCCGGCATCTTCGTGCTCACGGGGACGGCCGCCGCCACGCATGCGGGCCCAGCCATCGTGCTCTCGTTCGTCTTCGCCGGCCTCGGGTGCGCCTTCGCGGGGCTCTGCTATGCCGAGTTCGCGTCCATGATCCCCATCGCCGGCTCCGCGTACACGTATGGCTACGCGACGCTCGGCGAATTCTTTGCCTGGATTATCGGCTGGGACCTGATTCTCGAGTACCTCTTCGCCGCGTCCACCGTGGCGGTGGGCTGGTCGGGCTACTTCTCGCGCATCATGAGTGACATCGGCTACCCCATTCCCACGGCGCTCTCCACCGCACCGTTCCGGGTGGAAGGGACGCACACGCTGGTGCGCACAGGGGCGATCATCAACCTGCCGGCGGTGCTCCTGGTGCTCGCGCTCACGACGCTGCTCGTCATCGGCATCAAGGAGTCGGCGCGCTTCAACAACTTCATCGTCGCGTTGAAGATCTCCATCGTGCTGCTCGTCATCGGCTTCGGCATCATGTTCGTGAACCAGGCCAACTGGCATCCGTTCATCCCGGCGAAAGAGATCGTGGACGCCGCCACGGGCGCGACGCGGTTCGGCTGGACCGGCATCTTCGCCGGCGCGGGCGTGATCTTCTTCGCGTACATCGGGTTTGACGCCGTCTCCACGGCGGCGCAGGAGGCCAAGAACCCGCAGCGCGACCTTCCCATCGGCATTCTGGCCTCGCTGGCCGTCTGCACGGTGCTGTACATCCTGATGGCGGCGGTGATGACGGGTCTCACGCCGTTCAAGAACCTCGCCGTGCCGGATCCCGTGTACGTGGCGCTCGACGCCGCCGGACCGGGGCTCGCGTGGCTGAAGTACCTCACGACCATCGGCGCGGTCGCTGGCTTGGCGTCCGTGGTGCTGGTGATGCTCATGGGCCAGCCGCGCATCTTCTACGCGATGTCGCGCGACGGCCTCCTGCCGCCGCTCTTCGGCAAGGTGCACCGCAGGTTCCGCACGCCGTATCTCGCGACGATCGTCACCGGTGTCGTGGCCGCCGCAGTGGCGGGCGCGTTCCCCATCGGCCTGCTGGGTGAGCTCGTCTCCATCGGCACATTGCTGGCATTCGTCATCGTCTGCGCCGGCATTCTGGTGCTGCGCTACACGCAGCCTGAGCTGCACCGCCCGTTCCGCACGCCGTTCGTGCCGTTCGTGCCGCTCGGCGGCATCCTGGTGTGCGGCTGGCTCATGTGGAGCCTGCCGCGCGACACCTGGCTGCGGCTGCTCATCTGGATGGGCCTCGGCATGGCGATCTACTTCCTCTACAGCCGGCGGCACTCCAAGCTGCAACAAGCCCAGAGCTGATCGAAAGCATTATCTTTGCGGCGGCGCCCGAAACACCGGGCGCCGCCGCGACGCATCCCCCCCCGACCGTCACCTCGTGCCCACCGACCTGTTCCTCGTACCGCCCGGCCGACGCGCCGACATCGAGCACCTGCTCGCCGAACTTGCCGCCGGCCAAGTCGTGGCGCTCTCCACGCACATCAACTGCGACGGCGACGGCTGCGGCTCCGAGGCGGCCATGGCCGGCCTGCTCGCCCAGCGCGGCATCACGGCCTACATCGTGAATCCCACGCCGTGGCCCGCGATGTTTCGGTACCTGCTCGACGAGGGCGGCGTTGAGGACCGCAGCGCGCAGGGGGCCAAGGCACTCGCCGCGGCCGACCGCCTGATCGTGCTCGACATCAGCGATGTGCGGCGCCTCGGGCAGCTGGCGGACGCGGTACGCGCCCTCGCCAAGCCGCCGCTGGTCATTGACCATCACCTCCCCGGCGACGAACCCCCGGGTACCCTGCATGTCACCGACATCACGGCCTGTGCCACCGGCGAGCTCGTGTTCGACGTGGGTCAGGTGATGGAGGCCACGCTCACGCCCCCCATCGCCACGGCCATCTACACAGCGATGCTCACCGATACCGGCGGCTTCCGCTACGCCAACACATCGCCGCGCTGCCACGCCGTGGCGGCCGCGCTGTTGCAGGCAGGGGTGGATCCCGAGATGATGTACCAGCGTATCTATGCGTCCATGCCGCGGGGGCGGCTTGCCCTCATTCGTGACGCCCTGGAGACCCTTGGCGTCGATGAGGAGTACGGCCTGTCGTGGGTTGATGTGCACAACGGACTACTGAACCGTCACAATGTGACAGCCGAAGACCTTGACGGGGTGGCCGAGTACCCGCGATCTATTGAGGGCACACGGCTGGCGTTGCTCTTCCGTGATCTTGGTCACGGCAAGGTGAAGGTGTCGTTTCGCAGCGTGGGAGACGTGGACAGCAATGCGCTGGCCCGTCGGTTCGGCGGTGGTGGGCATGCGCGGGCGTCGGGCGCACTCATTGCCGGGTCGCTCGATGATGTCAGGACGCGAGTGCTCGATGAAGCGCGCGCGTTCATCGGCCGTCGCAGCTGACGGCCGAGCTGGAAGGGTGGGCGGACCATTTCGCCCCGGGAAGTGGAGGCCACGCATGATCCAATTGAATACGCATCGTCGCAATCCGCGCGGTGGCTTCACGGCCATCGAGCTGATGATCGTCGTGGTCGTCATCGGCATCATGGCAGCCGCGGTCATGCCGCGCATTGGCCGCATCGTGGCGAATCAGCGGATTCGCAGTCTCCAATCCGCGGTCGCGTCGGACCTCGAGGTGGCGTTCGCCTTGGCCCAGCGCGAGCACAAGCCGGTGACGATCACGTACAACACGAGCACGAAGGTGCTGTCCATCACGGATCGTGTGTCGAGCACCGTGCTCAAGACGCGCTATCTGGGGCAGAGCACGACCTTTTCGACGACGGCCGTCACGTTTGCGCCGACTGCCGGCATCACCATCTTCCCGATGGGGCTCGCGACCGCCGCATGCACGGTGACCGTAACCAATGGCTCGTTCACGAAGAGAATCGCGGTGACCCGCGCCGGGATGGTGACCAAGTCATGATCCGGCTTCGCACTCGCCGCGGCGCCGGCCTGGCCGAGATCATGCTCGCGATGGTCATCTTCGCGCTCATCGCCACGTCGTATGCCGCGGTGACGCTGCGCTACGCCACGCGCATGAAGACCATCAGTGCCGGCGCGGCGCGATCGGCGGTGCTCAGCGAGTACATGAACCGGCTGATGGCCGTGCCGTTCGATGATCTGGCCGGTAAGGCCGGCACCTTCAGCACGACCACCGGCGCATTCCCGAACACGGTGACCATCGCGGTGTCCGGCTCGGGCACCACCCGCACCGTGACGCTCACCCTCACGCCGACGAACACGGCCATCCAGCCCGACGTCGTCGTGCTCACGCGGGTGAAGGCCTCCACCACCAGTCCGCTGGGACCATGACAGCCACCACGTGCCGTGCACGGCGCGGCTTCTCGCTTGTCGAGCTGCTCATCACGCTCGTCCTCGTGTCCATCATCGGTGTGGCCGCGGGCAACATGCTCATGAGCCAGACTCGCTTTTACACGCGACTGTCGGGCCAGCGCGACGCGCGCTCCGTGACGCGGAACGCGCGCAACATCATCCAGACGGAACTCTCGATGATCGAGGCCGGCGGCGGGGTGGCGGCTGCCACCAACGACTCCATCACGGTGCGCATGCCGTACGCGTGGGGCGTCTTCTGCTCGTCGAACACCATGATGCTGTTGCCGGTCGATTCTGCCATGTATGCCATGGCGACGTTCGCCGGCTATGCCATCAAGGACACCACGGCAAACGGTGTGTACGCGTACACCACGTCCGGCACGGCGCCGACGGCCGGTACTGCCTCCAACTGCACCGGCGCGCCGGCGATCACGGCGCCGACCAACGGCGCGTATCTCTCCGTGAGCGGGAGCGCCGGCACGGCCGGAGCGCCGATGTTCCTGTACCAGATCGTCACGTACAAGTTTGCGTCGTCCACGCTCGTCCCCGGCAGGCGGGGGCTGTATCGGCGCGTGGGCACCGGCACGGTCGAGGAGATTCTCGCGCCGTTCGACACCTCGGCGAAATTCCGCTACTACAATCTGAATGCTGACGTGGCGCAGACCAGCGTGCCGGCGCTGGCCAATATCCGGGGCGTTGAGGTAAAGCTTGACGCGCAGAGCGTGGGCCGCGTCAGCAACAAGAGCGCACCGGAGGCGGTGAGCATCAAGACGGCGATCTTCTTCCGCAACAGGACGGACTAATGCAACGGACCCCCAGTTCCTTCGCCCATCGGCCGCGCCGCGGGATGGCGCTTCCGATGGTGATCGTTGTCCTTCTGGTCCTCAGCGCCAGCTTCGCTGGCGGCGTCGCCCTTGCCCGTGGCGAACGGGCGCTCGATGACGCCGGAAAGACCGGCCTGATGGCCCAGACATACGCCGAAACCGGCCTGCAGCGCGGCATCGCCGATCGGAGCTCGCTGGGACTCAGCGGCATGCCTGGGGCCTCGGACTCTACGCGTGTCACGTTCTCCGGCGGATACTACGACGTGATCACGACCCGGCTTCGCACTGCGGTCGGTACCTCCGTGCCGGGCTTGTACTTCGTGCGCTCGCACGCCGTGATCACCCGCACGGGCGTGGCTGGTGGGCCCAGCGCCGAGTATACGGTGACGCAGCTGGCGGTGTGGACGGCTGGCACCATGTCGGTGCAGAGTGCCCTCACGGGTTACAACGGCACGGACAAGTCCGGCGCGGCGGGCGCGATCAGCGGCGTGGACCAGTGCCCGGTTGGCTCGGGCGGCACCGGACTGACGCTGCCCGCCGTGGCGGTGCCGTCCGTTGCCTCTGACGGCGGCCCAGGATACGACGGCAGTCTGTCGCCTCTCACGGGAACGCCGCAGGTCTCGTACATCGGCGCCACGCCGGCCGCGGCCGCGGCGGCATCGCCCATCGACTGGCCGGGAATCTACGCCGGAACGTCCATCACGCCGACTTTCACGGTCAACGCGGCGGGGGCCACGCTAAAGGCCGATGGCTCCCTCGAGACGAACCCAGCCTATCAGTTGAATTGGTCAACATACTGGACCACGAATCCGACCAGCTTTCCGGTGATCCTAGTTAAGAACGGACCGCCGAACGCAGGAACCGAGTACATCCTGGATGGGTTCGGAAAGGGCATGTTGATTGTACAGGACGACATCCGCCTCAACGGCAACACGGCGGGCTGGGACGGAATCATCCTCGTCGGCGGGCGCCTGCGTACCAATGGCGCCAACCGCGTACAGGGCGCCACGGTGGCTGGACTCAACACCCAGATGGGGTACGCCCCGGGCCCGTCGGACATCAACGACCTGAACGGTACAAAGCAGTTCCTGTACGACTCGTGCAATGTGCGGCAGGCGACGAACGCGCTGGGCAAGCTTCGGGTCTACCGGAACACCTGGTCGAACAGCTTCAAGACGTTCTGATTTAGTGAGGGGGAGGGGGAGGAGTGCGGGGGATTGGTGAAGAGGGACGAGTGGAGTAGAGAGTGAGGGGGAGCCGAGAGGCTCCCCCTTCTCCGTTCCCGCGGTGAGTTCGTCGGCCGTCTACCCTCTGTCATCTACCAACCACCATCTACCATCTGCCTCACCCCACCCCCTAATTCCAAGGTTCACATCGCCCCCTCGGACCTCGAACTCCCATGAGCGCAAACCTCACCGCGCGTGTCTCCGCCGCGCTGCGGGACATCGTCAATCCGCGCACCGGCGAAAACCTCGTCGCAAGCGAGCAGGCGGCGAACATCGCCGTCACGCTCGACGGCAAGGTGCGTCTTGAACTGCGCCTCGCCGCGGCCGATGACGCCACGCTGGCGCGCACCGTACGCCAAGCCGTGGAGAAAGTGGCAGGGGTCACGGCGGTGCACGTGGATGTGCGTGATGCCGTACAGCTGTCCGTCACGGCCGACGCGCCGCCGGCCCGTCAGCCCCGCACCCTTCCCGTCATGAGCCAGCCCAGCGCTCCGCAGACGCCGCAGGCGCCGCAGCCTGTGGCCTTCCCGCACCTCGGGCGCATCATCGCCGTGTCGTCGGGCAAGGGTGGTGTTGGCAAGTCCACGGTCACCGTGAACCTTGCTGTCGCGCTCGCCCAGCAGGGCAAGCGCGTGGGGATCCTCGACGCCGATATCTACGGCCCCAACCTGCCGCTGATGCTCGGCGTCAACGCGCCCCCCGCAGTGGAGAACGAGAAGATCGTCCCGCTCGAGGCGCACGGCATCAAGGTCATCTCGCTCGGCTTCCTGATCGAACGCGACCAGCCGGCCATCTGGCGCGGCCCTATCGTGATGAAGATCATCAACCAGTTCCTGCGCGATGTGGACTGGGGTCAGCTCGACTACCTGTTCGTGGACATGCCGCCCGGAACGGGCGACGCGCAGCTCTCGCTGGTGCAAGCCGCCAAGATCGAGGGAGCGGTGATCGTCACCACGCCGCAGGAAGTCGCCATCGGCGACGCGCTGCGCGGCGCCAAGATGTTCGAGCGTGTCGGGGTGCCGGTGCTCGGCATCGTTGAGAACATGAGCTGGTTCGAGTCGCCCGAGACGGGCAAGCCGATGGCGATCTTCGGCTCCGGAGGCGGCCAGCGGCTGGCCGACGAACTGGGTGTGCCACTGCTCGGACAGGTTCCGCTGTATCCGCCCGTTGGCGTGGGCGGCGACACGGGACGCCCCATCGTGGTGGCCGATCCGGCGTGCAGCGCCGCGAAGCAGCTGTTCGAGGTGGCCGGCAAGCTGTCCAGGAAGTAGGTCCGGCAGGAGTGCAAATGGGACCGCACGCCCTTGTGTCCTTCCGTTGACCCATCAATTTGCGCCCATGCCCCTCGTCACCCTGCTCACCGATTTCGGCACGGCGGACGGCTACGTCGCCGAGATGAAGGGCGTGCTGCTCAGCGGCGCGCCCGGCGTGCAGTTGGTGGACATCTCGCACGATGTGCCCGCGCAGGACATCGAGTTCGCGCGCCTGACCTTCGCCCGCTACTGGCGCCGCTTTCCGGCGGGCACGGTGCATATCGTCGTGGTGGACCCGGCGGTTGGCACCGCCCGAAAGGCGCTGGCGATCGAAAGTGACGGCCGCTTTGCCGTGGGGCCCGACAATGGCGTGCTCTCGCCCGCCATGCTGCTCCCCGGCGCGCGCGCGGTGGCGCTGGACATCCCGCACGGCGCGGCGCCGACATTTCACGGCCGCGACGTCTTTGCGCCGGCGGCGGTCCGCCTGCTCTGCGGCGAGGACTTCGAAGCGCTCGGCACGCCGTACAGCGACGCGGCCCTGCGTCGCACCCCCGAGGCGCAGCGGCGCGCCGACGGCGGGCAGGATGGCCTGGTGCTTGGCGTGGATCGGTTCGGCAACCTCATCACCAACCTGACGGGACGGGGCGACGGAACGGTTGAGGTGCAGGGCAAGTTGCTGCGCATCGTGCGCACGTACGGCGATGCGACGGAGGGCGAGTTGCTCGCGCTCGTGGGGTCGCACGGCCTGATCGAGGTGGCGGTGCGCGGCGGTTCCGCCGCGCGCACGCTGGGGATTGGCCGTGGCGCGCCCGTGACGCTGCGCCGCGACGGCGGCGCAGCGTAGGACCTACTGTCCCGCGCCCGTTGGCGCCGACGGCGTGGCCGTCGGCCGGCGCGCCGCGACAATCCCGCCGATCGGCGTCGGCGTCTGCCACCCCTCGGGTGACACTTCTGCGCGGGCCACGTGCAGATGGACGCGCCGCACGCCGCCACGGGCCATCAGCGCGGCGCCCAACCCCGCGCTTGCCGCCACCCAGGTGATGGCCACGGCCGCGATCCGCGCGAGCATCCCGCCCCACGCGCTGTTCACCAGCAAGGCGCTGGCCAGCCACGGAAGAACGAGCAGCAGGGTCCCGATCACCATGGACCGAATGGCGCGCACGCGCACGTTCGCGCCCTCGCGCACCACGGCGTGCCCGGCCACCGAAGCGGCCGCCAGCGCCCCGAGCGTCACCAGTCCCGCAACGCCCAGGATGTACGCCACGATGGCGAACGGAATGAGCAGGATGCCCACTATGGTGAGCGTCAGCGCGAGGCAAAGGAGGGCGAGCAGCGGAACGGCGCCCACCTGTGCGGCGATGCCAACCACGAACGCCGTCGAGAATCGGCGCTCGAGGGCCTGCACGACCGCTTCGAGCTGGGCGCCCGAGAAAATGATGACGCCGAGTCCCACGAGGAGGACGACGATGAACCAGCCGGCCGTGATCTTGAGCGCGTGTTGCACAGCGGCAATGCCAGTGCGCTCGCGTGCCGCGCGGTCACTCGCGCCGAGCGGAAGGGCGGCCTTCATCTCGCCTCCCACGCGCCCACCGTTGACAATCACCTTGCCCTGGAGGGCGAGGGCGGAGCCCGTCACCTCGCCGCCAGCATGGACAACGATGTCGCCGCCGAGGGCGTAGGCGTCGCCATTGACGCGGCCGCGGACGTTCACGCTGCCGCGTGCGGCGGCCACCGGGCCATCTACCGAGGCGCCGGCCGGGACGGAGAGGTCACCCCACGTGAAGCGGTCAATAGACGGCAGCATGCGGCCGGCAGGCGTTGCGCGTGCGCTGTCGAGGGTCTGCGCAACCACATCCCTGGCTTTGTCGGATGGTGCGGTGGACTGCTGGGCGTTCACACGAGCGGCGCCACCGATCGCGAGGAGCACCGCGATGGCGGCCATCAGGACGCGACGCACGGTCAGCTCCCGCGCTGGCGGGAGGCTTGCGCGAGCGCGCGAAAGCCGAAGGCCGCTGCTCCCACGGCGGCGAGCAGGGCAGCGCCGGCTGCAGCAAGCGCCAACGATCCGCTCGCCCACACCGTGTCCGCCGCGCTGGCGCCGAGCACCGCGTCGAGCCCCTGCTGCATGCCGGCCACGAGTGCGGTCCGCACGCGGCCGGTCACGACCGTGGCTGATCCGACGGTGAGGTTGGCGCTCAGGGCGATCCAGACGGCGCTGGCCGAGATGGCCACCGAGGACAGGCCCACGCTTGAGAGCGCGAGAACGCGAAGGAGGCGCGATTCCGGGACGAAGCGGCGGGCGGAGTCGAGCGCGGCCACGTGCCAGGGCTCGACGATCTGCACCTGCGACAGCACGCGGTCGGCGAAGCCGGTACGCGGTGCGAGGTGCGGGAGGCGCTCCAACGCGTCGGCCACCACGCGCGCTTCATCAAGTCGCGCGCGGCAGTCGTGGCAATCATCGACATGCGTGCGCAACAGGGCGACGCCGAATCCGGCTTCGCCATCGAGCAGCAGGTCGATCTCGTTGGACAGCAAGTGACGGTGATGCACTGGTCCTCCTTTCGTGCCTTACGGGGCGGTCATCAGGTGGGTTTCAGGGCGGGGGTGGGGCAGGGCGTCCCTCATTCCCTGAGATGTTCGAGGGCTTCGCGGAGCTGGTGCCGGGCGCGGTGGATGTAGGTCTTCACGGTTCCGAGCGGCAGGTCGAGCGTGGCCGCGATCTCCTCGTAGGACCGTCCCTCGACGTGGCGCAGCATGATGCAGGCGCGGTACTCCGGCCGGAGTGAGCCGATGGCGCGCTCGATGGCCGAGCCCAGTTCCTTGGCTTCCATGAGGTCGAGGGCCGACTCCGACTTGTCGGCGATGTCGAAGGACGTGGCCTCGACGTCGGCGGCCGTGGCGGCGTTGCGAGAGCCGTCCATGGAGATCGTGTCCAGCTGCCGGCGCCGGAGGTGATCAATGGTGACGTTGTTGGCGATCTTGAACAGCCAGCTCGAGAACTTGAATTCGGGCCGGTACTTGTCGATGTGGTTCAGGACCTTGATGAACGTGTCCTGGGCCAGGTCCTCGGCGGTGGCGCTGTCGCGCACCATGCGGAAGACCAGCGAAAAAACGGGCCGTTCATAGCGGCGCACGAGCTCCCGAAAGGCCGCCTCGTGCCCCTGCTGGGCCAGGCGGGCAACGTCGGCGTCGGGAAGGTTGGGGAGGTCGAGTGAGGGAGCCATGCGCAGCGGCGGAAAGGTAGCGGCAGCGCAGTCGAGCGACCAGCTTTCGGGAGTGATGCCGACGACCGACCTCGAGGCGCGGGAGGCGAGCGCCGCAGCGGCCGGCGCCGCGGTGAAGCGCGCCTATGTGCAGCGCATGTTCTCCGACATCGCGCCGCGGTATGACCTGCTCAACCGCGTGCTCAGCATGGGCATTGACCGGCACTGGCGGCGCGTCGCAGTGGCCCGCCTCGGCTGGGAGCGGAATCCGGGCGGCACCTTTCTCGATCTCTGCGCGGGAACCCTGGACGTCGCCGCTGCATTGAGGGGACAGGCGGGGTTCAGTGGCCATGTCGTCGGTGCCGATTTCGCGGAACCAATGCTGCGAGCCGGACGCGCCAAGCTCGAGAGCCGCGCCATCTCGCCGGTGGTGGCTGACGCCCTGTCGCTGCCGGTGGCGAGTGATTCGCAGGCAGGGGCAATCGTTGCGTTCGGCATTCGCAATGTCGCCGATCTTGACGCGTGCCTGCGTGAGGTGCTCCGGGTCTTGCAACCCGGCGCGCGGTTCGTGATCCTCGAGTTCTCCACGCCGCGGCTGGCGCTGGTGCGGTGGGTGTACCACGCGTACTTCCATCACGTGCTGCCGCGCATTGGCGGTTTGGTGAGCGGGCACCGGACGGCGTACACGTACCTGCCTGACTCGGTGCGCAACTTCCCGGAGGGATCGGCGCTGGCGGAGCGCATGCGGGGAGCGGGGTACGGCGACGTGCAGTGGCGGGCGCTGACGTTCGGCATCGCCGCGGTCCACGTGGGAACCAGGCTGGCAGACGGCAGACGACAGACGGCGGACGGCGGACAGGGCCTATGACTCTCGACTCAGTAGCGGACTTCATTCAGGCCATCGACGAGATCGGCGAGCTGGTGCGCGTCACCGAGCCGGTGTCGGTGCACCTCGAGATGTGCGAGATTGCGGACCGGACGATGAAGCTCCCCGGGGGCGGGCCGGCGCTGCTGTTCGAGCGTCCCATCCTGCGCGACGGCACGCCATCTGCCTATCCAGTGGCGATCAACCTCTTCGGCTCGATGAAACGCATGGCGCTTGCGCTCGGCGTGGAGCAACTGGACGAGCACGGGGCGCGGATCACCAAGCTGATGGACCTCAAAGTTCCCGAGGGGCTGGTCGGCAAGCTGTCGCTGCTGCCTCGGCTGTTCGAGATCTCCAAGTTCCCGCCGCGCGTGAAGGGCGGGGCGCCGCCATGTCAGGAGATCATCTGGCAGGGCGACGAGATTGATCTCGACAGGATCCCGGTGCTCACCACGTGGCCGGAGGACGGCGGGCCGTTCTTCACGATGACCGCGGTGATCAGCGAGGATCCGGCGCGCGGCATTCGCAACGTGGGAATGTACCGCGTGCAGCAGCTGGGCAAGCGCGAGGTGGCCATGCACTGGCAGCGCCACAAGACGGGCGCGGCGCACTGGCGCGAGATGGCCGAGCGCGGCGAGAAAATGCCGGTCTGCATCGTCATCGGCGCCGACCCGGCCTCCATGTACTCGGCCAGCGCGCCGCTGCCGCCGGGCGTGGACGAGTTCATCTTCGCGGGCTTCCTGCGGCGCGATCCGGTGAAGCTCGTAAAGGCCGTAACGTGCGACCTCGAGGTGCCGTGGGACGCCGAGCTCGTGATCGAGGGGTATGTTGATCCGTCGGAGGACCTGGTGGTTGAGGGGCCGTTTGGCGACCACACCGGCTACTACTCCGAGGCCGACCTCTATCCGAGAATGCACGTCACCGCGGTGACGATGCGGCGCGACATGACCTACGTGGCGACCATCGTGGGCCGTCCGCCGATGGAGGACTTCTACCTCGGCCACGCCACCGAGCGGATCTTCCTGCCGCTGCTCAAGCTGACGACGCCGGAGATCGTGGACTACCACATGCCCGCCGAGGGCGGCTTCCACAACCTCGTCTTCGTGTCCATCAAGAAGAGCTATCCCGGGCAGGCGTACAAGGTGATGAACGCCCTGTGGGGAGCGGGCCTGATGTCGCTGGCCAAGGTGCTTGTGGTGGTGGATGACTGGGTGAACGTGCGCAACACGCAGGAAGCGTGGTGGGTGGCGCTGAACAACATTGATCCGGAGCGCGACGTGCGCTTCACGCTCGGGCCGATGGACGTGCTGGACCATTCCAGCCGCGCGTTCACGTTCGGCTCCAAGATGGGGCTCGACGCGACGAAGAAGATGCCCGAGGAGGGTTTCACGCGGGCCTGGCCGACGGTCATCGAGATGGACGCCGTCACCAAGGCGAAGATGGACGCGGTGTGGACGCGCCTCGGGATCGCGAAGTGAGCGGACCCGGCAGCGCGGCGGCGCGCGAGGGGCAGACGTACGGGGGCGCGTCGCGGCTGGTCCGCTACGTGAACTTCGTGAAGCTCGCGCACACCGTCTTCGCGCTGCCGTTCGCACTGGTGGGCGTGGTGCTGGCGAGCCGCGTTGCGCCGGTCACCGCCCCGCTGGTGGTGTGGGTGGTGGTGGCCTTCACTGCGGCGCGCTTCGCCGCGATGGGCTTCAACCGGATCGCTGACCGGCACTACGACGCCCTGAATCCGCGCACCGCGATGCGCGAGATCCCGAGTGGCGCGATGAGCGTGGCCGAGGCGACGGCGAGCGTCGTGGTGGCATCGGCGGTCTTCGTTTTCGCGGCGTGGCGCATCAACGCGCTCTGCCTGATGCTCGCGCCAGTCGCGCTGGCGTGGGTGCTCTTCTACAGCTTCACCAAGCGGTTCACGCGATGGTCGCACCTAGTGCTCGGCGTCGGGCTCGGCATTGCCCCGGTCGGCGGGTACCTCGCCATCACGGGGGCGTGGAGCGACCCGTGGTGGCTGCTGCCCACGCTTGCCGTGGCGGTGATGAGCTGGGTGGGCGGATTCGACATTCTCTACGCGCTGCCCGACACCGAGTTCGACCGATCGCAGGGGCTGCATTCGGTGCCGGCGACGATGGGCGTTGGGCGCGCGCTGACAGTGGCGCGCGCGCTGCACGCGCTGACGGTGCTGGCGCTGGCGGCGGCCGGCGTGGCGTCGCGGTCCGGCGTGCTCTACTTTGCCGGCGTGGCGATTGCGGCCGCCATCCTGGCGTGGGAGCACTCGCTGGTGTCGGCCGACGACCAGTCGAAGCTCGACGCCGCCTTCTTCAGCGTGAACGGCATTCTCAGCGTGACGTTCTTCCTTTTCGTACTTGCCGAGCGAGTGTTCCTGTGAGCAATCAGCGCCCGATCATCATGGCCATCACCGGCGCCTCCGGCGCACCGTACGGCGTGCGCCTGCTGCAAGCGCTCGTGCATGCGGAGCGAAAGGTGTCGCTGATCGTGAGCGGTCACGGACTGCGGCTGATCCAGACCGAGACGTCGCTGGGTTCGGTGGAGGGATTGCGGGCGCACGTGGGGGCGGCGGGGTGGGACCGCTGGGTGACGGTGTACGACGACACGGACCGCGGCGCGGGGCCGGCAAGCGGATCGCACCGCGCGAGCGCGATGGTGGTCTGTCCCTGCTCCATGGGAACGCTGGCCGCGATTGCGGCTGGGACGAGCCGCTCGCTGGTGGAGCGCGCGGCCGACGTGACGCTCAAGGAGCGGCGTCCGCTGGTGCTGGTGACGCGCGAGACGCCGCTGTCGAGCATCCACCTGGAGAACATGCTGCGTGTCACGCACGCCGGGGCCGTGGTGATGCCCGCGTCGCCGGGCTTCTACAACAAGCCGACGCGGATTGAGGAGTTGGTGGAGTTTGTCGTTGCCCGCGCGCTCGATCATCTGGGGGTGGAGACGGAATTGGGGCCGCGGTGGGGGGAACCGACGGACGAGTGATGCGGGTGCGGGATACACTTGGGGAAGGGGCACGGGCACGGTGTGGTGCGGGGTGCAGGGTGGGGGAACAGGCACGGGCACGGTGTGGTGCGGGGGGCAGGGGACGGACGAGTGGGCCAGCGAGTGCTGGCCCTTTGTGTTGGCTGGACGCATCTTCGTGCGATTGCCGCGTGGTGAAATCGCAATCCCAATCGCGATCCCAATCGCGATCCCAATCCGAGCTCCCAATCCCCAATCGTCCGTGAGCCATCCCAGCCTCTTCGGTATCCTGTATTTCCCATACGGCCTGATGGTCGGCGTGCCGGCCGTCATGCTCGGCTGGCTTGCCACGCGCGCGGGCCTGCCGGTGAGCGCAGCGGCGACGATTGTTGGGACGGCCTTCGCGCCGGCGGCGTTCAAGTTCCTGTGGGCGCCCGTCGGAGACCTCACGCTGACGCGCAAGCGCTGGTACGTACTCGCCAACGCCACGTGTGCGGTGGTCTTCTTCGGGATGTGCACCATTCCGATGAGCACGAAAACGCTCCCCCTGCTCACCGCGCTTGTGCTCACGGGCGCCGTGTCGGCGACCTTCATCGCGTTCGCGCTGCAGGGGTTGCTGCTTCACAACTGCGATCCATCACAGCTTGGACGCGCGGCCGGCTTCTATCAGACCGGAAACATGCTGGGACAGACGCTGGGGGGCGGCGCGGCGCTGTACCTGGTGCGGCATATGGGGTCGCCGTGGATGGGCGGCGCGGTGCTTTCGCTGGTCGTGCTCTGCTGCAATCTCCCGCTGCTCGTCCTGCGCGAGCCGCCGCGGGTGGGCACCGGCAGCATCGGCGCGCGGGCGCGCGAAGTGTGGGGCGAACTGCGCGACATGATGTCGAAGATCGACGGCCGACTCGCCCTCCTGCTGGCTTTCCTGCCGATCGGCACCGGGAACGCCCAGTTTCTGTTCTCCGCCGTGGCGTCCGAGTGGAAGGCGTCGGCGGACTTCGTATCGCTCGTACTCGGCGTCGTGGCCGGCATCGCGATCACCTTGGGCACGCTCGGCGGCGGATGGTTCACCGATCGGGTGCCGCACCGCCGCGCCTACTTCTGGGCCTGCGCCGCGCAGGGGTTCCTCGCGCTAGTGCTCCTGTATTCGCCCCGCGAGCCGTGGGCCTTCGCCGTGCTCACCGCGAGCTACACGGCGACGCTCGGCACATGCACCGCGGCCCTCACGGGCATGGCGCTTGCCCTGGCCAGGGGGGGCGCGGCGTCCACCAAGGTGAGCCTCTTCCTCGCCTTCAACACGCTGGGCTCGCTCGGACTGGTAAAGGGCGCCGGTTGGGCGCACGACGCCTGGGGCATGACCGGCATGCTCGGCGCGGAGGTCATCACGGTCGCGATCGCGCTCGTCGTGTTCACCGCGGTGTCGCGGCGGGTGCTGCAATGACGGGCCGCCGCGCGGCGTGCCGAATGCTTCCGTGACCGAGATCGGCCTCATCTCCGACACGCATGGGCTGCTGCGCGCGGCGGTGCACGAGGCGCTGGCCGGGGTGTCCATGATCCTGCATGCGGGGGATGTGTGCAGCGAAACGATCCTCGACGAACTCGCGTTGATCGCGCCGGTGTACGCGGTATTGGGCAATACCGACGCACCGTGGGCGCTGGCGCTCCCGGTCGAGCGGGCGGTGGACGCGGAGGGCGTGCGCATCCACGTATCGCACGGGCACGAAGTGGGGCGGCCCAGTGCCGCGCGTCTCGCGGCGGCGTATCCGGGTTTCGATGTGATTGTCTACGGCCACACGCACGTGCCCAAGGCCGAGCGCGTGGGCGACGTGCTGGTGGTGAACCCGGGCGCTGTGGGACCGCGGCGCTTTGACCTGCATCCCAGTGTGGCGCGACTCACCATCGCGGATGGACACGCCGACGTGGTGCTGATCAACTTGCCGGATTGACCACACTGCAGCGGCGGTACAGGAACTGCGCCGCACTGGGCTTGCCCGGTTCGGCGGGTTTCAGACCACGGGCAGCCGTTACGCTGCGCCGGTTGCAAGCTCACGACGCAACTTGCGCGCCCGCGCGGCGGCAGGTCCGGGCGAACGCGGGCCAACGGCGCCGGGGACCGTGCCGACATCGAGCAGCACGAACGTCGGTCCCGTGGCTGCCAGCACTTCGTCGACCTCGCGCGCCCACGTGTCGGCGCTGCGGTAGTGATAGACGGACCGGAAGCCGCAAGCACGGGCCATCGCGACGAAGTCCACGTTGGTCGCATCGGCGCGCGCCGCTGCGGCACCTGGCGTCGGTTGCGCGCCGGTGACCTCGTAGGCGCTGTTGTCCTCGAGGATCAGCGTGAGGTTGGCGGGCGCGGCGGCCGTAATCGACACGAGCGAGCCGAGGTTCATCAGCATCGCGCCGTCGCCATTCACGACGATGATGCGCCGGTGCGGTTGTGCAAGCGCGAGGCCGAGTCCGATCGCCGGCGCCATGCCCATGCTGGATGGCACGAGCGGAAGGTCGAGCGAGCTGGCGCCAAGCGCCATCCACTCGCGGGCGGCGCCCATGCTGGTGATGACCACGTCATCGGCGCGCCGGGCGCGATGCAGGGTGAGCATGGCGTCGTGCAGCGGCATCCGTTCCCGTTCGTCGCTCATGCCTTGCCCTCCGCGATCAGGGCGGCGCCGGGCGTTCCGGCATCGCGGCACGCGAAATAGTGCGTGCGGATTTCGTCGAGCTGCGACGGTGCCGTGATCAGGCGATAATCGATGCGCCACGCGTCGAGCAGCGGTTCGGTGAAGGCGAGGCAGGTGTCGCCCGGCAGCGTGTCCTGATTGAGGTAGCTGCGGTACCCGATCACGGAGAAGATTGGAAGTTGCCAGTCGTGCAGGACGTTGCGGAGCGAATCGCCGGACTCGAAGAATCCGGTGCACTGGATCAGCACGAGTGGCGTCGCGCCGCCCAGATAGAGGCCGGCGGCGACGGCCCAGGCCTCGCCTTCGCGGCAAACGCGGACGAGGCGCAGGTCGGGCGACTGCTCGATGGCCGGGTGCCACGCGCCAATCGTGCTGTCGGCAATGGACACCACGTGGGTGATGCCCATCGACGTGAACAGAGCGGCTATCTCGGGGCCGGAGAACATGCGGTTCCCTTGGGTGCAAGGACTTTCGCGCCCGTCATGTCAGCGCGTGGCCTGCAATTTCACCGGCGCGTGTGGCACGCGCTACCGGCACCGCTCTCCCTCGTTCTACGCGCTGCGCGAGGTCGGCGCCGGCGCAAATACCGTGGTGCGCTCGAACTCCTTCGGGAACCGCGTGAACCAGCTCGTCACGAGCAGGAGCTCGTCAATCTCGTGCGACGGCACGGTGCCGTCGGAGCGCTCGACGGGCGCGAAGAGAGACGCCGCCTTGGCATCGAAGGCGCGGCGTTCGTCGGTGGTCCGGGGCGCCGGCAGTACGGCTCGCACGCGCCCGCGCCGGATGACGTAGCTGATCTCGTCGCCGTGCACCGAGGCCGGCGTGTAGACAAACGACAGCGACTCCACCGCGAAGCGCAACCGCGCGAACTGCGCGCGCAACGACTCGAGCCGGGTGATCTTGTCGCGCAAGCTTGCCGCCCGTTCAAAGGCGCGCTGGTCGCTGGCCTCATCCATGGCGCGGCGCAGCGACGTCACCGGCACGTCGTTGGCGCCCTCCAGAAAGGCGCGCGCCAGCGCGAATCGCGCCGCGTAGTCGTCACGCCGCACCGCCGCCACGCACGGCCCGAGGCACTTGCCGATCTCGTACCGGATGCAACCCGGCGTGCGCGGGGCGGGGAAGAAGTCCGCCTGATCGGCGAAGTGCATGGGCTGGTGGAGCGCGCAGTCCACGAGGCCGAGTGCGTCGTTCAACTCTCGCAGAGCTTCCGTCAGCTGTACCGTGCCGCGGAAGGGGCCAAAGAAGATCCCGCCGTCGTCATTGCCGGCGCCGCGCACCACACGGAACGATTCGGCGGCTCCGCGCGCCACGCGAATGAAGGCGAAATGCCGCGCGTCCCGCTTGCCGGCCACGTTGTGGCGCGGTCGGAAGCGCTTGATGCGCTGCAACTCCTCGAGCAGCGAGGCGAACTCCGACGGCACGTACTCCCACTGGATCTCCGCAGCCTCGCGCAGGATGCGCGCTCCCTTGTCGGCGGGGTACACGGCGCGGAAATAGCTGAGCAGGCGCGAGCGCAGCTTCGTCGACTTGCCCACGTAGATGATCTCGCCGTCGGCGGATCGCATTTCGTACACGCCCGGCAGGTCGCGCGCCTCGCCCTTCACGCGCGCCAGCAGCTCGGCGGCGCGCGCACCGGCCTCGGCCGCGGTCGGCGTGAAGGGCGGACGCTGGCGTCGTCGCCTCATCGCTGGCATCCCGCGCACCAGACGGTCGCGCGGCCATCAATGGCGTGGCTCGACTTGAGCGTCGCGCCGCATCGTACGCATGGCTGGCCGCCGCGGCCGTACGCCTGGAGTTCCACGGCGAAGCTGCCGCGCGCGCCGAACGCATCGCGGTAGTCGCGAAACGACGTGCCGCGGGCCTCGACCGCCGCGCGGAGAACCGCCGTGAGTTCCCGATGCAGCGCCTCACGTTGCGCGCGGGTCAACTCGGAAGCGCGCCGCGACGGACGGATGCCGGCGCGAAACAGCGACTCATTGGCGTAGATGTTTCCCACTCCTGACAACCGCGTCTGGTCCATGAGCACCGCTTTGACAGCCCGCTTGGAGCCCCGAAGACAGTCCGAAAGTCGCTCCACGGTGAAGCTCGGGTCAAGCGGCTCTGGGCCGAGCGCACCGCTCCAGGCGTCAAACGCGACTGTCGTCAGCACCGCGAACGTGCCGAGGCGGCGCACGTCGGTGTAGCGGAGTTCGCGACCGTCGTCGAGCCGCAGGCGCACGCAGGCGTATGGATCGCCGGTCTCGGGAGTGCCGATGATCAGCGCACCGGTGAAGCGCGGCGTGACCACCACGTGAGAGCCGTCATCGAGCGAGAGAATCACGCTCTTGGCGCGCCGCCAGGCGCGGTCCACAGCTCGCCCCACGATAAGGGCAGGAAGCGTGGCGGCGCGCACGACGCGCAGCACGTCCGGCCGCAGAACCTCAACCTCGGTTATGCGCAGCCCGGCGATCGCCGCGTGCAGGTCGCGGGCGATCGTCTCGGTTTCAGGAAGCTCGGGCACCGCGATCGAGTTCGCGCCAGCCGATGTCACGGCGGAACTGCTTTCCGTCGAACGCGACGCTCCCCGCGAAGTCGGCACTCTTCTTGCGCGCCGCCTCGAGCGTCGGAGCCAGCGCGGTGACGGACAGCACGCGGCCGCCGGAGGTGCGCAGCGTCCCGTCGGCATCGCGCAGGGTTCCCGCGTGGAAAACCAGCACCCCGTCGGGTGCGGGCGGCACGGTGATGACATCGCCGCTGCGCACGCTCCCAGGGTAGCCGGCCGCCGCCAGCACAGCGGTGATGGCCGCCTGCGGCTTCCAGAGCAGCGCGGCAGCGCCCGCGAGCGACTCGCCGCGTGCAATGGCGAGAATGGGCGCCAACAACGACGAGTCGAGTAGCGGCAGGATCGCCTGAGTCTCAGGATCGCCGAACCGGCAGTTGAACTCGACCACCTTCATGCCAGCCGGCGTGAGCATCAGCCCGGCGTACAGCAAGCCGGTGAACGGACAGCCGGCATTGCGCATCGCGCGCAGCGTAGGCTCGAACACCCGCGCAACGGTCTCGTCAATCAGCGCGGGAGGCGCGATGGAAACGGGGGCGTAAGCGCCCATGCCGCCCGTATTCGGACCCGTGTCGCCCTCGCCAATGCGCTTGTGATCCTGCGCGGCGATCATGGGCAGCAGGTGCGTGCCGTCGGTGAGCGCGAACACCGACAGCTCCTCGCCGGTCATGAACTCCTCGACGAGCACCTCAGCCCCAGCAGCGCCGAAGGCGTTGTCCACGAGCATGCTGTCCACCGCGGCTTCTGCTTCGGCGAGCGTGAGTGCGACGATCACGCCCTTGCCGGCCGCGATTCCGGAGGCCTTCACGACGACCGGCGCGCCCAGGCGGCGCACTTCGGCTTTGGCGGCCACGGCGTCGGTGAACGTCCGCGCCATCGCCGTGGGGACGCCAGCGGCGAGCATCAGTTCCTTGGCGAAGCGCTTGGACGTTTCGATCTCGGCGGCGGCCTTCGTCGGGCCGAATGCAGGAAGGCCGAGCAAACGCAGGCGGTCCACGAGCCCCAGTTCGAGTGGCGCCTCGGGGCCTACGACAACGAGGTCCGCGTCTTCTCTCTGGGCAAGCGCGCAGATGCCTTCGACGTCGGTGGCGGAGACCGGTTCGCAGCGCCCGAGTGCCGCGATGCCCGGATTGCCCGGGGCGGCGACGAGTTCGAGACGTGGGTCATCCTGCAGGAGCTTCCACGCCAGCGCATGCTCGCGGCCGCCGCCACCGACAATGAGAACCTTCATCGCGATCCGGTCTTGAACGCGTCGGTGAAGGCGTCCTTGGCTCGGCCGAAGATCTCTCCCGCCTTCGCGGCTGCCGCTTTCGCCTGGTCGCCATAGTACTCGCCGGCGGCGCGGAAATCAGCGCCCACCTCCTCTGCCGATGGGCGCACGTCGCTCCGTTTTTCGTACTCGCCGGCCATGATCTTGTCGTAGCGCCCGGCGTCAATGAACCGCTGCAGCTCACCGGCGCGCACGGTGTTGAACGGGTGCTCGCGGAACGCCGTGTTGAGCACCTGCAGCACCTTGTCCCACGCGTCGCCCTGCGTCTCGTACTCGGCGGCCTGTTCCATGAACGCGTCGAGGTCAATGGAGTGTCCGTGCGCCGGGCCGCCGGCCACCTTGAGGAAGGTCATCATCACCGTGCGGCGATCCTGCACCGCGAGCAGCGACGCGCGGTCGGACGAGAGTTCGCTCTTCCGGAACCACTCGAGGAACGCCATCTGGAACGGGAAGATCACTGCGATCGCCAGGAACGGCAGCGCGCCGAGTCCGAACGTCATGAGAATGGTGGCGACGGTGCGGTAAAGCACGTGGCCGCTCATGATGTGCCCCACTTCGTGCGCCACGAGCACCTTCTGCTCCTCGCGGTCGAGATGCTCGAGCGTCCCCGAGTTGATGACGATGAACGGCTTGTCAAAGCCGAGCGCCGCCGCGTTGACCATCGGCGACTGCGTGACGTACAGTTCGGGGCGCTCGTGCCAGTCGAGCGTTTCGAGCACTTCGGTGAGCATCGCGTCGAGGTCCGGGCGCTGGCGCGGGCCAACACGAACGGCGTTGGCGAGGAACAACTGCCGCAGGCCGCGCTCGCCGAAGAAGGCGGCGATCTTGCGCACCACGTGGTCGAAGCCGGGAATGGCGCGCAGCGCGTTCAGGGCGGCGCGGTCGGCGGGATGCTCCCACGTGGAGGGGGCGATGTCGGTCAGGGTGACGCGGGTGGCCATGTGTTCTCCTCGAAATGCGACGGGGACGAATGCACTCCCTACGGGTCAGCGCCGCGCGAAGTGTCGGCGCTACAGGCCGGCGAAGGCCTGCTCAAGATCGGCGAGCAGGTCGTCGGCATCCTCCACCCCGGTGGAGAGGCGGATGAGGCCGTCCGTGATGCCCATCTCGGCGCGCCGTTCCGGCGGCACGGAGGCATGCGTCATGGACGCCGGATGACTGATCAGGCTCTCCACGCCGCCGAGCGACTCGGCGAGCGCGTAGACGTGGGTGCGGCCGAGGACGGTGGCCGCCTTGTCCTTACTTCCCATCTCGACGCTGATCATCCCGCCGAAGCCCGACATCTGTTTCTTGGCAAGTTCGTGTTGCGGATGCGTGGGAAGCCCCGGGAAAATGACGCGCTCCGCCCCCCAGCGGTTGGCGAGCCACTCGGCCACGCGTCGGCCGTTGGCATCGTGCGCCTTCATGCGGAGGGCGAGGGTCTTCGTGCCGCGCAGCGTCAGCCACGCATCCATCGGCCCCGGCACGGCGCCAGCGGCGTTGGCGATGAACTGGAGCTGCTCAGCCAGCCCGTCGTCGGTCACGACGGCGATGCCACCGACCATGTCGCTGTGGCCGTTGAGGTACTTGGTGCTCGAGTGGTAGACGATGTGCGCGCCGAACTCGAGCGGGCGCTGAAAGGCGGGCGTCGCGAAGGTGTTGTCCACGATCAGCAGGATCCCGCGGCGCTTGGCGATGTCGCCGGCGGCGGCGAGATCCGTGAGCCGCATCAGTGGATTGGTCGGCGTCTCCACGAGCAGCGCGACCGTCGAGCTCGTGAGGGCGTCCTCGATTCGCTGCGGGTCGCGCGTGTCCACGAACGTGAAGGTCATGCCCATGCGGCGCAGGATCTTGTCGAACAGCCGGAACGTGCCGCCGTAGACATTCTCGCCGCAGACGATGTGATCGCCGGCGCTGAACAACTTCATGATGGAGTCGAGGCATCCCATGCCGCTCGAGAAGGCGAACCCGTGGCGTCCGCCCTCCAGGGCCGCAACGTTTCGCTCGAGGGCTTCGCGAGTGGGGTTCTTGCCCCGCGCATACTCGTAGCCCTTGTGCACGCCCAGCGCGTCCTGCACGTAGGTGGACGTCTGGTAGATCGGCGGCATGATGGCGCCGGTCGTGGGGTCGGGGCGCTGGCCCGCGTGGATGGTACGCGTCGCAAAGCGCGCGTTCAGGTCTTCGTCGAACACCCGCGTCATGCCGGCTCCAGGAGCGAAGGAGAGAGCGAAGTTTCTGCCGTCTTAAGATAGCCGAGAGGAGCGGCGCGTACGAGCCTCGCGCAAGGCGGCCAGTGCCCGACGCATGTGAAGCGCTCGAATCAACCGGCTGTGCGTTCGGGTCAACCGGCGGCGTGCTCGTAGGCGCCGTCGTTGCGTTCGCGCACGCGCTCGCGCGTCTGCAGCCAGCCGTCGCTCCAAGGCAGTCCGTCGGCGGCCGCGTGCAGGTACGCGCTGAAGACCGGGGCGCCCCTCAGCCAGAGGACGCCGGCCGCCCCGGGCACCATGGGTGCGCCTGTGACGGGGTCGCGAACCGAGACCTGCATGCCCGGGAACGGAACGCCGAGCGTGCCCCGTCGGTTGGGGAAGTGCGGCGCATTGAACAGGCAGAGCGGCGCTTCGGTGACGCCGTGTGCCTGGCGGAGCTCGGTGTCGGTCCACCGTAGCCAGCGGTCCTGCAATGCCAAGTCGGCCGGCGCGCCGACGCATACCGATACGCGCAGGGCTGGAGCCTCCAGGGTGGTGCCCCGCGACTCGATGGCAGACGCGATTGCCCCGAACATCTCGGCGTCACCGCAGAGCATGGTGACCGCGCCACGCTCGACGAGACGCAGCGCTTCGGCGGCGGTGAACCGCGCCATGGTGGTGATGCGCGCGCCCGCCAGCAGCGGTCCCGCCACCGTGAGTGCAAAGGCTGCGAGGTTGCTGGGGGGCATGGAGGCGAGCACATGGTCACCCTTGAGTATCGAGGTGGCGTCCACCGCGCCGCGCGCGAGCGCGAGGAGATTGCGATGCGTGAAGACCGCACCACGCGGCGCGCCGGATGGCGAGGCTGCATAGCTGATGATGCACTCCTCATCGCGCCCCGCGTCCTCCTCCCCCTCGAGGTCGAGCCCGAAGTGCGATCCGAGGTCAACCACCGTTTCGATGCCGCGGGCGATCACCGTGGCCGAGCGCGGTGCGTCGTCGAGCAGGACGACGGCGCGTTGAGCCGCTGGCAGCGACTGCGCCAGCGCCCGTGTGGTGAAGACCGCCCCGACGTCGGCGTCATCGAGTTGAGCGGCGATCGCCTCGTGGAGGGACCGCGCGGAGAGAAGCACCGCGCCGCGGCCGTCGCTGGCGGCGAGCGCCGTGAGGCAGGCAACACCCGGTGGAAGCAGGATGGCGGCACGTCGACCGGCCAGCGCGCGCACGAGCGGCGCCGAGCGCTGCAGCAGCGTGAAACCGGCCGCCACCGCCCCGGCGGCGGGGACGCCGTCCAGCGAGCCGCCGCCGGCGGCGAGGGCGATGGGGAAGAGAGAGAGGGGGTTGGACAAGAGCGGACGGCGGACGGGGGACGGCGGACGGCAGTCGTGGACGTTCGTTGGATCTGGACGAATCTGGTTGGATCGGGCTGGCGGCGACGTGGGCGACGCAAGTTGGCGAGCGTGCCACAAGGCGTCTACTGTCCGCCGTCCGCCGTCCGCCGTCTACCGTCTACCGTCTGCCGTCTCCCATCTGCACCTTTCGTGCATGACCGATCCGCGACTCATGATCAGCGTCTCCGGCATCCGGGGACGCGTGGGTTTTGGGCTCTCGCCCGCCGTGGTGGCGCGCTACGCTGCGGCGTTCGGCGCCTGGGCTCTGCGGCAGCAGCGGGGGACTGCGGTGGTGCTGGGCCGCGACTCGCGCGTGTCGGGTCCGCTCTTCCACCAGGTGACGCGCGCCGCGCTCGAGTCGGTGGGCGCCGACGTCATTGACCTCGGCATCACCACCACGCCAACGCTGCAGATGGCGGTGGAGCACCACCACGCCGCCGGCGGCCTCTGCATCACGGCGAGCCACAATCCCATCGAGTGGAACGCGCTCAAGTTCATTGGACATGACGGCCTGTTCCTGAACGCGGCCGACAACGCGGCGATGCGTGCGCTGATTGACGACATCCCGTATGCCACGTACGACAAGCTCGGCGTCACCCGCTTCGACAGCGATGCCGTGGCGCGGCATCTCGATGCGGTGCTGGCCCTGCCGATGATTGACGTTGCGGCGATCCGGGCCCGCAACTTCCGGGTGGCATATGATGCCTGCCGCGGCGCGGGCGGCATCATCATCCCGCGCCTGCTCGACCTGCTGGGATGTCACGTCGAAGGCATCGAGCTCGAGACAGACGGGCGCTTTCCGCGCCCGCCGGAGCCGGTTCCGGAAAACCTCGGCCCGCTCTGCGCGCTGGTGAAGGCGTCGCGCGCCGACATCGGCTTCGCCACCGATCCCGACGTAGACCGCCTCGCGCTCGTTGACGAAACCGGGCGCGCGATTGGCGAGGACTACACCCTCGCGTTCGCGGCGCGCGTCGTGCTGAAGCGCCGCCGCGGCGTGGTGGTCACGAACCTGTCCACGAGCCTCGTCGTGGACGACCAGGCGGCCGATCATGGCGCGGTGGTCATTCGCGCCCCGGTGGGCGAGGTGAACGTCGCGCTCGCGATGCGTGCTGCGGGCGCCGTGGTGGGCGGCGAAGGCAACGGCGGCGTCATACTTCCCGACCTGCACCTTGGGCGCGATGCGCCGCTCGGCGTCGCGCTGATGCTCCAGATGCTCGCGAACGACAGCGAGCCGCTGTCAGCAATCGTGGCGAGGTATCCGTCCTACACGATCATCAAGGACAAGCTCGACCGGCCGGCGGCCCCGCTCGACGCGGTCTATGCCGCCCTGCGCGACGCCTTCCCGGATGCTGCCGCGGACACGCAGGATGGCCTGCGGCTCGGCTGGCCCGGCCGGTGGGTGCATATCCGGCCATCCGGCACGGAGCACATCGTGCGCGTCATCGCGGAAGCCGGATCGGCTGATGCGGCACGTGCGCTGGTGGACCGGGCGCGCGAACTGATGTCTCTGCTCGCGCGCTGATCCCTGGCAGGAGAGTTCCCCATGTGTGGCATCATCGGCTATATCGGCGGCAAGCCGGCGACTCCCTTCCTGCTCGAGGGGCTGAAGCGGATGGAGTACCGCGGATACGATTCCGCCGGCGTCGCGGTAACCAACGGCGGTGCCGTCGTCACGTGCCGGGCCGCCGGCAAGATCGCGCGCCTCGAAAGCGCGCTTGCCGCGGCGCCGGTGCTCGGCTCGGTCGGCATCGGCCACACGCGGTGGGCCACGCACGGACCGCCCACGGAACGCAATGCGCATCCGCACCTCAGCGCCGACGGCACGGTGGCGGTGGTTCACAACGGTATCATCGAGAACGCCAATGCCCTGCGGGCCCTGCTGCAGGGCAAGGGCTACGAATTCCGGAGCGACACGGATACCGAGGTGATGGCGCACCTGGTGCAGGAGCTGTTTGAGGGATCGCTCGAGGATGCGGTCATCAACGCCCTGCGCGAGATCGAGGGGACGTACGGGCTGGCTATCATCAGCAGCCGCGACCCGGGCAAGATCGTCGCCGCCCGCAAGGGGAGTCCGCTGTTGATCGGTATCGGCGACCACGAGCATTTCCTTGCCTCCGATGCCTCGGCCATCCTGGCGCACACCCGCCAGGTCGTCTACCTCGACGACGGCGACGTGGCGGTGCTGAAAGCCGAGGGGTATCGCGTCCTCGACGCCAACGCCGCACCGCGGACGCCGAAGGTGGACCGCATTGACTGGGACCTCGGCGCCATCGAACGCGGTGGGTACGCACACTTCATGCTCAAGGAGATCTTCGAGCAGCCAGAGACGGTGGAAAACGCCATGCGCGGACGGCTGATCGTCGCGGACGGCACCTCCAAGCTTGGCGGCATCAACCTCACACACGAGCAGTTGATGGCGATTGACAACGTCATCATCACCGCGTGCGGCACGTCGTGGCACTCGGCGCTGATCGGCGAGATGATGATCGAGGAGCTGTGCCGCATCCCGGTGGAGGTGGAGTACGCGTCGGAGTTCCGCTACCGCAACCCCATCGTCACGCCTAATACGCTGTGTATCGTGATCTCGCAGTCAGGCGAGACGGCCGATACGCTGGCGGCGATGCGCGAGGCCAAGCGGCGCGGCGCGCGCACGCTGGGGCTGGTGAACGTTGTCGGCTCGACCATTGCCCGCGAGGACGACGGTGGCGTCTACCTGCACGCCGGCCCTGAGATCGGGGTTGCCTCAACGAAGGCGTTCACCAGCCAGGTGGTGGCGCTCGCGCTCTTCACGCTCAAACTGGCGCGCAAGCGCGGGCTGGGGGTTGCACGCGGCATCGAGTTCGCGCAGGCGCTCACCGCCCTGCCCGCCCAGATCCAGCAGATCCTGGCGCGCGCCCACCAGATCGAGCACATCGCCGAGGAGTTCAAGCGCGCGCCCAACTTCCTGTACCTCGGGCGCGGCGTGAACTTCCCGGTCGCGCTCGAGGGGGCCCTCAAGCTGAAGGAGATCTCGTACATCCACGCCGAAGGCTACCCGGCGGCAGAGATGAAACACGGTCCCATCGCGCTCATTGACGAGATGATGCCCGTGGTCTTCGTGGCGCCGCACGATGCGGTGTTCGACAAGGTGGTGTCGAACGTGCAGGAGGTGAAGGCGCGCAAGGGCACCGTGATCGCCGTCACGTCGCGTGACGAGCCGGCGCTCGCCGGGCTCCTGGACTACGAGTTCCGCATCCCTGAGACGCTGGACCTGCTGATGCCGGTGCTCGCGTCGGTTCCGCTGCAGCTGCTGGCGTACTACATCGCGGTCAAGCGCGGCGCCAACGTGGACCAGCCGCGCAACCTCGCCAAGAGCGTGACGGTGGAGTAGGGGCGCCTGCCCACCCGCCGCCAGACTACCTCGCGGACGCCGGCGCACGTGGCGCGCTTCCCGACGGTGCGGGGCGGCTCCTGACGCCAACGTTTCCCGGGGCATGGGCGTTTATAATGACTGACCCCCCCCGGCGGGCCCGGGCGACTTCTTGGCCATCGACTAGTTCCTGTGAACCGACTACTACTTCGGCGGATCTGCTCCGCCTGCATTCCTGCGGTGTTTGCCAGCCTGGCGTCGCCCCTCGTCACCGCGCGCGGCGCCGTCGGTGCGCAAGCTCCCAACAGCGGCAGCGGTGCCACGGCGCGTCCGTTGAGCACGGATGCCGCGCATGCGTCCGCGCCGCAAGTCCGCGCCGCTCGCATCGCCCGGGCGATCACGCTCGACGCGCGCCTCAACGAGACGGACTGGGCCACGGCCATTCCGGCGACAGAGTTCAGGCAGACGGACCCCATTGACGGAGCACCGGCTGCCGAACGGACCGACGTGCGCATCCTGTTCGACGACGACGCCATCTACGTCGGTGCGCGGCTCTTCGACGCACGCGGACGAGTCTCGTCGCGGCTCGGCCGCCGTGATGCGGAGCTCTCCGATTCCGACTGGTTCATCGTGGTCTTCGACAGCTACCACGATCACACCGGCGGCTACCGTTTCAAGGTGAACCCGGCCGGCGTCTTCGGCGACGAAGCCAACGGCGACCGGTCGTGGAACCCCGTGTGGGCCGTTGCCACGTCGGTGGACAGCGCCGGGTGGACGGTGGAGATGCGCATCCCGTTCAGTCAGCTCCGGTTCAGCCCGGCGATCGAGCAGGTGTGGGGAGTACAGTTCTATCGTGAAGTCAGCGCGACGGCGGAGAAGCTCGTCTTCTCATACTCGCCGCGCCGGGAGCGCGGCGGGCCGTCGCGTTTCGGACACCTGCTGGGAGTCAGCGGCATCCAGCGAGGCAAGACGCTGGAGGTGCTGCCCTACGTTGCCGCCAGCGCGGAGTTCAAGCAGATCCCGCAGTCGTCCAGCGCCGTGTTCCGGAATCCGTTCCGCGACGGGACCGACTACTTCCGCCAGGCTGGGGCGGACATCAAGTACCGGTTAACGTCGAACTTCACGGTTGATGCCGCGCTGAACCCGGACTTCGGGCAGATCGAAGCCGACGAATCGCAGGTGAATCTCACCGCGAACGAGAGCTTCTTCCGCGAACAGCGCCCGTTCTTTGTCGAGGGGAGCAACATCTTCCGGTTCGGCATGGGTGTCGGTGGCGGCGGTTTCGGCGGATTCGGTGGCGGTGGCGGTGGTGGCGGTGGCGGCGGTGGCGGCGGCATGGGGGGCGGTGGTGGCGGCTTCGGTGGTGGCGGCCCGTCGCAGATCTTCTATTCACGCCGCGTCGGACGCGCGCCGCAGGGGTCGGTGCCGAGTGCGAGCGTCTATTCGGACGTGCCCACCGCGAGCACGATTCTTGGCGCCGCCAAGATCACCGGCCGAACGGGGAAGGGCTGGACCGTCGGCGTCATGGAGGCGGTCACCGGGCGTGAGGTCGCGAGTTGGGTGGACAACTCGGCCCAACGCTACCGCAGCGAGATCGAACCGCTGAGCAACTACTTCGTCGCGCGCGCCAAGCGAGACCTTCGCGAAGGCCAGAGCAACATCGGCGGCATGCTCACGATGGCGCACCGGAACCTGAGTGATTCGGCGCTTGCGCTTCGGCTGCGCTCGTCCGCGTATGTGGCTGGCGTGGATTTCGGACACCTGTTTGCCAGACGCACGTGGGAATTGAGCGGGTCGTTCGCCGCGTCGCACATCATCGGTTCCGAGCCTGTGATGATCTCGGCACAGCGCTCATCGGCCCGGTACTTTCAGCGGCCCGACGCATCCTACCTCCACGTGGACTCGGCGGCGACTAGCCTCTCCGGATGGACGGGCGCGCTCAGCCTCAGCAAGAGTGCGGGGCTGCATTGGACCGGTAGCCTGCGGGCGAGCGCCGTCTCGCCGGGCTACGAAATCAACGACCTCGGATTCCAGAATTTCAGCGACCGCGTCAGCCTGTCGGGCGGCTTCAACTACGACGAAAACAACCCTGGCCCGGTGCTGCGCAAGTGGGGGATGGGCCTGCGGCCTGAGGTCCGATCGAACTTCGGGGGCGACATCATCGGCCGCGCCGTGCGGGGAGACGCGGACGCCCAGTTGCTCAACTATGTCAGCGGGCGCATCAACTTCTCGCGCGACCTGAGCTCGCTGGATGACCGGTTGACACGCGGCGGGCCGCTGGCACGCACGGTGCCATCGGCCAACATCAGTGCGAACGTGAGTGGCGACTCACGGAAACCGTATACGTGGAGCCTGTCGGCGAGCGAGCGCCGGGACGACTCGGGAGGATGGTCCCGGTCGCGGAACGTGCAGTTCGGCTTCAAGCCAGCGGGGTGGTGGGGTGGCGAGCTCGCGCCCAACTACAGCCGCAGCCGTGGCACGGCGCAGTATGTGACCAGCGTCGGCGACACGCTGGCGACCCGTACGTTCGGGCGCCGTTACCTCTTTGCCGGCATCGAGCAGACGACAGTCTCGATGACGGTGCGGCTCAACCTGACGATGTCGCCACGTCTGACGTTCTCGTTCGCCGCGGAGCCGTTCATCGCCAGCGGCAAGTACGGGACGCCGAAGGAACTGCGGGCGCCGGGCACGTACGACTTCAACGTCTTCGGCACGGACGTCGGCACGGCGCGGCTGGATGTTGCCGCGCGTCGCTACGACATCGACCCGGATGGCCCCGGTCCGGCGGTCGCATTCACGGTCTCCGACAGGAGTTTCAACACGCGGTCGGTGAACGCCACGGGCAACCTGCGGTGGGAGTGGCGCCCTGGGTCGACGCTCTTCCTCGTGTGGCAGCACCGGCGGTCGAACCCCGCCACCTACGGCGACTTCGACTGGCGCCGCGACGGGCGCGAGCTGTTCGGCGGCCAGGCGGACAACGTCCTGCTCTTCAAGTTCAATTATTGGTGGAATCCGTAGGGTCGTCCCTCGGACACGCCTTGAGGCGGGCGATGGCCGCGCGAGCGCCCTCGGCTTCGCGTCCCTCCGGGAACATCGTGACGAACCGGCGCAGCTCGACGAGTGCGCGTCCTTCGTCGCCGCCCGGGGCGAGATGGATGTCAATGATCTTCTGCGATGCGTATCGCACGTGCTCCTCGCGGATGCCGGGCATGCCGCGCACGCGCTCGTAGAGCTTCAGCGCCGCCGGCGCGTCCTTTAGGTGACGCAACTGCAGGTCGGCGGCGCGCAGCAGCGGCGATGGGTTACTCGGCTGCGCGTCCGCGACCTCTAGCCACGCGGCCAGTGCGTCGGCGAACCGCTCCTGCACCTCGAGCGCCTGGATGTGCGAGTACTGCGGGGCGTACGTTCCCTTGGCGTCCGGCATCACAAGCTGCTTGGCGAGTTCCTCGCTGCCGCTGAACAGCGCGCGCGAGAGTAGCCGGGCGGCGAGGAAGCCGATGACTCCGCCACCGAGCGCGGCCAGCCAGACCGGGCCGCGCGGGATCAACCCGGCCACGTGAAGCAGTACGGCAAAGAACGCGCCGACAACCCCGACATAGACGCCCTGCATGCCGCCGCCGTGCGCGAAGCGCAGCAATCGGTTCTCATGGCTCATGGCGCAATCATATCGCGGCGTCGCGCGGGGAACCAGCCGTGCCAGCGGGAGCCCGACGCGCTAGGTTTCGCGCCATGCGAGTGCTGCTGCAGCGGGTATCGCGCGCCGAGGTGCGCGTGGGAAACCGGGTCACCGGCGCCATTGCGCGCGGGTACCTGCTCTTTGTGGGCTTCACGCACGCCGATGGCGAGGAACACGCCGCCTGGATGGCGGACAAAGTGGCGGGACTGCGTCTCTTTGCCGACGCCGAAGGCAAGATGAACCTCGGCCTCGACGACGTCGGCGGTACGGTGCTGGTCGTCAGCCAGTTCACGCTCTACGGCGATGCGCAGAAGGGGCGGCGCCCGAGCTTCATCGCCGCGGCCCGCCCAGCGCAGGCGATTCCGCTCTACGAACGGTTTGTCGCCCTGCTGCGCGAGCGCGGCCTGCCGGTGCACACGGGCGAGTTCGGGGCGATGATGGACGTCGAACTCGTCAACGACGGTCCCGTGACGCTGTGGCTGGAGCGATGAACACTCCGCTGCGGGTGATCCTCGCGTCAGCGTCGCCGCGCCGGCGCGAGTTGCTGGCGCTCGTCGGCATCGCCCACGAGGTGCGGCCGGCCGACATTGACGAATCGGTCCTTCCCGCTGAGGCCCCTGAGCCGCACGCCGAGCGTCTGGCGCGCGCCAAGGCGCACGCGCTCGCGGAAGCGCATCCGCACGCCGTGGTCATCGCGGCCGACACCATCGTGGTGGTGGACGGCGACATCCTTGGCAAGCCTCGCGACGAAGCGCACGCGGCGGAAATGCTGCGTCGGCTCTCGGGGCGTGAGCACACCGTGTTCACCGCCATCGCCGTGGCGCGCGACGCGCGCACGGAGAGCGCGGTGGAGGCGGTGCGTGTGACGTTTCGCGCGCTCGGCGATGATGAAATCGCCGCGTACATCGCCACCCGGGAACCGATGGACAAGGCCGGCGCGTACGGCATCCAGGGGTACGGCGCAACGATCGTGGAGCGGGTGGACGGCGACTACTTCAGCGTGATGGGGCTGGGACTGCGCCGTCTCATTGAGTTGCTCGCGCGGGTCGGCGTGCGCTACGCCTTTGGGGACGGCCTCACAGATATCAGGCGATGAGCAGCTTGACGAGCTTCTTGGGCGATCGCGTGAAGTCCTCGAGCGTGTAGCGGTCGAGCACCTCGAGAAAGGCCTTGAGGGCCTCATCGAGCGCCGGCGCCAGTCCGCAGGCGGGGGCAATCGGGCAGGTGTTCATCTTCTCGTCGAAGCACTCGACGAGGCGGAAGTTCTCCTCCGTCTGCCGGACCACCGCCCCGACGTTGATCATCGCCGGCTCGGCGATGAGGCGTACGCCGCCGCCACGGCCGCGCATAGTCTCCACGTAGCCCAGATGCGCGAGGCGCTGGACGACCTTGACCAGGTGATCCTCGGAGAGCGCCATCCGTCGCGCGATGGTGCCGACCGTCTCCGTCTTCCCCGGGTGGAGAGCCAGGTAGGTCAGGCACCGCAGGGCGTTGTCGGTGAAGCGGGTCAGGTGCATGTGGCGCGGCCTCAGGCAGCGGGGAAAGACGCGGGAAGGATACCGGATTAGAGATCGCGGGTGGATCGGAGTTCCGCCGACAGACCAGAAGGCGAATCCTCACACGAATTCAGGACGTTGCCTGACTTCTCAAGTGGAATGTAGCATACCACTTTGTCTGCGTGGTGAGAAGATCACCATGTTCATCAGCTCGCCGTCGCTCCGTGCTTGGCTGGTCTCGTCTCCCCTTCACGTCACTCGAGGCACTATATGGCCACCCTCCCCAAGTTCCGCACCCTCGCCGCCGCCGGCGTGCTCGCGTCGGCGGCCCTGCTGGCCTTCGCCTGCGCCAAGCGCCCGGCGAGCAGCGGGCTCCTGAGCGCCGACGCCGCCAAGGCGGTCTACGTCGCTCCCGGGCAGCTTGACGAGTACTACGCGTTCATGTCCGGCGGCTTCAACGGACAGATCGGTGTGTACGGTCTGCCGTCGGGCCGTCGCCTCAAGACCATTCCGGTCTTCTCGCAGTACCCCGAGAACGGCTACGGCTACAGTGAAGAGACCAAGCCGATGCTGAACACCAGCTACGGCTTCATCCCGTGGGATGACACGCACCATCCGGCCCTGTCGCAGACGAATGGCGAGGACGACGGCCGCTGGCTCTTCATCAATGCCAACAACACGCCGCGCATCGCGCGCATTGACCTGGCCCGTTTCGAGACCGAGGAGATTCTCGAGATCCCGAACGCCGGCGGCAACCACGGGTCGCCGTTCGTGACGCAGAACAGCGAGTACGTGGTCGCCTCGACGCGCTTCTCGGTACCGGTGCCCAATACCGACGTGCCGATTGCCGACTTCAAGAAGCGGTTCAGGGGGCAGATCTCGTTCATCCGCGCCGACGAACCGGGCAAGATGCGCGTGGCGTTCCAGATGCTGATGCCCGCGTTCAACTACGACCTGGCGCGCGCCGGCAAGGGACCCAGCAACGGCTGGATGTTCCTCTCCATGTACAACACGGAGCAAGCCAACTCGCTGCTCGAGGTCAACGCCTCGCAGAACGACAAGGACTTCGTGGCCGCGGTCAGCTGGAAGGCCATCGAGGCGTGCGCGCAGAAGGGAATCCTGAAGAACGTTGCCGCGTCGTACCAGCACAACTTCACCGATGAGTTCACGCGCGAGGCCAAGAGCCTGACCATCACCTCGGTGCCGCAGTTCGAGGCCAAGGCCTGCCCGGGCGCCGTCTACTTCATGCCCACGCCGAAGTCGCCGCACGGCGCCGACGTTGACCCGACGGGCGAGTATATCGTCGCCGGCGGCAAGCTGGCTTCCGTCATCCCGGTGCACTCGTTCTCCAAGATGCTCAAGGCCATCGAGGCCAAGGAATTTGAGGGCGAGATCGAGGGCATTCCGGTGCTCAAGTACGCGTCCACGCTGGCCGGCGAAGTCAAGAACCCGGGCCTCGGCCCCCTGCACACCGAATTCGACGGCAAGGGTTATGCGTACACCTCCTTCTTCATCTCGTCTGAAGTGGTGAAATGGAAGCTCGGGACGTGGGAAGTCGTGGACCGCGTGCCGACCTACTACTCGGTGGGCCACCTGATGATCCCGGGCGGCGGCACGATGAAGCCGGACGCCAAGTACCTGGTGGCGATGAACAAGATCACCAAGGACCGCTACCTGCCCACCGGCCCCGAGCTCACGCAGAGCGCGCAGCTCTACGATATCTCTGGCGACAAGATGAAGCTCCTCCTCGACTTCCCCACCGAAGGCGAGCCGCACTATGCCCAGGCGATCAGCGCCAAGAAGCTCAAGGACCGCCAGGTGAAGTTCTTCAAGCTGGCCGACAGCAAGGCGCAGTATGTCACGCGCTCGGAGAAGGAGACCGGCCTGAGCCGCGACGGGCGCAAGGTGCACGTGCGCATGACGGCGATCCGCTCCCACTTCACGCCCGACAACATCGAAGGCGTGCTGGTCGGTGACACGGTGCTGTTCCACGTCACCAATCTCGAGCAGGACTGGGACGTGCCGCACGGCTTCGCGATCATGGGCGCTACCAACGGCGAGTTGCTGATCATGCCTGGCGAGACCCGCACGCTGCAGTGGGTCCCGCGCAAGCCCGGCGTGTACCCGATGTACTGCACCGACTTCTGCTCGGCGCTGCACCAGGAGATGCAGGGGTACGTGCGCGTCTCCGCGCCCGGGAGCAACGTGGCGCTGAGCGGCGTGACGTCGAGGGGGCCGCAACGCGCCGCCGCGGCAGAGGGCGCGCCGAAGAAGGAGAAGTAGCAGGTTCAGTCTGGGGGCGCGGCGGTTCCGTCGCCCGCCCCCCGGCTGCCTCCCGCCAGCAGCACGCGTTCCTGTCTCCCCACGCGAGCCTCCAGTGCCAAAGTCCGCCCGCATCCTCGTCGCCGTCGCCGCGCTGTTCATGTGCGCCGGTTTCGTGCTGCCGCTCTGGCGCATAGACCTCATCGCGCCGCAGTACCCGGAGGGGCTGGGCATGCTCATCACGGTCCGCTCCGTGATTGGCGTGAAGGAGCAGGATCTCAACAGCATCAACAACCTGAACCACTACATCGGTATGAAGCGCATCGAGCCCGATGCGATTCCCGAACTGCGCTACATGCCCGCCATCCTCGGCACGCTCGTGGCCACCGCCCTGATCGTGGCAATGATCGGTCGCCGACGCGTGCTGTATGCGTGGACCGCGGCGTACTTCGCAGTGCTCCTGGCCGGCCTGTACGACTATTGGAGATGGGGCTACGAGTACGGCCACGATCTCGACATGGACACCGCGATCATCAAGATCCCGGACATGACCTACCAGCCCCCGCTCATCGGCTCCAAGCAACTGCTCAACTTCGTCGCCACATCATGGCCCGCGTCGGGTGGCTGGCTGATTGTCCTCGCGTCGGTGCTGGTCGGCATCGCCGTCTGGCAGTGCGTGCGGCCAGCAGTCCCGCGAACAGCCCGCGCCTAGCCAACTCGTCACCGCCCTCCCCCGACTTCCATGCGCCGATTCGTCCCCCCGTCTCGCCTCGCCCTGTTCGCGCTCGTCGCACTGATCGCGGCCTGTCGCGCGCGCGAGCCGGAACCGATTGCGCTCAATGAAGACCAGTGCAGCTACTGTCGCATGACCATCTCGGACGCCCGCTTCGGCGGCGAAGCCGTGCTGCCGACCGGGCGCGTCAAGAAATTCGACTCGGCGGAGTGCCTGTTGTCGTGGGTGCGCGCAACCCCGGCCGACCAACGCGGCGACCTCTACGTTATAGACCTTCAGCATCCGGGCACGTTCGTTCCGGCCGCGACCGCTGGCTTCCTCAAGGACGCCATACTGAAGAGCCCAATGGGCGGTTCGGTGCTCGGCTTTGCCAGCGCCGCGCGCGCCGAGGAGCAGCGCGCGATGCTGGGCGGCCGCGTGATGTCGTGGGCGGAGCTGCTGGGCGATACCGCCTCGATGGGACACCCCTGATGCGTCGACGTCCGCTCCTCGCGGCCTTCGTGCTGTTGTCCATTCAGCCGGCCAGCGCACGGCTGGCCGCGCAGACCGGCCGCGCGGCCGATCTCACGGTCGGCCCGGGCGGGCGGTTCGCAACCATCACGGCGGCGCTCGTCGCGGCGCGGCCGGGCGACCGCGTGCTCGTGCGCGCCGGCACGTACCGCGAGCCAACGCTCGTCGTGCGCGCGCCGCGCGTCACGGTGGAGGGGGAAGGCTGGCCCGTGCTCGACGGACAGGGCGCGCGCGAGGTGCTGGTGATCGCCGCCGATGACGTGACGGTGCGCGGCATCGTGGCGATGAACACCGGCATCTCGAACCTCGAGGACCGCGCCGGTATCCGTGTGCGCGACGCGCGCAACTGCCTCATCGAGCGCAACCGCCTGCGCAAGAACCTGTGGGGCATCTACCTGCAGCGCGCCGCGGACTGCGTCGTGCGCGACAACGACATCGAGGCGGAGGGGGTGCGACAGACGGAGAGCGGGAACGGCATCCACCTCTGGTACTCCCCCGGCGCGCGGGTCGAGAACAACCGGGTGCGCGGACACCGCGACGGCATCTACTTCGAGTTCTCGTCGCACGGCGTCACGCGCGGAAACGTGAGCGAGCGCAGTCAGCGGTACGGCCTGCACTTCATGTTCAGCGATTCGTGCGCGTACGAGGACAACACGTTTCGCGACAACAATTCCGGCGTGGCGGTGATGTACAGCCGCGGCGTGATCATCGCCCGCAACCGCTTCGAACGCTCGTGGGGGAGCGCCGCTTATGGCCTGCTGCTCAAGGACATCAACGGCGGCGAGATTACCGACAACGTGTTCGAGCGCAACTCGACGGGGCTGTTTGTCGAGGGATCCTCACGGCTCCAGGTGCGCGGAAACACCTTCACCCAGAACGGATGGGCCGCCAAGGTCCTGGCCGACGCCGACGAGAACACGTACACCGGGAACCGGTTCTCCGGAAATGCGTTCGATGTCACCACCAACTCGCGGTCCGCGAACTCGACCTTCGAGGGCAACTGGTGGGACGAATACGCCGGCTACGACCTCGACCGCGATGGCGTGGGAGACACGCCGTTCCATCCGGTGCGCCTGTTCGCGCTCGTCGTGGAGCAGCACCCGGCGGCGCTGCTGCTCCTGCGCAGTCCATTGGTTTCCATTCTCGATGCGGCCGAGCGCGTCCTGCCGGTGCTGACGCCGGAGGCGCTCGTCGACCGCCGCCCCCTCATGCGTCCCCCCCGATGATCACGCTCGACACCATCCGCAAGCGGTTCGGCCCGCTCGACGTCCTGCAAGACGTCTCGCTGTCGGTGCGCACCGGCGCCATCACGGCCCTCGTGGGCCCCAACGGCTCCGGCAAGACCACCCTCATCAAGATCGTGCTCGGCCTCACGCGCGCCGACCACGGCGCGCTGCACGTGGACGGCCGGCCGGTGGATGAGGCAGGCGCGTATCGTCGCGCCATCGGCTACATGCCGCAGGCGGCGCACTTCCCCGTGAACCTGCGCGTCGGCGACGTGCTTGATCTGGTGGTGCAACTGCGTCCCGGCGAAGCGGTGGATGATGATCTGGCGCGCGCGTTCGAGATGGACGGCATCCGCGACAAGTTCGTCGGGACGCTCTCGGGCGGCACGAAGCAGCGGGTCAACGCGGTGGTCGCGTTCATGTTCCGTCCGTCCCTGCTCATCCTCGACGAGCCGACGGCCGGGCTCGACCCGCTGTCGGCCAACGTGCTCAAGGAGAAGATCCGTGCCGTGCGCCGCGAGGGGCGCTCGGTCCTCATCACGTCGCACATCATGGCCGAACTGGAATCGCTGGCCGACGACGTGGCCTTCCTGTGCGATGGCCGGCTCCGTTTCTCGGGTCCCGTGGCCGATCTGTTGAGCCACACCGGCGAACGCTCGCTTGAGGACGCGATCGCCGGGCTCATGCGCGCGGAGCGCGCCGAACGGCGCACCGCTGTCAAGGCGGCCGAGGCCGTGGCGGGCGCGCCCTGGCTGGCGCCGGCACCCGAGGGGGCGGCATGAACGTCGTCTCCCTCGTCCTGCTCGCGGGGCTGCGCGACCTCTCGCGCAACCGCTGGATCGTCGCGTACGCGCTCAGCTTTCTCGGCATCGCCGAAGGACTCTTCTGGTTTGGCGGCACCGGGCCACAGGTGCTGCTGAGCTTGCTCAATCTCGTCCTGCTCGTGCTGCCGCTCGTCGCGCTGGTCTTCGGCACCATTCACGTCTACGCGTCTCGCGAGTTCGTGGAACTCCTGCTCGCGCAGCCGGTACCGCGTCGCGAGCTCTTCGCTGGCCTCTATCTGGGGCTCGCCCTGCCGCTCTCCGGTGCGTTCCTGTTCGGCGCGGGAATCCCGTTCGTCGTGCACGCGCACGACGGCGCGTCGGTTGGCGGGATTGTGGCGCTGCTGGGAGCGGGGGTGGGGTTGTCGCTCGCGTTTGCCGCGATTGCAACGTGGATCGCGCTGTTCACGGATGACCGGTTGAAGGGAATCGGCCTTGCGCTCGGCACCTGGCTCGCGGCGACCGTCGTCTACGATGGCCTGGTGCTTGGCGCGGCGGCGGCCTTTGGCGACTACCCGCTCGAGCGGCCGCTGCTCGGGCTCATGCTCGCCAACCCGGTGGACGTCGCGCGAGTGCTCGTGCTGACGCAGCTCGACGTCTCCGCGTTGATGGGATACACCGGCGCGCTCTTCGAGCGCACCTTCGGCACCGCCCTGGGCACTGGCGTTGCGGTCACTGCGCTCGTCACGTGGTGCGTGATACCGCTCGGCCTTGCCGGACGGCGCTTCCTGCGCCGCGACTTCTGATCCACATTCCCACAACCGCGAGCCGGTCTCGTCATTACAGATTCGACGTCCTCACTCAGTCCTTCAGGAGCTTTGATGCGCTACCCGATGTGCTTCGCCTGTGCCGCAGTTCTCGTGGTCGCCGCCTGCGGCGGAGGCACCGACCAGTCCGCCGACGCGTCGGCCGCCGCGGGCGCGGCAGTTGCCGTTGACCCCGCGACACTCGATCCGGCCACCATCACGCCGCAGGAACTCGCGCTCGGCGACAGCCTCTTCCACGGCCTGATTGGCGCGACGTCGTGCCAGGCGTGCCACGGCCCCAACGGCAAGGGCGGCGCCGTGGCGCCCGACCTCACCGACAGCACCTGGCTGCACAGCGACGGCAGCTATGGCGCCATCTACACGCAGATCGAGACCGGCGTGCCGCTGCCCAAGCAGTACCTCGGTGTCATGCTGCCGTTTGGTGGCGCGCCACTCACGCCCGAGAAGCACCGCGCGGTGGCGGCGTACGTCTATTCGCTGGGCCACCCGGTCAAGAAGTAGCACGCCGCCAGCGCCGCAGTTCGGGGCGCCGGTCGCGAAATCGTGTCGCTGGCAGTTGGCCGGCGGTCGCCGTCAGATCCGGGGGGACACATGGCGTCGGCGTCCGGTCAACTGCCAGCGTTCGCGTTCCGCCAACGCTGGACGCGCTCGAGCACGTCGTTCACGGTGATGCGCGGCATCCGGTTGCGACGGTTCTCCATGGACACCGCGTAGTCCTCGCCGGGTTCACCGTACGCGTCAATCATCAGGTCGCGGAACTTCCGGTACGGCCCCACGCGCTTGGGGTTGGAGTAGCCGATGAGCGAGACTACGGGGCGGTCGAGCGCGACGCTGATGTGCAGCGGCCCCGTGTCGGGCGTCAGCACCAGCGCTGCCGCGTCGAAGATGCCGACAAGGCCGCGAAGCCCGCCCTGCCCGAGCGCGCTAACGGGCGTGATGCGCGCGCGCTCGAGGATGACGCGCTCTGCGTGCAACTCGCGCGGCGACCGTGCGCCGACGAGCACCGGCTGCAGCCCGAAGTCGCCGGCCAGCGCGTCGCACACCTGCGCCCAGCGCTCTGGAAGCCAGTCCTTCTGCGCCTTGCTTGTGGCGACGACGATGGGAGCGATCGGCCGGTCGAAGCGCGCGAGGAACTCGCGCTGCCATGTGCGTTCGGCATCGTTCCACGGCGCGAGGCCCCACGTCACGGGCTCGTGCCCCAGGCCCAGCCACTCGGTGAACTCGAAGTACTGGTCTTGCACGTGCTGCATGCCGCGGGCGCGCACGCGGTCGGTGGTGAAGAGCCAGTTGAAATCGCGGGCGCGCGCGAAATCGAAACCGAGCTTGACCGGCGCGTGCGTGAAGCCGGTGATCACGCCGGCCTTGAAGTAGACCTGCAGGTTGAGCACCACGTCAAACCGGCGCGCCCGGAGCTGCTCGCGGACGTCCAGAAAGCCCGCGACGCCTTTGCTGCGATCGAAGAGCACGATCTCGTCCACCAGCGGATGGCCGCGCACGAGCGCGGCCGGGCCCGGCTGCAGCACCCAGGTGATGCGGGCCGACGGCCGGTGCTGCTTGATGGCGTTGATGACGGGGAGCACGTGGACGGCGTCGCCCACCGCGCTCATCATCACGATGCAGACGCGATCGAGCGGCGCGAAGGGCGGGCGCATCACTTCTCCACCCACGCCAGCGCCGCAAGGCGCACCAGCGCGTCGTCGCCGACGCGAAGGCCGTGGACGGCATTCCACTTCCGCGCGGAACGCGCAAAACGTGCGAAGTTGCGCGCCGACGCCTGCGAATCGGCGGCAAACGTCACACGATCTACGTCGAGAACGTACGCCGTGGCCGCCGCCCCCTCGCCGGCGATGAAGACGTTCTTCACGTTGAGGTCGGGGTGCTGGGCGCCGAGTGCGGAGAGCGCGCGCAGCAGCACCGCTACCGCCTCGATGATGGCGTTCTTCGCGACGGGCGAGTCATGCGCCCGCCAGGCCTCGGGGAAGTCGCGCCCTTCGGGGAGGAGGCGCGTCATGACGTCGCTGCGCGCCAGGACGCCCGCCACGGGGTGCACGGTGTATGCGATGATCTCGGGGGTAGGGACACCACCCGCCGCGAGGCGCACGGCCGCTGCCAGTTCGCGCGGTGCGCGCGTGGGGAGCGCGAACAGGTCGCCCGTGAGCCCGGCCAAGAGCCCGCCATGCCTGCTGTGCCGCACCACCACGCGGGCGGCCTGTGTCGCTCCCTCGCCGGCACCGAGCGTTGCCGCCCACGCGACGCCGCGTCCCCGCAGCGCCGTGCGATCCGCCTGCGTGGCGGCCCAACTGTAGAGCGAGCCATGGGCGTCGAGCGCGCGGTGCAGCGCGTCGGCCGCCCAGTCCCGCGACACGAGCTCGACGCGCCTCAGCGCGCTCCGGACGTACCCCGGAGGCAGTGCCTCGGTGCTCAACGGCGGACGCGGAACGCCGGAACCGGCTGGCTCTTGTTCTTGAGCATCAGGGGCTCGAGCTCCTCGAGCGCCGGCGGCTTTGTCAGCGCGCCGCGGCACGCGTCGGAGATGATGATCTCGCCACCCAGCGCCCTGGAGCACAGCCGGCTTGCCGTATTCACCGTGTCGCCGATCACCGTGTACTCGAGGCGCCGCTCCGACCCGATGTTGCCGGCAAAGGCGTCGCCGTAGTTGATGCCGATGCCGATTTTCAGTTCGGGGCGCCCCTCGTCGCGCCAGCGCGCGTTGAGCACGTCGAGTTCCTGCATCATGTCCAGCGCGGCGGCCACGGCGCGGTCGGCGTCGTCCGCTTCCGCGAGCGGGGCGCCCCATTGCGCCATCACCGCGTCGCCGATGAACTTGTCCAGCGTGCCGCCGTGGCGAAACACGCAGTCCACCATCTCGGTGAAGTACTCCGTGAGGTGCTTCGCCATGACGTCGGCATTCATGGTCTCCGACAGCGCCGTGAAGCCGCGGATGTCACTGAACAGCACCGCCACCCGCCGCTTCTCGCCGCCGAGGCGGATCGCCTCGCCCGCATTGGCGATGCGCGCCGCCAACTGCGGCGTGAAGAAGCGCTCGAAGTTGCTGCGCGTCAGCGCCTCGCGGCGGATGCGTTCGGCGAAGCTCGCGTTCTCGAGCGCGACGGCCACGATGCCGGCGAAGGCGATGAGGAAGTCGAGGTCGCCCTCGCCGAAGCGCTTGGCCACGCTGAAGTTGTCCACGTACAGCACGCCGAGCACCTGATCCTCGCTGCTCACCAGCGGGGCGCAGATGGCGCTGCGCACCTGCTGCATGAGGATGGACTGGCCGCCGAACCGCGTGTCCTCGCCCGCGTCATCGGACAGCACGGCGACCTTGTCGCCCACCACGATGGCCACGATGGACTGCGGCACCTGATACGCGACGGTGGCGCTGCGCCGGTCGCGCGCCACCTTCTGCACCATGTGGTCGCCTTCCTGTAGCAGGATCGCGCAGCGGTCGGCTTCGAGGATCTGGAAGACGTACTCGGCGACCTTCGCGAGCAGCGCGTCGGTGTCGGCGACCTTCGTGAGCCCCTTCGAGACCTCGAGGAGGATCGCCAGCTTCTGACGGTCCTTCTCAGCGGGCTCCGCGGCTGCCATGGCGGCCTGTAGCCTGCCACTCTCCTCCAAGCCGGCGGCGGGAGTGCGCGGCACCTGCCGCACGATCGTGCCGCCGGGGACAGGCGGAGCGGCCGGCGACGGCGCGGGCGGGACCTCGGCCACGGCTTCCAGTACGAAGGCCACCTTGCCGATGGTCACCGTGTCACCCGGCCGGGCGAAGCCCTCGTCCACCTTCACGCCATTGATGAACGTGCCGTTGCTCGATCCCACGTCCCGAACCGCAACGCCGCCCTCGCCGACGACCAAATCGGCATGGTGTCGCGAGACGGTGGGATCAATGATGGCGAGGTCACTCGTGACTGCACGACCGCAGATAAGCGTCCCGGTGGGGGCGAGCTCGAAGCGGTAAGCTGTCTCGGTGCCGGTGAGGCGATACCTCATGGCGGTCAATATGGCGCGTTCACGTGGCCCCGCCTAGACGCTGGCGTTGGGCGTCGGCGTCGGGGCTGGTGTCGGGGCGACGGGCCGCCTGGACCCGCCCGATGGCCGTCAGCATGGCGCGGGCCTTGTTCTCGGTCTCCTCCCACTCCATGGCAGGGTCCGAGTCGGCTACGATGCCGCCGCCGGCTTGCACGTTCGCTTCGCCGTCGGCGATCACGCAGGTGCGGATGGTGATGGCCAGGTCCATACGGCGATCGCCGGCGGCGATGTACCCGACCGCCCCGGCATAGGGCCCGCGTCGCTCCGGCTCGAGCCCGTCGATGATCTGCATGGCGCGCACCTTCGGCGCGCCGGTCATCGTGCCCGCAGGGAAGGTGGCGCGCAGGACATCGAGGGCCGACGCGCCCGGAGGCAACGTCCCTTCCACTTGGCTCACGATGTGCAGCACGTGCGAGTATCGCTCCACTTTCATCAGGTCGGTGACCTCCACGCTGCCGTACTGCGACACACGCCCAACGTCGTTGCGCCCGAGGTCCACCAGCATGACGTGCTCGGCGCGCTCCTTCTCATCGGCCAGCAGCTCCGCGGCGAGGCGGTCGTCCTCGTCCGGCGTCCCCGCGCGCCGCCGCGTCCCGGCGATCGGGCGCACCACCACGCGCCCGTCCGCGACGCGCACGAGCAGTTCCGGCGAACTGCCCACGAGTTCCACGCCGTCGAGCAGAAGATGGTACATGTACGGCGACGGATTCAGCGCGCGAATGGCGCGGTACAGGTCGGTGCCATCGAAGTCGAGCGGTACGCTGATGCGGCGGGCGAGTAGCGCCTGGAAGACGTCGCCCGCGAGGATGTGTTCCTTGATGCGCGCGACGCCGGCCATGAACGCGTCGCGGCTCATGGACGACCGCCCGATCGCGGGCGCCGCGTGGACGTCGAGGTCGAGCGGGCTGAGCGACGGCCCGGTGCGCAGGCGTTCGATCGTCTGTTCGACGTCGGCCACGCCGCCGTCGTACGCGCCGCGCCGCGTGGCAGCATCGGCCCCAGGGGCCACCGGCACGCCGCAGACGACGCGCGCTTGCGATCGCAGGTTGTCGATGATGACCACGGTGCGCGGGACCATGACGATGGCGTCCGGCGCCGCGACCCCGCGGGGCGGGGGCGTGGGCAGGCGCTCGAAGTGACGCACGATGTCGTACGCGAAGTACCCCACGGCGCCGCCCCAGAAGGCGCCCACCTCGGGCGCGTCGGCTGCCTGCATGCCGGCCACGATGTCGCGCAGGTCAGCGATCGGATCGTCCGGCGTGCGTGCGCCGTGCCAGCCGCTCGATTGCGTCCAGTCTTCGACCACGCCATCTCGCAGGCGCCAGGCCGCACGCGGTTCGCTGCCCATGAAGGTGTAGCGCGCCCACGTTTCGCCGCCGGCCGGGGCTGACTCGAGCAGAAACGCGAACGGTCCCCGGCGCAGACGATGAAAGGCCGCCACCGGCGTGTCGGTGTCGAGCAGCACGTCGCGCCAGACGGGAATCAACCCGCCAATCGCGGCACGTGCGTCAAAAGTCTCGAAGCTGTCCGGTGCCGGCTCGCCCATGCGGTGCTCTCCTCGCTCGTTCCCGCCGTCGTCCCGCGTTCCTGCTACCCCACACCTGTTGCCCCGCTCCGTCGCCCCCCGCGAAGTTACAGCCATGCGCCTGGTCAGTGCGGCACTTGCGTGGTGCGCCGTTCCCCTCGTCCTCGCCGCCCAGCAACGGGTGGACGCGACGGGCTGGAACGATGCGCCCACCATGCGGCTCGTTGACCGAGCGATTGACCGGCGCTCCGCGCAGCTTGCCGACACCGGACTGACCGACTACACCGCCCGCGCGCACGGCTACCTGACCTTCCTGGCGCAAGTGGGCGACGGCTTCCCCGATCCGCCCCGCGTGATGAAGACCGACGAACTCGCCGTCGAAGTCTATTGGCGTGCGCCCGACCAGAGCAAGCAACGCATCGTGGGACGCCGCGATACCCTGCTGCTCCCCACCGACATCCAGTACCATCGCGATCACCTCGCCATCATCCAGAACAACTTCCCGTCGGTCATCCGGCTCGGTGATGGCGACGAAGTGCGTGACGTTCCGCATCCGCTGTCACTCGCGGGGCGCGAGGCGTATGACTTTGCCATCGGCGACGCGCTCACCATCCGGACCAACGACCGGGACATCGAAGTCGTGATGGTACGCGTTCGCCCGCGCGACGAGCGGCTGCCGCGCGCCGTCGGCGCCGTCTACATCGACCGCGCCAGCGCTACGGTGGTGCGGATGGCCTTCTCGTTCACGCGCGCCGCGCTGCGCGACAAGTACCTGGAGGACGTGTCGGTGGTGCTCGAGAACGGCCTCGTGGACGGCCGTTTCTGGTTGCCGTACCGACAGGAGATCGAGATCCGCCGCTCCGGGTCATGGATGGACTTCCCGTCGCGCGGCATCATCCGTGGGCGGTGGGAAATCTGCTGTGCGCGCACGAACACCGGCATGGCGCCGTCGGTTACCGTGGGCCCGGAGGTGGTGCAGGCCGCTCCCGACGAACTGCGCGCCTACCCGTTCTCTGGCGCGATCCTCGATCGGTTGCCATCGGAGGTGAAGCTCGCCACGGACGATGACGTTCGCGCGGTGCAGGACGCGGCACGCGAGTTGGTGCGCGCCGAAGCGCTCACGCGGGTACGCGCTACCAACCCGTCGGCGCGGTCCATCAGCGACCTGGTTCGCGTCAACCGTGTCGAGGGGCTCGCGCTCGGCGCTGGCATCCGGCGAACGCTCGGCGCGGGGTTCGTGGGCACGGTGTACGGTCGGTATGGGACGGCGAACCGGAGAGTGGCGGGGACGCTCTCCCTCGCGTGGCGGCGCGCCGACGGCGTCAACGTGGCGGTGCGCGCGTCCGACGACATCGCGGACGCCGGCGACGAGGCCGAGGTCAGCGGTGTGCGCAATTCGCTTGCCGCGCAGGAGTTCGGCGCCGACTACACCGATCCGTATCGCGCGCGCGTGGTGGGGCTCACGGCGGGACTTGCGCCACGCAACGGTTGGCGGTGGTCCGCTGCGTTCGAGCGCCGGCAGGAATCGCCGCTTGCCGTGCACGCGACGCCGTCTACTGGGCGCTACGAACCCACCATTGCCGCCGAGGCGCTGCGGGGGTGGCGCGTGGGTCTCGAGACGCGGCGCGCGGCGCACCCCGCGGGCCGCGCTACGGTCGGCGTGCGCGCCTCGCTCTTCGCGGAGCACGAGCGCATGGACGTAGGCAGTGGGGCGCGTCACCAGGGCTGGCTGGGGCGCGGCGCAGTCACCATTGAGGCGTCCATGCCCGCGGCGACGGGAGTGCTGGTCACGCGGACCTTCGCTGGCGGCGTCGCCGGCGGGTTTGCGCCACCGCCGCAGCGTCTCGTACGGATCGGCGGCCCAGTCACGGGTCCGGGCTTCGCGTACCACCAGTTCGCGGGGCGCGCCGCGTTGTCGCAGCGCGTCGAGTGGCAGCGTCCAGTTCCCTTCGTCCCGTTGAGGTTGGGTCGGTTTGGGAAAGTGCCGAGCATCCTGACACTCGCGCCCTTCGCCATGGGGCTGTGGGTGGACGCGGACGACGCGCGCACCCGCGGCTGGCACGGAGCCGTGGGTGTGGGCATTCTGTCGTTCTTCGACCAGCTCCGTGTGGACGTGGCGCGCGGCGGGCGGGACGGGCGCTGGACCTTCTCCGTGGACCTGTCCCAGGCTCTCTGGCCTCTCCTGTAGGGCGAGCGCCTTGTCCCGCACAGCGACGTAACACCGGGACGGGCATAGCCGACGCGGCGCACCGACAGTTACCTTTCGACTCGTGGAAATGGGCCGCTGCAACCTATTGAGGACGAACGGGGAGGGTCGCGCATGACCAATCCCGCCTTCGCCGCGCGCGACGAGTGGTTGCTGGTCACGCTTGAGGGACTCCTCACGTCCGAGCAGATGGAGGAGTTGCGCGGGCTGCGGGAGGAGTCCTTCTGGGAAGCGGCGGTCCGCCGGAACTTCATCTCGGATGAGAACCTCCTGCGGGCGTTGGCGGCACGCTTCCACATGAAGGTGGCCAACACGCAGCTGGTCTCGCAGCAGGCCAAGGAACTCGTCCCGGAGCAGTTGGCGCGCAAGTATCGCGTCCTGCCGCTGGCGATTTCCGATACACACCTCGACATCGCCACCGCCGATCCGCACGACCTCGACTGCGAGCGCACGCTCGCCTTCGCACTCGGGCGCACGGTCCGCATGGCGCTCGCGTCGCCCACCAAGATCGTGGAGCGAATCGAGGAGCTGTACCGGCCCGAGAACGTCGTCGAGAAGATCCTCGAGGGCGTGTCGAGCGACTACGATGTCGAGGCGATCAGCGAGGAGTTCCAGGACGCCGAGATGGACATCGCGGGGGCGGAGCGCGGCGCCACCGACCGCCCGGTCATCCGGCTGGTGGACCACATCGTGGCCGAGGGCATCCAGTCGCGTGCCTCGGACATTCACATCGAGCCTGAAGAAGCCGGCGTCGCGGTGCGCTACCGCATTGACGGTGTGCTTCGCCAGGTGATGATCCTGCCGCGTGCCGCCGGCATCCCGCTAGTGAGCCGCGTCAAGATCATGGCGTCGCTCGACATCGCCGACCGCCTGCGCCCGCAGGACGGCCGTGCGCGCGTGGCCGTGAACGGGAGCCGCGTGGACCTCCGCGTCTCCACCCTCCCCGCGTCGCAGGGCGAAAAGGTCGTCATCCGTATTCTCGACCAGCGCGCGACGGTGCTGTCGCTCGACTCACTGGGCCTCAATGCGGACGAGTCGGCGCGCATCAAGGGGCTGCTCGACGTGCGCGAGGGCGTGGTGCTGGTCACGGGTCCCACGGGCTCGGGCAAGACGACTACGCTCTACTCGATGCTTCGGTTGGTCCAGGCGCGCGGCGTCAATATCATCACGGTCGAGGACCCGGTCGAGTACCGCCTGCAGGGCATCGTGCAGGTGCAGGTGAACGAGAAAGCGGGACTCACGTTCGTTTCGGCGCTGCGCTCGATCCTGCGCCAGGACCCCGATGTCATCCTCGTCGGCGAAATCCGCGACAGGGAAACGGCGAACATTGCCATCCAGGCGTCGCTGACCGGCCACCTAGTGCTGTCGACCCTCCACACGATCGACGCGCCGAGTTCCATCGCACGCCTCGCCGACATCGGGATCGAGCCGTACAAGATTGCGGCGGCGATCAAGGGAATCATCGCCCAGCGCCTCATGCGGCGACTCTGCAACTCGTGCCGCGAGCTGCACACGGGCCCGGTGCCGGACCGGCTCAGGCGCTGGTTCCCCGAAGGGCTGAACACGCTGTACCGCGGCGTCGGATGTCCCGACTGCTCAATGACCGGCTACCGCGGTCGCTTCTCGGTGACTGAAGTGCTGGTGACGTCGCCGGAGTTCGAGCGCCGGGTGGCGTCAAAGGAGCCGCTCGACAAGCTGGTGGAGGCCGGGCGCGAGGGCGGCATGCTGTCGCTGTGGGAGAGCGGCGTCTCCCACGTGCGCGCCGGTGAGACGAGCCTCGATGAGCTGCTTCGGGTGCTTGAGGCGCCGTCGGCCGAGTCGCAGCGTTCTGGCCCGGGCATGAATCCCTCGACGGACGGCTCGGCAGCGGTGGCCGAGCCGAAGAAGGGCTCGCGGGGCACGAAGCGCCCGTCAGGTGAGCTCGACGCGTTGGCTGCGCACGTGCTGCCGGCGGGGGCGGAGGTGCGGACGCACCTGCACGCTGTGCCCCGGTCACCGGTCAGCACCGACTTTCAGCTCGTGGACGAGGTGGCGGGTGACGTACGCGCGGCGCCCAAGAAGGTGCTGCTGGTCGAGGACGAGGACGCACTGCGGCGCGTGATGAAGGACTTGCTGGAGCGCGAGGGATTCGTGTGCTTCGAGGCGGCCGATGGTGTCAAGGCGCTGGACGAGATTGACCGCGCCGCGCCCGACATCGTCGTACTTGACCTCAACCTGCCGCGACTCGACGGCTACGGAGTGCTGAGTCACTTGCGTGCGCGGCCGGCCACGCAGGATCTGCCGGTCATCGTGCTGACGGCCAAGGGCGATGAGGACAGCGAGGTGCGCGTCTTCGAGTTCGGCGCGAACGACTACCTCACCAAGCCGTTCCGGCCACGCGCGCTCTCGGCGCGCCTCCACTCGCTGCTGGCACGCCGGCGCGACTGATGGCACGGCGCCCCGCGCGCGGTGGCGCCGTCACGCACGAAACGGTCGTACGCGTCGGCGTGGTGGATGTCTTCGTGGTACGGCGCGTGGGCCGCGGCTGGCGCCACCTCGCCCTGCGCCGTGCCGGCGATGTGCGCTGCCCCGGCACCTGGGAAGCCGTGCACGGTCGCATCGAGCGCGGCGAGTCGCCGCCGGCCGCCGCGCGCCGCGAGGTTCGCGAGGAGACGGGGCTTGCCGTCGAGCGCCTGTACTCGCTGACTGTCAACCCGTTCTTCCTCACGGCCACAGGCACGGTGGAACTCGCCGTGGCCTTCGTGGCGGTCGTGTCCGACGGCGACCTGACCCTCGGCAGCGAGCACGACGCGCACGAGTGGCTCGCTCGCACGGCCGCGCGCCGGCGATATCACTGGCCGCGCGAACGCGAGTCGCTGGACCACATCGCGGTGCTGTTCAAGGGCGGCGATGCGGGGAAGGCGGAGGACGCGCTGCGGATCGAGGGGTGACGCTACGGCTTCGACCCCGCCCGGCTTCGTATCAGCGTCCGCTCGCGGTCGACCTTTTTCAGGAGCGCTTCCCACGCCGCGCTGCTCTGCGTCTCGAACGTGATCGTCAGCGGCTGGTTGATGTCCACCGCAGGGTCAAAGATGTAGAGCGCCGCCTGCACCTCGCGCTGGCGCAGCCGTTGCTCACCGAACCCGGGCGTCAGGGCGAGGACCTCGAGCGCGCGGAAGTCGCGGCCGGCGGAGTTGATCACCAGTTCCATCGGACTGAAGCGCGCCTCGCCCTGCTCCTGGTTGAAGAACTGCACGTACCACAGGCTCGTGCCGGGCAGGCCGGTGCGGCGCTGCACTGCGTCCACGGCCGCGCGCTTGCTCGCGCGCAGTTCGTACAGCGCGCGGTACGAGTCGGGCGACAGCGTGCGAATAACACTTTCGTCGAGCGGGAGCACGCGCACCTGCAGGGCGTTGAAGCGCACCTTCACCGCAATGTCGTCCTGTCGCAGCGTGCCGAGGCCCGTCGGGAGCGGCAGCGTGTCGGCTGTCGCCTGTTGCGCGCGCGCAACCGGCGCGGCCAGGGCCAGCAGTGCCATACTTGCCAGCGTTCTGCGGAGCATGGTCAGTCGTCGGACAGGGGAGTGGCGAGCAGCGCCGCGAGCGAGGCCGCGAGATCGTCGCGTCCCTCGCCGGTCGTCGCGCTGCACGGGATCATCTGATCCTCTGCTACCCCGCAACGCGCCGCAAGGGCCGTCACCTGGTCGGCACGCTGCCGCGCCGACAGCTTGTCCACCTTGGTCATCACCACGAGCGTGGGCAGTCCCAGCTCGGCCAGCAAGTCGAACATCCGCCGGTCGTCGTCCGTGGGATCATGCCGGGCGTCGAGCAGCTGCACGACGCCGCGCAGGCTGGGGTTGCCGCGCAGGTAGCCTTCGATCAGCGGAACCCAGGCTCCCTGCTTCTCTTTCGAAACCCGGGCGTAGCCATAGCCCGGCAGGTCGGCGAGCACGAACGCCCGGTTCACCTCGAAGAAGTTGATCTCGCGCGTGCGTCCCGGCGTCTTGCTGACGCGCGCAAAGGCGCGGCGGCGCACGAGCAGGTTCAGCAGCGACGACTTGCCCACGTTGGAGCGGCCGCTGAAGGCCACCTCCGGAAGCCCCGCCGGCGGGCGCCATCCGCCCGCCGCGGCCATCCCGCCGAGGAACTCGAGGTGCCGGATGACGAGGGGATCCGCAGTCGTGGCCATCAGTGGGTCACTGTTGGGGCGACGTCCGTGTCGAGGTGCGCTGTCTCAGCGGATCCGCGCCGCTTGCGCGGCATTGGCGCCGGGACTGGCAGCGGCGCGGGGAGCGATCGCAGCGCGATCGCGAGCACTTCGTCCATGGTCTTCACGGGATGGAAACGCACGGTCGCGCGCACGTCCTCCGGGAGCTCCTCGAGATCGCGCACGTTCGCGGCGGGCACGATGACGTGCGTTACGTGGTTGCGGTGGGCGGCCACCGCCTTCTCCTTGAGCCCGCCGATCGGCAGCACGCGCCCGCGCAGCGTGATTTCGCCGGTCATCGCCACATCGCCTCGCACCGGGGCGCCGGTGAGGGCGCTGACGATCGCCGCCGCCAGCGCGATGCCGGCCGACGGTCCGTCCTTGGGCGTCGCGCCCGCCGGCAGGTGCACGTGCACGTCACGCGTGCGCGCGAAGTCTGTCGGGACGCCGAGCACCTCGGCGCGCGACCGGATGTAGCTGAGCGCGGCGCTCGCCGACTCCTTCATGACGTCGCCCAGCGTGCCCGTGAGCATCACGCGTCCGCGGCCCGGCACCACGCTTACCTCGATCTCCAGCAGCTCGCCACCCACCTGCGTGTACGCCAGCCCTTGGGCCACGCCCACACGGTCCTCGAGTGTCGCCTCGTCGGGATCGTAGGGCGCCACACCAAGCATGGCACGCAAGTCGGCTGCGGAAATCGTGTCCCGTGGATCCAGGTCCGCGGGACGCTCGGCCCGGCGGCGCGCCGTCTTGCGCGCCAGGCGCGCGAGACGGCGCTCGAGCTCGCGTACCCCGGCTTCGCGCGTGTACTGGCGCAGGAGCGCCGGCAGCGCGTCGGGGGCCCACTGCACCGACGACGGGGCAATGCCGTGCTGCGTGAACTGCCGCGGGATCAGGTGCCGCTGCGCAATGGCAAACTTCTCCTGGTCCAGGTAGCCCGGGAGACGGATGATCTCCATTCGGTCGCGCAGCGGCTCAGGAATGCCGCCGAGCGTGTTGGCCGTCGTCAGGAAGAGCACCTGCGACAGGTCGTAGTCCACCTCGAGGAAGTGATCGTTGAAGGCGCGGTTCTGCTCCGGATCAAGCACCTCGAGCAGGGCGGCGGACGGGTCGCCGCGCCAGTCGCTTCCCAGCTTGTCCACTTCGTCCAGCAGGATCACCGGGTTCACGCTTTCGGCGCGGCGCATGGCCTGCAGGATGCGTCCCGGAAGCGCGCCGATGTAGGTGCGGCGGTGGCCGCGGATCTCGGCCTCGTCGCGCACGCCGCCCAGTGACATGCGCACGAACTTCCGCCCAAGCGCGCGGGCGACGCTGCGGCCAAGCGACGTCTTGCCGACGCCGGGCGGGCCGACGAGGCACAGGATCGGCCCTTCGAGCTTGCCGACGAGCGAGAGCACCGCGATGTAGTCGACGATGCGTTCCTTCACTTCGTCGAGGCCGTGGTGGTCCTCATCGAGGATGGCGCGGGCGCGCGTGACATCGAGCATGTCGTCGGTGCGCTCGCTCCACGGCAGCGCCGCGATCCACTCCACGTAGTTGCGGGCCACCGACGCCTCGGGAGACATCGGCGACATGCGGCGCAGGCGCCGCAGTTCGCGGTCGGCGCGCGCGCGCGCCAGTTCCGGCAAGTGGCGCGCGTTCAGCTGCGCCTCGAGGTCGGCGAGGTCGTCCGTCTCCTCGTCCCCGAGCTCGCGGTGGATCGCGCGCAGCTGCTCCTGCAGGTAGAACTCGCGCTGGTTCTGGAACAGCGATCCGCGAACGTCGTCCTCGATCTTGCGCTCGAGGCGGAGCAGCTCCGTCTCGCCCGCGGTCAATTCCGTGAGCGCGCGGAACAGGTCCACCAGGCGCGGGGCCTCCAGGAGCGTCTGCCGCGTCTCGTGGCGGAGGACGAGGTGGGCGGCGATGCCGCACCCCTGCCGTTCGAGGCTGCTGGCCGCCTGCACCAGCGACGTGACCTCCGGTGGCAGGCGGCGGTGATGCGTGACGTACTCCTCGAACAGCGCCAGCGCCTTGCGCGCCTCATCCTGCACGCCGTCGCCGGGCTCCAGGGCGAACGGATACGGGCGTGCATCGGCGCGCAGGAGCTTCGCGCCGGCGACGTACCGCAGCACGCGCGCACGAGAGAGCCCCTCCACGAGCACACGCGCCGCGCCGTTGGGCAATCGCGTGAACTGCAGCACGCGTCCCAGCGTCCCGACGCGGAAGAGGTCGGCCGCCGCCGGGTCCTGCACGCTGCTGTCCCGCTGCGTCACGAGCAGCACCAGATGATCGGACGCCTCGGCGGCCTCGAGCGCCGCCAGCGAGCCGGCGCGCCCGACGAGCAGAGGCATGGCGACATGCGGAAAGAGCACGACGTCGCGCAGCGGCAGCACCGGCAGGCGGCCAGCGGCCTCGATAACGTCGGAGTCGCGAATGAAACGCTGGGTCATCTGGGAAAGATATCGGATTTGGAGCTCGGATTGGGAATCAGGATCACGAATCCGGATTCCGACAAACGATAGGGCGGGGGACCCGCCCCCGCCCACTGTTGTCTCTCTGTTGTCTTTCTGTTGTTTCTCTGTTGTCTTTCAGTACTGTCCGGTTATAACTCGAAGAGTGGCAATTGGTTAACGATTTCCGGGTCGCGGTTTCCGGGCGTGAATGACGCAAGTAGTTGTGGGAGCGAGACTTTCTCGAACAGCGTGACGCTCAGAATCTGTAGAATGGT
>CAMTWA010000003.1:0-128365 GCA_947085385.1 uncultured Gemmatimonadota bacterium | reverse complement strand
GTCTCATGCGCCAGGACACCACCCAGAAAACCGGGCTCAAGGGCCGGCGCCTCATTGCGGGCTGGGACCCCGACTACCTCCTCCATCTCCTCCGGATTGCGGTGCCCACCACGGACACAAATTCATAATGCGTTTGCCCTGCCCCTTATCCGATGCGCAGGCGATGCACTGGCGCCGAGCCATCCACCGCGTTGCCAGCGTCGGGAGATCCGGCGAAGTCGGGGTGACCTAACTCCCTGTTGGCCAAACGCTTGCCGAGTTCCACGCCGGGCTGGTCGAGCGGGTTCACCCGATAGAGGGCGCCCGCGAGGGTCGTGGCCTGCATGAGCCACATCATCAGGCCGCCGAGATGCCACGCATCGGACGCGCCCACAGTCATGGTCATGGAGGGGCGCCCCGCGCGCGCGAGTGCCCGCGCCGTCGCCCGGCATTCGACATCCAGCAATTCGCCGAGCGTGTGCCCGCCGAGGAAAGCGAGCGCCGTTTCGCCCGCGGCGACACGCGGAATCTCCAGGTCGTCGGCCGACGTCTCGACGCGCAGGAAGGTGACCGTCTTGTCGGCCGGTCCCTCCATGAAGAGCTGCACCTGGCTGTGCTGGTCCGTGGCGCCCACGCTCGCGATGGGCGTCGGGCCCACGTGCCGGCCGTCCGCGTCCACCTTGCCGAGCGATTCGGCCCACAGCTGCACGAACCACGGCGCGATGTCGCGCAGCGCGTCGCTGTACGGCATCATCACGTGCTGCCCCTGTCCGGCCTGCGCGTGCGCGCGCCACTGCAGCGTCGCGAACAGCCCGGCGGCGTTCTGCGCCAGGTCGTCGCCCATCGTCGCGTCGCGCATGACCATCGCGCCGACGCACAGCGCCTCGATGTCCACGCCGCAGAGGGCAGCGGGCAGCGTCCCCACCGGCGACAGGACGCTGAACCGGCCGCCCACGTTCGGCGGCACGGCGAACGCTCGAATGCCGTCGCGCTCTGCGATGGCGCGCAGCGTGCCCCGGGCCGGGTCGGTCACGAACGCCAGGTGACGCGCGGCGTCGAGCCCCTCGCGCGCGAGTCGGTCGCGTACCACGAGGTACTGCGCCAGCGTCTCGATGGTGCCGCCCGACTTGGAGATCACCACGAACAGCGTGCGCGCCAGCGACACGATGGACAGCACGCCGGCAATCGTGCGCGGATCCACGTTGTCGAGCACGTGCAGCCGCGGCCGCCCGTCGCGCGCCGCGCTCGTGCGCGCGTTCCACGCCGCCGGAAGCAGCGCCGAGCGCAGCGCGATGGCGCCGAGCGACGAACCGCCAATGCCGAGCACGACGACGTCGTCGTAGCGTCCCGCCACCTCGGCGGCGAACCCCGCCACCCGCGCGCGCTCAGCGGCCTGCAGCTCGAGCTCGCGGTATCCGTACACGCCGGTGGCTGCGATCGCCGCCACGGCTGCGTGCGCGATGCGGAAACGATCGGACAGTTCCGCCCAGTCGGCATCCCGCACGCCAGCGGGAACCGTGGGCTCCGTCATCGCGGTCACATCGAGCGTGAACGCCATCAGCACTCCACCACGAGGCCGTCGAAGGCCGGCTGGATGTCCGGGGGCAGTTCCGCCGCGAGCGCCGCGTGCAGGTTGTCATGCGTCAGGTGCGTGAGCCAGGTGCGGCGTGCGCCGATGCGTCGTGCGACCGCCACCGCCTCCCCCAGGCTGAGGTGCGTAGGGTGCGGCGTCCGGAACAGCGCGTTGAGGACCAGCACCTCGGCGCTCTGTATCAGCGCGAAGGCAGCGTCGGGGATCGTCTTGGCATCGGTGACGTACGCCAGCGCCCCGATGCGGTAGCCGAAGACGCGCCATCGGCCGTGCGGCACCTCAACGGGTGTCACCTCGGCGTCGCCGATGCGCACCGTCACGCCCGGTTCGAGCGCGATCGCCGTACCCTCGGGTTTGTAGGTACCGGGAATCGGCCGGACGGTGTCGTCAAAGATGTACGGGAACTTGTGCGCCAGCGTCTGCAGCGCCTCCGCCGGGCCATAGATGGGCATGGCCCAGTCGCGTCGCACCGAGACAACCCGAATGTCGTCGAGGCCGTGCGTGTGGTCGGCGTGGTCGTGCGTGAAGAGCACGGCGTCCACGTCGTGAATGCCCGTGGCGATCAGCTGGAGCCGCAGCTCGGGCGGCGTGTCAATGAGCAGCCGCGTATGCCCAACCTCGACGACCGCGCCGACGCGCGTGCGTTTGTCCCGCGGGTCCCCGGATCGGCAGACGGCGCAGCCGCAGCCGACCACCGGGACGCCGAAGCTCGTGCCGGTGCCGAGGAAGGTGAGCTTCACACCGTCTCCACCTTGAGCGTGTTCGTGGTGCCGGGCACGTCAAACGGCACACCGGCCGTCATCACCACGCGGTCACCCGGCTTCGCGAACCCAAGGTCTACGCAAGTGCCGCGAGCGCTCCAGGCCATCTGCTCGTATGTGTCGGCGTGCGGCAGGAGCACCGGCGTGACGCCCCACACGAGCGACAGCTGGCGGTACGTGCGCGCCTGGTCGGTGAAGGCCACGATGGGCACACCGGGACGCCGGGCCGCAACGATGCGTGCCGCAAAGCCCGACTTGGTGAGGACGGCGACCGCGACGGCTCCTACCATGCGCACGGCGGTGACCGTCGCGCCGGCGATGGTCTCCTCGACGCTCGCATGCCCCGCCTCCACGCGATCGGCGCCCACGCCGCGCTGCACCGGATGCCGCTCGGCCTCGACGGCGATGCGCACCATGGCCTCGACCGCCAGCTTCGCATACGCGCCAGTGGCCGTCTCCGCCGAGAGCATCACGGCATCGGTGCCGTCGAAGATGGCGTTGGCCACGTCGCTCGCCTCGGCGCGCGTCGGGCGCGGATTCGTGATCATGGACTCGAGCATCTGCGTCGCCGTGATCACCGGCCGGCCAAAGCGGTTGGCGAGCGCGATGATGCGCTTCTGCGCGATCGGCACTTGTTCAAAGGGCAACTCCACGCCGAGGTCGCCGCGCGCCACCATCACGGCGTCAGAGACCTTGAGGATCTCCTCGATGTCGAGCAGGGCTGAGTCCTTCTCGATCTTCGCGACGAGCAGCATGCCCTTGGGCACGAGGGAGCGCAGCAGCTCGAGGTCGGACGGCTGGCGCACGAATGACAGCGCCAGGTAGTCGAGCTGGTGCTCGACGGCGAAGGCGATGTCGGCGTGGTCCTTGGCCGTCAGCGTCGGCGCCGAGACCGTCACGCCAGGGAGGTTAATCCCCTTGTGCGACTTCAGCGGCCCGCCGTACACCACGTTGCCGCGCACGAGTCCGCCCTCCACCGCCACGACGTCGAGCGCCAGCAGACCGTCGTCGAGCAGAATGCGAGCTCCGGGCGACACGTCGCGCGCGAGGGCGTCGTAGGTCACCGGGATGTCCCCCGGGCGCGCGACGCTCTCGTGCGCGAGCGTCACCTCGGCGCCCTCCTGCAACTGCATGACCGTGTCGAGGTTCCCAACGCGGATGCGCGGCCCCTGCAGGTCGCCCATGATCGCCACCGGCTTGTTGAGCTCGGCGGCGATGCGGCGGATGTCGGCGATGCGCGCGGCGTGCTGCTCGTGCGTGCCATGCGAGAAGTTGATGCGGGCCACATCCAGCCCCGCCTGCATCAGCTCGCGCAGCACCGCGGGATCGGAGGACGCGGGCCCGATAGTGCAGACGACCTTGGTGCGCGTACGGCAATTCGGCATGGCGTGGGCCTCAGCGTCTGGCGGTGACGGGACGTCCCACTGCGGCCGCCTTGGCCTCAAGCCCCGCCAGCAATGCGTCGAACGACTTCTGGAAGGACGCGAGCCCTTCGTCGAGCAGCTGATCCGTCACCTCGCGCAACGAGACACCGGCCCCCTCCACCTCAGCCAGCGCGCGCTTCGCCTCCACGAGCCCGGCGTCAATCGTGCGGCGCACCTCGCCATGGTCGCGGAACTCCTCGAGCGTTGCCGGCGGCAGCGTGTTCACCGTCTGCGGACCGATGAGCTCCTCGACGTAGATCACGTCGCGGTAAGCCGGGTTCTTGGTGGAGGTGCTGGCCCAGAGCGGGCGCTGCACGCGCGCGCCGCGCGCGGCGAGCGCCGCCCAGCGCGGCCCTTCGAAGCGCTCGGTGAAGAGCCAGTAGGCGAGCTTCGCGTTGGCCACGGCCGCCTTCCCCTTGAGGCGCGTCGCCGAGTCGGTCGTCAGCAGGCCGGCCGCTACCTGTGCGTCGAAGCGCTTGTCAATCTCGGAGTCCACACGGCTCACGAAGAACGACGCCACGCTCGCGATTGCGCCGAGCGAAGCGCCAGCCGCGGCACGAGCCTCGAGCCCCGCCACGTACGATTCGACGACCCGCGCGTACGCGTCCACCGCAAACAACAGCGTCACGTTCACGTTGATGCCGTCGGTCACCAGCTGGCGCAGGGCCGCGCACCCTGCCGTCGTGCCGGGCACCTTGATCATCACGTTCGGACGGTCCACCAGCGCCCACAGGTGACGCGCTTCGCGCACGGTGCCATCGGCGTCGTTCGCCACGTTGGGCGACACCTCGAGCGAGACGTAGCCGTCGCGTCCGGCGGTGCGGTCGTACACGTCGCGGAACTCATCGCACGCCGCGCGCACGTCAGTGGAGGCCAGCACCTCGAAGAGCTGCCACGCCGTGCGCTGGCCGGTCATCTCCGTGATCTGCGCGTCGTACGCGGTGCCCTGCGCCAGCGCCTTCTCGAAGATCGCCGGGTTGGACGTCATGCCGGTGAGCACGTCATCGCTGATGCGGCGCGCAAGCTCCCCGTTGTGGAGCATCGGCCGGTCAATGTAGTCGAGCCAGAGTGACTGGCCGGCGTCATGCAGTGCCTGAAGGCGCGGTGCGGGCATTGTAGGGCGCAAGGGATGGCAACAATGAGGGGGCGGCGTCTGCCGCCCCCTCAAACCTACTTCGCCGACCAGCTTGTGGAGAGTTCGAGGCTCCCCCACGAGATCGTGAGCACCCCCTTTGGCGACTGGTCCGCCGCGGGGACCAGGGCAATCTGCAGGGACTCGCGCGCCTCGCCGAGCGTGCGCGCCGTCAGCGGGACGCGGGCCAAGTCCTTCGTCTGGTCGTAGTCCATGCCCGACTGACCGGTCAGCCCGCTGATGATCAATAGGTAGCCGTCGGCGGTGCGGATGGAGTACAGCGAGTATGCGCCCTTCGGCACCGCGGCGGACCCGATCATGAGATCAACGTCCGTGGTCAGCGTGGTGGAGGCATTCGCTCCCGTGCGCCAAACGGTGCCGGGCGTGGCGAGTTCGGTAGGCACGTCGCGGCCGCGGGCGTGCGGCTGGCCGTAGTCAATCTTCACCACGAGCGCCTTGGGCGCGGGCTGGCCGGCCACGCGCGGCGGGTTAAGGGCCACTTCAGTCGTGGCGCGGCCGCTGAGGGCGGCCTTGAGCGGGGCTTGGGCGGCGGCCAGGGAGGGCGCGAGCAGGGCGACGGCGAGGAGGGCGAGACGGGACATGATGGACTCCACAGCAGGGGACAGTTGGACGACGGCCGATGACCGGCGATTGCAGCCCGACCAGCAGGAGGTGCTCGTCATCGGGGTGACTGTCAACAATATAGGTCGCGCCAGCGCAACCCAAGCGGCAAATTGGAGGAAGGTGGCTGCCGCACCTTGCCCGTAACGTGTCGGCCTACTGCCCGTGCCCGTGTCCGTTCCCTCACTGTGCCCGTGCCTGTGTCCCTCAAGATCCTCGTAACCGACGAGATTGACCCTGACGGCGTGGCGCTGCTGCGCGCCGTCCCGTCCTTCGACGTGGACGAGCAGCCCACGCTCCCGGCGTCGGCGCTGCTCGAGCGCATAGACCAGTACGACGCGCTCATCGGCCGCAGCGCGACGAAGATCACCGAGGCGCTCCTGCGCCGGGCGCGGCGGCTCAGGGTGGTGGGGCGGGCCGGCGTCGGCATTGATAACATTGCCATGGACGTGGCGACCGAGTTGGGCATCGCGGTCATCAATGCGCCCGCCGGCAATACGGTGGCGGTGGCGGAGCTCTTCTTCGGCGGCGTGATCTCGCTGCTGCGCCACCTCACCCGCGCCGACAGCTCGATGCACGAGGGGCGCTGGGAACGGTCGGAACTCCTCGGCACGGAGCTCCGCGGCAAGACGCTCGGCATCGTGGGTCTCGGCCGCATCGGCGGCGAGGTGGCGCACCGCGCGCACGCCTTCGGCATGGAGGTGCACGCCTATGACCCGTACATCAGCGACGAACGGTTCGCCGCGATGCGCGTGAAACGCGAGCGCACGCTCGACGGCGTGCTGGACGCGGCCCAGATCCTGACGGTGCACGTGCCGCTCACCGACGAGACCGCGGGGATGATCGGCGCGAGCGCGTGCAGCCGCCTGCGCGCCGGTGCGATCGTCGTCAACATGGCGCGCGGCGGCATCGTGGACGACAACGCCCTGCGCGCGGCCCTGGACCGCGGACAGGTGGCCGGCGCGGTGCTGGACGTCTTCGAGAAGGAGCCGTTGACGGGCGACCATCCGTTCCGCGACTGCGCGAACGTCGTGCTGACTCCGCACATCGGCGCGTCGTCGGCCGAGGCGCAGCGCAGCGTGGCGGTGGACGCGTGCGTGGCGGTGCGCGACGCGCTCCTCAACGGCGACCTCTCGCGCTCGCTCAACGGCGCCCTGACCGGCGAGGATGCCGCGACGCTCGGTCCCGCCCTGCTGCTCGCGCGCCGCGCGGCCACCGTGGCCCGCGCGTTGCTCGCCGACCGCGGCGCCACCGCCATCGAGTCGCTCACGCTCAAGACGGGCGACGACCTCACCGCGAGCGCCGGCGCGTTGTTGGCCGCCGCCGCGGCCGGGATGCTCGAGGGCGTGGTGGAAACGGATCGGCTCAACCTCATCAATGCGAGGGCGATGGCCACGGCGCGCGGCGTGGTGCTCGCGCACGGCGAAGGCGGCTTCGCCCCGCATTCGAGGGCCATCGAGGTGCGGCTCGTCGCCGGCGCACACGCCATGCGGGTGGGTGGCGTGGCGGCGCTCGACATGACGCCGCGGCTGACGCGCATCGCCGACTTCCATGTGGACGTGGCGCCGCGCGGCACGCTGCTGGTGCTCACCAACCACGACGTGCCCGGCGTCATCGGCCGCGTCGGCACGGCGCTCGCCGACGCCGGCGTGAACATCGCGGAGTACCACCAGGCGCGCCTCGCCGCCGGCGGCGAGGCCCTGGCTGTCGTGAGCATTGACGGCGCACCACCCGCCCACGTGCGCGAGACACTCACGGCGCTTCGCGACATCCGCAGCGCCACGGTAGTGCGGTTCGGGGGCAACGCGTGAGCCTGTCGCTGCTCCGCGACCCGTCGGCGCTCGAGGGCTATGCGCGCGACGTGTCGGGCCTGCGGAGCGTCCCCGAGGCGGTGGCGCGTCCTGAGCACGGCGGCGAAGTGCAGGAGCTGATGCACATGGCCGCCGCGGACAAGGCGTGCATCACCGCTGCCGGCGCACAGACGAGCACCACCGGAGCCTCGGTGGCGGCGCGCGGATGGCTGCTCTCCACGCGCGCGATGGCACGCATTCTCGACATCGACCCGGTGAAGCGCATCGCGCGAGTGCAACCGGGTGTGCTGATCGGCGACTTGCAGCGCGCCTGTGCGCCGGAGGGGCTGTTCTTTGCGCCCGACCCGACGAGCGAAGACGAGTGTACCGTCGGCGGGGCGATCGCCTGCAACGCCTCGGGGCCGCGCACGCTCGCATACGGCCCCACGCGCGCGCACGTGCGCGCCCTCACCGTGGTGCTGGCCGATGGCGGGGTGTTCCACGCGCGTCGCAACGCCGTGGAGAAGAACACGGTGGGCTACCAATTGGCGCACGATCCCGTGGACTGGTTCGTCGGGAGCGAGGGGACGCTGGGCATCGTGGCCGAGGCGGAGCTCTCGCTGCTCCCGGTCCCGGAGCGCGTGCTCGGCCTCGGCGTGCCGTTTTCGGACGAACGGAGCGCGCTGGCGTTCATCGTGGCCGCACGCGAGACACCCGCCGTCGCGCCCCGCTGCCTCGAGTACTTCGACCGCGAGTCGTTCGCGATCGCGCGCGCCGCCATGGACGATCCGTCCTGGGCGCCGCAGGCGGGCGCGATGGTCTACACCGAAGACGCCGGCAACGACGACCCGCCGCTCGACGACTGGCTTGCGCTCGCCGAGCGGTACGGCGCCACCGCGGGAGACGTGCGCGCCTTCGACGGCGAGCAGGCGCTGCGCGAGGCGCGCCGCCTTCGCCACGCGCTTCCCGCCGCGATGCACGAGCGCACTGCGCCGTTCCTGCCGCTGGGCGGGCGGCGCATGAGCACGGACTGGGCTGTTCCGTATGCGCTTGCCGCGCAGGCACTCGTCGAGGCGCGGCGCATCGCCGAGGCGCATCACCTGCCGCCCGCGGTCACCTACGGCCACCTCGGCAATGGGCATCCCCATCAGAACTTCATCGCGCGCGATGCCGACGAGGTGGCGCGCATCGAGCATGCCATCGAGGAGACGTTGCACACGATCATCGCGATGGGCGGGACCGTGGCAGCCGAGCACGGCATCGGGAAGATCAAGAGCAAGTGGCTCGCGCTGCAGGCCGGCCCGCAGCAACTGGCGATGATGCGCGCGCTCAAGCGGGAGTTCGACCCCGTTGGCCGACTCGCGCCGGGAAACATCCTGTGAGGCGCTACGCGTCGGTGGTGCTCGATGCCGACAGCACGCTCGCCGGCATCGAGGGCATCGACTGGCTGGCCGCGAGGTGCGGGCCGGACGTTCAGCGCGAGGTCGAGTCGTTCACCGCGCGCACGATGGACGGCGATTGGACACTCGACGATGTGTACCCGCGGCGGCTTGCGCTCGTCCGGCCGAACGCGCTCGACCTGCGCGCTCTGTCGCAGGCCTATGTCGCCGCCATTGCTCCCGGCGCGGCCGACGCGGTGGCGGCGCTGCACGCGGCCGGCATGGACGTGCATGTCGTCAGCGGCGGCCTGCGCGCCGCGCTCCTCCCGATGACGCGCGTGCTCGGCATTGCCGATGCGCGGGTGCACGCTGTCGAGATCGAGACCGATGCCGCCGGGCAATTCCAGGGCGTCGTCCCGACGCCGCTCATCACCCAGGCGGGCAAGGCAGCCGTGCTCACGCAGCTTGCCCTGCCACGTCCTATTCTCGCCGTTGGCGACGGCGCCACCGACCTGGCGATGGCTCCCGCAGTGGACGCGTTTGCCGCTTACATTGGATTCGTGCGCCGCGACGCGGTGGTCGCCGGCGCTTCTCTTGTGTTCGACTCGTTTGCCGCCCTCGTCGCTCACGCGCTTTCCGCATGACCACTCCCAGCTTCGGCACGTTCTTCCTGCCCGGACCCACTGAGGTGCGGTCCGAGATCCTGGCGGCCATGCAGCGCCCCATGATCTCGCACCGCGACGCCGAGTTCGAGGCGCTGTACGGGCGCTGCGACGAGGGACTCCGCCGTGTCTTCCGGACGGTGCGCCCCGTCTTCATCAGCAGTTCGTCTGCGACGGGATTGATGGAAGCGGCGATTCGCAACGCGCCGGCGGGCCCGATTCTCTCACTCGTCAACGGCGCGTTTTCCGCGCGCTTCGCCGACATTGCGCGCGCCTGCGGCCGCACGGTGCAGGCGCTGGAAGTTCCCTACGGCGACATCGTCCCGCTCGAGCGCTTCGAGCAGGCGCTCCGCGAGCAGCGCTTCGCCGCCGTCACCGCCGCGCACTCCGAGACGTCCACGGGCGCGGCGCAGGACGTGCAGGCCATCGCCGAGCTCGCACACGCCAACGGCGCGTTCTCGCTCATTGACTCCGTGTCGGGGATGGGCGGCATGCCGGTGGAAACCGACGCCTGGTCGCTCGATTTCGTGCTCACCGGGTCGCAGAAGGCGCTCGCGCTCCCGCCGGGGCTCGCCTTCTGCTGCGCCAGCGAACGCTATCTTGCCGCGGCCGCCCACGCGCCCTCTCGCGGGCGGTACTTCGACATTGTGGAGTTCGCGAACTACGCGGCCAAGCGCCAGACGCCCAACACGCCGGCCGTGTCGCTGTTCTACGCGCTCGAGGCGCAAATGGCGTCCATCGGTCCCACCGGCATCGAGTGCCGCTGGGCGCGGCACGCGGCGATGGCGTCGGCGACGCACGCGTGGGTGGAGCACCAGCGCAAGGATGGTCGCCTCGAGGGGATCCTCGCGCCGCCGGGTGCGCGGAGCGCCACAGTGACCGTGGTCCGTACGCCAGCGGGCGTCGACGCTCGCGCCCTCGTCAATGCGGTGGTACAGCGTGGCTACACGCTTGGCGGCGGCTACGGCACGCTGGCCGCGACGTCGTTTCGCGTCGGGCACATGGGCGACCACACCGTGGAGACGGTGGCCCGCCTCCTCGCCGTCGTCGGCGAGGTGCTGGCCAACGGGTGAGGGCAGGCGCGCGCGCTGCGACTGCTCGCGCACGCCGTCGAGGCGGGACGCGACGCGCCTCGCCCGGGACGATCGCTACATCTTCGGTGCGCGATCGAGCTCGTCAATCGTGCGGGTGCTTGGCCGGCGTGTCTTCTGCAGCCGCGTCGCCACCTTCTCGTTCTCGGCGAGCACGCGCAGGATGTTCCCGTTCGCGACCTTGCGCAGTTCGTCGTCCGTCCAGCCGCGGCGGGCGAGCTCCGCGAGTAGGTCAGGGTACTTGGACACATCTTCGAGCCCCTGGATGTGCTCGCCGCCGGTGCCATCGAAGTCGCCGCCGATGCCGACGTAATCCGCGCCGATGAGCTTCCTGATGTGGTCGAAGTGATCGGCGACTTCCTTGAGCGTCACGATCGGCTCCGGGTTCGCCTGAAACCACTCGCTCATCGCGACGCGCAGGCGCGCCGTGTCGCCGCCGAAGCCCGTGGCAAGTTCCCGGCGCCGGGCGTTGCGTGCGATGCGCCAATCCTGGTTCTTCTGCGAGATGAACTCGCGGACGAAGGTCACCATCACGATGCCGCCGTTCTGCTTCACGCGCACGAGAATCGAGTCGGGGACGTCGCGCGGGTGATCGGACAGCGCCCGCGCCGGCGAGTGCGAGAACATCACCGGCGCCTCGGTCACGTTGAGGGCGTCGCTCATCACGGCCGGCGAGACGTGCGACAGGTCCACGATCATCCCCAGGCGGTTCATCTCGCGCACGACTTCCCTGCCGAACGGCGTCAGCCCGCCGTGCACCGCCCTGTCCTGCGCGGCGTCGGCCCAGTCGAGCGTGACATTGTGCGTGAGCGTCATGTACCGCGCGCCGAGGTCGTAGTAGATGCGCAGCACGCCGAGGGAGTTCTCGATGGCGTGACCGCCTTCGAGGCCGAGGAACGACGGAAACTTCCCTGCGGCCATCGCGCGGCGCGCGTCGCCCGACGTCCTGGCGAAGACCATTTCCTTGTCGTATTTGGCGATCATGCGACGTGCAATGTCGAACTGCTCCAACTGGATGCGTGCGTACCCGGAGTCCTTCACCTCGCCCGGGATGTAGATGGACCAGAACTGGCCACCCAGCCCGCCCTTCTTCATGCGCGCCAGGTCGGTGTCGTGCTTCTTCAGGTCGGTGCGCAGATCGAAATGGTCCACGTCGCGCGGCTTTTCCGCGTTCTCGCGAATCTCCCACGGCACGTCGTTGTGCCCGTCAATCACCGGCGAGGTGGCGAGCAGCTTCTTCACCCGGACCAGATACGGGTCTGGCGCCTGGGCGAAGGCCGGGAGCGCGGCAGCAAGCAGAAGGAACACGGCAACGCGACGCATGCGGACTACCCTGGGTTGGGGAACGGGGAGGCTTCAGGATTGCAGTGCAAGGGTCGGGGCAGGGTGCGGTGGAGAGCGCGGGGGTGAATGTAGTTGCCGTGCTTCCCAGCACCAACTCATTCCCTACAACGGAGCGCTCCATTCCGCTCCCTGCCCCCTGCCCCTCCCCAATAGCGAAGCGGCCACCATCAGGTGGCCGCTTCGACCATCGTTCACGCAGCTAGGCTTTCTTGATCCCGCACGTATTGATGCCAAGCAGCGAGTAGACCGGGCAGATGCCGGTGGAGCCCGTCAGGATCGGCAGGACGCCGATCCAGGCCCACAGCCAGCCCTTGGTGACGGCCAGATACACCAGCGCGATGCCCACGGCGACGCGCACGACGCGATCGACAGTTCCTTCGTTGACCTTGAACATGGAATCCTCACGGTTGGGGAGCCTGCACCATCAGTATAGCACTCCATCACAAACTGCTTTCCGCCCTGTCGCCCCTGCCCCTACGCAATCCGGATCGCCCGCCCTGTTCGCGCTCCGCGCTCGCCGTGCAGGAACGCCATCGTGCCATTCACGAAGACCGCGGTGATCCCCACGGCATACTGGAACGGATCCGCGAACGTCGCCCGGTCGGCCACTGTCGCGGGGTCAAAGACCGCGACGTCGCCCGCCCCGCCCACGCGCAGCATTCCCCGCCCCGTTAGCCGGAGCCGCTGGGCGGAGAGCGCGCTCATCTTGTGGATGGCTGCGCCGAGCGTCAGCACCTTGCGTTCACGTACGTAGCGCGCGAGCACGCGGGCAAATGACCCTGCGCCGCGCGGGTGTGGATGCCCCGAGCGCGCCGGGCCGCTCGTGGCAAGAGATCCGCCGTCCGAACAGACCATCGCCATCGGGTGCGCCAGGATGCGCTCCAGGTTCTCCTCGCTCATCGCGAACCCCACCATCCCCACGCTTCCACGGTTGGCCTTGAGCAGCGCCACCGCGGTTTCGTACGGCGGCAGGCCGCGCGCCTTCGCCACGTCGTCAAGCCGCAACCCCTCGGCCGCCTTGTCGGCCGCCGCGCTCACGCTGGCGATCTGCACGTTGTGCCACCCGCCGATGAGCGCCGCCTTCTCTTCGGCGTACGCGCGAATGCGCGCCGCCGTCTCCGTCTCGTCAATGCGGCGCAGGAAGTCCTCCGGCTTGCCATCGCGTGCCCACACGGGGAAGAGGTTGGACAGTCCCGTCTGGTAGGCGAGATACGGATACCGGTCGAAGGCCGCGTCAATCCCCTCGGCGCGCGCGGCGGCCACCCGCGCAAAGACTGCGTCGAGCTTCGACCAGTTGCGCGGCCCCTGCGTCTTGAGGTGCGCAATCTGCAGCGGACAGCGCGCGCCGCGCGCCACGGCGATGGACTCGTCAATGGACTCGATCAGCGTGTCGTCCTCGTTGCGCATGTGCGTGCTGTACGGCAGGCGGCGCCGCGCGAGCGGCTTGCTAAGTGCGATGAGTTCATCGAGGGGCGCAAACGCGCCGGGCGTGTACTCCAGCCCGGAGGACGCGCCGCAGGCCCCGTCCACGAGCGAGCGCTCCACCAGCGCCACCATCTTCTCCAGCTCCGCCGCCGTGGCCGGGCGGTTCTCGTTGCCCATCACCGCCCCGCGCACCGTCCCGAGCCCCACCATGGATGCCACGTTCACCGCCGGCGGCAACTGATCCACCGAGTCGAAGAAGGCACGCAGCGAGGCACGGTCGCTGTCTTCGTCGGCAGCGGTGCGCGGGCCGCGCGACGATCCGTCCTGCCCCACCACGATGGTGGTGACCCCTTGCCGGATCATGGACTCCGCGTTGGGGTCGGCAAAGAGCGTGTTGTCGCCGTGCGAATGGACGTCAATGAAGCCGGGCGAGACCGCCAGTCCCTTGGCGTCCACCTCGAGCCGGCCGCGCTCCGCCAAGCGGCGGCCCATGGCGACCACGCGCCCCGCGTCGAGCGCGACGTCGCCCTCGATGCCCATCGCGGCCAGCGAGCCGTCGAACACCGTGCCGCCGCGAATCACGACGTCCACGGTGGCGTGCCGTGGGCGCAGCACCGGAAGGCATGCGGCGAGTGTGATCGCCGAGGAGGAGAGCAGGAAGTCGCGACGTGAGGACATGGCGAGGAAGGCGACAGAGTCCGACGGAATCCGGCAGAGTACGGCAGCGCAGCCAGATATTGAACGGCGCTACCCGAATATGCGCCTGCTGAGCGCGACCGGACAGAGGCGCCTGGGGGGTCTATGCTTCCCGGGACACCGTCCGCGTTTTCTGGAACACAATAGACGCGCCTCGAGCACCCCCCACCTCGGACTAACCTTTACGGACAGACCCGCTCGATCGCGGCGACGAGTTGCGCGTTTGTGAAGGGCTTCTGGAGAAAGACGTGCCGTGCATCGCTGACCAGCTCGCCCTCCGCTGTCAGTTCGGCGTACCCGGAGATGAAGACGACTCCCAGCTTCGGAGAGAGGACCGCGAGCTCGCTCGCAAGCGTTCTGCCACTCATCCCAGGCATCATCATGTCGGTCACGACGGCGTTGAGTTGGTCACCACGCTCCTGCGCAATGGCCAGCGCCTCTTCGCCGTTCGTTGCTTCCCAGACCTCGAAGCCCGCGCGCTGGAGCAAGCCGCGCACCACGCGCCGCACGGGGAGCTCGTCTTCCACAAGCAGAATGGTGCCGCTGCGTTGAGCGACGGTGCCCGCAGGTTGCGGAACGGTGATGGCGGCGCTGGCGGGAGCGCTTGCGGACGCTTCCGGCAGATAGACCCTGAAGGTCGCCCCGCGACCCGGAGTACTCCGGACGCGAATCGTACCGCCCAGGCCGGCGACAATGGCATACGTCGTGGCCAAGCCGAGTCCACTGCCCTTGCCGACCCCCTTCGTGGTGAAGAAGGGGTCGAACATCTTGGCGATGGTCTCGTCGTCGATTCCCGTCCCCGTGTCCTCGATCGAGAGCACGGTATAGGGGCCGGCTGGCATCGGGTCCCCGTTGACGATCGCCTCACGAACGTCCACATGACGGGTCTCCATTCGGAGTGCGCCGCCCTGCGGCATGGCGTCAGCGGCATTCACGACAAGATTCATCACGACCTGCTCCAGCTGAGTCGGATCGGCCATCACCTGCCCATGAGCCGCGTCGAAGTCCGTCGTGAACTGGATGTTGGCAGGCAGCACCCGGCGCAACATGGGCACGAAATCGCCGACGACAGTGGCCACATCCAGCGCGCGGACCTGCACGACTTGCTGACGGGTAAACGTGAGGAGCTGGCGGGTAAGTGCGGCAGCTCGGGCGGCCGCTCCCGAGATCTCCTGGAGTTGGGCCCGGTCCTTGGCCGACCGCGGCCGCATGAGCATGAGTTCCGAGCAGGTGGTGATGATGGTCAGGATGTTGTTGAAATCGTGCGCGATACCGCCGGCGAGGCGCCCCAGCGCATCCATCTTCTGCGATTGACGGAGTTGCTCCTCGAGACGCTTGCGCTCCGTGAGGTCGGTGAAGAAGTCGATGAAACCGATGGGGCGTTGGTCTTCGTCACGCATGATGCCGACACCGAGGAGCGCGCTGAAGCTGGTCCCGTCCTTGCGACGGCGCGTCACTTCTTGGGCGTTGGCGCGGGCAGTCGTCGAGAACTCCGGCCCTCCGTCGCTGGAAACGCCGGACTGGATCGCCGGGAGGTACGGTACGGGACGCCCGAGCACTTCAGACGCAGTCCACCCGAACATCCGTTCAGCCCCGTGATTCCATCGCGTCACACGCCCCTGCGTGTCCGTGGCGACGATTGCTTGCGGTGCAACGTCGATCAAAGCCTCCAGCAGGGCGCGCGCGCGCCGAGCCTCTCCTTCGCTGAGCACCAGCGCGTCCTGCGACCGACGCTGTTCCTCGATGGCCAACGTCAGTGCCGCGGTGCGCTCACTGACACGCGATTCGAGTTCGGCATTCATCGCCGCCAACTCCGCCTGCGTGCCGACCAGGGTATCAATCATCCGATTGAACGCTCGCACGAGCTGGGCAACTTCCTCGTCATGGGCTTCGGCAGCGCGAAGCGTCAGGTCGCCTCCGGCGATGCGGTTGACGGTCAGCGACAACGCCGTCAACGGACGCGTGAGGTACGCGCTGATCACGTAGATGACGACGAGGCCGAATATGAAGATGAGCGTCCCGACGAGCGCGCCGATCCGTCGGGACAAGGCGGCCTCCGCGCGCAGCGGAGCCAGCGACAGGCCGACGCTCAGCGTGCCGACCCGCCGGGCTCCGCTCCGCACGGTCGTCGTCGACACGTAGTTGCGGCCGTCGCCGCTGATCTCTCCTCCTGGTCGGGGGAGTGGCGAGCCCGGCGGCACCGTCACTGCACCGCGCGAAGCGACGACCCGTCCGCTGTCGTCCCACACAACGAGATACGACACGTCTTCGACCGCGGCCCCGACGAGCGCCTCGGAGACCGCTGCCCGGTCGTTGAACAGCAGGCCCGACGCGACGCTGTACGCGGTCATTTCGCGGATCACATCCGCCTTCGCGATCGTCGCGCGAAGCGCCTGGTGTTCGAGTCGCGCCGGGAAGTAGAGAAAGACGAAGATCGCGATCGCGGCGACGAGCGCGGCGAAGGACACGACGAGCTTGTCCCGGATTCCCCTGATGAATGGCGGTAGCGGCGTCATTTCACGATCGTGGCTAGCTTCAGCAGTTCGGCCGCGAGGTCGGCTCCTTCCAGGCGGGACGCGTCGAGATTGACCAGAATGTGCGGACGCTCGCCGCGCAGCACCACGCCGATGGCCAAGCCGCGCGCGACGTAACTCGGCACGCCGGTCAACGTTGTTACGCGGGCGGCGCGGGTGGCCGCGGCAAGAGCGCGGATGTCCGCCGCCCGGAGCGGGGTGACGTAGAGATGCGTCAGCGCACGGCGCTTGAGCGCCGCGGCCACGGGTTCGCCGTCGAGGTCAATCGCCTCGACCCGAATTGGCACGCCGTTCACGCCGTCGCACGCGGCGGCGATGGCCTGCCTGACCTCGTCCCTGGCGATCACCGACGCGCGGTTCCCGCTCTGGAACGCGATGCCAAGCACGACCTCTTTCGGTGCGCGCAGCGGCAGCTGCCGGTCGAAGCTGATCACCTTCAGCAACACCGACATCTGGATGGCAACGGGAACGTCCATCTCCTGCGCGCCGGCGCGCCGCGCGGAGAACGCGCCGGTCGCGAGCACGAACAAGGCGAGCGGAAGACGAGGCATCGGCGGAATCCGGACGACCGTCGCTAGAAGCGCCAGCTCAGGCGGAGCGACCATGCGCGCCCATCCTGGGCGATGGCGCGCTGCACGTGCTCCACCCCGCCCGGCGTCTCGTACCGGACGTCGAACAGATTCGTCACGCGGAGCCCGACCTCCGCACCTGACCGCGCGGCCGGCGACCAGGTGACGTTCGCATCCGTGCGAATGAACGCCGGAGTCGACGGTCCGCTGATGGTCCGCCGGCCGGATTCGTAGCGCGACAGCCCGCTGACCCGCACGCCCCGGCGCTTCGCCGTCAGCGTAACGACCGCGATCTGCTCCGGGGAGTTCGTGAGCTGTTGGCCAAGCAGTTCCGCCCGGGCGCGCTGGAGGGCATACGACGCGTGGGCGGAGACGGGCCCGTCGGGACGGAAGTCGAACTCGACTTCCGCACCCGCACCACTGGCGCTCGCCGCGTTCCCATACCTGACACTCCCATCCGGCAGTTCGACCTGGTCAATCAGGTCCCGGATGTGATACCTGTAGAGCGACCCGCTCGCGAGGAGTGGAGCACCGACCCTGTGATCGACGGACAGCTCGAGTGTCCGGATGCGTTCCGGCTTCAACGCTGCGTTTCGCGTGTAGTACGTCGTGGTGATGTCCGCTTCCGCGGCGCTCGGCGCCCGAAACGCTTCCCCGTACAGCGCCTTGATCGTGGTCGCGCGCGTCGGCGCGAAGAGAATGGCCAGCCGAGGGGAAAGCGCGCTCGAATGCCGGAAGTGCCGATCCCATCGAAGCCCGCCGACGAACGTCAGGGCGTCCGACAACTGGACCTCATCCTGAGAGAACACCGATGCCGTAGTCGCGGGCGCGTCATCACGCGAGCGCGAGCCGTCCGCGAATAGCTCGTAGTAGTCCGCGCGCAGCCCGTGTCGCAGCTCGGTACCCACCGTGAGCCGGTGGCGCGACGATGCCTCCCATACCATGAGGCCCTCTCCCCCCACGCCGGTGCTGCCGCCTCCATCCGAATAGGCGGGTCCCGCGTCAATTGGGTAGACGCCGCTGTAGCGGTACCGGTCGGCGTACAGCCGTCCGGTCAAGCGCAATCCGCCGTCGAACTCGTGCGAGGCTGCGACGTTTCCCCAAAAAGTCTCGTCCACCGTCTGCGCGCGCGGATCATTGAACGCGGCGCCGAAGGCCGCCGTCGGGATCCCCTTGGAACGAGACCGATAGCCGATGCGCGCAACCACGTTCCCGACGGTCACCGCGCCCAAGCCACCCACCGAACGCTCCCAGTCCAGGCCGCGCGCCACGCCTGAGCTCGTCTGTGGTGTATCGAACTCAGGATAGTAGAGGTCCGCGCCGTCGAGCTGACTCATCAACCCCGACACAGTGAACGCGCCGGTCTTTCCCAGGGCGCGCCCCGCAACCACGCTGCCTTCTCGCAATCCGGCCGAACCGAGGCGGCCACCCACGATGACACCGTCCAGGCGCGCCAGGGTCTTCGTGACGATGTTGACGATGCCGAACATCGCGTTCGTTCCGTAGAGCGAAGATCCCGGACCGCGCACGATCTCGATGCGCTCGATCGCATCCATGTTGAGCGGCAGGTCGCTTCCGATTGGCGCGCCCCCCCACGTCCGGTCGTTCAGTGTGTGCCCGTCAACCAGCAACAGAATGCGGTTGTTGTAGTCCGATGGACGGCTGAATCCCCGCGCGCCGAGGTACGCGAAGTTCCGATCGTTGCTCACGTAGAAACCGCGCACGTTCTCGAGCACTTCCTGCAGGGTGCGATAGCCGCGCTGTGCGAGATCGTCCGACGAGAGGATCGTCACCGACGCTGGCGCTGCGGCAGCCGTCTGCTGGTACTTCGAGGCCGCGCTGATCCTGGTGCTGAGCAGCGAGTCCAGCGAAATGGACTGGGGCGGAGCGGCCTGCTGCGCCCACGCCGATTGGGCGCAGGGTTGCATGAGTGCCGCGCAAACGGTGCCCGAAGTGACATATGCTCGAAGCACCGAACGCATCCCGATGTGACTCCGGAAGATGACGGGCTAAACCTGCCTCACGACACGGCGGGCTGCAATGACGTCGGGTTCTCGGCGAGCGACTCCACGTGTGAAGCTCGAGGTGCGGACGGCGTGCCGGGGCAAGCAAGAGCACGGGAACAGAGACGACGTTTGCTCCTGCCCTGCGGGAATCGTCGCCGGAACCCGGCTAGCCAAGAACCCGTCGTACTGCGGCTTCCAGCGCGGCCAGCGACACTGGCTTCTCCAGCACCTCACGGATCCCCGCCGCGCGCGCCGTGTGGGCCACCGCGCTGATGTCGCCGCTGTAGAGTATGATCGGCAGGTCGGCGCGTACCGCCAGCAGCCGCCCTGCCAGCTCGACGCCGGTCATGGACGGCATGGTCAGGTCGGTGATCACCACGTCGAACGACGACGGCGCCCCGATGACGGCGGCCAACGCGTCGCGCGGGTCACCGAAGAGCCGCGGCTGGAAGCCCATCGACTCCAACCCGCGCGTCATCATCCTTGCCACGGACGGTTCATCCTCCACCAGCAGCACGCGCGGAGCGTTTCCATGTGCGTCGGCACTAACCGCGACCTCGGCGATGTCTGCGGCGTCGGCGGCGCCGGCAGCGTCGGCAGCGCCGGCGGCTGCCGCATCCATAAGAGGGAGGTAGACGTCGAATCTGGTACCCCGCTCCGGCTCACTCTCGACGACGACGGTACCGCCATGCTCCGCCACGGTGCTGTGTACCACCGAAAGGCCCAGGCCCGAACCTTCGCCGACGGGCTTCGTAGTGAAGAAGGGCTCGAAGATGTGCGCGCGTACCGCTTGGCTCATCCCGCTCCCGGTATCTCGCACGCTGAGCAAAGCGTAACGTCCCGGCTTGTCCAGCGACACGGCACGCGCGCGCGCGGCGCTCAACTCCACCGCCTGTACCTCCACGGTCAAGGTGCCGCCGCTGCGCATGGCGTGCCATGCGTTGGTGCACAGGTTGGTAATCACCTGGTGCAGCAGCGTCTCATCGCCCAAGACCAGGACTTGGCGCTCGGCAAGCTGCGCCTCGATGGCAATCGTGGCTGGGACTGTGGCACGAATAAGGCGCAGGACCTCGCGCGCCACGCCGCAGAGATCTACGGTCCGTCGCTCGGCCGCCTCGCGCCGCCCGCTGAACACCAGGATTTGCTGCGACAGGTCGCGCCCGCGTTGCGCCGCGCGCTGGATCTCGTTCACTTGATCGCGCGTGTCCGCGCCCAGCCCAGGGTCCCGCTTGACCAGTTCGGCGTTGCCACCGATCGCCATGAGGATGTTGTTGAAATCGTGGGCGATGCCCCCGGCAAGCGTACCGACCGCCTCGAGTTTCTGCGATTCGCGCAGGCGCGCCTCGAGCGCGTGGATGTCCGTGATGTCGGTGGACACGCCGTCAATGTGCAGCGGCCGGCCGCGCGCGTCACGTACGAGCGACATGCGCACGCGCAGCCAGCGCACCTCACCGTCAGGACGCACGATCCGGTGTTCGACGCGTGCCACGTCGTCAGTAAAGAGGCGCTTGAGCGCGGCGCGAACGCGATCGCGGTCGCCGGGGTGCGTGGCCCCCAGCGAGTGGCGGTAATCCAGCATGATCTCGGCGTGCGTGCGGCCGTAGATCTTCTCCACCGCCGCGCTGCAGTACAGCAGTCGCCGGTCGGGGACCGACACCGACCAGACGATGTCACCCATCGATGCCAGGATGGCATCAAACCGCTCCTCGCTCTCGCGCAGCGCGCGCTCCGCGGTCAGGCGATCACTGATGTCGCGCGCCATCATGGTGAAGAGGCGCTCTCCACTCGCCTCGAACTGCGAGACGGTGGCTTCGATGGGGAACTCGGCGCCGTCGCGGCGCAGGCCGAACAACCGCCCCGCGTGCGGTAGCACGTGGCTTTCCATGCCGCTGTCGCGAAAAACAGCGAGGCCGCGATGGTGCGCGGCACGCGACCGCTCCGGGATGAGTGCATCGACCGGACGGCCGAGCACCTCGTCGGCGCGCCAGCGGAAGAGCCGTTCCGCCGCCGGGTTGAATCCCCGAACGCGCTCGTCGCTGTCGAGCACGATGATGGCCTCGGTCGCGGTGCTCACTACGCCATGCAGGCGCTGGCGGTTCTCCTCGAGCGCGCGCATGGCAGCGTCGCGCGCCATGGAGAAGAAAGCGACGGCGTGCGTAGCGACTGCCGTCACCGCGAGGAATCCGGCGAGCCGCCAGGCCGCGGAGGGCGGACCATGGACACCAAACGGCTCCTGCCCATGCACGGTCGACCACGTGGCCGCGGAGGCCACGATGATCAAGGCGACACTCGAGCCACGCAGTCCAAAGCGCACGGCCGCCCAGAGCAAGACCGGGAAGAGCGCCCACCGCACCTCCTGGCCGCTCGGCAGCACAGTCGTGCTCGTGAAACCCAGCACTGCGAGGACGACCAGCAGCACCGTCACGACAGCGGCCTCACGCCAGCGACCTGCCAGCGCACGCGCACTGCCGACGGTCCATGCAAGGATGAGCGGGGCGACGCTGACAATGCCCATCCAGTCGCCCAGCGTCCACGTGACGAACGAGAGCGTCCAGTCGGCGAACTGCATGCGTCCAAAGAGCAGGAGGGCGCCGGTGCCAAGAAGCGCGCCCAGGAGCGCCGCCGGAAGGGAGGCGCCCGCCAGGAAGGTGAAGAAGTCGCGCGGACGAGCCGCCGTCATCAGTCCAGGCGCAACGCGACGGGCGATCCAGACCCCGACCACTGCCTCAAGTGCTCCCGAGAGGGCAACCACTGCGGCGGCAGAAACTGGCAAGCCGAGCTGGATGTTGCTCACGAGACCGGCGGCCCAGACTGCCGGCCAGAGTCCCAGCCCCCCCCACAGCAGCGCGGCAATCGCCACGCCGCTGGGTGGCCATACCGGGGAGATCGCCCCGCCGGCGGTCGCGAAGAGCAACCCTAGCCGTACCGTCGCGTAGTACACGATGGTCAGGGCGAGAAGGCGCGCGAGGTACCGCACCAACGGGGTCATCGGCAAAGGCGGGGGGAGGGACAGGAGGTTCCTTCGCTCATAATGGCACCGCGCGACCCTGTTGACGAGTCCTCGCGCGTGTGTCCGCGCGTGTGTGGCGCCCCGCCCAACCTACACAGAAACCCGAAGGCCGCACCACCCCGGTGCGGCCTTCGGTCATCTCCTGCCGTTCCCTGCCTCACGCTGTGTTGCTCTGCCGTTCTAGTACCGATACATCTCCGGCTTGTACGGTCCTTCCACCGGCACCCCGATGTACGCCGCCTGTTTCTCCGTGAGCGTCGTCAGGTGGACGCCAAGCTTGTCGAGGTGGAGCCGCGCGACCTTCTCATCCAGCTTCTTGGGCAGCGTGTACACTTTCTTCTCGTCGTACTTCGTGCCGCTCAGCGTCGCCTTCCCCTGCGCCGCGAGGTGCAGGTCAATCTGCGCCACCACCTGGTTGGTGAATGAACAGCTCATCACGAAGCTCGGATGCCCCGTCGCGCAGCCGAGGTTCAGCAGGCGCCCCTCGGCGAGGATCAGCACCGAGTGCCCGTCCGGGAAGATCCACTCGTCGAACTGCGGCTTGATGTTGTTGCGGACGATGCCGGGATAGGTCTTCAGTCCGGCCATGTCAATCTCGTTGTCGAAGTGGCCGATGTTGCCGACGATCGCCTTGTCCTTCATCCGCGCCATGTGCTCGACGCCGATGATGTCGAAGTTGCCCGTCGCCGTCACGAAAATGTCGGCGGTCGTCACGATGTCCTCGAGCGTGGCCACCTGGTAGCCTTCCATCGCCGCCTGCAGCGCGCAGATGGGGTCAATCTCGGTGATGACGACGCGCGCGCCCTGGCCACGCAGGGCCTGCGCGCACCCTTTGCCCACGTCGCCGTAGCCGAGCACCACCGCCACCTTCCCCGCCAGCATCACATCGCTCGCGCGCAGGATGCCGTCGGTCAGCGAGTGCCGGCAGCCGTACAGGTTGTCGAACTTGCTCTTCGTCACCGAGTCGTTGACGTTGACCGCCGGGAACAGCAGCGTGCCGGCCTTCATCATCTCGTAGAGGCGGTGCACGCCCGTCGTCGTCTCCTCCGAGACGCCCTTAAGCGACGTGGCGACCTTCGTCCAGCGCTGGCCGTCCTTCTTGAGCTGGGCGGCGAGCAGGCCGAGGATCACGCCGTACTCCTCGCTGTCGCTCACCGGGTTGTGCGCCGGCACGGCCTTCGCCGTCTCGAACTCGACGCCCTTGTGGATCAGCAGCGTCGCGTCGCCGCCGTCATCGAGCAGGAGGTTGGGTCCCGTGCCGTCCGGCCACATCAACGCCTGATCGGTGCACCACCAGTACTCGTCGAGCGTCTCGCCCTTCCACGCGAAAACGGGCACGCCGCTCGGTTGCTCGGCGGTGCCGTTGGGCCCCACCGCCACCGCCGCCGCGGCGTGGTCCTGCGTCGAGAAGATGTTGCACGACACCCAGCGCACATCGGCGCCGAGCGCGGCGAGCGTCTCGATGAGCACGGCCGTCTGCACGGTCATGTGCAGCGAACCCATGATCTTGGCGCCGGTGAGCGGCTTGCTCGCGCCGTACGCCTCGCGAAGGGCCATGAGCCCGGGCATCTCGTATTCGGCGAGGCGGATTTCCTGCCGCCCCCACGCCGCGAGGGAGATGTCCTTGACCTTGAACGGCACACGGCCGGCGTCGACGGAAGCTCCGAAGGGATGAGCGATGGTGGTCATGTTGCGGACGGTAGATGGTTGGGGGGAGACTGGAGACGGCAGACGGCAGACGGCAGACAGCAGACAGCGGACGAAACGCCTTATAGCGTTGGCTGTTTCTTCCTTCTTCGAACCTCGGCGGTGAGCACCGCCGCGAACAGGGTGGGGCCCTTGGCCCCGGGGAGCGCCGGCAGGGCGTGAACGCGGACGGAGGCGAAGCCCGCGTCGCGCGCCCACTGCCCAAGCTGCGCCCCCTCGAAGCCGAGCCAGACGTGTCCCATCGTCTGGCGGTACTCCTCGCGTTCATGCGGCAGCATGTCCACGATGAGCAGGCGCCCGCCGGGCCTGAGCACGCGGCGCGCTTCGGCGAGCGCGCGCGCCGGTACGGCCACATACGGCAGCACGAGCGACATGACCGCGAGGTGCACGGATCGCGCGTCCACCGGAAGCGCCTCCAGCGTCCCGTGCCGCACCTCGGCGTTCGGGACGCCCCGCAGGCGCGTGCGCGCCGCGCGCAGCATGGCGGCCGATTCGTCCACCGCTATGACGCGCCGGACAAAGGGGGCGACGGCCTCCGCCAGCTGGCCAGTGCCGCAGCCAAGGTCGGCGACGACGCTCGACGGGTCGAGCAGGCCGAGCAGGGCAAAGAGCTCGGGACGCGCGCCGAAGAGCTCGCTGCGCAGGCGGTCCCACTGCCCGGCCGCCGAGGCGAAGAACTCCTGCGACTTCGCGTGGCGTCCCGCCAGCACCTCATGCACGCGCGCGAGGTCGCGCTGCGCGGCCGGGTGGCGCACCACCTCGTCGCGCACGGCTTGCCAGAGCCGGCGTGCGGCGGCCTCGAGTTCGCGTCCCGCCATCCGGTAGCGATTGCTCGGCCCGGACTCGCGCGAGGCCACCCATCCCGCATCGCCGAGCGCCTTGAGGTGGCGGCTGACGGTGGACTGCGGCAGCTGCAGGATGTCCTGCAACTCGCCGACGGTCAGCTCGTGCCGCTCGACGCAGACGAGCAGGCGCGCGCGGGTGGCGTCGGAGAGGGCGGCGAGGCGGTCGAAGACCGGGGGAGCGGCGAGAGTAGTCATCCGTATATCCGGATAATAGAATGCACCGTTTCGGCAGTCAAGTCAGCCCACCGGCGAGCGGTCGTTCCCCGCCCACCTCCAAGGTGCCCGTGCCCGTGCCTCCACTGTGCCCGTGCCCCCACCGCGCCCGTGCCCGTGCTTGTGAGCCCCCACTGTCGCCTATGCCTGCGCCCTTGGTATCGTACTCCCATGAACCACCTGACCCCGTGGGTCCAGCGCCTGCTGATTGCCAATGTCGCCGCCTTCTTCGTGCAGCTTGCCGCACCGGCGCTGGTGGAACCACTGGTCTTCGTCCCGATGCTCGTGTTCAGGCACCCGTGGTCCATCGTCACGTACATGTTCCTGCACGGCGGCTTCACGCACCTGCTCTTCAACATGCTCGGCCTGTTCTTCTTCGGCCCGCGCATCGAGGCGCGGCTCGGCTCGCGCCGCTTCATCACGCTCTACGCCATCTCGGGCATCAGCGGCGCCTCGCTGTCGTTCATCTTCGCCCCCTACGCCGGCGTGATCGGCGCCTCGGCGGCGGTCTTCGGCGTCATGCTCGCCTTCGCGCACTTCTGGCCGCGCGAACGGATCTACATCTGGGGCATCCTCCCCCTTGAAGCCCGTTGGCTGGTGGTCATCACCACCGTGCTGGCCCTCTGGAGCGGATTCGGCGGATCACGGGGCGGCGTGGCCGACTTCGCGCACCTTGGCGGCTATGCGGGCGCGTACCTTTACCTGCGCCTGATCGGGTGGGGATCGGCGGCGCGGCGCTTCGCGCGAAAGGCAGAGGGGGCAGGCACGGTGGTCGGCTCCATCGGCGCGTTCCGGCGAGTGGACGTGTCGAAGGTTCACGACGTCAACCGCGACGAGGTGAACCGGATCCTCGACAAGATCAGCGCGCAGGGACTCGGCAGCCTGACGCCCCAGGAGCGCACCTTCCTCATGCACTTCGTGCCGCCGGACGATCGCAATCCCAGTTGACGCGCGGTGATGCCGCGTGGGACCGCGTGGGACCGCGTAGGACCGCGTAGGACCGCGTAAGGCGGTGGGCCGCGCAGGACAGTTGAGGTGTCGCAGGGCAGTGACAACGCCCGGAGACCAATCGGTCACCGGGCGTCGGTCGTATCTATCGGACCCAATCGTGCCCTCTCGTACCCTCTTCGTACCCTCTTCGTACCCTCTCGTACCCTCTCGTACCCTCTCGTGCTGCGTCGCTGCCTTCCGCGGCTAGACGTACGAGAAGAGCATCGCGTACACGATTCCGAGCACAATCAGGGTGCCCATCGCCAGCGCCCACCAGGCGAAGATGCGGATGGTCCGGATCACGATCGGCTGGTACGGCACCACGAGGTGCTCCTCCAGCTTGCCCGACGCCATCAGTTCCTCGTACTCGTCCGGCTTGTCGTGCTTCAGCTCGTCCACCGTCATGCGCCCCGTGAAGATCACGAGATCCATGGGGAACTTCTCGGGACGCAGGTGCGTGTTGAAGAAGTGGATGGTGAAAATGAAGCCCGTGGCGAGCAGCGCCTCATCGCTGTGGATGATGGTCGCCACATTGATGAACCAGCCGGGGAAGAACCGGGAGAAGAAGACGGGGAACCAGAGCAAAAGCCCGGTGGAGCCAATGACGAAGATGCCCCAGAATACGGCGAAGTAGTCGAACTTTTCCCAGTACGTCCACCGGCCGTAGGTCGGGCGCTCGCCCTTGCCAAGGAACCACTTCACTGAGCCGACGAGTTCGCGCAGGTCGCGCCTGGTGAACATCAGGGAGGTCGGGCCGAGCACGAGGTCCTTCCACGTCATGCCGTCTCGGCGCTTGCGCTTGACGAGGTCCACCAGGTGGGTGATGAACACGCCCACCATGATCACGGCCGCATAGCGGTGGAAGTAGCCGGTGGTCTCGAATCCGCCGAGCATGCGCGACACCACCGACGCCCACGTGGTATACGAGAACTTCAGCGTCATGCCCGTGAGGGCGAGACTGATGAAGCTGAGGATCATGAGGACGTGCAGGGCGCGGTTGAGCGGCGAGAAGCGCTGGTATTCGAGCTCGCCTTCCCGGGCAGGCGGATGCCGGCCGAACTCCTGCCGCATCTTGATCGCGCGGGGCAGCCACATGAGGGTATGCGCGAAGCCCACGGTGAAGGTCACCACCAGCAGCGCTGTCATCGCCCAGAAGACCCAGAACAGGACCGGGTACTTGTCCGGGTCGTGGTGCGTCGCGTGCGTCAGGTAGCCGGCGAACTTCCGCGTGGCGCCGGGGTGGCACTTCGCGCACGTCGCCACGACATTCTGCCGGCTGAGGTGCGACTCGACGTCGGCGACGCGCAGGATGTCGTGCGCGCCGTGGCAGTCATAGCACTGCGCCGTCTTGGTGTAGCCCAGCCGCGACACCTTGCCGTGGTACGTCTCGAAATACGACGCGGTGATCTTCTCATGGCAGCTGCCGCACTGCTGCATGATCCTGAGCTTGAAGCCCTCGGCGTCGGTGCGGCCGATGGTGTGGGCGGAGTGGCAGTCCTCGCAGACGGGGAGCTTCTGGTCGGTCTTCGTCACCGAGGTCGAGTGCACGCTGCGCGCAAACTGCCTGGCGATCCCCTCGTGGCAGCGGCCGCAGGTCTGCGACAGGTTGTTGCGGTTGATGCTCGACTGTGTGCTGTCGTGCGGCAGCACGCTGTGCGCGGTGTGACAGCTGGTGCAGGTGGCGGTCACCACCAGCCCGCTCTGCAGCAGTCCCTTGCCGTGGATGCTCTCCGTGTAGTTCTCGACGATCCTCTTCTCGGTTCCCTTGTAGGACAGCGCCGCCTTCTCGCCCGTGCGGTGGCACTGGCCGCAGAGCGCCGGAATCTGGGTCGGGAAGATCGGCGACTGCGGGTTCGCCTTTCCGAGGACGCCGTGCGACCCGTGGCATTGCTTGCAGCTTGGGCCGTTGGGGTCCTTCTTGGCCTCGAGCTGACCATGCGTGCTCGCCTGGTATTGCGTGCCGACCTCGGCGTGGCACGACGCGCAGTTCACCTTCTCCGTGATGGTCTCGCAGGGACGCAGGCGCGACGGCGAGACACCGGTGTGGCACTGGCTGCACCGGATCTTGACGTGGATCGAGTTGGCGATCGAGTCGGGCGTGACGTGCAGTGAGCGGCCGTCCTTCGACGCCCGGATGTTCGCGTTCTCGTGGCAGCGCAGGCAGTCGCGGTCGGCCATCCCCTGGTCGTAAAACACGCGGCGGGCCTTGTGCGGCTCATGGCAGTCAACGCACGCGGGAAGGACGTGGCGCTCGCGCTCCCACAGCTTGCCCTGGATGACCTGGCGGTGCACGCCCTCGATGGCGGCGTGGCAGACGGCGCACGTGGCGGCGATGTTGCCGCGCGCGATGGACGACTTGGAATCCGTGTGCTTCAGGATCGAGTGCGCCGTGTGGCACGACACGCAGGTGGCAGCGACGGTGAGGCCCTTGTGCAGCAGGGCGTCGCCGTGGATGCTCTCCGTGTAGTTGTTGATAATGTTCGACTGGTGGATCTCGCGTTCCTTCTGGACGCGGGTGCCTTCCGAGTGGCACTTGCCGCAGAGGTACGGAATGCGCAACGGCTGCACCGGCGATCGCGGATCCTTGGCCCGCACGATGTCGTGCGTGCCATGGCAGTTGCTGCACCTCGGCGCCAGCGGGTCGCCACGCGCGATGGCCTTGCCGTGTAGCGACAGGTCGTGCAGATCCTGCTCGGCTTGGTGGCAACTGCGGCACTGGGCCGGCTTCAGCCTCTCGTCGTGCGGGAGTTCCTTCCCCTTCAGGTCGGCGTGGCAGTCGGTGCAGGCGACCTTGCCGTGCACGGCGTTGCCGAAGCGCGCTTCGTCCACATACAGCGACACCGTCTTGCCGGCGCGCTTCTTGGTCAGCCCCTTGTCGTTGTGGCAGGCGAAGCAGTCGTCGTTGGCCTGCGCGCCGGCGCGCGCGGCCGCGCCCGACGCCAGCAGCAGCGCGAGCGCCAGGAGTCCGGCGCGCCGGATGGCCGCCCTGATCATCGTCAGGGTACTCGCGCCATCACGACGGGCGCTCCTCACGTCGGCGTCCGCCCCGGTGCAGTCTCGTCATCGTCTTCGTCCTCGACGGCTTGCGCCTTCAGCTTCTCGAGCTCCAGCGGGTGCTCGTCGAGCATTTCGCGTTCGGTGAGCGTCCCCTTCCAGAAGGAGAGATTGATGGGGTAGATGTCGGGATTGAAAATCACGAAATAGAAGTGCCACACGATGATGGCCAGCGTCGCCAGCCACGCCTCGTAGTAGTGCACGGTGCGCGCAATGTCCCAGCCGAGCTTGGTCAGCAGGTTCATGAAGGTGTTATCGAACCACAGGATCACGCCCGTCGCGCCCATCAGAATGGTGCCCCACACCAGCGCCCAGTACTCGCTCTTCTCGATGTAGCTGAAGCGCCCGAACTTCGGCCGCACTGACGACCAGTTGAGGTTGTACCGCATCATCGCGATGACGTCTTTCACGTCCTGCGGGCGCGGCAGCAGGTCCTTGAGGAGCTGCCGCCCACGCGGGACGAACGCCACGTAGTACACGTGGTAGAGGCTGGCGAGCACCATGATGACACTGGCGATGCGGTGCACCGCGCTGCGCAGATCAAAGGCGCCGGGATACAAGCGCTGGAACGGCGCCACCCACCACGCCTCGGGGAACTTGAGGGCGAAGCCGGTGATGACCAGCGTGATGAAGCTGACGACGAACGTGGCGTGCTGGAGCCGTTCGTTGAGCGACATGCGCAGGTACAGCGTGTGGCCGCCGTGCTCCGCCTCGATGAGCCCGCGACGTACCATCAGCTGGTGCTTGGACTTCTTGATGAAGTCGAGCAGGTTGTGCACCAGCATACCGCCGATGAGGGTCACGATCAGCAGGATATATGCCATCGCCACCCAGTACAGAACCGGCTCCTCTTCCTCCGTCAGCGTGATGTGCACCGATCCCTCGGCGAACCGCTCGCTCGCCCCCGGATGGCACTTGCCGCAGGTGATCTTGAGGTTCGACTTGTGCACCGTGGACGTCGAGTCCCGAGAGGACTTGATGTCGTGCACGCCGTGGCAGCTGGCGCAGTTCGCCACCGAAAGCGACCCGCCGCGGCCTGCCAATCCGTGATAGCTGTCGGTGAACGTCTTGAAGCGGTCGCTGCGCAGTCCGTACTTGGCGGACAGCCTCACCGACTCGTGGCACGGCTGGCAGACCTGCGCCGAGACGTTGGTGGGCGCCACGCGCGACTTGGGATCATTCTTGCCGAGGATGACGTGCTCGCCGTGGCACGATGTGCACGTCGGCGAGTCGCCGTTCCCCTTCGCCACCTCGATGCCGTGGACGCTGGTGCTGTAGACGGCCGTGATCGTGGCGTGGCACGCGCCGCACGTCTTCGGGATGTTGAGGCGGTTGACGAACGACGTCGCCGCGGAGCCGCGCTGCATGTCGTGGCTGCCGTGGCAGCTCACGCAGTTGGCGGATCCGGCCTCGCCCCGCTCGAGCGCCTGGCCATGCACGCTTTCATCGTACGACATGATGAAGCCGGCCGTCGGCGAGGTGCGCGCCTTCACGTCCTCGTTGTCGAGGTGGCAGCCGAGGCAGAGCTTGTTCTGGTTCTTCTTGACGTTGAGCGAGTCGCCGTGGCCGCTGACGAAGGCAACGCTGCTGCGGTGGCACGTCAGGCAGTTTGGCGCGCCCTTGATCTTGCCGGCCAGCGCCTTGCCGTGCGCCGACGCCGGGAAGTGCTCGGCAGCCTGCTTGTGACACGCACCGCAATCGCTGGTGAGGCGCTCGGCCGAGAACTTCGCCCCCGGCGCCTTGGGCGACTGGACGTCATGCGTGCCGTGGCATTCCTGGCAGAGTACTTTGGGCACGCGCTGCGACGTCAGCGTCTTGGTGACTTCAGGGTGGAACGGGTGCTTGAACGCCGCCTTGGTGTGGCAGCGCGCGCAGTCGACCGGCGTGATGACGGCCTTGTGCGGCACGTCCTCGGCATTGAATCCGGCATGGCAGGAGACGCACGCGAGCTTCGCGTGCGTCGAGCCGTTCAGCACGTGCTCTTTGACGAACAGCGAGATCGCCGTCTTGCCCGGCCCGTCCTTGGTCAGGGTCGAATCGGAGTGACACGCAAGGCAGTCCTCGCGCGTCTGCGCGAGGGCTGCCTTTGCGCCCAGCTGAAAGAAGGTTCCAAGCAGAACGGACAGGACCAACAGACGCCGAATCATACGCTGGCTCTTCTCTCAACTGGGCGGGTGGGGGAGCCGCGTGCTACGCGGCCGGCTTCTTGTGCACGATGCCCTTCCAGGCCTCGTCGAAGTTGAACGGCTTGGCCGTCGGGCTCTTCGCGTTGTGGCAGTTCTTGCACATCGCCTCGATGGCGGCCCTGTCGGCGAACGCCACCATCCCGCCCTTCACGGCGTTCTCCTTCACCTTCATGACAGCCATCGCCTTGTAGTCGGCGCCGGCGCCATGGCAGCTCTCGCACTGCACGCCCTGCTTCGGATCGGCGGCGTCCGGCCCACCCTTGATGGTGTGGCACTCGAGGCACTCCGGCGACTCGGCCGCAGGCTTCGCGAGCCCCTTCGCCTTCGCGATCTCGTTCGCCTTGGCTGACTCCAGCGTCTTGTACGCGAGAGCGTGCGCCGACTTCTCCCAGATGGCGAGCTGCAGGCCCTGCTTCTCCGACTTGTGGCACATCGTGCATGCCTTGACACCGACGTACGCGTGCTGCGCACGGGCGATGCTCGGCACCACGACGGCCGCGGCGACGAGCGCCAGTAGACCAAGTGTGCGCTTCATGTGGTGCTCCCCTTGTCTGAGCTGCGAGTGAACGATGAAACGTGCGATCAGGCTCATCCGATTGTACCCCACGGACACAGGGAAATCTCAGCACGTGCACCGGCATGTGAAATCCAGAGATCGCGGTCTTATCGTGCGGGAATCGCTGACAGTCGTGCAGGGGAACTCCCGAAGTGAGACGGGGGGAGGTTGCTCCCTGTGCAACGGGCACTACGTAAGCAATATTGCCGATCACCAAGTCAGTGATTTCGCGACCCCTGCGGAGAGTGGTGTCCATGCGTTCGAAGCTTCCCCCGTCGTTCACCAATCCGATCACGCTCCTCGGTGTGACGATCACGACGCTGTGCTTCATCATCATCGGCTTCCTCGCTATCAACGAGTGGCTCGCCAAGGACCCCAGCCCATACGTGGGTGTCCTGGCGTTCATCATCGTGCCCGGGGTGCTGCTGTTCGGCGTGGCGATCGCGGTGTTCGGCATCCTGCGCGAGAACCGGCTGATTCGCATCGGGAAGCACACCGAACGCCACTTTCCTACCATTGATCTCGCCAACCCGAAGCACCAGGCCGGCATCGCGCTTGTGTCGGTCCTGGGCTTCACCCTGGTCCTCGCAACGGGCGTCGGCAGCTTCAAGGCGTACCACGCGATGGAGACGGACAAGTTCTGCGGCACCAGCTGTCACACGCCGATGGAGCCCGAGTACACGGCGTACCAGAACGGCCCGCACGCGCACGTCGGGTGCGTGAAGTGCCACATCGGGTCGGGGGCGGGCTGGTTCGTCAAGTCGAAGCTCTCCGGGAGCTACCAGCTCTACTCCGTCGCGTTCAACAAATTCCCGCGCCCCATTGCGACGCCGATTCACAACCTGCGCCCGGCGCAGGAGACGTGCGAACAGTGCCACTGGCCGAGCCAGTTCTTCAGCCAGAAGCTCATGCGGCAGACGTACTACTCGTCGGTGGGCACAGAGAACGTGAAGTCAACGATTGACCTGCTCATCAAGGTGGGCGGTGGCAACAAGGAGGCCGGCCCCACGTCAGGCATCCACTGGCACATGAACGTCCGCAACAAGGTGACCTATGTTGCCACCGACGACCGGCGCCAGGTGATTCCGTGGATCAAGAGCGAGGGACCGGACGGCGAGGTGCGCATCTTCCGCAGCACGGAGGTTCCATTCACTTCTGCGGACTCGGCGGCCTTCGAGCACCGGCGCATGGACTGCGTGGACTGCCACAACCGTCCGGCGCACCAGTACCGCAACCCGCAGCGCATGGTGAACCACCTGATGGCACTGGGGTGGATCGACCCTGACCTGCCGAGCGCCAAGGACCTGGCGGTGCACGCGCTCGAGGAAACGTACTCCACGGCGGCAATTGCGAGGGACAGCATCCGCACGGCGATCACCGAGTACTACGCGAACAACTTCCCCGCGCTCGCCAAGACAAAGCAGGTGGCAATCGAGCGGATGGTCACCGAACTGCAGGGCCTGTTCGCGAAGAACTACTTCCCGTCCATGAAGGCCGACTGGAAGAACTTCCCGGACAACATCGGCCACATGTACTTCCTGGGCTGCTTCCGTTGCCATGACGGCAAGCACGTAGACCAACGGGGCAAGGTGCTGACCAACGACTGCAACGCCTGCCATTCGATCATCGGACAGCAGGTGGCTGGCAGGCCTGCGAAGACGTCGCTGGAAGGCCTCGCATACGAGCACCCCGTGGACATCGGCGCCGACTGGAAGTTTGCGCCCTGTGCCGAGTGCCACAACACGCCGCCGGAAACCAAAACGGCGGAGAAGCCGAAGGTCGTGGGCGCACGCGTTCCGACTGCGAGCGGCGCGGCGACGGCCGCGCCGCTGCATCGCCGCACGCCGTAACAGGTCGCCACGCGCCCCGCTGGCCGTTCGTACACCGCTGACCCCCCGCTGGAGGCGCGATGACCGAGGGAGACGCGCAGATGCCGGACCCGGCCCTCGCCGAACTGTTGCAGTCGATAGAGCGGCGACTCGCACGACTGGAGGCGCGCCTCGACCTCGCACCGCTCGACGAGCCGGCGGATGGCGTGCATCGCGACGCCGCCACGGCGCGCGCCGGCGGCGAGCCTGCTCCGGCACCGGCCAGCATGCACGACGACGAACCGGCCGATCATCCGGCCAGTGAGCAGGATCTCGAGTTCATGGTCGGGCAGAACTGGCTCGCGAGCGTCGGCATTCTCGTGCTCTCGTGCGGCGTGGGCTTTGCCCTTCTCCTGCCGCTGCCGGGCCTGCCGCCGTTCCTGCCGTCGCTGGCTGGGGGCGCGGTCGCCCTGGCCCTGATGGGACTCGCCGTCCGCTGGCGGGGGACGTTCGAGCTCGTGGCCGGCTACTTCCGCGGCGCGGGAATGGCGCTGCTCTACTTTTCCGTGCTGCGGCTTTTCTTCTTCGGCGCGGAGCACGTGCTCTCCGTCGACAGCGTGGCGGGACGGCTGCTCCTGCTCGCCGTCGTGGCCGCCAATGTTGCGGTCGCGCTCCACCGGAACTCCGCATGGCTGGTGGCGCTGGCACTTCTCACCGGCTTCGTCAGCGTCGTGGCCATCGGCGGGCCGTGGATGGTCTTCGGCGGCGTGTCCGTGCTGCTCGCCATCGGGGCGTGGACCGCGGTACACCGCGGCTGGCCCTGGATGCCGCTCTTCTTCATCCCCGCCGGCTTCCTCGCGCACACGCTTTGGCTGGTCAACCGGCCGTGGCAGGGACGGTCACTCGAGCTGGTCACCCACCCGGCCGTCGGCCTGTATTTCGTACTGGTGTACGTGCTCATCAACGCCATGGCGTCGTTCCTGCGTCGCGAGCGCGAGGAGGAGGATCCGGCCACCATCGTCGCCGTGTTGCTCAACTGCGGCGCGGGCTACCTGGTGTTCATCGTCGCGACGATCGGCGCCGCACCGGCCGTCTTCGGCCCGGCGCATCTTGCAGCGACCGTCGTCTTCCTTGGCCTGGCCATCGCGTTCTGGACGCGCGAGCGCAGCCAGATCTCGACGTTCTTCTACGCGATGACGGGGTATCTGGCGCTCAGCCTCGCCCTCGTGAAGCTGGTCCCCGTGCCGAACCTCTTCATCTGGCTGTCGGCGCAGAGCCTGCTCGTCGTCGCGACGGCGCTCTGGTTCCGGTCCAAGCTCATTGTCGTCGGCAACTTCTTCATCTACCTCGGCATCGTCCTCACGTACGTGGTGGTGGTGGCGACATCCGAGAGCGGCATCAGCATCGGCTTCGGCGTCGTTGCGCTGCTGACGGCGCGCATTCTCCGCTGGCAGCAGGAGCGGCTCGCCCTGCAGACCGAACTCATGCGCGACGCCTACCTGGCCAGCGCGTTCGTGATCTTCCCGTACTCCACCTATCACCTCGTACCGCGCGCGTGGGTGCCGGTGTCGTGGGTGGCGGTGGCAGTGGCGTACTACGTGATGAACCTGATCGTGCAGAGCCCGAAGTACCGCTGGATGGGCCACCTCACGCTGCTCGTGACGGCCCTCTATATGGTCATCGTCGGCATCTTCCAGTTGGCGCCGGCCTACCGGATCGCGTCGTTCCTGGTGCTCGGGTCGGTACTGCTGATCGTGTCGCTGATCTTCACTATGGTACGCGCGAGGCGGCGGGGGCGGCCGGACGACCGGCAGTAGCCCGTTTCGCGGCGCACCCTTTTAGATTTCGGGAAGGGTGTGTCGTCCCCAACGTGACCATTTCAGGAGTGCATTGCATGCGTAGCACCCTTTCCCTGCTGCTCGCGGCTCTCGTCGCCGGCTGCGGATACTCATCGAAGACGGCGGATTCCGACAAGGTCCCGCTGAGCGACGCCCCGGCAACGCCGGGTGCCGCCAGCGCCCCAGCGCCCGCCGGCGCGCTCGCCGGCCCAGTGCTCCAGAAGCTCGACGCAGCACCGTACACCTATCTCCTCGTCAAAACGACGCAGGGCGAGACGTGGGCCGCCGTGCCGAAGGCCGCGGTCGCGACGGGCACCAACGTGCGCGTGTACAACCCGATGCTCATGACGAAGTTCGAGTCGAAGGCGCTGAAGCGCACGTTCGACGAGATCTACTTCGGCACACTGACGCCGGACGGCAGCGACGCCGCGAACGCCAGCGGCCCGGCAATGGGCGGCTCGGCAGCCGGTGGCCCGGCGATGGCTGACGGTACGAACCCGCATGCGGGCATCGCCACTCCAGCCGCGGAGCCGGTGAAGGTGGGCAAGGTGGAGAAGGCCACCGGACCCGACGCCTACACCATCGCCGAGGCGTTCGCCAAGAAGGACGCGCTCGCCGGCAAGACCATCACCATCCGCGGCGTGGTGGTGAAGTACAACGCGCAGGTGATGGGGAAGAACTGGGTGCACCTGCAGGACGGCAGCGGCAACGCGGCCAAGGGCACCAACGACATCACCGTCACCACCATGCACGAGACCGCCAAGGGGCAGACCGTCACGATGCGCGGCACGGTGAAGACGAGCAAGGACTTCGGCGCGGGCTACAAGTACGCCGTCATCCTCGAGGACGCGAAGATCGTGAAGCCGTAAGCCGTTTGGGCAGAATGCAGGCGCGGGCGCCCGGATGGGGCGCCCGCGTTTGTGTACCGGTGCGGCACGATTGTCTCAGGGTGCCAGCCGTTCGATCACCCAAGGGCCGCCGTCCGGTCGCGTGTACTGGAAGCGATCGTGCATGCGACTCGCGCGCCCCTGCCAGAACTCCACCAGCTCGGGGCGCACGCGATACCCGCCCCAGAACGATGGCAGCGGGATCTTGCCGTCGGCGAACTTCCGCTTCATTTCCTCCCACTTCGCCTCGAGCAGACCGCGCGACGAGATGACGCGACTCTGCGGCGAGGCCCAGGCCGCCAGCTGGCTGCCCACCGGACGCGTGATGAAGTACGCGGCGGCCTCGGCCGTAGAGACCCGCTCGACCGCGCCGGTGATCAGCACTTGCCGTTCGAGGGCCACCCACGGAAAGAGCAGCGCCGCATGTGGGTTCTCGGCGATCTGCCGCGCCTTGCGGCTCTCGAGGTTCGTGAAGAAGACAAACCCGCGCTCGTCGAACTGCTTGAGCAGCACCGTGCGAGCGACCGGACGTCCGTCGGCTCCGACGGTGGCCAGCGTCATTGCGTTCGGCTCGTGGATCCCGGACTTGCAGGCCTGCTCGAACCAAGCGCGAAACTGCTCGACCGGGTCGGTGTGCAGCTCCTTCCGCGTGATGCCCACGGTGGAGTACTCAATGCGCAGGTCGGCGAGGATCGTGGGTCGGTCGGTCATGGTGCCCTGAACGTAATCGGAGCGGGCGCCGCGCGCTTCGGCGCATGGGATCGGGGTCGAGTGGGCATCACAGGCACTTGAGGACGCGCGGCGAGCGGCCGCGGTACAGGTCGAACGTGCCGACGCTCGTGTTGGAATCGGTCATCACGACGGTGAGCGTGAGCTGGTCGCCGGCCACGCGACCGATGTACCGCGCGGGCCGTCTGGGCAGCACCTCATCAATGCGAATTGGTCCGCCCTTTCCGGGCGTGTGCGTGCCGCTCGCGGTGAACCGCCCGTCACTCGCGGGACGCAGCGGCTCGGTGATCCGCCCGGCGGCGCAGTCGTACTCCAGTGTGCCGCTGTCGGGGGTCGCAACGAGGCCGGCACGATCGCCGCCCCACTCGCCGGTGATCACCGCCGGCGGTGCCATGCGCTCGTCGGCGCAGCCTGCCGCGGCAAGCGCGCAGAGCACGAGCAGGAGCGGAGCGCAACGACTAATCATCCTTCAAGCCAAACACCCGATGCCGTCATGCGTCAAGGCTCGGCGCGCGCGCCGGCGTCCGCCTACTCCGCGCGCTCGAGCGCCAGCGTCCCGCCGCGCAATCGCTCACCCACGTAACAGTGCATCCCGACGGCGGTCAGCCCGGCGTCGCGGAACGCATGCCGGTACCAGGACGGCGTGCGCTGGTGCCAGTGCCGCTTGTCACCCTCCAGCTCGTCGCCAGCCGTGAACGCTTCGAGATACGCCACACCGTCGAGTAGCGCCGCCACGGCGCGAAGCCCTGGGCCAAGCTCCTCCGCGCGAACGTACTGCAGCACATCGCAGCAGACGATCAAGTCGAAGCGTGCGACGATCCCGATCTGCCCCAGCGTGCCGAACGTCCCGGCACGGATGCCCCGCGTGCGTCCGAACCGCTCCACCACATACTCGCTGGAGTCCACGCCGACGTACTCCGCCTTGGGGCGTTCATCGAGGAAATGCGATCGCCATGCCGCCTCGCCGCAGCCAACGTCGAGGATGGTGCGCGCGGGGCGCTCGAGCAGGGCCTCGGCGACCCCGAGCACGAGGCGCACTTTGCGGCGCACGCCGGCCGGCGTGTTGACGCGGTGCCGCTTGTCGCGGTACCAGCGGTCGAAATACGCCTGGTCGTAGCGCTTGCTCATGTGGAGTGGGCGCGCAGCGCGCGCCGGATGTCGGCGGCGTCCACGATGGCGCGGCCGTCCGGCGCATCGAGGGCGAGCCGAACCATGCCCGCCGCCAGCGCCGCGCCCGACAGCGTCGCCCAGCGGTCGTGCAGCGTGCGCCCGCCGGCAAACGCGACCACGCGCAGCAACGTATCGGTGGCAAGGCTCGCCGCGCGCTCGGCGACGCGCCGTTCGTCGCGGTCGCGCCCCGAGATGAACGACGGCCGGACGATCAGGTACGGCAGGCCGCTCTCCTGCAGCTCGCGCTCGAACCGGCCCCGCACGGCGAGATACGGATTGCGGCTCGCCTCGCGCGCGCCGGCGGACGAGAGGTAGACGACGAGCGGCCGAACCTCCGCACTGCGCGCGGCGGACAACAGCAGCGCGGTGAGGCCATAGTCCACCGCCTCGTAGCCAGATGGCTGCCCCGTGGCGCGCTCGTCGCGCGCCGCGCGCGCGTGTGTGGTGCCGAGCAGGGCAAAGAGCAGGTCGGGGCGATACCGCGCCATCGTGCGCGCCATGTCGTCCGCTGTCCACCGCGTGGCATCCATGGTGGCGCCCGCGGCCGTGAAACGGGCGGTCCACGAACCCAGTGCCGCGGAGTCGGGACGCACGTGCGCGATGGTGCGTACACCCTCGCGCGCGAGGCGCTCCGTCACGTGGCGCCCGGTGTATCCGGTCGCGCCGGCGACAAACGCGGTGGTCATGCGGCGAATCTACGCCGCTTGTGGCTTGGCGGTGAGGCCGTGGGTCACGCCGGAGGCGGCGCGTCCTCGTCCTTCGGCGAGGGGGCCGAATCGGGCACGGGTTCCCGCCACGTCAGGACGGCGAGAATCACCGCGCCCACCGTAACGGCCGAATCGGCCACATTGAACGTCCAGAACCGCGCCGTGCCGATGCCCACATCAATGAAGTCCACCACGCCGCGTACGCTCCGCAGGCGGTCGATCAAGTTGCCCGCGGCCCCGGCGACAATCAATGCGAACGAGGCCGAGAGCCACGTGCACGTCGGCGGGAGCCCGCGCCACATGCGCAGGATGATCGCGATCATCACCACCGCGACGAGGGAGAATATCACCCGCGACGACGCGCCGAGGTGCATGTTCATCGCTGCGCCGGTGTTGTACGTCAGCGTCCAGCGCAGCACGTCGCCGAAGACTTCCTGCGGCAGGTGCAGCGTCAGCCGCGCCTCGGCGATGCGCTTGGTGACGATGTCGCCGGCGAGGACGCCGAGTACGATAGAGACGAAGATGCGGTCGCGTACGGTGGAGAACATGCGGGGCGGATGGGGGACATCGTGGACTGCGCCGTGCGTGCCACCTAAGTTACCGCCGCGACGCCTGCGGCGGGAACCCGCCCCGGTGCGATCTCCTCCACGGCCGTGAGCCCGCCCAGACTCCCCATTGACGACATCCTGCCCGCCCTGCGCGACGCCCTGCGCGCGGCGGGATGCGCCGTGCTGGTGGCGCCGCCGGGCGCCGGCAAGACGACGCGCGTGCCGCTGGCATTGCGCGCCGAACCGTGGTGCACGGGGCGCATCCTCGTCCTCGAGCCGCGGCGCCTCGCCGCCCGCGCCGCCGCGCACCACATGGCCCGGCTGCTGGGAGAGGAAGTGGGGGGCACCGTTGGGTACCGGGTCCGCCTGGAGTCGCGGGTGTCGGCCGCAACCCGCATCGAGGTGATCACCGAGGGCGTGCTCACACCCATGCTGCGCGACGATGCCACGCTCGACGGCGTGTCGGCGGTGCTTTTCGACGAGTTTCACGAGCGCAGCCTGCACGCCGACCTCGGCCTCGCGCTCACCTTGCACGCACGCGCCCTCGTGCGAGACGACCTTCGCATCGCCGTGATGTCCGCAACCATTGACGCCGCGCCGGTGGCGGCACTGCTCGGCGGCGCGCCTGTCATCGAGAGCCGGGGCCGCCTGTATCCCGTGACGACGCTGCACCGTCCGCCGCGCGAGGGGCAGCGCGCGCACGCGGCCGCGGCGGCAGCCGTGCGCGCGGCGCTCGCCGATGACCACGGCGACGTGCTCGTCTTCCTCCCCGGGCAGGGTGAGATCGCGCGGACGGCCGCGTTGCTCGATGACGCGGGCCCCGGGGTGGACGTGATTCCGCTCTACGGCGCCATGCCGCTCGACGCGCAGGACCGCGCCATTCGCCCGAGCCCCGACGGCCGACGCAAGGTCGTGCTCGCGACGTCCATCGCCGAGACCAGCCTCACCATCGAGGGCGTACGCGTGGTCATTGACAGCGGGCTCTCGCGCGTGCCGCGGTTCGACGCGCGCAGCGGCATGACACGGCTCGTCACGTCGCGCGTGTCGCGCGCCTCGGCCGACCAGCGGCGCGGCCGCGCCGGACGACTGGGGCCGGGCGCCTGCTACCGTCTGTGGGCCGAAGGCGACGACGCACAACTGCTGGCGCAGCGGACGCCAGAGATCCTCGAGGCCGACCTTGCGCCGCTGGCGCTCGAACTGGCCGCCGCCGGCATTGACGACGCGCGCGCGCTACAGTGGCTCGACGCACCGCCCGAGGGCGCGTTGCGCCAGGCGCAGGGGCTGTTGCACGAACTCGACGCGCTGGATGCGCACGGGCGCATCACGCCGCACGGGCGCCGCGTGGCCGCGCTGGGGGCGCACCCGCGCCTCGCGCATCTCGTGGCGCGAGGCCATGAGCTTGGCCACGGCGCGCTCGCCTGCGACGTGGCGGCGCTGCTCGGCGAGCGCGATATCTTCGAGCGCGAGGCCGCTGAGGGTGACGCGGACCTCGCCGATCGCGTGCGCGCGCTGCGCGACCCCGCATTTGCGAGCGCGCACCACGCCGACCGTGCACGGCTGCAGCGCGTGCGGCAGGAGGCCGACGCGCTGTGGAGGGGGATCGGCGGCGCGCGGAATGACGCGCGCCGCGACGCGCGCGGTGCCGCGCGCGCCGACGCGGTAGGATTGCTTGTGGCGCTCGCGTATCCCGATCGCCTCGCGCGCCAACGTCCCGGCGAGCCCGGCCGCTACCTGCTGCGCAATGGCCGCGGCGCCACGTTCGCGGTGCCGCAGCCGCTCGGAGCCGCCGAGTGGCTGGCCATCGCCGACGTGGACGGCGATCCGCGCGAGAGCCGCATCTGGATGGCGGCGGCTATCGGCGCCGGCGACGTCATGGCCCACTTCGCATCGCATGGTGCGGACGAGGTCGTGCGCCACTGGGACGCCGACAAGCGCACCTTGCGGCTGACGCGCGTGACGCGGCTCGGTGCGATTCCACTGCGGGAGCGCCGCCTCGACGCGCCTTCCGCCGAAGAAGCCGCGGCCGCTTTGCTCGCCGCGGTGCGCGACGAGGGACTGGCGGTGCTTCGCTGGGACGATCGCGCCGCGCGACTCCGCGAACGCCTCGGCTTTGCGCGCCGCTGCGACCCGGATTTCCCGGACGTTACCGATGCGGCACTGCACGCCTCGCTCGACGCCTGGCTCGCCCCCGCCCTGCTATCACGGGGCACGCTCGACGCGCTCGCGCGCGTGGATGTCGCGGACGCGCTGCTGGCGCGGCTCACGTGGAAGCAGCGTGAGCGGTTGGACGCGCTCGCGCCCACCCACTGCGTGGTACCGAGCGGCTCGCGGCTTCCCGTTGACTACAGCGACGTCGAATCACCCGCCTTGGCCGTGCGCCTGCAGGAACTGTTCGGACTGGCCGACACGCCGCGCGTCGGTGACGGCCGCGTGCCGCTCACGCTTCAGTTGCTCTCGCCGGCACATCGCCCCGTGCAGGTGACGCGCGACCTTGCGGGCTTCTGGGCGCGCTCGTACTTCGACGTGCGCAAGGACCTCAGGGGACGCTACCCCAGGCATCACTGGCCGGAGAATCCGCTCGAAGCGCAGGCGACGGCACGCGCCAAGCGCCGCGGCACCTGAACGGCCCGGGTCAACGAGGCGTGGGCGACCGCCGTCATGAGCGGACCGCCCGTCTTCATCGCGGCGTCACTGCTCGAGTCGCCGGCGCGCCCGCCGGCGAGCCCGCCGGCCGCAGTACCTGGTATCGGCGACGGATATCCCTGCAGAAGGGGTGGGTGGAGTGCCAAGAGAAAGGCCGCGTGGGCAAGCGATGTCTAAGGCCGCGTGCAGCGCAGGGATATTCGGTGCGGGTGCTTGGCCATATCTGATTTCATCGCGTGCTGCTTCCCACGGAACCGACCCAGACAATGATCGTGTCACTCGCGAAACGGGTCGGCTCGCACTGCTCGCGGGGACGCCGATGGCGGGAGACGGCGAACTTGCGGGGTGGTGGATATTGGATATTGCCGCGCTGCTTGCGGCCTTTGCCGGGGGAGGCGTAGAATCTTCTGCAGGTGAATAGGTAGTTAGCCAGTCCGATCAGACATCGAGGGATCAGGGAATGAGAACGGCAAGGATGCACCGGATGCTTCAGGTCGGCTTGGTTTTCAGCCTCCTCGTCTCGGTCGTCATGGGCGTCATCGTGATCCGTGATATGCGGAGCTTCGTGAACTGGGGTGTCCTCATCGTCAGTCTTCTGAACGCCTTCACCTTCTGGGAGCAACTGCGAACGAAGAAGCCGGCTGGCTAACCCGACTATATGAAAGCGTGAAGCCTCGCCGCGTGAGCGGTGATGGGCGCACCATTGAAGGACGGTGCGAACACGGAGGCAGCGATGACAGTGATCGGGTTGGATCTGCACAAGCGGTATATCACGGCGTGCGCGATGACGGAAGACGGCGCAATACTCGCGGAGCAGCGGCGCGTGGTGCCGGAGGTCGAAGCACTTGAGGCGTTCTTCGCGAGACTGCCCGCCCCGCTCACGGTGGCGATGGAAGCCACGCTGTACTGGGCGTGGCTGCACGATCAGTTGGTGGCGCGAGGCATCACGGTGCTGGTCGCCCACGCGTACCAGGTGAAACTCATCTGGCAGGCGCGGGCGAAGACCGATCCGATTGATGCGCGCAAGCTGGCGGAGTTGGCACGGACGCATCTGCTGCCGACGGTGTGGGTGGCCGGCCCGGAGCTGCGGGGGCAGCGGAAGTTGCTGCGCGGGCGCGCGTATCTTGTGCGCCTGCGGACCAGCGTGAAGAATCGGATTCACGGGCACCTGATGGCGGAGAACTGTCGGACCGCGGTGACGGATGTGTACGGCAAGGCGGGCCGTGCGTGGTTGGCGACGCTGACGCTCCCGACGGCCACGCGGCTCCAGGTGGACTTGCTGCTTGAGGTCATCGACGCGCTCAATGTCCGGATCAAGCGGATGGATCGGGACGTCACGCGCCTCGCTCGGCACCACGCGGTCGCGCAGCAGTTGCAGACGGTTCCCGGGATCGGTGTGTTCGGCGCGATGCTACTGCTCGCGGAGATCGGCTCTATCGCGCGCTTTCGGTCGAGCCACGAGCTGGCAGCGTACGCCGGGCTGGTGCCGAGCACGCACAGTTCCGGCGGCAAGACGACGCACGGCACGGTGGGCCGCGCGGGCAATAGTTGGCTGAAGTGGATCCTGATCGAGGCGGTCCAGGCGCTCAAGCTGGCGCCCGGTCCCATCGGGGCGCAGTATCAACGATTACTCCGAGCGAAGGGTAAGCAGAAGGCGACCGTCGCTGCGGCGCGGAAGTTGTGTTGCTATCTGTTCTGGATGTTGAAGGAAGGCTGGACGTACGAGCAGTGGTTGTCGCAGCATCACAAGCTGGAGGTGCGCCCGGCCCAACGCATGGGCACCGCGGCGTAGGACTGCCGCGCCCCCGATAACCCGACTGGGCCACCTCCTTCGAACGAATGCTCCTGTGCCACGGTGCGCACGAAGAGGCGCGTGAAGCCAGCTTCGCGACAAACGGCGCTGCGCTTGGTGGTGAGGGAGTTGGTGTGGTTGCGTGCGTGGGTGAAGGGCGAGACACGGCCGGCGGTGCCGGTCATGAGGATGCGTGTGCCCTTGCGCTTTGGGCTTTCAGAGGCACGTTGGTGCTGACGACGGCGCTAAGGAAGCGGGCACCGGGCGCCCTGGCTCGTCTTGATGGTCGGTTGGGTGGGCGCCCGGTGCCCGCATTTGTTGAATCCGTCGCAGCACAACGCCATTCGTTGAGGATGTAGAATAAGTCCGTTCGGCAAGCACGAGATCGCGATGTGGGAAATCCGACCTCCCCAGATCGCGTACAATCGACGATCGGCACCTCGGAGAGCATCGGAGGACCCCTTGAATTCTGCGATTTCGAGTCCCGATTAGTTTTCCTACACCCTCGTTATGCCGGTCGTTATGCCGACGTGCCAACCATCCTGAAACAGGCTAGATTGCTTGCATGATTGCGCGTGCCCTTACCCGTATCGAGGTCGAGACATCTCTCGCGAACGCGCAAGCCGATATTCTCAGCTTGGGTGTACGCCGTCTCGCGCTGTTCGGTTCCGTGCAGCGTGGTGCGGCGCGACCGGACAGCGATGTGGACGTGCTGGTAGAGTTCCAGCCTGGGCAGAAGTCGTACGATCATTTCTTCGCGCTCGGTGACCTACTTGAGCGCTTGCTGAGTCGACCGATCGACCTGGTCACGGCCGAGGCGCTGTCGCCGTTCTTGAAGCCGTACATCCTTGCCGAGGCTCAGGATGTCGTTCGAGCCGCGTGAATTCCTCCGGCACATTCTGGCCGAGGCGGACTACCTGATCGCCGCCGGTGCCGGCGTGACGCGCGAACAGTTCGAGGGTGACGAGACGCTGCAACGCGCTGCCGTGCGCAGCTTGGAGATCATTGGCGAGGCGTCGAAGCGCATTCCCGAGGAGCTACGCCAGAAGCACCGCGATGTCCAATGGCGCGCCATCGCCGGCATGCGTGACCGGCTCATCCACGACTACTTCGGTGTTGACTTGGATCTCGTCTGGGACGTAATGCAGAACAAGGTTCCCGAACTGCGCGCCCAGATTCAGCGCATTCTCTCGGCGGCATAACGAAGGCGTTCCTGCTGCCGGCGCCAGAATCTCGTGCGCGCGGCGCCGCAGCAGAACGCCAAACCGTTATGCCCACCAACCACCGTAGGTGCGCAACGGTTGCCCCCATGCACTCTCGCTGCCATCTGCCACGTTACACGTTACACTAGTGAATGGCAATCGTCGGGTTCAGGCACAAAAGCCTGGAGCGCTTCTTCACGCGAGGAATCACCGCGGTCATTCAGGGCAGTCATGCCACACGACTGCGACTGATTCTCGGACGGCTCAGCGTGGCGAAAGCCCCTCGGGACATGGGACTTCCGGGCCTCAGTCTCCACCCGCTTAAGGGAGATCGCCGAGCGACGTGGGCCGTCCAGGTGAGCGGCAACTGGCGGGTCACGTTTCGATTCGTCGGGCCGGATGTCTCGCACGTGGACTACGAGGACTATCACTAATGACGGCCAGTCGCATGCACCGCCCGCTGCACCCGGGAGAGATCCTTCGTGAGCTCTGTCTCGTGCCCTTGAATTTCAGCGTCACCGACGCTGCCGCATCGTTGGATGTGATCCGGAATACGTTGTCCGCCATCCTCAACGGACGGGCTGGCATCAGTCCCCAGATGGCGATTCGCTTGTCGATCGCGTTTGATACCACCGCCGAGAGTTGGTTGCAGCAACAACTGCAATACGACCTCTGGCATGCGGAGCAACCACGGAAGCAGTTGCGAGTTCGGGAGCTCGCGGCCGCGTAAGCGATGTCCTCGACACCGGGGGCGTATCCAAGGGTTGCTACCCGACTGGCATCGGGCGGGCAAGATGACGGTGCGCCGTCGAGTCCGACGTGCGACCATCATGCGACTGTGCCCCACGAGCGCCACGCGGCAGAGCGCTGTGCGTTCGCTGGGCCGCCGCACTCCACCAAGAGCCACGATGACTCCACCTGTCCCCGTAACTGAGCGCCGCTGGTATCGGATCGTTCACTGGGTGACCGCAGTCAGCGCCTTCGCCGCACTCACGTATTTCATCGCACAATCGCGCGGCTGGCTGCCGGGCGACCCGGGTCCAGCGTCCACGCGGTTCGGTTTGGCATCATCCACGTGCTTTATCTGGAGCCTGCTGTTGCTCCGCCGATCCAGCCGGATCGCAGTTGTGCTCACAGCCTTGGCGGCATTGTTCCTCGCGTGGAGCGTGTTCAGCCTGAGTCGAGGCAACTAGAATCGCGCCGGCCGAACGGCCCCGGCGAAGCGGATCTGCACGCTGGATATCACGGGGTGCAGCCGACGTGGCGTGCGCGGGCATGGTGAGGTTGCGCCGTCGCCCAAGATACGCGCAGGTATGCAGCCCTACCATTGCGTCACTCAGCAGGGCGAGGACATTTCTGCGGCACTGGTTCATCGCCGCGTCGTCGATCGATCTCAGCGCAGAAGCAATGTCACCGGCACCCGCCAGAGATCGCGATCCAGGTCCTTGTTCCAGCGCACGTAGTACAAATGCGACGTGCGCCCGGTCACCTCGAAGTTGACCGTGGTGTCGGCGTGGTCGATGAGCGAGGGGTAGATCTCCGACCCGTCGGGCACGCCTCCGGCGCACCGCCCATATGGCAGCTTGCCGGGCCGGAGCATCGCCGTCGTCGTCCAGGTAATGAGGTCCTGCGAGAGCGCATAGTACGTTCCGCACTCGCCGGCGCCTGATATGGCACTCGTCGCCGAGCCGACGAGCATGTACCGTTGCAGATAGCTGTTCCAGGTGAGGCTGCCGTGCAAATCGCCAATTGCGTTGCGTGACACGAACGTGCACGGCACCCCTCCGCTCACCCTGTAGGCACTCGCCAGCGCGAGCGTATAGCCGGCGCCGTTCCACGCGCGCCAACTCGCAGGGTTGGAGAGGTCGGTCGTTCGGAGGACGCACGTGCCGCGATCGCCCTGTTCGTCGCGGCGCGGAATCCCGAATACCATGGTGTAGTACGCGCCGTCCTTGCCACGCACGATGTTGGACGCGGAGAAATAGCCGTACGGCCCCGGGGCGCCGCGCGGCACCGCCGGGTTCCATCGCTCTGGCGAGGCGGCGACCAGATGATCGGGGCCGCGCGCGTGCACGAAGTTCTTTCCGCCGTCGGTCGACCTCGCGTAAGTGACCGCGTTGTACCAGCACGGGTTCGCGGGCGACGTATCACCCGGCCCGCAGTTCGCCGCAACCGGGTCGTGATACTCGTTGTGCACCAACGCATGGACGACGGCTCCTTCGCGGTACACCGACGTAATCCACTCCTGGTTGTCGAACACTTCGGCCCGCGGATCGTCGTGCGATACCAGCACCGGCTGGCAGACGCGGCGCAAGTCGTGAAACCCGGTGCCCTCCATCCAATAGTTGCGCGGTGCGTTCCCGGAGACGAGGACGAACCGTCCGTCCGAGCGGCGGAACGCTCGCGTTTGCACATCGGGCAGGTCGAACGGCTCGCACGACTGTTCGCGGTAGCGCATCACCATCTCTGGCGCGCCAAGCGATACGGTGACCTCGCCCGGTGACGGCGACGCGTTCGGCGGCGCGGCGGGGCCTCCCGGCTCACCGGTGACGCAGCCAATAGTCGCGGAGACGATGCACGCGGCCGCGATCCGGGTGCGCCGCCTCATTGCGCGGCGATGCCCGCGCGCGCGCGGCGCAGCGACCCGGCCCGACGGGCGAAATGGAGCGACGTGAGCGGCGTGAGCGGCGTGAGCGGCGTGAGCGGCGTGAGCATTGGGCCCTGAGCGCCGATGGCGAACGTGGTGAAATCGGGACTTTGCATCCGGATGCTCGTAGCATACCATGCGACCTCACGCGGCGCGAGCGCGGGTGGAGAAGGCGGATGGGGGCATGCGCTCTCAGACTGACCTCTCGGGCCGTCCGGTCGGGCGAGCTGCGGCTCGTCACGCCGGTTGCTCGGCGAAGCGACAGGTTGTGCTTGAACGGCCACGGCGCAACCCATCGCCATGCCCACCAAGATGTGCCGCACCGGCACAACGCGCTCACACCCGCTACAGCCAGCGCCGCGTCGCGTCGAGCAGTCGCTGATATGGCGCGCCGAACTTCCTGAGCAGATACTGTTCCTCGCGCAGCACGACGCCCCAGTGCAGGCATGCCCACACCGGGATGAGGAGGGCGAGGTACAGGACGTTGTGCCGCACGCACCCGATGCCGGCCTGGATCAGGAAGAAGCCAAGGTACATCGGGTTCCGTGTGAAACGGTACGGCCCCTCAAGCACGAGCGCGCGCGGCGCCTGCCACGGCACGGCCGGCGTGTGGCGCGCAACGAAGTGCTCGTGCGCCCAGTACGCGAGCGCCGCGCCGGCGACAATGAGCGCCCAGCCGAGTGCGTGCGGCGGGTTGAAGTGCGCGTCGTAGACGAAGCGGTCAGCCAGTTCGGCGAGCACGACGGCGCCCAGGGGAAAGAGCGGCGCCGGCGCCACAACGTTGGCTACCACTTCCTTCTTCAGCGCGAGCATGGCGATCTGCCCGGCGTGATACGCGAGATGCTGGACCACGCCGTCCACCATCTCGACGTACGAGTACCCGTGGTCCCCCACCGCCGCCTCGAGCGCCGTGTCCGGCATCGCTGCCACACGCTGCGCCAACCGCTCCACCGCGTCGCCGAGTGAGGCGACATCGTGCTGCCATTGCGCGTCGGTGGCCGCGGCGGAGGCCGCAGCGGTGGCCACGGTCGGCGTCGGAAAGTCGTCGTCGTCTCCCGGCGCGAGCGCCGGGTCGTCGAACCGCCGCAGCGGCACCTCCACCCAGGTCGTGAGGTGCAGCACCAGCTCCCACGGCGTGTGCGACCCGCGCACGCGCCGGTGGGTCGCCTGCTGCGCCGTGAGTCGCGACAGCACCGCCGCCGCCGGCGGCCCGTGCCACGGCTCGCCGTTCCAGGCGCGACGCAGCTCGGTGGCGAGCCGCTCGCCGATCAACATGGCCGGGGGACCTCGCGCTACTTCTTCGTGACCGACTCTTCCTTCAGGATCTTCTTGGCGATCCAGAAGACGATGAAGGCGACGATCACGAAGTCGATGCCGGCGCCAAGCACCTTGCCGAGCTCGAACTTCACTGCCCCCACGGGGAGCACGAGTTCCCGCCAGTCGCTCCCCGTCGCGGACGTGGCCGCGCCGACGATCGGCATCAGGAGGCCACCCACGACGGCGGTGACGAGGTCGTTCAGCTTGCCGCCGATGATCACGGCGATGGCGAGGCCGATGACGCCGTACTGCTTGAGGAACACGGTGAACTCTTTCAGCATGGATCGTTCCGGGTGAAGAGGCCGGTCAGGTGCCGAACTGCGTGAGGTGGTGGTGCACGTGCTTGTGGATCAGCACGCCCCAATCGCGGCCGGAGATGGCGCCGAAGGCCGGGTGCTGCGCCCATGTTCCTGAGGGACCGTTCGCCGCAGCGCGTTCGATGAGCGACTGCAGAGACGCGACGTCGGCCGGCCACGCCTCGGGAACGCGCGCGAGCATCTCGGGCGCGGTGGGCGCCCCCTTGGGCCACGGCACCACGTGGATGACGAGATACCGGATCGCGCGGTTGCCGAGGTATGACGGCCGGAACCTGGACGCCTCGTCGCCAATCGCGATGCGGATCGCCGCGATGAGGTGCGAGACCATGCGCGGCGCCGTGAACCTCCCCCAGCGCGCGGCCGACACGGGGTCCAGCCGGCCTATGCGCGCATGCAGCGCTGCGCGCGCCGCCGGATCGAAGATGGTCCTGGCCATTCCGCTACTCCGTCGGCGCGCCGCTCGCGCTCCATTCACGCCAGCCGCCCATCATGGAGCTGACGTTGCGGTAGCCCATGCGCTGCAGCGAATCGGCCGAAATCACGGAGCGGTAGCCGCCGCCACAATACAGGATGATCTCGGCGTCCTTGTCGGGGATCATGGCTTCGATGTCGCGCTCGAGGATGCCCTTGCCGAGGTACATCGCGCCGGCGGCGTGTCCTGCGGCCCATTCGCTCTGCTCGCGGATGTCCACCAGATGGGCGCCGGCCGCATGGCGTAGACGCGCCTGGGCAAGCGTCACCTCCTTCACCTGCGGACGCAGCGACTCGATGAGGGCCAGAAAGCCCGGCGCATGCGACACGATTCCCTCGACGGTTGGGACGAGGAAAAGGTGCGCTGGTGGCGGGACTACGGGAAGTGCCGCTCAGTGGTCGGTGGCAGACGTTTGCCCGTACGTTTGCGGCTCGTGTTCTTCAGATCGTCGTCGGCTGTACCCGCCCCCGCCCTGCGGCGAGCGATGAAGCACTTCCGCTTCCCGAGTTGCCGCACCACGCATTTGTCGGGGAAGTAGATCCCACATTGCAGGCAGAGCTCCTCCGGGTCGGCCCCATGGTCCACCAAGCTGGCTGACAGGCCATCGAGGAGTTGGACAGCCCGGCGCAGCCCGGCGGGCGGCGTCGCCTCGAAGATGCCCAGCATCTTGCCATCGCGTGCCCGCTCGTACGAGGTGACCGCGCGCTGCCCCTTGGAAGTGAGGGAGAGGTGCATGGCGCGCCGGTCGAGCTTGCCCTCCGTGCGACGGAGGAACTTGCGGCGCACCAGCTTGTCCACCCCTTTGCTCGCGGCCGCGCTGCTGACCCCGAGAATGGAGGCGACTTCCCCGATGCTGTGCCCGTTGGTGCCTGCGACCAGGCGCAGCAGCTTGTACTGCGGAAACGTGAGCCGGCCGCCGACGACTTTCCCGAGCAGGGGCTCTTCCACGACGATCCGGACGCTCTGCGAGAAGACGCGGACGCTCCCCAGAAACTCCTGAATCAACGTGGAGGGATTACCGTCTGGCGTGGCCATATTCCCTTACCTGAGAAATGAATTACCATGTTGACAGTGGGTTCCCTCGGTGTCAAGCCGCTGGGAAATACTCCTTGGCCACCCATGCGGCGGCTGACGGCAACGCCGCACCAACGGCCGCGGACAGGCCGGGGCGCACTTCGCCGGGAAGCGGACCGGTTTGGCAGGCAAGCACCCGGACTTCCACCCCGCATTGGGTCTCCAGTTCGCGTAGCAGGTTGGACGTGGGGATCTGATGCATCGAGAAGTCGTCGAGCTTCACCTGCGGGATGTCGGCCGGATCGATCTCGATGATGTCCCCGGCCGCTCGACCCATGTCAACGGCGTCGAGCACGAGGATCCGCCCCGGGCGCTCCGGACTGATGCAGAGCGTAAAGAGCAGCTTGCGAACCCCCGTGCCCACGTCGAGCAGACAGACGTCCTCGGGCACGGCGTAGTGGCGCTCGAGATACGCCACGACTTCGCACCCGAAGCCGTCGTCGCCGAACAGCATGTTGCCGCAGCCGAGAATCAGCGTCGGCTTCCCGCAGAAGTCGGGAAGAAGCCCGTCCACGGGCAGCCCGGCCACCAGCTTCCTCCTAGTTCGTCAGTGAGTCAATGAGCGTGCCGTCCGCGTTGACGATGTCCAGTCGCACGGCCAGCTTGCCGTTCAACGCATGCGTGGCGCAGGAGAGACAGGGGTCGTAGGCGCGAATGGCCATCTCCACCCTGTTCAGCACCCCCTGGTCGTACTTGCCCTTCTTGATCAGGCTCTTGGCCGCCTGGGTCACCGACATGTTGATCGGCGCGTTGTTGTGCGTCGTGCCTACGATGAGGTTCACGTTCGTCAGCATGCCGTCGGCGTCGGTCGTGTAGTCGTGGATCAGCGTCCCGCGGGGCGCCTCCACGCACCCCACGCCTCGCGCGGCGCGAGGCGTGACCTTCACGCGCGTCTCCGTGCTTGTGATCTCGCTGTCGGCCAGGAAGCGGACGGCGTTCTCGGCGTTGAACAGCAACTCGATGAGCCGAGCCCAGTGGTAGAGCAGCGTGAGTTGGGCCGGCCTGCCGAAGGCCTTTCGGAACTCAAGCAGTTCCGCCTGCGCCAAGGGCGTCGGGATGTGGTCGCAGACGTTGATCCGGGCGAGCGTGTTGGTGCGATAGATGCCACCCGGCTTGTCCGGGTCCATGGAGAAGGCGCCCCACTTCTTGGCGTACGGGAACTTCAGGTAGGACCACGGCTCCACGTGCTCCGCGATGAAGTCGGTGTAGCGATCGTACGGGAAGTCCTCGTACGAGCCATCGGGCGCCATCATGCGCAGCTTGCCGTCGTACAGGTCGAGGGCTCCGTCGTCGGCGACGGTGCCTAGGAATCCCGTGGTGATGACACCCAGCGTCTTCACGACCTCCAGATACTTCGGGAAGATGTTCTCCTTGGCGAATGCGATCGTGAACTTGGCGAGTTCCAGGGCTTCGTCCGCCATCGGCCGCAGGCGGTCGCGCTCCTCGGCCGACAGCGGCTTGCTGAAGCCGCCGGGGACGGCGGCCTGCGGGTGGATCGCCTTGCCCGCCAGGATCTCGAGCATCTTGGCGCACATGTGGCGGACCTTGACGACGCGCGCCGCGATTTCGGGCGCCGACTGCAGGATGCCGATGACGTTGCGCACCGAGTAATCGGCGTCAGGTCCCAGCAGGAAGTCCGCGCCCGCCAGGAAGTAGAAGTGGAGGATGTGCTCCTCCATGTAGGCGATGCTGTTGCACAGCTCGCGCAGTTTGCGTCCGGCAGGGGGCGGCGTGACGCCGAAGACGGCGTCGGTCGCTTTGGCCGCGGCCAAGTGGTGCGACCACGGGCAGACGCCGCAGATGCGCGGCGTGATGCGCGGCATGTCCTCAACGGGGCGGCCGATGCAGAAGCGCTCGAAGCCGCGCAATTCGATGACGTTCACGCGCGCGGTCTCCACGTCGCCGGCGTCGTCGAGCTTGATGGTGATCTTGGCGTGCCCCTCGATGCGGGTCACGGGTTGGATGACGAGTGTCGTGGCCATGGCTCACCTCTTGGGCAGCGGCCGCAGTCGCCCGCCGGCACCGCTGAATCGGTTGAAGGTTGCGGCGCGATCAGGTACCTGCTTCGGGTCGAGTCCGATGGTCGAGAGCGCTCCCATCATGTCCACCATGGGGTTGGCCTTCTCCGAGAGCGGTCCGAAGCATCCCTCGCACGGCATGTACGCCCTGATGCAACGCGGAATGCCGTCGCTGCCCCCGCAGCCACCGCGCGTCGAGGGCCCGACACACAGAAACCCCTGCTCCATGAGGCACCGCATCTCGCTGAGCGGCCTCCCCGGTGTGAACTCCGCGGCCTCGAAGCGGCGTTTCAGCGTCGTGGTGGCCTTCTTCTCGCGCTTGGTGGGGCACTCATCGCACACGCTCTTGGCAGGGAGCGTGAACGGCTTGCCCTCGAGCAGCGCGGTCAGCGCCGAGACAACCATCTCGGGCGTCGTGGGGCAACCGGGAAGGAAGAGGTCCACCGGTACCACCTCGCTGATCGCGTACACGCGGTCCGTCAGCGCGGGGATATCCACCTTCGGCTTTCCGTCAGGGTCGGTCGAGACGCTGTCGCAATCGGCCTTGTTAAGGATGTCCGCGGCGGAGTAGAGGTTCGCCAGGGCCGGCACGCCGCCGAACGTGGCGCAGCTTCCCATGGAAATGAGGGTCTTGCACTTCTTCCGCATCTCACGGGCGATTTCCTTGTGCTCCTCGGTGCGGATGCCGCCCGTGATGATCCCGATGTCGGCCTCCGGGATCTCCATCTCCGTGCCCTCGCCGGTCTGGCCGTAGAGCTTGTGGTCCATGAGGACCGGCATGTGCACGATCGACACCTGCTTCAGGATGTCAATGAGCGGAGGGCCGATGTCGAGTATCGTGACCTCGCAACCGGCACATGTGGCAAACCACTCCTCGGCTAGTCGAGCCATTTGTTCACCTCTCTTCTGGGATTGGGTCCTCGCCTGGTCCTTCTTTCAATTGCCCTTCGCATCGCCCACCTGCCTGACCACCCGCCGCGTGTACACCGAGAACGCCCCCTCGCCCTCGGATGTGCAGGTCTCGAAACCGTCACGTTCGTACGCGGCCTGCGCCTGTGCGGCGGCGTCCCGGGACGGATACACCTCGCCGTCCCAGAAGAACTTCTTCCCCTCGACCAGTCGCGCATTCGGCACGTTCATACCTTGTAGGGGCTTGGCCCCACCCTCCGCACCTGCTCGGTGAACTCCGTCATCACTTGCGCGAACCGTGGTCCTTCGGCGGCGGAGATCCACTCCAGCGCGAACCGCTCCTCCTCGATCCCGAAGTCCTCGAGCATCAGCTTGATGGCATCGGCCCTGCGCTCCGTCTTCACGTTGCCGTCGATGTAGTGGCAGTCGCCGATGTGACAGCCGCACACAAGGACGCCGTCGGCCCCCTTGGTGAAGGCGTCGACGACGAGGTTCGGGTGGATCATCCCGGAGCAGAGTACGCGCACGATGCGGGCGTTCGTCGGATACTGCAGGCGTGACACCCCGGCGAGGTCGGCCCCGGCGTAGGAGCACCAGTTGCAGGCGAACGCGACAATGACGGGTTCGAACTCCCCGTGCAGTTGCTCGTTCACGCAACCTCCAGTGCCGCACTCACCTGTGCGGCGATCTGCTCGAGAGTGAACCCGCGGATGAAGACCCCCTGCTTCGGACAGGTCGCCTGGCAGGTGCCACATCCCTTGCACAGGGTCTCATTCACCTCGATCACCTTCTTGATGGTGCCGTTGCGGACGTACTCGATAAGCGTGATGGCCTTGAACGGACAGGGATCCACACAATAGGCGCAGCCGTCGCACTTCTCCTCGACGACCTCGGAGACTGTCGCTTCCAACTCGAGCGCATCGTGTGACAGCACGCCGCCTGCTCGGGCCGAGGCCGCGGCGGCCTGGACGATCGTCTCGTCGACGGACTTCGCCGAATGGGCAAGGCCCGCGACGAATACGCCGTCGGTGGCGAAGTCGACGGGCCGCAGCTTCATGTGGGCTTCGAGGAAGAAGCCGTCCTCGTTCAGCGGGACCTTCAGGAGCTGGGCGAGCGCCTTGTTCTCCTCGTGAGGCACGGTCGCCACCGAGAGCACAACCAAACCCGCCTCGATGGCGATGTCCCGGCGGAGTTGCGGGTCCCACACGGTGACGACGAGGCCGCCGTCGCCGCCGGTCACGACCGGCTTCCGATCGTCCTCGTGACGGAGGAAGACGACGCCCTGCTGCCGCGCCTTCGTGTAGAGGCTCTCCCGGAAACCGTAGGTCCTGATGTCCCGGTACAGCACGTAGACGCTGGTCCGGGAACTCAGCTCCTTGATCTTCAGGGCGTTCTTGACGGCCTCGGAGCAGCAGACGCGCGAGCAGTACGGCCGCTCCGCGTCGCGCGAGCCGACGCACTGGATCATCACCACCGTGGCGGGAAGGTCCGCGCCTCCGCACGCGGCCAGGCGCTCCTCCAACTCGAGCTGCGTCAGCACCCGCTTGTCGTCGCCGTAGAGATGCTCCTTCGGCCGGTGCTCCTTCGCCCCCGTGGCCACGACGACGACTCCGTGATCAACGCGCTCGACCGATCCGTTGTGGGCGATCGTGCTCCTGAAGCTGCCGACCGAGCCGTCCACGGCCTCGATGGTTGCCTCGGTGAAGACGCGAATCTTCTCATGCGCGCGCACCTTCGACTCGAGTGACCGGAGTGCGGCCTGCGGGTCGTTGCCGGTTCCGAGGTTGTGGAGACGCCGCAGATTGCCACCCAAGGCGGCATCCCTTTCCACAAGGCATACGCCGTAGCCTTGCTCGGCCAGGTCCAGGGCCGACACCATACCGGCAAGTCCGCCGCCCACCACGAGCGCGGCCTTGTTGACGGGTGCCGTGCCCTTCCGGAGCGGCTCGAGGAGTCGCGACTTGGCCAGGGCCATGCGGACGAGATCCTTTGACTTCTGCGTGGCTCGCTCGGGTTCGGTCCTGTGGACCCACGAGCACTGGTCGCGGATGTTCGCCATCTCGAAGAGGTACGGGTTCAGCCCCGCCTCCCGGCAGCTGCCGCGGAACAGCGGCTCGTGCGTACGCGGCGAACAGGACGCCACCACCACGCGGTTGAGGCCGTGCTCGTGAATCTTCTCCTTGATTCGCTCCTGCGTGTCGGTGGAGCACGTGTACAGGTTGGTCTCTGCATAGACGACGTTGGGCAGGCCACGGGCGTATTCGGCGACGCCCGCCACGTCCACGACGCCGGCGATGTTCGTGCCGCAGTGGCAGACGAAGACGCCAATCCGCGGTTCCTGCCCGGTCACGTCCGTCTCGGGCGGGTACACCTTCGGGGCGACGAGCGTACCGCGGACGTCGCGCAGGAGGGCGAGGACTTTCGAGGCCGCGCCGGAGGCCTGCATCACCGTCTCGGGGATATCCTTCGGTTCCGTGAACGGGCCACAAGCGAAGACGCCCTCGCGTGACGACTCGACCGGCTCAAACACGGACGTCCGGCAGAAGCCGAACTCGTTCAGTGCGATGCCGAAGGTCTTCGCGAGTTCCGGTGCGTCGTGCGGTGGCAGAAGGCCCGTCGACAGGACGACGAGGTCATAGTCGCGTTCCGCCTTCGTGTCGTCCTCGGTGAGGTACTTGACGACGACGTTGCCGGTGGCCGGATCCTCTTCGAACACGGGCGGCCGGCAGCGGATGTAGTTCACGCCCTGCTGGCACGCACGGTTGTAGTACGCTTCGAAGCCCTTGCTGTAGGCCCGGGCATCCATGAAGAAGATGTCGGTCTCTACATCCTTGCCGCAGTGCTCCTTGGCGAGCAGGGCCTCCTTCGTCGCGTACATGCAGCAGACCGAGGAGCAGTAGTCCCGCTCGGCATCCCGGGAGCCAACGCACTGGATGAAGGCGATTCGCCGGGGTACGGTGTGATCCGAGGGCCGGACGACGTGTCCGAGGAAGGGACCCGATGCCGAGAGGATCCGCTCGAACTGGGCAGCGGTCACGACGTTCCGGAACTTGCCGTATCCCAGACCACTCTTCAGGCGCGCGTCGAACAGGTCATAGCCGGGAGCCAGGACGACGGCTCCGACCTGCAACTCGATCGTCCGGTCCACGTCATCGAACTTGATGGCCTTGACCCCGCAGACCTCCTCGCAGACGCCACAACCCCCGTGCTGGAGATGGACACAGCTTGCCGCGTCGATGGCCGGCCGGTTCGGCACCATCTGCGGATACATGATGGAGATGGCCGGCCGGTTTGTGAGACCGCGATCGAATTCGGAGAGGAGCGGGAGGGGAGTGGCGCCGCTTGTCAGGCCAGACACGAGCCTCCCCGTCGGGCAAACGAAGTCGCAGGCCCTGCACGTCCAGCAGTCCTCGTTGTGCTTGCCATATGGCGGCTCGACCTTGCGCCGCAGGCCGCGGCCCGAGAAGCCCACCGCCGAGCGCCCCATGCGCTGCTCGCACATCCGGACGCACAGACCGCAGTAGATGCAGTCGTCGTTCTTTGTCGCAATCCGCGTCCTCGTGACACCAAGTGCTGCCGCCACCTCTCGTATCGCCGGCGCATCCGGGCAGCGGGCGAGCAGCAGTTCCGCGACGATCTTGCGTGCCCTGGCGATCCGCGGCGTGTCCGTGCGGACCACCAATCCCTCGAGCGCCGGATACTGGCATGAAGCCTGGACGGCTGCCGGTTGATTCGCCGTCTGCACCTCCACAACGCAGAGCCGGCACGCACCGTAGGGAAGTAACGCCTTGTGGTAACAGAGCGTCGGGATCTTCGCACCCACGAGAGCGGCCGCGTTGAGCAGCGAGGTGCCTTCCGGTACCTGGATCACCTGGTCGTTGATCGTCAGGCTGATCATACGTTCAGGACCTCCAGCGCCCTCGACCGCTTTGCGGGCGTCGCCGGTGTCACCACCTTGTCGGCTTCCAGCTTCTTCAGCCTCGCCCGGTGGGGCTCCCAGTCGCAGCGCAGGCACCGGCGGGCTTCACCGACCGCCGCGTCCTCCTCGAGTCCCAGCTCGACTTCGTCGAAGCAGTACGCTCTCGTCTCGGGCGGCAACCGCCGCATAGCTGCGCGCGCGGAAGCCGCGCCCTCCTCCAACTCCAGCGGCTCCACGACGACCGATGGTCTCACCGGCGCGTATTCCCGGTGCGCCTTCTCGCCCCTCAGGTACTTGTGGATGGACTCGGCGGCGACGCGCGCCGTCGCCATGGCGGTCGTGACGTCCGCCGGTCCCGTGGCGGCGTCGCCGCACGCGAAGACGCCCGGCCTCGTGGTCGCGAATGTGTCCGGGTCGGCGGCGACGACGCCTTTGCCGACAGCGATGCCGGACGAATCGGGGATGAACGAGAGGTCTGCGTCCTGCGAGATGGCCGGCATCAGCGAGTCGAGTTCGACGACGAACTGCGACCCTTCCACGGGAATGGGACGCCGCCGTCCCGTCTGGTCCGGTTCGCCGAGCTTGGTGCGAATCAGCTCGATGCCGCGAAGTCTGCCGCCTTCCGTGACGATGCGCGTCGGCTCGACGAGGTACTCGATCTTCGCGCCTTCCGCGAGCGCGGCCTCGACTTCCTCTTCGGCCGCCGGCATCTCCACGCGGCTCCGGCGGTAGAAGACCGTCACCTCCTTCGCCCAGAGCCGGAGTGCGGTCCGTGCGGCGTCCATCGCAGTGCTGCCGCCACCGACGATGCCAACGCGATCGCCAAATGGCGGCACAGGTTGCTTCAAGTTGACGCTGCGCAGCATCGCGATGGGATCCACGACACCCGGCGCATCGTCGCCGGGGAGACCGAGCTGGCGGCTCTTGTGCGCCCCGGCGGCGATCAGCACGGCGGCGAATCCGTCATTCAGCAGCGCATCAATATCGCTGACTGGGGCGCTGGTCCGAATCTCCACGCCGGCCTGAGCGATAGCCCCGATTTCGAGTTCGAGCAGTTTTCGGGGAAGCCGGTACTCCGGGATTCCAACGGCGAGCATCCCCCCCGCAACCGGCAGTGCCTCGAAGACCGTGATCGCGTACCCTTCACGTGCGAGCCAGTACGCCGCGGTCAGTCCCGCCGGACCCGATCCAATGACTGCGATTCGCTCGGTGTACGTCCGCGGGAACGGGGTCACCGGGGGCGGAGTGCCCTGCGCCAGCTCCCAGTCGGCCAGAAACCTCTTGAGCTCCCGGACCGAGATAGCACCGCCCGAATCGCGCGCGCGGCACTTGGTCTCGCAGTGGGCCATGCAGACCCGCCCGCAGATCAACGGGAGAGGATTTGTCTTCCTCACCACGTCCATCGCCTCGCGGAATTGCCGGCGGGCGATGAGGGCGAGATAGGCGGGCACGTCGGTGCCAAGCGGACAGAGGTACTGGCACGGAGAGGAGATGATCTGCCGGCAAACGGCGGCAGGGCATCTCCGGTACTTGATGTGCGCCTCGTACTCGTCGCGGAAGTGGCGCAGCGTCGACAGCACCGGGTTGGGAAGACTCTGGCCCAGCCCACACATGGAGGTGTCCTTCACCGCCTGGCCCAGCTCGTCAAGGAACTCCAGGTCGCCCTCGCGTCCCTCACCGTCCGAGATCCGGGTGAGGACCTCGAGGAGCGCCGCGCTGCCGTCGCGGCACGAGGTGCATTTGCCGCATGACTCGTCGTTCGTGAACTGGAGGAAGAACTTCGCGACGTCCACGACGCACGTGTCCTCATCCATCACGATCATCCCGCCGGAGCCCATGATGGATCCCGCTTCCTGCAGGCTCTCGTAGTCGATGGGGAGGTCCATGAGGCTCGCCGGGATGCACCCGCCGGACGGCCCGCCCGTCTGCACGGCCTTGAACTGCTTGCCGTGGGGAATCCCGCCGCCGATACCGTAGATGATCTCGCGGAGCGGGAGCCCCATCGGGACCTCGATGAGTCCCGTGTTGTTGATCTTCCCCACGAGCGAGAAGATCTTGGTTCCCGTGCTGGTCGGCGTGCCGATGCGCGCGAACTCTTCGGCGCCATGCAACACGATCCACGGCACGTTGGCCAATGTCTCGACGTTGTTGATGACCGTTGGCTGGCCCCACAGCCCCGACTGCACCGGGTACGGCGGCCGCTGGCGTGGCTCGGGGACTGCGCCCTCGATCGACCGCAGGAGCGCCGTCTCCTCGCCGCAGACGAACGCGCCGGAGCCTTCGCGGATCTCGAGGTCGAAGGAGAAGCCCGACCCGAGGATGTCAGCGCCGATCAGTCTCCGTTCCCGCGCCTGTGCGATCGCCGTGCGCAGGCGCTCGATGGCGACCGGGTACTCCGTCCGGATGTACACGTAGCCGTGCGTGGCACCGACGGCCCGGGCCGCGATCGTGATGCCCTCGATGACCGCGTGCGGGTCCGCTTCGAGCAGGCTGCGGTCCATGAACGCGCCGGGGTCACCCTCGTCGCAGTTGCCGACGATATACTTGGGGGTCCTCGTTTCGGTGAGGCAGGCGCGCCATTTGCGGCCCGTCGGAAAGCCACCGCCCCCCCGACCCCGCAGGCCCGAGGCCGTGACCGCTTCGACGATAGCCGACGGCGTCATCTCGACGATGGCCTTCGCCAGCGCCGCGTAGCCGTCGCGCACGATGTAGTCGTCGATCTTCTCCGGGTCGATCTGCCCCGCGTTGCGGAGGACGACGGGAGTCTGCTTGCGGAAGAACGGGATCCCGGAATCCAAGACGTGCGGCGTCACGACATGGCCGCCGAGTACGTGCTCGGCGAAGACCATCGTCGCTATCTCCGGCGTGAGGTTCGCGTAGCGCACCGGGGGCGAATCGCGGACCTCCACCGTGGCCATGGGTTCGGCGGAACAGAGGCCGGCGCACCCGGTCGTCACGATCTGGATATCGGTGAGGCCGCTCTTCGTGAGCTCGGCCCGGAACACGTCGAGCACCGGCTTCGCTCCCGCCGCAGTCCCGCACGTTCCCATATGCACGACGAGCCGCGTCCGGAGGTTCTGGAGAGCGACGGTCGCCTTCGCGCACTCCCGCATCGTGAAGAGATCCTGCATCGCCGGCGCGGACATCGTCAGGCGGCCTCACCCTTCCGGTACCCCTCGACGATCCGGGGGACGTCGTTGATCGCGAGCTTCCCGTGGACGTCGCCTCCGATCATCGTCGCCGGCGCCAGACCGCAGCAGCCGATGCAGCGGACCGTCTTCAGAGTGAAGAGCGCGTCCGGCGTCGTCTGGTCTACGTCCACGCCAAGGAGGGAAGTGAACTTCTCCATCAGCCGCTCCGACCCGCGCACGTAGCAGGTGGTGCCCATGCACACGTTGATGGTGTACTTGCCCCGCGGCGTGAGGCTGAAGGCGCTGTAGAAGGTGGCAATCCGGTAGATATGGGTGAGCGGAACGCCCGTCTTCTGGGCGACGAGGCGTAGCACCGGCTCGGGGAAGTAGTTGAAGTGGGCGTTGATCTCCTGGAGGATCGGCATCAACGGTCCTTCGCGCCCCTTCCACCGCGTCAGGATCTCCGAAACCCTCGATCTGTCGTCGGCGGCGAGGTCCGGAACCGCCCGGCGTTCCTCGGGAATGGGCTGGACACGATAGCGGACGGGACAACTCGCGACGCAGCTCCCGCAGCCGGTGCACTTGGACTCGTCGACGTATCGGGCCTTCTGCCTGACCGTCACGCTGAAGTTCCCGGGACCCCCCTCGATGCGCTCGACCTCGGCGAGAGTAAGCAACTCGATGTCCTTGTGCCGGCTCAGGTCCGCCAGCCGCGGAGCCATCGTGCACATGGCGCAATCGTTGGTCGGAAAGGTCTTGTCGAGCTGCGCCATGATGCCGCCGGCGCCCGGCGTCTTCTCCACAAGGAAGACCTTGATCCCCGCTCCTGCCAAGTCGAGGGCGGCCTGCATGCCGCCGATGCCGCCACCGACGACGAGCGCGGCGCCGATCTTCTCCGACGGCGCTCCCTCGATAATGCCCGATTGCGCTCTCTCGATCATGGTCGTGCGGGCGCGAGGCCCTCCTCCGCGGGAAGTTCCTTGCGAGTCCGTTCGCGCACCGCATGGAAGTAGAGCGCCAGCGGCCGATCGATCATGTGTGCCCATTCGCCGAACGGTATCTCCACGACGACCATCGGCACGCAGATGACGAGGTGGATGGCGTAGGCGTAGTGCGTGGCGAGTTCAAGCCCCAAGTACCGGAAGACATGAAGCACGATCCCGCTCATCGCGGTAAGCCACAGGAGGAGCGGAAGCGAGAGCGGCCCGCGCTCCCTCGACACGCTCTCTTTCGGGCGGCGGAGACGACGCAGCAGCGTATCAGTCGTCCCCCAGAGAATGAACGCGGTGGCAAGGTAGCCCAGCCACCGCTGCGGGTGGACGACGGGGTAGATACTGTCAGTCTGGAACCAGGGGAGGAAGGCGGCGGTGAGGACGAACATCATCACGGTCCCCAAGGCCATCAGCCAGTGCTTGAGCCACCGCCGGGGCACGGCTTCCGCGCTCTCCGTCGCGTACAGCCACCAACTGACGACGGGCGCGCCGCGCGCCTCCGTCGGGCACTCCCGCATCCCGGACTGCGTCGTCATTTGGACGAAGAGTGTCCTTGCCTCGGCGGCGAAGTGGCGCAGCGCTGGACGCGTGTTGCCCATCGCGAACCGGCGCAGGCGGTTCACGTGGCCGAAGAGAAACAGTACTGGGATCGCGTAGACGATCCAGGTGAAGTACAGGATCTTCGGGAACATGTGCTCCATGCCGAGGGGCGTCGCGAAGTCCGCAACCGATAGCCCGGCCCACTCGAGATGGTAGAGCACGACGAGGACGAGGACGACGGCCCCCACCGTAACGAGCGCGCCAAGGTGCCATGCCCGGGAGCGAAGCACACGGGTGGCAAGCCCGGTGCCGTCGTACTGGCCCGTGAGGTATCGCCGGAGCGTCCGCATGGATGCCGCCGGATCCGCCAGGCGCGGGCAGGCGATGGAGCAGTCCCCGCAGTCGTGACAGAGCCAGGGCTCGAGGCCCTCGAGCACGGCGTCCTTCGCGCCGATGAGGACCCTATGGATAGGCTTGCGCGGGAACGTCACGTCGCCGACGGTCAAATCGCAGACGACGGAGCACCCGCCGCAGTTCATGCAGCTCGCATCGAACTTGCCGTGTCGCTGGACCTCAGCGAGCAGCGAGGGACGGAGTGCCACAGGGGTCTCTGGGCGCAGGCGGGGCGGAATCCCACGCGCATGCGCTCTCGGCTCGACGACCTCCGAGCCGCTCGACACCTGGTGAACCGACGTGGCCATGTTCACCACCTTTGAAGACGCCGGCTATCGCGCCCGCAATTCAATAACCAAAACCTTGGGAGAAGTCAATCAAGCCGGATATTCCCCTCTGGCGGTCAGTCGGCGGCTGCAGAACGCGCGGCCGCGACCACTAGCTGCTGACGGAACCTCGCCAGGGACTCCGCTCAGTTCATCTTCGCGTCAATCACCTGCGTGGCCACCCGCCGCGTGTACACCGAGAACACCCCCTCGCCCTCGGATGTGCAGGTCTCGAAACCGTCACGTTCATAGGCGGCCTGCGCCGTCGCGGCGTCGTCGCGCACAGGATACTCCCTGCCGTCCCAGAAGAACTTCTTTCCCTCGACCAGTCGCGCATTCGGCACGTTCATACCTTAGTAGGGGCTTGGCCCCACCCTCCGCACCTGCTCGGTGAACTCCGTCATCACTTGCGCGAACCGTGGCCCTTCGGCGGCGGAGATCCACTCCAGCGCGAACCGCTCCTCCTCGATCCCGAAGTCGCCGAGCATGAGTTTCACGGCGTCGGCCCGTCGCTCTGCCTTCTCGTTGCCGTCGATGTAGTGGCAGTCACCGAGGTGGCAGCCGCAGACAAGGACGCCGTCGGCCCCCTTGGTGAAGGCGTCAACGACGAGGTTCGGGTGGATCATCCCGGTGCACAGCACGCGCACGATGCGCGCGTTCGGTGGATACTGCAGGCGTGAGACGCCGGCAAGGTCCGCCCCGGCGTAAGAGCACCAGTTGCAGGCGAATGCAACGATGACGGGCTCGAACTCCCCGTTCAGTTGCTCGTTCACGCAACCTCCAGTGCCGCGCTCACCTGCGCGGCGATCTGCTCGAGGGTGAACCCGCGGATGACGACCCCCTGCTTCGGACAGGTCGCCTGGCAGGTGCCACATCCCTTGCACAGTGACTCGTTGACCTCGATCACCTTCTTGACGGCGCCGCGACGGATGTACTCGACGAGCGTGATGGCCCTGTACGGGCACACATCGACGCAGTAGGCGCAGCCGTCGCAGCTCTCCTCCATGACGCAGGAGACCGTCGCCTCCAGCTCGAGCGTATCTTGGGACAGCACGCCGCCCGCCCGGGCCGAGGCCGCCGAAGCCTGGGCGATCGTCTCCTCGACAGACTTGGCCGAATGGGCAAGACCCGCGAGAAAGACCCCTTCGGTGGAGAAGTCCACAGGCCGCAGTTTCATATGGGCTTCGAGGAAGAAGCCATCCTCGTTCCTTGGTACCTTCAGGACCTGGGCGAGGGCCTTGTTCTCCTCGTGCGGCACCGTCGCCACCGAGAGCACGATCAGGCCGGCCTCGATGGCGACCTCCCGCTTGAGCTGCGGATCGAAGACCGTGACGACCAGGCCGTCGCCGGTGCGGGTCACGGCGGGTTTGCGATCGTCCTCGTGACGGAGGAAGACAACGCCCAGCTGCCGCGCCTTCGTATAGAACTTCTCCCGGAACCCGTACGTCCTGATATCCCGATACAGGACATACACGCTGGTGTGCGGACTCAGCTCCTTGATCTTCAGCGCGTTCTTGATGGCCTCAAAGCAGCAGACGCGTGAGCAGTACGGCCGTTCCGCATCGCGCGAACCGACGCACTGAATCATCACGACCGTGGACGGCAGGTCGGCGGCGCCGCGAGCGGCCAGGCGCTCCTCCAGCTCGAGCTGCGTCAGGACCCGTTCGTTCTCGCCGTACAGGTGCTCGGTCGTCCGGAGCTCCTTCGCTCCCGTGGCCACGACGACGACACCGTGCTTGAACCGCTCGACGGACCCGCCGTGCGCAATCGTCGCCTCGAAGCTGCCGACCGAACCGTCGATCGTCTGGACCGCCGACTCGGTGCACACGCGGATCCGTTCGTTCGCGCGAACCCTCGAGACGAGCGACCGGAGGCCTTCCTGCGGATCCTTGCCGTTCCCCAGGTCATGGATTCGTCGCAGGTTGCCGCCGAGCTCGGCGTCCCGCTCCACCAGGCAGACCGCGTAGCCCTGTTCGGCAAGGTCCAGGGACGACACCATGCCGGCCAGGCCACCGCCCACCACGAGCGCGGCCTTGTGCACCGGGGCCGTGCCCTTCTGGAGCGGCTCGAGCAGCCGCGCTTTGGCCAGCGCCATACGGACGAGATCCTTCGACTTCTGCGTGGCCCGCTCCGGTTCATGCATGTGGACCCACGAGCACTGGTCGCGAATGTTCGCCATCTCGAAGAGGTACGGGTTCAGCCCCGCTTCGCGACAGGTGCTGCGGAACAACGGCTCGTGCGTTCGCGGTGAACACGAAGCCACCACGACGCGGTTCAGGCCATGCTCCCGGATCTTCTCCTTGATCCGTTCCTGCGTGTCCGTCGAGCACGTGTACAGGTTGGTCTCGGCGTGGACGACGTTGGGCAGGCTGCGGGCATACTCGGCGACACTCGCCACGTCGACAAAGCCGGCGATGTTCGACCCGCAGTGGCAAACGAACACGCCCACGCGCGGCTCCTCGCCGGTCACGTCCCGCTCGGGCGGATAGACCTTCGGCGCGATGAGCGACCCGCGGGCGTCGCGCAGCAGGGCCAGGACCTTCGATGCCGCGCCCGACGCCTGCATCACCGACTCGGGAATGTCTTTCGGCTCGGAGAAGGGGCCGCAGACGAAGATGCCCTCGCGCGAAGTCGCGACGGGCTCGAACGGGGCGGTCCGGCAGAAGCCGAACTCGTTCAGTGCGATGCCGAAGGTCTTCGCCAGTGCCGGGGCGTCGCGCGGGGGGAGCATGCCGGTGGCGAGAACGACAAGATCGTACTCCCGCTCCACCTTCGCATCGTCCTCGGTCAGGTACTTGACGATGATGTTGCCGCTCGCGGGGTTCTCCTCGAGTACCGGCGGCCGACTGCGGATGTAGTTCACGCCCTGCGACAGGGCCCGGTGATAGTACGTCTCGAACCCCTTGCCGTGGGCCCGCGCGTCCATGAAGAAGATGTCGGTCTCGAGCTCCTTGCCGCAGTGCTCCTTGGCGATCAGGGCCTCCTTCGTCGCGTACATGCAGCACACCGAGGAGCAGTAGTCCCGCTCGGCATCCCGGGAGCCCACGCACTGGATGAAGGCGATTCGCCGGGGTACGGTGTGATCCGAGGGCCGGACGACGTGCCCAAGGTAGGGACCCGAGGCCGAGAGGATCCGCTCGAACTGGAGAGCCGACACGACGTTCTCGAACCGGCCGAATCCGAGGTGGTGCTTCTCCTGGGCGTCGAAGAGGTCGTAACCGGGGGCGAGGACGATGGCACCAACCTTCAGTTCGCGGATTGCCTCCTTCTGCGTATAGTCGATGGCCTTGGGGCCGCAGGCGTCATCACAGAGGTGGCAGTCACAGCAGATCCCGCAGGAGAGGCAACGCGACGCCTCGGCCTTGGCCTCCGCCTCGTTGTAGCCGACATGGACCTCGTGAAACCCCGTCGCCCTCGTGGCCGGGTCGAGCGCAGGGATGGGGACCTGCCGCCGGAAGAGGACTCCTGTGGTGTCTACGACGTAGTCGGTCGTGTACGGCCCTTCCAGCTCGCGCCCAGCCCGAAGACTCTGGCCGGTGAGAAAGCGATCGATCGAGTTCGCGGCCGTCTTGCCGGCCATCATCGCATGGACGATCACGTCCGGTCCGGTGACGCAATCGCCCCCGGCGAACACCCCGGGAAGACCGGTCTCCAGCGTTACCGGGTCAGCTTGCAGCGTTCCCCACTTCGTGGCTTCGAGCCCCATGCGCACGCCGAGGGCCTCCAGGTCCGGGACCTGGCCGATCGTGACGACGACGGCGTCGCAGGGGAGAACGAACTCCGAGCCCGCGATCGGCTGCGGGGTCCGCCGTCCGCTGGAGTCGGAGGCACCAAGTCGCATTCGCAGACACTCGAGACCACCGACGCGTCCACTGCGGGCAGCCTTGAACGACTGCGGGGCCGCAAGGAACTGCAGTTTGACGCCCTCCCGTTCCGCGTCCTCTATCTCGCGTTCATCGGCCGGCATCTCCGCCCGCGTCCGCCGGTAGACGATCGTCACATCCTCGGCGCCGCAACGCAGGGCCGTCCGCGCGGCGTCCAGCGCGGAGTTCCCGCCGCCGATCACCAGCACGCGTCGCCCGGGATCGAACGGACCTTTCAGATGAACGCGACGCAGGAACTGGATCCCTCCCGTCACTCCCGGAAGATCCTCGCCCGGAACGACGAGTCTCCGTTCCACGTGTGCACCAATCGCAAGGAAGACGGCCGCGTATTCCTTCCGCAGATCGTCGAGCGTCAGGCCTTCGCCCACGGGCGTGTTCAGCCTGATGTCGATTCCGCTCGCACGGAGCCGCTCGATTTCCGCGTCCAGAATTGGGCGGGGCAACCGGAAGGACGGAATGCCAACCGCGAGCATTCCGCCCGCTACGGGAAGCGCTTCGTAGATCGTCGGCCTGTAGCCCTTCTTGCGAAGACCATGGGCACACAGGAGACCGGCAGGTCCGGAGCCGACGATCGCGACTTGCTGGCCGCGTGCCGGCAGCCTTGGCTCCGGCACGGAGTAGTTGGGATACCTGTCGGTGATGAAGCGCTTGAGCCCCGGCAGGTTGATCCGCTCATCGACACTGCCCCGGGTGCATTTCGCCGTGCACGGATGGGTGCAGACCCGACCGCAGATCGACGGGAGAGGGTTGTCACGGAGGATGACCTTGAGCGCCTCTTCGAATCGGCCTTCGGCAATAAGCCGGACGTACCCCTGGGCGCTCTGATGGATGGGACACCCCGCCTGACACGGGGCCGTGCCTCGCCGGGCAATCGTATAGACATTGGGAACCGTCTGGGGGAAGGGAAGGTAGATCGCCTTGCGATCCGCCAGGCCCAGATCGAACTCCGATGGCTGCGTGATGGGACAGACGGTCGCGCATACGCCGCAACCGGTGCACTTCGCGAGGTCCACGTAGCGGGGCCGCTGGCGGACCGTGACGGTGAACTGTCCCGGGTCGCCGGTGACCCGCATGACGTCTGCGAGGGTGATGATCTCGATGTCCTTGTGCCGGCTCAGGTCCGCCAAACGCGGCGCCATCGTGCACATCGAGCAATCGTTGGTTGGGAACGTCTTGTCGAGCTGCGCCATGACGCCGCCGACGCCCGGCGTCTTCTCCACGAGGAAGACCTTGATTCCGGCCCCGGCCAAGTCGAGGGCGGCCTGTATGCCGCCGATGCCACCACCGACGACGAGCGCGGCGCCGATCGTGTCCGACGGCGCGGGCTCAATCACGTCCGACGGCGCGCGCGCTACGATGTCAGACTGCGCTCTCTCGATCATGAACGTACGGACTCGAGGCCCGCCTCGGCAGGAAGTTCTTTCTGCGCTCTCGCGCGGATCGCGTGGAAGTAGAGCCCCAGCGGTCGGTCGATCATGTGCGCCCATTCCCCGAACGGCACCTCGACGACGACCATGGGCACACAGATCGCCAGGTGTACCGCGTACGCGTAATGGGTCGCCAGGTCGAAGCCGAGCAGGCGAAGGACGTGCAGCACGATCCCGCTCACGGCCGTGAGCCACAGGAGCAGGGGAAGCGACAGTCCGCCCCGCGTGCGCAGCGGGTTCTCTCCCGGGCGACGGATGCGCCGCACCAGGGAATCGGTGGTGCCCCACAGGATGAACACCGTGGCGAGATACCCCAGCCACCGCTGCGGGTGGACAACGGGATGGACGACGTCGGTCTGGAACCACTCAAGGAAGGCGGCGGTCACGACGAGCATCATCACCGTCCCCACCGCCATCAGCCAATGCTTGATCCACCGTCGGGGCACGATCTCGGCGCTCCCCTGGTACAGCCACCAGGTGACGACCGGCACTCCATGTGCCTCCGACGGGCACTCCCGCATCTCCTTCTGCGCGACCGCGTGGACGAACAGCGTCTTTGCCTCAGCGAGGAAGTGGCGTAACGCCGGGGGCCGGCCGCGCATCGTGAACCGGTGCATCCGGTAGACGTGCGCGGCGAGGAAGACAACCGGGAGCGCATAGGAGATCCAGGTGAAGTACTGGATCATCGGAAACATGTGCTCCATCGGCATGGCCGTCGCGACGAAGTCGGGCAGCGACATCTCGGCCCAATACAGGTGGTAGACGACCACGAGCGCGAAGACCAGCGCTGCCGTTACACCAAGCGCGCCCAAGTGCCAGGCGCGGGAGCGGAGGATCCGCGACGCGAGTCCCGTCGCGTCATACTGCCCGGTGAGGTAACGGCGAAGCGTCCGCATGGACGCGGCCGGATCGGCCTCGCGAGGGCACGCGACGGAGCAGTCGCCGCAGTCGTGACACAACCACGGCTCGAGCCCCTCGAGGACCGCGTCCCTCGCGCCGACAACCACTCGGTGGATGGGTTTGCGCGGGAATGTCACGTTGCCGTAGGGCAAGTCGCACACGACGGAGCAACCGCCGCAGTTCAGGCAACTGCTATCGAACTTGCCGTGTCGCTGAACTTCAGCGAGGAGCGAGGGCCGCACCAACTCGAGCAACCGACTGCTCGGCTGCGGTCTTGTTTGAGTCTGCGGCGCGACGACACCTGGATCGCGCGAATCGAGGTTGACCGGCAACGCCATACGCTGCGCCTCCACATGCTCCACAAGGAAGAGCTGTGTCCTCGTTAAGCACAACCACGCAAGAAGTCAACCTAGTTATTGATTGACTCACAACACTGTGAGAGGAACCCCGATGGCGACGGGGAGTCGCCACTACAACGGTTAGCAGATGCGCGGTAGTTGGTCGCCGGGAAGCAGGTCCACCACGCGCGTGCCGCCGAGTGCGGTTCGCAGTGCAACGATGCGCGGATGCACGGCGACCACGACGCCGATGCGCACCGCGTCGGCGCCCAGCGGATGTGATCGCAGCGCCACGAGAGCGCGCGCGGCCTGGGCCTCGGGCACAAACGCCACGAGCACGCCTTCGTTGGCCACATACAGCGGATCGAGCCCCAGCATCTCGCACGCCGCGCGCACGTCGCCGGGGATCGGCAGCGTCATCTCTTCAATCTCGATACCCACGCTCGACGCCACCGCAATCTCGTTGAGCGCGCTGGCCACGCCGCCGCGCGTCGGGTCGCGCAGCACGTGCACGTCAAGGCCGGCGGCGCGCAGGGCGTCCACGAGCGGCGCGAGCGACGCGCTGTCGCTGGTGATCGCGCTCTCGAACGACATCCCCTCGCGCGCGGCCATGATCGCCATGCCGTGCCGCGCGATGGGTCCGCTGACGATGATCGCGTCGCCCGGTTGGGCGCGCGCCGGCGCCGGCCGAAACGCCGGATCAATGACGCCCAGCCCGGTGGTGTTGATGAAGAGCCCATCGGCCTTGCCGCGCTCCACCACCTTGGTGTCGCCAGCGACAATCGGCACGCCGGCCTCGCGCGCGGCACGCGCCATCTCGACGATCACGCGGTCGAGCACGGCCAACGGCAGCCCTTCCTCGAGAATGAAGCCGGCCGTCAGGCAGACGGGTCGCGCGCCCATCATCGCCACGTCATTGAGCGTGCCGTGCACCGCCAGCGAGCCGATGTTCCCGCCCGGAAACTCGATGGGCTGCACGACGAATGAATCGGTGGAGACGGCGATCTCCGCGCCACCGATGCTCACGATGGACGCATCACCAAGCTGCGCCAGCGCCGCGTTCTCGAAACGCGGCAGGAAGTGGCGCGCCACGAGCTGCGCGCTGAGCTTGCCGCCCGAGCCGTGCCCGAGTTGCACGCGGTCGGTGGCTTCGACGGGCACCGGGCACTGCAGCGCCGCGGGATTCGCCGGCTTTGTCACGGCGCGGTCTCCAGGGGATCGGCGGTGCGGTACTTGGCGAGGTTGTAGTAGGCGGCGCAGGCGCCCTCGGTGGAAACCATGGGCGCGCCGAGGGGACGCTCTGGCATGCAAAGCGTGCCGAACGCGGGGCACTGCGGCGGCTTGATGCGTCCGGTGAGCACCTCGCCCGCCTTGCACGCCTCGGACTCGGTCACCTTCAGGTCGCCGACGCCGAACCTGCGCTCGGCGTCGTAGGCCGAGAACTCGTCGCGCAGTTTCAGCCCGCTCATCGGGATCTCGCCTATGCCGCGCCACTGCCTGTTGGCCAGCTCGAAGACCTGCTGCACCAGCGCGCGGGCCGGGGGCGTTCCCAGGCGGCGCACCGAGCGCACGTACTGGTTTTCCACCTCATGCCGGCCCTCTTCGAGCTGGTTCACCGCCATCGAGATTCCCTCGAGGATGTCCACAGGCTCGAAGCCCGTGATGATGATCGGCACCTTGTACTGCTCGGCGATCGGCTCGTATTCCGTATAGCCCATCACCGCGCAGACGTGGCCTGCCGCGAGGAAGCCCTGCACGCGGTTGCCGGGCGCGGTGAGAATCGCCGTGATCGCCGGCGGCACGGTGACGTGCGAAACCAGCACGCTGAAGTTCCGCACGCCGAGGTCCCGGGCGCGCCAGACCGCCATGGCATTGGCCGGGGCGGTCGTTTCGAAGCCGACGGCGAAGAAGACCACTTCCTTGTCTGGATTCCGCTGGGCGAGCGCCAGGGCATCGAGCGGCGAATAGACCACCTTCACGTCGCCGCCGCGCGCGCGCACCTGCTGCAGGTCGCAGTCGCTGCCGGGGACGCGCAGCATGTCGCCAAAGGACGTGAAGATCACGCCGGGACGCGCGGCGATCGCGAGCGCCTTGTCAATCTGCTCGAGCGGCGTGACGCAGACCGGGCAGCCCGGCCCGTGGATCATCTCCACCGCCCCCTCGAGCAGTTCATCCAGCCCCTGGCGCACGATGGTATGCGTCTGGCCGCCGCAGACCTCCATCAAGGTCCAGCACCGCGTGGCACGCCCCTTGATGCGGGTGATCAGCGACCTCGCGACATCGGCATCGCGGTACTCTGACAGGTATCTCACGTCGTCGTCTCCGGGCGCTGCCCCTCCTGCCCCGCCGAGTCCTTCATCCACTCGAGCTCGTCGAGCTGGCTCATCTCGCGCAGGATCTCGAACGTGCGCTGCGCCTCCGCCTCGTCCAGCTTCGTGATGGCGAAACCGACGTGGACGATTACGTAGTCGCCCACCGACACTTCGCCAGCCACGTACTGCAGGCAGACGTCGCGGCGAACGCCGCCAAAGTCAACGACGCCCATGGCGAGGCCGGTGTCGTCACGGATGCTCTGGATCTTGCCGGGAATACCGAGGCACATATCATTCCTCCCGAGACAGCTGCCAGGCGGCGATGGCCGCCTGTCCATAACTGATTGCGCCATCGTTCGGACCCAGCTGCCGCGCCACCAGCACGCGCAGGCGCGACTCGGAGAGCCGCCGCGACATGCAGGTGAGCAGGCGCGCGTTCTGGAACGACCCGCCGCCCAGCACCACGGTGTCGAGACCGACGCTGCCGGCGATGATGCGCGCCACGTCCACCCACGCCTCCGCGACACTCTGGTGGAACTGCGCGGCGAGGAGCGCAACGTCCACTCCGTGCTGCCGTCCCTCGCCAAGCGCCGTGAGCAGCGGTACCGGGTCGAGATGGAGGCGGCCGTCCGACTCGCAGATCGGAAACGGCAGCGGCGCGGCGTGGAGATCGCCGGCGAGCGCCTCCAGTTCCATGGCGGCCTGTCCCTCGAACGATGCGTGGCGCCGCACACCGAGCACGGCCGCTGCCGCGTCGAACAGGCGTCCCATGGACGACGCGAGCGGCGCATTCACCCCCCGCGCCACCTGCTGCTGAGCCGCCGTGCGGAACGCAAGCGGCACGCCGTAGCACGCGAGCGAGAAGGCAGGCGACTGCCAGCCGGCGAGCGCCTCGTAGCCGACCGCCACGCGCCACGGTTCGCGAGCGGCAAGGTCACCACCGGGCAGCGCCACATTGCGCAGCTGCGCCACGCGACGATAACCCGACAGGTCGCAGACGAGCGCTTCTGCCCCCCAGACGGTGCCATCGTCCCCGTAGCCGGTGCCGTCGAACGCGAGCCCGAGCACCGTCGTCGTGACGCCGTGCTCGGCGGCCACGGCCGCGATGTGCGCATGGTGGTGTTGCACCGCAATGACGCGATCGAGGCCAAGCTCCTCGGCAAGCCGCGTGGAGAGATAGCCGGGGTGCAAGTCGCGCACGGCGACCGTCGGCTCGACTCGGAAGAGCTGCCGGTAGCGATCGTACGCCTGCCGCCAGTGGTCCATCGCCTCGAGCCCCTCGAGATCGCCGATGTGCGGACTGACGAACGCCTGGTCGCCTCGCACGAGCGTGAAGGTGTTCTTGAGGTGCGGCCCCACGGCGATGAGCGCATGTGGCGACGCCACGGGAAGGGCGATGGGCGCCGGCGCGTATCCGCGCGCGCGCCTCAGGAGGATGTCGTGCGCGCCGGCGACGCGTACCACCGAGTCGTCGCAGCGCGACAGGATGTCGCGATCGTGCAGCAGGAACGCGTCGACGAGCGGCCGCAGGCGCGTGCGCCCCTCGTCGAGCCCGATGGCGATCGGTTCGTCGCTCAGGTTGCCGCTTGTCATCACCAGCGGCCGGCCGGCGGCCTCGAGCAGCAAGTGGTGCAGCGGCGTGTAAGCCAGCATCACGCCCACGCGATCGAGCCCCGGAGCGAGCGCGCTTGCGAGCAGCGACTCGGCGCGCGAACGCAACAGGACGATGGGCCGGGCGCTCGACATGAGCACCGCCGCCTCGTGCTCGCTCACGTGCGCCACGGAACGCGCGTCATCGAGCGTGCGCACCATCACGGCGAGCGGCTTGGCGTCGCGATGCTTGCGCGCGCGCAAGAGGCGGATCGCCGCGTCGTTGGTGGCGTCCACCGCGAGGTGGAATCCGCCGAGGCCCCGCACGCCGACGACCGCCCCCATACGCAGCGCCGTGGCGGCGCGCCCGATGGCGGTATCGCCGTCCGCGTGCCCTGTGCCGTCCGCGCCCTCGAACCAGACGCGCGGGCCGCACTCGGGACACGCGACGGTCTCCGCGTGGAAGCGGCGGTCGCTGCTCGAGGCATACTCGGTCGCACAGCGCGGGCAGCAAGCGAACGCCTTCATCGAGGTGCGTTCGCGATCATACGGCAACCCGTCAATGATCGTGTAGCGCGGACCGCAGTCGGTGCACGTGATGAACGGATGCCGAAAACGCCGGTCGGTTCGGTCGAACAGCTCGCGTTCGCACGGCGCGCAGATCGCCACGTCGGGCGGCACCGGGCGCAAGGTGTCGGCGTCCACGCTCTCGACGATGGCGAAGCCGGCGGCCCCCTCCGCCTCGGCCGGCGTTGACGACACACCGTCAATGCGCGCGACCGGAGGCGCCTGAGTGCGCAGCGAGTGCTCGAAGGCGTCGAGCTGCTCCGGCGCTCCCTCAAGACGGATCTCCACGGTCCCCGCGACGTTGCGCACCCATCCAGCGATACTGAGCCGGTCGGCGAGCCGATGCACAAACGGCCGGAAGCCGACACCCTGCACGATGCCGGTCACCTTGAGGTGCCGTGCGGCGATCGGCGGGGCGGTGGCCATCAAACGCTCGCCGTCGGCCCGACTGACCGGCGCAGGAAGTCGAACCACTCGCCCATGCCGTCACCGGTTATCGCTGACACGTGGATGAACCGCAGCGCCGGGTTCACCTGCAGGCAGTGGCGCACCGCCCGGTCCACGTCGAACGGCACGTACGGAAGCAGATCAGTCTTGGTCAGCACCACCCAATCCGCCTTCTCGAACATCTTGGGGTACTTGAGCGGCTTGTCATCGCCCTCCGTGACGGTGAACAGCACCACCCGCGAGCGCTCGCCCAGGTCCCAGCTCGCGGGGCAGACCAGGTTGCCCACGTTCTCGATGATCAGGAGCCGCGTGCGCTCGAGGTCAATGTGATCGAGCGCGTCGCTGACCTGCAGTGCGTCCAGATGACAGGCGCCACCGGTGACGATGGCCTGCACCAGGCGCCCGGTATGCGCGGCGAGCCGGTCCGCATCGTTCTGGGTCTGGCAGTCGCCGGCTACGACAGCAATGTCGAGCGGCTCGCCAAGCACGGCGAGGGTGCGCTCGAGCAGGGTCGTCTTTCCTGCGCCGGGCGACGACATGAGGTTGATGGCGGTGATGCCGTGCGCGGCAAGCCGCGCGCGAACCTGTGCCGCCAGTTCGTCGTTGCGCGCCATGACGCGCTCGCGGACCTCAATCTTCCGGACGGTCATCGTCCTCGACCTCAAGCCACGTCAACAGCAGGTGATCGCCAACGGGGTGTGCCAACACGGGTTGGGCCCCGGTCCACGGGGGATGGCTCAGCACCGCTTCGAGGCAGAACGACAGGGCCGAGGGCTCTACCCCGCTCGCGGTGCCCACGTCCACGCCGACAGCCACGCAACGCGGCACCGACGCGCCGAGTCGTTCCTCAGCGAGCCGTCCGATTTCCATGGCGAGACTCAGTTCGTGCACGGGCTTGCGCCTCTAAGTCAATGACGCGACCGGTAGGACCGACTGGCCGGAGAAGAAGCGGGAGCGCGTCACCCCCTGACTCAAGGTGACGCCCGGTCCTGATGGACAGCAATAGGCAAATGACCACGGCCCTGTCCGGTTGCGCCGGACGCGGGCCCTGACGCTCTGCGCCCCATGTGTCGTCCTGACCGTCTACGGGGGGGCGCGCTTCCCCTCAATGAGCAGGGCGTTGGCAACCGTTCGTTCCCCTGCCACGTCGCTGGGCCTGTTGACCACGCGACCGTTGATCAGCAGCGCGGTGGACCCGCCGCCGTCGAGATTCAGCGCATGCGCCACGCCCTGCCCGCGAAGGAACTCCGCCGCCTCCGCGAGCGTCATCCCTGCACTCGCCGCGCTGCGCCCGTCAATGGCGACCAGGAACAGGTGGCTCGTGTCCGCATCAAAGCCGATCAGGCTGCGCGGATGGCGGACGTTCGCGTTGCCAGCCGCCGTGAGCTCCCGCCCGGCCGCCTCATCGATCATCAGCACGCCGTCGCGGAGGATCACCGGCCAGCCGCCGATCAGCTGGTCAATGGCGCCCACCGAGGGCACCCACGAGGCGTGCACGTCGAACGCGCGACGCAACGCGGCGATCGAATCGAGACGCGCGGCCGTCGCACCATACGCCACCAGGGCCCCCTCGCCCGCGGCAAACGGAGACGAGTCCGCGGTCGCCACCCTGCCCTGCGCGCGCAGCATCAGCGAATCGCGCCAGCTGCCGCGCACCACCGACAGACGCAGTTCACGCCCTGTGCGCGCTGAATCGGCGCGTGACTTGCCGTTCGCCTCCGGCAGCCAGAGCACGAGTCCCTGCCCGTTAGTCGGCACGACATTCACGCCGTCGAGCGCCCACGAGACGCGCCCGCCGTGCACCGTGCCCGCGAAGACGAAGCGATCAATGACCGGCCGGCCGCTGCGCGTGACGCCGAACTGACCGCGCGCGCTGCGCATCGGCGCACGGGGCTGGCCGCTCCACGCCAGCGCCCGCCAGATTCGCCCATCGCTCACCTGGTTGTTGACGCTCTCGCCGGTTCGCAGGTCGAAGAAGTCGGCGTTGATCGCCATGCGGACGTCGTGCCCGGCGCGTCGCGCGCGTTCCACCATGCCGCTCACGGTCTCGCGGCCGCGCAGCGAATCGAGCGCTCGCACGCTGCGCACGGCGTACAGGCCGCTGCGCAGGTCCACGCGGACAACGTGCGCGCGCCACGGCCCCTGCTGCCGCACGACATAGCTGTGGACGATGCCCGGCGCCACCGTGTCCAGCACCAGGGAATCAGCGACTGGCTGCTGCGCCAGCAACGGCGCGGCACACGCAAGCGAAAGCAGCAGGGGGCGGAGCATCAACCTCTCGGTGTCAGGAGCCCGGGGAATGAACTCGAGCGGTCACCCGAGGTGCGCGTGCCGTCGCGCGGCATGGCGCCACTCCTCGGGGAGCCGAGCCGCGGCCTGTTCGAGCAGGGCGCGCACGTCGTCGTCTTCGAGCTGCACGAAGTCGCGATACCAGGCGCCCACGGCGATGAACTGCGGCGGCGTTCGCACAACGACGACCTCGTCGGCCACGCGCGCCACCTCCTGTTCACTGTCCATCGCAGCCACCGGACTCGCCACCACCACCCGTCGCGCTCCCTGCGAGCGCAAGGCCATGACCGCCGCGCGCACCGTGGCGCCGGTCGCAATGCCGTCGTCAACCAGAATCACGATGCTGCCGTGCACGTCCACCGCCGGCCGGTCCCCACGATAGTGCAACTCGTTGAGCCGCACGTCGGCCTCGGCGACGCGCACGCGCCGATCAACTTCTGGCTCGGTCACGTGAAAGGCGGCGACGATCTGCTCGTTCAGCACCATTGCGCCGCCGCTCGCCACCGCTCCCATGGCGAGTTCGTCGTGGCCTGGCACTCCGACCTTGCGCACGGTGAAGACGTCGAGCGGCAGTCCGAGGGCCATCGCGACCTCGAACGCCACCGGCACGCCGCCACGCGGCAACGCAAGCACCAGGACCCCGGGCTGTCCCTCGTAGGCCGACAGTCGCTCAGCCAGTTGGCGTCCGGCCTGGGCACGGTTCTCAAAGACCTCGTGCATGACGCCTCCTTTGCTTGGCGGGACGGCGAGCGCCGCGATCACGGCGCGCACAGATACGTCCCACCTTACGGCGCGGACGAGGCGACTGTAAGGGGGTTTCCCGCACAGCGGCGCGCCGACGGTGGCACGCCTCGTGCACTATGGGAAGAGATGCCGGTAGGCGCCGTACCCCTCGGACTCCAGCCGATCAACGGGAATGAAGCGCAGCGCGGCGGAGTTGATGCAATACCGCATCCCCGTGGCGCCGGGACCGTCGGGGAAGAGATGTCCGAGGTGTGAATCGCCCTCGGCGGAACGCACCTCGACACGTCGCATGCCGTGGCTGCGATCTTCATGCTCGCGTACTCGGTTCGGCTCAAGCGGACGCGTGAACGACGGCCAGCCGGTGCCGGAATCGAACTTGTCGGCAGACGCGAAAAGCGGCTCGCCCGACACCACGTCCACGTAGATGCCAACCCCGTGGTGATTCCAGAACTCGTTCTGGAACGGCGGTTCGGTGGCGCTGCACTGCGTGACGTCGTACTGCAGCGGGGTGAGTTTCGCGCGCAGGGAGGGGTCGTCCGGCGTCGGCCTGTGCATGTCACCGCCCACGCTTGGGCTTGAGCAGCAGGTCGTGGAAGTCGAACGAGAAATCGGTCGCCGGGTCCGCGGCGCGCATCTTCACTTGGTCAATGCCGCCGTCGGCGTTCAACTGAAACGTCACGTACGCGTCCGCGCGCATTTCGCGGTCGTCCCATCGTGCCAGGAACGTGTCGTGCTGCCAGTGCACCAGCTCGCCCTGCAGTCCCGGCGTGGGCACCATGGCGATGCGCAGCTTGCCGCCGGCCTGGGTGATGCGGACATCGCCGTACCACGCGTCCTCGAAGGTGCCGGCATACTTGTCGAGCGCCAGCGATGGCGTGCTGAGCGAGTCGCGCGTCGCGGCGGCGGCCACGCGCGCCGTGGCCGCAGCCTCGCGCTGGCGCTTGTCCAACGCCACGCGCCCGCCCACGAAATCCCACGGCGGACTCGTTCCGAGCGCGAAGTCGAGGAGCGACCAGCCGAGTGCCGCATACATCGGCGTCTCGGTGTTGGTGAGGACGGCCACGCCGACGCGCGCCTCGGGGATGAACCCCAGCCAGGACAGGTAGCCCGGCAGGCCGCCCGTGTGCCAAAGCACCTTGCGACCGCGGAAGTCGTTGGTTTGGAAGCCGAGCGCGTAGAGGTTGAACTGCCTGTCAAGCGGCGCGAGCTCAGGGGCCGCCGGGCCCGTCGGCATCGGCGTCACACCCGTCCAGATCTCTCGCGCGGTGCGTGGGGACACCAGGCGAGAGCCGTCGGCCAGCCGACCGCTGTCGAGCTGCACAAGCAGCCACTTGGCGATGTCGCGCGCGCCGGCGTTGATGCCGCCGGCGGGGTTGGTGTTGTCGCTTGTCATCGGTGCGATCACCCGCACGGCGCCCTCCACCTCAGCATGCGTGGTCGCCACGTCGTTGGTGCCGACCGCGTCGCTGTGCCGCACCGTGCTGGTCGTCATGCCGACCTTGGCGAGGATGCGCTCCTGCACGAACTGCTCCCACGTGCGCCCGCTCACCCGCTCGATCACCTCGCCAGCGACGAGGTACAGGACGTTGTCATAGGCGTAGGCCGAACGGAATGACGCTTCCGGCTTGATGAACCGGAGGCGATGCATGATCTCCTTGCGATCGTAGGTCGAGGCGGGCCACCAGAGCAGGTCGCCCGCGCCGAGCCCGAGCCCCGAGCGATGCACCAGCAGGTCGCGGATGGTAATCTCGCGCGTGACGAACGGATCGTACATCGCGAACTCGGGGAGGTAGCGGATCACTGGCGCGTCCCACGCCACCTTCCCTTCCTCGACGAGGATCCCCAGCGCCGTGGCGGTGAAGGCCTTGCTGTTCGACGCGATGCCAAAGCGCGTGTCGGGCCCCACCGTGTCGGGGGCGCCAAGCTTCTTGATGCCGTATCCCTTGGCGGCGATGATCTTGCCGTCCTTCACGACGGCGATGGCAGCGCCCTGGTTGCCGAACAGCGCCAGCGCACGCTTCACGATGCTGTCAACGGCGGTGGGCGACTGGGCACCGACATCGGCGAGGTCGAGGGCGGGCGCGAGGGCGAGAAGGAAGGCAAATCGGCGCATGGGTGGGGTGCAAGGTGAGCGATCGTACGCGTACCAGCTACGGCGTGTCGACGGCCTCGAACTCCCCCAGGTCGCGGTTCTTCCGCACATGGTTCCACGCGAAGTACCTGCCGTTCATGGCAAGGTAGACGCCGGGCGGCAGCACCTGCACGAACGACAGCGCGCTGCCGAGGTTGAACAGGCCGTCTGAACTGCCGAAGGCATACGGCACCATGGCGCCGGTGAGCACCACTGTCTTGTTGGGCACGCCGGCGGCGATCACCTGTGCCGTCTCCACCATGGTGTCGGTGCCGTGCGTGATGACCACGCGCTGCTCTTCGCAGTGGACGCACGCATGCACGATGCGCGTCCGGTCGGCCTCCGTCATCTCCAGCGAGTCCTTCATCATGAGGACCTCGACGGCGACGTCGAGCCGGCAGCGTCCTCGCTCGAGCATGTGCCCGACGTACGTGTGCTTGAAGGACAGCGTGCCGTTCAGCTCGTTGTATTCCTTGTCGAACGTGCCGCCGGTCACCAGGATGCGGATGGTCATGGTGCGGGAAAATAGGCGACTCGCCACGCGGGCGCGACCTTTCGAGAGCCCGGACTCGCGGCGGCGAGGGAAGCCATCGCCTCCCATGAGCGAGGTACGTCGGGCGTACTAAGCCATTCTCTCGAAAGAGGATGCCCGCGGCGAACGCCCGACACCAAGCCGGGTAGAACGCCGTACGGTGTATTGTCTGTGCCGGGCGGTCGCTTTCTGCGCCGGTAGGGTCGCTTTGCCCGTCCTATCCGTTCATTATTAGAGGCCGTACCTGAATTCCTGCGGCTGGAGAGAGATGCTCGCAACGTACCGTTTGGCGCTTCGCGCTGCCGCGCTTGGTGGGGTAGCCCTGACCCTGTCAGGGTGCTCCATCAAGCGCATGGCCATCAACTCGCTGGGAGACGCCCTCGCTTCGGGCAGCTCCTCGACGTTCGCGAGGGATGACGACCCGGAGCTCGTGCGGGACGCGACCCCGTTCGCCCTCAAGACCATCGAGGGGCTCATTGACGCGTCGCCCAGGCATCAGGGCCTGCTGACGGCCGCGGCCAGCGGGTTTACGCAATACGGGTTTGCCTTCATCCAGCAGGAAGCTGATTTCACCGAGGCCCAGGACCTTGCCCGCTCCACGGAAATGCGCCAGCGCGCCAAGCGGCTCTATCTGCGCGCGGTTGAGTATGGGCTGCGCGGCTTGGAAGTGGACCTGCCGGGCTTCCGCGCTCGGCTGACCGGCGACGCCGATGCCGCGCTCGCCAAGACGGGCAAGAAGCACATCGCCCTGCTGTACTGGACCGGCGCGGCCTGGGCGGCGGCGCTCGGGGTGGACGTCAACGATTCCGAACTGGCCATCCGCCAGACGACGATCGAGAAGATGATGCGCCGCGCGCTCGCGCTGGACGAGACGTTCGAGCAGGGCGCGCTGCACGACTTCTTCCTCGCGTGGGAGGCGGCGCACGCGAGCACCGGCGGCTCGATGGCCAAAGCGCGCGAGCACTTTGCGCGGGCAACACAGCTCGCCGCCGGACGGCGCGCCGCGCCGTTCGTCGGCATGGCCGAGTCGGTGTGCATCAACGAGAACAACCGGAAGGAATTCGAGGCGCTGCTCAACCAGGCGCTCGCCGTTGATCTCGACAGGGCCCCTGAACAGCGGCTGGCCAACGTGATCATGCAGCGGCGTGCCCGCTGGCTGCTCAGCCGCATCGACGACCTGTTCGTCGACTAACCAGACTACGTGATGACTTGCAGACATACCTCGTTCGCCGCATTCGTCCTTGCCCTGCTCACCGCCTTCGCGCTCCCCGCCCAGGCGCAGGTGATAACGGTCAAGATGGCCACGCTCGTCCCCGAGAACTCGTCCTGGTTCCTGGTGCTCAAGGAGGTCGCGGACCAGTGGGGCAAGGTCTCCGGCGGCACGGTGCGCGTCCTGCTGTACCCGGGCGGGCGGCAGGGGGACGACCCCGATGTCGTGCGCAAGATGCACCTCGGCACCCTGAACGCTGGCGTGTTGACGTCGGCGGGGCTTGGCGAGATTGATCGCGGCGTGTACGCCCTCAGCATCCCGATGGCCTTCACGGACTACGAAGAGGTCTACGCGGTGCTCGAGAAGATGCGCCCCAAGCTCGAGGCGCAGTTCGAGGCCAAGGGATTCGTGGTGCTCAACTGGGCCGACGGGGGATGGAACCACTGGTTCACCAAGACCGCGGCGGCGACTCCCGAGGAGATGAAGAAGCTCAAGCTCTTCAGCTGGGCTGGCGACATGAAGACCACCGAGGCGTACAAGAAGATGGGCTTCGACCCGCGCCCGGCGCCGTCCACCGAGCTGATCACCGGCTTGCAGACCGGGCTGTTCGAGTCGTTCCTGGCCCCGCCGCAGGTGGCGCTGATCACGCGGTACTACGAACAGACGAAGTTCATGACGGACATGAAAGTGCAAATCCTCATGGGCGCCACCATCATCAGGAAAGAGACGTGGGAGCGCATCCCCGCCGACCTGCGCCCCAAGCTGCTCGAGATCGCACGCAGCGCCGGCAGCAAGTTGCAGCGGTCCATTCGCGACGGCTATCAGCGCGACGTGGACGCGATGAAGAAGACCGGGCTCACGGTGGTCCCCGTGGACGCGAGAACGCGTGAGCTGTGGCGTCGCTCGGTGGAGACCGGCTATCCGATCATCCGCGGCGGCGTAATGCCGGTCGAGGCGTTCGACGACGCGTTGCGGTACCGCGACGAGTACCGCCGTCAACTGGGCGCCGCGAAGAAGTGAACCGCCTTACCGCGGCGTTCAAGCGCACCGAACAGGCGATCCTGGCCGTCACGCTCGCGCTGGCGGCCACTCTCCCGCTGATTGACATGATCGGCCGCCCGCTCGGCGGCTTTCACCTGGTTGGGACCGCGGAGTACGTGACGCAGCTGACGCTCTGGCTCGCGTTCGTCGGTGGCATGGCCGCCACCAGCCAGGCAAAGCATCTCACGCTCTCGACCGCCGAGTTCTTCGGCGAGGGCGTATGGCGACAGATGTCGCGCCTGCTGTCGTATGCGGTGGCCGCGGCTGTTGCCGCTATCCTCGCCTACGCGAGCGCGAAGGTGGTTGGCGCCAACCGGCTGGAACCGAAGATGCTCCCCATCGGCATTCCCCAGTGGGTGAGCGAGATCATCATGCCGGTGGCGATGGGCGTGATGGCGTTGCAGTTCACATGGAACGCGTCGGACAAGTGGTGGGGGCGCGCTGTCGCGCTCTCCTGCGTCGCCGGCGTGTTTGCCATCGGCCTCGTGCCGCCGGAGTTCACGCACTTCCTGTGGCCGCTTGCCCTGCTCGTGCTGGCGGCGGCGCTGCTGGGCGCGCCGGTCTTCGTGGCGATGGGTGGTGTGGCACTGGTGCTCTTCTTCTCTGAGGGAACGCCGGTCGCCGCCGTCTCGGCGGAGGTCTACCGGCTCGTCGCGTCGCCCACATTGCCGGCCATCCCACTGCTCACCGCTGCGGGGTACGTGCTCGCCGAGAGCGCGGCGTCGGAGCGGCTGGTCCGCTTCTTCCGCGCGGTTTTCGGCTGGATGCCCGGCGGCATCGCCGTGATGGTGGCTGCGGTCTGCGCCGTCTTCACAACCTTTACCGGCGGCTCGGGTGTGACGATCATCGCGCTCGGCGGACTCGTCTATCCCATCCTGCGCAGGGACGGCTACTCCAAGGGCTTCTCGCTCGGCCTTGTGACGGCGTCCGGTTCGCTCGGCCTGCTCTTTCCGCCGAGCCTCCCCGTGATCCTCTACAGCGTGGTGGCGAGTTCGCGCGAGGCATCGGTGCCGGCCGACCAGCTGTTTCTCGCGGGGCTGCTGCCGGGACTCCTGCTCGTCGGCCTCACCGCCGGATACGGGGTATTCGTGGGACGCCGCATGAAGACCGAACGGCCGCCGTTCTCGTGGCGTGAGGTGGCCGCATCGTCGTGGTCAGCCAAGTGGGAACTCCTGCTCCCCGTCGTGATCGTCACGCTGTTCGTGACGGGCACGGCCACGATGCTCGAGACGGCGGCCGCGGCGCTGGCGTACACGATCATCATCGAGTGCTTCGTCACGCGCGACATCAAGATCTTCTCGGCGCTTCCCGAGGTGTTGTACAAGTCCGGAGCGCTGATGGGCGCCGTGCTGATCCTGCTCTCGGTGGCGATGGGGCTGACCAACTACCTCGTGGACGCGATGATCCCCGACGCGATCCTCGCGTGGGTGCAGGCACATATCCGGTCGCCGATCGTCTTCCTGCTCGCCCTGAACGTGCTGCTGCTGATACTCGGCAGCGTGCTCGAGATCTACTCGGCGATCATCATCCTCGCGCCGCTCATCGCTCCGATGGGCGTCGCCTTCGGGATTGACCCCGTGCACCTGGGCGTGATCTTCCTGGCGAACCTCGAGATGGGGTTCCTGCTGCCGCCGGTGGGGTTGAACCTCTTCCTGAGTTCGTCGCGCTTCAACGAGCCGCTGACCAGCCTGTATCGGCATGTGCTGCCGTTCCTGATTATCACGGGCATTGGCGTGCTGCTGATTACGTATATGCCGTGGATGAGTCTGGGGGTGCTGGAGATGCTCGGTAAGAGATAGCAGGGGCAGAGAAACAACAGAAAGACAACAGAAAGACAACAGAGAGACAACAGAGAGACAACAGAGAGACAACGGGACGTGTGGGGCTGCGCTGATACGCCTTCGCATCTGTTGTTTGTCTGTTGTTTGTCTGTTGTTTCTCTGTTGTCTGTCTGTTGTCAGTGTAGTCTCTCTCTCGTACTGCTTCTAAGGCCTTTCCCTACTGCGCGGCCTTACGGGCAGCCCCAGAATTCGGGCACGGGTCGGGCGTACCCCATGGATCAGGCGCGAGTGGTCGCGTCCGTGCGGGAGGCGCCTCGGCACTCGGCATCCGGAGGAGTCTATGTCCGTTCGTTCAGTGTTCTTGGCCTTCGCCGCCCTGCTCGTGGTGATCCCGGCCGCACTCCGCGCGCAGGAGGAGGACATTGACTTCCTCAAGGCGCGCCGCGAGTTCGTCGCCGGACAGCCGCGGGCCGCCGCCAACTCGCTGCTGATGGCCAGCCTCGGCGTCCGGCAGCAGGTGGGACGGTGCCGCGACGTCAACGTCGGAACGGAACTGCTGAACGCGGAGAGCAACCTTGAGAAACTGGCCACCGCGCTCCGCGCGGGCACCGTGAAGGACGTCAAGGCGCTCGACGAGGAGTTGTCGAAGATTGACCGCTTCCTCGCGCATCATCACCTACTGCTCGTACAAGAGGTGATGAAGCGACCGCGCGCCGACAACATTCCGACGGCGGCGCGGGACCTTGATCGCCTGGCCTACCACTTCGAGCGGTCGTTTACGCTCGGCGGGAAGAAGCCGAACGCCGAGCAGGCCGCCGCCATCGCGGACGCGCGGAAGCTGTCGAAGGACATCGAGGCCACAAACATGATTCCTGCAGGCGCCGCCGCGGCGGTGGCACTGATCGAGAAGCAGGTGATCGCCGCAGTGACGCCGGCGACGCCGTAAGCGCTCGCTGCACCGCGGCGATCGGCGCCGGGCGCCGCACCAACGCCGGGTTGGCGCGAGACGCGCCGGCCCGGCGTTTGGCATTCAGTCAGGACGATGGCGCCGTCAGCAGTTGCAGTCGGTGCAGGCCGGCGCGCCGCGCAATCCCTCGATGCCTTCGCGCGCGATGATCGGCACCATCGCCAGCGCCGCCACGGGATCGGCCCACCACCAGCCGAGCGCGGCGTTGAGCACGAGCCCGCCCAGCAGAATGGCCGACAGCCACATGCACAGCGAGGTCTGCGCGGCTTCCGCGGTGAGTGCGCGGCTGCCGAGCGCAATGCCCACGCGGCGCTTGGCGCGCGCCAGGACCGGCATCACGAGCACCGACGCGGCGGCGAGCGCAATGCCGACCGGGCTCTCGCCGGGGACCTCGCGGTTCCAGAGCGCGAGTCCGGCGTCTATCGTGACGTAGAGCGCGAGCGCCATGAAGAGCGCGCCGATGATGCGGTGCGACGCACGCTCGGCGCGCTCACGGCGCGCGTGGTCGGCGTCCGCGCTCAGTCGCCAGAGTGCGACGCACGACGCGGTGAGTTCGATGCCGCTGTCAATGCCGAAGCCGACGAGCGCCACCGACCCCGCAGCGAGGCCCGCCGCGATGGCGACGACCCCTTCCAGCGCGTTGTAGCCGAGTGTGGCGAGGTTGAGGCGGCGGCTGCGCGCCACGAGAAGGACGCGTGCGGCGGCGGTGAGCAGCGTGGCACCCATGACGAGAAAGCTACCCGCGTCCGAAGCGACTGAACAACCGGCCTGTCCGGTTTGATGGTCGGGAGCTCACGGCCAGATGAGGCGACGCAGCCGGTACGCCAGTGCGCGTAACGGATAGTCGCGATTGACGTCGCGCACGATGAGATCCCAGGCTCCCCGCCCCTCCCGCCCGAGCCGTGACCGTTGCACGTCGTGGGCGCGCAGCACGAGGCCGACGTTTCCGAGCAGTTCGCTCGAGGTGGCACTGCCGCGCACGGAGCGGTCCAGGTCGTCCGCGATATCATGACGGCCGAGTGCTCGCATCTCCGCCGTCACGACGGAGAGCGCCGGCCACCAGGCACGCCGCTCGTCGTCCGTCATCAGCAGGTGCGTCCCGAAAGGAACCAGCAGCTCGCGTGCGGCGACGCCTTCATGAAGTCGAGGAGCATCGCGCCGACCTTCTGGCGTGCGCCGGTGTTCGGGTGCGTGTTGTCGGACGCGAAGTCCGTTTGCACGTACGTGAGGCCGTCGCTGCGCGGCGTGGCGCCGTTGGCCCACAGGTATGGCCCCCACGCCAGCCACGGCGCCGCCACGCCAGCGCGCAGATCGCCGGCGCGGACATCCGGCGCTCCGTTGGTGCCCTGCTGAATTTGCGCCTCGATGAGCCATTTCACGGCGAAGCCTGTTTCGTACGCGAACGGCTCCGGATTGAGCGTGCCGGGCTGCGCGTATCCGGCGTAGATGCGGCTCGAGAGAAAGACGATCTGCAGGTTGGGGTACCGCACCTTCAGCGTACGTACGAGCGTGCCGAGTCCGGCGGTAATTGTGTAGGCGTCTGCGTTGGCGGCAGGGAGCGGAGTGGTGGGTCCGGGCGTCGCCTGTTTCAGCCACACGGCCTGCACCTGCGCCTCGGTGACGCCGAGCGCGGCGAGGCGCGTGTCGCGTACGGTCGTGTACGTGGCATCGGTGGTTTGGTCCCAGTCGGGAATAGTCCGGCCGCCCTGCGCGCCATCCACGATCACCAAGCGCGTGCGGTCGACGGCGGGATCAGCGAGCGCCTGTCCAACGAAGGAAAACGACTGGCACGTCGTAGGTCCGCCCCCGCAGAACTCCTGCGTCGCGTTGGACATCCCGACAGAGAGGAGGACGATCTTCCCGTTCGGGTCGGGCTGTCCTGCGGCGTTGAGCGGGCCGATGTTGCGCGCGAAGGTGACGCCGAGCGCGGCGTGAGCGCTGGGGACGGTGTTCGAGCCGTTCCGGTAGAGCCCGCCCTGGAAGCCGCGGTAGGTGCCGGTACCGAGGTCGGTGAGCGGGATCTTGGTGGTATCGGGCTTCGTGGTCGTGCCGGGGCTGGACGGCGTGCCCGAAGACGAACAAGCCCCGACGGCCAGGCACATGATGGACGCGAGCAAGATGAGACGCTGACGCATTCGTTGTGCCTCCAGCGTGGCGATACTCACAAAAGCTACGATGAGGTTAGCGGGGCGACGAGTCAAGAAAGCGCCCAACGACGTCGGCGCCCCAGTCCCGGGGCGCCGGCGCCGAATTGCGGTACTCCGTCGTCCTCCGTCCTTCCCTGCTACATCACGACCGGCTTGCCGTCCTTGTCCAGCAGGATCGGCTCGCCGAGCCCCAGCTCCCGCAGCTTCGCGAACTGCGTCTCCTTGTCGCCCACGATCACAAACACGAGCTGGTCAGGCCGCAGGTACTTCTGGGCCAGCGCCGTATGCTCGGCGAGCGTCATCTGCCGCACCGTGTTCTCTCGCTGGCGGATGTAGTCGAATGCGTAGCCGTACTGCACAATCGGGTTGAGCATGCCGCCCAACTGCTGCAGCGTCTCGAACCGCCCGGCGTTGGCCTTGAGCAGCGTGTTCTTCACCGCGTCGAGGTCGGCCGCGGAAATGCCGTTGCGATACTTGGCGAGTTCTTCCTTCACGATCTTCGCCGTCTCGAACGTCGCGTTGGCTTGCACCTGCGTCGTCATGCGGAAGGCGCCCGGGTTCGAGTTGCCTGAGAACGCCGACCGCGCGCCGTACGTGAACGACTTCTCCTCGCGCAGGATCATGTTGAACACGCTCCCGAAGTCGCCGCCGAGCTTGTGGTTCATTGCGATCGTCTTGTAGTAGTCGGGATCGGTGGCCGGGAGACTCAGGTGCCCCACCACGAACGTGGACTGCTTGGCGCGCGGCGAATCAATGAAGTACACGCCCGGCGTTGCCGCCCGCGCCACGTTCACCGTCGGCACCTTCACCGCCGTCGCCTGCCACCCCTTCAGTCCGTCGAAGAGCTTGACCGCTGCGTCCTTCGACACGTCGCCGACGACCGTGATCGCGGCCACCGACGGCGAGAAGTTGGCGGCGTAGTACGCCTTGAGGTCGTCGAGCGTGATGGACTGGAGCGACTTCAGCGTCCCGGACGCCGGGCTGGCAAGGACGTTGTCAGCGCCGTAGACCAGCTTGTCGAAGACGCTCGCGCCGATGGAGGTCAGGCTCGTCTCGGACCGCCGCACCGCGTCAATGGCCTGCGTCTTGGCCGCCTCGAACTCCTTGGCGTCCCAGCGCGGCTCGAGCATCATCTCGCGCGCAAGCGCCACGAGCTCGGGCAGCTTGCTTGACAGGCAGGCGCCACTGAGCGTGATCGCCTCGTCTCCGCCGGAGATGTTCAGCGTGGCGCCGAGATCCTCGACGGCCTCGCGCAGCTCCACGGCCGTACGCTTCGCGGTGCCTTCGTTCATCAGGCGCGCCATCAGCGAACCAGTGCCCACCTTGCCCGCGGGGTCGAGCAGCATGCCACCCTTCACCGTGATGGAGAACTGCGCCAGCGGCAGGCTGGTCCTGGCGATGCCGTACATGGGAATGCCGCCGGCGGTCTTCGCCGTCCAGATGCTTGGCACGGGCACAGTGGGATCGGCCGGCTTCACCGGTTCCTTGGACCGGTCAATCTTCGACGGAATCACGGGCGGCGTGTAGCTGCCGACGTCGCGCTTGGCCCCCTGCTTCTCGACCGATTCCTCCGCAATCACGAACGGCGTCGAGTTGGGCGCGGCGAGTTCCAGCTTGCCGGCCGGCACCGTGCTGAGCAGGACGTACTTCTGCCCCTTGATGAACTGGTTGTACACGCGGAGTACGTCGTCCTTGGTGACCGACATCGTGCCGTTCAGGTCGATCGCCATGTAGTTGGGATCGCCCTTCATGGCGTTGTAGTTCCCGAGCTGGGTGGCCTTGCCGAAGATGCTCCCGCTCTGCGTGTAGAAGCGGTACTCGATCCCGGCCTTCTGTCGCTCGACGTCCTGCGCGCTGAACCCTTCCTTCTCAAAGCGGGCGAACGCCTCCATGATGGCGCTCTCGACGTCGGCCAGCTTGACGTTCGGGAACGGGCGGATGCTCACCTGGAACGCGCCCGCTACTTCGCGGCTGCGCTGGTTGGCCGACACCGAGCCGCCTCCGCCGAAGCCGCCGAACCCGCCGCCACCACCGCCGCCGCCCGGAGGCGCCAGCTTCTTCTCCTCGACGATGATCTTGTACAGCGGCCCCTTCCGCGCCGAGAGGATGCGGCCGAGGAACTGCAGCGCGTACGCGTCCTTGCTGTATTCCTCCACCGTCGGGAAGGTCATCGTCAGCGCCGGCGCGACGGCGAGCCGGTCTTCATACACCGCGCGCTTGGTTTCCGAGAGCGTCACGTTCTGCTTCACGGGCAGCGCGGGCTTGGGCGATGACGCGATCTCGGCGAAGTACTTCGCGATCCACTGCTTCGTCTGCGCAACGTCAATGTCGCCGGCCACCACGAGCGTCGCGTTGCTCGGGCCATACCACTTCTCGTGGAAGTTCACCGCGTCCTGGATGATCGCGGCCGCCAGGTCCTCGAGCGCGCCGATCACCTGCCAGTTGTACGGATGCGACTCAGGGAACATCAGCTTGTCGTTGATGTAGCTCGTTTGCGAGTACGGTGTGTTTTCGCCCTGCCGCTTCTCGTTCTGCACCACGTTCTGCTGGGTGATGAACGTCTGCTGATTGAACTTCGGCAGCAGCCAGCCCATGCGGTCCGACTCCATCCAGAGCGCCATCTCGAGGGCGTTCTTGGGGACGACCTCGTAGTAATTGGTGCGGTCGGTGTTGGTGGAGCCGTTCACGTTGGTGGCGCCGGCCGTCTGCAGCTTCTGGAACCACTGCCCCTGCGGCACGTTCTGCGACTCGTTGAAGCGCAGGTGTTCGAAAAGGTGCGCGAAGCCGGTGCGTCCCTTCTCCTCGCGCCCCGACCCGACGTGGTAGACGATGTAGACAGCAGCGATCGGGTTCGCCTTGTCCACGTGCAGGATCACGTTGAGGCCGTTCGCCAGCACGTACTTCTCGTGCGGGATCTTGAAGTCCTTGGCGGGGCCGCGACTGAAGGCGGTGAGCACGATGCCCAGGACGAGCACAAGCAGGCTGATAAGACGGTTCTTCACGGTTCCTCTCCCCAGTTGCGAGGGCGATGGCATGGCAGACAGGGGGCTCTGATAGCCCCTCAATTGTACGTCGCGCAGGGCGGCGGCGCTGGCGCAAGGTGCGCGGGACCAAAGCCACGGGGCGTCGGCAGAGACCGACGCCCCTTGCTCGTTCCACATCCCGCTCGGCGAGACTACTCGCAGCGCGGCCGCCCAAATCCACCCGGCCCGCCCGCCGGCGCCGCGGGCGCCTGCACGGTCTGCTTGGGCCACGTGTTGTCCGTCGGGTCGCGGTCGGGGAATCGGCAATACGGATCGAAGGTGATCTTCTCAATGGCGCGCGGCCCGAAGTCGAGCACCGCGTTGAACGTCTTGCTCCCACCAAACCAGACGTCCACCGGCCACGTGACCACCGCTGTCGCGCTATCGGTCATCACCGCGTTCTTCATCGGGCGGATCACCGCCCCCTTGGGTGCGAACTTCACGCGCAGCACCACCGGCGACGGCATCTGCCCATCCTGCCGTACCGTCACGGTCGTCTTGCCGGCGATGGTCTTGACGCCGACGATCGAGCCGTCCACGCTCTCGGTGGTGAAGAGCCAGTAGTACCAGAACCAGCCGAGGTCGCGCTTGAGCGCGTTGCTCATGAAGAGCATGTAATCCCACGGCGACGGATGCTTGAACAGCCACGCCTTCGCCCAGTCGCTGTGCGCACGCCAGACCGCGGTGTCGCCGACGATGCCGCCGAGCATCGAGAGCATAAGCGGCGCCTTGCTGTACGCCTGGAAGCCATAGAGGATGCCGCCGTAGTTGGCGTTCCACATCAGCGTCCCTTCGGCTTCGGTACCACTGGTGCGGCCGTAGGCCTGCCCGAGCCCGTCGAGCATCGGCGCCCGCTTCGCGCGATCCGCGGCCGACAGCTCGTTCATGTACTGGTTGAAGCCCTCGTCCATCCAGCCGTACCACGTCTCGTTGTTCCCCACCATCATCGGCCACCACTGGTGTCCGGCTTCGTGGTCGGCCGCCCCTGCGGCGGAGCCGATCCACATGGGATACTCCATGCCGGTGTCGGGCCCATCCGACAGCGTGAGCTGCGGATACTCGTACGGCATCCAGAGCTTCGAGTAGAACTCGAGCGCGTGCCGTGCCAGCGGCCCCGCCTGCACGTACTGCTGCGCGTGACTCGGCACGTAGAACAGGTAGACGGGGATTGGCCCCTTGCCTGGGATAGTGGCGCGCGTCGCGTCGAAGACGAACCGGTCGGAACTCGACCAGGCAAAGTCGCTGACCCGATCGGCCACGTACCGCCAGGTGAGTCGCGTACCGTCCACCGTGGACTTACCCGGCCCGCGCTCGTCGGCCGTGACGATGGGGCGGATGGAGTCGGATTCGAGAATGCGTGACAGGCGCTCGCGTGCCGTGGATGTGAGCACCTCGGCGGGGTTCTGCAGGACGCCCGTGGCGCTGACGAGCCAGCCGGCCGGCACATCAATGGTCACGTCGAAGCGGCCGTAATTGTTGTAGAACTCCGACGGGCCGAGGTATGGCTCGGTATCCCAGCCGCGCAAGTCGTCGTAGACCGCGACGCGCGGATACCATTGCGCCACCTGCACGAGGCTGTCGCCCCACGAGCCCATGCGCAGGCCGCGGCCGTTGTCCGCATTCGGCACCTTGAAGTTCCAGTCGGCTTCGAGCGTCGCCGAGCTGCGCGGGGCGATGGGTGTCGGCAGCGTGATGCGCGCCGTCGTCGAGTTAATGCCCGTGGCGGCGAGCCGCACCGCCGGCGGCGCTCCCGCGGCACCGGGTCCGCCCAGACGCCGCTGTGGCGCCGGCGGGTTCAGGTCCACCGTCTCGCCGTTGAACGTGATCTTCGTCACGCGCATGCCGTCGGTGATCTCGCTCATCACCGAGGCGCGCGGCACGTTGGCCGAGTAGATGTTCTGGTCGAGGCGCAACTGGATGGTGCGCATCGCCGAGTCGCTGGTGTTGTGGATCACCACTGTTTCGCGCCCGCTGACCCGCATGGCCGGCACGTCGAGGCGGGCATTGATGGTGTAGTCCACCCGCGTCTGCCAGTAGTTCTTGCCCGGCCGCCCGGTGGAATCGCGCGTGCCGGCGTCCATCGCGCGACGAATGCTGTTGGTCAGCGGGATATCGCGCCGGATGGCGCGGGTGGGCGCCTGCGCCGACGCGGCCAGCGGGAGGAAGAGCGTTGCCGCGGCCAGCAACATGGTGATGCGCATGATGGGAACCTGTGGTGAAGTGGTGCGAGCTCGCGTGACCTATGGTCTACGCGCCGCGGCGTCCCGACGTTTTGGTGGCGTGGGCCTTGGGCACCACCGGGGGTGCCGGATGGGCGGCAAGCGGCGGCGCCGGCTGATCCTTGTCAGCCTTGGGCACGCGGGTCTGCGTCTTGTGAGAACTGAAGTCGGGAACCTTCACGTGGTGCTTCTTCGACATACGGGAGTCCTCCGTCGCGTGGTGACAGGTGGCATTATCCACCCGGGCTGCCGCTTCCCTCCCTTGATTCTCTCGTGTGGACGGCCTGGCCGCAATGCGGGACGACACGTGGGCCGGCACCACTGTAGATTGCCCCGGTCGCCGTTCGCTCACTGACCCCTCCACCTCGCGGGAGCCAGGCATGCGCACACTGCTTCTTACCCTCGCCGTTGCCGCCTTCGCGGCCGTCCCGCCGGTGTCCGCCCAGAGCCCCGTTAAGGTGGCAGGCGAATGGAACGCGACCATGAACACGCCCGGCGGTACACGTGAGTTCAAGATCGTCTTCACGCAGCAGGGCGACTCGTTGAGCGGCACCGTGAAGCGCGCCAGCGGTGACGTACCGCTGAAGGGGAGCGTGAAGGGGAATGACGTGACCTTCGCCTACACCATTGACTACGGCGGCAGCGACCTCACGCTGGTGGTGACGGCCGCGGTGACCGGTGATGCGATGAAGGGCACCATTGACCTGAGCGGCGGCGTGAGGGAGGCGTTTTCGGCGGCACGGGTCAAGCCGTAGGCCACGGCACGCGGCTCGACCCGTCCCGTCAGCGCGGGCCGTGGTCAGGGCCCGGACGTACCGTCAATCGTGAACCGGTCGGCGTCGAGGTGCGCCGGGAACCGCCGCCGATGTTCCCGCAGTCGCACCAGCGATAGAAAGGCGTTCGCCGCCTGCGGCGTGGCATCGCACTCCATCATGGCCTTGCCCACCGGGTCCGCCACCAGGCTCCCTCCCAGGTACGCGTGCCCGTTGCCGTCGGTGCCGGCGCGGTTGACGCCGACCACGTAGCAGAGGTTTTCCATCGCCCGCGCCCGCAGCAGCGTGCGCCACGCCTCGTGGCGCGCCGCCGGCCAGTTGGCCACGTAGAGCAGCAGGTCGTAGTCGAGCTCGCCGCCGCGCGCCGGATCGGCGCGATTGCGCGAGAAGACGGGAAAGCGCAGGTCGTAGCAGACCAGCGGGCAGATGCGCCAGCCGCGGAACTCCACCACCAGGCGATCGCGCCCCGCCGCGTACCACTCCTGCTCGCGCGCCATCCGGAACAGGTGCCGCTTGTCGTAGTGGCGCAGCGCGCCATCGGGCGTGGCGAAGATCAGGCGATTGAACACCGCGTCGCCCTCGCGAATCTGGATGCTCCCCGTTACCGCCGCGTCGTACTCGTGTGCAAGCGCACGCATCCACGCCACGCTTTCGCCATCCATCGTCTCGGCGCTCGCCACGGCGTCGTTGGAGAAGCCGGTGGTGAAGGTCTCGGGGAGGACGATGAGGTCCGTCGCCTCGCCTCCGCGCAGCCACTCCGCAATGCGCGCGCGGTTCGCCGCCGGGTCGTGCCAGACGGTGTCGGCTTGTACCAGCGTGAGCCGCAAGTCGTTCGTGCTCACGCCGGTCCCCCCGTGAGGCGACAGCGCATGAGGCTCATACCTTCTCCAGCCGCTCGATGGCGGCGTCTAGCGTGTCATCGGTCTTCGCGAAGCAGAGCCGCACGACGCGCTGCCCCGCCGGCGGCGTGCCGTAGAACGGCGACAGCGGAATCGTTGCGACGCCGTGCGTCGTGCAGAGCCAGCGGGCAAACGCGTCATCGCCCTGGTCGGAGATGGCCGAGTAGTCCACGAGCTGAAAGTAGCTGCCGCCCACCGGCAGCGGACGCAAGCGAGTGCGCTCCAACTGCCCGCGGAAGCGATCGCGCTTGGTTTCGTAGAACAAGCCGAGTGACCCGTGGTGCTCCGGATGCGCGCCGATCATCTCGGCAAAGGCCCACTGCGCCGGCGTGTTGGTGGCGAAGGTGTTGTACTGGTGCACCTTCCGGAACTCGGCCGTGAGCGCCGCGGGCGCAATGCAGTAGCCAACCTTCCACCCCGTGCAGTGGTACGTCTTGCCGAAGCTCGACACGACGAACGAGCGCGCGGCGAGCATCGGCGAGCGCAGCACGCTCTCGTGTTGGCGGCCATCGAAGATGATGTGTTCGTACACCTCATCGGAGATGACGAAGAGGTCGTGCTTCTCCGCGAGCGCGGCCAGTCGCGCGACATCATCCGCCGACCAGACGGCGCTTGACGGATTGTGCGGCGAGTTGACGATGATGAGCCGCGTGCGCGGCGTCACCGCCGCGGCGAGCGCGTCCCAGTCCACCGAGAAGTCCGTGGAGCGCAGCGGCACATGCACACAGAGGCCGCCCGCCAGCAGAATTCCCGGCGCATAGCTGTCGTACGACGGATCGAGAACGATGGCTTCGTCGCCGGGATGCACCACCGCGAGGATGGCGTCGAAGATCGCCTCGGTGGCGCCGCTCGTGACCGTGATCTCCGTGGCAGGATCGGCGCGGTGACCATAAAGCAGCTCGGTCTTTGTGGCGATCGCCTCGCGCAGCGCAGGCAGCCCGGCCATCGGCGCGTACTGGTTGCGACCGTCGCGCACGGCGCGCGCCAAGAGGTCGGCGAGCGGCTCCGGCAGATCGAAGTCCGGAAACCCCTGCCCCAGGTTCACGGCGCCGGTATCGGCCGCAAGCTGCGACATCACCGTGAAGATGGTGGTGCCGACGGCGGGCAGTCTGGAGGTGAAGGCTGGCATCGTGGTGAAGATGGCTGACTCACGCCGATCCGAGGATGCGCCCGGCAAAGAAGTAGACCGCCAGCGGCAGCAGCACGATGAAGAAGACGTTGAGCCACCATCCCGCCCGCACCATCTGGGGAATGGTGAGTGCGCCCGTGCCATAGACGATCGCGTTGGGCGGCGTCCCCACGGGCAGCATGAACGCGCAACTCGCCGCCAGCGTGGTGGGAATAGCGAGCAGCAGCGGGTCGGCGCCGATGCCAAGCGCCAGCGACGCGACCACAGGCAGGAAGGCGGCGGCGGTCGCCGTGTTGCTCGTCAGCTCGGTAAGGAAAACCACGACCGTGGTGACCGCGAGGATCACCACGAAGACGGGCCAGCCGGCAAGCGCGCCGAGCCCGTCGCCGATCCACCCGGCCAGTCCGGTCTTCTGGATCGCTACCGCCAGCGACAACCCGCCTCCAAACAGGACCAGCACCGACCACGGGAGCCGCTCGGCTTGCTTCCAGGTCAGCAGGACGCGCCGCGGCCGCCACGTGACTGGTACGATGAACAACAGCATCGCGCCGGTGATCGCAATACCGGTGTCGGTCACCGACGGAATCCAGCGCTCGAGAAGCGGCCGGGTGACCCACGCCAGCACCGTGAGCGCGGTGATGGTCCCGACGATGCGCTCCGAGTGCGACACCGGGCCGAGTGCGCGGCGCTCGGCGTGCAGCATCGCCGCGCCTCCAGCGATCGGCTCGCTTCCCACCGGGAACATCCACCGGGTGAGCAGCAACCAGGCGAACGGAAGCGCGACCACCACGATGGGCACCGCGAGCACCATCCACTGCGCGAACCCGATCTGCACGCCGTACGTCTCCGCCATGAAACCGGCGAACAACGCATTGGGCGGCGTGCCGATAAGCGTACCGAGCCCGCCGATGCTGGCGGAGTAGGCGACACCCAGCAGCAGGGCCACGTCGAACGCCTTCCGCTGGCGCTGAGCCACCGCGTCGGCCGCCGTATCGGCGCCGTGCGCTAGGGCCATGACCGACGTGGCCATCGGGAGCATCATCACCACAGTCGCGGCGTTGCTCACCCACATGCTGATGAGGGCGGTGGCGATCATGAAGCCAAGAATCAGATTCGCCGGCCGTGTGCCAACGGTATGGAGAATGGCCAGGGCGAGGCGCCGGTGCAGTCCGCATGCCTCGATGGCCATAGCGATGAGAAAGCCGCCAAGGAAGAGGTAGATGACGGGGTTGCCGTACGGCGCTGTCGTGGCTTCGACGGTGGCGATGCCGAGCAGCGGGAAGAGCACGATGGGGAGCAGGGCCGTCGCGGCAATGGGAATGGCCTCGGCGACCCACCACGACGCCATGAGCACGCCCACGGCAGCCGTGCGCCAGGCCGGGACGGACATACCCTCCGGCGGCGGCGCGAGCAGCATGGCCGCGCACAGCACCACGCCGATGGCGAGGCCGGCGTAGGCGCGCGTGATCGAGTGGCCGGTCTGGTATCCGGTTTCGGTCATGGGGCTCTCAGTTCTCCCGGCGTTGACTGGCCTCAAAATGCAGCGCCGCGCGGCCCAAGGCTACAGCGCGAACATCTGCGTGAACTTCACCACGATGCTCCGCCCGGGCGCCACGTGCGAATCCAGCGTCGTCATGCGCTGCTCGTTGTACACGATGAACAGATCGCTCAGCGGATGGTGAATCACGTTGAACCGTACGTTGGCGTTGAAGAGGTGGCTGTGCGGGTCATACTGGGCCAGCGCATCGAGGAACATGTTCGTCGTGAACGAGTAGTTCGTGCGCCCGGTCAGCAGCGTGACGTCGAACGCCTCCACCGGCCGGTCGAGCGTAATGCGCGACTGCTGCACGCCAGCCGACACCCTGAAGCGGTAGCTCGGACGCATCGTCAGGGTCGTGCTCACCGTCCGTTGCTGTCCCGTCCACAGCCCGCCTGTCGTTCCGGTCAGATGCAACGCAAGCGGCCGGCTGAGGTCGGTGGTCCACTTGAGCATCCACTCGTTCCACGCGTAGCCGCCCGCGGCGATGGGGGCCGCGTTCGCGTTGGCACGGTTCAACCGGAAGGGCGCGGTGATGTACTCGAAGCGCGGGTTGATGGACAACTCGGTGAACGCACCGCTATTGAAGAAGAACGTGCTGCCGCTATGCAGGTTCTTGCCGATGGGGCGGCCGTCGAGCCCCTCGTAGTAGTTCCACGTGACGTGCGGATGCCACTCGCGAATCCCGTGCGCGCGCAGCCACTCGGACCGCGGGCGAATGCCGGTGTCGAAGAACCACTTCCGCACGCTGGTGCGCTTGTAGTAGCCGAGGTCGTCCTGGAAGCCGTCGCCCAGGGTGAGCGTGGCCGCCTTGCCGTGGAAAAAGCGCCCCTCGTAGTTGAGCGACGTGCGCCAGGTGTACTGTCCGCCGTCCTTGCCGGGCGTGCGTGTGGTCATCGCAAACGAGTTCCAGTCCAACTTGCCGCGAAAGCGGATGTTCGCGTCGAACCCGCCCACGCGGTTCCAGTCGCCCGTGCGGCTTCCCTCGCGACTCATCGCGATGATCCCGACGTCGGTGCCATTGCCGATATTGCGGCGAAGCCGGAGCGTCGAGTAGGTGCTCGCGGGTAGCCCCGGCATGTCTGCCGTGCGCATCGCCATCGCGCCGACGCCAAAGCCGCCGGCCTTGCCGGTGACGCGCAGGCCGCCTGGAATCGTGATCGGCGTCCCCGTCTTCGTCAGGCCGATCCGGCGGCTGAAGAAGAGCAGCAGGTCCTCGTCGGGCGTCGGCGGGGCTTGCACGCGGTTGTTGCGCGCGGCGTCGCCCACGTAGAAGACGCCGGAGTTTTCGAGGAAGAACTCCCGCTTCTCAGGGAAGAACTGCGAGAACTGCGTCAGGTTGACCTGCTGCTCGTCGGCTTCGACCTGTGCGAAATCCGGGTTGACCGTGGCGTCGAGCGTGAGCCCCGGGGTGACGCGTGCCTTGATGTCGAGGCCGGCATCGCCCGAACTGCCGAACTCGGTTCCGCCGGTGGCGCGCACCGAGCGGGCGAGCGCGTACGGCTTCACGCGCAGGTCGCGCGATGCGCCCTCGGGGTGCAGGCCCTCGAGCGTGCCAGCGAGCGAGAGGCGCGTGAGGGCGTATTCGCGCGGAATGGGCGCCCAGAAGGTGATCTCGTTCTTGCGGCGGATGCGGCGCGAGAAGTTGATTCCCCACGGCTGTCCCGCGACGGCATCGAAGCGCAGCGCGCGGAAGGGGATGGCCATTTCCGCCACCCAGCCATCGGCCATGCGGCGCGTCTTCACGGTCCACACGGCATCCCAGTTGGTGTTGATCTCGCGCCCTTCGTTGGCCACCTGTCGGTCGGCGCGCGCGCCCTCGACGTTGGTGACGAAGACGTAGCCGTTGCGGCGGTCACGGAACGTGTCGAGGATCACCTCGAAATCGTCCTGATCCTCCTCCTTGAAGTCCTTCCTGATGTCGTTGACGACGAGCTTGGCCGGCTCGCGGTCGTGCAGATACGCGCCGATGTAGAGCGTGTTGGCGTCGTAGACCACCCGGACTTCGGTGACCTCGCTCGCGTCGGCGCCCGTGGACGGCTCGCTCTGCACGAAACCGCGCGCGACGGGCGCTCGGCCCCAGGCCTCCTCGTCGAGGCTGCCGTCCACCCTGACGGGGGCCTCGGCCCGCACCGCCGTGATCACGGGCGCAGTGCGCTTGAGCGGCGCCGTGGAATCGGGCGCAACGGCGGCAAGAACCAAGCGCGGCAGCAAGACCGCGGCGACGATAGGATGCACGGGAAGCTCGGACGGGACGAGGCGGCGGCGCAGAACCCGCCCGCAAGCTCTTCGGGCCTGCAGGCGGGTCGCGGCGAGGGACGTTGATGCTACGCGGCGCCCTCGCAGCGCGTTGACCCTCTCGTCACCCCGCCCGCAACGGATGCAACCGACCGCCTCTGGCTATCTCGCAGCACTCACCGTGAACGGCACCGACATCATGCGGTCGCCCCAGGACAATTCAAGGGCGCCACGCGGTCCGCCGAGCGCACGCACGAAGATGGTGAACGTCTCCACGAACGACGGCGCGACCGCCGACTGCATCTCCACGCGCCCCACGTCCTGCGCCGCGTCGTACGCGGTCCCCCACTGCCCCGTCTGCCGGTTGATGATCAGGAACGTGCCGCCGCGCGTGTGCTGCACCCAGAGCGTGTACATGCCGGGTGCGATCGTGACGCTGCCGAATGTCAGCGTGCGCGTGGTGAACAGGTGCGTGGCGTCGTTGGCCCCTGCCCGCCAGACGGAATCGAACGGCACCAGCACACCGCCCCAGACGGTGCGCTCGCGCACCAGCGGCCGGCCGTAGTCAATCACCACCATCCCGCCCGGCCCGAATGCCGCGCGCACGTTCTCGCGCAGCGACAGCACACCGGTGGGTTTCATGGCGCGCGCCAGCGTGGCCAGGTCCATGCCGCCGCCGGCTCGCGTGGCCATCACCTTGTTGGTCGTCCCGCTGCCGTCCACCGACTGCAGCCGGTCGCTGGCGTCGAACCGCAGCACCATCGCGTAGCCGGCGCCCTTGAGCCGCACCGAGTCGCCGCCGAGTGGAGCGAAGCCCGTGAAGCCGAGGTTACCGGCCGCGCCGAGGGCGGGGAGCGAATCCACGGCGCCGCCCTTGCGCAGGGAGGCCAGCACCTCGGTGGGGCCATAGACGTAGGTCGGCCAGTTCAGTAGGGCGCCTTTCGCCGGGAAGGCGCGGCGCTGGACGCTGTCGGCGAAGACCGCCTCGCGAACCACCGAGTCGACGCCGAAGGAGAAGCGGTACTCGTTGACCGGCCCAAGCGCCGGTGTGCCGTCAGCCTGCGTGCGCTTGAGCGTGGCGGCGGTGGGGCGGCCGTCCTTGCCGAGCGTCAGCGAGTAAGCGGTACGCGTGACGGCCGCGCCGCCGCGCTGCACCATCTCGCCGGTGATGCCGATGGCGGTGCGCATGTACTGCTCGACGGCGAGCGTGTCCTTGCCGAGGCGGTAGGTGAGCGAGGCCGATTGGGCTTCAAGTACGGTGGCGCCGACGACGAGGGCGGCAACGACGGTGAGGGTGCAGCACGGCGCGCGACGACGGGCGATGGCGATCATGAGGAGTCTTCCGCGAAGAGGTGACAGACCGGAAGGTGGCTGACGACGCGCGGCGCGTCAAACCGGCGGTGCGCCTTCACTCCCTCACTTCCACGACGACCGGACTGTCGCCGAGGCTGAGCGTTACCGAACCGCTTGATATGGTGCGTGTGCTCCTGTTGAACGCGACAGAATAGTCCGATACTTCAGCACCGGTTGCGAACCTCGGGACCACCTCGGTGAGCACTGCCGACGTCCCTTGCAACCCCGAGAGGGTGACCTGCGTCGTCTTGCCGTAGGTATACGCGGGATCGTTGAAATAATCCCACCAGGCAACGTAGACGGGCTTGCCGTTCTTCGTGAACCTGTAGAAATGAACATTGTCGGCTTCCCGTATTGTCCGAATGCTGCTCCAATCGGCTCCTTCGAGTATCTCGGTCATCTTCTTGTACGTGTAGTAGCCCAGTTTCTTCACGCCCAATCCCGGGTCGCCGGCCCCCCGCCCGTCATATATCAACCCGGTGAAGTCGAAATACCCGCCGTCGTTCTTGAAGCCTTCCATCAATCCGAAGGCGGGGAGGATCTTCTTCACGCCGAAGGAGAGCGGATAGACGAACCGCTTGAAATAGTCGAGCGCCTGCTGCCGTTCGGTTTGAGGCAGATAATCAACCGGTGGGTTGGAAATCGGCACCGGCAGCGGGTCTCCACTGTAGGAGCCCATCTCGGTAATCCAGAACGGAATGTCAGGAAAGCCGGCGGCATTCAGGACCGAACGGATATGGTCGTAGGCCGCCTTTGCTCCCTCGTAGTCACCGGTCGCGTTTCCATACCAGTGGAAGTCCATGACGTCCACGTATCTGCCGCGGAGGGCGTCGAGAATGGGCTTGTACCATCTGTCGAAGTTCGCGATGTATTGGCCAACTGGCGGCATGCCAGGCACGCCGCCGATGAGGACCTTGCAGTCCGGGCACGCTTCCTTGATCGCCGTATAGGTCATGCGTTGCAGGTCGGCAAAACCGAGTGTTGCGGTATTCGGTTCGTTTCCCACCTGCCAGTATTTGATCGGATTCGCCAGACCTGGCATGTCCGTCGTGCCATCGCCGTCGTAGCGCTCAACCGTCGCCCTCACGAAAGCGGTGTACTTTGCCGTGTCGATCGGCAAATACGATCCGGGCAGGCAACGGCCTTCGTCAATCGGCCCTTGCGGTGCGATGTTCGCAAGGATCTTCATGTCCGCAGGGACCGCGCTCCACTGCTTGTCGTGGAGGGAAAAATCGAATGCTTGCTTGGCCAGGTCACGCTGCACGAGGAACCAGAATACGGCCACACCGTGCCGCGTCCATTTGACACCGATGTTCTGGGCGTCGCCGTAGCCGTTGCCAGCATAGCCGGCTCTCAGAACGTCGGCTGGATGAAAACCAAAGGGGCTCTCAAGCAGGATGTCTCTTGGTGGTACGAGAACAGGCGCGGTGCTGCCGGCGCCCGCACATGAGGCGGCCAGCGCAGGCGTCAGTAGCGCGACGATTGGCAGACGGATGAACCTCTTCATGGCGCCGACGCGTTTGGTTAGCAACGTCCGCTGACCTGGCACCGCCCTGACTTCCAGCCCGATCGGAGAGCGTTTCCGCATCTGCCGCCTACGGAACGTACGAAGACACCAGCGCCCGCCGCGCGGCCACATGCGCCTTCAGCTCCGGCAGCGCGTTGGTGAACGCGGCGGGGTTTGGAAGGTAGGTCGCGCCGACTTGCTCGCCGGTAGCGCCAATCGCGTACGGTGCAACGAGCGCGTGATACTTGCCGAACAGCGCGTCCATGGCCGCCTGCGTAAACACACTCGTATTGAAGGCCTTGAGGTGCGCTTTGTAGATCGCGTTGTACACAGAGTCGTCGACGAGATACCGGATGAGCGGCCAGGCCGCGGTCACTTCGTTCATGCTGAGCGAGAGGCCTCTGTTGCCGGGGCCCTGCGCTCCCTGCGCCACCGACGTAATGCTGGGGTTTCCGATCATCGCCTCGTTGTGGTCCCAGGGGATCCACGTGAGCTTCTTCACCGGGTGGTTGTACAGATAGTAGTTGTGGGCCATCGTGCCATAGCTGTCCCAGTTCACGATGGCGTTGTCCACGGCGAGCCATTTGAGGAAGTGATCCACGTTGAAGGTGGCATCGAGGTTCGCTCGCCATTGCGTGGCGTTCGACGTGCGCAGGGGGCTGTTGAGCGCGGCGATAGCGGCCTGCACGTCGGCGTAGCTCGACGTCTTGTTGTTCTTCTTCTCGAACTGCGACTCGATGAACACCTGGAAGCGCGACTCGGGCTTGTAGATATTCCCCTTGTCCTCGCCGAACTGGTCCTTCACCATCGTGTCGTCAATGACCTCGATGGCGGTGTACACCCCCACGTAGCGCATGCCCGCGCCGACGTCCATGAAGACGCGGTACATCGCGGTGCGGGCCGCGGGGACGCCAGCCAGCCGGAAGATGTCGGCGGTCACTTTGTCGCGAATGAGCGAGTTGTCGCTGCGCCCGGGCGAGAACGACAACTCCTTGAAGCCGTAGAACCGCTGCCCCTTGATGGCAGGAATCGCGTCCTCGTACTCATTGAGCTTGAGACGGAACGGCAGCTTGTAGTTTCCCTGGCTCCACGCGCTCTGCAGGGTGGAGTTGCCCTTCAGCCGCCAGCCGACCTTCTTCCACGTCTTCCCGTTGTAGCGCACCGGCACCGGCACGTATGCGGGGTCATCGGCCGGAAACCCGCCCGGCCTGGTGCCGCGGGAACCGAAATCGAAGCCCCACAGCTCTCGCATGTTCGCGCATACGCCAACCCACTGCGCGGCGGTGATCGTGATCTCGATGGTGTTGACCGAGTCCTGGGGGAAGGTGACGCTGTAGTTGGGCGTCACCTTGCCGTGCGAGGCCTCGGTCCAGTCGGGGTTGTAGATGGCTGGCGCGCTGTTGACGTCGGCATCGGGGAGCTCGGCGGTGGCGACGGCAGACGTCGAGAGCGCGGGGCTGGCCACGGACGCCACGATGGTCACCGTGCCCGGCGTCGCGCCGAGGGTCACCGTGGTGGCGGCAACACCGGCGGTATCGGTAACCGCGCTCGTCGGCAAGAGCCTTCCCGTGCCAGTGGAGATCGTGAAGTTCACGCTCTTGCCCGCGACGCCCTGGCCAGCCGCGGTCGAGACCTTCACGGTGACCGGCTTGGCAAGGGTGGCGCCCACCAGTCCTGTCTGCCCATCGCCCGCAAGCACCGTCATCGCCGCCGCGGTGATGACCGGGGCGGCGGGGGTCACCGGCGCCGCGGGCGCGGTGGGTTTGTCGCTGCCGCAGGACGCGGTGAACGTGGCGAGTGCTGCCAGGCATGCCGTGCCGCGAAGAATCGTGTGCGTCATCATCCGAACTCCCTCGAGTCGCCGTGCATTAGACGCTATCACCACCCGGATATTAGGACGTGCCGCGCGCGTGGCGGCGCCACAATCGCCAGTACGCCGCGAAATTGACGATCAGCACCAGCGTGCCGAGAGCAACCTGCACCGGCCGAGTTAGGTTTTCCGGGTAGAGGACTGGCAGCACATAGTGCTCGACAAAACCGCCCGCGTACCCCGCCTCACCGCCTCGTTGGCGGAACAGATTCTCAAGGGGCGTGAGCGGGCAGATCCAACCGGCGAACTCGATGAGCGCGCCCCAGAGCGCGCAGGGAATATGTACCCAGGCCAGCCGCGGCCAACGCGCCACCAGGAGAGCGCCGACGACGACAAAGCCGACGAAGGCAAGGTGCACGAGTACCAGGAGGTCGGCGATCAGCAAGTACGGCATCTGCAATCCTGTCCTTTCACGCGAGCCTCACGCATCCATCCACAAAGGGCGTTGGGCAGCAAACGCCGCGCGCGAATCACGGCGTGCCCTGCCCGTGCAAGCAGGTCGTGGCAAAGCCGCAGGAATCACGCCATTCTTGAACATACCCCATTGACGTTCCGCTCCCATCACGTCGCCTTATGATGATTGCTCCTACCGGCCGGCGCCAGCATCGCGCACGCAGCGCCGTCGTCCTCGCCGCTATCAGCGTGCTGGCGACGACGGCATCGGACGCCCAATCCACGGCGCCTCCCTTCGTATCCGTGCAGCCCGCACTGCTCGGCATCCCCAACTCGTTCGCGAACGCCTGGGGCGACTACGACAACGACGGCGACCTCGACTTGGCGGTGTCGCTCGGCAGCGGGGAGGTTCGCCTCTACCGCAACGACAAGGGCGTTCTCGTCAGCGTCGGCGTCCAGCTGGGAATGCCCCAGGCGGGCAGCCAAGAACTGCGCGGCCTCAGTTGGGGCGATTTCGACGGCGACGGATTCATTGACCTTCTCGGCGGCTCCACCTCGAAGGACAAACTGACGATCGTGCTGCGCAACGAGGGCGGCAAGCACTTCACCGATGTCGCGGCCGCCATCGGCCTCACCATTCCCAACCGCTCATCCCGCCAGACCAACTGGATTGACTACGACAACGACGGTGACCTCGACGTCTACGCCACCGATCGCGGCGGCGAGAACATGCTGTTCAGGAACGACGGCGGCACGTTCACGCAGGTCTTCATCGGCGTCGGTCCCTCGGACGGCCGCCCGACGGTTGGCGCATGCTGGTTCGACATGGACAACGATGGCGATCTCGACCTCTTCCTCGCCAACCAGTCAGGCGCCACCGACGCCATGTGGCGCAATAACGGAGAGACGTTCACCGATGTGGCACCTGCCCTCGGCATGACCGGCCCGCCACGCACCACTGCCCAAGGTGGCGTCGGCTGCGCAGTCGGCGACTACGACAACGACGGCGACTTTGACCTCTTCGTCGCCAACTACGGTCGCAATCAACTCTACCGCAACAACGGCGACGGCACGTTCACCGACGTGGGCCAGGCGCTGGGCGTCGGCGTCGAGAACCATGCCGTCGGCGCCGATTGGGGCGACTACGACAACGACGGCGACCTCGACTTGTCGGTCATCGCCTACGAAGGTCCCGCCGGGGCACAAACTCCGCTCAACGCGCTGTTTCGCAACGACGGAGCGGCAGGTTTCGTCAACGTGCTGACCAAGGACAGTCCGCTCAACGTCGCCGACCATGGCGTGCAGTTCGTGGACTACGACAACGACGGCGGACTCGACCTCACGGTGACCGACGGCTACGGCCCCGTGGGCGGCCACTTCGTCTTTCGCAACGCGCTGCCGGACGCAGTGAAGAGACGCAGCCTGAGCGTGCTCGTGCTGGATTCGAACGGCCGTCACACCCGCTTCGGCGCGGAAGTCCGGCTGTTCGATCGGTCCGGCAGGATTATCGCCTCACGTCAGGTCGTGACCGGCGGCGGCTATAACACGCAGCGCGCTGCGCCCGTTCACTTCGGCCTCGCGAGGGTCGAGACGGTGAACGTGGAAGTGACGTTCATGGGCACCGACGGCCGGAAGACCCAAACTGTGAAGGACGTCAACCCGACCGACTTCTACGGCAAGAGCCTGGTGATTCGTCAGGTGCGGTGAGCCGCGTCCACGCGAAGCAGGATCATCACGGCGCCGATACTGACCATGCCTGCGGTGCGGCTTCCGGCTCCGGGGCCAGTATAGTCGTCACCCGTCCCGTGCGCGCGTGGACGAAGCGGACGATGTGATCGAGCGCCGCCAGCGACTCGGGCAGGAACGACACGATCTGAAACACATGCGGCGTGTCGGGCCACAGCTCGAGCTCGACGTCCACGCCCGCGGCCTTCGCCTTGTGCGCCGTCCGCACCGCCTCGTCGCGCAGCAATTCGGAGCTGCCCACCTGGAGAAGAAGGGGCGGGAATCCCGCAAACTCCGCGAACAGCGGAGAGACCTCGGGGTGTGTGTACAGTTGCGGCGAGGACACGTAGTGGTGCCGCACCACCAGCAGGTTTCCGAGGCGCAGCATCGGATCTCGATCGGCGTTGTCCACCATGCTGGGGCTGGTCAGCGTGCAGTCAACCGCGGGCGACAGCAGCACGGCGCAGGCGGGCAGCGGCTCGCCGGCCTGGAGCGCACGACGCATGGTGACGAGCACCAGGTTGCCGCCGGCCGAGTCGCCGACGAAGACCACGTCGCGCGGGTCGCAGCCGCTGGCGAGCAGCCAGCGGTACGCCGCAGTGCAGTCGTCTGGGGCGGCCGGAAACGGGTGTTCTGGCGCGAGCCGGTAGTCCGGAATCAGCGCACGTGCGCCGAGCCGCCGACAGAGCCTTGCCGCGAAACCCGCGTGGGAGTTCGGAAACCGAAACGCGAACGATCCGCCGTGCAGGTAGAAGAGCACCCGTCCAGGACGAGACTCAGGCACGCTCACCCACTCGGCCGGCACGCCGTTGCAGTCAATCGGGGTGCGCGTCACCCACTCCTCGACAGGGAAATGGCGCGCATCAATGGCCTCGTATCGCCGGCGCAGGGCGGGAATGTCGGTGTCGTACCGCAGAGGACTGCGCAGCATCGCGCGCAGCAGCGCATTGACCGCGCGGCTGCGCCAACTGCCCGGGCCTTCGATTACACGTACGACCGGCGCTTCGTCCTTCATCCGCATTTCCCTCTGCAGCGGAGGTTTGCGCGGCCTGCTGCGTGGCGATTAAGACGAACAGCAGGCTATGAACGGCCTTTCGGAACGCTACGTCAGGAACCGGCCAGGGGCCATCGTCCGCAACGGGGGAATTGGCTGCGCGGGGCAATCTGTTGGGTGGCAGGCTGTTGGGTGAGAGGCTTGCGCCTTTACTGTTGCTGATCTATACTTATATACCAACGTATAGATAGATATATATGGCCATCAGCATCAAGGATCCCGAAACTGATAGACTGGCGCGTGCGGTAGCCGCCGCCACCGGCGTCTCGCTGACCGAGGCGATTCGCGAGGCGCTGCGCGATCGTCTCGAACGCGAGTCGCATCGCGCGCGCCGAGGCATCGGAATGGAGGTGCGGCGAATCCAGGAGCGACTCGCCAGGTTGCCGGTGATCAACCCGGGGTCGAGCGACGAGATCATTGGCTACGATGATCTCGGCCTGCCTCGCTGACCGATGGTCATTGATACCTCGGCGATCATCGCGATCCTGACAAACGAGCCGGATGCCGATCGGCTCGTCGCCGCCATCGAAGCAGACCGCGCACGTCTGGTCTCTGCGGCGACGATCGTCGAGGCGTCGCTGGTGCTACTCGGGCGTTATGGTGAGGCGGGCGACGTGCAACTCGACCGGTTCCTGCGCGGCATGGATGCAGAAGTGGTACCGGTGGACGCGGAGCAGGCGACGCTTGCCCGGGATGCGGCGCTGCGGTTCGGACGCCCTCGGCATGCGGCTGCGTTGAACTTCGGCGACTGCTTCAGCTACGCGCTGTCGGTCGCACGTGGCGAGCCGTTGCTGTTCGTGGGCGGCGACTTTGCGATGACCGATGTGGAGGCCTGTCGCTGGTAGGTCGCGTACCGGCGATTCCACCGGCCGGTGTAGGTCGTGGCGGCCTGCCGAGCGCGCGGTTAGGTTCGTGCTGCCTGCGCCGCACGCAGGCGTACTAACCGTGCCCGGCGCCGCATGGCGCCGCCTACCACGCTGAGAGGAGTCGCTCGCCCGGATGCGCCACCTGCTCGGATTCGCCCGCGGCATAGACCGGCTCAACGACTCGATCTACGCCGCCATCCGGTGGCTCACACTCGCGATGATCGTTGCGGGCGCCCTCAACGCGCTCGCTCGCTACCTCACCAAGTTCACTGGCGTATCGCTCGCGTCGAACGCGTATCTCGACATCCAGTGGTACATGTTCAGCCTGATCTTCCTGCTGGGCGCCGCGGCCGGGCTCCGGCAGGAGATGCACGTGCGGGTGGATGTTCTGTATGAGCGCCTCGCACCGCGCGCGCGCGCCTGGATTGACATCGCGGGAACGGTGCTCTTCCTGCTCCCTTTCTGCGTGATGATGCTGGTGACCTCCTGGCCCGCCATTCACAACTCCTGGCTGGTGCGCGAGGGATCGCCGGACCCCGGCGGACTCGCGCGGTACCCGATCAAGACCGTCCTGCTCATCTGCTTCGTGCTCCTCTTCCTGCAGGGACTCTCGCAACTGATCACCCGCGTCGCCGCCCTCCGCGGCCTCGCATCGTTCGACGCGCGACCGCACGAGCCATCGGCTCCCCACGCCACCCATCACGTGGAAGCGATCTGATGGAGGGGCTCTGGGGACCGGCCATGTTCGTGGTGGCCCTGATCATCATCTTCAGCGGGTATCCGGTCGCATTCGCACTCGCTGGCACGGCGCTCGTCTTCGCCGTCGCCGGGTCGCTCGCCGGCCACTTCGACGTCGCGCTCCTTCGCGCGATGCCGGAGCGTGCGTTCGGCACGATGTCCAACTACACCCTCCTTGCGATCCCGTTCTTCATCTTCATGGGCGCCATCCTCCAGAAGTCGCGCCTCGCCGAGGATCTGCTGGAGTCAATCGGGATCCTCTTCGGCCGGGTGCGCGGTGGCCTTGGGATCGGCGTGGTCTTCGTCGGCGCGCTCCTCGCGGCCGCCACAGGGGTGGTCGGGGCCTCCGTGACCGCGATGGGCCTGATCTCGCTGCCGGTGATGCTCCGCTACGGGTACCAGCGTGAGTTCGCGCTTGGGATCATCGCGGCCTCAGGCACGCTCGGCCAGATCATCCCGCCGAGCATTGTCCTTATCGTGCTGGGCGACCAGCTCGGCGTCTCGGTCGGCGCGCTTTTCAAGGCCGCGGTGGTACCGGGTCTCGCCCTCACCGCGCTCTATTTCCTGTACGCCGCGGTGATCGCGACATTCAAGCCCTCGGCGGCGCCCGCGTTGCCGCGCGAGGTCTACGATATCGGCGCGTCGCAGGTGGCGCGCCGCGTGGCGAAGTCCCTCGTCCCGCCCCTCGTGCTGATCCTCGTCGTGCTCGGCAGCATCTTCGCCGGCATCGCGACGCCCACGGAAGCCGGGGCGCTGGGCGCCGTGGGGGCGATGGTGCTCGCGTTCGCGAACGGCCAGCTCTCGAAGCGCACGCTCGACGAAGCCACCAACGAGACGTCGCGACTCACCATCATGGTGGTCTTCCTGCTCATTGGCTCCACGGCCTTCGCGCTCGTGCTGCGCGGGCTCAACGGGGACCTCTGGCTGCACGACGCGCTCACCAACCTGCCGGGCGGCGCGATTGGGTTCCTGATCGTGCTCAACCTGATCGTCTTCCTGCTCGGCTTCTTCATTGACTTCTTCGAGATCTGCTTCATCATCGTGCCGCTCATCGCGGCGCCGGCCGCGGCGCTGGGGATTGACCTCACGTTCCTCGGCGTGCTGCTCGCCGTGAACATGCAGACCTCGTTCCTGACGCCGCCCTTCGGCTTCGCGCTCTTCTATCTGCGGGGCGTGACGCCGCCGACGATTCCGACCACCGCCATCTACCGAGGCGCGATCCCCTTCATCCTGATCCAGATGCTCGTCGTGGCGGGGATGATCGCACTCGCGTTCTGACCCGGATCAACGTCCGCTCGCGATCACCTGCGGCAGGGCGAAGCGCGCGAACGCCTGCTCGGCCGTGCTGAGGTAGCGAGACGACAGATCGCGATAGGCCTTCCACGGCTTGTAGATCCGCCCGAATGCCGCATGCTTGGCGGCGTACTCACTCAGGAGAGCCTCGCTCTCCCGCCACGCCGCCTGCAGCACGTCGTCGGGAAAGGCCTTCGGTTCCACTCCCCCGGCAATGAGCTTCGCCAGCGCGATCGGGTTGGCGTGGTCGTAGCGTGCGAGCATCTGCGCGTTCTGCTCCGCCGAGGCGCACTCGACCGCGTAGCGATAGCTCTCCGGCAGATCGTCCCACGCCTTCTGGTTTACCATCAGCGTGACGGAGACGCTGGGCTCATGCCAGCCCGGGTAGTAGTAGTGCTTCGCGATGCGCTGGAAGCCGAGCCGCTCGTCGTCGTGTGGCCCGATCCACTCGGTGGCGTCAATCGCGCCACGCTCCAGCGCCGGGTAGATCTCCCCTCCGGCAAGCACCTGCACCGAGACGCCGAGGCGAGCCATGACCTCGCCTCCGAGCCCGGGTATCCGCATCCGCAGGCCGCGGAGGTCCGCCACCGAGTTGATAGGCTTCCGGAACCAGCCACCGAATTGCGCCCCGGTGTTGCCGCAGGGGAACTGGATGATCCCGAATTCCGCGAAAACCTCTCGCAGCGCCTCGAGCCCGCCTCCCAGATGCATCCAGGCGTTCTGTTGCCGCGCGTTGAACCCGAAGGGAACGACGGAATCGAAGGCAAGCGCCGGGTTCTTCCCCAGGTAGTAGTAGCTCACCGTGTGTCCGGCCTGCACGGTGCCCTGCTGCACCGCGTCCATCACCTGCAGCCCCGGCACCAGCTCGCCGGCGGGATGCACCCGGATGGTGAAGCGGCCACCGGTGAGTTGGGAGACTCGTTCCGCGAAGTGCTCGGCGGCGCCGAAGATGATGTCGAGGCTGCGTGGAAAGCTCGACGCGAGGCGCCAGCTGACGCGGCGACCGCTCGCGCCGCCTTCGCTCGCGGCCCCCGTTTCGGACGAAGGAGCGCAGCCAACGAGCGCCGCGCCGGCGGATGCACCGACAGTCTTGATGAACGTCCGTCGCTCAATGCCCATGGCAGCGGCCTGGAGGAGGTGGAGGTGTACTGCAGCGTCGAGAATATAGCGTTCGGGATGCTACATGCCGACGCCGCCGAGGACTCCCCCGCTCAATACTCGCCCAGCTCGCTCCGGTACGCCTGGCACAACGCGGTCCCCCAGTTGTCGACGGCCGCGAGGCGTCCGAAGAAGAAGCGCAGCACCGGCGGCTCCTCCACGAACTTCAGGCCCTTCACCAGATCGCGATGCTTATACAGCCAGACCACGCGGTCGGCCGCGTATTCGATGTGCGAAATGGTGTAGACGCGCCGCGGCACCGCCATGCGCGTCAGTTCGATGTCCGCCATGATCTCGTTGCCGTCGGGATCGCGATCGGTGGAGATCGTGCCACGCTCCATCGTGCGAATGCCCGAGGCGAGATAGATGGCGGCGGCGAGCGCGCCCGCGGGGTACTGGCTTTGCGGGATGTGCGGCAGGAACTTCCCCGCGTCCAGGTGGCACGCCAAGCCGCCGGCGGGCGTCACCACCGGGATGCCCTGCTGCTGCAGCAGGTCCACGAAGTAGCGCACCTGGCGCACCGAGCAGCCGGCCACGTCTTCCGACACCAGCTCCCTGAGGCCGATCGCCATCGCTTCGACTTCCTTCACCGACATGCCACCGTAGGTCAGGAACCCCTCGTAGACCGGCAGCCAATTGCGCAGCGCGACAAAGTGGTTGCGGTCGTTGGTGGCAATGAGGCCACCGCGCACGCTGGTGTTCTTGCGGGCCGACATGTAGTAGATGTCCGCGTGCGAGCACATCTCCTTCATGATCTCTTGCACGCTCTTGTCGGCGTAGCCGGGCTCGCGTTCCCTGATCAAGTAGGCGTTCTCGCTGAGCAGGCTGCCATCGAGCACCAGCGGCAGTTGGTTCTCGGTGCAGAAGCGGCGCACGACTCGCAGGTTCTCCATCGAGAACGGCTGGCCGCCGATCAGGTTGGTCGTGGCCTCGAGCCGCACGTAGGCGATGCCCTCACGACCGTACTTCACAAGGCACTCGTCGAGCCGGCCGGGGTCGATGTTGCCCTTGAACGGGTGCGTGCTCGCGGTGTTCAGCGCCTCGGCCGCGTAGAGTTCCAGCATCCGGCCGCCCAGCACCTCCACGTGGGCGCGCGTGGTGGTGAAGTGGTAGTTGGTCAGCACCACCTGGCCCGGCCGCAGCAAGATCTTGTCTATCAGGTGCTCGCAGGCCCGGCCCTGGTGGGCCGGCATGCAGAGCTTGAATCCGAGCACCTCCTCCACCGCCGCCACCAGCCGGTAGTAGCTCTCGCCACCCGCATAGGCATCGTCCGCGATAATCATCCCGGCGAGCTGGTTGTCGCTCATCGCGTTGACGCCGCTGTCCGTGAGCATGTCGAGAAAGACGTCGCGCGTGCGCAGCAGGAACGTGTTGTACCCGCCCTCTTCGGCGGCCTTCAACCGCTCGTCAACCGAGGGGAGGCGAACGCTCTGCACGATCCGCACCTTGTGCATCTCGATGGGGATCTGCTTGCCATTGGCCAGCCGTATGCTCATCTGAATCTCCAGTCAGAGTGCTCACGGGGGGCCGTAATCCAGTGTTGGTGCGGCCGGGCCGCCTGTCAAGCACCGCCCGCGTCCGCGCGCGGCGCGTGCAGCAGACGGATGGTCTGCTCATCCCGTTCGCCGCCGAAGAACTGGTCGAGGAGTCGTGCAAAGACGCGTTCGCCTGACACCTCGGCGAACAGGGTTGCCGACGAGCGCAGTTTCAGGTCGTCGGGTGAGCCGAGTATTTCGCGCGCGGATCGTCCATGGTGCGTGAGAAGCGCCGCGGCGCATTCCCGGAGGCGCGGACCGAGGACCGGATGCGCCAGGTATGCGTTCGCCTCGGCGCGGCTCCTGATCGCGAAGCGGCGCGACATGGACGAGGCGCCGAGTCCCTCGTATTGGGGAAAGACGTGCCACATCCAGTGCGATCGCTTCGCGCCGGCGCGCAGTTCAGCCAGCGCGCGGTCGTAGTCCTCCGCCTGGGCGCGCACGAAGCGTGCAAGATCGAACGGGTCGCTCGGGTTGGATGGAATGGTCATGGTGATGTTGGCGCGCTGCGTGGGCTGCGGCCTTGCCGCTCGGCCGCGGCCCGTGTCACGGCCAACCGGATCACCGTCTTGAGATCTGCCGGCTTCGTTCGCCGCGGATCGCTCAGGTAGATCTCATGGTGCCTGCCCTTCACCGCGAGGGAATGATCGGTGATGTATCGCTGCAGCGCTTCGATTGTCGGTTCTTCCTTGTCATACGGTCCGACGTGCAGCATCTGCACCGATCGCCCTTCGCGAACGGTTTCGAGGGACGCGCTCTCGTATGGGATGTCCGGATGCTTGGCCTTCGCCTGCGCTCGCGCTGCGTTGACGAGAGCGCGGGACAGGAAGCCGGGGACCATCAGGTAGGCCTGCCACCGAAGTGTGGCCGGGTCATTGATCTCGAGCGTCCTGCCTGTTGACCACCAGAAAGTACCGAGCGCACCGACGCGGTAATCGAAGTAGCCCGCTGGCTCGGGGAGTTTGCCGAATTTCAGGCCCATCTTCAGCCCATAGCCGATCCCGTACAGAACGGCGATTGCCTCCTGGAACTGTTTGCTGCCCGGCGGTTCATTGCCGCTCACGGCAACTATCTGAACGGGCGGTACTTCGATCTCGACAACCGAACGTTTCACTTTCAGGTACAGTGCGTTCAGGAGGGCGTCGTAACCCTTCGTGGTCCGGATTGACCTGTAGTCGAGTGATGGTGGCATGCGATTCTCCCCGCTGCTCGGATTCCGCAGTACCACGCGTCGTCGCGTGGACCGGCACCTTCGGGCTGGCTCGCGCTGCCAGCGGCCCGGGATGTTGATGATCCCGACCTCGCCGCGCGCGAGTGAGGAACGGGGGTGACCGTCCTTGCGACGACCGGTCGGCATCAACGGTTTGGTAGCGGCCAACTCCAACGAACACGCGATCGCGGATCAAGGGATTTCGTTGCGCACGCACCGGAACCCGATGTCGCCGAAGCGATGGTCAGGGAGCATCCAAGCACGGATCGAGACCCGCAGGCCGAGTCGTCTACTCCGCCACGAGCCACCGCGCATGACCCGAAACTCGCCACCAGAAGGGCCCCGAGGATCTCTCACGTCACTGACTTTATAGTACGCCGCGCCATACCAGTCCGCAGAGTGTTCCCAGACGTTTCCCAGCATGTCGTAGAGTCCGAACGCATTAGGCGTCTTCATCCCGACAGGGTGCGCGTCGTTTCCGGAGTCCCGCAGCCGCTGTTCAAACGCGGATGGCGAAGAGGCTGTCTCCCATAGCTCCTCGCTGTCAATCCTCGAACGGCCCGAATTGTCAGCATACCAGGCAATCTCGTCCACGCTTCCGTACGCCGCCGCTGGGCTTCCTGCCCGGGCCGCATACTCCCATTCTGCCTCTGTCGGCAATCGCCCCTCAGCCCACCCGCAGTATCGCACGGCCTAATCCCACGTGACGTACACGATCGGGTGATTGTCGCCCTGCGGGAATCCCGGGAACCGAAACCGCTCCGGAGCTGCGAGGACAAGTTCCTCCGGGACCATTGCCCCGGTTGCCTTCGCGTATTTTCTGTACGCACCGATAGTCACCTCGGTCTGTCCCATCCAGAAGCCCCTGCTGATCACTGCGGGATGGCGGGGCTTCTCATTGGCAAATCGCGCCGCGCTGGCATGTTCCTCATCTTGGCAAGCACTGTCATCAGGTGAGCATCCCATCTGGAAGGATCCCGGAGCGACCCACACGTAACGCTCGCCGTCCTGCGGGTTGACAGAGTTTCGAAGCTGCTGCTTATCGCTCTGCCTCTCACACGCGGTGATCGCCACTGGCATCCAAGCAACCATCATCAGGATGCGTGTTTGCATAGGGAGTTTCTCCTTCCCGAAAAGGACCGCGCCCCGAGGGGTTGTTCCCCTGACTGCAAGGTCACGCCTGATTGCGCACTCCACGCTTGCTGGCGAATCGGGGTGCGGTGCCGTCAGTGGCGGGCGCCGTCCAGATGTCGCCGGCCTGGGCGGCGGCTGGGGGCGCCGGGAGAGAACCTAACGCGAACCGCGGTGCTGTCGCCACCGAAACGCTTTGGCGCCAAGCTCCCCACGCATGCCGCGCCGCGCGCCGATCGGTGGCTTGCCTGACGGCAGTTCGGAACGTCAGCCCTGCGGCGCGGCGACGCTGCTTCGAACCGCAGACTCCCCCAGCACCCGATCGAGCGTCTCGAGCAACTGGTTGACGTCATCGGTGTCCACAGTGAGTGGTGGCCGGATCTTGAGGATGTTGTCTGCCGGCCCTTCCGTGCCGATGAGAATGCGCTCTTCGCGCAGCCGGTTCTTCACGTAGTCAGCGGCGCGCGACGCGGGCGCGCGTGCGACGCGGTCCGTCACCAGGTCAACGCCCGTGAACAACCCGATGCCGCGCACGTCGCCGATCACCTCGTGGCGCGCCTGCAGGCCACGCAAGCCGTCGAGCAGGTACGCCCCCGTCGTGCGAGCATTCGCCTGCAGCTCTTCGTCGTCCACGATTCGCAGCACCTCCGTGCCAATGCGACACGACAGGGTGCTGCCTCCGAAGGTCGAGAAGAACTCGATGCCGTTGTCGAACGAGCGCGCGATCTCCGCCGTGGTGGCCACGGCGCCAACCGGATGCCCGTTGCCCAGCGGCTTGCCGACCACCACGATGTCGGGGAGCGCCATCTGCTGCTCGAAGCCCCAGTAGTACTCACCGAGCCGGCCGAGCCCCGTCTGCACCTCGTCCGCAATGCAGACGCCTCCGCCAGCGCGAATGCGCGAATAGACGGCGCTGAGGTATCCTGCCGGCGGGATGATCTGGCCGCCGACGCTCGGGAACGTCTCGGCTATGAATCCGGCCAACCGCCCGCCTCGCGCGCTGATGCGCGCGAGCGCGCCATCCACGGCGGCGGCATAGCGTTCCGCGGCATCATCGCCGCGATGTTCGCCGCGGTACGTGTCGGCCACCGGCACGACGTGCACCCACGCCGGCGCGCCGCCGCCGCGCGGCCTGTTGAACTTGTACGGCGAGATGTCCATCGCGCCGGTGGTGTTGCCGTGGTAGCCGTGATCAGCCACCACCATGTCCTTGCCGCCGGTGTGTGCGCGCGCGAGCCGCAACGCGAGCTCGTTGCCTTCGCTGCCCGAGTTCACCAAGAAGACGTGCGTGAACTGCGGCGGCAGCTTGGCGAGCAGCCGCTCGGCGAACTCCACCTGCGCCGGATGCAGGTAACGCGTATTCGAGTTGATCCGGCGCAGCTGATCGCCGGCGATCGCCTGCAGGCGCGGATGCGAGTGGCCCACGTGCGGCACGTTGTTGTAGGCGTCGAGGTAGGCGCGTCCCCATTCGTCGAACAGGTGCGTGCGCCAGCCGCGCACGAACAGGCACGGGTCGGCGTAACTGAGCCGGAGGTTCGACGCAAAGTGGGTGCGGCGCTTCTCGCCGATGGCGCGCGTGTCGAGCGGCTCGTGAGCGACCTGCGTGTCGGGCAGGTTCAACAGCGCCGCGGGATTCGGGCAGAGGGCGCTCCAGAACGCCAAGTCGTCGGGGTCCGCAACGCCGGGCCAGTCTTCGCCCAGCAGCTCAGTGATGAGCGCAACCTGCAGGTGCAGATGCGGGTCCCAGCCGCCGTTCTCGGTGGGGTCGCCCAGCGTGGCGAACGCCTCACCCTTGGCCAAGCGGGTTCCGGTCACCAGTCGCGCAACCGAGTCGCGCGAGAGATGGCCGTAGAGCGTCGCGAACGACACGCCGTCGGCCGGAGTGTGACGCAGGATGACCATGCCGCCATAGTCGAGATGCTGCTCGCGGTACTCGAGGACCTCCACGACGCCGTCGAATGGTGCGTGCACCGCGGTGCCGGCAGGCATGAAGACGTCCACGCCCAGGTGGACGGTGCGGCGGTCCGAGCCCTTGTGGCTGCCGAGCGCGAACGCGCGGTCGGTGTAGAGGAGCCGCGGCTCAGCGTAGCGACCAAGCCACGTGGCGCCGGCGTGGAGTGCTTCGCCCTGCCCCGCCCCGAGCGCGAGCGCTTCGGCGTCCGTCATACCAAAGGGGTCCTGCGGAATGGCGCACCCGGCCGTGGAGAGGACGCCGGTCGGGGCAGTCTCGAGGCTGACGCCCATCACCGGGGCACAGCTTCCGCGCGCATTGGCGATCCACGCCTGGGCGCGGGCCGCCGCGTCGCTCGCCGGCAGTCCGCAAGCCGCGCGCAATCGGGCGGCGACGCGCGCGACCGGTATCTGGTCCGCGCACTCCAGCAGTCGCCACGCCGGCCTCTCGGAGACCACCACGTATGGATCGTGCGGCCGTTCTTTCTGCATCAGCACCGAGTTCGTCACGCTCACCGCGAGCCGCATGAGCGCGAGCGGCCACACGAGGTCGAGCTGCGCGCCACTGAGCGGCGTGACCGCGTGGTAGCCGGCGACGAGCGCAGTGACGGCGCGTTCCGGTTGCTCGTGGTCGAGCGCAACGTACGCCGCCGCAATGGCCATCTCGGCCACGACGGGCCCAAGGGTCAAGTCGCCGAAGTCAATGAGGCCGCTGATGCGCGGCGTCGGCTCACCTGCGTGCGCGACGAGGATGTTGTAGTCGTTGACGTCGTTGTGAATGGCCGAGACCGGCTCGCGACGCAACGCCGGCTTCAGCGCCGCATAGCCGGCGCTCACACGTTGCACGAGGGCGCGGCGCGCTGGATCCTCGATCTCGTGGACATGCGCGCCGATCCACTCGGCCTTCAGCAAGTCCCACTTGAGGTCCCGCGGCAGCGCCGCATGCGCGAAGCCCGTCAGCGCGCGGTCGAGCCGTGCGAGGTGGCCGCCAAGTTCCGTGATCAGGCGCAGGGACTTCGGCCGGTGGAAGGCGTAGTCTGCGCCGTCGAGGCCGGAGAGCAACCAGGCAAGGCGCTCGTGGCCCTCGGCATCCTTGCACGCGCGCCACGGTGCGCCGTCCACCGTGGGGACGACCGTGGGCACCGGCACCTCGGAGTCGTGCGCGCGCACGTGCGCGTGGGCGGCGCAGAGCATGTCAACGAACGAGACGTCGCAGTCCGGGCGCATGACCTTGAAGACGAACCGTCGCCCGTCAGCGGCAACAACGCGGAAGTTGAGGTCGAACTCGCCCGCGAGCGGCTCGAGTTCGGCGTCAATGCCCCATTGCGTGGCGAGGACACCGGCCCAGTGTGGTTGGCTCACGGTGGTGCGGTGTTGGAGTGTCGTTCGGGGGCGCTGCGTCTCGTCCGGCGCCCACTCGAAGTTAGCGACGCGCGGGCGGACGGGCGAAAGACCCCACCCGGACCGCACGCGTGCTCGCACGCGTGCTCGTGGCGCGGCGTTCGGAGCCGCGCCATACTTCCACGACCCCTGCGGAGCGCGGGGTCGACGAGGGCAGCGTCCTCCGTCGGGCGGGTGGCCTTGCGCGCTCCTGCTGGGGACTCCAGCCGTCAGCCCCTCGTTCCGCAGAGGCAAGAGCGAGCCGGAAGCCCGGCATCGTGACGCTGAACGCATCGCTGCCGGATCCGGCGGACCGGAAGCCTTGCCGCCAGAGGGCATCATAATTGACCGGGTGCCCATGTAGCAGCATTTCCCATTGACCCCAGCAGTGGATGCCCATGCCTGCACACCCAGCCCGCGACCACGACTCCTTGATTTCGGGCGCCCATTCGGGCGCCCATTCGGGCGTCCGGGCACTGCACTCCGCGTGAACCGCGTCGACGCCACGGTGACGGCTGCGGCTCGCATGGAGCAGCCGATCCGCGCCGAAGTATTCGGCATCGATCGGCTGCAGCAACACGCTGAATCGCTGGCCGCAGCCCAACCCGCCGCCGCTGAGCGCACCAGAGGGCGCCGGCTCCTCCCCCGGGTTCGCGCGAACGGGAAGGTGCTGGTTGCCGCGTACCGGAACATCGTCGAGGCGGTGCGACAGAAGAGCCAGATCACGCAGGCCGAGGAGTGGCTCCTCGACAACTTTCACGTCGTGGACGGGCAGATCAGGGAGGTCCGGGACCACCTTCCGGGCGGCTTCTACCGGCTCCTGCCAAAGATCGCCGAGGGTTACCATCTCGGAGGATACCCGCGGGTCTATGGGCTGGCCTGGGCCTACGTGGCCCACACCGACAGCCGCTTCGATGTGGAGACGCTGAAGGGTTTCGTGCGCGCATACCAGCGCGTCCAACCCCTTGGCATCGGTGAACTGTGGGCCACCGCAATCCACCTGCGCATCGCCCTGCTGGAAAACCTGCGACGGCTATCGGAACTGATCATCCGCGCCCGCCTGGGGCGCGCAAACGCCGATGCGGTGGCGGATCGTCTGCTGGGCCTCAGTGGCGGTCCGGCGGAGCCCGTCGGCGATGTAGTAACCGGTCTTGGGAACGGAGCTCTGGACAGCGCGTTCGCCGTGCAATTGCTGCAGCGGCTACGTGACCAGACGCTGTCGGTCACACCGGCCCTCGATTGGCTAAACGAGAACCTGGCGAGCCAGGGGACCTCCCCGGGCGAAGTCGTGGCTCAGGCCCATCAGGCTGAGGCCGCCGCGAACAGCACGGTCCGGAACATCATCACGAGCATGCGGTGGATGTCCTCCATCAGCTGGTCGGATTTCTTCGAGAGCGTGAGCTTGGTGGACGAGACCTTCCGCTCGGTGCCGGGCTTCGCGGCCATGGATTTCGCCACTCGTGACAGGTACCGTGTGGCCGTCGAGGAGCTGTCCCGGTGTTCGGACTGGTCGGAACTGGACGTGGCGCACCAGGCGGTGGCGGCGGCCCGCGAGGCACGGCGTACGCGAGAGCGCGCCTCCCCGAACCCCGGCCCCGACGCGCGGTCAGCCCGGTTGGAGGAGCCGTCAGTCGCGCTCGCCGTTCCCGAGCACCGGGAGGAAGACCCGGGATACTACCTGGTGTCGCGTGGCCGCTCGGCGTTCGAGACGCAGTTGGGGTATCGCGCGCCGTTGCGCGTCCGGGTTCGCCGCGCGTGGCGTGCCCGTGCGACCTCCGGCTATTTCGGACTGATCGCCCTCATCACCGCGCTCGTGCTCGCCGGCCCAATGCTCCTGACCTGGAACGCGGGGGTGGACGCCCCGATCCTGCTCCTCTTGGGGATTCTCGCCCTCGTCCCCGCCTCCGATATCGCGGTGTCCGTGGTCCACCGCCTGGTCGCCGTCATCGTGCCGCCCCGGTTGCTCTGCAAGCTCGACCTCGCGCGCGGCGTGCCGGCCGAGCTGCGAACCATGGTGGTCGTCCCCACATTGCTTGCCAACCACGCGGACATCGAGGAGTCCATCGAACGGCTCCAAGTACACTACCTCGCGAATCCCGAGGGCCATCTCCATTTCGCCCTCCTGACCGATTGGACGGACGCCACCCAGGAGCACATGCCTGGCGACGAGGAACTCCTCGCGGCGCTGGCCGAGGGGATTGAGGGTCTCAACGACCAGTACGGGAGTTCGCGGGAGGGCGGGGAGCGGTTCATCCTCCTGCATCGTCGACGCCTCTGGAACGGCAACGAGGGCAAGTGGATCGGCTGGGAACGCAAGCGGGGGAAGTTGCACGAGCTGAACCGGCTGTTGCGTGGCGCCACCGATACCACGTTCATCCCGGTCCAGGGCCTACCGCCCACCGTGCCCGACGGCGTCCGCTACGTCATCACCCTGGATGCCGACACCCGCCTGCCCGGGCGGGCCGCCTACCGCCTTGTGGGGGCCATGGCCCACCCGCTGAATCGCCCGCGCGTTGATCCGGAGCTGGGCCGGGTGGTCGAGGGGTACGCGATCCTCCAGCCGCGGATCACGCCGTCCCTGCCCACGGGACCGGGCAGTACGACCTACCAGCGGATCGTCTCCGGTCCCGGGGGGGTGGATCCCTATGCGGCGGCGGTCTCCGACGTTTATCAGGATCTGTTCGGCGAGGGGTCCTACACGGGAAAGGGGATCTACGACATCGACGCGTTCGAGGCGGCGCTGGCGGGCCGCGTGCCGGAGAACGCGCTGCTGAGTCACGACCTCTTCGAGGGGCTGTTTGCCCGATCCGGTCTGGTGACCGACATCGACTTGTTCGAGGAGTTCCCCACCAACTATGAGGTGGCCGTCCGTCGGACCCACCGCTGGGTGCGGGGCGATTGGCAGCTGCTCCCCTGGATCCTGGGCCAGCGGGACCACGGGCCTGGGGGGAAGCAGCGCGGGCGCATCCCCGTGTACGGCCGATGGAAGATGCTGGACAACCTGCGGCGTAGCCTCTCCGAGCCGTCGTCGGTCCTGCTCGCCGTCGCCGCCTGGACGTTGCCCGGCGTCTCCCCGCTGCTGTGGACGAGTCTGTTCCTGGCCGCGATCGCGTTGCCGGCGTTCATGCCGGTCGTCGACGGCCTTATCCCGCGGTGGCAGGGGTTCTCCAAGCGCAGCCATCTGCGCGACGCGGGCCGAGACGTCAGCCTCGCCTCGCTCCAGGTGCTGCTCGCGATCGCAACGCTGGCGCACCGGGCCCAGTACATCGCGGATGCCATGGGGCGCACGCTCGTGCGACTCTATGTCACCAAGCGCCATCTCCTCGAGTGGGTCCCCGCCGCGCAGGCCCGCTACGGCGCCAACCTCACGCTGCGCGCCTTCTACGCGCACCTGCGCGTGAGCCTCGTGCTCGCTCTTGGGGTCGGCGTGCTGTTCGTCGTGGTCAAGCCGCAGGCGTGGCCGGTGGCCGGACCGTTGGTGCTTCTCTGGGGCCTGGCGCCCGTGCTGACCTGGCGGCTGAGCGTGCCGACGAAGGTCGATGAACGCCACCGCCTCTCGCTGGGGGAGCAACGCACCCTGCGGCTCGTGGCGCGGCGCACCTGGCGGTTCTTCGAGACGTTCGTGAACGCGCAGGAGCACGCGCTCCCCCCCGACAACTTCCAGGAAGATCCCGAGCCGGTCGTCGCCAATCGCACCTCACCGACCAACATGGGGCTGTACCTCTTGAGCACCATGGTCGCCCACGACTTCGGCTGGATCGGGATAGTGGACATGGTGCAACGGCTGGAGGCGACCTTGGGGACGATGACCACCATGCGCCGGTCCCACGGTCACTTCTTCAACTGGTACGACACCACGAACCTCCGGCCGCTCGATCCCCTCTACATCTCCACGGTCGACAGTGGGAATCTCGCGGGGCATCTCGTGGCGCTGGCGCAGGGATGCCGCCAACTCGGGGGCGGAGCACGGTTGGGCCCCCAGGTGTTGGACGGGATCCGCGACGCGCTCGAGCCGGTGCTCGAAGGGGTCGACCGGTCCACGGTCGGCGTGCGCAGCGAAGTGGTCACGGCGTTGCACCTGCGCGAGGCCCTGGACGAGATGTCGGCGGTGCTGGAGGATCCCCCGTCGTCGCTAGACGAATGGGCGTCCCGGTTCGAGCAGTTGGAGATCCGGGCGGAGAACCTGCTGGACATCGTCCGCACCCTTGCCGCCGCCGGGCACGAGTCCGGCTCGGAGATTCTCGTCTGGGCAACCGCCGTCCGGGACACCGTCCGGAGTCACGCGCGCGATCTCGAGGTGCTTCAGGCGGACGCCACGCCTCCGAGCGCGGCCAGTGCGCTCGAGCACCGCCTCTCGGCCCTCGCCCTGCAGGCGGAACAGCTGGCCGAGGGGATGGACTTCAGATTCCTGTTTGATGCCTCGCGCAAGCTGTTCTCCATCGGGTTCCGGGCGGCCGACAACACCCTCGACCCCAGCTGTTACGACCTACTGGCCTCGGAGGCGAGGCTGGCGAGCTTCGTCGCCATCGCCAAGGGCGACGTGTCGCCACGTCACTGGTTTCTCCTCGGCCGCTCGCTCACGCCGGTGGGGCGCGGGGCGGCGCTGGTTTCCTGGTCGGGATCGATGTTCGAGTACTTGATGCCGCTGTTGGTGATGGAGCAGCCCGCTCGCAGCCTGCTGGATCTCACGAGCCACCTCGCGGTCGCGCGCCAGATTAGCTATGGCGCGGAACGCGGGGTGCCCTGGGGCGTCTCCGAGTCGGCCTACAACGTCCGCGACGTCAAGCTCACCTATCAGTATTCGGATTTCGGCGTGCCCGGCCTGGGACTCAAGCGCGGGCTCTTCGAGGACGTGGTGGTGGCGCCCTACGCCACCGCCCTCGCGGCGATGGTCGATCCCAAAGCCGCCATCGCCAACTTCCCCCGCCTCCAAGCGGCCGGGGCCCGCGGCGCCTACGGGTTCTACGAAGCCCTGGATTTCACGCCGTCGCGGCTTCCCGAGGACGAACAGGTCGCCGTGGTGCGTGCGTACATGGCGCACCATCAGGGCATGACGATCGTCTCCCTGGGCAACGTCGTGCATCAGGGCCTCACCCGACGACGCTTCCACTCGCATCCCATGATCCAGGCGTCGGAGCTCCTGCTGCAGGAACGCACCGCGCGGGCGGTGGCCGTCACGCGCCCGCGTGGCGAGGAAGTCCGGGTGGCGGTGCACGTGCGGGATCTCGTGCCGCCAACGCTGCGGCGGTTCGAATCGCCGCACGACATCCCGCCGCGCACGCATCTCCTCTCGAATGGTCGGTATCTGGTCATGGTCACGGCGGCGGGCTCCGGCTTTAGCCGGTGGCGCAACCTTGCGGTCACCCGCTGGCGCGAGGACACCACCCGTGACTGCTGGGGCAGCTTCATTTTCTTGCGCGACGCGAAGACCGGTGTCGTCTGGTCCGCCGGGTTCCAGCCGAGCGGCACCGAAGTGGACAAGTACAGCGTCGTGTATGCCGAAGACCGGGCCAAGATCCTGCAGCGCGACCGATCACTGGCGATCACGCTCGAGATCATCGTCTCGCCCGAAGACGATGCCGAACTGCGCCAGCTGACGGTGACCAATCTCGAAGACCGCGATCGGGAGATCGATGTCACCTCCTATGCCGAAGTCGTGCTGGCGGAGCAGGCCGCGGACGAGGCCCATCCCGCCTTCTCGAACCTCTTCGTGGAAACTGCCATCGTTCCGGAGCTCGAGACGCTGCTGGCGACCCGACGTCCTCGTTCGGCTGACGAGCACCAACTATGGCTCGCGCACGTCGCGGCAATCGACGGAGAGCTGGTCGGCACGTATCAGTACGAGAGCGACCGCGCCCGCTTTCTGGGCCGGGGCCGGGGGATCAGGACGCCGCTCTCCGTGATCGAGGGCGTGCCGCTGACGAACACCACCGGGACGATTCTGGATCCCATCGTGAGTCTTCGGTATCGGGTCGCGATCCCCGCCGGCGGGACGGCCCGGCTCGTCTTCAACACGCTCGTCGCCCCGTCGCGCAAGGAAGCCCTCGACCTCGCGGAGAAGTACCGCCAGCCCGGAACGTTCGAGCGCGAAAGCTCGCTGGCCTGGACGTACGCGCAAGTCCAGTTGCACCACCTCCGGATCACCCAGGACGAGGCGCATCTCTTCCAGCGACTGGCCAATCGCATGCTCTACAGCGATCGCACGTTGCGCCCCGCCCCCGAGGAACTGGCCACGAACCGTTGCGGGCCCTCCGGCCTCTGGGCGCATGGTATCTCCGGCGATCTCCCGATTGCCGTCGTCCGAGTCGAGCGCGATGAGGAGCGGGACGTCGCGCGGCACCTCCTGCGGGCGCACGAGTACTGGCACCTCAAGGGGATCCTTTCCGACCTAGTGATCCTGAACGCGAAGGGCACCTCCTATGCCCAGGATTTTCAAAATCGGTTCGAGGCCATGGTGCGGGCGAGTCAGTCCGCCCTCGGCGGTGAGCGGGCCGGGGCCCTGAGGAACGTCTTCGCGCTGCGGGAGGACCTCATGCCGGCGCAGGATCTGGTCCTGTTGCGTTCGGCGGCGCGCGTGTTCGTGCAGGCGAGCGCCGGCACGCTGGCGGAGCAGGTGATCCGCGTGGAACGCTTGCGACCGGGACCGGTGCCACCCCGGCTCCGCACGCCGCGCGAGGAGGCGGAACCGACGCCCCCTCCAACGCTCGACCTTCAGTACTTCAACGGCCTGGGAGGCTTCTCGCGCGACGGCCACGAGTACGTCACGGTGCTGGGCCAGGGGCAGTGGACGCCGGCTCCCTGGATCAACGTCGTGGCGAATCCGCAGTTCGGATTCCAAGTCTCCGAGTTGGGCTGCGGCTATACCTGGGCGGTGAACAGCCGGGAGAACAAGCTGACGCCGTGGTCGAACGATCCGGTCAGTGACACGCCGGGCGAGGCGTTCTACGTGCGCGACCTGGACAGTGGCCTGCTCTGGGGGCCGACCTGTCTTCCGATCCGCGAAGAATCATCGCCCTACGTCATCCGGCACGGTCAGGGGTATAGCCGCTTCGAGCACACGTCCCACGGCATCGCGCTGGATCTGCTGCAGTTCGTGCCGCCGGACGACCCAATCAAGATCTCGTGTCTCACACTGGTGAATCAATCCAAGCGCAAACGTCGGCTATCGGTCACGGCCTATGCGGAGTGGGTCCTGGGCGTCACGCGCAGCCGGTCCGCGCCGTACGTGGTCACCGAGATCGATCATGCGACGGGCGCCGCGTTTGCGCGCAACGCGTGGAACGGCGAGTTCGCGAATCGAATCGCTTTCGCTGACTTGGGTGGGCGTCAAACGTCATGGACCTGCGACCGCCTCGAGTTCCTGGGCAGGAATGCGAGCTTCGACCACCCGGCCTCGCTTGAGCGGGGCGATGAGCTCTCGGGCGCGTCCGGTGCGACCCTGGACCCCTGCGCCGCGCTGCAGACGGAACTGGAACTGCAGCCAGGGCAACGGGCCGACGTGTTGTTTCTGCTGGGACAGGGCGAGAGCCCCGAACAGGCGCGCACGCTGATTGCCCGTTATCGCGGAGAGGAGAGCGCCGCACTGCTCCGCCAGGTCCAGGAACAGTGGGAGACCGTGGTCGGCGCGGTCCAGGTCCGCACGCCCGACCCTTCGATGGATCTCCTGCTCAACCGCTGGCTGCTCTATCAGACGCTCTCCTGCCGCCTCTGGTCCCGCTCCGCCTTCTACCAATCCGGGGGGGCGTACGGGTTCCGCGACCAGTTGCAGGACGTCATGGCCCTGTTGGTGGCGCGGCCCGATCTCGCGCGCGCCCACATCCTGCGGGCGGCCGCCCGGCAGTTTCCCGAGGGCGACGTCCAGCATTGGTGGCATCCCCCTACGGGGCGCGGCGTCCGGACACGGATCTCCGACGACCGCCTGTGGCTGCCGTATGCGGTGGTGCGATATCTCACCGTCACCGAGGACTGGAGCGTACTCGACGAGACGATCCCATGGCTCCGGGGTGCCGTTCTCGAAGCGCACGAGCAGGAATCCTACTTCGAACCCGACGTGTCCGACGACCGCTCGACCCTGTTCGAACATTGTGCGCGGGCACTGGACTGCAGCCTCGAGGTGGGCAGTCATGGTCTCCCCCTAATCGGGGCGGGCGACTGGAACGACGGGATGAACCGTGTCGGGCACGCCGGCCGCGGAGAAAGCGTGTGGCTGGGGTGGTTCCTCCACGCGACCTTGCGCGAGTTCGCCCAAATCGCCGATGACCGCCCGGATCAGGAGCGGGCGGCGCGCTGGCGCCAGAAGGCTGAAGCGCTGGCGACATCGTTGGAAGACGAAGCCTGGGACGGCGCATGGTACACGCGGGCGTTCTTCGACGACGGGACGCCACTCGGATCGGCGCGGAATGACGAATGCCAGATCGATTCGATTGCCCAGTCCTGGGCGGTTCTCTCCGGCGCCGGGGATCCAGACCGTGCGCGCCAGGCCATGGAATCGGTCGAACGACTGCTGGTGCGTCGGGCCGACCGGCTCATACTGCTGTTCTCCCCGCCGTTCGACCGGACGCCCAACGATCCCGGGTACATCAAAGGGTACTTGCCCGGCGTCCGCGAAAACGGTGGACAGTACACCCACGCCGCGATCTGGTCGGTCATCGCCTTTGCTCAGCTGGGCGAGGGCGACAGGAGCGTCGATCTCTTCAACCTGCTCAATCCGATCCGCCATGCAAGCCGTCGCGCAAGCGCGCACCGTTACAAAGTGGAGCCCTACGCGATCGCCGCCGACGTCTATGCCGCGCCGGCCCATGTCGGACGGGGCGGATGGACGTGGTACACGGGTGCGGCCGGCTGGCTCTACCGCGCTGGCCTGGAGTCGATTCTGGGATTCCGCAAACGCGGTGCGGCGCTCGCGATCGATCCGTGCATACCTCGGGACTGGAAACGCTTCGAGATTGTTTATCGTCACGGCGCCACGCTCTATCGGATTCTCGTCGAGAATCCGGCGAGCGTCTGTCGCGGGGTTGCGAGCCTCAGTCTCGACGGCTCCCCCCTGTCGGCTGGGGCACCGGTTCCGCTGTCCGACGACGGTCTCGAGCACCGAGTCCATGTCGTGCTCGGATAGGCGCCGCCGGCATCGGGAGCGCCACCGCAGGAGCCGATGCGCCGGCAGGGCGCCATACTCCGCCCGCCGCGATTGAAGTTCCCATTCTGATTCTGCTGAGTGATTTGAGTGAGGATGCGCGTGTTGACAGCGGGGAAGTCCGGCGTTCACTTAGAGCACGTCCTAAAACCCATGAGCCTGTTGGAATGCAATGATGCCACAGGTTAGATGCAGCATCGCCAGGTAGTTCTCCGCTTTGCGTTCCCACCGCACGAGCAAGCCACGATACCGATTGTGCCAACTGTTGGTGCGCTCCACCACCCAGCGGCGCGGCTTGCCGTGCACGCAGCCCAGCAGCGGCGATTCCCCCCGACGCCGGACGTGTGGCGTAATCCGGCGGTGCCGGACGGCGGCCTCGGCATCGGCGTAGTCGTACGCCTTGTCGAGACAGAGGTGCAGGGGCCGTCGGGGGCCGCGGGGCGCGCGGACCACCGTCGCATCCAGCACCTCGCCCACCATCCATTTGTCGTGGACGTTCGCTCCTGTGGTCAGCACCGAGATGGGAACGCCACGCCCGTCCGTCAGGACGTGCCGCTTCACCCCGAGCTTGCCCCGATCCGTCGGGTTCCGACCCGTACCGCCCCCCCTTTCGGCGCCTTCACCATTGCGCTGTCGAGGGAGCTCCACCGGAGTTGCAGGCCACGCTTCTTGTGATAGTAGCGCACCAGTTCGGCGTAGATCCGACGGAATACGCCCCGCCGCCGCCACTGCTGCATCCGCAGATGGCAGGTCGAGCCGGAGCCGAACTCGCGGGGCAGCGCCTTCCATTGACATCCCGTGCGGAGGCGGTAGAGTATGCCCGCGAGGGCGACGCGGTCTGGCACGCGCGGCCGGCCCCCGCGCGGTTTGGGTCGCTCCCGCGGGAGCACCGGCGCGATCCGCCGCCACAGTGCCTCGGGCACCTCGAAGAAGTTGGCATCCATGCCTTTCAGACGAGCGAACCCCCTGCGTCATTTCATCGGGTTTTAGGACGCGCTCT
>CAMTWA010000002.1:0-229688 GCA_947085385.1 uncultured Gemmatimonadota bacterium | reverse complement strand
CTAAGCGCGCCTCGCGCATCGTGGGCAAGCTGCTCGCGTTCGGCCGACAGGGGCCGCCCGAGCGCCTACCGAGCGACGTCAATCAGGCGTTGCGCGACACGGTTGACCTGCGCCGGTACGCGCTGCGGATGCAGGAGATCAAGCTGTCGGTCTCGCTCATGCAGGATCCGCCTCTCGTGCACGCCGATCCGTTCCAGTTGCAGCAGGTCTTCATCAACCTGCTGGCGAACGCGGAGCAGGCCGTGGCGCACCTGCCTGGGGAACGGAGCATCAAAGTGAAGACCGAGGTGCGCGACGAGAGATTCGTCGTCACATTCAGCGACAACGGGCCCGGCATCGCCGCCGAGGCACTGCCGCACATCTTCAATCCCTTCTTCACCACCAAGCCGCGCGGAGTGGGAACGGGCCTGGGCCTGTCGATCTCCGACGGCATCATTCGCGAACATCGGGGCGTGCTTCGGGCCAAGTCGGAACCAGGCCAGGGCGCGACCTTCGAAGTCGAGCTTCCGCTTACCTCCGCAACCTGACCGATGGCCAGCATTCTCATCATTGACGACGAAGTTGCCATTGCCGCCGCGTTTGCCATGTTCTTCCGCCATGACGGCCAGCATGTGGTGACGGAGGCGTACACCGGAACCGACGGCGTGGACGCGTACTTCCGGCTGCGTCCCGACCTCGTGCTCCTTGACGTCCGTCTCCCGGACATCACCGGGTTCGACGTGCTCGAGAAGATCCGCGGCGATGACCCGGTGGTGATCATGGTCACCGCCTACGGCGACGTTCCCATGGCGGTGGACGCGCTGCGGAAGGGGGCAGAGAACTTCCTCACGAAGCCGGTGGACCTCAGCCATCTGTCGGCCGCCGCCGACCGCGCGCTGGAGAAGTCGCATCTGCGCCGCATGAACCGGTACCTGCTCGAGAAGCGCGTTGCCGGGTCGCGGGTGCTGGTGGGCTCGTCGCCGGTGATGCGCGAGCTTGCGGAGCAGGTCAGCCTGCTGGCGCAGAGCGGCCGGACCACGGGACTCCTGACGGGCGAGCGCGGCTCGGGCAAGGGGCGCGTGGCCGAGCTCATCCACCAGCAGAGTCAGCGCGCATCCGAGCCATTCATCGAGGTCAACTGCGCGACGCTCACCTCCGAATCGCTCGAGATTGAGCTGTTCGGCGAGGAAGGCGCGGGCGGCAAGCCCGCCAGACGAGGGCTATTCGAGATTGCCGACGGCGGGACGCTGTTCCTTGACGAGATCGGCGACCTCGCGCCGCAGCTCCAGCCGAAGCTGCTGCGCGCGCTCGAGGGGCGCGGATTCCGCCGCCACGGCGGTTCGTCGGAGATCGTGCCCGACGTGCGCGTGCTTGCGGCGACGAGCCGGGACCTGGGCGACGAGGTGGCGGCCGGCCGGTTCCGCGAAGACCTGTTCTACCGCCTGTCGGTGATGCCCATCCGACTGGTGCCGCTGCGCGAGCGGTCACGCGAGGACGTGCTCGAACTCATCGGCCAGGTCCTCGGCGACCTCGCGGCGACGCTGCCGGATGCGCCGACGGCGCTGTCTGAAGAGGCGCTGGACGCGGTGCTGCGCTATGGCTGGCCGGGGAACATCCGCGAGCTGCGCAATTCGATGGAGCGGGCCATGCTGCTGGCGCGCGGCGCCGGCCGCATCGAGGCGCGCCACCTCGCGCGCGAGATCACGTCGGCCAGCGGCGGCGACGTGGCGCACCACGCGCCCCGCACGCTCTCCGACGTCGAGAAGGCGCACATTGATCGGACGCTCAAGGCGCACAAGTTCAACCGCACGCACACGGCCAAAGAACTGGGCATCGCGCGCGCGACGCTGATCAAGAAGATCAAGGAATACAACCTTGCCGACCGCCCGCGCGGTCGCGCGTGACGGGGGGATGAGCGATGGGCGAGCGTGATGCCATGGTCTGCCGCGCCTGCGGGCGCGAAGAGCGCGCCTCTGAGGGGTATCCGTGCCAGGAATGCGGCACCTTCATCTGCAACATGTGCGAGCTGAAGGGAGTGGTGCAGTGCCGCGACTGCGCGGCGAAGGGGCCGCCGCGCGCCGGCGACGCCGCGCCGGCGCCCGGCTCACCGTGAGTGACACTGCGGGCGGCGCCGTGAGCGGCGCCGATCTGGACCGCTTCGGCGTCGCGGTGGGGCACGCCTCCGACGCGGTGGGCGCGACGGGGTGCACCGTGGTGCGCGGCGTGTCGCACCCGCTCCGCGGGGCGTGCGCCGTGTTTGGCCGCGCCACCGGCACGCGCGAACTCGCGTTGCTCGAACCGGGACACCTGGTGGATCGCGTGGACGCGGTGCTCGTGACTGGCGGCTCGGCGTACGGTCTGGCCGCCGCCGACGGCGTGATGCGATGGATGGAGGAGCGGGGGCGCGGCTTTCCCGCCGGCGGCGGGGTGGTGCCGATCGTCCCGGCCGCGGTGCTCTTCGACCTGCATCCGCTGGGACGCTTCGACGCGCGCCCCACGCCGCTGATGGGCTACGACGCGTGCGCGTGCGCGGCGTCGCAGCGCGTAGCCGAGGGAAGCGTCGGCGCGGGGACGGGTCTCACCGTGGGCAAGGCGCTCGGGCCGCAGGCCTGCATGAAGGGCGGCCTCGGCATTGCGGTGGCGGAGGCAGGCGAGGCCGCGGCGTGCGCGATGGCCGCCGTCAACGCCTTCGGCGACGTCTGTGATGCGAACGGCCGGGTGATCGCTGGCGCGCGCCGCGACGGCGGCTTCGCGGGGTCGGAGCGCGTGCTGGCCGAGCGAGGACTCGCGGATGCCTTTGGCGGCGCGCACAACACCACGGTGGCCGTGGTGGTGGTGGACGGGGTACTCGACAAACTGGCGCTGCACGGCGTGGCACGCGCAGCGGGCGCTGCGCTGCACCGGCGCGTGCGGCCGGCGGGGTCGCTGGTGGACGGTGACGTGATCTTCGCGCTAGCCCCGCTCACGGGCCCGGCAGCCGATCCGGTGCGGGCCGAGATGCTCGCGGTGGCCGCGCTCGAGCAGGCCATCGAGCGGGCCGTGCGCACCGCCGTCGGGCGTGACGGCGTACCGGGGCTGGCCGGCTAGGAGACCAGTCCGCCGACTGCCATCGGTGCCACGGTACCGCCGACGTGCACGTGCAACGCCACCTCCGCCTCGATCTCGCGGTCGAGCTCCACACGCATGACGTGCACGCCGGCTTCGACGATGGGGAGGTCGATCGCCGCGATCACCGGGATGTCCACCTCGATCGCGCCGGGCGGTGGGGAATGCACCTCAACGTCGCCGTGCGACGACCAGATCTCGTCGCCGCCCGGGGCGACCCAGGTAAATGACAGGGCATGCGTGCCCGCATCGTCAGGGCTGGCCTTGAGACGCACGACGAGCGTCGCGCGCGGATGGACGGCAGGAATGCTCGCGACGTGCAGGGCATCGAACACCCCGAGCACGTTGAGCTTGCCCTCCTGCGAGAGGTTGGCGGCGTCGGCGAAGAGGGCGAAGGAGCAGTACATGCGGGGGAACTTACGCCGCCGGCATCGAACCGGCGAGCAGCGAGGCCGGCCAGAAGGCAGGCCAGCGAGGCCGGTCGCCGGCGCCTCGATTAGCTTAGAACCGATGTCCCTCTCGCGCTTTCTCGCCCCGTGCATGGCGGCGGTCCTGCTCTCGACCGCCTGTGCCGCACCCGCACCGCGGCACGGTGTGCCGATCGAGCCGGCGCTGCCGCGTCCATCGTTCACGCTCACCGACACGCGTGGCATCCCGTTCGAGTTCGGTCAGGAGACGCGTGGCCTCCTCACGTTTCTCTTCTTCGGGTACACCAACTGCCCCGACGTCTGTCCAGTGCACGTCGCCAACGTGGCGGCCGTGCTGCGCAAGCTCCCGTTCGAGGACCAGCGCAAGGCGCGGTTCGTCTTCGTCACTGCGGATCCGGCGCGCGACTCGCTTTCCGCGCTGCGGCGGTGGCTCGACCAGTTCGACGCGTCGTTCATCGGTCTGCGCGGTGACGAGGCGGAGGTGATTCGCATCATGAGCGGCATCGGCCTGCCGCCCGCCATCCGCGGCGCGGCGGGCCCTGATGGCCGGTACGAGGTGGGGCATCCCGCCACGGTGATCGTCTTCACCGCCGATGATTCGGCGCACGTGCTCTATCCGTTCGGCACGAGGCAACTGGACTGGGCCGAGGACATTCCCCGCTTGTTGCGGGTGCGTCGGCAGAGGGAGGACTGATCGTGCAATGGTGGTGTTCGGCCTCGGGCCAGCCGTGGACATGGGCGCCGCAGTATTATCCCGGCGTCTGGCTGATGGTGGCCGTGCTCGCGGTCGTCTACCACGCACTGTCTCGCCGTGGGCGTGCGATGGGCGAATCGCGCGGCCTGTTCTGGGGCGGGTGGCTAGCCGTGGGGCTCGTCTGGCAGGTGCTCGACTGGCCGATCGGCCCGCTCGCCGCCGGCTACCTGGCCAGCGCGCACGCGGTGCAGTTCGTGGTGCTCGCCCTCGTGGCGCCGCCGCTGCTACTCGTTGCCGCGCGACGCCCGCTTGCCGCCGCGGTGCCGGCGTCAGGTCGCACACGCGCGCTGATCTCGTTTGTCACGCAGCCGGTGGTTGCCGGCGTGATCTTCAACCTGGTCGCGATTGCGACGCATGTGCCCGCCGTCGTGGACGGGCTGATGCCGTCGCAGGCCGGGGCGTTCACCATCGACCTGCTGTGGCTCGTGGGTGGCCTGGTGCTCTGGTGGCCGGTCATCGTCGCGGCGCCGCCGCGCCCGTGGTTCAGTGCGCCGGTGCGCATGCTCTATCTCTTCCTCGCGACTCTGGTGCATACGGGCATCGCGATGGTCATGCTCGTCCGCGACTTCCCCATGTACGGCATCTACGAGCTGGCGCCGCCGTGGCCGGCCTGGTCGCCGCTCGAGGACCAGCACCTCGCGGGGGGGGTGATGGAGCTGGCGGGAGCCGCGGTCATCTTTGGCATCATCACGGTGATGTTCTTCCGCTGGAGCGGCGGCGTGGACGGCGATGCCGCGCCTCCGGCTCCGCCGAGGGATTAGTTTTCTTCGGATGTCCCCATCCGCCGTCCACGCCGACCATCCGCACCATCGGGTCTGGGTCACCGACCTGTTGCTGATTCTCATGGCGACCATCTGGGGCATCAACTTCTCGGTGGTCAAGTACGGCATGCGGTTTGTGGAGCCGCTGGCCTTCAATGCCGTGCGCGTCGCGCTGGCAGGACTTGCGCTGCTGCTCATCGCGCGGGTGCGCGGACTCGCGTTGCCGCCGCGGCGACAGCTGTGGGCGCTCCTGGGGCTCGGTGTACTGGGCAACGGCGTGTATCAGGCACTGTTCGTCGAGGGGATCATGCGCACGCGCGCCGGCAACGCGTCGCTGGTCATGGCGGCGACGCCCGTGCTCCTCGCGGTACTCGGCCGCCTGCGCGGCATTGAGCAGGTGCATGCGCGTGGCTACATCGGCATCGCGTTGTCGGTTGCCGGCCTCGGCGTCGTGATGTCGGGGACGGCCGCGGGGCGCACGGGCGACGCCTCGTTGACGGGCGACGCTCTCATCCTCCTGGCGTCAGCGACCTGGGCCATCTACACCGTCTTTCTCAAGCCGTACACGCATCATGTTGATGGCGTGCAGGTGTCGGCGCTCACGATGATCGGCGGGGCGATCCCCCTCTGCGTCCTGGCGGCCCCCTCCATCGGTCGGACGGCTTGGACCCAGCTGCCGTTGTCCGCTTGGGCCGCCATCGGCTACGGCAGCATGTTTGCGCTCGTCATTGCGTACCTCATCTGGTACCGCGGCATCAAGCTGATCGGGCCCACGCGCACGGCGATGTACAGCAACCTTCAGCCGATCATCGCGGTGCTCGTGGCGTGGGTGGCGCTGGGCGAGGTGCCGACGGCGGCGCAGGGCGTGGGCGCCGCGGCCGTGATGGCAGGCCTTCTGCTCACCCGCGCATGACCCGCGTGGTGCTTTTCGACATTGACGGCACGCTGCTGGCGAGCGGCGGCGTCGGGCGACGCGCCATGGAAGCGGCGCTGCTGACGCACTTCGGCACCATCGGCCCGACGCACTACCGCTACGACGGCAAGACCGACCGGCAGATTGCCCGCGAGTCCATGCGCCACGCCGGGTTCAGCGACGCGGACATTGACGCGCGCATGGCGCCGCTGCTGGTCGAGTACCTGACGCGGCTTGAACAGACGCTCGAGTCCGAGATGTCTGGAGTGCGCACGCACGCCGGCGTGCCCGCGCTGCTCGACGCGTTGCAGGCGCGGCCCGACGTGCTGCTCGGCTTGCTGACCGGCAACATCGCCCCAGGCGCCACGCTCAAGCTGCGCGCGGCGGGGCTCGCGCCCGAGCGTTTCCGCGTGGGGGCATTCGGTTCAGATCACGAGCACCGCCCCGAACTGCCGGCCATCGCACAGCGAAGAGCGGCGGCGCTGCTCGGCGCTGACGTCGCCGGAAACGCCGTCGTGATCATCGGCGACACACCGGCTGACGTGGAGTGCGGGCGCGGCATCGGCGCGCGCGCGGTGGCCGTGGCCACGGGCCACTTCACGACCGCCGACCTGGCGGCGCATGAGCCGCATGCCGTCTTCGAGGACTTCACCGATCTCGGCGCAGTCGTGCGGGCCATCTGCGATGCGTGAGGTCGAACTGAAGAGCGTCGTCGCGGACCCCGCGGCGTTGCGCGAGCGGCTGCTCGCCGCGGGCGCGCGCGAAGTGTATCGCGGGGCGCTCCTCGACGCTCGCTACGACCTGCCCTCGCGCAAGCTGCTCGACAAGGACCATGTGCTGCGCCTGCGGGTCTATGAAGACGCAGCCGGGCGCCGCGCGGTGCTCGACTGGAAAGGGCCCACCGGCTACGAGACCGGCTACAAGGTGCGCGAGGAGCTCTCCACGCCGTGCGGCGACGGCGTTGCGATCGCCGAGATCCTCGCACGGCTGGGCTACGTCGTGATCCGCGAGATCGACCGCGAGATCGAGCAATACGAGCTGTCGGGGGCGGTGCTCAGGGTGGAACGGTATCCGCGCATGGATGTGCTGCTCGAGGTGGAAGGCGCGCCAGAGGTGATCGAGAAGGCCATTGCCGTGGCGGGCATGATGCGCGCCGACTTCACCAGCGAACGGCTGCCCGAGTTCATCCTGCGCTATGAAGCGCGCACCGGCAAGCGCGCGGCCATTTGTCGGGGTGAGCTGGCGGGCGACTATCGCTACAGCACTTTCGACGCGTGACGCCGTGACCGACCGCGCTCCGGAGTTCACGCTCCCCGAGTTCACGCGATCGCTGCGCGCGCTCGGCAGCGCTCGCTGGCTGCGCGACGCCGACCACGCGCGCGTCTTTACGCCGCTGCTGACGGCGCGTCGCAGCGCGGCCCGCGTGCGCACCGCCGAAGGGCAAGTGGCCGCCTTTCAGGCCGACCGCCTGCGGCGTACGCTTGCCGACGCAGTGGACCAGATGGCGGCGGCGCGTCATCCGCGTTCGGCGCCGGACCGCCGTGCGTTTGCGGCGCGCGTCACGGATGCCGGTGCCGCAGTGTGGGAGTCGCTGGACGCGCTCGACCAGCGTGCCGTGGCGCTGACCGGCGCCGGCAGCGACGAGCGCGTGGCCGCCTGGGCGGCGTGGGTGGTGGTGCTGCAGCGGCTCTTCCTCGCGGCCGACGGGTGGTGGATGGCCATCGTCGAGCAGCGCGACGGCACGCGGGCGCGCGGTACTGGCGGAGCCGCGCGCACGCTCGGCGTAGCCCTGCTGGTCGCGATCGCGCCCGCCGTGCTGCCGGCGCAGCAGCACCTGACCTACCGGGTGACGGGCTCCACGCCCGCGACGCTGCAGTCGAACGGATTCGACGTCGTCGGCCTGGAGGGCGCGGCCTCGCTGGTCGTCGCCGAGCCCACGGAACTTGCGCGGCTGCAGGCCATGGGTGTGCAGGCGCAGCTTCTCACCGCTCCCGGCACCGACCGCCGCCGGCTCATGCAGCTGACGGCGGTGGCTGCGTCGACAGTCGTCTACCGGTCCTATGACAATCCGACGCGGGGCATCCGCGCGTGGATTGACTCGCTCGCCGCGGTGAATCCCCGCATCAGTGTGGATACCGTGGGACGATCGCATGAGGGACGCCCGATCCTCGCGGTGAAGATCGGCCCGCACGGCGACGCGCCGTCGCGCCCCAATGTGTTGTTCGTGGCCACGCATCACGCGCGAGAATGGGCGGCCACCGACATGGCGCTGCGCCTCATCCGGCGGCTCGCGACAGGAACTGACGCGCGCACCGACTCGCTCGTAACCCAGCGCGACGTGTGGGTTGTGCCGGTGGTGAACCCCGACGGCTACGAGTTCACCTTCACGAATGACCGGCTGTGGCGGAAGAACCGCCGGCCAATGTCGGGCGGGGCCATCGGGGTTGACCTCAACCGCAATCACAGCAACAGCTGGGGGCTCGACAACACGGGGTCGTCGCCGAACGCCACGTCGGAGGTCTATCGCGGACCGGCGCCCGCCTCCGAGCCGGAGGTGAGCGCCCTCCAGGCATTCCACGCGCTGCATCCGCCGGTCATCTCGATCTCGTACCACACCTTCGGCGGCCTGCTGCTCTTCCCTCCGGGTTCGCGCTACGGAGTACTTGCCGCCGACATCGACGCGTATCGCGTGCTCGCCGGCACCAACGCACGCCCGGCCGCGCTGGATCGCCTGCCGGGCTCCACGCGGACCTTCTACTCGCCATCCACCGCGTGGATGCTCTATCCGACGAACGGCGAGTACACCGATTGGGCGAGCGCGACGTATGGCACGGTGAGCATCACCCCCGAGCTGACGAGCGGGTATGGCCCCACCGGCTACTATGGATTCGAGTTTCCGGATGACGAGACGCTGCTGCAGCAACTGTTCACCGACAACCTTCCCTTTGCGCTCGACGCCATCGAGATGGCGCGCAGCCCGGCGGCGTATCTGAGTCCCAGCACCGGACTGCGCGCGGAGCGCTGGGTGCTGGAGAGCGGGACGCAGCCGTTGCGCATCCGAGGGCCTGCGGGCGTCGTCGCGAGTGCCACGCTCACGGCCGCGGGGCAGCCTGTCGCCGTCGGCGTTGACTCGGCCTCGGGCGGCAAGTACGCGCGCCGGCTCGTCGCGCAGGGCGGGGCGGCAGGACGTCCCTCGACCATCACCGTTGCGGCGGGCGCCGAGCGCGTGACTTGGTCGCTGATGGCGGCAGCCGGCGCCGAAGCCAGCGATACCGCTTGGAGACTCACGGGTTTCGGCACCGACACGGCGCAGCGATACGTGGGGCGCGCCGCCTACCGCAGCAACGGCAGTGGCGAGATGCGGTCCACCGCGCTGGTTGTTCCGGAGGGCGTGGACACGCTGAGCCTGACATTCTGGACGCAGTACAGCGGTGACGGGTTTCGGGAGACCCCCTTTGGGCTCATTCGCGTCTCGGTGGACAGCGGTCGCACCTGGACAGTGGTGGTGCGCCTTGCGGGTGGGGCGATGACTTGGTATCCGGAGGACGTGCGGGTGGGCGGCGTACGTGGCAAGTCGGTGATGCTGTCGTTCGTGTCAACCAACCTGCCGTGGTGGCTCGACGAGATCGCGCTCTTTGCCAATCGGGCCCCGGCCTCCGCGGGCGGCGGCGGTGATACACCGATTCGCCTGCTGCCGTCGGCCAACCCCGTGCGCGGACATTCGGTGACCTTCATCTGGCCATTCGCCGGAGCGAGTGGCCGTGTGAGCGTGTACGATTTCACCGGCCGCCTCGTCTGGAAGCGCGACGTTCCAGGCGGTGCGGAGGATGTGACCTGGGACCTTGGCCAGGGCCAGGTGCCCAATGGCGCGTACCTGGTGCTTGCCGAAAGCGGGGCGGCGCGTGCACGCTTGAGGCTCTTCGTCGCGCGGGAGTCGCCGTGATCGTCGGCGTCGGGTTCGACCTGGTGGAGATCGATCGCGTGGAGCGCCTGCTGCACGGCAAGGGTGATCGCGCGCTGGCGCGTCTCTTCGTGGAGCGCGAGGTCGCTTACGCGACGACGCGGGCGCGACCGGCGATGCACCTTGCGGCACGCCTGGCGGCGAAGGAAGCGGCGTTCAAGGCGCTCGCCGGCAGCGAGAGCGCCCGGCTGATCGGGTGGAAGGACATCGAGGTGGTGTCGCGGCCGGGCCACGCGCCGGAGCTCGTGTTCCACGGGCGCGCGCAGCAGCGCGCCGATGTCCTGGGCGTACGGCGGCACTGGCTGACGCTCTCGCACACGGATACCACCGCGGGCGCGGTGGTGGTGCTCGAGGCGGAGTAGGCGAGGGCAATGTCATTGCAAAGAGCGAACAACGCGATGGAGCGCGGCGGACTGGCGCACGGCATAGCTCATCACCAAGGCGCTGAAGCTGTCGAGCGAACATGATGCGATGGGACGCCGCAAGGAGGCCTGTGTGGCTTTCGCTGTATCCTGTAGCGAATTCGCGCGAGTACGAGGTGTTCGAGTCCGGCAGTTTCGGCATACCGGAGACGAACCAAGGCAATTCGCTCTGGGGAGGACGTCAGTTGCTGATCAGGACGGCGTGGTGCCCGCTCGCGAAGCGCAGGGCATCGTGCGCCAGTGCCGTCTCCAGCGGGGCGGGGTCCCAGGCCGAAGTGGCGATGAAGTGGTACAACGGCTGGTAGTCTGCGGGTGCGACGCGCGCCGCCATCGGCTGCACGCTCTTCCGGCCCCCGGGGCCCAGTAACCCCTGCACGAGTACCGGCGCCCAACGGCGCTTCCCTTCGCGTCCAAGTGCGGCGAGGAACGGCGCGGTTCAGCGTACCAGCACCTATGTCCAAGCGACGGGCATCTCCTCCGGGACTTGACGCCCGCGCACCTGCGTGCTCCGGAAAGAGCCATTCGGACGATGACTCCTTCCGGTCAGACGCCACGCAGTAGTGGCGACGTGCGGAAGAGGCATGGAGTGCATATCCCTTCCACGTGAACCTCACTCAACGTGAGGCAATGCAGGCCACCGAGGCAAGCAGGCAGTGGTACGACAGGCCGTGAACTTCAGCGTCGGCGCGCACGAATTCCGGTTCAACGAAGGAGTGTGGCAGTGGCTTCCACAATTCACGCTTCCCGATCGGCAGGCCCCGACTGTTTCGAGGGCCAGCACTTTCCCTGGGAGCTCCACGAAGCAGCCACCAACGACCAGTGACTTCCAGGTTCCTTGGTGAAGCCAAGGGTGGCAGTACCGCCGCCACCGCCTCGAGTTGCGGCGGTCGCCCCCGAACGCTCTTCCAGCACCAGATCGACACCAATCGACCCATCACGGGCTGGTCCGTGAAGGGCGAGTGCACTTCCGTTCACCAGAGACCTCGACCTGGGTGAGTGAGGACATCTGCGGCGTATCTACGCCGCGAGGGCGTCCTGAACGGCAGCACCTGACACTCCGTGTGCGGATATCACCGACTTGCGTGAAATTGCAGCAAGCGTTACGTAGCGTGATAGTGCGGCGCCTCGGTAGCGCCACTATGGAGTGCGCTTGCAGCGGCAGTTGCCCCGAACGTTTCCTGACCTTGCTCTTGGCGTCAGCCTCTCAGGTGGTGGACCAACGGCAATCCCGAGACGATTCACCAACCCTCAGCATGAGGATGCCATGAGAACATTGCAAGGCGCGTCCCTCGTTCGACGAGCGGTGATGATCGCAAGTGCGACACTCGTGGCGGTCCTAGCCATCGCGTCAGCGTCGTTCGCGCGCCAGGGCGGCGGCCGTGTACCTTCGAGTTGCATGACGACGTTGCTCTACACAGAGCCGATCGAGGATTACTACTATAGCTACACGTGGTCTCAGTCAGTCACTTTCTACCCAACCCACGCCACATTGAAACCGGGCACGGAGACGGGTTCGCAGACCGTGCGTTCGGCCGTATTCCAGTTCCCGCTGCTGATCTCAGTTGAGAACAGCAGGATCGCTCTCGACAACGCAAAGATCGGCGGTATCTGCTGGGAGGATCCGGTGTACATCCCGCCCAGCGATACTGCATGGTTGCCAAGTGTGGATCCTTCGGGGCAGCCGTACGATGGGGTCGTCAAGTGGCTCTATAACGCTCAAGTGAGCTCCGGTGGTGGTGGAGGCGGCGGAGACGAGGGTGGTGGTGGCGGTGGTGGCGGCTGGTATGAGATTTGTGTCTACGAGGTCTGGCAGAGTTCAACCGGTTACATCGACTGGACTGGCGCGATTCTGCTGTGGTGCGTGGCTGCGATGTAACGGGACATTCCGAGACGAACTGCTACGCTTACAGTGAGGAAATACCGATGCGCATTGTCTCACGATTCCTCTCCGTTTCGTTCCTCGGCTTGGTATTGGCCTGCAGCAACGATCGCACTGTTGTGCCGACCGCCAGTCTCGACGCCGCGGTCAAGCGGACCAACGCAGACAGGGTAATGACGAGCGCGGAGTATTCTCTGCGCTCGCGAATCTTGGCGGCGCTTGACCCGCGTGGTCGTCCGGACATGGAGCGCCTGCTCGACAGTGGAAGACCTCTGCGAATGTACTCCAAGCCTGCCGTAGACACGCTGTTGCAGGAGCTGTTTCGCATGAGAGTGCAGAAGCTACAGGCAACGGCGGCAGGCCCGGCTACGGTCCCGGCACTGGTAGTCCTCGTCGATTCGCTTCCCCTCCCCGACTCCAGGGCGGTGGTGGTGCGTCGGGTGGATCTGGAGCCCCGCGATGTGGTGCTTCTGCTCCGCACAGCATCGGTCAGCGATTTCTATGCAGGGTGCGCGACGCTGACAAAGATGCGGAAGCGTGACGGAGACGTTCCGACGCGCAACTTGGTCGCGTCCGTTCGCTTGCGAGCATCGCGGCGCTCGTGGGGAGGCCGGAGTGATGCGGTAGCGCAGCACTTGCTGGACAATCTGCGGGACGCACAAGCAGCGACCCTACCTGGCATCGGACGAGGGCAGAGCACCTTGATCGACTTCGCGCCGACCGGTAAGTAGCAGCAAGTCGGCACATTACAGGTTGCAGGACGCAGTGCCGTCTTCTGCGGCGTTACCACCGAAGAGGACGGCACTGTGAGTTGTGGCTGCTTGCGGGAGGGAGAGTCACACACCCGACCGTCTCAGTGTGCCAGTGAGAAGGAGGGCAGTCGCGAGTGGCTCCGTATTGGCATGTGCTCTGTGACTTTGCGATTGTCGCTTACGCCCGAGCACGCTGCTGCGCGTAGATCCCAGGCTTGTTCCCGCCGACGTCCCGGCGCATCTGCATCCAGACGAGGCCGCCCACGGCGAAGCAGAGCGCGATGGTCTGCGCCAGGGTCAACGGACCCACGAAACGGTCGTCCTTGGCGCGGAAGAACTCCACAATGAACCGCTCGAGTCCGGCGAGCACGCAATACAGGCCGAACAGCCATCCCTCGGCATGCTTGTGGTCGCGCAGTTTCCAGAGGATCGCGAACATCGCCACACCCATGGCCACTTCATACAACTGCGTGGGGTGCACGGCGATGACTTCGAGTGGCGGCCGGCCGGCAAGCCCGGTGACGCCGAACTGTTCCACCAGGTTCTGCACGGTGGAGGGCGGGTATCCGTTGGGGAACGCCACCGCCCAGCGCGAGTCCCACGGGTGGCCGTAGTCATCGCCGACGGCCCAGCAGCCCGTGCGCCCGATGGCGTACGCGGCGGCCAGTCCCGCGGCCGAGACGTCGCTGATGCGCGTGAAGGGCTGGCGACGCCACCTGATGACGGCGGCCGTCGCGAGGATGCCGCCGATGAGACCGCCCCAGAAGACGAACCCCGCCGTGTGCAGAAGCGCACGCGGATCCTGGTAGAGAACGGCGTAGTAGATCTTGGCGCCGATCAAGCCACCGAGGACGGCGGCGACGAGCACGTCGCCCATGATGTCGGAGTCGTGCCCGCGCCGGTCCAGCTCCACCTGTCCGATGTACTGCCCCACCAGAAAGGCGAGCAGCATGGCGAGGCCGAAGCCGGTCAGCGTCAACGGGCCGACATGCAGCTCGAACGGTTGGACAACGATGAAGTCGGGCGTCATGCGGGGAAGATAGCGTCAGGAGGCGCAACGGCGCGACCTACGTTCGCTTGACCGACCGGAATATCTCGACGAAATGCGCAACCGGAACGCGCGCGATGGTCTGGGCTACCACATCGAGTGCGATGCCGTCGAGGGACGTGAAGCGCAAGCACGACTTTCCCATGTCGAGCTTCAGGTTTTTCGCCTTGTAGCCCGACCGTAGAGCTGCCATCAACGTTGCGTCGCCGTAGCACCCCATGAGGTACAGCGCGTAGTACCGCTTCTGGGCGGCAAGCGCGACGTAGCAGAGCGGCTGCCCGTTGTACGTGTCCGGAAGCACCGAGAGGGGAACCGACCAGCAAATGGCCCCGAAGCCCATCGCCTCCTTGTACCCCTTGGGCATCGCGCGCTTCACCGCAGCGCGCACCTTGGCCATGACGGCACGGCGTTCGGGTGGCAGCGACGCGAGATACTGTGCGACAGTTCGTGCGGCGGACTGGACCATGACTCACACTCCTGGTTGCGGGACGGCGCGGCCGACCACGATGGTGATGTTGTCGGTGCCGCCGCCATCAAGGGCATCCTGCATCAGCGCTTCGCAGACCTGCCGCGACGATGTCATCGCGCGCAGACGCTCGGCGATCCGGTCGTCAGAGACGTGCTTCGTGAGTCCGTCGCTGCACATCAGGTGCGCATGGTGCCAGTCGTTCTCAATGGCCGTGACCATCGGCGACGCCTCGGGCCCGCCGATGGCGCTGGAGAGCACGTGCTTCCAGCGGTCGTGGCCAGGATCAGAGCGCCGAATGACACCGGCGGCGATGAGCTCCTCCGCCACCGTCTGGTCACGCGACACCTGATGCAACTTGCCGTGGCGCAGCGTGTAGTAACGGCTGTCGCCGACCTGCAGGATGTAAGCCCGCGGCCAGACGCCGAGGAAGGCGGTGAGCGTGGTCGCCATGCCCGCTCGATCGGCGGCGGCGCCGCGCTCGGTCAGCTTGGTGTGCACGCGCATGGCCCCTTCCTGCAGCACGTGCGTGAACTCGGCATCATCGGTGGGGTCGGCCGCGTAGTAGCAGTGAACCGATCGCGCGATATACGCCGTGATGCAGTCGAGGGCGAACCGGCTGGCCTCCTCGCCCCCAGCGCTGCTTCCCACGCCATCGGCGACCATGGCGAGAAAGGCGAGGCGATCGGTGTCGCCGGCGCTGAGGCTCTCCTGTGGGATGCTCGTCTGATGAATGGCGAGGTGTTTGTGCAGCGACGCGATCAGGAAATGGTCCTGGTTCTGGCGGCGCACCTTCCCAACGTGAGTGACACCGAAAACGTCGAGCTCGTTATCTCGGGGCTTGCGTGGAATACCGCCGGTCGGGCTTTCCTGGATATGCACCATCGGGATCTCCGGGGGGCTGAGGCGCACGACGAACTGGTGAGGATATGGCTCGAACGGAAATCCCGGCCAGCAGGCTGAGAGCGGCGGTCGCCGCCGCCCGGGTCACGCGCGTCCCGGCAGACCGTTCAGTCGTCGAGCAGGGCCTTGGCTCGGTCAATCTCGGGCGACGGCACGAACAGCGAGACGCCTCCTGTCACCGAGCCCTGGAACGCCCCTCCGAACATGCCAACGTTGGATCCCTTCGCGAGTACCGGGATGTCTTCGGCCTCAAGCCGTTCGCGGGCAAGATCAGCCTCGAAGCCGTTTGCGAAGGTGGCGAGCAGGACGTATCGGGGCTCGTCGGTCATCGGCGCTTCTCCGTGTATGGAGGTTCAGAAATATCGTGCAGCGGATCGGTGACTGACAGGGGACCCGTCAGGTGCGGTCCGATTGCGGCTTCTCAGCCCTCCCAGTACGCTACAGGTTCGGCTCGCCCCCCCGATCAGGAGCTTCAGCATGTCCGTCCGTCCCGTCAAGCGCATCGTCGAATCCGTCCCCACAATGGAGGGAGCCGGCGTGCGGCTGCGCCGCGCCTTCGGCTTCGGCGACACCTCCGACACGGACCCGTTTCTGCTGTTCGACGACTTCCGCGGCGACCGGCCCGCCGACTACCTGGCTGGCTTCCCGTGGCATCCGCATCGCGGCATTGAGACCATCACGTACGTGCTCGCGGGCACGGTGGCGCACGGCGACAGCCTGGGCAACCAGGGGACGCTTGGCGCCGGAGACGTGCAATGGATGACCGCCGGCAGCGGCATCCTGCACCAGGAGATGCCGTCCGGCGACGCCGAAGGGCGCATGCACGGGTTCCAACTCTGGGCGAACCTGCCGTCGGCGATGAAGATGACGGCACCGCGCTATCAGGACGTGCAGGGCAGGGACGTCCCATCGGTGACCGACGACGACGGCACGACGGTGCGCGTGGTGTGCGGTGAGTTCTGGGGGAAGCGCGGCCCCGTGGACGGCATCGCAGCGGAGCCGCAGTACCTCGACGTCTGGGTGCCGCCCGGCATCCGGAAGTCGCTGCCGGTGGACACACACCGCAGCGCGTTCGCGTATGTGTTCGACGGGGCGGGGAACTTCCGCGGTGCGTCGGCGCCGTTCGGTGTGCTCACCGAAAAGGACACCGACGAAAACATTGTGCGCGAGACGACCGGCAACCGGTCGCTCGTGCTGTTCGACCGTGGCGACGAGGTGGTGGTGCAGGCGGGCGAGCAAGGGATTCGGTTCCTGCTGGTGTCCGGTGCGCCTATCAAGGAGCCGGTGGCGTGGTACGGACCGATCGTGATGAATACGAAGCAGGAGCTGAATGTCGCGATGCAGGAACTGCGCGACGGGACGTTCATCCGCGATCGCTGACGGTCTGCGATGCCTGCCGCCGCGCGCGCGTTGGCGCACGCGCGGCGGCGACAACGGCGAGTCGCGCCGGCAGACGGTCGAGCACCCGCCACGCCGCCGCCGCGGCTGGCGCCGCGAGCAGGTCGAGGGCGTGGCGGAACGCGGCCAGTTCGCGTCGGCGCACCGCGGCTCGGAGCGCACGCACGTCTCGCAGGGCGGGCCGCCCCGCTGGCGCGCGACCCCGTCGGCGCGGCGCCAGCAGCGGTTCGAGCTGCAGCGTGATCACGTGTGCGTCGTGCAATTCGCCAAGGCTGTCCTGCAGCAGGCGCAGCAGGCGCAGGGCACGTTTGCCTGCCGGTGTCTGCGCGTCCACGGCCTCCACGAGGTAGCGCAGGCGCTTGACCTCGATGCGGGCACGGTGAATGACCGCCACTTGCGTGCGGTGTTCGATACGATCGAGCGCCACGCGCGCCGTTGCGAGGTGAAGTGACAGCACGGGCGCGAGATGGGCGCCAAGCGTCACGGAGACGCTTCCCGCGTCCCCCGCGTTCCCTTCGTCTCGGGCGCTGGTCAGCGCCTCGGCCAGCGCCGACGCGAGGCCGGGCCAACGTTCGGCGACACGCCGCTGGAGCCGCTCGCGTTCGGCGGCGTAGACGGCGCGCCGCTCGCCGGCGAGCCAATGCGCGGCGCGAGCCGCCGGGGCGCTGAAGGGCTCGGCGGGCGTTGTGAGCCACTGCCATTCCACCTGCGCGTCCCGCGCGGCCCCCGCACAGCGGGCGAGGCGGCGCAGCGCCGCGCGGTCGCGGCGCGGAAGGTCGTCGCGCAGCAGGTCGCCGGCCCCGCGGACCCAGCTGCGGAGTCGGCGCAGGGACACGCGGAAGTCGTGGACCTCCTCGTTGCCGATCGTGGACGCTGCGTCGGTGCTGGCGGGCACCGCGAGCGCCGCCGCCTTTTCGATGACCCGTTCCAGCCGCTGCCGCGCGACGGCGCGCGCCGCGGCGCGCGCCGGCTGCGACAGCAGCCCGCGCGCCTCCGGCGTGCGGCGTCGCGCGGCCTTCTTCACCGGATGAGCGCGAGCAGTGCAGTCACTGCCGCCTCGAGCTGCTGGTCCTTGCCGCGGCTGACCACCTGATACTCGTTCATCACCCGGATGTCCGGTTCCGTCTGCAGGTTCTCGAGATACTTGCCCGTGTTGGCGTCCTTCACGCCGACGCCGGGCACGCCCCAACGGATGCCACCCTCGAGTGACTCCCAACCGGCAAACGTGCACGTGCCGGGCACAGGCATACCCACCAGCGGCCCGAGCTTCTGGTCCTTGTACGCATACGCGTAGCAGTGTCCGTCACTGTAGTTGGCCTCGTTGGCCAGTGAGACGCTGGGCTTGCTCCACCGGAAGTTGGGTTCATAGCCGGTGCTGCGAGTATCGGTGGTGTAGTCGAAGAACTTCTTGCCGCTGAGGAACATGGCGAGGTCGGCCACGAGGTCGCCGCCGCCGTTGAAGCGCGTGTCCACCACCACGCCCTTGCGGGTGGCGTACTTGCCCATCACGTCCTCCACCGTGGTGCGCATCGCGCCGTCGTTCATTCCCGGGATGTGGACGTAGCCGAGTTGGCCGTTGCTGAGCCGGTCCACCTCAGCGGCGTTGCGCCGCACCCAGCGCGCGTACAGCAGCCGGTTCTCATCGGCTGGCGCCACGGGCTTGGCCACCAGTTCCGACTTCACGGCGCCGTCGGCGAGGCCCAGCAGCACGTTCCTGCCCGCCTTGCGATTGAGGAATTGCGCGAGATCGCTCGAGGGCGTGATGGGTTGGCCATCAATGGACTCGATGATCATTCCGGGTTTCACGCTCATGCCGGCCTTGTCGAGCGGCCCGTCCTTGATGACCTCCTCAATCCGTACGCCCGCGCCGACGTATGACTGGTCGAGGAACACGCCAAGCGACCCCGTGGCGTCGTCGTTCGGCGTGGACGACGAGAAGGTCGCGCCGCTGTGGCTGATGTTCAGCTCGCCCAGCATCTCGGCGAGCATCTCGGCGAACTCGAACGACGCGCCGATATGCGGCAGGTACTTGGCGTACACGGGGCGAATGGCCGTCCAGTCAATGCCGTGATAGCCCCGCGCGTAGAACGTGTCGCGCACCTTGCGCCACACATGGTCGAACATCGCGTCGCGCTCGTCGCTGACATCCAGAATCATCTCGCCGCCGAGCCGCACGGCTTCGCGCTTGGCCGCGGCCGGGTCAATCTTGGCGATCGCGCCATCGGCGAGCAGGAAGATGTTCTTCTGCTCGCTGTCCCACGTCATGCTGCCGCCCGTGGCGTCCAGCGCCAGCACCTGCTTGGTCTCCTTGGTACGCAGGTTCGTGGACCACAGGTTCAGGCCCTTCTCGAAACGCGCCAGGTAGTACAGCGTTTCGCCGTCCTTGCTCACCAGCGCGTCGCCCAGCGACGACGAATGGATGGTGAGGCGCGCCTTGCGCGTCTCGATGCCGTCAAAGTCGAAGTTCACCGGCTCGGCCTTCGCCGCGCTGTCGGCCTTGGCCTTCGACGTGTCACCCTTCGCCTTGCCGGTATCCGCCTTCGGCTTCGCCTTGTCCTCCATCTCCTTCACCAGCGCGTACTCTTCCTTCGTCAGCCGGAAGCGATCCCACGCGTCCTTCGTGAAGAACATCGCATAGGCGTCCCGCTGCCCACTTCCCGATTGCGCGACCGCCTTGAGTCCGTCGCGGTTGCTGAACCAGAGCATGGCCTTGCCGCCGAGGATCCACTTGGCACTGCCATCGTCGAAGCCGCTGGTCGTGAGGTTGATGACGCTCCCCGTGCCGTCAGTGGCGACGAGTCCGACTTCGCCGGGGGCAATGCCGGGGACCGACAGGTCAAACAGCATCCATTTGCCGTCGGGGCTCCAGGCAAAGCGATGGTTGGGCGTGTTCGCGAAGATCGAGCGGTCGTCGAGGAGCGTGCGCACCTGCTTCGACGCCAGGTTGAACACGCGCAGCGTGTTGCGATCCTCGATGAAGGCGAGCTCCTTGCCGTCAGGTGAGTAGAGCGGCTGATAGTTCTGGCGGTCGTTGGCGACGAGCGGCGATTCACGCACCACCGTGGACGCGTAGAAGTGCGGCTCGGCGTCGCGCGCACGCCGCGCCTCGTAAATGGACCACCGGCCGTCACGTTCGGACGCGTAGACGAGCGACTTGCCGTCGGGGGAAAACCGGACCCCCGTCTCGGTGGCGGGCGTGTTCGTGATGCGCTTGGTGACGCCACCCTCGACGCTGGCCACGAAAATATCGCCGCGGAAGACAAATGCGACCTCCTTGCCACTCGGCGCCACCGCCAGATCACGCGCGCCGCCGGTGACTGGCAGCACGAGGTCGCCATTGGCCTTGGCGTCGGCGGAAATGCTCACGGCGACGCGCTGCGGCTGGCCTCCGGAGGTGAGCGTGTACAGCTGGCCATCGTGCCCGAAGCCAATCGTGCCGTTGTCGGCGACGCTGAGGAACCGCACCGGCAGCCCCTTGAACGACGTGAGCTGCTGCGACTTGCCGCCGGCGAGCGCCATCTTGTGCACGTTGAACGTGCCGCTTTCCTCGCTCAGGTAGTAGAACGCCTTGTCACCGTCGGCGAGTACGGGCTGGCGGTCCTCGCCGGCAAACGTCGTCAGCTGGCGGTGCGTGCCACTCTTCACGTCGTAGGTCCAGATGTCTCGCGCCGCGGACGACACGTGATGTTTGCGCCACACGTTCTCGCGTCCCTTGTTGTCGGTGTAGACGACGAACTGCCCGTCGCGGCTGTACCGCGCGTCATCGGCCGGCGTGGTGAGCAACTGCACCGGGCGGCCGCCGGCCGCCGGTACGCGCCACAACTCGGGCATCGAACCGGCGGGATACTGACGGTTGGACGCCGCGTCCATGCGCGCCGCGCCGAACACCACCGACTTGTCGTCCGGCGTGAAGCTATACGGATACTCGGCGGCCGAGTGGTACGTGAGGCGCTGCGCCTCGCCGCCGGTGGCTGGCATCACGTAGATGTCGAAGTTGCCGTACCGATCGCTCGCGAAGGCGATGCGCGAGCCGTCGCGGCTCCAGACCGGCATGAAGTCCTGCGCTGGGTGCTGGGTGAGCTGGGTGGCCGCGCCGCCCGCCGTGGGGACGCGATACAGGTCGCCCTTGTATGTGAAGGCGATGGTCTTGCCGTCGGGCGAGATGGCGGGGTAGCGCATCCAGCTGGCGTCGGACTGGGCGAGGGCAACGGTGCTGGCGGCGCAGAACGCGAGAACGAGTAGGCTGCGGGCGATCATCATGGCCTGAAGTATCGGATGGGAAGTGGCGGAGGTGCCTGCAGGAATTTGCCGTCGGGGCCGATGAACGCCAGCGTGCGGAACAGCAGAACGGCCCGTGCGAGCCTGGGCTCGCATGGGCCGTTCGGTCCTTCACCGGCGTTTACCGCTACGGGCAGCGCGGCAATGCGACGGGGCACGTCTCCGGCGACGGCGCCGGCGCGCTGCCCTCACCACCGCCACCATACGTGTACAGATCCTGGCGCAGCACGCCAAGCTCACGTCCGGGAACCGGGAGGTGAATGAAGCTGTTCTCGGGCAGCATCTGCCAGCCGCGCGCGTCCATAAACCTGATGACGCCGCTGACGCCGAGTCCCTCGATGCCCTTCTCATACCGCAGCGCGTCCCACAGGCTACCGCACGCACCGTTCAGCTTGCGTGGCACGCACCCAGGGGTGTCGGGCGGTCCGTCAATCGTGACCGGAGGCAGCTGACCGTTGGCGACGCGCGTCTTGTTGATGAGCGACACCGCTTCCGCCGCACGCCCCAGCCTGATGAGCGCCTCGGCCTTGAGCAGGTCCATCTCGGTCACCGTCATCGCCACCTGCGGGCCATTCTCCCAGGTCGTGCCCGTGCCGTTGCGCTGGTAGAAGTAGTGCGAGAACCGCCAGGTGCCGCGCGCCGCGGTGAAGATGTCGTTCCGGTTGTATCCGACATACGTACCAGCCGACGACGGCCCGGTGGTGCCCTGAATGCGCCGGTCCTTCGTGACCATCTGGAAGCCAACGCGCGATGTGAGCGGCGTGTTCACCCAGTTGAGATAGCCGCCGCTCGAGTCGGCGGGGCCAATCAGATCGTACGCGGGACGGCCGAAGTCGCTGGGGCGACCCACCGTGCGCAGGCGCGCCACGAGCCGCTTCCAGTCATCCCAGAGGATGAGCGACTGCGCCACCGGGGTGAAGTCGGTCTTGATGCCGGCGTCAACGCGCGTGATTACCGCGTTCCAGTTGACTGCTGCGCGCTCGGCGCGCGTGCGCGCCGAGTAGACCATCAGGCGGGCGGCAAACGAGTTGGCCAACTGGACGAACTGGTCCCGCGTCATCGCCGTGTACAGCCAGCTGTCGAGCGGAAGCGTGAAGTTGTACTTCGTGGCGACGGCGATCGCCGTGTCAATCTGCGCGATCCCGGCTGCCGTGACCTCCTTATACGTCTTGTACTGCGGGCTCTTGAGGGTGTCGAGATTGACCTTCTCGTCAATCACAAACGCCTTGTCGAAGTACAGCCCAAGATAGCCGTACGAGATGCCTTGGACGAACTTCCCCACCGCCTTGGTGCGCATCGTGCGTAGCGTATCCACCACGATGACGCCGCGGTCAACGGCAAAGAGCGCGTCGTTGACCGACGAAATGGTGCGGTAGAGCCCGTACCACGGTCCCTCCGTCACCTGGTTGCGCGCGTTGACGGGGCTGTTGTTCCACGCCGTGCGCGGGATGGCCGACGTTTCGAGCTGGCCGAAGTCGGCGAAGCCCGAGGTGACTTCCATCGCCATGGTCGAGAAGACCCACGACGGATAGTCGTCGTGACCACCGACCGGCCACCAGGTCCGGAACGCCGAGGCAACGAAGGTCTCGGCGGCCGTCGGCTGCTGGGTCGCGCGCACCGCGTCGGGACTGTTCGGGTTTGTGACTTCGAGCTCCTGGCACGAGGCCAGTACGAGCGCGAAGAGCGGCAACAGCGTCCGCAGCTGGAGGCGATTCTGAGTCGCTTGCATTAGCCTGTCCTCGCCTCAGAAGGTGATTTCGATGCTGCCGGTGATCGTCCGGAAGCGCGGATAGTCGAAGCTGTCGATCCGGGTAAGGGCGTTGGTGCCAACCTCCGGGTCGTAGCCAGTGTATTTCGTGTTCGTGTACAGGTTGCGGCCGATGAGCGCGAGCGAAACGCTCCGGGCGCCAACCGGCTGGAAGTAGCTGAGCATCCGGCCGGATAGGCGGTACCGCAGCGAGATCTCGCGGAGCTTCACAAACCCTGCATCCTCCACGAAGTAGTCGGTCGGGTTGTTCGCGGAATAAAGCGCGATGTAGTACTCGATCGGCTTTTTCAGTTCCTGCTTCTTGCCGGTCTGGTCCACGTCGCGGCTCTTGGCCCACTGATACATGCGCTGGTTCGTCTGGTTGTACGCGTCGCCGCCCACCGCGGCGTCAATCAGCGTGACCAATTCGAGGTTCCGCCAGTTCATCGCGCTGGAGATGCCCCACTTAAAGTCGGGGAGGCCGTTCCCCATCTTCACGACTTCGGCACTTCCGCTCGCATCACGGCGCAGGATGGGCATGCCCCAACTGAAGGACGATGTGCCAATGGTGGCCGACGAGCCCCATCCACCGGTGGCAACCTCACCCTCGGTGTACTTCTTCGGGTTACCGCTGGCATCGAGGCCGACCCAAACCAGCAGCCCTTCGTCGTTGACGACGAACTGGCTGGCGCTCGCTTGCACATCGGCCGGCAGGTACTTGGGATCCTTCACGAATTCGAACCCATACATGTCATGCAGGCTCACTCCCTTGCACCGGAAGCCGATGGTCTGCGTCTGGAAGCAGGAGCGATCGAACTCGGTGATCTTGTTTCGCGAGCGGTCCAGCACAAGGCTCGCCTTCCATGAAAATCTCGGCTTCTTGATCAGTTGCGCCTCGAGCGTGCCCTCGATGGAGTTGCCTTCCACCGTACCGGCGTTCTGCCACTGTTGGCCGTAGCCATAGAAGCCGGCCAGCGGAATCTGGATCAGCTGGTCGGTGGTAATGGTCTTGGCGTACGACAGCTGCACGCCAAAACGTTCCTTGATGATGGCGTCCACGCCAAGCTCGGTCTCCTTGGACCGCTCGGGCTTCAGGTTCTTGTTGCCGAGGTTCTGCTTGGTGACACCGCCCGCGGACGTAAAGGTGTACGTCTCGTACTGGTCACTGAAGTTGGGGCGTCCACCGGCCGTGCCCTGCGACGCGCGCAGCTTGAACTCGTTGAGCATCTGCTTCCAGGGCCACCACCGCTCCTCGCCCACCCGCCAGGCACCGCTGACGCGGTAGTAGCTGTTCCAGCGTTCGTTGGCACCGAAGAGTGAGCTGCCGTCGCGCCGGATCAAGCCGTCGGCAATGTACTTGCCGCTGTAGTCGCCGCCGAGCGTGACAAAATACCCACTGGCCTTGATGGTCTCGACGCTGGATGACACGAAGCGGGTCTTGGTGTTATTGAGGCTCTTCACGCCCGGCACCGCAAAGTCCTGGCCTTCGGCCGTGGTCAGTTCGTTCGACTCGCTCTCGAGCAGGGCGCGTCCCGTCGACTTCAGCGTCAGGTCGCCAAACCTGCGCATCAGGTTGGCGCTCGCCTCGGAGTTGAGCGTGTTGGTGGTGCCGGAGAACTGTGAGATCTCGCCGATGCCGCCGGTCGCGTACCCTTCCGTCTTCACCCCCTGGTCAAGGAAGAAGTTCAGCCGCCGATCCGAACGGTCGTAGCTGACGGACGCGTCGAAGGTGAGCCACTCGAACGGAGTGTACCGCGCGGAGAGACTCCCCTGCGTGCGGGCGCGCTTGCGCTGCCGGTCCTCGGTGGCGAGCACGTACAGCGGGTTCTCCTCGCGCCCTTCGGGGTCCGGCTGGTACAGGTATGGCGTGCCGTCGGGATCCGGCTGGAGGAGGTTGGCGTCCGGCGCCTGGTTGACCAGGTCGAAGAACGTGTCGCCGTACAGCTCCTGCCGGTCCGTTGTTGCGTGGTAGGCACTGAAGGAGATCTTCAGCACGTCCATGGGCGTGTGGTCGAGATTGAACCGCACGTCCTTCTGGTCGAAGCGCCCCTTCTTGAGCACCACGCCGTCGTCGCGGCGGCTGCCAAGCGACAGGAACCAGTTCGTGCGGCCACTGTTCTGGGCGATGTTGATCGAGTTCTTGTACGACTGCCCGGGATCGAAGAAGAGATCAACCGGATTGTAGACCGGGTCGTAGTACTTGACATCCTGGAAGCGCTGCCAGACCGGCCGCGCGATACGCTGTGCCCGTGCAACCACTTTGCCGGTCGCGTCGATGTACTGGCCGCTCGCATCCGTCTGGTAATAATGGTATTGCGCCCAGCCCATCTTGCCGCCGAGCTGGTTGACGCCTACCTCAGAGCGCAGGCTGTATCGGGTGGCTGCCTCGCCCGTGCCGGTGCCGCGCTTCGTGCGGATCTGGATCACGCCAGACCCGGCGCGTGAGCCGTACAGCGACGCGGCCGCCGCGCCCTTCACGACCTCGATGCTCTCGATGTCCTCGGCGCTTAGGTCGGCGCTCGAGGCGCCAAACGCCTGCGACTGGATGACGCCGTCAACCACCACGAGGGGGGCGTTCCCCTTGTTGATGCTGGTCGGCGACCGGAGGATGATGTTCGTGCCGCTGCCCGGTTGACCGAGCGGCACGACCGTGACGCCTGCGACTTTGCCCTGAATGGACTCGAGGGCATTGGCGGCCGGCACGGCGAGCGCGGTAGACTCCACCTTGCCGACGGTGAACGGCACGCGCGTGCCCGATGTCGGATCCACGAGGCCAGTCGTGACGACCGCCTGCAGGGTCAGCGCGACCTCGCGCAGCTTGATGTCCACCGTTGCCGCGCCGTTGGCGGGAACGGTGACGTTGCGCACGACGGCAGGCTGGTAGCCGATGCGGCGGGCCTCGACGACTCGTACGCCGGCCGGAACGCCGACGAGGTTGTAACGGCCGCGCGCATCGGAGACGGCGCCGATCCGGCTTCCGACGACCGATATCTGCACGTCGCTGAGCGCGCGTCCGGAAATCGAGTCGGCGACTAGTCCGGTGATGCGTCCCGTCCCCTGTGCCTCTGCAGGACGGGCACTACCTGCAAGCAAGAGAAAGGACGCCGTCAACATGCCGAACCCGGCGAGCAGGGCGTGAACAGCACGGGGGAAATGCGATCGGATCACCATAGGGTCCTCCGTAACGGTACGAGCGGGGGGCCGGATCAACGAAAACGTACGACAATGCTGGAGTGCGCGTAATGCCTCTGGTGCGCCCTCCCAGTGCGTGTCTACTTCAGCAGCGGATCGGCACGCACCACCAGCAGGGAGAAAGCACGACGGCAGGATGACATGATTCGCTCCGGGATTGGACTCGGTGACCGTGAAGAGCTTACGAACGAGCGGATGGGTCCGTTGGACGGAGACGGCACCGGCAACGCGCGGGGCAGCGCTGCGCCCGGCCCCGAGTGTCAGGCAGAAGCTGGCAGGAGATCAGGCACTTCCTCGGTAGTATTTTGCTTGGCCCAACCCAATTATTCCGGTGCCGACCCTCGCCAGGGTCCGGTTCTGCCCCCCGATTCCAACTGCAGGTTCGATCCATTCGAACGGAGTTGGCCAGCGCAACCGCTCGCCGGCTCCCGCCATTGAGCGCTCCGAGGGGCGCAGGAGAATTTCCGTGAGCCAGTACCGCATCGCATGGTTGCCAGGGGATGGAGTCGGCATCGAGGTCATGGAAGCCGCGAGGATCTGCCTCGACGCGCTGAAATTCGACGCACAGTACACCCACGGCGACATCGGCTGGGAGTTTTGGCGCACGGAGGGCGAGGCGTTCCCCCAGCGCACCGTGGACCTCCTCAAGGCGAGTGATGCCGCGCTGTTTGGCGCCATTACGTCGAAGCCGGTCAAGGACGCCGAGGCGGAACTCATTCCCGAGCTGAAGGGCAAGGGGCTGACATATCGCAGTCCCATTGTGCGCATGCGGCAGCTGTTCGATCTCTACACCTGCTTGCGGCCGTGCAAGGCGTATCCGGGCAACCCGCTGAACTACAAGGAAGGCATCGACCTCGTGGTCTTCCGCGAGAACACCGAGGACCTCTACGCCGGCGTCGAGTTCAGCCCCGTCCCCGACGAGCTGAAGGCGACGCTCAGCGCGCTGAGCAAGCCCTTCGCGCACTTCGCCGGCAACCCGGGCGACGAGTTCGCTATCACGTGCAAGATCAACACCCGGAAGGGGTGCGAACGGATCATCCGTGCCGCCTTTGAGTACGCGAAGACGCACGGCTATCCCAAGGTCACCGTGCTCCACAAGGCGAACGTCGTGCGCGCCACCGAGGGGATGTTTCTCGAGATCGGCAAGCGCGTCGCCAAGGACTATCCAGCGATCGCGATGGACGACGCCAATATCGACGCCATCACGATGTGGCTGCTCAAGAATCCACTCAGCTACAGCGTGCTTGTGGCGACCAACCTCTTCGGCGACATCATCAGCGATCTCGCCGGACAGATGGTCGGCGGCCTGGGTTTTGCCTGTTCCGCGAATATCGGGGAGAAACTGGCCGTCTTCGAGCCCAGCCACGGCAGCGCGCCCAAATATGCCGGCCAGAACAAGGTGAATCCCATCGCCATGATCCTCTCGGCCAAGATGATGCTCACCTGGCTGGGCGAGACGGAGAAGGCCGCGAGGCTCGAGGCAGCGACCGCGGCGGTCATTCGCGAGGGCGCGGTGCGCACCTACGATATGGGCGGCGGCGCAACCACGCTCGAGATGGGCGAGGCGATCGCGCGAGGACTCTGACCTGGCCCGATTCCGGAGTGCTCACATGGCGCAGATCCTGATTCACGAAGTCGGCCCCCGAGATGGCCTGCAGGTCGAGTCACGCGTCGTGCCGACCGAGACCAAGCTCGGCTGGCTCGATCGCCTGATTGGCAGCGGCGTGGACATCGTGCAGGTGGGTTCGTTCGTGCACCCCGAGAAGGTGCCGCAGATGGCCGACACCGACGAGCTGTTCCGGCGGCTCATCGCGTCACGGCAGAGCGGTGGCGCCGTGCTGTCGGGTCTCGTGCTCAACGAGAAGGGGCTCGAGCGCGGAATGGCCTGCGGTGTGGAGATGTTCTGCATGGGCGTCTCTGCGTCGGCCACGCACAGCCGCAAGAACACCGGCATGGACACCGAGGACGCCACGCGGCGCATCATCGCCACGGCGCTCGAGGCGCAACGCGCCGGCCGCGAGGTGCAGGTGAGCGTGCAGAGCGCGTTCGGCTGCGGCTTCGAGGGCGCGGTTGCCGAATCCCGCGTGATAGGGATCGTGGCGGCGTACCTGGAAGCGGGTCTTACGGCGATCAGCCTGGCCGACACCGCAGGGCACGCGCATCCGGCGCAGGTCGGCGCGTACGTGCGCCGCATCCTGGCCATGGACCCGGCGGCGCGCGTCACGGCGCACATCCACAACACCTACGGCGTCGGCATGGCCAATGTGTACGCCGCGCTCGACGCCGGCGCCACGTCCATCGAGGCGAGTTTCGGCGGACTCGGCGGCTGCCCGTTCACCAAGGTGGCCGCCGGCAACGTGGCCACGGAGGACCTCGTGCACGCGCTGCAGCGAGGGGGCGAGCGCGGGGACATCAAGCTGGACACGCTCATCGGCGTCGCGCGCGATGTCGCCGCGTTCTTCGAGCGCGACCTGCCCGGGTGCGTGTACAAGATCGGCCCAATCGCGGTTGCTGCCCCCACCTGATTCATCAGCCGTCTGTTGTCTCTCTGTTGTCTCTCTGTTGTCTCTCTGTTGTCTCTCTGTTGTCTCTCTGTTGTCTCTCTGTTGTTTCTCTGACTCTCCCATGCCCACTCGCATCCTAGAAGGCGTCAAGGTCCTCGACCTCACCAACGTCCTCTCCGGGCCCTTCACGACGCTGCACCTCGCGCTGCTCGGCGCCGACGTGATCAAGGTCGAGAACCCGAAGGACGGCGACCTCGCACGCAAACTCGGCATCCTCCCCGCGCTCAACAAGCGCCTGATGGGGACGAGCTTCCTCGCGCAGAACTGCAACAAGAAATCCATCACGCTGAACACGAAGAGCGCCGCGGGGAAGGCGATCTTCCTCCGGATGGCGAAAGACGCGGACGTCGTGGTCGAGAACTTCCGCCCCGGCGTGATGGACCGGCTGGGCATCGGGTACACGACGCTTGCGGAGATCAACCCGCGGCTCGTCTATTGCGCCATCTCGGGCTTCGGGCAGACGGGGCCGGACGCGTTGTTCCCAGCGTACGACCAGATCATCCAGGGGCTCTCGGGCGAGATGGCGGTGAACGGCGACGAGCGGCTGAACCCGCTGCGCACGGGCTTCCCTGTCTGCGACACGGTGGGCGGGCTCAATGCCGCGTTTGCCGTGATGGCGGCGTTGTTCCACCGTGAGCGTACCGGCGAGGGGCAGTGCATTGATGTCGCGCTGCTCGACAGCATCATGCCGCTGATGGGCTGGGTGGCGGCGAACCTGCTCATTGGCGGACAACAGCCGTCGTTGATGGGGAACGACAATTTCACGGCGGCGCCGAGCGGTACGTTCAAGACGGTGGATGGCTTCATCAACATCGCCGCCAACAAGCAGGAACAGTGGGAGGCGGTGTGCGACGTACTCGGCCTTCCCGAACTGAAGAAGGACCCGCGCTTCGAGGAGCGCGACACGCGCAAGAAGAACCGGCGCGAGCTGACGCCGCTGCTCGAGGCCAAACTCGCCGCGAAACCGACGGCGGCCTGGGTCAGCGAGCTCAATGCCGCGGACGTGCCGAGCGGGGCGATCCTCGGGCTCGAAGAAGCGCTGAGGCAACCGCAGGTGGTGCACCGCGACGTACTGAAGAGGGTGCCGCTCGCAGGCTTCGGCGACATCGAGGTCTTCGGCCTGACGGCGATGTTCGAGAAGACGCCGGGCGCGGTGGAGACGCCACCGCCGGAGCTCGGCCAGCACAATGAAGCGATCTACGCAGCGCTGGGCATCACGGCGACCGAGCAGGCCGACCTGAAGGCCAAGGGCGTCATCTGAACCGGAGTCACCCATGGGCATGACCGTTGCTGAGAAGATCCTGGCGCGCGCTTCGGGGCTCGCCGCCGTCGCCGCCGGTGACGTCGTGGAACCGAAAGTGGATCTCGCGATGTCGCACGAGAACGCCGCGCTCGTGATCAACCAGTTCCTCGAAGTGTTCGAGGGGACCGGCCTCGCGCCGACAGTCTGGGATCCGTCGCGCGTTGCGATCATCTTCGACCACCGTGTTCCCGCCGAGAGTCCCAAGACGGCGACGAACCAGAAGAAGATCCGTGAGTTCACGGCGGCCAACGACATCCGCAAGTTCCACGACATCCGCGGCGACGTGGGCGGCATCTGCCACCAGATTCTCCCCGAATTCGGTTACGTGCGTCCCGGCTTCGTGGTGGTGGGCACCGATTCGCACACCACCTCGCATGGCGCGCTTGGCGCCTTCAGCTTCGGCATCGGCGCCACCGAGATGGCGTCGGTGTGGAGCCTCGGCTATGCCGTCAATATCGAGGTGCCCGAGACCATCAAGGTGGTGGTGAGCGGGGAGTTCCCTCCGTTTGTCAGCGCGAAGGACCTGATCCTTCACGTCATCGGCACGCTGACGGCCCAGGGCGCCAACTACAAGGTGCTCGAGTTTCACGGCGAGACCATTCGCCGATTGAGCACCAGCGGGCGAATCGCCATCTGCAACATGAGCGTGGAGGCGGGCGCTACCTCGGGCATCGTCCCGGGCGACGCGGAGACCGTGCGGTACCTTCGTGAAGAGTCGGGCGTGACCGATGTTATCGAGTGTGTGGTGCCCGACGCCGATGCGCGTTATGTCCGCACCGTCGAAGTGAACGTCTCGTCGCTGGTGCCGCAGATCGCCTGTCCGCACACGGTGGACAACGTGAAGCCCATCAGCGCGGTGGCGGGGACGAAGGTGCAGCAGATCGTCATCGGGAGCTGCACCAACGGGCGCCTCGATGATCTCGAGATTGCCGCCGGCATCCTGCGCGGCAAGAAGGTAGCGGCCGGCACGCGGATGCTCGTCTTCCCCGCGTCGGGCCGGATCTTCGCGCAGGCGATGGAGCGGGGATACGTGCAGGACTTCATGAAGGCGGGCGCGGTGGTCATGAACTCCGGGTGCGGGCCCTGCCTCGGTGTGCACGAAGGGGCGCTGGGCGACAACGAAACCGCGCTGAGCACGACCAACCGGAACTTCAAGGGGCGCATGGGGAACCCCAAGTCCGAGGTCTACCTGTGCAGTCCCGCCGTGGCCGCCGCGTCGGCCATCACCGGCGTCATCACCGATCCCCGGACCAACTAACGCCGCGAGGCAGGAGCTCATTGTGGCCAAGGTCATCATTGCCCTCGCGAACGACATCAGCACCGACGACATCTATCCCGGGCGCTACATGGCGACGGTGCTGCCAACGGAGACGCCGCAGTTCGCCTTTGCCGATCGCACGGAGTTCAACGCACGGCTCAAGGCGCGCGAGTTCCCCGCGGGGAGCATCATCGTCGGCGGCGAGAACTTCGGGTGTGGCTCGAGCCGCGAGCAGGCCTGCTCGACGCTGAAGGGCTACGACTTGGCGGTCGTGGCCAAGTCCATCTCGCGCATTTTCCTGCAGAACAGCATCAACCTGGGGCTGACGGTTGTGCTCTGCCCGGAACTCGAGGCCAGTGAGGGCGACGAGCTGGAGATCACCGACGACCAGGTGCTCAACAAGACCACCGGCAAGGCGTATGCGCAGGTGCAGATGCCGGCGGCACGCAAGGGGATCATGGACGCCGGCGGGTTGATTCCCTATACGCGGACGTTGTTGAAGGCGCGAGCGTAAGGGGCAGCGGGGGGGGCAGAGCCAGCTGACGCGCCGCCGGGCGGCGTTTCTGCGGTACGTCTTTGTTGCTTCTGAGCAGCCCGAATTAGCCGCCGTCGTGCGAACCCACATGGGCATCGACGATAGGCATCAACCTGTCGCGTGAGGCAAACCGGCCATTGGTGTCTGCTGCGTCGCGCCCAGGCTTCGCCGTCGCGCCGAGCCGACATGGCGGCGCCTACACCGAGCAGAACCACCGCCCGCGCATCACTGCTTGTCGGGCTCGCGGATTGCCTGCCCCGGTAAGTACTCCTCGTCGAAGTAGTCGAGCTTGTGCAGCGGCATCACCAGTGAACTCGCGATGTTCCCCAGGTGCGCGGCGATGCGCTTGTGGTAACGCGCCGCGAGTGTGTACGCCACCACCTGCCGGTTCGTGAGGCCGGGGGCGTCAAGAATCTGTTCGACCACTCGATCGCAGGCGCGTGTCGTTTCGCGCTCACGCTTCAGCAGGTCAGCGGCGAGTGTCTGGTCGGAATCCCGGAACGACGACACCGCGTCCGGGAAGAACGTGTCAATGGTCTTCTGCAGTCGCCGCAGCTCGGCGGTGATTGCGTTCTGGTCCGCCGCCGCCGCGTGGTAGCCCGGCAGGTCCATCATGTTCTTGCAGTAGTCGCCGATCCGTTCGGCGTCCTTGGCGATGCTCATCAGGATGAGGCAGAGCGTCGTTTCGGAGCCCGGGTTCACCGCGAGGTGCCCGACGATCGCCTTCCGTACCGCACGCTCGGCCGTGTTCACCTGGATATCGCGCTCGAAGATCTCGCTGCGGACCGTCGCGACATCGGCGAGCCCCCACATCGCGAGGCCTGCGCGCCCGTACATCGCGTGACTGTGCCCGAGCATCACGAGGAATTCCTTCACGGCCGTGTCCAGCATCCCCGGCCTGCCGCCGGAAGGTCTCAGGAATCCATTGAACAGCATTGGGGGTTCCTCCGTCAGGCGAACAGCTTGTACAACATGATGAGTATCCCGGGCGCAATAAAGAACGTCACCGAGATATACACGAACGCGAACCAACGGTGTCGCACCGACCGCGCGGCCAAGTCCTGCGCGAGCGCGAGCGGGACGCGCCGCAGCGGGGCGAGAGGATACCAGATCAGAATGCCGCAGACATTGAAAAGCAGGTGGACGATCGCGATCGTGACGCCCGCAGTCTGCAACGCGGGATCCGCCCCGACGGCGAGGGAGGCAAGCAGCGCCGTGATGGTGGTGCCGACGTTCGCGCCGAGCGTGATGGGGAAAGCCCGCGCCAGCGAAAGCACGCCCGCGCCTGCCATCGGCACAAGCATCGACGTCGTGATCGAGCTGCTCTGCACCATCACCGTGACGACCAGGCCCATGCCGAGCGCAAGCGTCCAGTGCGCCCCCACGTACCGCTCGAAGAAGCTCTCAACCTTCTCGAGCACCATCGAACGCATAAGCCTGACGATGCCATAGAGCGCCATGAAGAGCAGGCCAGCGCTGACGAGGAGTCCAGCGACCGCCGCGCTGGTCACGCCCGGCAGCAGCGGCTTGAGGATGCCGTCGCGGATGAGGCCCTGGCTCACCGGCGTCGTGATCGCCTTCAGCGGATCGAAGAGCTGGAGCCCGCCAGCCCCCGCCAACGATTGCGCGAGCGCCCCTGCCATCTGCTCCAGAAACCCGGTGCCCGTCCAGGCGCGCGTCGCCAGCTCCAACGGCAGCAGCACCATCACGGCCAGTATGTTGAACATGTCGTGCACCGTCGCGCACGCCATCGCGCGCTGGAACTCGATCTTCCGGCTGATGTGCCCGATGGAGACGATCGTATTGGTGATGGACGTCCCGATGTTCGCGCCCATCACGATCGGCACGGCCATCGAGACGCTGAGCGTGCCACTGGCGACGAAGCCCACGACCATCGCGGTGGTTGTCGAGCTCGACTGCACGATGCTGGTCGCGAGGATCCCGATCACGAGACCGGAGAAGGGGTTCTGCGCCTGCGCGATGAGCGCCTGCGAGAACCCCTTCCACGTCTTGAACGAGTCTCCCATCAGCTGGATGCTGACGAAGAACAGGTAGAGCAACACCAGCACGCCCGCGATCTTCAGGGCGGTCTGCAGCCTCCGATCCATTGGCATGCGATCCGTGTCCGTCGCCCGAATCAGCGTGCCAACGGTTCGCGGTCCCCGGCGCTCCGCGCCGAGGCCGCAGCGATCCAGCACCTCACCTGCTTCAACTTATCGCCGCGCTCCGTCGAAGTGAACCAAGAAGTCTACCATCAAGTCGACCAACAGGGCAGCGGCCGTCCGCTCGTTCGCGGCGAGCAGAGGCCCTTACTCCCCAGGCTTCACCGCGAACTCCAGTTTCCCGGAGAAGTAGTCCTTCGTGAGTTTCGCCACGGTGCCCGAGAGCAGCGCGAGGCCGATCAGGTTGGGGAGCGCCATGAAGCCGTTGAGCAGCGTGCCGATCGCCCAGACCAGGGGCACCGAAATCACGGCACCGACCATGATCAGCGCTACGAAGATGAAGCGATAGAGCTTGACCCTCGAGGAGCCGAACATGAACTCGAAGCACTTCTCGCCGTAGTAGCACCAGCCGATGAGCGTCGAGAACCCGAAGAGGAAGCTCGAGAGCGCGACAATCGCCGATGCGCCCGGAATAGTGGTCCCAAGCGCCGCCGCCGTGAGGTCGCCGCTCGCGCCCTGGAACGCCGGCTCCATCCAGAGCCCCGACTCGAGGATCACGAACGCCGTCATGGTGCAGACGACGATGGTGTCGATGAACACCTCGAACACACCCACGGTGCCCTGCTCGACGGGGTGCTTCACGTTCGCGACGCCGTGCGCGATCGGGGCCGAGCCCAAGCCCGCCTCATTCGACAGCACGCCGCGGCTCACACCGGCCTGGACCGCCTGCGCGACGCTTGCGCCCGCGAAGCCGCCCACTGCTGCCGTCGGCGTGAACGCCTCCTGCACGATCAGAAGAAGCACGCCGGGAAGCTGCGCGTAGTGGATCACGACGTAGGCCAGCGCCGTGAGAACATAGATCAGGATCATCGCCGGGACGAGCTTCTCCGATGTCTTCGCGATCCGCTGGATGCCGCCGAGCAGCACCGCGCCCACTGCGACCGTAATGATGATGCCCGGCACCCACATCGGGAGGCTGACCCCGGCGATCGTGTCCACCGCGCTCACGAAGGTGCGAGCAACGGTGTTCGACTGCGCCATGTTCCCGGTGCCAAACAGCGCCGCGCACATGCCGAAGAAGGCGAACATCATGGCGAGCGCCTTGCCAAGCCCGGCGTGCTTCACGCCGCGTTGGATGTAATACATGGGGCCGCTGGCGAGCTCACCCGACGCGGTGCGCACGCGGAAATGCACGCCGAGGACGGCCTCGGAGAACTTGGTTGCCATGCCGACTGTCGCGCACACCCACATCCAGAAAACGGCCCCCGGGCCGCCGAGCAGGATTGCCGTCGCAACGCCACCGATGTTCCCGTTGCCGACCGTGGCGGCCAGCGCCGTCGAGAGCGCCTGGAACGGCGTGATCGTGCCATGGACCGAGTCCTTCTTGCCGAAGAGACCGCCGAAGGCGACCCGTACCGAGGTGCCGAAGTGCGTGATCTGCACGAACCCCGTGCGCCAGGTGAGCCAGCCGCCGACGAACAGAAGCAGGATCGGCATCACGAAGGGCTGCCAGACCCAGGCGTCCACGGCGAGAATCTGGGTGGTCAGTTGTTCCATTGAGCGGCTCGGAGGAATGGAGGGGAAGTCAGGAGCGAGAGCAGCGAAGAGTCAGAAACCAAACAAACCGCGAGTGCCGTACCGACGTTGGGCGCGCGGGCCAGGCGTCCGCTCAACTTGGATAGCCTGGGAAAGATGCCAGCAGTGTCAGGCAGGCGCGAGCGTTTCCACTCGGCCGTTTGGCGCGCGCTCAAGCCGCACCGCGCAGACCTTGAATTCGGGGATCCCTGATCTCGGGTCGGACGCCGGATTCGTGAGCACGTTGGCTGCCGCCTCCCAGAAGTGGAACGGAATGAAGACGACACCCGTTTCAACCAGAGTCCCCACCTTCGCGGGCAGAACAATGGAACCGCGCCGCGAGGACACTGTTACGCGATCACCGTCTTTCACCTGAAGCTTCTCGGCGTCGGCGTGGTTCACTTCCACGAACGGACCGGGGACGAGGCCGTCCAGGCCCTTGCTCCGTCGGGTCATCGTTCCCGTATGGTAGTGTTCCAGTATCCGGCCCGTGGTCAGCACCACCGGGAACGACGCATCGGTCTCCTCGTCCGCAGGTCGGTACTCGGCGGCGTAGAACTGGCCGAGCCCGCGCGTGAAAGTTCCGCGGTGCAGGATCGGCGTCCCCGGGTGGTCGTCCGCGGGACAGGGCCAGTGCAACTGCGCCCCCGCATCGAGGCGTGCATAGGAAATGCCCGCGTACGACGGCGCGAGTCCTCGCATCTCGGCGTTGATCTCCGCCGTTGACGCGTACGCCATCGGATAGCCGACGGCGGTGGCCAGTTCGCAAATGATCTCCCAGTCGCGGCGAGCCTGACCCGGCGGAGGCACGACCGGCCTGGTGAGCTGGACGCGACGTTCGGTGTTGGTGTACGTCCCGTCGCGTTCGGCGTATGACGAGGCCGGCAACACGACGTGGGCGAGCCGTGCCGTCTCGGTGAGAAAGACATCCTGAACGACCAGGAACTCCAGCGAGGAGAGCGCCTCCGCGACATGCGTGACGTCCGCATCGGAGAGCACGGGATTCTCGCCCATGATGTACAGCGCCTTGATCTTCCCAGTGAGGGCGGCGGGGAGCATCTGTGTCACGGTCAAGCCCGGCGTTTGGGCGAGCTCGACGTTCCACGCCTTCTCGAACTTGGCGTGCGCATCGGTATTGGCCACCTGCTGGTAGCCGGGATAGTAGTTCGGGAGCGCGCCCATATCGCAGGCGCCCTGCACATTGTTCTGCCCGCGCAGCGGATTTACGCCGGTGCCGGGTCGGCCGATCTGGCCGGTCATCATCGCCAGGTTCGCCAGCGACTGGACATTGTCCACGCCGGTCGTGTGCTGCGTGATCCCCATCGAGTAGACGATCGACGCCCGCTCCGCCGTGGCGTACAGTCGGGCCGCCTCGACGATCATCGCGGCTGGCACTCCGGTGATCTCGGACACCCGCTCCGGCGTGTACGCAGCCACCAGCTTCTCGACCGCGTCGAACCCCTCGGTACGCGACGCCACGAACTCGGTGTTCACCAGGCCGTCGCGGATGATGACGTGCAGGAGCCCGTTGATCCAGGCGACGTCCGTGCCCGGCCGCTGCCGCGCCCAGAGCGTGGCGATCTGGCTCAACGGGATCTGTCGCGGATCGAAGAGCAGGAGTTTCGTGCCGCGTTCGACCGCTTCGCGGATCTTGAGCCCGATGATCGGGTGGTTCTCGGTAGTGTTTGATCCGGTGACGAGAATGACGTCGGCGCTCAGGAGGTCATCCGACGGGTTCGTCATTGCGCCCGAGCCGAACGACAGCGCCAGTCCGGCGACGGTGGACGAATGGCACAGACGCGCGCAGTGGTCCACGTTGTTCGTTCCCATTGCGGCGCGCACGAACTTCTGGAACACGTAGTTGTCTTCGTTCGTGACCTTGGCCGAGGCGAGTCCCCCGAATGCGTCACCGCGGTGCTTCTTCAATTCGTGCGCGACCAGCGTCAGTGCCTCTTCCCATGTCGCCTGCCGGAAGCCATCGGCGGTGCGGATAAGTGGCGTCTTGAGGCGGTCGGGATGGGAGTTGAACTCGAACGATCCGAACCGTCCCTTCACGCACAGGCGCCCGTGCGAGACCGGAGCCTTCGTATCGCCGCGGGCGCTCACGACGGTGTCGCCCCGCGCGCCCAGGAGAATCCGGCAGCCGGTGCCGCAATACGGGCAGACGGTGGACACCTCGCGCTCGGGCCGGAGGTACCGCCGCGTGGTGAGCGCCCCGGTGGGGCATCGCTCCACGCACTCGCCGCACGACTCGCAGATGGAGTCCCTGATCGGGCCGCCGCCGAACGGTTCGACGGCGCTCGCGAAGCCGCGGCGCACCAGGTCAATGGCGCCGAGATGCTGGATCTCGTCGCAGGCGCGTACGCAGAGGCCGCACAGAATGCACTTGCCCATGTCAATGGAGAAACACGGGTTCGAGTCGTCCACCTTGCCCTTGCGCCCCATCGGCCGCAGCACGCGCTCGCGGATGCCGAGGTGCTCTGCGACCGCCTGCAGGCCGCACGACCCGCACTGCGCGCAGGTCAGGCAGTCCAGCGGATGGTCGGCGAGCAGCAACTGCATGGTCCAGCGGCGCACCTCGAGGATCTCCGCGTCCTCGGTTGTGACGTCCATCCCCTCGGTGGCCGCTGTGGTGCAGGCGGTCGGCAGTCCGCGCAGGCCCGCGACCTTCACGATGCACAGGCGGCACCCGCCGTACGGTTCGAGGTCGGGGTCGTCACACAGCGTGGGGACATGGACGCCGGCGCTGCGGCAGGCATCGAGCACAGTCGCGCCCGGCTCGACCGCGACCGCGTGCCCATTGATCGTCAGGTTCAGCATGCTCATTCCTCGTCCCGCGAGACGACCGTCTTGCCGAAATCGCACCTCAGGCAACGGCCTGCCTCGCGGCGGGCGTCGGCGGCGCACAGCGCCAACTCCACCTCGGCGAAGCCGGATCGCCGGGTGAGCGCGGTCAGTTTGGGCGCCTCGCGTCGCGTCGCGTCCGACGGCGCGGCCGCGGGGTCGAACGGCGTGTCGAGCGAGCGCGGCGCGTTCCAGGGAAACCGCGTCGGCGTGTTGGGGTGCAGGTAACGTTCGATCGCTTCGGCCGCACGCCGCCCGTGCGCGATCGCCTCGACCGCCGTCGCCGGACCGAGCACGGCGTCGCCACCGGCAAAGACGCCGGCGATTCCCGTTGCGAGCGAGAACTGGTCCACGGTGACGGTTCCGCGCTTCGACACCAGCGGCCCGCCGGCCGGGACCACCGGTTTCTGGCCGATCGCGCGGATGATGTGCGCAGCAGGAATCTCGATGAAGTCACCCTCGATCGGCACCGGCCGCCTGCGGCCGCCGTCGTCGAAGTCCCCCAGCCGCATCCGCTGCAATTTGAGCGCTGCCGCTGCCTTGCGCTCTGTCTGGATCACTTCGACCGGGGCAAGGAGGAACTCGAAGCTCACGCCCTCGTCCGCAGCGTCGGCGACTTCCTCCGGCTGCACCGGCATTTCCTCGCGGGTCCTGCGGTAGACGACCGTGGCACGCCCCGCGCCCAGACGCAGCGCGGTGCGCGCCACGTCAATCGCCGTGTTGCCGCCGCCTACCACCACCACGTCTCCGCTGAGTCGGGTAATACTGCCGAGCGTGACCTGCTTCAGGAACTCGATCCCCGACGCGACGCCGCTTGCCTCCTCGCCCACGACACCCATCGTCACGTCCGACCACGCACCGCTGCCGACGAAGACCGCATCGAACTCCTCGTGCAGGCGCGCCATGGGCCTGTTCGCCCCGATCGGAGCGTCGCAGATGATCTTCACGCCCATGTCCGTGATGCGCGCGATGTCGCGCGCGAGTTCTTCGGGTGGAAGCCGGTAAGCCGGAATCCCATAGCGGAGCATCCCGCCCGGCTCGGGCATGGCCTCGAAGACCGTGACCTCGTGCCCAAGGCGCCTTAGGAAGTACGCCGCAGTCAGTCCGGCGGGACCCGAGCCGACGACCGCCGTGCGCCGCCGCTCCTCGGCTGGCCGATCCATCACGGGCACGCTCACGTCCAGCGTTGCATCCACCATGAAACGCTTCACCGCGCGAATCGCCACCGGCTCGTCCACCGCCTCGCGCAGGCAGCGCTCCTCGCACGGGTGCGGGCACACACGCGCGCAGACCGACGGGAACGGGTTGCGATCCATGTGGCTCTGCAGCGCCTCCGCGCTGCGCCCTTGCGCCACGAGGGAGAGGTAGGCCGGGATATCCACCTCGCTCGGGCAACGGTTGGCGCAGGTGGAGACGAAGAGCGACTGGCAGACGCCTGCGGGACAGCGCTTCTCGCGCACGTGCGCCAGGTACTCGTCGCGGAAATACCGGATCGTCGTGAGCACCGGGTTCGGCGCGGTCTGGCCCAGGCCGCAGAGCGACCCCTTGGCAACCGCCTCGCCGAGAGACTCGAGCTGCGCGATGCTCTGCTCCGTCCCGCGCCCCTCGCAGATGTCATCGAGGATCATCCGCAGTTGACGCGTGCCGAGTCGGCACGGAGCGCATTTCCCGCACGACTCGTTCTCGGTGAACGTCACGAAGTAGCGCGCAATGTCCACCATGCAGGTGGTCTCGTCCAGGACGACAAGGCCGCCCGAGCCCATGAGCGATCCGGCCTGTGCGAGCGACTCGTAGTCGATCGGCAGGTGCATCATGTGCGCGGGGATGCAGCCGCCCGACGGGCCACCGGTCTGGGCCGCCTTGAACCGCCCGCCGCCCGCGATCCCGCCGCCCACGCCGTACACCACGTCGCGCAGCGTCATGCCCATCGGGACCTCGATCAGGCCGGGACGGCTCACCTTGCCGGTGAGCGCGAAGGTCTTGGTGCCACGGCTCTTCCCGGTGCCGTAGCCTGCGAACCAGTCCGCCCCCTCGCGCATGATCGCGGGCAGATTCGCGAACGTCTCGACGTTGTTGATGTTGGTCGGCTGGCCGAACAGTCCCTTGACCGCGGGAAACGGCGGGCGCGCCACCGGCATCCCGCGGCGCCCCTCGATGCTGGCGATGAGCGCCGTCTCCTCGCCGCAGACGAACGCCCCCGCGCCTTCCTTGATGACGAGGTCGAACGAGAACCCCGTGCCGAGCATGCTGTCGCCCAGCAGCGTGAGCTCGCGCATCTGCGCCATCGCTCCGCGCAGGCGCTCAATAGCGAGCGGATACTCAGCCCGAATATAGATGTAGCCGTGATTCGCTCCAATCGCGTACGCGGCGATGCACATTCCCTCGAGGACCGCGTGCGGGTCGCCCTCGAGCAACGCGCGGTCCATGAAAGCGCCGGGGTCGCCCTCGTCCGCGTTGCAGATGAGATACTTGTCGGGCCCAGGCGAGGCCCGGCAGAGCCTCCACTTCTGCGCGGTCGGGAACCCGCCGCCGCCGCGGCCGCGCAGGCCCGAGCGCATGACCTCATCGATCACGGCGTCGGGAGGCATCGTCAGCGTATGCCGCAGGCCCTCGTAGCCCGATCGAGCGAGGTAATGGTCAACCCGCGACGGGTCGATGAGCCCGCAGTTGCTCAGCGCAATCCGCACCTGATGCGCCAGGAACGGGTGGTCGGCGAGTCGGGGGATCCCCGGGATCTGATCGTCGCCGAATGTTCCCAGCGCGTGGCGAACGGGGGGAGTGCGCTTCACGAGGTGCTCGCGCAGGATCTCCGGCATCGTCGTTGGGGTCACGCTGGCGTAGCAGACGTGCGGCGAGCCGGGGATCTCGATGTCGATCAGCGGTTCTGCGAAGCACATGCCGATGCAGCCGACCGGCACGACTTCCGCCTCCACCTTGAGGCGGCGCAACTCGCGCCGGATCTGCTGCGTGAGCGCGCCGGCCCCCGCGGCGAGGCCGCAGGTGGCGCTGCCGATGTGAATGATCGGACGCGTCCCCTCGTGCAGCCGGTCCCACGCCGCCCTCGCGTCCGCGATCGCTGCGTCGAAGTCCATCATCGCCGAATGCGCCGGCATGCTCATGACCTCGCGTGGCGCGCCGGACGCGAGCGCTTTCCCGCTGCCTCGACAAGCCCCTTGAGCGACGCTGAACTCACACGACCGTTGACCGTGCCGTCGATCACCACGACCGGCGCGAGTGCGCAGGCGCCGAAACACGAAACCGCCTCCAACGATATCTCGCCATCAGCGGTGGTTCCCCCCGACACGACCCTGAGGTCTGCCTGGAGGTTGTCCATGAGCTTCCCGCTTCCGCGAACGTAGCAGGCGGTGCCGCGGCAGACCGTGACGCGGTGACGGCCGGGCTTCGAGAAGCGGAACTGCGCGTAGAAGCTCGCTACCCCCTCGATCGTGACGGGCGAGACCCGGACGTGGCGCGCAATGACGTGCATGGCATCGCGCGGGAGATAGCCCAAGGCCGCCTGCGCCGACTGCAGCATCGGAATGATGGACGAGCGCGACGGCGGAAACCCTGCGGCGGCAACGGCGAGCCATCGCTCGGCCTCGGGATCGAGCTGCGGCCCCCGCCTTGCCGTGCCGCGGGCCTTCGGCGAGTCGGCCTTGATCTTGCGCCCCGGCGTCCCGGCCGCAATTCGGCCTCCAGGTTTCTTCATCGAGTCACATTCCGCTGGCGAGGTCGGGGGCGAGACTGGAATTCTACACGCCGTCCGGGCCTACGGGTATGCCTGAACCGAAGCGACGACGCGGGCGGTGACGAAGCGCGCGAAGGGCGCGATGTCTTCGTGAACGCTGGCCGCGTCGAGCGCCGCGAAATAGTGTGCCCGCTGCTCGACGGGGATTACCGTCCACGGATAGCCGCCGGACGCCAGCATCGTGTTCATTACGAAGCGCCCCATCCGCCCGTTCCCGTCCTGATACGGATGGATGAACACGAAGAAGAAGTGCCCCAGCACCACACGCACCGCCGCGTGCGGTTCGGTGCGGAGGTGGTCGAAGAGCGCCGGCATCATCTCGCGGACCGCGTGGGGCGAGGGCGGGACATGCTGGGCGTTCTTGATATACACGGGATAGGCGCGATACCCCGCAAGATCCGCTGCGGTCAGCAGGCCTGCATCGACGCTCGGCGCGAACATCGCGCGATACCATGACCCGTGCGCGTGCCACACGACGTCGCCGGCGGGCGCACCCGCCATGAGGTGCCGGATGGCGTCGGTGACTTCCATGTGCGCGAGCCAATAGCCGCGCGCTGCCATCGTGTCTCGCATCCCGGCGTCTGCGGGATCGGCGTCCGGTCGCCACTTCCCGCCTCTGACCTTCTCAATGAGCTCGTCGGTGACCCGGTAGCCTTCGATGGACAGCGAATGGTACGCATCAGCCTTGACGGGCACTATATCGTGCCGATATAGTAGACCATGAGCAAGAGCAAGTACTCCATCCTCGGCATGCTGATCATCGAACCCATGTCGGGCTACGACATGAAGAAGTTCAGTGAAGCCGCCCTCGGCCACTTCTGGCACGAGAGCTACGGGAACCTCTATCCTCGCCTGAGGCAGCTCGCGGCCGAGGGGATGGTTGTGGCGACTGCCGAGGAGCGGGCTGGGGGGCCGAACGCGAAGGTCTATTCGCTCACGGAGCGTGGGCGCTCCGAGTTCCTGGAATGGCTCGCGGGTCCGGTGACGGAGGAACCAGTTCGAAGCGAGCTGCTACTGAAGGTCTTTTTCGGCTCGCAGGCTCCTCCCGAGCTGACGGAGCGTCAGATCCGGAACTACCAGATACGGCAGCAGAAGCTCCAGCAGACGTTCGGCCTGATCGAGAGCCATCTGCGCGCCGAAGCAGTGTGGAATCCGAACCAGCCGTTCTGGCTCATGACCCTCCGCCGCGGCCAGCTGCACGTCGAAAGCCGCCTGCAATGGTGCGAGGAGAGCCTTGCCGTCCTGCGATCCATGCGGTCGCCGCAACTCGCCGCTTCACCATCCTGGGACACGACCACGCCTTGAGTCGCCGATCGATCACAATGGGAGGAGCAAGATGGCAAGCCTTCGTTTCCCTGGGGCACGCGTGCGCATCCTCATCGCGGTGGTGACGCTACTGTGGTCCGCCCCGGCGGCGGCTCAGCACATTCTCATTGATACGGTGATGGTGCCTACGGATGATGGCGTGAACCTCCGGACGACCGTTTCCCGACCGGTTGGCGCGGGGCCGCACCCGGTGGTGCTGTTCCGCTCGCCCTACGGGGGGAGGAGAGGCGGCGGTATGGATTGGCTCGCGCAGCGCCTCGTGCCGCACGGCTACGCCGTCGTCGAGCAGGCCGTGAGGGGAACGGGCGGATCGGAAGGCGCATTCGTCCCCTTCGTGTTCGACGCCAGGGACGGCCGAACGCTGCTCGATTGGGTGGTACAGCAGCCCTGGGCCGGCAGGATCGGACTCTGGGGAATCTCGTATCTCGGGTGGTCGGCGTACGCCCTGGCAGAGACGGGGCACCCCGCGATCTCCGCGATGGTGCTCGGATCGGCGTGGGCGGACTTGCCGCATTTCTTCAGCCCGGGCGGAGCCTTCCATCTGATGGCCCACGTGCCGTGGCTAATCGGGTTCGGCCCAGGAGGGCGGGGGCTGCCGCCGAGACAGGCGTTCGATGGGATCTTCCGAACGGTGCCGCTGAGTTCGCTGGTCCGGGGGCAGGAGGAGAGCGGGGCAGCGGCCGAGCACCCGTACCGGTGGGCCGGTGTCGACGTGCCGGTGCTCCACTGGACGGGGTGGTACGACTACATCTACCGCGATGTGCTCAAGGGGTATGTCGAGTTGAGCAGCGGCACGCGGCGGCACGGCCGCGATCAGCGGCTCATCGTGGGTCCCTGGGCCCACAACGGCGAGCTTTCGGGAGCGACAGGCGTGGGCGGGACCGACTTCGGGCCCGCGGCAGCAGCGGGGCTGGACAGCGTGGCTGCGTGGACGCGGCGCTTCTTCGACCACCACCTCAGGGGCGGCACGCCGGAGGGTCCTCCGGTGCGCATCTTCATGATCGGCGAGAACCGGTGGCGGACGTTCGACCGATGGCCTCCAGCGAACGCGCGTCGCCTGGTGCTGCACCTCGGCGGCGGCGGAACTCTGGTGCGAGAAACGCCATTGCGGGCAAGTACGACCACGTTTGTCTATGACCCGAACAATCCCGTCCCCACGCTCGGCGGTGTGGTGTCCCACTTCTTTCCGGACAACATCGGCCCTCTCGACCAGAGCCTGCTGGACGCTCGATCCGACATCATCCGGTTCGAGAGCAGGCCCCTCGAGGCCGACCTCGTCCTGGCCGGGCCACTCCGTGCTGTCCTACAGGTCGAGGCCGACGCGAAATCCACCGACATCACTGCGAAGCTGGTGCAGTTGATGCCGGACGGCCGAGCGAAGATCATCGAGGATGGTATCCGCCGTATAGGCGTTCTCGCGGGCGGGCCGCAGGAGGTCGTGGTCGAGCTGGGGCAGCGGGCAATGCGACTCGAAGCGGGCTCTCGTCTGCGGCTGGATGTGTCCGGCGGCAACTTCCCCAAGTTCGATCGGAACCCTAACAGTGGCGAGGACGCGTTCGCCGCGACGAGCTTTCAGCCCGTGCGAATCAGGCTGCACTTCGGTGGCGATCGGAGCTCCCGCATTGAGCTGTCTGTGCTCCCCGATTAGCGCAATGTCCGCTCGGGGCAATCAGACGACGATGACCGAGTGCCTGAAGCAGCATGTGGTGCCAAACATGGCCGGCCTTTGACGCTGCTTGGCCTCAGGACCGGCCGTGCCCAGCACCCTGGCAGCAGATCCGGGGCGCTCACGACCTGCCGGCCACCACGAAAGGAGAACAGATGAACGAGACAGCGGCTTTCGAAATCGCCATGCGCTGCCGACTTCTCCCACTCCTTCTTGCGGCCACGCTTCTCACCGCTCTCCTGCCCACCTGAGCCGCACCGGGTTCCGTGGACACTCCTGGGACTGAGACTCCGCGGAATTCGGGAGGCCGTGGGATGGCGCCCGCATGGTGGTGCCGTGGCCGTCGTGGCCCACGACGAGGGAAGCTCGTGCCATCAGGGCGTCGTGATCGGCAAAGTCCACGAGATGCGCGATCAGCCCGGCGCGCGTGACGCTACGCGCGCAGCCCCGGAATCGGGAGCGATGCGTACGCATTGAGCGACGCGTCGCTGTACTCGCCCTGTTCCAGTCGCCACAGGCCGGCGCGAGCGATCATCGCCGCATTGTCGGTGGCGAGTTTCGGCGATGGCGCAAATACCACGCCACCGAATGGCGCGATGGCGCGACGCACGCCGTCCTGCAGGGCCTGGTTGCAGGCCACGCCGCCGCCCAGCACCACGCGTTTGCGGCAGAAGGCGCGCGCCGCACGCGCCGTCTTCTCGGCGAGCGTGGTAATGAGCGAGTCCTGGAAGCCGCGAGCGAGATGCGCGATCTCCGCGCCGAGCGTGCCCGCCGCTTCGGCGGCGCGCACGCTGCGCAGCACCGCCGTCTTGAGCCCCGAGAACGACAGGTCGTAGTAGTCCTCATCACCAGGCTTCTGCCCGCCGTGCAGCATGGGCGGCGCGAAACGGTGACGTGACGGATCGCCCTCACGCGCGGCGATCTCGATGGGCCGTCCGCCGGGGTAGGGAAGGCCGAGCAGTTTCGCCACCTTGTCGAACGCCTCGCCTGCGGCATCGTCGCGCGTGCTGCCAAGCAACCGATACTCGCCCCAAGCGGCGACGTCGAGCAGGAGCGTGTGTCCACCGCTCACGAGCAGGGCGGTGAATGGCGGCACCGCGTCGGCATGGTCGAGCGAGGTCGCGAAGAGATGCCCTTCCATGTGGTGCACGCCGATCACGGGTATCTGCCACGCCGCGGCGAGCGCCTTGGCGTAGGCCACGCCAACGAGCAGCGCGCCGACCAGCCCGGGCGCATGCGTCACGGCAATCGCATCAACGCCCTCGCCGGTAGGGGGCAGCCCCGCGTCGTCGAGCGCCTGCCGCGTGACCGGCACGACTGCCGTGAGGTGGGCGCGTGACGCGATCTCCGGCACCACGCCGCCGAAGATGCGATGCACGTCCTGCGAGAGGATCACGAGCGATTCGAGGCACACGGCATCACCCGCACCGCTCACCACAGCCGCCGATGTCTCATCGCAGGAGCTCTCGATGCCGAGGACTCGCATCGCTAGGGTTGCCCCGGCGTGTGATCCGCGGCGGGAGCGCGCGGCCGCTCCGGCACGCGGGACGTCATGTCAGGGCGCGTCCTCGGCCAGCAGGCCGCGGACGAGACTCTTGTTGCCCTCGGAGTTCCATGCCGCCGCGCCGATGACGCGCTTGCGGATGACGCCGTCCTTGCCGATCAGGAAGGTCTCGGGAACCCCGCTCGTCTGGTAGTCCCGCTCGATCTTGCCGCTCCCCTCGTGAAGGATCTCGAACGTCAGCTTGTGCTCGGCGACGAACGTGCGGATCGCGCTCTCGAACCCCGGATCATCCACGCTCACCGCCACGACGCGCAGGCCCTGCGGTCCGAGCGAGTCGTGCAGCGCCTGGATGCCCGGCATTTCCTGCTTGCACGGGCCGCACCACGTGGCCCAGAGGTTCAGCAGCACCACCTGACCACGATAGTCGCCGATGCCCTTGGTCTTCGGGACGCCCTCGACCATGGTGGCCGCCTGGAAGTCCGGGGCCTTTGAACCTGGAGCCACCGGAAAAAGGTCGGCACCGAACGTTTGTGTCGCCGCGTAGAGGGCGGCGCCGAGCGCCACCACCACGACGGCGACGATCAGCCATTGCCGGCGCGCCGTCACGCCGACTCCGCGCAGCGCGCACGCAGTACGCGCACCTCGGCCGCCGGATCGGCGGCGCCGAACACCGCGTTGCCGGCTACGAAGGTGTCGGCCCCGGCGCGCCAGCAGGCGGCAATCGTGTCGCGGGCGACGCCACCGTCCACTTCGAGGAGCGCGCGGCTCCCCGTGGCGTCGAGCAACGCGCGGGCGCGGCGGATTCTGTCGAACGCCGAGAGAATGAACTCCTGCCCGCCAAAGCCCGGATTCACCGTCATCACCAGCAGCAGGTCGAGCTCGGCGGCAATCTCGCGCACGCTCTCGAGCGACGTGGCCGGGTTGAGTGCCACACCGGCCTGGCAGCCCAGTTCCTTGATGCGGGCTACCTGCCGGTGCAGGTGCGGGGCGGCTTCGGCATGGATCGTCAACACCGACGCGCCGGCGGTGGCGAAGGACTCGAGGTACTTCTCCGGCTCGATCACCATCAGGTGCACGTCGAGCGGCAGTCGAGTGGCGCGGGCACAGGTCTCGATGACCTTCTCGCCGAATGTCAGGTTGGGGACGAAGCAGCCGTCCATGACGTCGAGGTGCAGCCAGTCGGCCCCGCCGGCCTCGATCATCGCGAGATGGTCGGTAAGCCGGGCGAAGTCGGCGCTCAGCAGGGACGGGGCAATGCGTACGGTAGCGGCGCTCATGCAGGACTCCGGAGTCGCGCCGCGAAGGCGCCATCGGTTCCGTGCGCGTGCGGAAGGACGCGCAGGTAGCCACGGTCGAGGGTTGTGGCCGGCACCGCGCCGTCAGGTGGCGGATCGAGCCGCCACTTGGGGTGCGCGGCAAGGAACGCATCCACTTGCGCCTCGTTCTCCTCGATTTCGAGGGAGCAGGTAGAGTAGATAAGGAGTCCGCCCGGTTTCACGAGCCGGGCAGCCGATCGCAGGATGTCTCGCTGGATCAGCGCGGTCACGGCAAGGTCGCTCATGCGCAGGCGCCAGCGGGCGTCGGGATGCCGCCGGAACGTTCCGGTGCCGGTGCACGGGACATCCACGAGCACGGCATCCACGGCCTTGATGGCGGGCTGCCTGGCGTCGAACGCCACGGGGGCGACGTTGGGGAGGTCGAGTCGGTGCTTGGTGCCGAGGAGCCGGGCGAGTCGGGATGGCGAGAGGTCGGCGCTGACGACGAGCGCGGCATGGCGGGCCAGTTCGACGCTCTTGCCCCCCGGCGCGCTGCAGAGATCGGCCACAGTCGCCCCGGCGGGAATGGCGGCATAGCGAGTGACCAACGTGGCCGCCGGGTCCTGCACGAAACAGCATCCCTGCGTGAACGGGGCGAGCTCCTGAAGGTTCACCGGCCCGCCGAGACGGATGGAGTCGCTGGTGAGGGGAGCGTCTTCCACGGGGGCTCCGGCGGTCTCGAGCATCGCTTCCAGCTGCTCGCGCACCAGCCCCCAGGGACGCACAATGACCGGCGCCTCACGGTTGTTTGCCTCGAGCAGTGCGCGCGTCTCTTCGGCCCCCCACCGCGCCTCCCATCGCGCCACGAGCCAGCGCGGATGCGAGAACTCCGTCGCCAGCGCGTCAATGGGGTCGGTGGGGAGGTCCGAGCCGAGGGTCGAGCGCTCGCGGTCGAGCCGGCGCAGGACGGCGTTCACCAGCTTGCTTGCCCCCAACCCGTGGCGCTGCTTCGCCAGCTCGACTGTCTGGGCGATGGCGGCGTAGGCCGGGACGCTCCCCATCTCGAGCAATTGGTATGCGCCCAGCCGGATCAGGTCTGCCAGGTCGCCATCGAGGCGCGCCAGTCCACCGCGCACGCGCGGCATGAGGGCATGGTCAATCCAGCCTCGGCGGCGCAGCATACCGTAGACCAGCTCCTGCGTCCATCGCCGGTCTCGGGTATCGAGAACCGACGCACGACGGTCCAGTGCGGCCCCCAGCATGACGCCCGTGCGGAGGTCCGCACAGATGTCCGCCGCGGCCCGGCGCGCGTCCGTGACCGGGGTGCTGATGGTGGCCGGGCTGTGGCTGCGGTGGGTCACGAGTTTGGGCGGCGGGCGTGAGGTCTCTGTATAATAGCAGGGGCAACTTCGGGATGCCCCGGGCCGGAGTTACCTCGTGACCCTCCGGCCCGTCTAATGGACGCAGCGAACTGGCACTGGTGGCAGTGCCCGTTTGCCGCATGCCCATTGGAATACGATATTCGTCTCCCCCGTCCTTCTCAGCACGGAGTGCGAATGCACGGCCGCAAGGTAGTCACCACTGGAACCGTCGCAACGATCGCCATCCTCGCCATCATCGGCGGGTGCGGCGAGGCGACCACGGGTCCTACATCGGTGAAGCCGGAAGACTTCGCTTCCAACCTGAAGTTGCTCTCGGGCAACCAACAGAGCGGATCGGTCGGTGCCGCGCTCTCCGAGGTCCTGACCGTCAAGGTCGTCGATGCTGGCGGACAATCGGTGGCCGGTGCGACGGTCCTCTGGCAGGTGCGCGACGGCGGCGGTTCCATCAACCCGCAAGCCTCGACTTCGTCGGTCTCTGGCCTTGCCTCCGTCACGTGGACGCTAGGCACCACGCTGGGCGCCAACAAGGCGGTGGCCATCCTGCAGGGTGCCTACGTCAAGGACAGCGTCGTGTTCACGGCGACGGCGGGCGTGGGCCCGGCATCGCGATTGACGCTCGTGTCGGGCAATGCGCAGACCGGACGTGTCGCAAGCGCGCTCTCGCAGCAGCTGACGGTCAACGTCAAGGACCAGTATGGATACGCCGTCGTCGGCAAGAGGGTGACGTGGGCGGCTGGCCTGTTCAGCGGCACGGTCACCGCGACCGCGGACTCAACGGACGCCTCCGGCAACGCCAGCGCCACGTGGGTGCTCGGCACCGTGGCGACGGGTCAGACGGCGACAGCGACGGTCACCGGTCTCGCGCCGATTGCGTTCACGGCTGCGGGCACGCCTGATACCTCGCGCGTCATCACGATGACGGGGGGCAACTCGCAGACGGCATCGGCGGGCGCGGCGCTGTCGACGGCGCTGCAGGTGTCAGTCACGGACCGGTTCAGCAACCCGATTGCCGGTGAAACGGTGATCTTCAACGATTCGCTTTCCGCCGGTGGCTCGGTGAGCCCGGTGTCGGCGCTCACGGATGCTGCGGGCCGGGCGAGCACCACGTGGACGCTCGGCAACCGGCTTGGCACGCAGGCCGCGCGCGTCAGGGTGGCGACGATCAGGCTCAACTACAGCGCGACGGCAACAGCGCAGTTCGCGCAGGTGTACGCTGGCAACTACTTCACCTGCGGCGTGACCGTGGGCGACCGCGCCTACTGCTGGGGCTTCGGCGAGGATGGACAGCGCGGCGTCGTCGTCACCAAATCGGCGAATGCTCCTGGGGCGGGCGTGACGACCGCTGACACGCTCGCGGGGCCGTTCCCGACGTGGCGGTTGATCGGCGCTGGTTCTAGCTACGTATGCGGCATCTCGATTGCCAGACAGCTCTACTGCTGGGGCAGGCTGGCCAGCACGCCGCAACTCACCGCGCCGACGTTGAGATCGATTCCCAGCGTAGCGTCGTTCGCGTCGGTGAGTACGTCCGAAACGCATAGCTGTGCACTGACGACGGACGGCCGTGTCTTCTGCACTGGGTCTAACGCTCGCGGGCAGATCGGCAACGGTAGCCGCGTTGACCAAGCTGGCAGCTATGCGCAAGCAGGCAGCCTTGATTCGCTCTTCTCAGCGGTCGTGACCGGCGGTGGGCACACGTGTGCCTTCCGCCGCTACAACCCTTCAGCCGCCGACTCGGCCAACACGAAGAACCCGCGTTGCTGGGGCGCGAATGGCTCCGGTCAGCTCGGCATCGGTACGATTACGACGGACACGCTCGCACTTCTCCCTGTCCCGATTCCAAGTACGTCAATCCGTTGGGACACGACGAGCCTCGCGGCCGGCGAGGCGCATACCTGCGCGCTCACCACTGCGGGCGCGGCGTACTGTTGGGGTTCCAACGCCTATGGCCAGCTAGGCAAGGCTGTCAGCGCCAGCGCGCTTCGTGACTCCCTTCCACAGCCAGTGACTGCGACCGGCATCCCGGCTTTCTCAAGGCTCTACGCCGGAGAGAATCACACCTGCGGCATCAGCACCACGGGCGAGACCTGGTGCTGGGGTCGTAACGATGCGGGGCAACTTGGCAGAGCATCTGGTACGAATCCAGCTCCCATCTCCGGTGTTTCCTTCCGTTCCATGGCACTTGGTGAACTGCACTCTTGTGGCGTCATTGGGACGCCGGGAGCAGCCGGCAGCGGTACGCAGGCGACGGCAGGCGAAGTCCGGTGCTGGGGGGGCAATGAGTACGGACAGTTGGGTACCGGTACGACGACTGCGGCCATAACGCCAGTCAAGGTGGTCGGACAACCATAGTCGCGAACCGGACTCCAGATTCCGCAACTCGTATTCGGCTTGCGAGACTGAGGCTGGAATGAGAAGGGCGCCCGGATTTCTCCGGACGCCCTTCTCGGTTCAAGATCGCCGCTATTCCCACCTGTCCCCCACCGCCACCCCTCTCCCCTGCGCCCAGTCCAGCGCCGCCATCCGCCGCTTGCCGGCGGGATGCACTTCCCGGATCGCCACCGCCCCTTCGCCGCACGCGACGATCAGCCCCATCTCGTCGGCTTCCAGCACCGCGCCGGCCATCCCCGTCCGGTCAGTGATGGCCCGCGCGCCATACAGCCGCACCTCGCCGCCACGCACCGTGCTCCACGCCCCGGGCCTGGGGTCGTAGGCCCTGATCCGGCGCGCCACCACATCCGCCGGTTGGGTCCAGTCCACACGGGCGTTTTCACGCTCGATCTTGCGAGCGTACGTCGCGACCGTGTCGTCCTGCGTCCGCTCTGCCGCCTCGCCCAGCTCCATCAGCGCGAGCGCCTCGATGAGCGCTGTTGCGCCGAGTTCCGAGAGACGCAGCGTCAACTCGCCACCGGTTTCATCCGCCTCGATTGGGATCGTGAGCACGTATAGAACCGGCCCCGCGTCGAGCGCGCGCACCATACGCATGATGCTCACGCCGGTCTCCTCCAGGCCCTCGGCGATGGCTGCCTCGATGGGCGCGGCGCCTCGCAGCGCGGGGAGCAGCGACGCATGGATGTTCAGCGTGCCGAGCCGCGGCAAGTCAATGACGTCCTGGGGCAGGATGTGCCCGTAGGCCACTACCACGGAGAGGTCCGGATCCAGGTCGCGCAGCGCCTGCACGAACTCCGGGCCGCGCGGCTTCTCGGGTTGCAGTACCGGAATACCCTCCTCGACGGCGACGATCTTCACCGGCGACGGATCGAGCTGCGAGCGCGACCGTCCGCGCGGCCGGTCCGGCTGGGTGACCACCCCCACAACGTCGAATCCCTCGCCGATCAGCGCGCGGAGCGGCGGCGTGGCAAAGTCAGGCGTGCCCCAGAAGACGATGCGCACTAGAGCTCCTCTTCGGGATGCTTACTGCCGCCCGCTTTCAGGATGCGGATGAACCCCGGGTACTGGTCCTTCTCGTCCTCCCACTTCGCCAGCGCGCTGCGCCGCTTGAGGAAGCTGAGGTAGTCAATGAACAACCTGCCGTGCAGGTGGTCAATCTCATGCTGGAAACAGCGCGACAGCAGCCCCTCGGCGGTCACCTCGAGAGGCGCCCCGTCGCGATCGAGCGCCTGCACCGTGACACGCGACGGCCGCTCCACGTCGCCGTACACGTCGGGGATGGACAGGCACCCTTCCTCGGCCTTCGCTTTCGGCCCCTCCTTCTCGACAATCTCCGGGTTCACCAGCGCGTAGGCGGCGCCTTCGACATCCGCCACGCAGACACGCTCGAGGCGCCCCACCTGCGGGGCGGCCAGGCCGATGCCGTTGGCGGCGTACATGGTCTCGAACAGGTCGTCAATCAACCGGCGGGTCGCGTCGGTCACCTCGGCCACCGGGCGCGTCTCCTCGCGCAGCACCGGATCGCCGAGCACCCGGATGGGGAGCACGCTCACGCCGACGACGAGCTCCCTGGAGTGAAGACCTGCGCCACCGCGCGCCGTTGCACGACGATCTTCACGTCGCCGGTGCGGACCGTCACGAGGTCCTCCATGCCCTTGCTTGGCTTGCCCTCGTCCACCAGTTCCTTGATGTGGACGACGTCGCCCACAACGCCGCCGGTGGTGACCACGCCATCGCCCTTCTTCAGGGCCATGATCGCCGCCTCGAGCCTCTTCCGCTGCTTCTGCTGCGGGCGGATCATCAGGAAGTAGAAGATCGCCATGATGGCGGCGAGCTGGAACAGAAACGGCATGAGCGAGCTGCCGCCTTGGGCGGGAGCCGCGGTCTGCGCGAAGATCGGAAAGAGGGCGTTCATGGACGGGTCGGTTGCGAATGGTATCGTGAGAGCCACTCGCGGCTCCACGGGGCGAAGTCGCCCGCGATGATCCGGCCGCGGGCCTCGCGCATCAGCGCGATCAGGAAATGTACATTGTGCAGCGACAACAAGCGTGCGCCGAGCATCTCGTCGGCGTGAATGAGGTGGCGAATATAGGCCCGGGAGAACCGGCGGCAGCAGCCACAGGCGCAATCCTCCACCACGGGGCGGTCGTCGTTCCGGAACTCAGCCCGGCGCATGTTGACGCGGCCGTCCGGCGTCAGCGCCGCGGCATTGCGTCCCATGCGGGTGGGCGCCACGCAGTCGAACAGGTCCACGCCCCGAGCCACGCCCTCGAGCAGGTCTTCCGGGTAGCCCACCCCCATCAGGTAACGCGGCCGGTCAGAGGGGATGGCCTCGTCACATGTCTCGAGCATCGCATACATATCCGGCTTGCCTTCGCCGACCGACAGCCCGCCGATGGCAAAGCCGTCCCAGTTCCCCATCTCTGCAATCGCCCGCGCGGCTTCGCGCCGCAAGTCCGGATGAATGCCGCCCTGCACGATGGGGAAGAGCGTCTGGCTCGGCGCCTCGGGGAGCACGTGCAGGCGATCGAACTCGGCGTGGCAACGCGTGAGCCAGCGGATGGACCGCTCGCTGGCGTCGCGCGCAGCCGCGTGTTCGCTTTGCCCCGGGATCACATGATCGAACTGCATGATCACATCGGCGCCGAGGTTGGTCTCGATGCGCATCACGCCCTCGGGCGAGAAGTGCCGCGACGAGCCGTCTATATGGCTGCGAAAGGTCACGCCCTCCTCGTTCACCTTGTTGAGCGCGGCCAGCGAGAAGATCTGGAAGCCGCCCGAGTCGGTGAGGATGGGTCCGTGCCATGCCATGAAGCGGTGCAGCCCGCCGAGGCGCTGGACCAGCTCGTCGCCCGGGCGCAGGTGCAGGTGATACGCGTTCGCGAGGATGATCTGCGCGTGCATTCCGCGCAGCTCGTCCGGATCCAGCGCCTTCACGGTCGCCAGCGTGCCCACCGGCATGAAGACGGGCGTGTCCACGGCCCCGCGCGGGGTGTGAAAAGTGCCGGCGCGGGCGCGGCCGGCCTTGGCGTGGATTACAAAGGGGAACATGCGGGAAAGCTAAGCCAAGTGGGACGACGGCCGGAACGAGGAGGGGGTAGAGGCGAAGGAACGGGGGGACGGGAGGTGGAACGAGGAGCTCGGTCAGGAGAACGCCTGAGATCTCCCCGCTCGTTCCGCCTCTCTTCACTCGTCCCTTCGCCTCTACCTCCTCCTCGTTCCGTCGCCGTTCAGAGCACCACCATCGCATCCCCATACGAATAGAACCGGTACCCCTCCTCGATGGCGATCTCGTATGCCTTCATCGTCAGGTCATACCCCGCGAATGCCGCCACCAGCATGATCAGCGTGGAACGGGGGAGGTGGAAGTTGGTGATGAGGCGGTCGGCGCTTCGCACGCGGTGCGGCGGGTGGATGAAGATGCGCGTCTCGCCCTCGGCCGCATGGAAGCGGCCGTTCGCATCCACAACGCTTTCGAGCGTCCGCAGCGATGTCGTGCCCACGCACCATACCTTCCCGCCACGCGCACGCGCAGCGTTCAGACGTTCCGCAGTGTCGGGCGTGATGAGGTACCACTCTTCGTGCATCCGGTGATCGTCGAGTGACTCCGCCTCCACCGGCTTGAACGTGCCGGCTCCCACGTGGAGCAGGACCTCCGCGCGCTCCACGCCGCGCTCCTCGAGCGCGGTGAGCAGACCCGGCGTGAAGTGGAGTCCCGCCGTGGGCGCCGCCACCGAACCGGACTGCCGGGCGTACACGGTCTGGTACCGCTCGGCATCCGCGGTCGCGTCGGCGCGCGCGATGTACGGTGGCAACGGCACGTGCCCGTGCGCCTCGATCATCGCGGCCTCGTCGCCCTGCGTGACGAGGCGCACCAGGCGCGTGCGGCGCTCCGTGATCTCTTCGATGATCGCATCGAATCCGGGAGCGATGTGCACGGTACGTCCGGGCTTCAGCCTGCCGCCGGGGTGCACCATGGCCTCCCAGCGCGCGTCATCGTGGCGGCGCAGCAGCAGGATTTCGGCGGGGGCGCCCGAATCGCGCCGGCCAAGCAAGCGCGCGCGGAAGACGCGGGTCGTGTTGAGCACCAGCACATCGCCGGGCGGGATGATCGCGGCGAGGTCGCTGAAGTGCCCGTGCTCGATTGCGCCGGAGTCGCGGTGTACCACCATCAGGCGCGATGCGTCGCGCCGTTCTGAAGGTGACTGGGCGATGCGCCCATCCGGCAGATGGAAATCGTAGTGGCTGGTGCGGTCGCCTCTCATGATCGCGCCGCGCCGCTCAGGGCGCGATCAGCAGGGGCGTGCTGCGGCTTGCCTTCGCCCCGTTCACCCTGTCGGTGATCTGGACCGTGAGCGTGTAGCGTCCGGCTGGCGCCTCGCGCAGCGAGAGCGCCACGTGGTCCACGGTCACGTCGCGCGCCGCGGCGTCGCGCTCGAAGTCGAGCATCACGCGGTCGTTGCCGCGCTGCGCTCCGACGAGTCCGCCGATTTGCGCCACGATCCTTCCGGTGACCGACTTCGACGCCTTCTCGAGCACAAGCCGGACGGCATATCGTTGCGCGCCATCCTTTGCCGCAAGGCCATACACCTCCCACCCGAGCGCGATGCCGCGCGCGCGCAGCAGCGTGTCGGGGGCTGGCACAATGGCCAGCTCATGCCACCGCCGCGCGGGGCCAGCCCCTTCGGTAATGGTCGCGGCAACCACGATGTCGCTGAGGGCCAAGCCGTCGCCCGCCGTGACGCGGGGCGCAAACACGGTGCCGCGCGCCGCGCCGCCGTCCGCCACCATCGCCTCCGCGCGCGCGTACAGATCGCCGGACGGCGCGCGCAGCTTCCAAAGGGCAAGCCCGTCGCCACCGGCGCGCGCGGAGTCGCGTGCCACCGCATCGGCGCCGTCGGTGAACAGCCAGAGCAGTGCCATTGGCGCCGGCGCGCGCAGGCCCTCCACGCGCATGCGCTGCACCGGGATCGCGCCCGACACCAGGACCGATGGCCGCTCGCCGTCCGGGCGGAAGCGCGCGACGCGCAACGCAATCGTATCGACGGCCGGAACTCCTGGCACGTTTGCCCAGCTCGCTGGAGCCTCCGACTGGATCTCCTCGTTCACCGCGACGTCCTCGAAACCTGCGCGGAAGTGATTGAAGATCGGCATGTAGTGCACGATGAACTGCAGGCGCGGCGCATACCACCACAACCAGCATGTCTGGTTGGCACTGTCCGGCGTGTCGCTTTCCGCCATCGCTCCCGAGCACGACCAGTTCGCCGTCACCTTTGGGAATCCATAGCGCACATGCAGGTCACCCGGGAAGGTGTCCACGCCGCGCATCCCCTTCTCCTCGTCTGTGTAGCGCAACTCGGCGAACGCCACCCGCGCCAGATACTCGGCGCGCACCTCGTTACCCGGCACGCTCCACAGCGGGTCCGCCGCTGTCCAGACGAATTGCATCGTGCGCGCGCGTTCGTCGGGCGTGAGGGCGTCGAGCGCCTTCACCGCCCTGGGGCGCATGATGCGCTCCACGTTGTCGAGCCGGCGGCGCGTCACGTCGGTCATCTGCGCAAAGGCGCTGTCGAATGACGCCGTCGCGCCCGGCTGGCCGCTGCGATGCTGGGCCAGGCCGAGCGCGAGCCACGCGTCGGGATCCCAAGGCGCGACCGTCAGCCGGTCGCGCGCGACCACGAGAAGTTCTTCCCACCGCTGGCGGTCGGCGAGGGCCGCCATGCGATGCCGCCACGGCAGCGGCAGGGTTGGCGAAGCGCGCGTCGCCGTCTCGAAATAGCCGAGTGCATCGTCGTACGCGGCCGCGCCGGGCGGCGGGTTGCCGCCGATGGGGACGGACCGGCTCTCGATGACCTGCCGCACCATGTCCGCGCTTGAACTCACCGACCGGCCGTCAGGGCCTGCCTGCTGGGCGAGGATGTCTATCATGCTGGCGCCGGGCCCGTTGCTGAGGGACATGCGCCGCCCGAACATCGTCTGGTAGGTCTTGAATGCGAGCACGCCCAGCGCGTCGGCCATCTGCGCCACCGCCAGTGAGTCGCCCTGCGCGCGCGCCGCGTCGAAGGCGCGCGTGATGTACCGCGTGGCGCCGGCGCGCACGAAGGGCGAGCCCTGCGAGCGGTACGTCGCAAAGTCCACAAGGAACCGGACATTCGTCGGCTCGAGGGTCACCGCCTGTACCAGCGATGAATCCGCCGCTTGGTTGAGCCGCATCTGCTCTCGGTCCACGCGCGTGCCGATAGCGCGCTTGCCCTGCGAGAGCTGCCATGCAAGCAGGCCGCGCGCATGCCATGTGGCTGCCGGGGCGTCAGGCCGCGCGACGTCCGCATCGAGCTGCGCGAGTCGGGCCAGCGAGTCGGCGCGCGTGGCGCCCACGGCCAGCGTGGGCTGCTGCGCCGGTGCTGCGGCGGCAGTCAGCAGCAGCGCGCCGGCCAACGCGCTACAGCAGCGACGTCTGCGCTTCACCGGTCTGCGAAGGTGGCGTGAAGCCGAAATGACGGTACGCCAGCGCCGTGGCCATGCGGCCGCGCGACGTGCGCTGCAGAAACCCGTTCTGCACGAGGAATGGTTCGTACACTTCCTCGATGGTGTCGGCGTCCTCGCCCACCGCCGCGGCGATGGTCTGCACCCCCACAGGCCCGCCCTCGAACTTCTCGATGATCGCGCGCAGCAGCCGCGTGTCCATCTCGTCGAGGCCGAAGTGATCGACGTCGAGCATCTCGAGCGCCTCCTGCGCCACGGCCTCCGTTACGATGCCATTGGCGCGCACCTGCGCGTAGTCGCGCACGCGGCGCAGCAGCCGGTTGGCCACGCGCGGGGTGCCGCGCGCCCGGCGCGCCAGCTCACGGGCCCCGGCCGGCTCGATCTCCACCTTCATCACCTCGGCCGTGCGGTACACGATCTGCTCGAGCTCGTCGGCGGGGTAGTAATTGAGGCGCAGCTCGATGCCGAACCGCGAGCGCAGCGGCGGCGTGAGCATGCCCAGTCGCGTCGTCGCGCCAATCAGCGTGAAACGCTCCACCGGCATCGTGATCGTCTGCGCCTTGGGGCCATCGCTCAGCCGGATGTCAATCTTGTAGTCCTCCATCGCCGGATAGAGGAACTCGTCGATGATCGGCCGCAGGCGGTGGATCTCGTCAATGAACAGGATGTCGCCTTCACGCAGGTTCGTCAGCGTTCCCACGAGGTCACCCGGCTTTTCCAGCGCGGGGCCGCTCGTCGTGCGGATGTTCACGCCGAGTTCGCGCGCCACCAGCTCGGCGAGCGTCGTCTTGCCGAGGCCCGGCGGGCCAAAGAAGAGCGCGTGATCGAGCGGCTCCTTCCGCTCGCGCGCCGCGTCAATGTAGATGCGCAGCGCGTCCTTCACCTTCCCCTGGCCGATGAACTCGGCGAGCCGCTGCGGGCGCAGCGAGAGCTCGACGACCGATTCGTCGGCAAGCACCTCGGGGGTAGTGATTTCGGGGCGGGACATGCCTGAATCTACGCCGGGTTGCTCGACTGTAAACGGGAATCGAACGACGGGAAGGTGGGAGAGACCCGCGCCACCGATACCCGTGTGTACGCGCCGTGAGGCTGTGGGAGCTAGCAGGCGAGGAATGGAAACGCTACTCTAGGCCGAATCTGCGGGCTTCCCTTTCCGCGAGGTGTCACATGCCCAGACGTACCGGTCTCGTGTTCCTCCTTGGCCTGGGGCTCGCCCTGCCGACCGGCGGTCGCGCGCAGGAGCCTCTGCGCGACACCTCGATCGTTCGCCCTCCGGCAAGGCTCTCAGCAGGCCGGCGCGTCGGGGCGACGCTGGCCAGCACATACGTCGGATTCGGCGTGGGGCACCGTATCCTGGGCTACGACAAGCAAGCCCACGTCTTCGCCAAGACACAACTGATCGGTGCGGGGGCCTTCTTCGGCAGCGTCGCCCTCTTGCCCGCAATTGGCATTGACGGTACTCCCGTCGCCTACGGAGGGGCTGGCCTCTTCGTGGGTTCCAAGATCGTGGAAGTCATAGACGTCATCGTGCGGCCGATAATGCAGCGGCAACCTGCCGTGGCGCCGTCAACCTCTCGCGCAGTCCTGACGCCGGTCGTCTTGCAGCGGCACGCGGGACTCGCGGTGCGCTATCGGTTCTGATTTGCCTATCCGCGTTTTGCAATCCGCGCCAGTGCCTTCCTGATCAGCTCCGCCGTGTCGGCGGCCGGCCCCTCTTCAAGCGCGGCGAACACAGCCTTCTCCGCGTCGCTCGACTGGTAGCCGAGCGCCGCGAGCGCACGAACGGCATCCGCCCCGGGCCCAGCCGGTGCAGCCGGCCGTCCCGATGCCGGTGCGTCGCCCGATGCCACGAGCTTGTCGCGCAGTTCGAGCACCAAGCGCTCGGCGAGCTTCTTGCCCACGCGCGGCACGCGCGTGAGCGTGGCGAGATCGTTATCGTGCACGGCGCGCACCAGACGGTCGCCGCCGAGTGCCGAGAGCAGGTTCATGGCGAGGGCCGGGCCCACGCCGGTGGTCCCCATCAGTCTCTGGAACAGAGAACGGTCGGCGGCAGAGCCAAAGCCGTACAATGTCCAGCTGTCCTCGCGCACGACGAGCGCCGTGTGCAGCTCGACGGCGCCGCCGGGGCGGGGGAGCGCTTCGGCCACCGAGAGCGGGATGTGCACCAGGTATGCTACGCCGCCCGCGGTCATGATCTCCACGCGGTCAACGTCGGCCGCGAGCAGTGTGCCGGCGATGCGCGCGATCATCGAGCTGCCTCCAGTATCCGCGTCACGTCGGCGCGCAGCACGCACGCGAGCGCCGCGGCCACGCCGTCAGCGGCGTCGGCCGGTGTCGGGGCGCTCTTCAGCCTGAGCAGCTTCATCACCATGTACTGTACCTGTTCCTTCGTGGCCGCGCCGTTGCCGGTGACGGTCTTCTTGATGTCGGCCGGCGGGTACTCATGGATACGGATGCCCGCCTGCTGACCGGCCAGCAGCACGACGCCGCGCGCATGACCCAGCACCACCGTCGTCCGCACGTTGCGGGCGTAGAAGACGTCCTCCACCGCAAGCGCCTGCGGTTGATGCCGCGCGAGCAGCTCACGCACTCCCTCATAGATGTCGGCCAGGCGCGCCGCCAGCGGCTCGCTCGCCCGCGTCCTGATGACTCCGCACTCGAGCAACTCGGCGCCGCCCGCTGAACGCGTGCTGTGCGCGCGAACGACGCCGTAGCCCGTCACCGCCGTGCCCGGATCAATGCCGAGGACGATCACGCGCCGGCCATCTCCGCTTCGTCCATCTCGAAGTTGGCGTCCACCTTCTGCACGTCGTCCAGTTCCTCCAGCGCCTCGATGAGCTTCATCAACTGGCTCGCCGGCTCGCCGGTCACCACCACCGTGCTCTTGGGAATCCACGACAGCTCGGCCTGCGACACCGTGAGCCCCGCGGCGTCGAGCCCCTGCTTGACTGCGTGCAGGTCGGCTGGGGCCGTCGTGAGCACGTACACGTCGTCCTCGCGCACGAAGTCTTCGGCGCCCGCCTCGAGCGCGTTCTCCATCACCGCGTCCTCCTCGAGGCCGGTCGCCTCCACGAAGATCTGGCCCTTGCGGTCAAACATGAACGCCACCGAGTTGGTAGTCCCGAGATTGCCGCCGAGGCGCGAGAGCTTGGCGCGCACCTCCGCCACCGTGCGGGTCGGGTTGTCCGTGAGCGCCTGGATCATGATCGCCACGCCGCCTGGCCCGTACGCCTCGTAGACCACGTCCACGTAGTCCACACCCTCGAGGTCGCCCGTCCCTTTCTTGACGGCTCGCTCGATGTTCTCCTTGGGCATGGACTGCGCCTTGGCGTTGTCGATCGCCGTGCGCAGCCGCGGGTTGCCGTCCGGGTCGCCGCCGCCCTGCTTGGCGGCCACGGTGATCTCACGGATGAGCTTGGTGAAGAGCGCGCCCCGCTTCTTGTCGGTCGCGGCCTTGTAATGCTTGGTTGTCTTCCACTTGCTGTGACCGGCCATAACGACGATTGCGGATATGGATCTCGGATTGGGATGGCGGATTGCGATCACCAATCACGATTTCGATCAACCTGTGGTGGAATCTACCGATCCCGGCGGCCCCGGAGAACGGCCGGGGGTGACCTCGCGATCACCCCCGGCCCACACGTTCCGGTTCTGCGCGAACAGCCGCGCTAGTGGATGCGCAGCGTCACCGCGGCGCGCCAGCCCGACAGGTCGAGCGACTCCCCGCCGCCAAGCGAATTCAGCGTTCCGAGCTGGTAGATCGCGCTCGGCATGAACGTGAACGCGCCGGCGCTCCAGCGAAGCCGCACGCCGCCGTTGCCCAAGAAGCCGGCGGCGAAGCCGTCCACCTGCCAGTTGCGCACCTCCACGTTCGGCTCGATGTACAGACTGCCAGAGCGAAGGCCGACGGCCAGCGCACCGTTGATCACGTTTTCCGGCGCCGCCACGCCTCCGAACTGCTGCCCCTTGGCGCGGTACAGCCCCCAGCCGCTGAGGAAGACATCGGTGTTGCCCACCGGCATGTACAGCGAGGCCTGCCCGATGTACCGATCGCCGGTGGCATAGGACGTGTTTGCCAGCCTGTCATCGCCGAAGGTCGAGAACGTCATGCCCAGCGTGAGGCGGCCGTTGCCAATCGTCCGGTCCGCCCCGATGCGTGCGCGCACTTCATCGGCCGGCGTGAACGTCAGGGTCTGCTTGCCGGCGTCATCCTGCGTCTCGTAGGCGTCGAACTCCGTGGATTTCCGGAACGATCCGGCGACGCCAACGTTCCAGGTGCCGACGCTGCGGGCAAACGCGAGACCGCCCGTCGTGGAGAGCCCCGCGCCGTACGACGACGTTGGGAACATCAGAAAGTCGTTGCCGATCTGTCCGGCCGCCGCCGACTTGGCCTCGGTGATCTTGTACTGCCCGGTGGGAAGATTGGCGCCAACCGTGAAGACCAGCGCATCGGTTCCCAGCGTCAGGTTGGCGCGCACCTGCGTGTCGGTGAGCCCGGTGATCGAACTCGCGCTGGTGCCGTTCACCGAGACGTCCGACACGGCGAACGCAGTCGCCACGTCAATGTTGAGCCGCGATGAGATCGGCACGGCGACCACGAACGGGACGGTCAGCTGCGACACGGTCTTCGCCGTCACGCCAGAGCCGATCTTCACCGACACGTACTGCGGGATGATTGCCGCGGCGGCGTCGCCAAGTCCCTGCGCGCCGGAGGCCAACGGCGCCGCGCCGAGCAGCGCGGCAGCGAGAATCGCGTGCAGAGGTCTCATCTTATGGCCTCCGGATCGTGATGCTCACCTGCCCGGTCTTCGTCGCGGGCTGGTCCGTACCCGTCTTTTCGGCGGCGGGGTCACGCGTCGTCGGCGGCGCCGGCGTGGGCGTCTGGCCTGTTGTGCCGCCGGTGCTGGTGTTGACGGTGTTGGCCGCCGATGGGTTGATGTCACCCACCGCGCTTGCGAGTGTTGACCCGACGCCTGTGGTGGTGGCAGCCACCCCACGCTCGGCGGCCGCCACCGTGGCGCCCTCGGCCGAGTTCTTCAGGCCCGCCTCTACCTTGGCTGCGGTGACCTGCGCGCCCTGCTGCGCGCTCCGCGCGCTCTGTGCCTTCTGTATCGCTGCGCCGAAGCCCGGGTCGATGCTGCGCGCCTGATCGTAGAAGCGGGCCGCGTCGCCGAATCGCCCCTCGTCTTCAGCCACGAGACCGTTGCTGTACGCAAGGAAAGCCTGGAGCGACCGCGTGGGACGCTGCTCGATGGCGGCGCGGTCGGCCGCCGAGAGGCGCACGCCGAGCTGGTCGAAGAGGCCGAGCGCGATGTTCTTCTCGATCGTGAAGATCTGCTCGAGCACGTCGCTGCTCTGCACATCGCGTCCCTGCTGCTGCGACGTGGCGACGCTCATGACGGCCGCGTTCACAGTCAGGTCGCGGCTTCCCGTCTGGGTGATCGCGCCCTGCACCACGCGCGTGGCGCGCACCAGCTTGCCGGCCCGCAGCGACGTGGCGGCGTCCGTTCTCCCGCTCTGGCTCAGGGCAATCTCGTCCACCATTGCCTGGATGCGGTCGCGCTCGAGGAGCTGCAAGTCGGGCGAGCGAGCGAGGTCGCTGATCAGCAGGTCCGCCAGGCCGCGCGTCAGCGGGGCGAGCGTCTGGTCGGTGCCGCTGAACGTCATGGGCAGCACTGCCACCGTTCGCGGGTCGCCCGCCTGTTCGGCGATGCGGGCCTCGTTCACGATGGCCGACTTGGCGGCCGCGCGCAGTTCGGCGCGCGACAGCGCCACCAGCCGCGTACGGATGTCGTCGCGCACCTTCCGCGTCTTGCCAACCTGCAGGTACGAGTTGTACGCGTCCTTGGCGCTGCTGTAGTCCTCCAGCGCCTCGGCGGCGAGGCCGGCGTAGAGCGCGCTCACGCCGTCCTTCGGATCCAGACGCCTGGCGGCGTCGAGCACCGACCGCGCGTCGGCGAAGCGCTGACGCTTGTAGTAGGTGATGCCGAGCGCACGCAGCGCGGCGACCGAGCTTGGATTGGCCGTTCGCACCTGTTCCAGCTTGGTGAGCGTCTTGTCGGCGGCCTGCTGTGCTGGCGCGGGAATCGCGAGGCAGCAGAGCAGCGGCAACGCCAGCAGTCTCAGGTATCGCATATCGCCGGCCTCCTATCGGTCGGGATCAAGCATGTCTTCGAACCGCATCCACTGCTTGTAGAAGAACAAATCCACGTAGCCCACGTTGCCGTTGCGGTTCTTGCGCACCAGCAGTTCCGTGGCTCCCTCCACCCCGTAGCCGGGGCGATACATCTCCTCGCGGAAGATGGCCAGCACCACATCCGCGTGCTGCTTCACCGCGCCCTGCACGCCGAAGTCGTCGAGCACCGGCCTGGGATCGGCGCGGTCCACCTGAAGCTGTGGCAACTGGCAGGTGAGCACCAGCGCCAGGTTGAGTTCGACGGCCAGCGCCTTGAGGATGCGCACCGCCGCGGCCAGCTCCTCGTCCTGCGCACGCGTGCTCCCCGCGAGCCCCTGCAGCGAGTCCACAATCACTACATGGGTGTCGGGCGTGCGGCGGATGTCCGCGGCCAACGCCTCGACGCCCCCACCCGGCGGGAATGCGGCGATCACCGGAACCGCCTCGCGGAACCGCACCGCCGCCGCTCCGACGCCAGACCGCATGACGTCGTCGAGCGAACCGCGGCGCAGGTCGTCCACACGCGCGCGCCCCTCAATGGCAAGCGCACGCTCCATCACCCGCTCATGCGACATCTCGCTGGTGAAGAAGACCGTCGGAACGCCCTGCTGCGCCATGCGCAGCGCCATGGCCAGGGAAAGCGCGCTCTTGCCGCTCTGGACGTCGCCGCCGAGTACCACGAGGTCGCCGCGGCGCACGCCGCCGCCGAGCCACTTGTCAATGCTCGGAAAGCCCGTGGCGTACGTATCCCGGCCGTGGTCGCCATCCGCGGCCCTGTCCACCCGGCGCATCACGCGGGCCAGCGGGGAGATATCAGCGGGACGGGACATGCCGGCGTCAGCCAAGGGTGCGTATCATCAGCATATCATACGGATGCGGGCCGCCGACCCACAAGCGTCCGGTTCAGTTGCAAATCGTCCGAGTCAGGCGGTCCAGCTCTGAACGTGCCTTACGGTCGAGGTGCGGTGCCGTGACCTCGGTCACGTTGGCCAGCGCCGCCGCCAGTGCTCGCGCGTCGTCGTGAACCGAGGCATCGAGCAGCTGGCCGAGCGCGGCGCGCAACGCCGCGGCCAGGCTCAGGGCCCCCATCCAGTGCCGGGCGGCGCCCGCCCGCTCCACCCGAAGGGGGGCCGGCAGGGCATCGGGGCCGTGCGAGGCCGCGGCAATCCGGGCCGCCACCAGCGTTGCCATCAGCGCCTCTCGCGCCCCGCCCAGGGGCGCTCGGGACGTCGCGATCGCCAGCGCACGCAGGGGGAACGCGGGAACCGTGAGGGCGAACGGGGGAAGGGCTTCCATTACATCGACGAATCTGCCCCAGGCGTCGACCCCCCGCCAGCACGCCCGGGCGTTGGCGACCCCAATTCGCCGGGGCTAGCTTTCGCCAGATATGACGCCGCTTGCGAAATCCGTGCTCTGGGTGGACGACGAGGCAGAACTCCTCGAGTCGCACCGGCTGTACCTGACCGACAAGGGATATCGCGTCCAGATGGCCCGCAACGCGGCGGACGCCCTGGAGCTGTTGCGGCAGCACGCCTATGACATCCTCCTGGTCGACGAGCAGATGCCCGGCATGCGCGGCAACGCCATGGTGCGTGAGGCGCGCGAATTGGCCCCCACCATGCCCGTCGTAATGGTGACGAAGAGCGAGGAGGACAGCACTTTGCGCGAGGCGCTCGGCCAGGACGTGTCGGAGTATCTCGTGAAGCCGGTCACGCCGCGCCAGGTGCAGGCCGTCCTCACGCGCATCCTCGAGGGACCGCGCATCCGCAGCCAGGCAATTGCCCGCCGATTCGTCGAGCGTTTCCGGGAGCTCGAGGCCGTGCGCCTCAAGGATCTCGACTGGCGCGGCTGGACGGCGCACTACGCCGAGCTGGTGCAGTGGGACGTCGAACTGACTGATGCCGGCGAGGCGGGACTGAACGCATCGTTGCGGGCGCTCTTCCCGGCCATGCACCGCGACTTCGCCGCTTTCATCGGCGAGGGCTATCCGCGCTGGGTGCACGACCTCGACGGCGACCGCCCGCCGCTGTCGGTGGACGTGGTCGGCGAGTTCCTGATGCCGCTCCTCGCGGAACACCGCGCCGTCGTCTTCGTCGTCGTGGACTGCCTGCGCCTCGATCAGTGGAAGGTGCTCGAGCCGATCGTCGCGCAGGCCTTCGAGATTGACGCGGCACACTACTTCGGGGTGCTGCCGACCGCCACGCCGTACGCGCGCAACGCGCTGTTCAGCGGGCTCTTCCCCGCCGAGATCGCCGAACGGTTCCCCCACTGGTGGGGTGGCGAGGGCGACGACGAGTCGCTCAACCAGCACGAGCGCGACCTGCTCGAGGAGCAGCTGCGTACCCTGCGCGGCAGCACGCCCGTGCGCTACCACAAGATCACCTCGGCGTTCGACTCCGACGAGCTCGAGCGCCACCTGGCCACGGCCATCGCGGGCGAGGGCGTGAGCGCTTTCGTGTTCAACTTCGTTGACCTGCTGACGCACGGGCGCTCCGAATCGACGATTCTCTACGAAGTGGCACGCGACGAAGCGGCGCTGCGGCAGCTCACCGAGCAGTGGTTCCGCCGCTCGGCGCTGTGGAGCGTGCTGCGCGAGGCGGCGCGCCGCGGCGTTCCGGTGCTCCTCACCAGCGACCACGGCTCCATTCACTGCAACACGCCAGCCACGGTTTTCGCCAAGAAGGACGCCACCGCGAACCTGCGCTACAAGATGGGAGAGGACCTGCGCGCCGAGCGCCCCGACCAGGCGCTGGTCTTCGGTGACGCCGCGCAGTTGCGCCTTCCGCCGCGGGGTCAGCGCGTCAACACCGTGCTTGCCACCGGCGACTGCTTCTTCGTCTATCCGACCAAGCTGCGGGAGTATCAGCAGCGGTACCGTGGCTCGTTCCTCCATGGTGGGGTCTCCCCGGAGGAGGTCATCCTTCCCCTCGTTCTCCTCACCCCGCGCCGCTGATGGGTCCCTACCGCCGCCTCCAGCAGTACCTGCGCCCCTACTACGGGCGCGTCGTCGGCACGCTGTTGCTCAGCGCCGTGGCGAACGCGCTGAGTGCCTTCTCGTACGCGCTCTTCGTGCCGTTTCTCAACACGCTGTTCAACGAGGAGCCGTGGGACGCAGGCGCGGGGTCGCAGATGACGCGCCTGCTCAAGGGAATGGGCACATGGCTGCTGCAGGGGCGCGAGAACATGGCGGCGCTGCGCGTCGTGATCCTGGTGATCCTCGGCACGATGCTGCTCAAGAACGTGTTCGCCTGGCTCGCCGGGCAAATGGGCGCCGGGCTGCAGGAGCGCGTCACACGCGACCTCCGCAACGCCGTCTACACGCACCTCGAGCGCCTGCCGTTGCGCTTCTTCACCAGCCACAAGACCGGCCAGTTGCTCGCGCGCGTCTTCCAGGACACGCAGTCCACGCGCCAGCTCCTCGCCGAGGTGGTCACGCGCTCGCTCAACGCAAGCACGCAGATCGTGGTGACGATCGTGCTCCTCTTCTCGCTGTCGCCCAAGCTCGCGCTGGTTTCGCTGGTCGTCGCGCCGTTGCTGACCGGGGCGTTCCAGCCGCTGCTGCGCAGGCTGCGGAAGGGACACCGCCGGCTTGCCGCGGAATTCGGCGAGATGACGAGCGTGGTGCAGGAGACGGTGAGCGGCATTCGGCTGGTGAAATCGTTCCGCGCCGAGGGGTACGAGGGGGCACGCTTCGCCGACGCATCCAACCGCTACGCGCAGGGCATGGTGCGGATGAGCCGGCTGACGCTCATGTCACAGCCGCTCGCCGAGGTCGTCGGCACGGTGGTGGCCGTCGCGCTGCTGTGGTTCGGTGCGCACGAGGTGCTACAGGAGAAGACGCTCAGCGGCTCCGGGCTCGTCACCTTCCTGGGCGCGCTGATGTCGCTGCTGCCGCCGCTCAAGCAACTCTCCCAGATGCCCGCCGTGGCCACGCAATCGCTGGCCGCGGCCGAACGCCTGTTCGAGATCCTCGACCATCCCACGGAAGAGCAGGCCGACCGCGGGACCCGCACCGCATCGGCGTTTAACTTCGAGATCGCGTTCGAGGGCGTGGAGTTCAGCTACGGCAGCGATCCCGTGCTGCGCGACATCAGCCTGGCGGCCAGGCGCGGCGACGTCGTGGCGCTCGTCGGCGCCAGCGGAGCGGGGAAGAGCACGCTCGCGGACCTCATTCCGCGCTTCATTGAGCCCACGGCCGGCCGCATACTCCTCGACGGCGTTGATACGCGCGAGTTCACGCTCGCGTCGCTGCGCTCGCTCACCGGCATCGTTAGCCAGGACACCGTGCTGTTCAACGACACGGTGCGCGCCAACATCGCGTACGGCGCCTCGGACCGGTACACCTCGGCGCAGGTCGAGACGGCGGCGCGCGCGGCAAACGCGCACGGCTTCATCAGCGAGCTTCCCGAGGGATACGACACCGTGCTTGGCGAGCGCGGCACGCGCCTGTCCGGCGGCCAGCGCCAACGCATCGCCATCGCGCGCGCCCTGCTGGTGGACCCGCCGGTGCTAATCCTCGACGAGGCGACCTCGGCGCTCGACACCGAGAGCGAGCGGCAGGTGCAGCAAGCCATTGACCGCCTGCTTGCCGGGCGCACGGTCTTCGTGATCGCGCACCGGCTCTCGACGGTGCAGCACGCGACGCAGATCCTCGTGCTCGACCGTGGGCGGATCGTCGAACGGGGAACGCACGCCGAGTTGCTGGCGCTCGGTGGCGCCTACGCGCGGCTGCACGCGTTGCAGTTCCGCGATGCCCCGGCCGGCGGGTAGGCGTGCGCACGTGCTTCGTGGTGCAGGGCGCGGCGTGGTCGGGCGCGACGCGCGCCTTTGCCGAAGCCGCGGCGCTGCTTGCCGCGCGCGGCTACGAGGCCTGCCTCGTGGCGCCCGCCGGGAGCGAGGCCGAGCGGTGCCTCGCGGCCGCAGGACATGACGTGATCCGCGTGGCCGGCGCCGGCGGTGCGCTGCGCGCGGGGTGGCGCCTCCGGGCCGTGGTCACCGCGCGCCTGACCGAAGTGATCTTCGTGCACGACGACCGCGAGCACCTCGCTGCGGCGGTCGCCATTCGCCTCGCAGGGCGTGGCGCCGTCGTGCGCCGCACGCCGTCAGGCGAGCGGCTCGCGCTCGGGCGTGAAGGCCGGCTCGCCATGCGCTTCGCCGCCACGGGCTTCGTGTTCGCGCACGCCGACGACATGCGCGGCATGGAGCCACCGCGCGGTGCGCTTGCCGCCCATGTCGCGCCGCCGGGCGTGCCGGCCCTCAGGGCCGGCACGCTGCGGCCTCCGGCCGCTGTCGGCGCCATCCAGCACGGCATGCGGCGCCTGGTTGTCGTCGTCGGCGCCGACCGGCGGCGCGAAGCGCTCGTCGCGCTCCGCACCCTCGCCCTCCTCGCGCCGCGCCTCCCCGCCCTCCGCGCGACCGTCTGCGCGCCCGCATCCGACGCGGATGCCATGCGTCTCGAGGCGGCGGCGCTTGGCGTGCTCGATCGCATCGATTGGCTGGCCTCCGGGGCGTCCCGCAATGAGGCGCTGACCGGCGCCGCCCTCGCGTGGGTGATTGCCTCTGCCGACGATGCCGTTTTTGCTATCCTCGATGCGCTAAGCCACGGGGTACCGGTGTTGGGCGAGCGAACGCCGCTAGCCGCGCGCTTCGTCGAGGACGGCATCACCGGACTGCTCCGCCACCGCGGCGACGAAACAGAGTGGGCCGCAGTGGTTGCGGCGACGCTGGCCAACGCCGAACGCGCCGACGCCATGCGCGCGGCGGCTCGGCAGAGCGCCGCGCGATGGGCGATGGACGCGGGGGCCGACGGCTGGGTGCAGGCGACCGAGGCCGCGCGCGACCGCACACGGTGGAACACGTGATGCGCCACCGCTTCGTCACGCAGGACTTCGCGCCGGAGTTGCGTGACATGGCGTCGGCGGCGCTCGACGCCGCCGCGCGCGAAGCGAGGAGCCAGTCGTGAAGGCCACCTGGAAGCACTGGCTCGAGTACGCGGCGCTCCGCGTGGTGGTCGCCGCGCTGGGGCCGCTCGGCACCCGCCGCGCGAGCACCATCGGCGCGCACATCGGGGCCCTGGGGTACTGGCCGCTCCGGATTCGTCGAGGCGTGGTGACGCGGCACCTCGCCGCCTGCTTCCCGGAACGCTCCGACGCCGAGCGCGCTGCGTTGGCACGGGCAGCGTACGAGCACCTCGGACGCGTGGGCGTGGAGTCGATTCTGATGTCACGGCTCGGGAGGGAATCGCTCGGCGAACTCTTCGAGGGGATCGATGGACTCGATGCCGTGGAGAGCGCGCGTGCGCGCGGCAGGGGACTGGTGTTGGTGGCCGGGCACCTGGGCAATTGGGAACTTTCTGGAGCGTACCTCGCCGCGCTCGGCGTCCCCGTGGCTGCGGTGGCCAAGCGCCTGCTCAATCCGCTCGCCGATGCGTTCGTCAACCGCACACGCCGCCGCCTCGGCATGACCGTGGTCTACGACGACGCGGCCGTGCGCACGCTCCCGCGCCTGCTCAAGCAGGGTTTCGCGCTCGGCCTGCTCGCCGACCAGGCCGGACTCGGCGCCGCCACACACGTGCCGTTCTTCGGAAGGCCAGCGCGCACGCCGCGCGGCCCTGCGGTCTTTGCGTTGCGCTTTCAGGCGCCGCTGATCTTCGTCTGCGCGGCGCGCCAGCCGAGCGGCCGCTTCATCCTGCATCTCGAGGAAGTGGATGTGACGCAGACGGGCGACCTCGAAGCCGATGTGGATGCGACGTCAGCCCGGTTCACGGCCGTGCTCGAGCGGTGGGTCCGTCGCTATCCCGGCCAGTACCTCTGGGCGCACCGCCGCTGGAAGCGGCAGCCCGCGGACACTCCACCCGAGCTGCGCGAGCCGTGAGCGCGCATCGAGCCATGCCGTGACGTATGACGTCGAGGCGCTCCGCGCGCGCGAGTTTCCCTGGGCGGCGCGTGGTGAGCGCATCTTCCTGGACCATGCGGCCACAGGCCCGCTTCCACAGCGAGCACGCGATGCGCAGTCCGAGGCAAACGACTTCCGCGCCGAGGTGTGGCGCGTGGGGTTCGATTATTTCTGGGCCGGCGTCGTGCAGGGACGCGAGTATGCTGCGCGCCTGCTCAACGCGTCGCCCGAGGAGATCGCCATCACGACCAACACGTCGCAGGGGGTGAACCTCGCCGCACGCGCCCTGCCGTTCAAGGCCGGCGATGTCGTGCTCTCCACGGCTGGCGAGTTCCCGGCGAACATCTATCCGTGGATGGGGCTCGAGAAGGCGAAGGGGGTCTTCCTCGAACTGGTGCCGATGAAGCACCACCTCCCCGACGAGGACGCGCTCATTGCGGCGCTCGACCGGCCCAACGTGCGCGCGCTGACAGTGAGCTGGGTGTCGTTCGCCACCGGCGCCAAGCTCGATCTCGCCCGCCTCGGTGCCGCGTGCAAGGAGCGCGGTATCTGGTTCGTCGTGGATGCCATCCAGGGACTCGGCCCGGCGGTGCTCGACGTCAGGGCGTGCCACATCGACATCCTGGCGACCGGGGCGCAGAAGTGGCTGCTCTCGCCGTGGGGCACGGGGTTTGCCTACGTGCGCCGCGACCTCGTGCAGGAACTCGACCCGCCGGTGGTGGGCTGGCTCTCCATGCCGGCGTCCGCCGACTTCACCCGCTTCCTCGACTACGATTACGCCTTCTATCCGGACGCGCGGAAGTTCGAGGTCTTCACCGCGCCGATGCACGACCTCAAGGCGATGGCGGCGTCGCTGAGCCTGTTCCTCGAGCTTGGGCCCGCGGCGGTCGAGGCGCACGTGGCGTCGCTGGCCGATCATGTGGTTGGCTGGTGCGACGGGCGCTCCGACGTCCGGCTCATTACGCCAGCGGCGCGCGCACGGCGCGCGGGGCTCATGTCCATCGCCGTGGATGACCTCTCCGCGGCGAGCGCTCGCCTCTCCGCAGCCGGCGTGTCGCACACCGTGCGCGAAGGTGGCGTCCGCCTGTCGCCACACTTCTACAATACGACCGCCGAACTCGACGTGGCGCTGGGGGCGCTCGCGCCGCGATGAAGCGCGTGGCGGCCCGTCGCGCCAGTGGTGCGGCCCGGCGCACGAGCGCCGCTCGCGGGGCGAAGCTCGCGCGCACGGCGCTGAACGTCGCACGCGAAGTGCGCGAAACACGCGCGACGCTGGCCGCCGTGGGGTCGGTCGAACGCGCCGTGAATGAGAAGGCCTACCTTAAGAGCGAGCTTCTCTTCCTCGGCGCCGACATGCCAGGCATTCGAAAGGTCGCCAAGGCGCTTATCACCCGCGTGCGAATGGCGGACACCGCGTCGGTGCGCCCGCTTGTCGTGGCGCTCTGGGGCACAGGCGTGCACGAACTGCGCGCGGTGGCGATGTTCATGCTCGAAGCGAACGAGGCGTTGCTCGGCGCGCGCGATATTCCGCTGCTCGCGCGCCTGCTGCGGGAGTCGCGCAGTTGGGCCTACCTCGATTGGATCTGCTTCAAGGTCTCGGCGCCGATGCTCCTGCGCGTGCCGCTGCTGCGGCGCACGCTGCCGCGGTGGGCGCGCGACGACGATTTCTGGATGCGTCGCGCGGCGCTTCTGTCCATCCTGCCCCTGGTCAAGCGGGGGGAGGCACCGTTCAGCGCCTTCACTGTGCTCGCCATTCCCATGCTGGGGGAAAAGGAGTTCTTCATCCGAAAGGCGATCGGCTGGGCGTTGCGTGAGGTCAGCAAGAACGACCCCGCCACCGTGGCGGCCTTCCTGCGCGAACATCGCGCCGAGGTGTCTGGGCTGACATTGCGCGAAGGCGCCAAGTACCTGCCGGCACGCGATCAGCGCGCGCTCCTCGGCGCCTAGGCGGCACCGGAGACACGCCCGGTTCGGTCTACGCCTCTTCCATCGCCAGCACGGCGATGTCGCGTGCGCCCTTGCGCAGCAGGAACCACCGTCCGTACGCCGCGCCCGCCGGGTCAATCGCGGTTGCATCGGCCCCGAGTTTCTCGCCGTTCACGCTGACGGCTCCCTGTTGCATGAGCTTGCGGGCCGCCGTGCGCGAGAGTCCGAATGCGCGCTCGAGCGCGTCAAGCACCTGGATTGGCCCCGTGCCGGCGAAGCGGGCGCAGGGAATCTCAACCATCAGTGTCTCAAACACGTCGGCGTGAAGTTCCCGTGCGTCAACACGGCGGTCGAAGATCACGCTCGATACCCGCTCGGCGAGTGCTGCGGCGTCGCGACCGTGCACGAGGGCGGTGACCTCTGCGGCCAGTCGCCGCTGTGCGGCGCGCTCGTGCGGCGCCGCGGCCAGCGCCGAGGCAAGTGCGGCAATCTCCTCGCGCTCCACCAGCGTGAACATCTTCAGGAAGCGCACGGCATCGGCGTCGTCGGCGTTCACCCAGAACTGGTAGAACCTGTAGGGCGAAGTGCGCGCCGCGTCGAGCCAGACCGCCCCTGCCTCCGTCTTGCCGAATTTCTGGCCGCCCGACGTCGTCACCAGCGGTAGCGTGACGCCATGCGCCTCGTGCTGCACGGCGCGCCGTATCAGCTCCGTTCCGGCGGTGATGTTGCCCCACTGGTCGCTCCCGCCCACCTGCGCGGTCACGCCGTAGCGCCGGTGCAGTTCGAGAAAGTCGTACGCCTGTAGCAACATGTACGAGAACTCGGTGTACGAAATGCCGCCCTCGAGGCGCGCCTTCACCGACTCCTTCTGCATCATCAGGTTGATCGTGAAGTGCTTCCCGACGTCGCGCATGAACGCGATGGCGTGCAGCGAGCGCAGCCACTCGCCATTGTCCACAAGCTGGGCGCCGGCCCTGCCGGAGAAGTCGAGGAAACGTCCCAGCTGCTCGCGGATGCCAGCCACGTTCGCGTCAATCTCGTCCACCGTGAGCAGCTGGCGCTCCGATGCCTTGCCGCTCGGATCGCCGATCATCCCCGTGCCGCCGCCCACGAGCGCCACCGGGCGGTGTCCGGCGCGCTGCAGGTGCACCAGACCCATGATCGGAACGAGGTTGCCCACGTGCAGCGACGCGGCCGTGGGATCAAAGCCGCAGTAGGCGGTCACGGGGCCCACCGCAAAGTGCGCCCCAGCCCCCTCAGTCTGCTGGTGCAGCAGATCTCGCCAGGCGAGTTCGGACAGGAAGTCGGTCATCGCAGGGAATATAGGCGGCAGAAACGCAGAGATGGAGCAGCGGCCGGGCACCCCGGCGGTGCCTGTCCTTCAACCCACCGCTAGTTCACGGTCATCGTCTTGCGGAGGAACTCGTACAGCGTGCCGGTCACCACCCCGATCTCATGATCCCGCAGGGCCACCTCCCATGCGCGGCGCGCAATCGTCGGCCCCTCGTTTCTCGAGGCGACGCAGGCCCGGAGGACGGCGTCAACGGCGCCTGGCGACGGATCCGTGGCGAAGTAGGCGCAGTCCCGCTCGCGGAGGAAGCGGTTCGACGCCGCGTCTTCCGGGCCGCAGGCAAGGATCGGCCGGCCCGATGCCATGTAATCGGTCACCTTGGCCTGAACGGAAGACCGCGACATGTGTGCCTGCGCGGCGTCGAACGATGATGCCACGAGCAGGAGGTCGGCCTCGCCGAGCGCCGGCACGAGATCCTCGTACGGGACAAATCCCCCACCAACGACCCCCCATCGCTGCAGCTCTGCTGCGTGCCGCTGCCAGAAGAAGGGACTGGTGCGGAGCACGAACTCGATGTCCGTCCCCTCGGCGCGCAGGCGCGCCACGCTCTCGGCTACGGCGGCCAGTGCGTCGAAGTGCATCGGCCACACCGATCCTGAATACGCGATGCGAAAGCGCCCGGCGCGGGGCGCGGCGAGCGCGGCGGGCTCGCCGGCGCCAAGGCGAACCGGATTCTGGACCACCAGCGTCGGGCGGTCCACTCCAGTGGCGGTGCGCATCGCCGCAGCGAGGTCCGGGGAGATCGCGAGCCACCGGCAAGACGCGCGAAGCAGCGCCCGCCCGCGACGCGGCGTGTCAAAGGCGAACGGCCGGCTCGACAAGTAGTCGAACCAGTCATCCATGAGAAAGGTCACGACCGGGGCCGCCGACGCGAAGCGATCAGCGAGCGCGAGTCCCACGGGAGAGGTGGGAGCGGCCAACACCAGCTGCGGGGAGAACGCCGCAACATCCTCCAAGCCGAAGGTCGGCATCCACCGCGACCACAGGGCGTCGACATCGCCGACGACGTGCCGCAAGGCATCCACGATGCGCCCGGGGATCGGCGGTGCGGCAGCAAGCACCGAGTGGCCACCGCCCATCGTGAAGCGCGTCGTGGCACTGCCACTGAGCGCCAGCAACGATCCGGCGGGATAGGGCGCGAACAGGCTGACGAGCGCACGGCCAGCGCCCTGGCTGCCGGCGCTGAGGTCTGCGTCAGTCACCAACAACAGCCGCGGAAGCGCCTCGCTCACCGAAACCCCAGCAGTCGGGCCTCAACGAAATTGCCGGGTATCGTCGTCTGCCGGATGGTGACGGATCGCGGCAGAGCGTGCGCCATCATCCGGGGCAGAGAACAGGCGACCGCCATGTCGGAACTGACGAGACCGGGCGAACTGGTGACGAGCATTCGTGGCATGTCTGAGAAGCTAAGGCGCAGGGCGGGGGAGGGAAGTCGGAAACACCTCGCGCGGTACTTAGCGGCGCCAATGTCCCTGTGCCCCTCACCACAGGTATCCTGTCATCCGTACCACGTCGTTCGCTCCTTCCCTGCACCCAGTGTGATAGATTCTCGGTCTCATGACGAAGCCCTTTCGCTACGCGCTGATCGCGGCGGCGTTCCTCGCCGGTGTTTCGATGGCTGGCGTGGCGCTCGGCTGGATCCTCGTATGCCGGAACAACGCCTGTCCGTCCATCAGCGTGCTCGAGAAGTACAACCCGCGGCAGACGTCCAAGCTCTATGCCGCCGACGGACGCTTCGTCGCCGAGCTCGGCTTGGAGCGCCGTACGCTCGTGACGATTGACGCGATCCCCAAGTTCCTCCGGGCCGCGTTCATCATCACCGAGGACCGGCGGTTCTACGAGCACAGCGGCATCGATCTAGTGCGCGTGTTTGGTGCCGGCCTCACCAACCTGCGTCGCGGCGGCTTCGCCGAGGGCTTCTCCACCATCACCATGCAGCTCGCGCGCAACGTCTTTCCCGAGAAGCTCACGCGCGAGAAGACACTGCTGCGCAAGCTGCGCGAGGGGCGCGTCGCCCGCGCCATCGAGTCCAGGTACAGCAAGGACCGCATCCTCGAGCTCTACCTCAATCAGATCAACCTCGGCAGCGGTGCGTACGGCGTCGAGTCCGCGAGCCAGCGCTACTTCGGGAAGTCGGTGCGTGACCTCAATCTCGCCGAGGCGGCCACACTCGCCGCGCTCCCCAAGGCGCCGGGACGCTACAACCCGAGGCGATTCCCCGAACGCGCCATCCAGCGGCGCAACACCGTCCTCGAGCTCATGCGCCGCGAGGGCGCCATCAGCGACGCTGACGCGTCGCTGGCCAAGGCTTACCCGCTCCGGCTGGCGCACGGCGCCTCGGCTGACGTTGCACCCTACTATGTGGAATGGGTGCGGCAGCTGCTCGAGGCGAGATTTGGCGAGCGGATCTACCAGGATGGGCTGCGCGTCTACACCACGCTCGACCTCGAACTGCAGGGCGCCGCCGAACGCGCGCTCGATCGCCAGCTCAAGGCGGTCGAGGGTGGGTCGGCCGGGCCGTTTCCGCATCGCACGCTCGAGCAGATCATGGCGGCCTCCGCGGCGGCCGATGAACCGGCGCCGGGCTCGGTGACGCCCTACCTCCAGGGCGCCTTCGTCGTCCTCGATCCGCGCAGCGGCGCCGTGCGCGCGATGGTCGGCGGGCGCGACTACGACGACTCGAAGTTCAATCGCGCCACCCGGGCGCTGCGGCAGCCGGGTTCGACGTTCAAGCCGATCGTCTACGCCACCGCCATCCAGAGCGGGCGCCCCCCGTCGTATATCCTCGAGGACGCCCCCGTCGAGCTGCCGCAGGTGGCAGGCGACACATGGCAGCCGCGGAACTACGACCTGAAGTTTGAAGGGCCGATGTCCATGCGGTACGCGCTCTACCAGTCGCGCAACATGCCGGCCATCCGCCTCGGCATGGAACTGGGCGAGCAAAGCGTGGTGGACATGGCGCGCAAGCTGGGCCTCACCACACCCATCCCCGAGTATCCCTCCATCCACATCGGTTCGTCCGAAGTCATTCCGCTGCAGATGATCGCGGCCTACGCCACGTTCGCCAACCTGGGCTGGCGTGTCTCGCCCGTTGGCATCCTGCGTGTCGAGGACGCGCAGGGGAACGAACTGTGGAAGCCCGAGATCGAGCGCGAGCAAGTGCTCTCGCCCGAGGAAGCGTGGCTGATGGTGGACATGATGAAGGACGTGCTGCGCCGGGGCAGCGCCGCGGGCGCGATAGGAACCTCGGGCTTCAAGCTGCCCGCGGGCGGCAAGACCGGCACGACCAACGACTACACCGACGTCTGGTTCATTGGCTACACCGCTGACCTCGTTGCAGGGGTGTGGATGGGCTTCGACATGCCGCAGAAGATCATGCCCAACGCGCAGGGGGGCCGCCTGGCCGCCCCGGCTTGGGCGCAGTTCATGATCGAGGCCTACCAGCGCAAGCCGTCGCCACCCGACTGGCCGCGCCCGTCGTCGCTCGTCTCCAAGCAGGTGGATGACCTGACGGGGTTGCTCGCAAACCCTGGCTGTCCGGCAGCGGACGCGTCCTTCGAATGGTTCATCCCTGGCACCGAGCCGCTGGCAGAGTGCGCGCCACGTGGGGCCGGCGCGCGCCCCGAGCCAGTGAAAGACACACGGCCGCCACGCAAGACACCGACCAGCCCCTCCGACCCGCCGGGGCGCCGGCCGTGACCGCCACCCGCACCCGGTATCACGCGCGCTGGGTGCTCCCCATCGCGGCGCCGCCGATTGACGACGGCACCGTCGTGGTCGAGGGTGATCGCATTGCGTGGGTGGGACCGCGCGCGCAGGCCCCGGCCGGCGGCGCCGACGACGACCTCGGCGACGCCGTGCTCATGCCGGGACTCGTCAACGCGCACACGCACCTCGAACTCACCGTCATGCGCGGCTTTCTCGAGGAGCTGTCGTTCTTCGACTGGGTGCGCACGCTCACGCGTGCGCGGCGCCATGCGCTGGACGATGCCGCGCTGCTCGACAGCGCGCGGCTTGGCGTCGTGGAGGGGCTGCGCGCCGGCATCACGACGTTCGCCGATACGGGTGACTCGTCCGCCCCGTTCGACGCGCTGCGCGAACTCGGCGCGCGGGGCATCGCGTTCCGCGAGGTCTTCGGACCCGATCCGGCGCAGCGGGACGCGTCGATGGCCGGCCTACGCGCCAAGGTGGAGGCCATGCGCGCGCAGCAGACCGCGCTCGTCCGCGTCGGCGTCTCGCCGCATGCGCCGTACAGCGTGAGCGACGCGCTGTTCGAGGCGGTGGCCGCGTACGCCGCCGCCGATCGCCTGCCGGTGGCGGTGCATATTGCGGAAGGCGAGGACGAGCAGATGCTGGTGGAGCGCGCGCAGGGACCGTTCGCCGACTTTCTCCGGGCGCGCGGGATTGACGTGGAACCGCGCGCGCGGTCGCCCATCGCGCTCCTCGAACGCTGCGGCGTGCTCGCCGCGCGTCCGCTGCTGATCCACGCGGTGCGCGCCGACGCGCCCGACATCGCCGCGATGGCGCGCCATCGTTGCACCGTGGCGCACTGCCCGGCGAGCAACGCCAAGCTCGCCCACGGCATTGCGCCGCTGCTGGAGATGCTTGACGCCGGGCTCGACGTCGGACTTGGCTCAGACTCGATGGCGAGCAATAACCGCATGGACATCGTCGGCGAGGGTCGGCTGGCGTCGCTCCAGCAGCGTGTTCGCTCGCGGCGCGTCGACGCGGTGCCCGCGGAGCAGGTGCTGGAGCTGGCCACGCGAGGCGGCGCGCGCGCTCTTGGGCTCGGCGATGTGGTCGGCGTGCTCGCCGAGGGCTTCCAGGCCGACCTCGCCGCGTTCGACCTCCACGGGGTAACCGGTCCCGTGCACGCCGTTGAAGCCGCGCTCGTGCATGCCGGGGGAATCCCGGCGCGTCGCACGGTGGTTGCCGGACGCGTGCGTGCGCGCGACGGCGTCGTGCTGCACGATGATCACGCGCTGGCATCGCGCGTGCAGCGTCAGGCCGACGCGCTCGGACGCTGGCGCCGCGCTGACCCCATCGTGTAGAATTCGTCGGCCCCGCGTTCGACTGCCGTACGCAGTCGGATTCTCCTGCGTGCTGTCGTTTTCTCCCGGAGCAGAGCCACCGTGTCCCACACGCCAACTGCGAGCGGCGCGACCCAGAAGATCTGGCGGAATGGCGCGCTCGTGGATTTCCAGGACGCCACCATCCACGTGATGAGTCACGTGGTGCATTACGGATCGTCGATCTTCGAGGGCATCCGCTGCTACGAGACGCCGTCGGGCGGCGCCGTCTTCCGCCTGCACGACCACATGCGCCGCCTCGCCGATTCCGCGAAGATCTACCGCATGGAGATGCGGTACTCCGTGGACGAGTTGAGCCAGGCGGTGGTCGATACCATCGCGGCCAACGAGCTCAAGGAGTGCTACATCCGTCCGCTCGTGATGCGTACCGGCCAGCAAATGGGCGTGCATCCCGGCAACGCACCGATCGAGACGTTCATCATCTGCTGGATCTGGGGGCGGTACCTCGGCGCGGAAGCGCTCGAGCGCGGCGTGGACGTGCGCGTTTCGAGTTGGCGCCGCGCTGCCGGCAGCACGCTGCCGACGATGGCCAAGGCCGGCGGCAACTACTTGAGTTCGCAGCTCACCAAGATGGAAGCCAAGGTGGACGACTACGTCGAGGGCATCATGCTCGACGTGCAGGGCCATGTCGCGGAGGGCAGCGGCGAGAACCTGTTCCTCGTCCGCGATGGCGTGCTGTACACGTCAACCATCGGGTCGGGCATCCTGCACGGAATCACGCGCAACTCGGTGATGCGCATCGCGCACGACCTGGGCGTCGAGGTGCGCGAGTCGCCTGTTCCGCGCGAGATGCTCTATGTTGCCGACGAGGTCTTCTTCTGCGGCACCGCCGCGGAGTTGACGCCCGTGCGCTCGATCGACCGCATCACGATTGGCGAAGGGCACCGCGGCCCGGTCACCAAGGCCATCCAGGACAAGTACCTCGGCATTGCGAGCGGCCGGCTCCCTGATCCGTACGGCTGGCTCACGCCCGTTCCCAGCCTGGCAGCCGCGAGTAGATGACCATGCGGCCGCCGTGCATCGCTCTCGCCTCGTCGGAGGTCTAGGTGCTCGTCGGCTGCCTTGCCCTCAACTCGTCGTTTGAGCCGCTGACGCTCGTGCCGCTGCGCCGGGCGCTGCGGCTCGTCATCGACGGCAAGGCCGAGATCGTCGAAGCCGACGGCGAGCGTTCGGTGCGGTCAGCCAACCGGCGTTTTCCGCACCCCGTCGTCATTCGGCTGACCAAGTACGTGCACGTGCCGCGGCGCTTCCGTCGCCACGTCACCAACACGTTCCTCTTCGCGCGCGACCACTACCGCTGCCAGTACTGCGGTCGGGTGTCGGCGGTGTTGAAGCCGCGCGAGTCGCTCACGCGCGACCACGTCATCCCGCTCTCCCGCGGCGGCGACAACTCATGGACCAACGTCGTGACCGCGTGCAGTCCCTGCAACACGCGCAAGGCCGACCGCCTGCCGGGGGAGATCGGCATGCGGCTGCTGCACAACCCGGTCGAGCCGCACTTCGTGCACCTCTCGTGGGCGGTGCGCAAGCTGACGCCGGCGCAGAGCAAGTACATCAGGATGTTCTACGGCGCGGCGATGCTACATCAGGTGGAGCGCACGGTCGACTGGCGACGATAGAAGGTTGGCCGGAGATGGCGGAAGCGAAATGGGCGGACTCAGGTTGAGTCCGCCCTTCGCGCGTCCGCCGTCTGCCGTCCGCCGTCCGCCGTCTGCCGTCCAGGGTCTACCGTCTGCCGTCTGCCGCCTCAAACACCCCCGTCCGCGCGACATACTCGCGGCGTTCGCCGCCGAGCAGCCGCGATGCGAGCGTCTTGAGGCCGCGGCCGAGCACGGTGCCCGGGTTGCGCTGCCCGCGCACGGCCGGCCGCAGCTCGCCGCGCAGCCACCGCTCCACCTCGTCGAGGTCGCTCACCGACAGGGTCTCCACGGCCAGCGTCGCCTGGTAGTAGAACCGCTTGGCGCCCGCGAACGCGACGATGGGTGCCCGCGCGGGCCGAGCCACCGCCGATGCGGCATCGCCGAGGAGGGCGAACTTGCCGAGCGAGAACGGCCGGTCGCCGGCAATCTGGGTGACCTCGTACACACGCTCCACCGCCAGCCAGCGCACCACGACGTCCCATTCGGTGATGCGCTCAAGGTCGTTTAGCCAGCCGCCAACACTCCACAGTTCCACCGTGAAGTGCAGCCGCGCCGGGAAGCCGCTGGCGAGCAGCTCCTGCAGCTTGCGGCCGGCAAGCATGTGCGACGCCACCACCACCGGCCCCGCGCGTGTCACTTGATCGGCGGTCGGCGCGGAAATGGCCAGCGATGGCCTGTCCTGCGCCGACGCCGCGAACGCCGTCGTGCCGGTCAGCACGACGACAAGGAACAGCGCGCAGCGCAGGCGGCATGGCATCAGAAGCGGTGCGAGAGCCTTACGATGACGTTCACAGGTTCGCGCGCCGTGGTTGTCGCCTTGGCGACATAGACGCCGAACGATCCAAAATCGAGTCCGGTGCCGATGTCCGCGCGGAAGGTCGAGAGGGGCGGCAGGTCATCCTTTGCGTATGTCGTCGCGAGGTCCGGCGCGCCGACGCTCCAGCCGCGTCCGGCATCGGCGAAGAGCACCCAGGACGCATGCTCGTTGAAGCCGGGCCGCCACCAGTCGTCGCGCGCGTCGTTGCGCACCCACCCCACATGGAAGTCGCTGCGATACTCCGCCTGAAAGAGCATCACCCGGTCGCACAGCGCCGGCGCCCCCGGTAGCGCGGTACCGCCGCACGTCAGCACGTCGGGACGCACCCGCCACGACCCTCGGAAGTCGTACCCGGGTAGCGTGCCCGGCCCGCCGACCGAGAAGCGCCGCTGCATCGGCAACCGGTCGCCAGACATCCAGCCGCCTGCCACGATGCGCAGGTTGAGCGCGGCGTCTGGAGAGAGGCGCGTGTACCGGCGCAGGTCCACGAAGCCCCGCGTGTACGCCACCGCTTCAGGGCGCGGAATCACCGTCAGCAGTCCCGGGTCGCGCGCCAGCGTGCCAGTACCGCGCTCGATGTCTGCGTCGAGGTACCAGCCGCCCAGCAGCGCACTCTCACGACGGCGCGTGTCCACCCGCAGCCGCGTCGTCGCGAGGTGCACTGTCCCCTCGTCCATCGCCGGGTTGAGGCGCCACCGTTCGTCACCGCGCATCAGCGAGATGGGGGCGCGATCGCGCGCGCTTTCCCATCGCTCGTTGCCGAACGAGATGGTGAGGTCGGCATCCGCACCAGCATGCAGTTTCACAAACCCAAGCCCGCCGTGGCGGCGATAGTAGTCGCGGAAGTCGCGGCGTAGCGCGAAGGCGGCAAGTCCTGTTTCGCCGTCACTCAGTTGCCAGTCTTCCACCGCATCGACGATGTCGAACGTCCGCCCGCCGACGCCGAGCCCGAGCTTCCGGCCGAGCTGCAGCTCGCCGGTGACATCATGGCCAAGCGTGCCGCGGTCCCACCGCACGGGCCCCGCGGTGCGCACGACGCCAAAAGCATCGAGCGTGAACCGTCCTGAACTGGTCACCTGACGGATGCGCGGTCCGATGAGGATCGGTAGCCCCTCAACGCGGTTGTAGGTGTGCGCACTCGTGAACGTGAAGTCGTGCCACGAGCGGTCGTTCGACGGCTCTGGACGGCGGCGCGCGCGACGCTTCCACCACGCGTCGTCATACGTGGGCTCTTCCTCAGGCACGAGGCGTTCCTCGGCCAGGTGGTACCGCAGCAGTTCCGGCTGCCGCAGCACGTCGCCGCGCACGGTGGCCGCATCGCGCCCGCTGATGGTGCCGCCCACCACGATCAGGCCACCCACCGACGCCCCCGGAGAGAGCCGGACATCGGCGTTGATCGCCGCAAGCGTGCCGGTGATTCGTCCCGCGATGCGTACGGGGCCGTTGAGCACGGCCACGTCACCCTCGATGGTGCGCTGTGCGGCGACCTCAAATACGCCCGTCACGCGCAGGGTGCGCTCGGCGTTGTAGGTCGCTACGGCTGCGGCGGCGACGTCGCGCGTGGGCGCCTCGCGTTGCTGCGCGTGGGCCGCGGGTGCGGCGCTCAAGACGCCCACCGTGAGCAGCGCAAGATGGTGTATGCGAGTCATCGTGTGTCCTCGAGAACTGGGGATGCCCGCCCAGGTGCAGGGGCCGTGCCGCGGGGGCCCCGCACGCGCAATCGCCGTGTGCGCATGCGATTGCCGCGATGCACGTGCGCGGCGGCGGGGCCAGAGTCGCAAGAAGAGGTCACGGGCGTGTCGTTTCGTCACTCGCCGTTGTCCGGCTGCAGCCCGAGGCGCCGCATGCGCCGGTACAGATTGGGCCGGTCGGTACGCAACCGCCGCGCGGCCTCCGCCACCACGCCGTTGGCCGCCGACAGCGCCCGCGTGATCAGCAGCTTCTCGTACTCGTCGAGCGCATCGCTCAGCGTCAGCTCCGGCTGCATGAGGTCGGGAAGCGAAGGCGCCGAGAGCGGCGCCAGCGGCAGCACGCCCCGCACCTCCTCCTCTCCAATCGGCTGCCCCGCGTGCAGGATGCTCAGCCGCTCCACGATGTTGGCCAACTCACGCACGTTGCCGGGCCACCGGTAGCGCGTCATCGCATCCACCGCTTCGGCCGTCCAGGCCGGCACGGGCTGCGCCGACCGCCGGCGGTGCAGCGCCGCGAAGTGCCGCACGAGCGCCGGCACGTCGTCTGGCCGTTCTCGCAGCGGCGGCACCGCCAGCGGAATCACATTCAGTCGGAAGAACAGGTCCTCGCGGAACTGGCCCTCGCGCACGGCGCGCTCGAGATCGCGGTTGGTGGCGGCGAGAATGCGCACATCCACCTTGATGGATCGCCCGCCCCCCACGCGCTCGATCTCCCTCGCCTCAATGGCGCGGAGGAGCTTGGATTGCGCTTCGGGCCCGAGATCGCCCACTTCGTCGAGGAACAGCGTGCCGGTGTGTGCGAGCTCAAACCGCCCGAGGCGCCGCTCCGTGGCCCCGGTAAAGGAGCCGCGCTCGTGGCCAAACATCTCGCTCTCCACGAGGTCGCGCGGGATCGCCGCGCAGTTCACGCGCACGAACGGCTTCTCGCGCCGCGTGCTCTCCGCGTGGATCGCGGCCGCGACCAGCTCCTTGCCCGTCCCCGACTCGCCGGTGATCAGCACGCGCGCGTCGGTGGGGGCCACGCGCGCAATCATCTCGCGCACGACGCGCAGCGCCATGCTCCCGCCCACGAGCTCGCCGTGCAGGCCCAGGTCCACCCGCAGTGCCGTGCGCTCGCGCCGCGCCATGCGCAGCTCCAGCGCTCCGGCCAGCGCCAGCAGTACGCCCTCGGGGGTGAGCGGCTTCTCGAGGAAGTTCACTGCTCCCAGCCGCGTCGCCTTCACCGCGTCGGCCAGCCCGGCTCGGCCGCTCATCATCACCACCGGCAGCTCCGGGAACCGCTCGCGCAGTTGTTCGAGGGTCGCCATGCCATCCATCGCGCCGGGCATCATCAGGTCGAGCAGCACGAGATCCGGCTCCCACTCGAGTGCGCGCGCGATGCCCGACTGGCCGTCGCTTGCGTCGCGCACCTCGAAGCCTTCGACCTCGAGCAGTGCCCCAACCATCCGCCGGATGTTGGGCTCGTCGTCAATGATCAGCACACTGGGCATCGCGCGCCTACCGGTCCGCGGGTGGCAGCGGCGGCGTCGCCTTCTCCGCCAGCAGCTTGGTGACGAATCGCTGGCCCTCCGACACGCGTTCCACCTCCAACGCGATCGACTCGACCGCCTGCTCGATGCGGTCCAGGCGCTCCTCAACGCCCCGCAGCGGCAGCACGCCGGGAACCCTTCGGCCGTCGAGTTGCCGTGCCCACGCGCGGACGAGCGGAAAGAACAGGCCGGAGAGCGTTCCCATGATGATCGCGATGATGGCGATGTCCTCTCCGCTCGCCGCGAGGACAACGCCTGGCGGACCGGCAAGAAGCGGCGGCGCCAGGCCAGGCAACGAGGCGAGCACGCCGATCACGATGGCTCCCGCGTCTGCGGTGGAGCGGCCGCGTGCGTGCTCCGCTCCGAGAGCAGCTTCGTCGTGAAGCGCTGCGCCTCCGAGATGCGCTCCACCTCGATGGCGATGGACTCCACCGCGGCCTCGATGCGCGCCAGCCGCTCGGCGGCGTATGAGTCGGCGCTAGGCAGAGCTCCGTGCTCCAGGCGGCGGATCTTGGCGCGCACCAGCGGTACGCCAAGCACGATGACAACGACCATCGCGAAGAACGCGATGGGAACCAGCACTGCCGGACCGATCATGATGTTGCTCCCGCTCGCTGTTCAGCCATGGCCGGGAAGACCAGGCGCACTTCCGTTCCCTCGCCCAGCGTGCTGTCGGTTTCGACGCGCCCGCCGTGTGCCATCACCGTCTGCTTCACGATCGCCAGCCCCAACCCCGTCCCTGACGTCTTGTCCGTCATGTACGGATCCCAGATGCGCGGCAGCCGCTCCGCCGTGATGCCGATCCCGTGGTCGCGCACTGCAACCACCACGTCGTGGCCACGCCGTCCCACGCGCACCTCGAGCCGCGGGCTCGGGCCGCCCGCCTCCACCGCGTTGATCAGCACGTTGGCGAAGGCGCGGTGCAACGCGTCGTGTTGACCCCGTACGAGTGGGAGGTGCGCCTCGGTTTCGACGTGCAGGGCAGCGGAATCCGGAACGGAAGTTCGCGCCGCCTCCCGGGCGATGTCGCCGAGGTCAAGCGCCGCCGTCGGTCCATCGGGAAGGCGGCCGAACTGGCTGAAGCTGCGCGCCATCGCTTCGAGGCGCTCGCTCTCCACGGAAAGGACGTCCAGCGTCTCCTGCAGCTCCGGCGCAGCGTCGCGCCGCAAGCGCGCGATTGCAAACCGGATTGGCGTCAGCGGGTTCTTCAGTTCGTGCGCCACCTGCCGGGCCGACTCGCGGAATGCCTCGAGCCGTTCCGCAGCGATTGCCGACTCGCGGCCATGCTCGAGGTCAGCGGCCATCCGGCGCATGCGGTCGCGGAGGACGCCGAACTCAGGTGCGCCGCGATGCGTGGCCTGGGCCGGGAGCGACTCGCCTCGCGTGATAGCCTCGGTCCATCCCACTAGTTCGTCCAGCGGCCGGCTCAACTGCCGGCTGAGGTGGCCGGCAATGCGCGACGCGAGGTACGTGAGCAGCGCCAGCAGCGCGAGGCCGACCACGAGCAGGGCGGGGCCCGTGCGACGCGCCAGATACTCGAACCGGCGCGCCTGCGTGAGCGAACTGGCAAGTTCCTGTTCGTGACGCGTTAGAGCGGCGTTCGCCTCGATCGAAGCCGGAGCCTGCCGGGCCAACCCAACGGCCCGCGATCCAGAAGCCGCGACGCTGTCCCAGGCGGCCGCCCCGCTCATGCGTGGCAGCACACGGCTCGTCGCTCCGCCCCACGCCGCCGTCAGCACGACGGACGGCACGAGTGCGAAGAGCGCGAGGATGACGAAGAGCCGTGCGCGGAAGCCGAGTGGCACGCTAACTGGGACGGATCGGGGTGCGGAGGAGTTTCATTTAGACACGATCTTCCGAAACTTGCTACCGGAACGGGGTTGCGGCCACCGCGTCAGCTCCAGACGGGTGCCGCGGGGCTCCCGAAGAGGTTACATTATCCAACCAGAGGTCCCGGACGTTGCCGATGATTACATGATCATCGACTTCGCCCGTGACTTCAGGGGTCACACAGCGTCCGCGCCGTCCGCGTCTCTTCGGCACCGCCGAAAGTCAGTACGAGCGCGCTCGCGGCCCCTTCCGCACTCGCAGGTGCTCGCCGGCCAGCTGCCCCGATGGCGCTCCGGTCGGGAATCCGTGGGGCACACCAACCATGGGCAGCTGCCGCGTCAGGTCATCAGGGCCGCGCGGGCATGCTTCCCCCCGGGCCGTTGCGCCCGGCCAACGCGAGAAGGCATGAACAACCGTCACCTGCGGAGCACTCCGCTCCGCACCCCCGTCGCTCCGCTGCATCGCGGACCGCAGGCGGCCGCGCACGCCGCAGCCGGCCTCAGCACCCCGAACGCCGCGCCCAATGCGGCCCTGCTCATCGATTTTGACAACGTCACGATGGGTATCCGCTCCGACCTGCAGACCGAACTGCGGAACCTGCTGTCGTCCCACATCATCAGCGGCAAGGTCGCCGTGCAGCGCGCCTACGCCGATTGGCGGCGCTATCCGCAGTACATCGTGCCGCTGGCGGAATCGTCCATCGACCTGATCTTCGCGCCGGCGTACGGCTCGTCCAAGAAGAACGCCACCGATATCCGCCTCGCCGTGGATGCCGTCGAGCTGGTCTTCACCCGCCCGGAGATCGGCACCTACATCCTGCTCTCCGGCGACTCGGACTTCTCGTCGCTGGTGCTCAAGCTCAAGGAGTACGGCAAGTACGTCATCGGCGTCGGCATCCGCGAGTCATCAAGCGACCTGCTCGTGCAGAACTGCGACGAGTACTACAGCTACAACGCGCTCGCCGGCCTCGTGAAGTCGGGCGACGAGGCGACGGCGCAGAAGTGGGATCCGTGGGAGCTGGTCACCGAGGCAATCTCGCGCATGTCGAAGAACGGCGACGTGATGCGCTCCGACCGGCTCAAGCAGGTCATGCAGGAGATCGACTCCACGTTTGACGAGAAGAACCTCGGCATGTCGAAGTTCTCGCGCTTCTGCCAGGAGGCGTCGCACAAGGGGTTGATCCACGTCTCCAAGCTCGAGAATGGCCAGCTCGAAGTGGCCCTGCCGAGCGCGCCGCGCAAGGACGTGCCCGCGCCGGCTGCGGCGGTAGCGACCGCCACTGCTCCACGTGAAGACGACGAAGGACGTGGCCGTCGTGGCCGTCGCGGCGGCCGCGGCCGTGGCCGCGATCGCGGTGATGAGCCGCGTTCGGAGGCCGCAAGCGCGGCATCCGCAGTAGCGGCACCAGCACCGGTACCGGCAAAGGCACTCGCCTCTGCGCCCACTTCGGCACGCCTCGCCACACCCGCCGTGGCAAGCACGAAGGGTCCGGCCGTTGCCGTTCCGGCGCTGCATCATCCGAGACACGACCGCAAGCAGGCCGCGCCCCCCGTGGACGCCACCATCGGCGTTTCCGGCGTCCGCCTGACCCGCGACGAGGCCTTTTCGCTCGTGCGACGCGCGGTTGAGGTGCTCACCACCGGCGATTCGTCGGCGATGGCCGAGGCCGTGCGCGTCAAGGCGCGCGCATTGCTCGGTCGAGACAGCGAGTCGCTGAGTGAACGCAACTTCGCACGTATCCTGCGTGACACGCACGATGCCGGTGCGGTGGAGGTGCGCCGGCGCGGTGATACCTTCGAGATCTCGCGCGTCGAGGGCACGGTCAGCGTCGCCGACCAGCTCAGCGCCGCCGAAGCGCAGGCCAAGGCCGAAGCGCCGCCGGCGCCTGCGGTCGCACCGGCTCCGCGTGGCGTGGGTGCCAGCCGCGGGCATCCGACCAAGGGCGGTCGCGCGGTGAAGGTGCCGCCGTCACTGCTCCTCCTCGGCGTAGTGGACGATACGCCAGCGGTGACGCCGGTGTCGGTCGCCGCCTCGGCCCCCGAGCTGCCAAAGAAGGGCCGCCAGGGCCCCAAGCCTGCAGCGAAAGCCGCGCCACAAGCCGCGCCACAAGCCGCGCCACAAGCTGCGCCACAAGCTGCGCCACAAGCTGCGTCGAAAGCCGCGCCGAAAGCTGCGGCGAAAGCCGACGCTGGGCCGAAGGGCACGGCCGCGCCCAAGGCTAAGCCGGCGCGGAAGGCGCGCGCAAAGAAGGCTGCGGTCGCCTAACCGTGAAGCGAGCACGCGCAGTTCGACCGGCGAACGCCGCGTCCCCTGAGGGGACGCGGCGTCTCTCGTTGCGCGTCTTGCCGCGCAGTTTCTACGATCGCGACACCGAGGAGGTGGCGCGCGATCTCATTGGGCGCGTGCTCGAGTGCACGCGCGATGGCACAGCCAGCCGCGGTATCATCGTCGAAACCGAGGCGTACCTTGGTGAACACGACCCTGCGTGCCACGCCGCGGCCGGCCGCACGGCACGCACCGCGGGCCTGTATGGGCCGCCCGGCACCGCCTATGTCTACTTCATCTACGGCATGTACTGGTGCGTGAACGCCGTGACGCGCGCCGAAGGGCTGCCGAGTGCGGTGCTGGTTCGCGCGGTGCAGCCGCTGGACGGGCTCGCCGCCATGCGCCGCCGGCGCGGCAAGCGCATCGCCGACCGCGCCCTTGCCGACGGCCCGGGCAAGCTCTGCATGGCCTTCGGGATTGACGGCCCCACGCACCACGGCGCCGACCTCGTGCGCGGCACGACGCTTCGCATCCTGCACGGCGCACCGGTGGACGACGCGCTCGTGGCCGTGACGCCGCGCGTCGGCATCAGCAAGGCGAAGGACTTGCTACTGCGGTGGGTGCTGCAGCCGGCACGAGGCGAGTGATGCCCCGCAACTGACGGACGAGCAACGCCGAGATTCGGGCTGCGGACGAAAGGGCGGGCTCCCGATGGGAGCCCGCCCTCTGTCATCGGACGGTGTCCAACTGCGCGCTCCGCGCGGCTACCGTAGCTTCTCGATCGCCGAACCGAAGTTGTACCGCAGGCCGGCCTCCCAAAACGACGTCGAGCCATCGCCGTTCACCAGCCAGGTACCCTTCCCCTTGGTGGGCATCATCGTGTACTGCGCATACGGTGCGAAACGGTGCCACGTGATCATGAAGCCGCCGCTGAACGTCGGTGTGGCCATCGCGCGGGCGCTGTTCACCCGCGTCTGCGCCGAGTCGCGGGCCGCCGCGCTGTTGAAGAACGTCCCAATGGGCGTCGCCTGCTTGACGAAATTGAATGAGTAGCCAACGCCGGCATACGGCCGGAACCAGGTCCAGTTGGGCAGGAACACGATGCCCTGGAACCCGACCCGCCGCAGGTCGGTGATCTGCGCCTTGCGCAGGCCCGACGAGTTGGGATCGGCCACGGTCGACGAGTCGGTGAAGTACGCCTGCGCCCCGTACACTTGCAAGGCCCACCGCTGGCGCGTGATCAGCCAGTCGGCCGAGATCATGGGCGCGTCCACACGGTGGAAGTACGTGGGGAACGAGAGCCGCCCCGCGCCCGCACCCCAGAACCACGAGTTTTCAATCGGCGCACCGGACTGCTGCGCCGCGGCGGCCGCGGGGAGAAGCGCCGCCAGCGTGAGCGCGCGGCCAAGGCGTGAGATCGTACGCATGCTAGAACCCTCGAAAAGGAGGATCGCCGGCCCACCCGTGCACCGACGCGAAAAAACTTGCCGCTCGGTGACCGGCGCAGCCAGTGGTACCGGATGTAGACGATGCGTCCCGTTCCGGGGTCACGGACCCGGGACGGCTACTTCATCAGCCCTACCCGGCGCGCCACGCCCGCGATGGCGCGTACCGCGTAGTCCAGGTCATCCGTCGTATGCGCCGCCGAAATCTGGCAGCGGAGCCGCGCAGTGCCATGCGGCACCACCGGAAACCCGAATCCGGTGACGAAGATCCCCTCATCCAGCAGCAGTTCGCTCATCCGGATGGCGTGCGCCGTCTCGCCGATGATGATCGGCACGATCGGCGTCTCGCCCGGCAGCGGGTTGAACCCGGCCTCGATGATCGCCTGCCGGAAGTACTTCGCATTGTCGCGCAGCGTCTGCACGCGCTCCGGGTGGGCCTCCAGGAACCGCACAGACGCCAGCGCGCTCGCCGCCACCGTCGGCGGCAGCGCGTTGGAAAAGAGCTGCGGCCGCGATCGCTGCGTCAGCATGTCGCACAACGCCGCGTTCCCAGCCACAAACCCGCCCGCCGCACCGCCGAGCGCCTTGCCGAGCGTAGACGTGATCACGTCCACCTCGCCCAGCACGCCGAAGTGCTCGGCCGTCCCACGTCCCGTCGCGCCCAGCACGCCGGTGGAGTGCGAGTCGTCCACGACGACAATCGCATCGTGGTCGCGCGCGACCTGCAGGATGTCCGGGAGCTTGGCGATGCTCCCTTCCATGGAGAAGACGCCGTCGGTCCAGATGACGCGCCGGCGCGCGCCCTTGTTCGCGACAAGTTTCTCGCGCAGGTCGTCGAGGTCGCCGTGCTTGTACACGGCGGTCATGCACTTCGTGATCGCCTTCGCGAGGCGGATGGAGTCGATGATGGACGCGTGGTTCAGCGCGTCGCTCACCACGAAGTCGCCCTCCTCGGCGATCGTCGCGGTGAGCCCCTCGTTGGCGTTCCAGCAGCTGACGTACGACAGCGCCGCGGGCGTTCCGACGAAGCGCGCCAGCGCGACCTCGAGCTCTCGGTGCACCAAGAACGTGCCGCAGATGAAGCGCACGCTCCCGGTGCCGGCGCCGTACGTGCGGAGCCCGTCGAGGCCGGCCTGCACCACGGACGGCTCGGCGCAGAGGCCGAGGTAGTTGTTGGAAGAGAGGATGAGTACCTCGCCGCGCCCTTCCATGCGCACGCGCGCCGCCTGCGGCGACTCGAGGTAGTTCAGGCGCTTGTAGATGCCATCGGCCTTCAATTGGGTAATGGCGCCTTCCATCGACGCGGAGAATGCGGTGTTCAGTGCCATGATATGCTCAACCGTCCCGTAGGCGGTACCTGTTGTCTCGCTGTTGTTTCTCTGTTGTTTCTCTGTTGTCTTTCTGTTGTTTCTCTGCCTCTAGCTGACTTCGAACACCACCTTCCCCGCCTCGCCGCTCTTGATCACCCGGATCGCCTCGGCGTGCTGCTCGAGCGGGAAACGGTGCGTGATGACCGGCGTCGGATCGAACTTGCCTGAGCGCAGGAACTGCGTCATCTGGATCCAGGTGTCGTACATCCTCCGGCCGACCACGCCGTACACGGTGACGCCTTTGAAGATGATTTCCGTGGCGAGGTTCATCTCCATCGGCTTCGCGGGGATCCCCAGCATCTGCACCCGCCCGCCGACGCGCACTTCCTTGAACGCCTGGTGCACGGCCGCCGGAACGCCAGCCATTTCGAGCACGACGTCCACGCCGAGGCCGTCCGTTGCCGCGCGCACGGTCTCGGCCACCTGGTCTGGTTGCACCGCGTGATGCGCTCCCATGGCGCGCGCCAACTCCAGCCGCCGCGGGTTCACGTCGCTCGCAATCACGCAGCTCGCGCCGGCGGCGACGCAGATCCCCACAGCGAAGATGCCTATCGGTCCGCAGCCGGTCACGAGCACCGTGTTGCCGGGGATGTCGGCGGTCAGCGCGGTGTGGAATGCGTTCCCCATCGGGTCGTGAATGCCGCCCACCTCGAAGGAGATGTTGTCGTCCAGGTGCCACACATTGCCCGACGGCATCGCGATGAACTCGGCGAAGCAGCCGTCGCGGTCCACGCCAATGATGCGGGTGTTGGGGCAGACGTGCGAGTTGCCAGTGCGGCACAGGTGACAGCGGCCGCAGACGATGTGCCCTTCCGCCGTGACGCGATCGTTCAGGTGCACATCGGTGACCAGCTTGCCGACCTCCACGACGGTGCCGGCGAACTCGTGACCAACGACGAACGGGGGCTTGCACCGTCCTTTGGCCCAGTCGTCCCACTCGTGAATGTGGACATCGGTGCCGCAGACGCCGGCACGGGACACCTTGATCAGCACTTCATCGCCGCGGATCGTGGGGACGGGGACGTCCCGCAGTTCGAATCCTGCGGCGGGGGCTGGCTTGACGAGCGCTTTCACGCGCGGAGGCTCCGGTATTTGGTCTGACGTCGCGCGCGGGCAGTAGCCGGCGCGTAGAGGGCCGGCGCACACAATGCGCCGGCCCATAAAACGTCGCGTGCGGCGTCGCCCGACGGAAGGGTGGTGCTCGTCCACCGCGTGCGTCCGCCGCGCGCGTCCGCTCCAGCCGTTCGCGCCTAGAGCAATCCCGCCGTCTGGCCGCCATCCACCTGGATGGCGGTCCCCGTGACGAAGCTCGCACGCTCGGATGCGAGAAACGCGACCACGGCTGCCATCTCGCGGGGCGCCCCCACGCGCTTCAACGGCACGTGGGCGGCGCGGCGCGCCAGCAGTTCTTCCACGGCCACGCCGTCGCGGGCGGCACGCATGCGCGCCAGTTCGGCAGCGCGCGCGGTGTCGAAATGCCCCGGAAGCACCGTGTTCACGAGCACGCCATCCGCAGCCACTTCATTGGCCATCGTCTTCGCGAACCCGAGCAGGCCGGCACGCGCGGTGTTGGAAAGGAGCAGGTCGGGCTGCGGTTGCTTGGCCGCGAATGACGTCAGGAAGATCACGCGTCCCCAGCGGCGCGCGCGCATCCCGGGAAGCGCGGCCTGCGCGAGCTCGATTGACGCCAGCAGGTTGAGGCGCAGGGCCTGCTCGAACTGCGCGGTCGTCGCAACGGCCACCGACGTCGCCGGCGGCCCGCCCGCGTTCGCGACGACGATATCCACGCGTCCCAACGCCTCCTCCGCCCGCCGCACGCAAGCGGCAGGCGCGCCCTGCGTCGCAAGATCTGCGGGAATGGCCAGCGTGCGCACGCCGAAGCGCCGCGCCAGGTCGTCCGCCGCTTCCTGCAGTCGCTGCGCGCCGCGCGCGACCATCGCGACGTCGCATCCCTCGGCCGCCAGCTCCTCGGCGATGGCGCGCCCGAGCCCCGCCGACGCGCCGCCCACCAACGCAATTCTGCCTCGCAACCCAAGCTCCATGGTCAGGCCTCGCTGTGCAGGGGCGCCCGTTCAACGCGCACGGCGCAAACCTTGAATGCCGGAATGTGCGCGTACGGATCGAGCGCCTGGATCGTCAACAAGTTCACCGCCGCCTCCCGATAGTGCATGGGCACGAAGACCTGGTGCCGCGTCACACGCTCGCTGATCCGGACCGCAATGCGAATGTGCGCCCGGCGCGAGGTCAATAGCACTTCGTCGCCGCCGTGAACGCCAATGGCGAGCGCATCGGCAGGGTTGAGCTCCACGGTCGGCGTGCTCTCGCGCGCGTCGAGCGCGGTAGATCGGCGCGTCATCGTTCCCGTATGCCAATGATACATCTGCCGTCCGGTGTTCAGGAAGAACGGATACTCGTCGTCAGGCAGTTCGGCCGGCGGCAGGTACTCAACCGGCACCATCGTCGCGCGGCCGTCAGGTGTGGGGAAACGGTCGGCGAAGAGGAAGTCCGTACCCATGTGCGTGTGGTCGGGCACCGGGTACTGTAATCCGTTGCGGTGCTCGCGCAGCCGCGCGTGCGAAACGCCACGCAGCGTCGGAGTGACCCGCGCGATCTCCTCCTGCACTCCTGCGCTGTCGCTGTAAGGCGATGGCACCCCCAGCCGCCGCGAGAGGTCGAGCAGGATGTCGAGGTCGGCGCGGGCCAGGCCAGGCGGCTCGATGGCCTTCTCGAACAGCTGCACCCGGCGCTCCGTGTTGACGAAGATCCCCGTCTTCTCGGCGAACGACGCTCCCGGCAGCACGACGTCGGCGTAACGCGCTGTTTCCGTGAGGAAGATGTCGTGCACCGCCAGAAACTCGAGTCCGCAGAACCAGTCTTCGGCGTGCGACACGTCCGGGTCGGAGAGTATCGGGTTTTCGCCCATGATGTAGAGGCCGCGTACCGGCGACTTGGCGCCGACAATCTGCGTCACCTCGCGCCCCGGCTTGAGCGACAGCGTCTCCGCGGCGACGCCCCACGCCTCCGCGAACTGCGCGCGCACGGCCGGATCGTCCACGCGCTGGTAGTCGGTGTACGCGAACGGCACCGCGCCCATGTCGCTGGCGCCCTGCACGTTGTTCTGTCCGCGAATCGGGATCATCGCCTTGCCCCACGAACCAATCATGCCGCAGGCGAGCATCAGGTTGAGCAGCGACGTCACGATGTCGGTGCCCGTATGGTGCTGCGTCAGCCCCATCGCCCACAGAGTACTCGACCTCCTCCCCTTTGCGTAGAACTCGGCCGCATGCTGGATGCTCTCGGCCGGCACGCCGCAGATCGCCTCGGCTACCTCGGGCGTGTATGGCGCCACCGCCGCGCGCACGCGCTCGAAGCCGTGCGTGCGGGCGGCGATGAACGCGCGGTCCTCGAGCCCTTGCGCGAGCACGTGGTTGAGCATCGCATTCAGGAGCGCAACATCGGTGCCCGGCACCATCTGCAGGTGGATCTGGGCACGGGTTGCCAGCTCGATCCGCCGCGGGTCGGCTACGATGAGCGTGGCGCCGCGCCTGGCCGCGCGCTTGATCGCCGCGCCGAAGACCGGATGGCTCTCGGTGGTGTTGGCGCCCAGCACGAAGATCACATCCGACTCGTGCTCGACTTCGCGCATTGAGCCCGAGGCGGCGCTCGTATTCAGCGCGCGCTGCATGGCGCTCACCGACGACGAGTGGCACAGCCTCGTGCAGTGGTCCACGTTGTTCGTGCCGATCCCGGCCCGGAACAGCTTCTGCAGCACGTAGTTCTCCTCGTTGGAGCACTTCGCACTCTGAAATGTCGCCAGGCTGTCGGGGCCGTGCGTGTCACGCAGCCGCGCCAGCTGCTGCGCGGTGAGCTCCAGCGCCTCCTCCCATGTTGCCTCGCGGAAGGGCCCGTACCACGCGTCCGGCGTTGCCACGCGATCGCGCGGATCGCCCAACGGACTGTCGCCGGTCGGGTGCTGGCGCAGCGGGTTCGTCTGGGGGCGCCGCTTCGCGTTCGGGCCCTCGCCCCGGATGCTCTCCCACGGTCCGCCGCGATTTGGGAACTGCCCCGCGCCGTCGAACGCCGGGTCGAATGTCCATATGCCGTCGGCATCACGCCGCCATCCGCGCCGAATCAACGGCGTCGTCAGTCGGTCGCGGTGCAGCACGAAGTCGGTGCCGAACCGTCCCTTCACGCACAGCGATCCCTCATTGGGCGTCGCTTCCTCGATCCATGGGCTCTTCACGCGCACCAGGTCGTTGCCGCGCGCGTGCAGGTCCACCTGGCAGCCGACGCCGCAGTACGGGCAGACGGAGCGCACCACGCGCTCCGGCCGCTGCATGGCCCCGACGCGGAACTTCGCCATCGGCAGGATGTCATGGATGGCGTCCGTGGGGCAGACGCGCACGCACTCGCCGCACCAGGTGCACCCCGCATGCTCCGGATTGCCGTCGGCACCCACGATGATCTCGGCGTGCGAGCCGCGCTCGGCCACCTCGAGCACGCCCACCACCTGGATCTCCTCGCAGGCGCGCACGCAGCGCGTGCACAGGATGCAGGTGCTCATGTCGTGGCGGATGATCGGGTCGGTGGCGCGGCTGTCGCCCGTACGCGGCGGCAGCGTGCTGCGCCGAGTGGTCGGCACGCCGTAGCGGCGCACGTGCGCCTCAAACTCGTTGCGCGCGTCTCCATCGGGGATCTGGTCCGCCGGGTAGCGCTCGAGCAGCATCGCCAGCACGCTGCGGCGGTTCGCCACCGCGGCATCCGACTCCGTCGTCACCACCATCCCCTCAGCCGCCGCCGTTGCGCACGACGCGAGCAATTTCGGCGCGCCGTCCGCTGACACGAGGCAAAGGCGGCAGTTGCCGGCGGTCGACAGCTTCGGATACCAGCAGAGCGTGGGGATGTCGACGTTCGCGGCGCGCGCCGCGTCGAGAATCGTCATTCCATCGGCGACACGCACGGATTGGTCGTTGATCGTCAACGTCGGCAATCGGCCATCCTGTTCGGGGGGGGCGCCACCGGGAGAAAAATTGGCCGCGTGCACGCGAATCGCAAAGGGGCCGCATCCGCTTCACGCGGCGATTATGACGCGTGACGCAGTTGCCATTCCCAGAGGAGAATCGTCGATTGCGCAGTGCTGGTGTATGCGCAGTGATCGCGGCCGATGGCCGCGCGGCATCGCGTGACGTGGGTTGCGCGAGCGTCGTGATGGTGCGCGGGACTGCGAATCGACGCTGAAAAGAATTGTGGCGTCGGTACTTGCGCGATTTCGATCTTTAAACAATCGTGTAGGCAAGTACGACGCGCGATGATTGCTTAATGAAGTATGGTTCGCAAATATCACGCGTGCTGTTTTTGAACGACTGATACGCGAGATCACAACGCGCCCTTCGGGGCCGTGCACGAGTTTCCGTCGTGGCAACGCGGCGGAGAAACCCAGCGATTCACCGGGGAATCGCCAGGGAAAGACCCTCCTTGATAGGAGCTAGGACAATGGCTGCGAAGAAAAAGGCTGCGAAGAAGAAGGTCGCAAAGAAGCCCGCCAAGAAGGCCGCGAAGAAGAAGTAGTTCTTCCGCTCTTCGGAGCACACAGGGGAGCTGGCATCTGCCGGCTCCCCTGTGCGTTTGTGGTCGAACGGGATTCGGGTGAATGCGAAGGAGTACGACAGCGGCGGCGCAGTGGCGTTGATAGTGAGAAGGCCGGCGGGATGAGTTCCCGCCGGCCTCGGTCGTACGTTGCCGCGTCTGCCGCGTCTGCCGTGTCTGCCGTCCGTTGCGCCAGCGCTACGCCGCCGCCGGCTTCGGCTGCTCTGCCGGTTCCGACGTCGGCACCGGTCCCCAGATGTAAGCCCAGAAACGCGGCGTCTCTTCCGCCCGCGGTCCGCGCGAAATGATGATGCCGAGTGGTTCCTGCTCGCTGCTTTCCGCCTGACGAAGCTGATCCATGACTGCATTCCGGCTGCGGTGGGGTCTGCCGCGGAGCGGCAGGGCTCGCTGATTCATACGGAAGTACAGTGATTAGACTCTGCACGGTTGATGCCAGTTTCTGGTGTACTCTAACACGTTCAATGGTAAGGTGTTAGGTAACAGAAAACCGCCCCATCAGAGGGCGGTTGTTTCGTTCGGACACGGCGCAAAATCGCAATGTGTGTCAGTTCATTACGCCACTGCTTTCCTGGCGACGAACGTCTTCGACTCGCCCTTGTCCTGCACGATTGAAATGGCCCAGCCGCTGTATTGCAGCCGCAGCTCCTCTTCATCGATCATCGACGAACCTGCGACGATTGTCTCCACGAGGTGCACTCCGCCGTCGGTGGTGACACTCTTCAGCACGTCGAAGACGCGAGCACGTTCGTCGGCGGAGAGGCCCGAGAACGCCGCGGGTGTGCATACCACCGCCGTGAGTGGATCCGTCGGCAGATGCGCGTGCAGCTCGCCCACCATTCCGCGTACCATTTCATCAAGGCCAGCGTCGCGCGCGGCTTCCATCATACGCTCCACCACGTCGCGTTCGGGTTCGACGGCCATGACGACGCATCCATTCGCCGCGAGGTACAGCGCCGATCCCTCAACGCGCGCGCCCGTCACTAACACCGATCCCGACCCCGCGAGCAGCGGAATGGCCGCTCTCAGCGGCGTGTTGCCGCTCAATCCCCAGTGCTCAGGGCGCTGCAGTTCCGACGCGTTGCGCTGGCGCCGTTTGCGCCACGTATCGTATGACGGCAGCCGCAGGCGGCCGGTGATCAACCTGTCCACTTCGGCAGCGAGCAGCAGCTCCGTCATCCCCATCTGCGTGCCGCTCCCCAGCCGACGCATCGCCTCGTCCGCGAGCGACATGAGCGCCGTCCGGCTGACCGAGTTCTTGTAGTCCTCGATCTCGCGGTCGACGTACAACTGGTATTCGTGGCGCAGAGAGCGGGGGCGATGCGGTGGCATGAGTGGGCTGAAGGACTGCCCACAAGGTAAAATTCGGCGCCAACAAAGCAATTCCTTGCGGTACCAGGCTCCGGCCGGTTACCTCGATCCCATCTCCCATCTCCCATCTCCCATCTCCCATCTCCCATCTCCCATCTGCCCTTTGCCCGAACTCCCCGAAGTCGATGCCGCAGCGGCGGTTGCTCGCCACACCTTGGTTGGCCGCGTCCTCGCCGACGTCACGACCTATCACGCGTCGCAGCGGCGGGCGCTCCCGCCCCGCGCCGCTCGGTGCGTGGCGGGCCGTCGCGTGGTGGGCGTTGACCGCCACGGCAAGCACCAGCACATTCGGCTCGATGACGGCGCCATAGTGGCTGTGCACTTTCGCATGAACGGCGACTGGGAGGTGGTGCGCGCCGACGCGCTGCTCCCGCGCTACACGCGCATCGCCTTTGCCACCACGGACGGCGCGCGCCTCTGCCTCGTGGACTCGCGGGCGCTCTGCACCGCCACCTACCACGCTCCCGACATGCCCCCCGCGCTGGCCCTGGGACCGGAACCGGACGCGCTGACAGTTGCTCTGCTGCGACTTGCCCTGGCACGCCGCTCGGGACCCATCAAGACGGCGCTGCTCGACCAGCGCGTCGTCGCGGGCCTCGGCAACATCTACGCCGCCGAGGCGCTCTGGCGCGCGCGCATTCATCCGGCGCACAGCGCGCGTGCGCTGACCGGGCGCCTCCTGCTGGCCCTCGTGCGCGGCATCAAGGCTGCCATCGCTGACGGTTTCGTACGAATGGGCCGCCGTCGCGACGGGATGCGCGAACGCCCGTTCAAGGTCTACGATCGCGAAGGGCGCGCCTGCCCGCGTTGCAAGACGCGAATCGCGCGCATCCCACAGGCGGGGCGAAGTACGTACTTCTGCCCGGTGTGCCAGAAAGTGTGATAGACGTCAGCGGTCGGCCGACGTAAATCGCGTGCCCGGTGTGGAGTGCTCGGACGCGCTACGCCTCGCCGTTCTCGAGCAGCAACCCCTTTAGATAGCCGGTCTCGGGAATCGTGACGACCTCGGGGTGGTCGAGCGGCTGCCCCGTGAGTGCGCGCAGGATCATTGGGCGCTGGCTGTCGGCTGCCGCTTCGCGCACCACGTCCAGGAACATCGGCTTGGTCACGTGGTAGCTGCAGCTGGCCGTGAAGAGCATCCCGCCCGGCGCGAGCAGCTGCATTGCGCGGAGGTTCAGCTCCTTGTAGCCGCGCAGCGCTCCTGCGATTGACCCGCGGTTCTTGGCCAGCGCCGGCGGGTCGAGCGCGATCACGTCGAATCGCTCGCCGCGCGCTGCCGCGTCGCGCAGGTACTCAAACGCGTCGGCCTCCACGCACTGCAGCGTGTCGATGCCGTTTCGCGCCGCGTTGGCACGCGCCCGCTCCAGTGCGTGCGCCGATGCGTCCACTGCCGTCACCGAATCGGCCCCGCGGGCGAGATGCAGCGCGAAGCTGCCATGGTAGCTGAAGACGTCCAGCGCCCGGCCGCGGGCGTACCCACCAAGCATGACGCGGTTCTCGCGCTGGTCGAGGAAGGCGCCGGTCTTCTGGCCGGTCCACGGCGCCGCGAGATACGTCACCCCGTGCTCGTGTACCTCGAACTCATCTGGCACCGCGCCGGCGAGGAGCTCGACAGCCCGCGGCAGCCCCTCGCGTGCTCGCACCGGGGCGTCGTTGCGCGCCAGGATGCCAGCGGGAGAGGCGAGCTCCTGTAGGACATCAATGATTGTCACGCGCTGTACCTCGACAGCCGCCGAGAGAAACTGCACCACGAGCCACTGGTCATACCGGTCCACCACCAGCGCGGGCAGGCCGTCTCCCTCTCCGTGCACCAGGCGACAGGCATTCGTGTCGGCTGCCAATGGCGCGCGGCGGGCGAGCGCGTGCGCGAGCCGCGCGCGCCACCACGCGCGGTCAATCGTGGCGTCGCTGTCGCGCTCGACGCGGCGCAGCGCGATCTCCGACGCCGGACTCCACCACGCCCAGCCGAGTGCGTGCCCGCGCGCGTCAGTCATGCGCACCGGTCCCGCCGGCCCCGCCGGTCCCTCGGCGATATCGCTACGGAAGATCCACGGATGTCCCGCGGCGAGGCGCTTTGCGCCGCGGGAGGTGACGATCGCGATCGGCGAGGACATGGGCGGACGCTACCGAAGGCGCGGTTTCCTGGGAGCGACCACCGGCGGCAGCGCCTCCAGCGGAACCCCCGCCGCGCGCGCCGCCGAGTCGCGCGCGGCGCGGATGGCGTTCGCCTCGCGGGCCGCCGAGTCGGCGCGAGCCTCCGCGCGCACCATGCGAATGGCTTCGAGGTGCTCGCGATACGTCGTGCGGAACTCGTGATGGCCGTCGGGATGCGCTACGAAGAACCGGTACGGCACGGTAGCCGGATGCAGCGACGCGGTCAGGCTGGCCAGCCCCGGTGATCCGATGGGACCTGGCGGAAGCCCGAGCACGCGATACGTGTTGTACGGCGATTCGACCCGAAGGTCTTTGTAGTACACGCGCCCCGGCCGCTTGCCCAGCGCGTATGTGACCGTCGGATCGGCCTGCAGCGGCATGCGCGTCCGGAGTCGGTTCAGGTAAACGGCGGCAACCACGGGTCCTTCCTCGCGCCGGCGCACCTCCCGTTCCACAATGGACGCCAGCGTCACGAGCTCGTGCCGGCTGAGTTTGAGGCTGCGGAGCGTCGAGTCCCACTCCGGCTTCCACAGCGCCTGGAACCGATGCACCATCGCCGTCACGGCTTCGTGCGCCGTCACCTGGTCGGGGAAAGTATAGGTGTCGGGGAAGAGGTACCCCTCGAGCGACGGCGTTGGGATGTCGAGTTGTCGCCGCAGCGACGAGTCGCGCACCGCCATCTCGAGCGAGTCGCGCGACAACTCGAGCGCCTCGGCTAGCAACGGCACGATCTGCGACAGGTCGTAGCCCTCGGGAATCGTGACCGTGTGCACGATGCCGCGGCCGCGCCGCAGGTTCTGGAGCAGCTCGTTCCAGCTGGTGCCGCGGGCGAGCATGTAAGTGCCGTAGCGCATCGAGCGGTCGCGCCCGCGCAGCGTGGCGTACATGCCGAACAGCCGCGCATTGCGGACGAGTCCGTGCGCGGCGAGCGACTCGGCGGCGACGCGGAAGCTCACCCCTTTGGGAATCGTGACCCGCTGCATCGGCCCGTTGGGCGACCCGCACGCCGCCGCGAGCACGACGGCCACGCCAAGGGACCGCCACAGGCTACGGGACATCGCCACCTCCCTGGCCCTGGAGCATCGAAGGTCCGTCATCGGGGGACGCCTCCGCCCAGATCCGTGCGCCATGCGCCAGCGCCTGCTCCAGCAGCACGGTGGCGGCGAGCGCATCCACGTCGCCGCGGCGACCGCGGGTGGAGCCCTCCATGGCCTTCACGGCGCGCAGGGCCGCCGCCGTCGTGAAGCGCTCATCAAGCAGGCGCGCCGGATGCCCGGTGCGCGTCTCCAGTTCGTGCGCGAGACGCCGCGCCTCGAGGGCGCGCGGCGTGTCGTCGCCAGCCTCGTCGAGCGGCAGCCCGACGATGAACGCCGTCGCCCCGATCTCCGACGCCTTGGCCAGCAGTGCCGTCAGCGGCGGGCGCTTGCCCGGCCGGCGCTCGATGAACCCCGCCGGCTGCGCGATGATCCGCGACGGATCGCTCATGGCGAGCCCGACACGGCGGTCGCCGAGATCGATCGCGAGAATGCGCCCCGGGAGTTCAGACATCGCCTTGTGCCATCTTCTTGAAGAACTCGGCGTTGGTCTTCGTCAGCACCATGCGCTTGGCGAGAAAGAGGACCTGGTCCTCCGGTGGCATGTCGCCGAGGAAGTGCCTGATGAGGTAGATGCGGTTCTTCTCCTCGGGCGTCAGCAGCAGCTCTTCCTTGCGCGTCCCCGACTTCTGGATGTCCACGGCGGGGAAGATGCGGCGGTTGGCGATGTCGCGGTCGAGCACGAGCTCCATGTTGCCCGTTCCCTTGAATTCCTCGAAGATCACCTCGTCCATCCGCGAGCCGGTGCCGACCAGTGCCGTGGCCACGATCGTGAGCGTGCCGCCGCCGTCAATGGAACGCGCCGCGCCGAAGAACTTCTTGGGGCGCTCCATGGCCTTCGCGTCCACGCCGCCAGACAGCAGCTTGCCCGACATCGGAATCACCGTGTTGTGCGCGCGCGCCAGGCGCGTGATCGAATCGAGCAGGATCACGACATCGCGGCCGCCTTCCACTAGCCGCTTGGCGCGCTCGATGGTCATCTCCGCCACCTGAACGTGGCGCGAGGCGCGCTCGTCGAACGTGCTCGCGATCACCTCGGCGCCGGGCACCGAGGCGATGAAATCGGTCACTTCCTCCGGGCGCTCGTCGATGAGCAGCACGATGAGCGTCACCTCGGGGTGATTTTCCGAAATCGCGAGCGCCATCTTCTGCAGGAGGATCGTCTTGCCGGCGCGCGGCGCCGACAAGATCAGGCCGCGCTGGCCCTTGCCGAGCGGCGCGATGATGTCCATCAGGCGCATCGCGAGGTCCCCATCCGCGCGTTCGAGCCGCAGGCGGTTCTTCGGGTACGTGGGGCGCAGGCTGTCGAACTGGATGCGCGCCTGCGCCGCCTCGGGCGCGCCCCCGTTGATGCTCTCCACCTGCAGCAGCGCGAGGAACTTCTCCCACGACTTGGGCGGACGCACCCGGCCGCGCAGGGTGTCGCCGGTGCGCGCGTTGAATCGGCGGATCTGCGTTTGCGACACGTACACGTCGGCAATGCCCGCGAGGTAGCTGTTGTCGGGGCTGCGCAGGAAACCGTGCCCTTCCTTCACGATCTCCAGCACGCCCTCGGCCATCAGCATGTCGCCGCGCGCGAGCAGGGCATGCTCGATCTTGTAGATCATCTCGGGGCGGTGCAGCGCCGCCGCGTCGGGAACGCCGAGCGACTCGCCAAGGGCGAGGAGCTCTGGCAGCGGCGTGCGCCTGAGTTCGGCAATGTCCACGAGCGGGTACGGGAAACGGGTGCGAGGTGCGGGGGAGGGCTCCCGATGGGAGGGGGGAGCCGGGGTCTGTCAGGTCCCGGGGCGGGCGCAGGGGCTCGGGCCGACGGGAGGGGGAGGGGATGCGCGAGGCGGGATTCGAACCCACGACCTTCGGCTCCGGAGGCCGACGCTCTATCCAACTGAGCTACTCGCGCGCGCCCCGCCGCGGGGCGGGGACAGGAAAGCTAGGCGTGGCGGCCCCGGGGTACAAGGCGCGGTCTCAAGCCCGAGGCCGTCCCGCCGCTGGCTCCACCCAGCGGTCAGCCGACGCGGAAGATCGGGCGCTGACCGCCGGCCGGAGCCATGGCCGTCCGGAATTGCCGCGCGAGTTCCGCCACGGTGCCGCGTTCGCGCAGCTCGGCCGGGGAGAGTCCCGTGTACCGCTTGAGCATGTTGCGGAACGCGGCGCCGCTCGGAAAGTCGAGTGCGAGCGCCACGTGGTCGACGGCGCGGCCCTCCTCCTCGAGCAGGACGGCGGCGGCTAGGAGACGGCACCAGCCGAGCAGCAGTTGCGGGGGGAGCGTTCCAGCCACGGAGCAGCGTTCGGCGAGCGTCTTGCGATGCAGGCCGAGTGCGCGCGCCGCGCTGTCCACCGTGAGCTGCTGGTGCGCGTTCTTGAGCCCATACGCGACGAGAGGGCGTACGCGCGCGGGCGTCATGGGTGCGATGGCCCCCCAAATGTGATCGCCGCGATGCCGCATGGCTGCCGCAGTGAGCGCGCGCCGCACGAGGAGCGGGAAGCGCCGGTCTTCCTCAAAGAGGATGGCATGCACCCCGGAGCGCGCCGTCTGCAGTAGCTCATCGGGGTTGACGCGCAGCCGCGACACCACGCCAATGGTGGCGACCGACGCGAAGAAGGCCTGGGCATCCTCCAGCAACTTCGCCGCGCAGTCGGAGTCCGACTGCAGCTCGAAGATGGCGAGGTGCACGTCGGGACGGCTAAGGGCGGCGCGCGCCGCACCCTCTTCGCTTGCGCAGAGGACGGGCGTGCCCTCCGGGGTCCCGGCGCGGAGCCAGTCCGGAGCGGCGGTCTCGCGACCGATCAGGAGAATGGGCGAATAAACTCGCTTCACGTTACATGGTGTGACAAAAGGTGACATCCCGTGTTAGTGGGCGCGGTTGTGGCGGCATATCCATTCGACGTTCGACACCCCAAAGGAGAGGTCTCATGTCCCGCCAAACGATCGCCCGCCTGCTGCTCGCCCTTGTCCTGCTCACCAGCCTGGCCGCCTGCGGCAAGTCGCCCACGGGCCCGGATAACTCGAGCAAGCCGAACGACACGCTGCCGTGGAACCTGCGATAGGCGGGCATCGCTAGACTCTCTCGAGTTCGAGCACGACGCGACGGGCCGGGGCCGACAAGGCCACGGTCTCGGCCGCCTCCGTCGTGCCAGCGAGCACCGCGTCGCATCGCCTGACCACGAGGCTCAGGTGCAGCGGGAGCGCGTCGCGCCGTGCGGCACGCGCAAGACGCCGCGCCTTGGCGTCGTCGCCGGCCTGCGCGTACGCCTGGGCGAGTTCGCTGCGCGCCTCGAGCTCCTCGATCGGGAAGTTCACTGCTGCCGCCGTCGCTACGAAACGCGCGGCGAAGCGGTCAACCAGCGCGCGTCGGCCTAGCTGGGCGGCGGCGAGGGCGCCCTTGGAATACGCCGGCATGAGCACGCGTGCATGCCGGGACGTTCGCAGTGCCCCCTGTACGCCACGGAGGGCGGCCGCCGGGTATCCGGCGCGCAGCGCAAGCGACGCGAGATTCACCATCACGCCGGCCTCGTCGTACCGCCCGAGCGCCGACGTTTCCAGCGCGCGCCACCCGGACACCAGTGCGCGGCTGTAGTCCTGATCGCCAAGGGCCGCGGCCATCTCGCCGTGGTACGCGACCGCCACCACGACGGCGTGCCGCCCGGAGGCGAGCCGCGCCTTGGCGTACCAGCGGTAGGCCGCCGCCGCGTCACCCTCGAGCGTCCGCAGGATCCCCTTGCCGACGAGCGCGCGGCCCCGCAACTCGGCAAGACGGTGCCTCGTGGCGTAGCTGAAGAGGTACGAGTAGAGGTTCTCCGCCGCCTGCGTGGCGCCAAACGACCGGCAGATGCGCGCCTGGCGGAAGATGGCCATCGCGGCCCGCGGCGGGTCCGCGCGATCCCACACGCGGCGAGCCGCCGCGAGCGTGGCATACGCGAGCGTCAACGCGCCGGCCGCCTCCATGCGCTCGACCAGCGTCAGCAGGGGCGCCGGCCGCAGCGTACGGTGCCGGGCGACGGCGACCTGCCGGACCCAAGGCCGGGCCGCCGAAGTCAGCCGTTCCACGTCGAGCGCAACGGTCAGCCATCGCCCGTCCGAGTCGCCGAATCGCACGATGTCGGGGGTGCGCTCCAGGTCCCGCCGGTACGCGGTCAGCACGTCGCAGATGAGTGCTGTGCCGTAGGGGTCGGGAGGGGCGACGGACTTGGTGGGGAGGGTCATGGTATGGCCCGCAAGCAGGTAGAACCTGCCAGGAACAGTCCCTGGCGGGTTATTACACCATGACACTCTTCCGGGAATTACGCAAGTATCTTTCAAAACGTTACATAGCGTGATAGCGCTGGCCGCCCGGACCTGCTACCCTTAAGAACCGACGGACACCCGCGGCCGGGCGCGTCAGCGCAGGGCGCGTGGTGTCGCTACCCCGCCTCCGATGCTTCCGAACACTCCGGTCTTGGCCACTCCATCCGGTCACGCGCAGCCCGCCCAGACTGCGCCGTCCGGAAACTGCGTCATCGGGATCCCCGCCACCACCGGCGTCATCGACGCGGGCCGGCTCCGCCCGGTCGTCCTCACCCTCCTGAGCCGCCATGAGAAGGTCATGGTCCTGCTCGCGTCGGAACTGCTGGCGTATGAGGGATATCCCGCCCACGCCGGCAACGGCTCATCGCGGCCGGGCGGCACGCTGCGCGAACGCGTGTCCGAGGATACGATGGCTCGCTGGATGGAACTCGAGGAGCTCAAGCTCAGCCTCAAGGCGGCCGATCACCAGCGCATGCACATCGCCAGCTGGGCGCACTACACCGATGCCAGGTTCGCCGAGCTGTGGCGCGCGCTGCTCAGCGCCTTCGCGCGCAATCGCCGCTTCCGGAATGACATGCTGGGGCTGACGCGTGAGAACGGCGCGAACGCCGAACGTGACGACGACCTCATCCTGGCCGATCGCGCGCACGCCCTGTCGCGGCTCGAGTGCCTCGCCATGCGCCTGCGCATCTGCGAGATTGGCGGGTACTACTTCGACTACGGTACCGGCGATGACGAGGCCGTCACCCGGAGCCTCTACGACGGAACCTATGCCGCGGACGGACTGACGGTCGAGGTGCTGGTCGGGCATCCCGCCCGCCGGCAGTTCGTCGCGCTCTGAGTCCCTGCGCTATCGCCCCTTCTCGGTGGCCAGCAGTCCTCGTGACACGGTCGCCGAGGAGCGCCCCTTCCGCGGCTTGATCGGCGCCAGGCCATGGCTCCGCTGCACCGCGTCGCGGTACAGCGTCGCGTAGTCGAGCGGGCCCACCTCAAGCCGACGTCCCTTCTCCTTCAGGAAGATGCCGTGCACGGTGAGGCGGACAATCATCCCGTCCACCTCGCGGCTGACTTCGGTGGCGGGCACCCATTCCTGCGTGGCGGGATCAGTATGGCCGCGCTTCAACTTCGTGGGCATCGCAAACCGGGATAAGGGTGGCTCGACGCGCGAAACCTAGCGACCGTGCACGCGCAGCCGCACATCAACCGCCACCACACCCTGGCCGTCCGCGCGCACGCGCAGTGGGTTGATCTCCACCTCGGCGATGTCGGGCTGCTCGGCGACGAGCTGTCCGAGTCGCAGCAGCGCATCCATCGCGGCCGCGCGGTCCGCCGGCGGCACGTTGCGGAAGCCGCGCAGCTTGCGCCCGGCCCACGTGGCGTCAATCATCGCCTCCGCCTCGGAGCGCGGCAGCGGCGCGAGCGCGAACGCGACGTCCTTCACGCCCTCAACCTCCGTGCCCCCGGCTCCGAACATCACGAGCGCGCCAAACTGCGGGTCCTGCACCGCGCCGACGATCACCTCCTGGCCCTCAGGAAGCATGTGCTGCACGTGCACGCCGTCGAGACGCGCGCTCGGATGCGCGCGCCGGGCGTTCGCCTGCACCGTGGCGAATCCGGCGCGCACGGCCTCGGCGTCGCCGAGCCCGAGCAGCACGCCACCAACGTCCGATTTATGCGGGATGTCGGGCGAGGCCACCTTGAGCGCAACCGGGAAGCCGAGATCCACGGCAACCGCGACCGCGTCGTCGGCCGTGGACGCGAGCGCGATGCGCGGCAGGTGAATGCCATAGGCCCCGAGCACGCGCGCCACGTCTTCCTGTGCCAGGAGGCCGTTAGAGGCGGCATCGAGCACGGCGCGCGCCTCGGCGGCGCGCACATCGGCAAACAGCACCGGTTCGGGGCCTGGCGTAGCCACGAACGCTGCGCGGCGCACGAGCGTGGCGAGCGCGCTGGCGGCGCGCTCGGGGAACCGGTAATCCGGAATACGAGCCGCGCGCAGCACCTCGCTAGCACGGCGCACGAGGTTCTCGCCCATCAGCGCGACGACCACCGGCTTGGCCGACGCGCGGATGACCGGCACCAGTGCCTCGCACACCGACTCGGCGCTGTGCGTCGGCGGCGGCGGCATGATGACCATCACGCTTCCCACCGCGTCGTCCGCGAGCAGGACGGCGAGGCACTCGGCGTACTCGCGCGGTCCCGCGGAGGCGAGCATGTCCACCGGGTTCTGCACGCTCGCCGCGGCCGGCAGCACCGCGCGCAGGCGCGCGGCCGTCGCGTCGGAGAGCGCCGCAAGCGGAAGGCCGACTGCCTCGACGGCGTCGGCCGCCACCACGCCTGGGCCGCCCGCGTTGGTCAGCACCGCGATGTCACGCCGCTGCGGCACGGGAGACCAGGCGAGCGCGCGTGCCCAGTCGAACATCTCCTCATTGGTGTCCGCGCGAATCACGCCCGCGCGCTGGAAGGCGGCGTTGTACGCCGCCTCCTGCCCGGCGAGTGCTCCCGTGTGCGATGCGACCGCGCGCTGACCGGCAGCGAAGCGTCCCACCTTGAGAGCGACCACCGGTTTTACGCGCGTGACGCGTGCCGCCTCCTCGATGAAGCGGCGTCCGTCGCCGATCCCCTCGAGGTACAGCGTGAGGACGCGCGTGTGCGGGTCCGCGGCCACCGGCGCCAGCACGTCGGTCTCGCTGACATCGGTCTGGTTGCCCAGGCTGACAAGGCGTGAGAGCCCGAAGCCTTGGCCGCTCGCCCAGTCAATGACGGCGGCGCAGATGGCGCCCGAGTGCGAGATGAACGCCACGTCGCCCGGCATCGGCGGCGGCGGCGCGAGAAACGTCGTGTCGAGCGGCAGGTGCGTGTCGAGCAGGCCGATGCAGTTGGGGCCGATGAGTCGCATGCCGAGTTCGCGCGCCGTGCGTGCAAGATCTGCCTCGAGCGCGGCGCCCTCGGCGCCGACTTCCCTGAAGCCGCCCGAGGCGATGATGGCGGCGCGGATGGCGCGGGCGCCGCAGGCGCGCAGCGCATCGAGAACCGCAGCGGCCGGCACGACGATGACGGCCAGGTCAACGGGATCGGGGATGTCGGCGATGCGGCGGTGAACGGAGCGGCCCATCAACTCGCCGCCTCGCGGATTCACGAGGTGAATCGCGCCGCGGTAACCCGACTGCGTGAGGTTTCGGGCAACGCCGTATCCCAGCTTCACCGGGTCATGCGAGGCGCCAATGACGGCGATGCCGGCGGGCTGGAAGAACGGCTGCAGCGTGGCGTCCACGATCGGCGATCTCCGGCTGGAAGCGCACAGCACGCGCGGGGGGTGCGGTGAAATCTAAGGCAACGTGAAGCGGAAGATCGCGGCGCGACGGCCTTCCCCCGCGCCCTACAGGGCCGACATCCCCGCCTTCGCGTTCGCGTTGTCGGGCGACACCGACAGCACCGCCGCGAACAGCGCACGGGCTTCGCCCTTCTTTCCGAGCTTCAGCAAGGCCCAGCCAAGTCCGGTCTTGTAATCGAGGTCAGAGGGATAGTCCTCGGTGAGGCGACGATACGTTGCCTCGGCTCCCGCGTAGTTCGCCGCGTTGTACTGCGCGATGCCCAGCCGCGCGAGTGCCGTCACGTTGCGCGGGTCGAGGGCGAGTACCGCGGCGCACGCACGCTCGAGTTCGCGCCAGTTGCGCTGCGCGAGCAGCGGCAGCGTGAGGCCGAGCTTCGGTTCGATGGCCTTTGGCTCGGTGGCCACCGCCTCGGTGTAGCTTACGATCGACGCGGCGTAGTTGCCCTGCAGGTAGGTCAGCCAGCCGGTGCGGAGAGCCGAGAAGTACGTCGAGCCACCTGCGGTACGGGCCTCGCGCACGAGGGCGAGGGCGGCGACGTAGTCGCGCTTTGCCTCAAGCGCGTATGACTCGCGATACAGCGAACCAGTCCGCTCATTCTGCGCGGCGGCACGCGAGGCCGGCACTGCCACGGCCACAATGATGAGCGATCGGGCGACGAGGCGTGGAAAGCGTAACATCGGTCTGCTCCTGAGGGATGCCGGAAGGGATCTGCTTATGGATTGAGCCGCACGCCAGCGCCGACGCTGCGGAACGAGCCGCTCGACTTTGTCTGTTCAACTTGCGCTTGCGCGAAGAGCGTCAGGGCGCGTACCGGCTGCCATCCGGCGGTCGCTGTGAAGCCCCCGGACGTCTGGTCGAGGAACGACAGGATGGTTGGCCCAGTCGCGTTGAACGCCCGCTGCTCCTTGCCGGTATGTGCGCCGAGGTCGAGCGTCACGCGGCCGCGACGCACGCTGAGGGCCGCCATCGGGCTGACGCCGGCGAACGCCGAGTCGCGGGTGAACCGCACGCCGCCAGCAATCGCGACAGCCGGCGTGAGGTAGACGAACGCCATCGGCGAGAGTTGCACGTTGGTGCCGCCGGTATGCGAGATGATGGATGCAGTGGACGTCAGGCCGAACGAACCGCCGACGCGAAGGCTCACCGCCGCCCCGCCAGCGCGTGTGGTGGACGACGACGACGCTGGCGCGCGAGACGGCCCGCCGGGACCCGGAACCTTGACCGTCGTGCCCGTGCCGGGTGACGCGCCGCTCAGGATGAAGCCAAGCACTTCGATGCTGGCGCGGCCAATCTCGTTGGTGATGCCGCCGAAGAACTCGCTCTGGGCCGCGAACACGCCCGAAGTGTCGAGCGGTGATGGGGATGCCACCCGCCGGAACGCCACCCGCGCGCCGAGGTGGGCGCTGAGTCGCACGGGCAGCTGGACGTAGTACACCTGCGCCGCGGACGAGGCCTTCGTGGCCGAGATGGCGGCCGCCCAGGCCTCGGGGACGATGCCCGACGTGCCGCCGATGAGGCGGTTGCCCTGAAGTGCGTCTGCATTCGCGGCATCGATGCTGAGCGCCTCTTGCCACGAGGCGCGGGCATCGCCGAAACTGCCGCGCGCGAGTTCGGCGTAGCCGCGCATCGTGAGTGCGAGGCCAAGGCCTACTGTCGCCTCGGGGAGGCTGCCGGGGAGATCGCGCGCCCGGCGGTATAAAATGGCTGCCTCGGCGCCGTCCTTGAGCAGGAAGTTGAGCCAGGCCAGCCGCACGCACGGGTCGTACACCGCCGGCCGCGCACCGTAGGTGTCGAGCATCAGCTTCCGCGCTCCGTTGATGTCGCCTTGTGCCTCGCGAGCGAGCGACTGCACCCACGCGTCGGCTCCCTGCGGCAGCCGGATGGGCGCTCCCTCTTGCGCGTGCGCCGCGCCTGCGGCCGCGTACAGGATGGTGAGCGCCATGAAAACCCTGCGTGTGCGGATGGAATGTCTGCTCATATGACCTCCGGCGACGGGGCCGGTCCGCTCGTGGCGGCCAGGGTGACGACGCGGGTTGCGCCGGCTCGCTCGACGATCAGCTGATGCGGGCCGCCGCCGAGCGACACGACAGCCATCGTGCGGAAGGCGCCGGCGCTTCCAGCGATGGTAAGGGTGCCCTCAGTGCGGCGCGCGACATAGTGGACGTCCCAATCGTTGAGCCCCGGCGCGATCATCGCGAGCAGGTCGAGCGCGACCGACGGCCACGCCGACAGCAGGTGCCGCGGTACGCGATCGGTCCAGTGCACCTCGCGCTCCTGATCGAAGGGCACGCGCGCCATGGCCAACAGCATGAAACGCAGCAGCGAATCCGACGCGCCGTCGAAGGCGACCACCACCAGCGCGCTTTCGTATGACTCGAGATAGAGCGCGCCCTTCTCCGAACGCAGCACGCGCCGCCCCCAGAGGTCCACCTCGACTCGCGCCTCCTCCTGCCGTCCTACGGCGTCGTCGCGAAGCCACCAGCGCGAGCCCGGGACAAATGCAAGCGCGTCCGCCACCGCCTCGTCGCGCACGATGGGGCGCACCACGGCTCCCGCTGCGGGAATGACGCGATGCGAGACCGTGACCTGACTGCCCTGCCGTTGCACCACGTCGCCGAAATCGGCCGCGATCGTCTCGCTGCCAAGGGGTACGCCGCGCTGCACGTGAAAGTGGAGGTGCGGCACCAGGGAACGTCCGCTGTTACCGCAACGGCCGATCTCGGCGCCGGCGCGCACCGGATCGCCGGGCTTAACGGTGATGCTGCCCGGTATGAGGTGCGCGTACACCGAATAGAGATTGGTGCCGTGCGAGAGGGTGACGCTGTTGCCCCAGTTCTCGCGAGCGTTCATGCCGCCCACCGCGTTGTCGGGCACACCGTCCTGCACCTGTTCCACGGTTCCCCTGCCGGCTGCGAGCACGGGGAGGTTGTAGCAGCGGAAGTCGCGCGGCTCGCGGCCGTCGCTCTGGTAGGCAAGCCCGTCGGCGCCGATGACCTCGAAGTCGAAGGCGTGGCGCCACGGGCCCCGATGCGTATGCGTTCCCTCGTGACCCTGCGTCACCGTCCACGTACCGCGGAACGGCAGGCGGAAGGGTAGCCAGGCAAAATCGCCGAAGCGCCTTACACGCATCAGGTGCCGCTCGAGCACGTCTTCGGGCCCCGAGGCGGTGAACATGGCCGTCGCTGGATGGCGGTCGCGTTCGCGCAGACGGAGTGCCGCTACCACGAGTAGCGTGGTGAGCGCAAACGGGAGCGCGAGCAGCGGAAGCGACAGGAGGCCGCTGAGCGGCAGCAGGGCGTACGTGATGAGGCTTGCCAGGACGCCGCCCAGGAGCGCGAGTGCGATGGACGACGGATGCGGCACGAAGAAGACGCCGCCGAGCGCCATGGCCGTCAGCATCGCGTTGAATGACGCGGTCAGGTCCACCGGACCGAGGTCAACCATCGAACGGAGCGCCATGCGCGTAACGACCGCCGCCGCCGCGCCAACGGCGGCCAGCACGAGCGCAATGCGGCTGTGCCAGCCGATGGCGGCGAGCAGCAGCACGCCTGCTGCTGCGCCGTGCACATAGAGCATCGCGGCGGGCGCGTCCCAGACGCTCGGCGCAAGCCAGCTGCCCGGCAGCCACGCGAGCGCCGCCGCGACTCCGGCGCTGTCAGCGGAGGGCACCAGTCGGGCCACGGCCTGCACGACCCAGGCAGACAGGACGAACGGCAGCGACAGCGGCGGCAGATGGTAGGTGGACAGCAGCATCTTGAGCGCGGCGGCAACGAACACCGCCAGCACGGCGCCCGCGGCAACGATGGTCCATGGAGCGCCGTCGGGCCCCATCACCGCCGCCAGCGCGGTCAGTACCGCCATGCACGCATACTCGCCTTCGCGCGCGGCGGTGCGTCCAAACCCAAGGACAAGCACCGTGGCCTGCGCCAGCACGACCGCCAGCAGCGTCGCTGCGGCAGCGTGCGGAAAGGTGGCGATGGCGGCAAGCACCAGCGCTCCCGACACGAGGCGACGCGACAGGATGATTTGCGCGTACGGGCGCAGCAGCGCCTCGAGGAACGCTCGCGAACTGGAACTGCCAGCCACGCCGACTACGCCAGCCACGCCGGCATCTCCTCCTGCTGCACCATGGTCTCCAGCGTTTCGGCGCGGCGGATGACGGTGTGGGCTCCGCGCGCGCCGACCAGCACCACATTAGGGCGCGCCATGATGAACTGCATCCACTGCGTCACGTTGTAGGCGCCGGTGCGCGCCACTACCACCCGGTCACCCACCGTCAGCGGCGGGCACAGGATGCGGTCGCGGACCACGTCAATGTTCATGCAGAGCGGCCCCACGAAGACCGTCGGCTCCGCGGTGCCGTGCACGTCCTGCGCCGGAAAGACATCGTGGCGGTACCAAAACGCGGTGGGAAGCAAGTTGACACCCGCGTCAATCACCACGGCGCGCCGGCCGTCGGTCAGGCGCTTGTTGCCGATCACCGTCGCCACCAGGATTCCGGCGTCGTCCACGATGGCCCGCCCGGTTTCGAGCACGATGCGGGGCCATTCCTCCCCGCCGAATCCCTCGTCCAGTCCCTCGGCCAATTTCTCCACGTACTGCGCGAACGACGGCGAGGCCTGTTCGCCCGGCAGGTACTGTGACAACAGGGTGTTCCTCGATGCGAAACCGCCGCCCAGGTCGAGCGTGTCTATGATGATCCCCGGCGATTCGCGCAGTTGCCGCGCAAACCCGGCAAGCGCCTTGGCCGCGAGGCGGTACGCATCGGCATCCTGCACGAAGGTGCCGACGTGTGTGTGCAGCGTGCGCAGGTCGAGCACGCCGCGCCGCGCAATCCGCCGCGCCGCGTCGAGTGCCGTGCCGTTTTCCAGGTTGAACCCGAACCGGTCCCACGTCTGGGTCGGCAGTTCGGAAACGTTCACGCGAATGCCGACCTGCGGGCGCACCCCAAGGCGTTCCGCCACGCGCTCGGCGAGCACCACCTCGTCGAGGTGGTCGCAGTGAACGTGCGCTCCCATGCGGAACGCCGCCTCGAGGTCGGCCTCGCTCTTGGCGGGGCCGTTGAACAGGATCTGCGCACCGGGCATCCCCAGGCGCCGCGCCATCTGCAGTTCCAGGCCGCTCACCACCTCGGCCCATGCCCCTTCCTGATGCAGGATCCGGCAGATCGCGCCGAGGTAGTTGGTCTTGTAAGACCAGCCAATGGTAAAACGCGGAATGCGGGTGGCCATCTGGTCGCGCAACTCGGCCATCCGCTCGCGGAGAACCCGTTCGGAGAAGACCACCAGTGGCGACCCGTACGCCGCCACTAGGTCGCTGATGGCGACGCCCTCGAACTTGTCGAAGACGCGAATGGTGGGACGGGCGCCGAACTTGCTGACGGTGCCCACCTGATGGCGGACGAGGACGGGACGTTCGTAGCGTGGCTTCATGGTTGCAGCGGTGTGGCGAAGGGAAGCAGGCCGGTCGCGCTGAGCTGGCCGAACGTGCCCATGTCGGCCACCTGATCGAGCGAGATCCGAACGAACATCCGGCCGGGCTCGTACGCCGGCAGCGGTATCGGAACCGGCTCGCCGACCGCCAGGCGCACGACGGCCGAGGGGAGGTTCTGGCCGGATGCGGCGCTGAGGTAACACCAGGCGGGAAAGCGCGGGTTGATCTCGATCACGTGCAGCGACGTCTCATTGAGCTCGCCGCGTTCGGCGATGACCTCGACCTCGAGCGGACCACGCCAGCGCAGGGCGCGGATCACGCGCTCAGCAAGCTGGAGCAGGGCGGGACTGCGGACGGTGACTCCCGACCATCCCTTGCCCTTGTCGGTGAGCGCGAGCTTTCGCATCGCCACCGCACCGACCATCGCCCCGGTGCCGTCGCCCACGGCGCACACGTTATACTCGTCTCCACTCAGGTGGCGCTGCACGACCACCGGCAGGCCCCACGTTGCGGCGAAGTGGTGGAACCACGCCGTCACATCGGACTCCGTGTGCGCGACGGCGGCGCCATAGTACACGCCCTTCACGACCAGGGGGAGTTCGAACATTCGAACGAGCGCGGGCAGGGAGTCGGCCGTCATCACCGACACCGATTCCGGCACCCGGATGCCCGGCACGTCGCCGAGCTTTGGCAGTTGCGGCTTGGAGCTTCGTTCGATGGCCTCGACGGTCGGCACGAAGGTGTTCACGCCCAGCGCACGAAGCTCCGACTCCAGCGACGCGACCGCCCGGATCTCGGAGTCGAGCGTCGGAACGAGGACGGTGATGCCGAACTGCTCCACCAGCTCGCGAATTCGATGGTGCAGCGCGTCCCGCCCCGCGCTCGGCACCGGCAAGATGGCGCCGCCATCGAGCAGCCCGGCTGCGTAGAATCCCGGATCGAGCGGGTCGTAGCCCATGCCGATGATGCGTCCGGTGAAGTGCGGGTCGTGCCGCAACGCGCGCGCGACCGCCACCCCGGGGGCGGGATTGTCGGTCGCGTTCATTCCCGTGACTGCGACGGTCGCGCTGAGCGTGGTGTTCACTTGATCAGGCCATGCTCCCGCAGCCGCGAGAGCAGGTCGTAGACATCGCGCGCCACGTCGTCGTCCGCGTCAGTCTCGAAGGCCTCCTGCACGTTCGCGATGACTGCCTCCGGCGACGCCCCCTCCTTCAGGGCGCGCAAGGCGGCGAGCGCCGTGGCGTTCACATTATAGGTGTGGCCAGTCACGGGATCGAAGACAAACCCGGCGTCGCTGATCGCCAGTTCGCGGAGGCGGTCGGTGTTCGACATATGATCAGAATGATGAAGGTCCAAAGGCACGGACGGAGCGAGGCAGGCTGACCATGGGTGGCACGCCCCAAGACCAATACTAACCCGCCGTCTACCTGCCGTTCCGTCGACGAATGCCATCAGACCGTCTGCCGTCGGACGCGCCCCCGCGTCCGGCCCATGGCGCCCGTCATGGAGACAGACGGCGACGCACGCGTGCTATCGCGGCGCTGCCACCAACACCCCATACGCCGCCGGCGCTCGGTCGAGCGGACCGGCCCAGAAGATCCGCGCTCCCACCTGCGCACGCAGCGCCGTCGGGACTTCGCGGAGTGGCCGCCGCGCGCCGTCTGCGGTCTCGAGTGCGTATGATGCGCCGTCGGCGCGCAGCACGCCGTCCACCGCGGCAATACCGTCCACCGCGCGCACCGCATAGCGCGACACGTCCAGCAGGCAGGCGGTCCCCGGCATCTTCGCCGGCTCTGGCGCCGCGCGGCGGCCCCACAGCGTCACCTCAAGCCCCGCGAGCGCATCGAACGACATCGGCGATGCGGTACGCAGGACGCAGGAGGCGCCTCCCGCTGTGCGCGCAATCGCTTGCGCCAAGGGCTCGCTGCCAGCGCGCTCCACGATGGCGCGCACGGAATCTTCTGCCGCAAGCACCGCTATCGGCCACGGGGTCGCCCGCGGGCGCGAGCACGCGGGCAGCGCGGCCACAACGGCGCAGGCGGCGATGACCAGCCTTCTCATTGAATTCTCGCGATCGCAACGCGCAACAGCGCCGACGCCGTGCCGCCGCCGACCGCGCGCAGGTTCAGCAGCTGGACGCCCGACGCGGGGCCGCTCAGCTCGAAGTACGCGTTGGCGCCGCCGCGCACTCCCGTCTGCAGCGCCGTGAACGATCCGAACGACAGCGCCGTGGGCTGGATGGGGAAGGTGGTGTTGAACCGGCTTGCCCACGCCGGATCGGCGTTCAACGATGCGTAGATGTTCCGCAGGTTCCACGTGCGGAACAGCAGGTCGCTCGACGGATTCGCAAGCCCGGGATAGTCGTCCATGTACAGCGCCAGCGTCCATTGGCCGATCAGCTGTTCGATCGGGATTCCGGCCACGGCCGCCAGGTTGGTCGTGCCGGTGGAATTCGACGAGGTCAGCGCGGTCAGGAAGGCGGCATCCGACGCGCCGTACCGGTCAATGGCGTAGCGCACCAGCGACCAGGCGGTCTGATAGAACACACTGCCGGTCTGTCCCGAAGCGTCGCCGTACGGTGACCAGTTCCAGGGTTCGAGAAGCCGTGGCCGGATCTCGTTGAACTGGCGTCGTACGCCGAAGCTCGGCCGGCGCAGCAGATCATTGCTCAGGCACGTGGCGTTCGATGGATTGAAGTCGCAGTACAGCCCATTGGAGGCCGCCGTGCCGAAGCCGGCGTTGCCGCCAAAGGCGGTGCGGTGCAGCACCTGCCGGGTCCACACCTCCTCGGCGTGGCGGGCCGTCCCCTCCTCGAGCCAGCTGGCTTCGAAGGGGGCGCCGTTGGCCACGCGCGCGGCCATCGAGGCGATGTGCTTCACCTCGTGAATGACGGTGCGGCCCATGAAGTTGAACCAACCGCTTGGATTCGCCGTGGATTCGAGCGACGTCCCTGCGCCCGTCGGCACGTTGCCATAGAAGAACTCGCCGAAGTTGCTGGTGGCGCAGGTGGACGGTGGAAACTGGTCGGCGCTCGTCACGAACGCGGCGACGCCACCGATGTCGTTCACGCGACGCGTGAAGACCATATGCACGCGGCCGTCAGCGTCGGTCAACGCGTCGCGACGCAGCGGGTCGCCGATCGTCTGGCGCACGACGTCGTACTGGTCCGCGTCGAAGATCCGTCCAAGGCGCTGGTAGCGGTCGGCCAGCGCGGTGTCGGCCGCGGCGAGCAGGACGTTGGAGGTGTCTTCCCAGATGACGGCCCGGCTCCCGGAGTACAGCGTCACCGCCGTGATGCGCGCCGTGGTGTCGGTGCACGACGAATACGGAAAGTACAGCACGCGCCGATCGCCGACTGCAGGGGCGACGGCCGAGGCAGTGACGGCGCGTCCTCGCGGCGGCGTCTCCTGAGCCGCGCGCGCGCGGAGCTGCTCCACGAGCGCGCGCTCCCGCTCCAGGTGCTCCCAGTGCGCCACGTCGCGCTCCGCGTCGGCGGACGGTTCGGCCAATGCGGTTCGCGACGCGCGCAGCGGCGCAAACTGCCGCTCGCTCGATGCGCTCGCGGACGGATTGCCGCCGAGTTCGAAATCAATGAGGGAGTTGGCCGAGGTGGACGTGCTGTACACCGAGATCAGGTAGCGCGCGGCGCCCCCTGTGGCCGGCAGTTCGTTGCACCGGCTGGCGGCGTTCGATGTCGCCACGAAGGCCTGGCCGACGGCGAGCGCGCGAGAAGTCCCCGTCAGCGGTACGGCGACCGCGCCACTTACGGAGCCGCTGCTCGTCACCACGACCGGCACGGTGCCGCTGGGCACGCACGGCGCCGTGGCGGTAACGGTGGTCGCGGTGGCGGCCGTGACCGTCGCGTTCACTCCTGACACGCGAATCGTATTGCCGGCCACGGTCGGTGCAAAGCCGCTGCCGGTGACGACGAAGGCCGATCCCGGCACCAGCGGCTGCGGCTGCACCGAAACGATGACCGGCGCGGAGGAGGACGTGGCGTTGAAGATCGCGCTGGGCAGTCCCGGGGAACTGGCGGTCAGCGTGTTGGTGCCCGTCAGGTTGCCCAGCACCCAGCTGCCGACCGCCGCAATTCCCGCGGCATTGCTCGTCGCCGTCGTCCCGCCGGCCGACCCGCCGCCTGCTGAAACCGTAAACGTGACGACGACGCCGGCCACCGGATTGCCGTACGCGTCGGAGACGCGCACCGCGGGCGCGATCGGCACGGCTGTGCCGGCGCCGGCGGTCTGGTTGTTGCCGGCGAACGCAATAAGCACGGCAGCCGGGCCGGCGGTGGCTGTTGCCGTGAAGAAGAGGGTGTCCTTCACGCCTGCGACCACCGCTTGCAGTACGTGGATGCCGGCGACTGTGCCAAGGGTCCAGCTGGTGGACGCCGTGCCATCGCCGCCTGTGGCCACAATTGCCGAGTTCAGCGAGCCGCCTCCAATGGCGGGCGAAAAGGTCACCGCGACGCCGGCCACGGCGCTCCCCAGGCGGTCTTGCAGTCGCAGGCGGATCGGGCTCGCCAGTGCCGTGCCCACCGCACCGCTCTGCGCGTCGCCGGACAGCTTGACCGGGGCCACCGGCACCTGCGCCACCGTCACCGGCACGCTTAGGCTCGCGCGCCCCGCGGTGACGGTAATGGTCACGCTCCCGTTGGCGACGGCCGTCACCGTCGGGCTCGCGCCACCGCTCACCGACGCGACCGAAGGCGCCGACGATACCGCCGTCGGCACGGCGGTTGGCATCGCCGCGCCATTCTGGTCGTGCACCGTGACGGTGAACGCTTGCATCGCCCCCAGCGCGTCGAACGTGATGTTCGACACCGACGTCACGAGCGTCGTCGCAACGAGGGGCGGCGTGGAGTCCTTGCCGCACCCCGCGCCGGCGCAGAGCAAGGCGAGTGACACCGCACGCGTCGCGCGGCCGCGCGCACCCTGCGCCAGACGCGCCGTAAGCCTACCGAAGCGCCGCAAGCGCCGCCTCGAGCCGCGGCATCGCCGCAGCAATATCCGCCTCGCTCGCCGCGCCGACGCTCAGCCGGAACCAGCCGCTTTCGCCGGGCACGCCGAACGCTTGAAACGGGACGACGCCAATCTGTGCCGACTCCAGCATCCAGCGGCGCACGTGGTCGTTGGTCGTGAGCACCGTGCCGTTTGACGTCTGCTTTCCAAACGGGTGAATGCGCGTCGTCAGGTAAATCGCCCCTGCGGGCGGCAGCGCCTCCACCGGCAGTCCCTTGGCGCGCATGGCATCGAGTCCGCGGTACACCGCCTCGAGCCGGCGCTGAATGGCCGGAATGAACGTCTCGCGGAATGCCTGCTGCGCGACGACGTCGCCGAGGAAGCGAGCGGTCGCCACCTGCTCGGCGCGAGGCGCCCACGCCCCCATGTGCGCGATGATCGCGCCTATGCGGGCGATGACGTCGGCAGGGCCAACCGCCCAGCCGACGCGCAGCCCGGTGGAGGAAAACGCCTTGGAGATGCCGTCCACAAGCACGGTATACTTGGCCATCTCCGGCACCAGTTGCGGCGGCGTCACATGCCGAACGTCGCCTACGCAGAGCGGCCAGTAGACGTGGTCGTACAGCAGGAAGAGCGGTCGCTCGGTCGTCCCATCGCGTCGCCTGTTCTCCGCGATGATCGCCCGGCAGATGGCCGTCAGTTCCTCCGGGGCGATGGCCGTGCCCGACGGATTGAGCGGCGAGTTCAGGCAGAGGAGCCGCGCCCCACGCAGTGCCGGCGACAGCTCCGCGGCGGTGGGGAGGAATCGGTTGGTGCTCGAGCACGGTACCGGCACTCCTACCGCGCCCAGCAGGTGCACGTAGTGGTTGTTGTTCCACGACGGCAGCGGGTAGACCACGCGGTCGCCCGGATCCACGAGGCTGCGATAGGTGCTGTAGATCACCGGGCGCGCGCCGCCGGTGACCTGGATGCACTCCAGCGGGTACGAGAGACCAAGTTCGCGGCGGTAGTACGCCTGCACCGCCTGCCGGAGTTCGAGCACGCCGTCGGCGGGCGGGTAGTTCGTCTCGCCGTTCGCGAGCGCCGTCGCGATCTCGTCGCGCAATGTCTCCGGAATCGGGAACTGCGCCGGGTCGAAGTCGCCCACGGTGAGATTGCAGATCCGCGCGCCCTCGAGCACCATCGCGCGGATTTCGGCGGCGATCTTGAGGATCTCCGAGCCCGAGAGACCGGCGGCCATCGTTGATACGCGCGATCCGCCGGCAGGGCAGGCGAGCGCCGTCAGGTCAACCTCGCGTTGGGGCATTGCGTCGCGGTGGCGGGGAGGGCATGGGGACGGGACGACGGTAAAGATAGCGCGGTCGTGGGTGTTGACGACGGGCGCGGCCGTTCGCGTTGCGCACCGGGCACGGGCGTTCTAGACTGAAACAAGGGACGGCACCGGGTGTGCGGTCCCGCGATCCCCCCTTGTACGAGCCGCAGCCCTCGACTGCAGGTGTGCGCCATGCACCTACTGCTGGCCGAACAACAGAAGCCTCCGCGGTCGCTGGGGGCCACGCTCGTCAGCATTGCGCTGCACGCGGGCGTTTTCATCGCGCTGGCCATGAGCGGCGAGCGGGTCATCAACGCCGTGCGGCAGTTCGTCGAGGAGACCGTCCAGTACCTGTATCCGGTCCCCCGTGACATTGGGCCGCAACGGCCCGGGCAGGCGAGTGAGCCCGCGCCCTTGGACCCGCGGACCTTTGGTACGGTGACGCCGCGATGGAGAGAGGGTGTGGCCGGCACCGGCGGCGCGGGAACTGGAGCGCACGAGGGGGTCACCTTCCACCCCAGTCCGTCGGACGCCGAGACCGTCGAGCCCGGCGTTGGCGACAATGCGTTGAGCACCGTGGAAGTCGATTCAATAGCGGTCTTCGACGCCACGAGTGCGGCTCCTGAGTATCCGCAGGCCCTCGCCCAGCGCAGGATCGAAGGCACGGCCGTCTTCCGCTTCGTCATTGACTCCACCGGCCTGATTGACATGCACACGGTGCGCGCGATCTCCTCCGCCCACTCGGCCTTCTCGCGGGCCGTGCTCGACGCCATGCCCAAGATGAAGTACCTGCCCGCGCGCGTCGGCGGCCGCCCCGTCAGGCTGCTGGTGGAGCAGGCATTCCTGTTCAGGATCCAGAAGCCCAGGAAGAACATCTCGTAGGGTGTGTCGAACTCTCCCCTTCGCGTCGGCATCCCTGCTAACTTTCTGGAATGCAGACACCCGGTGAGAATGGACGCGTCGGGGCGAATCGCGGGGACACGGACGCGCGGGCGTGGACGCTGGCCTTTGGCGCGTGGCTGATCGCCAGCGCCTCGACGCTCGGCGCGCTGTTCTTCGGCGAGGTCATGCAGTTGCCTCCCTGCTCGCTCTGCTGGTACCAGCGCATCTTCATGTTTCCGATGGCGTTGATCCTGCCGTTCGGGCTCTTTCCGTTCGACCGCAACGTGGTGCGCAGTGCGCTGCCCCTCGCCGGAATTGGCGCGCTGGTGGCGGCTTTTCATGTGCTCCTGGTGGCGGGGGTCATTCCGCAACGCCTCGAGCCGTGCAAGCAGGGCGTTCCGTGCTCGGAGACGGTGATTGAGTGGTTCGGTTTCGTGACAATTCCGCTGCTGTCGTTCGTGGCGTTCGCGGCGATCGCAGCCTTGCTGACGTTCGCCTACTACCGGAGTGCCAAGTGAAGCAACAGACCCTGTTTGTCGGCGCCGCGGTGGCGTTCGCGGTGCTGTTCGTAGGGGGGACGTTGGCGTACAACGCCTCCAAGTCTGCGGCCACCTCGACGATTCCCGAGGCCAGCCAGGCGGCCCTCGTCCGCGCGCACGCGCCGACGCTTGGTCCGGCCGACGCGCCGGTGACGATCGTCGAGTTTCTCGATCCCGCCTGCGAGACCTGCGCGACGTTCTATCCGCTGGTCAAGGACATGATGGCCGCCAATCCCGGCCGCATTCGGGTGGTGCTGCGCTGGGCGCCGTTCCACAACGGCTCGCAGGACGTCGTGGCCATGCTGGAGGCGGCGCGCAAGCAGGACAAGTTCTGGCCTGCGCTTGAAGCGCTCTTGGCATCGCAGGCCGCTTGGTCGCCAAACCACACGCCCCAGGCGGCAGCGGCGTGGAAGCAGCTTGAGGGGCTTGGCCTGAATCGCGAGCAAATGCTGGCCGACATGGCGTCGCCCGAGATCGCGCAGATGATTGCGCAGGACATCGCCGACGCCGGCGCGCTGAGCGTGACGATGACGCCCGAGTTCTTCGTCAACGGCAAGCCCATGCCGAGCTTCGGGTACGACCAGCTCAAGCAACTGGTGGATGACGCGCTGAAGCAGACGCGGAAGTGACCGTGCGGGCTCGCGTCGCGACCATCGTCGCAGTCGGTGTCGCGGCGGGCTTCGCCGCAGGTGCCAACGCCGTGCTTCCTTCGGCGGTGCGCGCCCAGGCGCCAACGGCGAGCGAAGCTGACCGGTTCTTCGCGAGCGTGTCGGGCCTGTGCGGCAAGGCGTTCGCGGGGCGGATTGTCGCCAACGAACCGGCGCCAACCGCTGCCGATCCGTTCGAGGGGAAGGCGCTCGTGGTGCATGTTCGGCGTTGCGAGAAGGACCGGCTCGAACTGCCGTTCCACGTCGGCGATGATCGGTCACGCACCTGGCTGCTCACGCGGACGGGCGGCGGGATCACGCTCAAGCACGATCACCGGCATCAGGACGGGTCGCCTGACAGCCTCACGATGTATGGCGGCGTCACCGCGAAGCCGGGCACGGCTGTGCGTCAGGAGTTCCCGGCCGACGCCGAGACGAAGGCGCTCTTCACTCGCCTGAATCGCCCCGTGTCGCTGCCGAACGTGTGGGCGATGGAGGTTGAGCGCGGTCGGCGTTTCGTGTACGAACTCGCGCGGCCCGGGCGGCTTTTCCGGGTGGAGTTCGACCTGACGCGCGAGATGCCGCTGCCGCCGGCGCCGTGGGGGTACGAGGGGAAGTAAGCGCGGTTCGGTGTTCCGCCGCCCGAAGCCATCAATGACAGAAAGGCCGCCTGCGGATTCTCCGTTGGCGGCCTCTGCTGCACTCTGTCGGCTTCTGCCGTTCGCTGTACTCCACAGTCGGGGCGAGAGGATTTGAACCTCCGACCTCCTGCTCCCGAAGCAGGCGCTCTACCGGGCTAAGCTACGCCCCGATTCTCGGTAAAGTCTCTTCCACCATCTACCATCTACTGTCTACCATCTGCCCTACATGCGCCCGGCAGGACTCGAACCTGCAACCTTCTGATCCGTAGTCAGATGCTCTATCCAATTGAGCTACGAGCGCCCTTCGGTCTTCGAACGCCCCTGGGGACGCCTACGCCGGCGCAAACTGCCGCCGGCGAGACACAAAATATACCCGAACCAACCCCGCAGGTCAATCAGCATTCACGCCGCTTCATCAGCGCCGCCAGCATTGCCGGCATCGCGGCGTGGCCGCACCTGCATCAGTCTCCCAAGCCCCTCCCGCTCCGGCACCACCACATCGGTGACTACCAGCGCAGAAGGCTGCTCGTGAACCGCTCTCTCGCTACTTGATCGGCGCGTACCGCCACGCCGCGATCTTCGCCTTGTCCGACTTGATCTCGAACGCGCCCGTCGCCCCGGCCGCCAGATTCTCGACCTTCGCCACCTGCGTGTCCACCACGGCGCCGGCCAGGTCCAGCAGCTCGAACGTCACCTCGTATGTCTTCGCTGCCTTCGACCGATTCTCGATCTCGCCCTTTACCACCGCGCGGTCGGCATAGCGCACGAACTCGGTGATCACCAGCCGCTGCGGCATGTCGTCTGCCAGCTTCATGTATCGCATCACCGAGTCGGCATACGGGCTCGGCGGCGGCGGTGGCGGCGCGGCCGGCCGTGCACCCGGCCTCGCCGGCTGTGCCGGCACGGCCGCCGGGGGCGGCGTGGGCGGCGTGGGCGGCGTGGGCGGCGTCCATTGTTCATTCAGCACGTTGTACGCATACGCGTACAGCGAGGTGTTATCCGGGTTGCCCGGATCAATCGCCGTGAGATGGCTCACGAGCGGCATCATCTCCTTGCCCTTGCGCAGCTCGTACATCAGCGCGGCGGCATTGTACAACGCGTCGCGCGAGTTCGGGTTCTTCACCAGCGTTGCCTCGAACAGCTTCACCGCTTCCACCGTCTTGCCTAGGCGGTTGGCGCAGATGGCGGCCTGCAGCACCGACATGTCGCTGTACTTGTCCACCGCGCCGTCCACCAGCAGGTAGCACTTCTCAAAGAGTGTGCTGTCCTTCAGCGACGTCGCGGCGATGCCGATTCCCGACAGCGCGTACGGAGTCGCCTCGGCGCCGGGCGCCTCGGTGGCGAGCGCGGTCAGCACGGCGGCCGACCGGCGCAGCGTCTCGGTGCGTTTCGGCTCCGGCTGGAGCTCGGCATACTCAAGGCCCGTCTGGCCGATCTGGAACTGCACCGCGCGGCGATCTTCGATGTAGATCGTGTCGTTCTCTGTGGCGACGAGCGCCGCCTCGAGGTGCTTCATCATGTCGGCCGACGACCCGCGCTGCTGGGCGATCGCCGCGAAGACGCGGTGGGCGTACGGCGACGTGCGGTCGAGCACCTGCGACTGCTTGGCGTAGAACTCCGCCGAGTCGACGTCGTTCGCCGCCATCGTGCGGAACGCGGCGTTGATGCGGTCCTGCCACGGCTTGGACATGCGCCACGGCTTCGTCTCGCTGAGGCAGGCCGGATGCACCGATTCGACGGTGACGAACAGCGAATCGGCGGTCTTGGCCAAGTCGATCACCTGATCCTTCGGCTCGCCCCAATTCAGCTGGGCGCGCGTGGCCGTTTCGCCAACGTTCGGCTGGGCCATGTACAGGATGAGCATCTGCCCGGCGAACAGGTCCACGCCCTGCCGGTTCTGCGACGCGACCTTCGGGTTGGCCAGCACCTTCATGATGTCGCGAATCGTCTTCGCGCGTTCATCGCCTGGCGCCAATTGCAGCGCGCGCATGCGGGAGATGTTGTAGGGAGTGATCAGGTCCTTCGGCTGGTTCATGTCCACCGGACATGCCGACTCCGCCGCTGGAACCTGAGCGGACAAGGGGGCCGCTACCAGCGCGGCCACGAGCGATATGCGAGTGATGAGCGTCATCGGATAATGGGATGGTGCCGGCTGTCCGGCAGGTGACGCGGGGAAGATAACAAAATGCCCCACGAAGCGCTCTCGTGAGGCAATGGGCGGTACAAGACTCGAACTTGTGACCTCCACGATGTCAACGTGGCGCTCTAACCAACTGAGCTAACCGCCCGGAACTCGGGGGCGACACCGGAAGGCGCACAAATCCCATTCCCGCGATTGCGCTGACCTTCCTACGTACCCCGAAGCGGAACTGCTGATCCCTCAGGCCACCGTGTCTGTTGTTCTTCCGTTGTCTCTCTGTTGTCTCTCTGTTGTTTCTCTTCTAGAGCGGGAAACGGGACTCGAACCCGCGACCCCAACCTTGGCAAGGTTGTGCTCTACCAACTGAGCTATTCCCGCGCGTGTCCCGGTATGGGTGTCGGAACAGGATGATTCGGCCGAAGCCGGACCCCAGTGGAGGCGAGCGGGATCGAACCGCTGACCTCTTGAATGCCATTCAAGCGCTCTCCCAACTGAGCTACGCCCCCGGGTTCCCAACAGGCGCGCGGGCGAGCCCATGCGTTCCGTCAGGAACCAAAAAAGCTATCCGAGCGTATCATCTGGGTCAAGCGGTCTCTCTAGCGGAAATCCAGTTTCGCGCTATTTTTAGTCGCCTTGCATCAGTACTCAGCATTGGCTGCGCCGCACACGTAAGAACCAGTAGGCGAGCGCGCCGTTGTCGTACCGGGCCAGTCCCGTTCCGGGTCTCCCGACTTACCGATTCACGCTCGAGCCCCCTGGCTCGTCGAGGCATAGACATGGCCACCGAAGTCAAGCGCCGCCGTCGCCGCGCGGTCCCCACCGGGATCGCGCCCAGCGAGCCCGAGCGCGACATCCTCGACCAGTACCTGTACGAGGTCAGCACCTACCCCCTCCTCAAGGGCAACGAGGAGATCGAGGTCGCGCGCAAGATCCGCGCGGGCGATCCCGACGCCCTGCAGGAGCTGGTCAAGCGCAACCTGCGCTTCGTCATCTCCGTCGCGAAGAAGTACCAGAATCGCGGGCTCCCGCTCATTGACCTCATCGGCGAGGGCAACGTCGGCCTCCTCACGGCGGCGCGGAAGTTCGACCCCGACCAGGGCGTCAAGTTCATCTCGTACGCGGTGTGGTGGATCCGCCAAGCCATCCTCTCGTCTCTCGCGCGCCAAGGCCGCACGGTCCGTGTGCCGCTCAACCGCACCGCCGACCTCTCGCGCATCATCAAGGCGTCGGAGATCCTGCGCCAGAAGATGCGCCGCGAGCCCACCCCCGAGGAGCTCTCCAAGGTGACGGGCCTCTCGGTGGACGTCGTCTCGTCGCTCGCCGCGCTCAACAGCGGCGACGTGCGCCTCGACGCCCCCATGGATCCCGACGGCGACCGGTCGCTCATCGAGCGCTTCGTCGCCGACGAGATGCCCGACACCGAGGAAGAGGCGATGAACCGCTTCCTCACCGACGAGATCGAGCAGGCGCTCGGCACCCTCCCACCGCGCGACGCCAAGGTACTGCGCCTGTACTTCGGCCTCGAAGGCGGGCGCGAACACACCCTCGAGGAAATCGGCTCCATGCTCGGCGTCACCCGCGAGCGCGTGCGCCAGCTCAGGGACCGCGCGCTCAAGCGCCTGCGCGAAGGCGATGTGGGGCGGGCGCTGCAGTCGTTCAGTTCGTAGTAGCGGACGGCGGACGGCAGACGGCAGATGGCGGACGGCAGATGGGCCCGGCGCGATTTCGGCGCCGGGCCCTCGTCGTTGCGGGAATCACCAATCCCGATCACCAATCCCCATCGCCCATCCCACTCCGAGCTCCTAATCCCCAATCAACTTCCGCCAGCCTCGTTCACCAGCCTCCTTCGCCAGCCTCCTTCGCCCTCGCCGCCATCGGCGATCATCTCCATATTGCATCAACTCCCTCACGCAACTTTTTGTGATCGTCCTCGACAACATCCACAAGGCCTTCGGCCCCAAGCAGGTGCTCCGGGGCTTCTCGCTCGAGGTGCCGGAAGGGGAGACTGTCGCCATCATCGGCTACTCGGGGACGGGGAAATCGGTCGCCATCAAGCACATCGTGGGATTGCTCGAACCAGATCAGGGGACGGTCTTCGTGGACGGCCTCGAAGTCCCAGCCCTCGGCCGTCAGGAGCTGTACGAGCTGCGCGCGAAGATCGGCTACGTCTTCCAGTTCGCCGCCCTCTTCGACTCGCTTTCGGTCGGGGACAACGTGGCGATGGGCCTCCGGCGCCTAGGCCACCTCGCCGAGCGCGACATCGAGGCGCGCGTCCACGAGGCGCTCGCGCTGGTTGACCTGCCGGACGCCGCGCAGATTCTGCCCATCGAGCTCTCCGGCGGCATGCGCAAGCGCGTCGGCATCGCGCGCGCCATTGCGCTGCGCCCCAAGTACCTGCTCTACGACGAACCGACCACCGGGCTCGATCCCGTAACGAGCGCCGTCATTAACGAGCTCATGCTCCGCATGCAGCGCACACTCGGCGTCACCTCCATCGTCATTACGCACGACATGCACTCGGCGTACACCGTCGCCACGCGCATCGCGATGCTGTACGATGGCAAGGTGCGCCAGGTGGGCACCGTGGACGAGATCACGCAGTCGAGCGACCCTGTGGTACGCGGTTTCGTCGAGGGGCGCGCCGACGTTGACCCGGGCCACACCATATGAAGGCGCCCGCCCGGGCGCCGCGCGAGGAGGTCTCCGCCGGCGGCATCGTCTTTCGTCGCTCGCCGGAGGGCGTTCGCGTCCTGCTCATCCGCGACAGCTACCGGAACTGGGGTTTTCCCAAGGGCCATCTGGAGGACGGTGAGTCGCCCGACGCAGCGGCCATCCGCGAGGTGCGCGAGGAGACCGGGCTCTCGGGGCTCACGCTCAGGGCGCCGGTGGAGATTATCGACTGGAACTTCAGGTTCCGCGGCGGGCTGGTGCACAAGGTCTGCCACTTCTACCTCATCGAGGCGACCGGCGGCCACGCACGCCCGTTGCGCCGGGAGGGGATCACCGCCTGCAAATGGCTCTCCTTCGCCGAAGCGTCGTCGCTGGTGGCCTACGAGAACGCGCGCGCCGTGCTCGCGCGCGCCCAGGCGATGCTCGCACCGGACGGTCCGCCGTGACGGCCGCGGTCCAGCGGGTCCAGGAGTTCCTGCCGACGGTGCTCGCGCTCACCACGCGCGACAAGGGGCGCGCGTTGCTGCGGCGCGCGTTCACGCGGCGCCGCGCGCGGCTGCTCGTCGTCCGCACGGCCGAGGCGGCCGGCGCCACGCTTCGCGCCTCACTCGTGGACGCCGTCGTGGTGGACCTCTGCGGCAGTGGCGACGACGCCTGGGCGGTGGCCTCGCTAGCGCGACAGCTGCCCAGCATCCCGTTCTTCGCGCTCGTGGCCCCGCGTCTTGCCGACGCCGCAGTGCTGGGCCGCAGCGCCGCACTCGACGTGGCTGACGTGCTGGTCGAAGGCGTTGACGACGTCGCGCTGCGCGAACTCGTGGCGCCGCAGGCGTTCACCGCGCGGTTCGCCGCCGCGCTCCGTGGGGCGCATGCCGCGCTGGGTCTCGATGCCCCGCTTCAGCAACGGGCGTGGGAGTACGTCGTCGCCTCGGGCGGCCGCCCGGTACGCACCGACGCCATCGCGCGAGCGCTCGGCATCACGCGTGAGCACCTGAGCCGCTCGTTTGCCGCGTCGGGCGCGCCGAACCTCAAGCGCGTGATTGACCTCGTGCGCCTCATCGCGGCCGCCGAGCTGGCCAAGAACCCGGGGTATGACCTCACCGATGTGGCCACGGTGCTTGGATTTGCCTCCCCGTCGCATCTCGCCAACACAGCGCACCGTGTGGCGGGCATCGGGGCCCCCTCGCTGATGCGCCTGCGCGCTCGCGACTTGCTGGCCCGGTTCAGCCAGGGGAGGTCACGCAGCCGAGACTAGGGGTATCGGGCAAAGCCCTACCGAAACAGCATCGAGTTGCCTATATCTAGCCTCTGCGAGTTCGGCAGACCCCGTCTGCCGAATTACACCGCGACTCGTTTGCGGTATCGCCGCTACCTATTTATACTGCCGTGCGCCGGCGCATTGCGGAATCGTTCGGAATTGGATCGTCGCAGTCGAAGGTGTGTTGGTTCCACCATTCAGTCCCTCTCCTCGGAGGATACAGCATGAAGATCCGATTGGCCCGTGCTTGGCTTACAGGCGTGGCATGCCTGGCCCTGTTCGCCGGCGTCAGCGCCGTCGCTCAAGCGCAGGCTCCCACCATCATCAAGGGACGCGTCGTCTCTGAGGCTGGCGCGCCTCTCCCCGGCACCAGCGTCTTCATTGACGCGATCAAGACCGGCGCGCAGACGGGCGAGGACGGCCGGTACACGATCACCGTCGCGGGCCGCAACCGTGGCCCCTCCGTGCTCGCGGCACGCCGCATCGGCTACCGCCGCGCGCAGAGCAACGTTGACCTCAACGGCACCACGCTCACGGTGGACTTCACACTACAGGCGCAGGCCGTGCAGCTCACCGGTATGATGGTGACGGCCCTCAGCGTGCAGCGCGAGAAGGCGACCATCGGCACGTCGCAGCAGGCGCTCGACAACACCAGCCTGACGACGACGCGCGAGACGAACCTCATCAATTCGATGTCGGGCAAGGCCTCCGGCCTCACGATCCAGGGGAGCGGGTCCATCGGCGGCTCCACCCGTATCATCATCCGCGGCGCCGGCTCCATTACGGGCAACAACCAGCCGCTCTTCGTGGTGGACGGCATTCCGGTGTCGAACGCCGGCTTCTCGACCGTGCCCCAATCAGGGGCCTCGTACTCCGGCCGCGACTACGGCAGCGCCATCTCCGACCTGAACCCCGACGACATCGCGAGCATTACGGTGCTCAAGGGCCCCAACGCCGCGGCGCTGTATGGCTCGCGCGCGTCGAACGGCGCGGTGGTGATCTCCACCAAGTCGGGCCGCAGCGCGGCCGAGGGCGTCAGCGTTCAGCTCCGCAGCTACGCCACCGCGGACGTCTTTTCGGTGATGCCGAAGTTCCAGAACATGTACGGCCAGGGCTTCGGCGGCGAGTTCAAGTTCGTGGACGGCGCCGGCGGCGGCATCAATGACTACGCGGACGAGTCGTGGGGGCCGAAGCTCGACGGTCGGCTCATTGACCAGTTCACGGGGAAGAACATGCCGTGGATCGCGTACCCGAACAACGTGCGGGATTTCTTCACGACGGGCCACACGGTGTCGAACAGCGTCACCGTCACGGCGAACGGCGCCAAGACGGCGGCGCGTCTGTCGCTGACCAAGGACAACGTGGCCGGCATCGTGCCGAACTCGAAGCTGGCCAAGCTGGCCGCCTCGCTCTCGGCCAGCGCCGCGGTCACGGACAAGCTCAACGTGTCGGGCTCGCTGCAGGTCGTGCAGAACCAGGGCATCAACCGCTCCGAAGTGGGCTACGCCGAAGGCAACCCGTTCATGGGCTTCACCTGGTTCGGACGTCAGGTGGACATCATGGCGCTCAAGAACAGGTACTACAAGGATGACGGTAGCCTGTTCAACTGGAACTACAACTACCACAACAACCCGTTCTGGCAGCAGTACGAGAACAGCAACATGGACACGCGCGACCGCGTCATCGGCCAGGCCACGGCCAACTACCAGGTGACCGACTGGCTGAAGGGCATGGTGCGCATGGGCCAGGACTTCTACCGCTATACGGCGGAAGAGAAGTATGCCGCGGGCCAGATTGACCATGCCGATCCGTCGGGCAAGGGCGGCTACACGGGCAACAACGTCCGCGCGTCGGAGTCGAACGTTGAAGGCCTGCTCACGGCCACCCAGACATTCGGTCGGTTCGACGTCACGACCAACGTCGGCGGCAACATCCGCCGGAACAGCAGCTACTCGAACAGCTGGTTCACCAACAACCTGGTGGTGCCCGGGATCTACAATCTGTCCAACTCCGGCATCACGCCAACGGTGACCAACCGTGAGACGCAATCTGGGGTGAACTCCGTCTACGGGTCGGCGATCGTCACGTTTAACCGCGTGGCCACCGTCGAAGTGACGGGGCGCAACGACTTCTCGTCCACGCTCCCCAAGGAGAACAGCTCGTACTTCTACCCCTCGATCAACGGCTCGGTGGTCCTCTCGGACCTCTTCCCGGCGATCACGAAGGGTGGCTTTGTGACCTACGCCAAGCTGCGCGGCGGCTATGCCCAGGTGGGTGCCGACGCCGGCGCGTACCAACTGCAGACCACATTCCAGGGTTCGTCCAACAAGTTCGGCGGCCGCACGCTGTTTACGCTTCCCAACGCATCGGCCAACGCGAACCTGAAGCCCGAGCGCACGATTGGCACCGAGGGCGGCATTGAAGTCTCGCTCTTCGATGACAGGCTGACGGTTGATGCGTCGGTGTACAACAAGAAGACCGAGGACCAGATCTTCGCGATGGCGATGGCCCCGGCTATCGGCTACAGCTCGGCGTTCATCAACGCAGGCCTGATGAGCAACAAGGGCGTTGAAGCGCTCGTGACGCTCCGCACGCTGGAGCTCAAGAACGGCTTCGCATGGCGCACCACACTCAATTACACGCGCAACCGGAACAAGGTGGACGATCTGGCGCCGGGGCTCACGACCATCATCCTCGCGTCGCAGTGGAACGCGCGCATCGAGGCGCGCGTCGGCCAGCCGTACGGCGCCATTCTGGGACGCGCCTGGCAGCGCGACTCGGCCACCGGCAAAATCATGACGTCGGGCGGCCTCCCGGTTCGGCAAACCGCCTACACCGTGCTCGGCAACGTCAATCCGGACTGGACGGGCGGCGTGAACAACGAGTTCCGCTACAAGAACTACACGTTCAGCTTCCTGCTCGACATCCGTCAGGGCGGCCAGAACTTCTCGTCGGGCAACTGGTTCGGCAACTACGCCGGCGTGCTGGAGTCGTCGCTGTACGGCCGTGAGCAGGACTGGGACAAGCCGGGCATCGTGGTGGACGGCATTGACAAGACGACCGGCAGGCCGAACACGGTCAACGTTACGTCGCAGGACTACCACGAGAACTTCTTCGCCTCGGTGGAAGACGGTATCTACAACACCGGGTTCGTGAAGCTGCGTGACATGCGCCTCAGTTGGGACGTGCCCTCCAAGCACCTGACGGGGCTCAAGCTCTCGGCGCTCAACGTGGCCCTCATCGGCCGAAACCTGTTCACTTGGACTGACTTCCCGAACTACGATCCAGAGAACTCGACGGGGTCGGGCAACGGGGGACAGGGCTTTGACTTCGGTGCACTGCCGACGACGCGGTCGTTCGGCATCAACTTCACGATCACTCCGTGACCGTCAACCGGGAGAATGGAACTATGAAGAAGACTCGGCTCTCGGTCGCGCTGCTCGCCGCCGTCGCAGTTGTGACGACGGCGTGCCAGACCGACCTCACCGGGCTGAACGTTGACCCGAACAGCCCGTCGCTCAACACGCCGCCTCCTCCGGGGACGATCTTCACGAGGGCGGTGGTCAGCACGGCACAGCAAGTCGGCGGCGCCGGCTACCAGCTGTCCATGCTGTCGCTCCTCACGCAGCAGACCGCCCAGACGCAGTACCCGGACGAGGACCGCTACATCTACCGCGCCGGGACCATTGACGGGTATTTCAACGGCCCGTACGTGGCGGACTTGATGGACTATCAGGCGGTCTTCCTGGTAGGCCAGACCAGCAAGGATCCGAGCGTCTGGGGGCCTGCCAAGGTCATGCAGACGCTCGGGTTCCAGAACGTGACCGATATCTACGGCGACATTCCCTATAGCGAGGCGCTGCAGGGAACCGCCGGCCCGACGCTCAAGCCGAAATACGATGCCCAGAAGGACATCTACTACGGCATGCTGAAGACGCTGACCGATGCCACGGCCGCGATGTCGTCGGGCAATGGCCTCGGCAACGGGGATCCGATCTACGCGGGCAACGTTGCGAATTGGAGGAAGTTCTCCAATGCGCTGCGCCTGCGCCTGGCAATGCGCATCCAGAAGGCCGATGCGGCCAAGGCAACGGCCGAGATTGCGGCGGCGCTCGCCGCGCCGGGCGGCCTGATGACGTCGAACGCCGACAACGCTGCCCTGCCGTGGCCGGGTGACGGGACGTTCGACAACCCGTGGGCCAGCAACTTCCTGACCCGCGACGACTATCGCATGGGCAAGCCGCTGGTGGACGTGCTGGTGGCATGGAGCGATCCGCGCCTGCCGATCTACGCCCAGCCCAACCAGGCCGGGGCGTACGTGGGCCAGCCGGCCGGCTTGGACAACACGGGAGCGGGCAGCTACGGGACCCTGGGTTCGCGTATCGGCACGCTGTGGTATCCGGGCGCGACTGTGGCCGGCACCTTTGGCACGTCCGCGGGCAAGAAGACGGCGACTTACCTGATGACCTTCGCCGAGCAGAACTTCATTCTCGCCGAGGCGGCCAACCGGGGTATGGGTGGCTTGAGCTCGGCGGCCGCGAAGGGCTACTACGACGCCGGCGTCACCGCCTCGATCACGCAGTGGGGCGGCACGGCGGCGCAGGCCGCGGCGTACCTTGCCACGTCGAATGTCGCCTATGCGGGCGGCACCGCCGGCCTGACGCAGATCCTCATGCAGAAGTGGATCGCGTCGTTCACGCAGGGCGGCGAAGCGTGGAGCGATTGGCGTCGCACCGGCATTCCGGCGGGTCTCGTGCCGGGGCCGAAGGCGCAGGTGAGCTTCATCCCGCGTCGCATGCAGTACGCCACGACGGAGCAGTCGGTGAACAACGAGAAGCTCCTGGAAGCCATCGCCCGCCAGGGCGCTGACGCCATGAATACCCGCATCTGGTGGGACAGGTAGATCTGACGGACAGGTAGATGGGCTTGCGGGGCACCTCTCGGGGTGCCCCGCTTGCTTTGCCCTTGAGACGGCGGACGGCGGACGGCAGACGGCAGACGGCAGACGGCAGAAGGCAGAAGGGAATTCTCACCACCGCCACGGCTTGAAGTCGAGCGCTCCACCGGACTATTTTTACAAGCTATATCAAAACAGCGGCGCTCCGTCTCACGACGGCGCTGCCGGGGGTCGGCGCATGGTGTGCGCCCCATCCCCCACGCACCGCACCCCGTACCCTTCCCCCGCATTCGCAATGTCTACGTTGCTACGCCCCGGTGAGATCAAGGACATCCTGCTTCGCGAAATCGAAGCCGCCGACCTGAACACGCTGGACGTCGAGGAGATCGGCACGGTGCTGGAGGTGAAGGACGGCATCGCCCGCATTTACGGCCTCAAGAAGGCGATGGCGGGTGAGATGCTCGAGATCACCGCCGCCTCCACTGGCGAGCGCATTACGGCGCTGGCGCTGAACCTCGAAGAGGACAACATCGGCTCGGTGGTGCTGGGCGACTACCTGCAGATCAAGGAAGGGGACGAAGTGCGCCGCACGGCGCGCGTGCTCGAGGTGCCGGTGGGGCCCGAAATGATCGGCCGCGTCGTGGACGCGCTTGGCCGCCCGATTGACGGCATGGGCCCGATCAACGCGAAACATACCCGCAAGGTGGAGTCCATCGCCCCGGGCATCATCGTCCGCCAGCCGGTGAAGGAGCCCCTTCAGACGGGGATCAAGGCGGTGGACTCGATGATCCCGATCGGCCGCGGCCAGCGCGAGCTGATCATCGGCGACCGCAGCACGGGCAAGACGGCCGTCGCGGTGGACACGATCATCAACCAGAAGGGGCAGGGCGTCATCTGCGTCTATGTGGCCATCGGCCAGAAGGCGTCCACCGTCGCCTCAGTGGTGGAGAAGCTCAAGGAATCGGGCGCGATGGAGTTCAGCATCGTCGTGGCCGCCACCGCTTCCGACCCGGCGCCGATGCAGTACATCGCACCCTACTCTGGCGTGGCGATGGCCGAGTACTTCATGTACAACGAGGGGAAGGCAACGCTTGTCGTGTACGACGACCTGTCCAAGCAGGCCGCGGCATACCGGCAGATCTCGCTCGTGCTGCGCCGCCCGCCGGGCCGCGAGGCGTATCCGGGCGACGTTTTCTACCTGCACTCGCGCCTCCTCGAGCGCGCGGCGAAGATCAGCAACGACCCCAAGGTCGTGGACGGCGTGCACATTCTCGCCCCGGGCGGCTCGCTCACCGCGCTCCCGATCATCGAGACGCAGGCCGGCGACGTGTCGGCGTACATCCCGACCAACGTCATCTCGATCACCGACGGCCAGATCTTTCTCGAGTCCGACCTCTTCTTCTCGGGCGTGCGTCCCGCCATCAACGTCGGCATCTCGGTGTCGCGCGTGGGCGGCTCGGCGCAGATCAAGGCCATGAAGGCGGTGGCCGGACGCCTGCGTCTCGACCTGGCGCAGTACCGCGAGCTCGAGGCCTTCGCCGCGTTCGCGTCGGACCTCGACGCCGCCACCAAGCGCCAGCTCGACCGCGGCGCCCGAACGGTGGAAGTGCTGAAGCAGGGGCAGTACCGCCCCATGGTCGTCGAGCAGCAGGTGATGATCATCTACGCGGTGACAAACGGCTTCATTGACGACGTGCCGGTGGCCAAGGTGCGCGCGTGGGAGACGGGCTTCCACGCCTACATGGCGGCCAAGTACCCGCAGGTGGGCGACGCCATCCGCAAGGAGAAGGTGCTGTCGAAGGAGACGGAAGCGACGCTGAAGCAGGCGATTGACGCCTACAAGAAGTCCCTCGCGTGACCGCTCTGCCATCCGCCGTCTGCCATCTGCCTTCACCTGCTTAACACATGGCCAAGGGACGCGAACTCGTAGGGCGCATCAAGACCACCGAGAATACGCGGAAGATCACGCGTACGATGGAAATGGTCGCCACGTCGAAGATGAAGCGTGCGTCGGACCGCGTGATGGCGGCCCGTCCATACGCGCAGGCGCTCAGCGACGTGATCTCGAGCCTGTTCAATGCGGATCTGGCCGAGCGTTTCCCGCTGCTGCGCCAACCCGCCGCCGAGCACCGCGCCGCCGTCGTGCTGATCACGGCGAACCGCGGCCTCTGCGGCGCGTTCAACGCCAACCTCATCAAGGAAGCACGCCTCACGGTGGGGTACCTCGAGGAGCGCGGCGTGCGCGTGGACCTGCACGTCGTGGGCCGCAAGGGCATCGGCTTCTTCCGCTATGTCGGCCGCGACCTGGCCACGACGCGGACGGACATCTCCGACAAGCCGACGGCTGCCGACGCGGCCTCACTGGTGGATGCGCTGATGGACGACTTCTGCACCGGCGCTATTGACGCGGTGTACGTCGTGCATTCCAAGTTCAACTCGGTGCTGAACACCCCGCCGCACACGAACCGTGTGCTGCCGGTGGCGGCGCCGCAGCGCGCGGGTGCGGGGCGCGACTACCTGTTGTTCCCCTCGGCCGATGCGATTCTCACCGAACTACTCCCCTCGTACGTGCGCAACGCGGTCTACCGCGCGCTCGTCGAAACCGCCGCGGCCGAGCAGGCGGCGCGTCGCACCGCCATGAAGAGCGCCACCGACAACGCGGGGGACATGCTGAATCTGCTCCGCCGCACTTACAACCGCGCCCGCCAGGCCAACATCACGCAGGAGATCGCCGAAATCGTCGGCGGCGCTGCGGCACTCCAGGGTTGACCACGATAATGACGACTGCCACTGCCACGAATGTTGGGAAGATTGTCCAGATCATCGGCCCCGTGCTCGACGTTGAGTTCGCGTCCGGCCACCTCCCCGACCTGTACAACGCCCTCGAAGTGAAAGAGACGAGCGACAACGGCGGGACCATCCGCGTGGTGGCGGAGGTGCAGCAGCACATCGGTCGCAACCAGGTGCGCGCGGTCGCCATGAGCACAACGGACGGCGTCGTGCGCGGCATGGACGCGGTGGACCTCGGCCAGGCGATCACGGTGCCCGTGGGCCCGGCGGCGCTCGGCCGCATCCTCAACGTGCTTGGCGAGCCCGTGGACAATGGCGCCGACATCCCCGCGAGCGTCGAGCGCTGGCCCATCCACCGCAAGCGCCCGGACTTCGTGGACCTCGAGCCCAAGACCGAGGTCTTCGAGACGGGCATCAAGGTCATTGACCTCATCGCGCCGTTCGTGAAGGGCGGCAAGATCGGCCTCTTCGGCGGCGCCGGCGTGGGCAAGACGGTCGTGATCATGGAGCTCATCAACAACGTGGCCAAGGGACACGGCGGCAAGTCGGTGTTCTGCGGCGTGGGTGAGCGCACGCGCGAGGGGAACGACCTCTACCTCGAGATGCAGGAGTCGGGCGTCCTCAAGAGCACGGCGCTGATCTACGGCCAGATGAACGAGCCGCCGGGCGCGCGCTTGCGCGTGGGCCTCGCCGGCCTGACGGTCGCCGAGTACTTCCGCGATCGCGAGAACGCGGACGTGCTGGTGTTCATTGACAACATCTTCCGCTTTACGCAGGCGGGCTCCGAGGTGTCGGCGCTGCTGGGGCGCATGCCGAGCGCCGTGGGCTACCAGCCGACGCTGGCGACAGAGATGGGCGACCTGCAGGAGCGCATCACCTCGACGCGCAACGGCTCGATCACGTCGGTGCAGGCCATCTACGTGCCGGCCGACGACATTACCGATCCGGCACCGGCGACGGCGTTCGCGCACCTCGACGCGACGGTTGTGCTGTCGCGCGCCATCACCGAGCTGGGCATCTATCCCGCGGTGGACCCGCTGGCGTCGGGTTCGCGCATCCTCGATCCGCAGTTCATCGGCGAGCGCCACTACAAGGCGGCCACCGAGGTGCAGCGCATCCTGCAGCGCTACAAGGAACTGCAGGACATCATCGCGATCCTCGGCATGGACGAACTGTCGGAAGAGGACAAGAAGGTCGTGGGCCGCGCGCGCCGCATTCAGCGCTTCATGTCGCAGCCGTTCTCGGTGGCCGAGCAGTTCACGGGCATCACCGGCAAGTACTGCAAGATCGATGAGACCATCTCGTCGTTCGAGCGCCTCTGCGCGGGCGAGTTCGACCACCTGCCGGAGCAGGCCTTCTTCATGGCCGGCGGGATCGAGGACGTGGTGGAGAACGCCAAGAAGCTGCAGGCCTAGGCCATGCTCAAGGTCTCGGTGATCTCGCCGGAAGCGACGCTCTTCGAAGGGGAGGCGTCGTCGGTGGTGGCGCCCGCGTTCGATGGCGAGGTGGGAATCCTGCCAAGCCATGCGCCGATGATCACGGTACTGGGGCAGGGGACGCTGCGCGTGAACGGCGCCACGCCGATGCGATTTGCGGTGTCGGGCGGCTTCGTGCAGGTGGTGGACGATATCGTGCGCGTGGTGACGGAGAAGGCGACGGCGCTCTGAACTGCACGGTGGGGTGCAGGGGCACGGGCACGGTGTGGTGCAGGGGCACGGGCACGGTGTGGTGCGGGGGCACGGGGGACAGCGCGACAGAGCGGGTGGGCGACCGTCGTTTGCGCTCGATCGTAGTTGGTAGATGCTGGACGGCGCGTGACACGGGACTTCCGCATTCGTCTGGGGTAGGAAGACAGTCCCCACCTCGGAGAAACCAGTCGTGAATCGCCTGCTGTTTGCCGTTCTGTTCGCGCCCGCCGTCGCGGGGGCGCAGTCGTATACCTATCCCTCGTTCCAGTTGCCGACGCTTATCGAGCGCGAGTACAACTTCGCCGCCGCCGACGGCGGGCGCGCCGGAGCCACGCTGCTGGTCCAGTGGCGGGAGGCGGTGTCGCCGCTCTGGCAGCTGGGCGTTGATGCCGGCCTCGCCGATCCCGACGGCAACGCCTCCTCGCGCCTCGTGCTGGGCGGCCACGCCGCGCGGCAGCTGACGCGCGCCACCACCGACTTTCCGTTCGACGTGGCACTGACCGCTGGTATCGGTTTCTCGGGCGTGGGCGGGCATAACGTGGTGCGCATGCCCGTGGGCGCCTCGGTGGGGCACCGCTTCTTGCTCGATGGCGGCATGAGCATCACGCCATTCGCGCACCCGCGGCTCTCGTACGACCGCTGCAACGACTGCAAGGCTGGCGGGTCCGACGCAAAGATCAACGTTGCGGTGGACGTCGGCGGCAGCGTGCAACTCACCGACCAGGTGGCGCTGCGCTTGGCCGCGATGGCGGGAGGGAGCGACTATCTGGGTTCAGGGAACGGCATTGGGTTCAGCGTGGCGTGGACGCCGAAGGGACTCAGAAAATAGTGCGCGGATTGGGAGCTCGGATGTCGTTCTCTGCTCCTACAGCAGCGCCTCCACCAGCTCGAACGACCGCTGTGCCGCGCCGATGCCGGCGCGTACCACCTGGCGCGCGCGTTCCCCCGCGCTGGTGCGCGCGGTGGCGCTCGACAGCCAGTTAGCCAGCGACTCGCCGAGTTCCTGCGCGTTCGCTACGGCGTGGCCGCCGTCTGCGGCGAGCAGCAGACCGGCATCGCGGCTGTCGGTGCATCGCGGGCCGAACAGCACGGGGGTACCGAACGCTGCCGGTTCGATGACCGAATGCAGGCCGGCGGCATGGAACCCGCCTCCCACATAGGCGACATCGGCCAGCGCGTAGAGGTCGCCGAGCACGCCCACGCGGTCCACAATCACCACGTCGGCGCTGCCGGCGTCGGGCGCGCCGAGTCGCGCGGCGCGCAGGCCGGCACGCGTTGTCCACGCCGTGATGGCGGCGAGGTGCGTTGGCGTGGTCTCGTGCGGGGCGATGATGAGCCGGACGCCCGGGACCTGCTGCCGCACCACGCGCCACGCCTCCTCGAGCACCTGTTCATCACTCGGCCATGTGGAGCCCGCCACCAGCGTGGGTCGGGCGGCGACGAGCGGGGCAAGGAGCGACGAGGCGCGGTCTGCGCCCAACGCGCGCGTCCACACCTGATCGTAGCGCGTGTCTCCCGTCACCTGCAGGCGCGCCCGGTCCACGCCGAGCGACACGAGGCGAGCCGCATCGGCCGGATCAATGGCGCCGACCGCGCGCAATGACGCATAGGCGTCGCGCAGCAGGGCGCGCGCCAGCGCGCCGCGACGCCCTGACCCCTCGGTAAGCGTCGCGGCAATCATCCCGACCGCGATGCCTCGCCGCACCGCCTCGTCCACGAGCACCGGCCAAACGTCGAGCTTGCTGAAGACCAGCGCCGACGGGCGAATGGCGGTGAGAGCGGCGCGGGCGCCGCGGCGCGTGTCGAACGGGAGATAGTCGGCGTAGTCGGCGCCGACCCGTGAAGCGAACTCGGCGGCGCTGCTCGAGAAATGCGTGTACACCACCTGCACGTCGGGGCGCCGTTGGCGCAGCAGGTCAATCACGGGTCGCGCCTGCAGCCCTTCACCCACCGACGGGGCGTGCAGCCAGACGAGCGGCCGAGCCGGATCGCGGTGTGCGGCCCCCCACGCGGCGAAGCGCTCCAGCACACCGCGGCGCCCCGCCAGCGATGCAGCAAACTTGCCGTCGTCGCCGCGCGCGGCCGCCGCCGCCCATTCGGCGACCGTCCCGGCGGTGGCGTAGGCAACGCGCAGCGCGGCGTTCACGCCAGGCGCGACCTACTTGCCGGCGGGCTTGGCCGCGAGCACCGCATCGAGCGCTTGGCGGAAGGCCGCAAGCGGCTGCGCGCCGATGAGCGGCTGTCCGCCGACGAAGAACGTCGGTGTGGACTGCGCGCCGGCGTTGGTGGCGCGCGTTTCGTCGCCCTGGATGAGCGGCCGCATCACGTCCGATGCCACACACCCGCGCAGCACCTCGACGTCGGCGCCGGACTCGCGCGCCAGATTCTCGAAGAATGGGCGCGCGTCGGCCAGGTCCGACCAGTCGGCCTGCGTGTGGAAGAGGGCGTCCTGCATAGGCCAGAACTTGCCTTGCACACCGGCGCACATGGCGGCGTGCGCCGCCGGCCACGCGTTGCGATGCATGCTCAGCGGCAGGTTGACGTGCGCCACCCGGATCTTGCCGGTCTCCACGTACTCCGTGCGGATGGCCGCCCACGACTCGTCATGCCACTTCTTGCAGAATTGGCATTGAAAGTCGCTGATGACGATCAGCCAGACCGTGGCCGCCGGGTTGCCGATGATGCGGCCGGCGTCGGCCTTCGCGAGCAGTGCGGAGGCAGAATCGGCGGGCGCCGAACCGCTGCTGCCGGCCGCGGACGCTGCGGCCGGCTGCAAGGTGGCGGCGTCGGCGGCCCGCGTGGATGCGGCGATGCCGTCCTTGCCGGAGCAGCCGACGAGGGCGAGCGCGAGCAAGGACAGGGAGAGGCGGCAGGGCATCAGCGAAGGGGAAAGTCGGATCGAATGCGGTGCACGGCGGGCGCCGCGCGGTCGAGCACATAAGTGTAGTCGCCCTGCTCGCCGAGCGCGACGGCGAAGCCCATCTGGCGCGCGAGGCCCAGCACGGTGCCGCGCGCCGCGCGCGCATCGAGCACAAACAATCCCTCCCCGCCACCGGCCACGTACAGGCGCTCACGTGTGATCAGCGCGTCGTAGGCAAAACGTGCGCCGGTCCAGATGAACCGCTCGCGCGCGGTCGTGGCGCCGTCGGTGTCGAACAGCCAGAGGCCGCGCTCGCCCGCCGCCACCACCACACGCACGCCGTCGGTGCGCACGCTGCGAGCCCCGCCGCGCAGGCGCGCCGACGAACGCTGCGCGAGGGTGTCGCCTGCGAGCGCATAGGCCACCAACGCGCTGTCGGTGGCCACCCACAGCACGCCGCCGCGGGCGTCCGACGTCATCGCCCGCACCGTGGCGCCGGCGGCGCGCCGCTGCCACACGGTGTCGGTCGCGCCCAGCGCCGGCGCCAGCTCCAAATGCTCGCCGATGCCGACCACGCGCCGCCCCCCGAGCATGGCCACGGCAGTGATGTCGCCGTCGCGCAGGCGCATGCCGACGGCCGAATCAGCCGCAAACTCGTACAGGCCGGTCGACGCGGCCACGGTCACCGAGTTGGCACCGATCTCCACGCCGCGCACGCCGCGAATGCCGGTGGCGCGCCGCGCGAGCGGCTTGGGCGCTCCATCGGTGGTGAACAACTGCACGCCGCCCACGCCGCCCACCGCGCCGCGGCGCGCCCCCACCGAGAGCCACTGCGGTTCGCCCTGCAGCGCCATCAACTGCCCCGACGCATACACCGGCGCTCCACGGCGATACCGCACGGCGTGGGCCTGATCCATCTCGCGGCCCATCAGGTACCCGACCGCCCCTCCGATGCCGATACTGAGCGGCAGCACGCAGCTCGGTCCCGTGCACGACCCCACCGGATCGGCGGCCTCCGACAGGAAGTACGCCGAGGCGGCGAACGCTGCCGCAGTGCCCATCACGAGCGGCATCAGGATGCGCCGCGGGATGCGGCGGCTCGCCCGTTCGGCGGCGGGCGCTTCGGGTGCCGTGGACGGCTGCACGGTCGCAGCCGGCGCCGTAGGCTGCTGCGCGGCGACCTGTTGCACAGCCGCCTGCTGCGTGGCGAGGATGACGGCGAACCCCGCCGTCCGCATGCGCACTCGACGAAGGGATATCACGGGGAGGGGCGCTCCAGCGTAAGAGTGCGTTCAGTGCGCGTCGCGCGTCCCGACGACAGGTCGGTCACCTCGACGCTTAGGGCATAGCGGCCCGCCGGTGCGTCGCCGAGGCCCAGCGCCAACTGGTGCGGTACCATCGCCCCCGCGCGGACCTGGCGCTCGTACATGAGCGAGACCTGCTCGTCGCCTACGGCGCTCAGCCCCACCGCGTCGGCGATGCCGCCCAGCACGCGTGCGCTGAACGACCGGCCTCGGTCAATCGAGAGAATCCGCACCGTCACGCGCACACGCACGCGTGCCTCGCCATCGGCGTGCGCCGTGGCGTTGTACGTCTCCCAGTACAGGGCGACCGTATCGTGCGCGGCGAACCGCATGGCGGGGTTGGCGTCAATGCGAAACGCGTCGCGCGCCACGGGATCGCCGACAGTCGTGATGTGGTCGGCGATGACGAGATCGGAGATGTCGAGCGTCCCCGCAGCGCCCATCGGCATCACGCCGATGGTCCCGTCCCCTCGCGCGCCGCGTCCGGTGTCGGGCTGTCGCGCCTCGATGCGATACGCGTACTCGCGGCCCGGCGTGACCGTGCGCGCCCAGCTGCGGCGCACCGCCTTGGCCGACGGGCCGGCCGCCACGCGCATGGTGTCGCGAAGCATCTGCGGCGTACGCCGCGCCGCCCCGGCGCCGAACGAGAAGCCACCCTCGACGAGCGCGGGCGAGAGATCCACGTCCGCCAGCATGCGGTCGGTGGGAAGGTTCGCGTACAGTTCCACGCGCGTCCCTGCTTCGCCACGGAATCGCGCCACCTGCACGGCCACCGTGTCGAGCCTTAGCGCCGAGTACGCGTCGTCGAGGCTCATGGGGATGATGCGCCTCGCGTTGTCGGCGTACGCACGGAAGTTGCCGGCGAAGGAAGCGGCATTAATGGCCGGCGGCCCGCGAAAGATGAACCGCAGGGACGTGGCGGGGTACCACCAGACGGTGATCACGCGCGCCATGCTTTCGGCGCCGTTCACGTCCTGCGTCTCCGGGGCGAGCGTGGCAATGACGCCGGGCGCGCCGTAGCGGATCCACACCTGGCCGCGGTCGGTGCGCCAGCCGGGGAGTTGCGCCTCCTCGGACGTGAAGCGCAGGTCGGCGTAGGCCACGCGGGCCAGCAGCGCCACGCGCGCTTCATTGACGGGCGTCAGCGCGAGCGGGTCGGCCGACCGCCACCACGCCTCCTCCGTGTACTGCCGCTCGGCGACCGGCACAGTTGCCAGGTGAGCCGCGTCGTCGGGCCGCAGCCACTGCGCAATGTCGAGCATCTCGCGCTGCACACGCTCGGGGAGGAGCGCGAGCGCCGAGTCGAAGGCAACCGACGCGTCGTCAAGTCGGTCGCGGGCGTGGAGCGCAAGCCCAAGCGCCAGCCAGGTGCGCGGCGCGCGCGGCTGGCGCCGGGCGAGCGTCGTGGCGATCGGCAGCATCTCGGCAGTGCGCGCCGATTCGTACAGCAGGCCGAGCAGGTCGGCCGCCGCCCCCTCGTGGGACGAGTCGGCGGCCAGCGCGGCGTGGAAGTGCTCTTCGGCCTTGAGGCGGTCAATGTCACCGGCGTCGGCCACCGGCGCGGTGCGCTGGTCGAGGAAGTCGCGGATGTAGTGCCACTCATTGACTGCGACATCGAAGTTGAGCGACGTGGCAGTGCCGGTGAGGATGCGGCGATGGCGCATCGCGTTGAATCGCCGGGCAGAGACGAGGCCGAGTTCATACTCGACGACGGCGAGCAGGTGGGCGTCGCCGCGCGTGCGCGCCGCGCGCTGGGCCTTGGCGAAGAGCCGCTCAGCCTCGATGCGGAGGAACGGGGTCTTGAGGCGCAGACGGCCGAGTTCGAGGAGGTACAGCGGGTTGTTCGGGTCGAGGTCGAGCGCTCGCTCCAGCATCTCGCCGGCGCGACGGCGGCGGAAGACGTCGTCAATGGCGATGCCCATCTCGGAGCGGCGCGAGAGAATGACGCCGTGGTCGAAGAACGCGGCGGCGAACCGCGGCGCGCGCCGCTCCACCGTCTCCAGCGCGTCGAGGGCAGCCGAGGTGTCGCCGACGCTGAGTTGGCGGTGCGCGAGTTGGTAGAGCGAGTCAACGGCGGGCGGGAGCGGCCGACTGGCCTGCGCGCCCAGCGACGCCGGCACGAGCGCAAAGGCGCAGGCGATGGAAGCGACGGCAGCGATTCTGCGGACGGGGCGCATCTTGACTGAAGAATACGGCCGCCAACGGGCGGCCGTCACCAGCACTGGCGTAGCCGTGAGCGCGTCAGCGTGGCGTCAGGAGACGGGGAAGGCGCTCAGCTGGCGGAGCGGCGGCGGATGCCCATCTGTCTTAGCTTGTTCTATGGTACGCCAGCTTGGCGAGCAGGCGCGAGAGAGCGTGTAGGGGATTGCCTGATCAGCTTGGTTGCACAATTCCAATCCCATCGGTAGCATTTCCGGCTGTGACAAAGATCACGCTACTCAGGTAGAGGAGTGTGCAGCCCGTGGGCCAATCAGCCCGGGGGTGTTGCGTGTCATTGCGTCCGTGCGGTGCAGACGGGTCGTGACGGACCGACGATTTTCGGTTGTTTGTGCGGGATCACTGGACAGTACCCCCGTGGCCCTGCTGAAGTTTCGCTCCGCTCCGGCGGGGCAGCAGTGCGCAGAACCTGAAGTCGGCAGTTCCTAGTTCTTCACCTTTTGTAAGGGAGTCCGAAGACCATGAGTACTCGGTTCCGCTGGATTACAACCGCAGTACTGGCTCTCCTGTTCAGCGTCTCGGCGTCTGCTTTCGCGCAGAACGCCACCGTCACCGGCAAGGTCTTGTCGGATGCTGGACAGCCGCTGTACGGAGCCAACGTAGTGATCGATGCCCTGACTATCTCGGTCGGTACCACCGGTCAGGGTGTGTACTCGATCGTGATTCCGGGCGCCCGCGTTCGCGGCCAGCAGGTGGTGCTGCGCGTTCGCGCCATCGGCTACCAGCCGCAGGTGCGGAACATCACGCTGTCACCCGGGGCGCAGAGCTTCGACTTCGAGATGAAGATCGACGTCAACCGCCTGAACCAGGTGGTGGTCACGGGCGTGACGGGCGCGACGGAAATCAAGAAGCTCGCCTTCACCGTCGCCCAGGTGTCGCAGGGTGACCAGCCGGTGGCGGGCTCCAACCCACTCTCCCAGCTCATGGGCAAGGTGGCGGGCGCCAACATCGTGTCGGCCAGCGGCCGGCCGGGTTCGGCTCCGTCGATCATTCTCCGCGGCCCGCAGTCGATCAACGCTTCTGGCCGTGGCCAGGAGCCGCTGTACATCATTGACGGCGTGGTCTCGCAGGGCGGGCTGCAGGACATCAACCCGCAGGACATCGAAAACGTCGAGGTGGTGAAGGGCGCCGCGGCGTCGTCGATGTACGGATCGCGCGCCGGCAACGGCGTCATCCAGATCACGACGCGCTCGGGCAAGAACGCGGCGGACGGCATCCGGTTCCGTGCGAACATGGAGTACGGCACGTCGAGCATCGAGAACCAGTACGACACGCCGGTTTCGCACATCATGCTGATGAACGAGGACTTCACCCGGTTCTGCACCGTGGTGTCGGGTTCGCCGGACTGCACGCGCACGGTGGACATCTACGCCGAGGTGTATCGCATCAACGACCAGGGGACCGACTTCTCGCTGGCCCCGGCCACGTTCGCGAACGACGGCGGCATCGCGCGCAACCCGGGCGCCATCAACTCGCGGGCGCTGTATCTCTCGAATCCGTTTCCCAAGGCGTACAATCCGGTTCGCCAGTTGCTGACCAACGGCCAGACGTACAACGCCACCGTGGATGCCACGGGTCGCGTTGGCCGCACGAACTTCTTTGGCTCGGCGAACCAGTTCAAGCAGCAGGGGTCGCTCCGGTTCATGGACGGGTACGCCCGCAACTCGATTCGCCTGAATGTCGACCAGCAGATGGCCGGCAACTGGAACTTCGCGGTGCGCACGGCCTTCACGGACGCCGTTGACAACAACGGCGGCGTGCAGTGGCTTGGGCTCTCGCGCCAAGCGGTCAACGCCGACCTGCTCCGTCGCGACTCCAAGGGGCGCCTCTTCGTCCGCTCGCTCCCGCAGCAGGGGGGGGCGCAGAACTACAATCCGGCCTACCGCGCCGAGAACGAGCGCCCGCGCAACCGCATCAGCCGCTTCGTGGGCAACGTCTCGGCAAAGTGGCAGCCACTGAGTTGGCTGGACACCGAGGGGAACCTCGGCTACGATGGCCGCACGAACTTCCAGGAACAGCAACGGGATCGCGGCTGGCGCACGACGGCCGCGACCGCCATAAACCTGGGCGACATCGATCGCTCTTCAAACAAGTCGTACGCAATGAACTCGTCGCTCAACGTGACGGCGCGCAAGAGCTGGCTGGAGAACGCGCTCGACTCGCGCCTCACGCTCCGCACGTCGTACGAGACTTCGGACGATCGCGGGCAGTGGAGCGGTGGCACGAACCTCGCCGTACCCGGGCTGTGGGATGCAAACGCCGCGATCACGAATTTCTACATTGGCAGCTCCAGTGAGCAGGTTCGCGCCCTCGGAATGCTGGCCAACGTGGACCTCGACTACAAGGGCCGCTACATCGTGGGCGGTTTGGTTCGGCGCGATGCCGCCTCGCTGTTCGGCGCCGCACAGCGTTGGCAGACGTACGGCCGCGGCTCGTTTGCGTGGCGCGTGAGCGAGGAGCCCTGGTTCAAGCTTCCCAGGGTGTCGGACCTGAAGCTCCGCGTCTCGCAAGGAACGGCGGGCAACCGCCCCAACTTCACCGCCCAGTACGAGGCTTTCAGCCTTGGGACGGGCGGCGCGCTGACGCCGGCCACGCTGGGCAACAAGAACCTCCGGCCGGAAGTGTCGCGTGAAATCGAGACCGGCTTCGACATCGAGGTCATGAACAAGTACGGCCTGACGGTGACGTATGCGAAGAACGTCATCAACGACCAGCTGTTGCCGGTGACGCCGCCGGCCGCCTCGGGTTTCGCCACCCAGTGGCAGAACGCGGGCGAGCTGACCAACGAGACGTGGGAAGTCTCGCTGAACGTGCCGATTATCCAGCGCCGCGACCTGTCCTACTCGGTGCGCTTCAACTGGGACGCCACGACGTCAATCGTCTCGCGCCTCGACATGCCCGAGACGTTCTACAGCGCCGCAGGCCAGCAGGGGTCGGAGACGATGTTCAAGATCAAGCAGGGCGAGGTGTTCGGTTCGATCTGGGGCCGCCGCTTCATTGACAACTGCTCGCAGCTCCCAGCAGCCTTCGCCGCCAAGTGTGGCCCGGGCCTGGATTACCAGAAGAACAGCGATGGGTTCGTCGTGTACGTCGGCGCCGGCAACACACTGGCCGACGGCATCACGAAGAACCTGTGGTTCACGCGCATTCCCGCCGCACAGGCCCCGTGGGCCGGCGGCACGACGCTGGACAACATGAATTGGGGCCTCCCCATCATTTGGCGCGATTCCACCGGTGCGGCGCCGCTCCGCAAGCTTGGCAAGGCACTCCCCGATTTCCACTGGGCGCTGTCGCAGAACCTGACGTGGAAGCGCGTGTCGGCGTATGTGCTGTTCGACGCCACGGTCGGGAAGTCCATCTGGAACATTCAGCGGCAGTGGTCGTTGGGTGACTTCCAGACCACTGATGTCGACCAGAACGGCAAGTCGATCGCGGCTGCCAAGCCCATCGGCTACTACTTCCGCACGCAGGCTACCGGCGGCATCGGCGGCCTGTACGACGTGCTTGCCCCGAACAACCTCACGGTGGAAGACGCCAGCTTCGTGAAGATCCGCGAACTGTCGATCAGCTACAATGTTGGCAAGCTGCCGGGCGTTGGCGACTGGACGGTGTCGGTCATTGGCCGCAACCTGAAGACCTGGACCAACTACACGGGCTACGATCCTGAAGTGGGACTCGGCGGTGGCGCCCTGGGTTCGGGCGCGCTCAACGCGATCGACGGCTTCACGTTCCCGAACCTCCGGCAGATCACTTTCTCGATCGGCACCAGCTTCTAACGACGCGGGTCGCCGGTGGCGCCGCCGAACGGCGGCGTCGCCGGGTGGCCGAACTGAGGATTCTCAATGCGCAAGCATTTTCTTTGGATGGGGGCAGCCCTCGCGGCAGTGACCGCGTGCGGCGATAGCCTCAATGTCACAAACCTCAATAACCCCGACGTTGCCCGGGCGTACGCCACGCCGTCGGGCGTGGAAGGCGTCGTCGGCGGTCTCGGCGTGCAGCTGAACAACACGCAGCGCGCCTCGGAGTCCATCAACACCCAGGCGAAGATCCTCTCCGGCGAGCAGTTTGCGACGGTGGCGAACTTCGGCATGGCGGCGCGCGCGCAGATTCCGCGTGGCCCGCTGTCCAACGACCTGGGCAACGACAACCAGGTTGGCAACCGCGCGAACTGGGATTCCTTCTCGCGCACCGGCCGCTCGGCGGCCACCGCAATTCAGGGCATCAACGCGTACCAGGCGAAGGGCCAGACGATGGGCAGCGCGGCGCAGGACGCCCGCGCCAAGGCCTTTGCATACATGATCCTTGGCAATGCGCTGGGCTACCTCTCCCTGGGGTACGATTCGGCGGCCATCGTTACGCCTCTCACTGGCAGCTCCGATGTGCCACCGTTGGTCGGCTACAAGGCGGTGAACACGGCGGCGCTGGCGATGCTCGACTCCGCAATCGCGGTGGCCAATTCAGCGGCCGCGGCGACGGGCGCGGGCGGGTTCCCGCTGCCGAGCACCTGGATCAACGGACAGACGAACCTGACGGCCGCCAACTTCACGCGGCTCGTGCGCTCGTACAAGGCGCGCATCCGCGCGGGGGTTGCCCGCACGCCGGCTGAGCGAGCCGCGGTGGACTGGAACGCGGTCATCGGCGACGCCACCAATGGCAACACCGCCGACTTCATGGTAAACGTCGGCGCCGGGTCGGGCTGGAGCGCCACGTTTGACGTCAGCCAGTCGTACGTGACAGGCGGCTGGCACTCGCTGGCGCTGTTCTACTACGGCATGGCCGACGTCTCGGGTGGGTACAACGCGTGGCTGGCCACGCCGCGCGACAGCCGCAAGGGTTTCCTGGTCGTGTCGCCCGACAGGCGCTGGCCGCAGGGCGCCACGCGCGCGCTGCAGCAGGCAGAGTCGCCGACGGTGGCCCTGCCGGTCGGCCGCTACTTCCGCAACCGCCCGACTGGCGAAGACGTGCCGATCACCGGCTGGGGTGATTCGTGGTACGATCATCGCCGGTGGGGGACGGTCAACCTGGCCTCGGTCTCGGGCCCGTACGCCGAGATGTCCAAGACGGAAATCGACATGCTCGCGGCCGAAGGGTATATCCGCGCCGGCAACATCGCGGCAGCGGCTCCCCTGATTGACATCTCGCGCCTGCGCAACGGTCTGCCGTCCATTGGCGTGCCGGCCAGCGCCACGGCGCCGATTTCGAGTGCTTCGGACTGCGTGCCGCAGGTACCACAGGGCCCGGCCTTCACATCGACGGCGTGCGGCAACATTCTCGAGGCCATGAAGTACGAGAAGCGCATGGAGACGTCGTTCACGGGATACCTCGTCTGGTTCACGGACAATCGCGGCTGGGGCGACATGATTCAGGGGACGGTCGTGGAGTGGCCGGTGCCGTACCAGGAAATGCAGGCTCGTTATCTGCCGTACCGTACGGGGACGAATGCGGCCCCCAGGGGCACTTACGGCTTCTGAGGCTTGATGAATGACGACTTCCACGATGACCTGGCGTGCGCGCAACTGGCGCCGGTTCGTCGGCGGTCTCTGCGCTGTCACGCTGTCGCTGCAGATCGGGTGCTACACGTTCAAGCCCCTGCAGACCAGCGTGCCGGCGACGGGAAACCGGATCGCGGTGGTGGTGAATGACCGCGGCCGATTTGCCCTCGGCGACCGACTGGGGTCTACGGTTGATAGAGTCGACGGACTGTTGGTCGCGGTGGACAGCATGAACGCCACGCTCGAGGTGTACCGGACGACCGATCTGCGGGGGAACCAGACCACGTGGACGGGCGAACGGGTCCAGGTACCGAAGGACGCGATATCCGGCTACCAGGAGCGCCAGTTCTCGAAGCGCCGCACCTACATTCTCGTCGGCACGATGGTTGGTGCTGTTTTGGCCTCGATGCTGTTGGTGAATCTCAACCTGTTTGGCGTCTCCAGGATTGACCGGGGAGGCGACCCAGGCAGTGAGTCCCGGTAGGCGTCGCTTCGCTTGCCAGGTTCCTACGACGTTCTTTCACGGAGTCTCAGACTCATGCGGATTTCCAAGTTCCCAATGCTAGTTGCCGTGTTGGCGCTCGGTGCCATCGGCTGCTCCACTGACGACGGCGGCCCGACGGTGACCGAGAAGCCCCCGTTGGCGTATGTGCGCTACATCAACGCGCTGCCGGACACGATGAACACGACGGTGCGGTTCATCGATTATCTCGAGTTCACGCCGCAGACCTTCGTCAACGTCGCCTATCGCGGGGTGGGCCAGGGGCTGTATCAGGGCCTCAAGGCGGGCTCGCGGCAACTGCGCGTCTTCAACGCCGATGTCACGAACTTCAGTACGGCGGGCAACACCGCAGTGCTCGGCGACCTTACGCAGACCTTCGTCGCGGGCAAGTACTACACCATCCTCTTCACGGGCTATGCGCGCACCGGCGGCACGAGGAGGCTGATGGTGATCGAGGATGTGATCCCCGCGCCGGGGAGCAACATCGCGATTCGCGTGCTGAATGCGAACACCGGCCTCGGCTCGATTGACGCATACCGGACCGTGACGGCGACCGATCCGATTGCTGGGACGCCGACGTTTGCGGCCGTTGCGGCGCAGGCGTATTCAGCGTACGTGACGTCTGCCCCGGGTGCGTATGCGATTCGCGCTACGGCGGCGGGCGATGCGGCGACGATTCACGCCAGCGCAGCGGCGCCGGCCGGAATTGCCGGCACGACATCGGCTGATCCGATCGGAGGTACAACCGTCGCCGGCTCGGTCATCACGGCAATGGTCTTCCCGGCGTCGGTCACAGGCTCAATGGCCGCTGCGTCGGCAGCCCCGAGCGTTGTCTACGTGGTGGACAAGCAGCCGCCGCGCACGACGTCGCCGTAAGGCTGTATATTGGTGGGAAGGGCAGGACGGCGCGACCGCCGGCGTTCCCGCCGGCGGTCGTGTCCCATTTTCCGGAGTTCCTGTGAGAGATGCCCCCCGTCTCTTCATCTGGTGCTTTGCCGCTGCCACGCTGCTGGCGGAGCCAGCGCGCGGCCAGGTCATTCGGGGCGTGCTGCGCTCGGAGACCACGGCGCGCGCCATCGAGCGCGCCCGGGTCACGGCACAGGACCGCGCGGGCCAGGTGGTAGGCGAGACGATCGCGGATGACTCGGGAGCCTTCATCCTGCGAGTGGACGCCAAGGGAGAGCCGTTCACGCTGACCGTGCGTCGCATGGGCATTGTGCCATCCAGCACGCCGGAGTTTGCGCTGGCCCCGGGCGACACGGTGGACTACGAGCTGACGATGCCCGAGACTCCGGTCCTTGGCGACACCGTGCGTATCACCGGCATGGCCTCGGTCAACGAAACCAAGTACCAGGATGCGGTACGCCGCGGGTGGAAGATCTTCTCGCCCGCCGAGGTCGCGAAGCACCGCGACAAGGCCAACAACGTCTACGATCTCCTGCGGTGGGCGGGGGCGAACAGCCTCATCATTCCAAGTCGCCGCAATGAATGCGTCCGTTCGGCGCGGTATCTCGCCGGCGATCGGCGGACTGACCGGTGCATGGTCTGGGTGGTAGACGGCCAGGTGCTGGGCCCGATGCCTGTGCTCAATCCGGCCGATGCGTACTTCATCGCCGTTCTCACCGCATCCGAGTCGTCCATGGAGTTCGGCGAGAAGGCGCCGTGGGGGGCGATTGTGATGTATACGCGGATGTTCGGGGATCGGATTCGTCCCTGAACTGCGGGGGACGGGGGCGGGGGACGGGGGCTGCGCTCTGCAGTTGCGCGAGCCTCCTGTTCATTCTCCCCCCTTGTTGCCGGTCGGGCGCGTAACTTTCAGCTCGCACGTTCCGTATTGCACGAAGGCGCCGTGTCCTGGCGCCTTCCCCCACTGGAGAGGCATCGATGGTCCTGGCGGTGCACACCGCCCTGCTTCTGGCAGCGCTGCTGGCGCAGGATCCCCAGATCCCTGCGCCGCGCGGCTATGTGAACGACTTCGCCGGCGTCGTTGGCGCCGAGCGAGCCGCGCGCATCGAGCGCATCATCACGGACGTGCACGCCAAGTCAGGCGGCGAGATCGCTGTTGTGACGCTGGCCGACATCGGCGACCGCAACGTCGGCGACGTGGCGCTGCAGATCGGTCGCCAGTGGAAGGTGGGTGCGGCCGCCGCAGTGGGCGACAGCCGGCGGAACGCGGGCCTCGTGATTCTCGTCGTCCCCAAGGAGACGAGCTCAAACGGCCGCGGACAAATCAGCATCCAGACGGGCAACGGGGTAGAGGGGTTCATCACCGACTCACGCGCCGGCGACATTCGGCGAGAGGCGCTGCCGTTTCTCCAGCGAGCGAACTACGGCGCCGCACTCGAACTGATGACGCTGCGCGTGGCAGAGCAGTACGCGCGCGAGTTCGGGTTCGCGCTGGACAGCGGCTACGCCGCGCCGCGCGCGCCAGCGCAGCGCCAGCAGCGGGGAATCCCGCCCGGGCTCTTCGTGCTCGGCTTCGTCCTTCTGATGCTGCTGCTGGGCGGCGGACGGCGGCGCGGCGGCAACGCCCTGCTTTGGTTCATCGTGGGGCAGGCGTTGAGCGGGGGCCACCGGCACGGTGGCGGCGGATTTGGCGGCGGTGGCTTCGGCGGTGGCGGATTCGGCGGGTTCGGTGGCGGCGGCGGGTTCTCAGGCGGCGGCTCGAGCGGGAGTTGGTAACCATGGCCAAGATGACGCTGGACGAATTGGTGACGCAACTGAGCGCGGCGCACGGCGACGCGCTGGAGGCGATCGTGCTCTACGGCTCCGCTGCGCGGCATCAGGGACCCCCGACGGGCACCATTGACGTGCTGGTGGTGGTGCGCGCGCTGGCCGATGCCGCGCTGGGCGCTGCGGGCACGGCGACGCGCGCCTGGATGAAGGCGGGACACCCCGCGCCGCTGACGCTGACGTCGGCGGAGTGGCGGACGAGCGCCGACATCTTTGCCATCGAGTACGCCGACATCCTCTCGGCGCATCGCGTGCTGCGTGGCGCTTTGCCCACCGAGGGACTGTCGGTCACGAAGCAGGACCTGCGCCTGGAGCTCGAGCGCGAGGTGATGGGGAAGGTGATCCAGTTGCGGCGGGAGATGCAGGCGCGGCACGGCGACGGCGCCGCCCAGCGCGCACTGCTTGAAGCGGCGCACGGAACGTTTTTTGCGCTCTTCCGTGCGGTGCTGCGTTTGACGGACGGGATGACGGCGCCCTACCTCGACTCGGAAGCGGTGGCGCGCGACGTGGCAGCGAAGGTCGGGTTCGACGAGGCGTCGTTCCTGGCGCTCGTTGCGCACCGGCGCGGCACCGCGAAGATCAGCGATCGCGACGCCGGCACGGTGTTGCGCGGCTGTCATGATGGGCTTGAGAGGCTGGCTTCTTGGTTGGATGGAGTGACGGTAGAGAGTAGAGGGTAGATGGTAGAGGGTAGATGGTAGATGTCAGAGGGCGCTTGTGCGCCGAGTGAGATATGGCGGTGGAGCGGCTAGCGAGCCGAGCGCGGCCAGGTAGTTTCCCCTTCCTTTACGGAGTGAAAGACAGATGCTACGTCGCGGTTTGTTTCTCCTGCTGCCGCTCTTCCTGGCGGGGTGCGGATACAACACCATCCAGAGCTACGACGAAGCGGCCGCCAAGGCCAAGCAGGACATTGAGGTGCAACTGCAGCGCCGAGCCGACCTGGTGCCGAACCTGGTGAACACGGTCAAGGGTTTCGCGCAGCAGGAGCAGGATGTGTTCGTCAAGGTCACCGAAGCGCGGGCGGGGCTGACGGGCGCCATCAAGGGCGGCAAGATGGCCGAGATGGCCGATGCCAACCAGGCGCTCACGGGCGCGCTAAGCCGGCTGATGGTAACCGTCGAGGCGTATCCTCAGCTCAAGTCGGACCAGAACTTCCTGCAACTGCAGGACGAGCTGACCGGCACAGAAAACCGGATTGCGGTGGCCCGAAAGGACTACAACGAGTCGGTCGGGACGTACAACGCGTACATCCGCAAGTTCCCGCAGGTGCTGACGGCGAAGGTGACCGGCGCGAAGGCGCGCGAATATTTCGAGGTCACGAACGCTGCGGCGAAGGATGCGCCCACGGTGGACTTCACCAAGAAGCCGTAGGCCTCGCGGCAGTGCTTGCCGGAGGGCCACTCCCAAGCGGGGTGGCCTTCTCGCTTCGTCCACTGTTTCGGTGTTTGTTCGTCGCGCGCGTTGCCGTTAGGCACGGGGTGGGACTAAATTGCCTCGATGCCACGTCGCTGGACCGTCCTGATCGTGCCGCACGGCACGTCCTCCCCCCGGAGCTACGAACTGGGCGAGCGTGGCCTGCGCGCGCTGATCGGCGCAGCCGCAGGGTTCGTGCTCCTCGTGCTGGTGGCGGGGGCGGTGCTCTTCACGCCGTGGGCGACCCCGTCGGCGCGCCTGGCGGCGAAGGAGAGCGCGAGGCTCAAGCGTGAGCTTGCCGTCATTGACGGGCGGTTGCAGGCTCTCGTGGACACCATCGCAAGCATCGAGCAGCATGATCAGCGCATTCGCACCCTGGCGGGGATCGAGCCGGACACGACGGGCGAGGTGGCGGAGAAAGAGATGGCAACTGCTGGCGCTGCACGCGATGCTGCGAGCGCAGTCGCGAGTGCCGCCTCTTCACCCTTGCAGGCTCCCGCAAGCGCGAGCGATCGGCCGCGGCGCTTCGCAAGCAAGCCGTTCATGGGCCGCCTCGGCTTCGGCGGCGCACGTCCCGATGTCGAGCGGATGATCCGTCGAGCGACGGAGCTATCGGCGAGCTTCAGCGCGGTGAGCGACACGCTGGAACGCAACGTGGAACGGATGGCTAACCTGCCGTCCATCATGCCCACGGCGGGGTGGCTGACGAGCCAGTTCTCGAAGAGCCGGTTCCACCCAATCCTGCACACGTCGCGCGCGCACGAGGGCGTGGACGTGGTGGCGCCGATGGGATCGCCCATCGTGGCGCCGGCGGCCGGTCGCGTAATCAAGGCGGGGCGCGAGCAGGGGTACGGCCTGCTGGTGAGGATTGACCACGGCAACGGGCTGGTGTCGGTCTACGCGCATGCGAAGCGTCTCGTCGTCTCCGCGGGGCAGCGCGTGGTGCGCGGGCAGATGATCGCGACGGTCGGCAACTCCGGGTTGAGCACCGGGCCGCACCTGCACTATGAGCTCTGGCGGAACGGCAAGCCGGTGGATCCGCTGACGTTCGTGATGCCGGCGGGGAAGATCACAGACTAGAGAAACAACAGAGAGACAACAGAAAGACAACAGAGAAACAACAGAGGGGCGCGGAGTCAGCTCGGCGCCCCTCTGTTGTTTCTCTGTTGTCTTTCTGTTGTTTCTCTGTTGTCTCTCTCCTAAGCCTCTGGCTTCGGAAACAGCGGTGCGCCCCTGGTGACCTTCCAGCCGCTCACGGCGATGGGCTGGTCGAGCCGCACCTTCGTGACGTCTCCGGCGCCGCCGAGCTGTTCCCAGAGCGCCTGCATCTTGTGTGGCATCACGGGGGCGAGCCATGCGGCACACAGCGCGAGCGATGCGGTGAGCGTGGTGAGGGCGACGTCGAGCTGGGCCGCGTTGGCCGGGTCCTTGGCCAGCGCCCACGGCTGTGTGCGCTGGATGTACTCGTTGGTGCGCCGCGCGACGTCCATAAGGGCGCCGATCACTTCATTGGGGCGATAGCGGCGCGGTCCGTCCACCGCCGCCCGCGCCTGCGCCAGCGACTCGCGATGCGCCGCGAACAGCTCGGCGTCGGGGGTGACGGCGGGCACGACCCCCGCGCGGTACTTCTCGATCATCGCGGTGGACCGGCTGCCGAGGTTGCCCAGCGTGTTGGCGAGGTCGCCATTGTAGACCTCCTCGAACCGTTCCCACGAGAAGCTCCCGTCGCCGTCATAGGGAACGTCGCGCAGCAGGTAGTACCGGAACGCGTCAACGCCGTAGCGGTCAATGGCCTCGTCGAGCGTGAGCTTCACGCCGGCGGACTTGGAGAAGCGCTCGCCGCCGAGCGAGATGAAGCCGTGCGCCCAGACCTGGCCGGGCAGCGGTTCGCCGGCCGCCATCAGCATGGCAGGCCAGATGACGGCATGAAAACGCGTGATGTCCTTGCCGATGACGTGCAGGTCGGCCGGCCAGGCAGCCTGCTCGGCGTAGCCGGGGAAGAAGCGCGCCGTCCAGTAGTTGGGGAGCGCATCGAACCAGACGTACGTAGTCTGCACATCGCCGTTCGACAGCGGGCGAGGGAAGGGCACGCCCCAGTCGAAGCGGGACCGGCTGGCAGAAATGTCGTCGAGCCCCCGTTCCAGCAGCTGCAGGATTTCGTTGCGGCGGCTTTCGGGTTCGAGGAAGCCTGGATGGGCGGCGAAGAGCGCCTTGAGCCGATCGGAATAGGCGGAGAGCCGGAAGAACCAGTTGTGCTCAGTGACTTCCTCGAGTGCGCGCGTCGGATGCGTAGCGCACTTGCCATTGACGATGTCTGCCGGCTGCTTGAAGCTCTCGCACCCGACGCAGTAGAGGCCGGTATATGACCGCTCGTAGAAGTTGCGTTCGTGCTCGGGGAGCGATGCATCAACGGCGAAGATCTGCTCGATGAGACGCGTGACGGCGGCCTTGTGCTCGGGTGCCGTGGTGCGGATGAACTGGTCGTACGCGACGTCGAGCCGAGCCCACATGGCCTGGAAGATGCCGGCGATGTCGTCCACGAATTGCTGTGGCGGCACTCCCTGCTTCTCGGCGGCCTGCGCCACCTTCTGGCCGTGCTCGTCCATGCCGATGAGCAGGTGGACGTCGTAGCCGAGTTGCCGATGGAACCGCGCGATGGCATCAGCGCCGATCTTCTCGAGTGCGTGCCCCAGATGCGGCTCGCCGTTGGCGTAGTCGATGGCGGTGGTGAGGAAGAAGCGGGGCACTGGTCAGCGAGTGGGGTTCGAGGGAGGCGAGCCGCCGTCGGGGCCGCCATTGGAGCCGCTCTGGTGACCGTCACCGCGATGTCGTCGGCCGCCGCGGCGTCCGCGGCGACGCCGGCCGCGGCGTTGCTCGCCGTCGCCGTCGCCGGACTTGGTAGCGTCCTGCGGCGTGTCGGTTGGTGCAGGAAGCGACTCGCGCGGCGGCTCGACGCGCAATGGCTCCGGTCGCAATGGCTCCGGCCGTGGTGACTCCGGTCGCGGTGACTCCGGTCGCGGTGGGCGCTCGTATCCACGCGGCGCGCGCCGCGCCTCGGACTGCGCCTTGCTGCGCGCCGCCGCCGCTGGTGCGCGCTCAAGCTGGGTGGTCACGACACGCGCATCGCCTTCCTCGAGGGCAGCATCATCCGGTTCCCGCATGTCATCGTCCACCGGCATCGCCGCCTCGCCGGCGAGCTCGCGCCGGAACTGCGCCAGGGGGACGATGCGCACGTCCCCCGCCGGATTACGGAGCGTCACGAGGTCGCGGAAGATGTCGGTGGCGTCCACCTTCTCTTCACCCTGCAGCGTCTGCACGATCTTGCCTTGCTTGGGGAAGCGCTTGCGCGCCGCGACGTAGAAGTCGTGCTCGTAGCGCAGGCAGCACATCAGGCGGCCGCACGCCCCGGAGATCTGCGTCGGCGTGATGGTGGAGAGGCGCTGTTCCTTGGCGAGCGATGTCTTCACCGGCAGCAGTTCGGGGAGCCAAGCGGCTGAGCAGAGCTGGCGCCCGCAGTGGCCGACGCCGTCGAGGCGCTTGGCCTCGTCGCGCGGGCCGATGTGCCACATCTGCACGCGCACGCCGAAGTGGGTCTCGAGCTGCCGCACGAGCGCGCGGAAGTCGATGCGCTCTTCCGCGGTGAAGTAGAACGTGAGCCGACGCCGGTCCCACTGCCACTCGGCGTCGGAGATCTTCATCTGCAGGTTGAGCGCGCGCGCCTTCTGGACGGCGTAGCGGCGCGCCGTCTCGTCGTCGGCGCGCAGCACCTCGGCCCGCGCGATGTCGTCCACCGACGCGAGCCGCAGGGCGGCGCGCAGCGGTTCGCGCTGTTCCTTGCCGTGGGTGGTGCCGACTCGCCGACGCTCGGCGAGGTTGCCCGTGGCGTGCACGCGCCCGAGATCCTCGCCGCGCTCGACCTCGACGATGATCGCGGCCTGAACCGGCGGCGGCGCCTCGAACGACCAGCGGAAGAAGGTGCGGCGGTTGCCCTTGAAGGCGACTTCGATGAGATGCTCCACCCTACTCCTCGAACTGTCCCATCTTCATGTACTTCTCGCGCCGGCGCCGGACGAGCTTCTCGGGCTTCAGCTTGCGCAGTTCATCGAGATGCTCCCCCACGTGCTTGGCGAGAGTGGCGGCCGCCGCGGCATGGTCGGCGTGCGCGCCGCCCTCCGGCTCGGGAAGAATCTCGTCGATGATACCGAGCTCCAGCAGGTCGGGGGCGGTGATGCGCAGGGCGCTGGCGGCCTTCTCGCGCATCTCCGGGCTCTTGCCGTCCTTCCAGAGAATGGCGGCGCATCCTTCGATGGTGATCACCGAATAGACGGAGTGCTCGAACATGAGAATGCGGTCGGCGACGCCAAGGGCGAGCGCGCCGCCCGAGCCACCCTCGCCGATGACGGTGGCAATGATGGGCACCTGCAGTTCGGACATGGCGAACAGGTTGCGCGCAATCGCCTCGCTTTGGCCGCGCTCTTCGGCGCCAAGGCCGGCCCACGCGCCAGGCGTGTCAATGAACGTCAGCACCGGCACGTGGAACTTCTCGGCGAGCTTCATCAGGCGCAGCGCCTTGCGGTAGCCCTCTGGGTGGGGCATGCCGAAATTGCGATGGATGTTCTCCTTGGTATCGCGGCCGCGCTGGTGGCCGATGATCATCACGGTCTCGCCCTCGAGGCGCGCCCAGCCACCCACGATGGCGGCGTCGTCGCGGAACGCCCGGTCGCCGTGCAGCTCGATGAAGTCGGTGAAGCAGAGCTTCACGTAATCGAGCGTGAGCGGGCGCCGCGAGTTGCGCGCCACCTGCACTCGCTGCACGGGCGTGAGGTTGCGGTAGATCTCGCGGCGCAACTCGGCGAGCTTGTGCTCCAGCGGCGCGAGTTCCGCAGTGATGTTGATGCTCTGCTCGGTGGAGCTGCGGCGCATCTCCTCGATCTGCCGCTCGAGCTCGATGATCGGCTTTTCGAATTCCAGGGCTGAAGCGCCCATGTCAGCTCCCGCGCACCAGGCGCACGCGCTCCTCACCGAGGAGCGCCCGTAGTTCCAGCAGTGAAGCCCCCGTGGTCGAGACGTTCAGCGATGACGACCGGAACCGCGTGGTCGCGCCGTCCGGCCCCCGCCAATGCACCTCCAGCGGCGCCGACCCCGGATGCGACTCGGCGACGGCCCGCACGTCCTGCATGACGCTGCCGGCCAGTCCGCACCCCAGGGCCAACTCGATGGCTACCGCAATCTGGCCCGTCGTGCGCAATTCGGCGAGGCGGGTGACGCTTTCGACGATGAAGGTCGGGTTCTCTACCCCCTGATCGCGTCGCGAATAGTTGCCCTTGATGAGCAGCGGCACATCGGTCTGCACCTTGTCGCCGATTGCGGCCCACGCCTCAGGGAAAACGAGCACCTCGCCCGCGCCGGAGAAGTCCTCGACCACCAGGCGCGCAAACTCGGCGCCGGACTTCTTGCTCACTTGCCGGCGGACGGCGGTGACGACACAGCCGATGGAAACGGGCTGGTCGGTCCAGTGGCCCAGCCCTGCCACGGTGTGCGACGCGAGCAGCTCGCACTCTGCGCGGAACGGCTCGAGTGGGTGGCCGGAGATGTAGAAGCCGAGGATTTCCTTTTCGCGCTGGAGCCGTTCGCTTTCCGCCAGCGGCTTGATGGCGGGCAGGGTGGGGACGATCTGCTGCTTCTGTCTGGTGGCTCCGGCACCGAAGTCGCCGAAGAGGGATCCCTGGCCCGACGACCGCTCCTGCTGCACAAGCGAAGCGGATTGCATGGCGCCGTCGAGCGCGGCGGCAAGCTGGGCGCGGTGGCCGAGGCCGTCGAGCGCGCCGGCGAAGATGAGCGCCTCGAACACCCGCTTGTTGCAGGTGCGGAGGTCCACACGCTCGCACAGCTCGTAGAGCGTGGTGACGGGGTGTTCCTTGCGCGCGGCGATGATCGAGTCGATGGCCGAGCGGCCGACGTTGCGCACGGCGCCGAGGCCGAAGCGAATGCGCTCGTCGGCGACCACCGTGAACTTGTAGCCTGATTCGTTGACGTCGGGAGGGAGGATGTGCAGGCCGAGGTCGCGCGCTTCGTTGATGTACTTCACCACGGAGTCGGTGTCGCCGATGCAGGCCGACAGCAGCGACGCCATGAACTCGGCCGGGTAGTGCGCTTTCAGGTAGGCCGTCTGGTACGAGAGGACGGAATAGGCCACCGAATGCGACTTGTTGAAGCCGTAGCGGCCGAAGGTCTCGAACTGCCCGGCGAGGTCGTCGATGATGCGCTTGTCGTGCCCGCGCGCGATCGCCTTGCCGGCGAACTTGCCGATCTCCTTCCGGATCAGGTCGTCATCCTTCTTGCCCATCGCCTTGCGGAGCACGTCGGCTTCGGCCAGCGAGATGCCCGCCAGCCGCTGCGCGATGCGCATCACCTGCTCTTGATAGGTGATGACGCCATAGGTGGGGGCAAGGATCTCCTCGAGTTCGGGGAGAGCGTAGGTGACCGCTTCCTCGCCCTTCTTGCGGCGGCAGTAGACCTTGTGCATGCCGGCGTCGAGCGGGCCGGGGCGGAGCAGGGCGTTGGAGGCGACGAGGTCGTCAAACCGGTCGGCGCGCATGGAGCGCACCATGTCGGTGGCGAGCGGCGACTCGAACTGAAAGACGCCGGCCGTGCGTCCGGCGCGCAGCATACGGTACGTGGCGTCGTCGTCGTACGGGATGGCGTCGAGGTCAACCTCCGTGCCGCGGCGCGCCTTGATGGCGACGAGCGCGTCGTGGATGACGGTGAGCGTGGTGAGGCCCAGGAAGTCCATCTTCAACATGCCGGCGTGCTCGAGCATGTTCATGTCGTACTGCGTCACGACGACGCGATCGTCGCTGCCGGACCCGGTGCCCTTGGATTCCTGCGTGCAGATCGGCACGTAGTCGTCAAGCGGACCCGGGGCGATGACGATGCCGGCGGCGTGGATGCCGGCGTGTCGCGAGAGCCCTTCGAGCGCGATGGCGAAGTCAAAGAGCTGCTGGTGGCGCTCGTCCTGCTCGTAGAGCTTGCGGACCTCCGGAACCTTGGTGATCGCGTCCCTGACCATCAGCGAGTAGTTGGCCGCGTTGGGAATCAGCTTGGCGATGGCGTCGGTCTCGCCCGGCGTGAACCCGAGCACGCGGCCCACGTCCTTGATGGCGGCGCGCGACTTCAGCGTCCCGAACGTGATGATCTGCCCCACCGAGTCGCGTCCGTATTTGTCGCGCACGTACTCGATGACCTCGCCGCGCCGCTCCTCGCAGAAGTCCACGTCGATGTCGGGCATCGACACGCGCTCCGGGTTGAGGAAGCGCTCGAAGAGGAGGTCGTACTTGAGCGGGCAGACATCGGTGATGCGCAGGGCGTAGGCGACGATGGAGCCGGCGGCCGAGCCGCGCCCCGGGCCCACGGGAATGCCCCGGTCGCGCGCGGCTTTGATGAAGTCGGCGACGATGAGGAAGTAGCCCGAATAGCCCGTCTTGGTGATGACGTCGAGCTCGTACTCCAGGCGCTCCTTCACGTTGGCCGGGAGCGGGGTGCCGTAGCGCGCCTTGATGCCGTCCTTTGCCAGCTTCACCAGCAGGTCGTTCTCGGTCTTCACGCCCTTCGGCAGCGGGAACGAGGGGAGGTGGTACTTCTTGCCGAACCGCACGTCCACCTGGTCGGCGATCTTCAGGGTGTTCTCGAGGACGTCGGGGCGGTGGGCGAAGTGCGCGCGAACCTCGGGTGCGCTCTTGAAATAGAGCCCGCGGTCGTAGCGCATCCGGTCGGCGTCGGTGCGGTCCTTCTTAAGGCCAATGCAGAGCAGGATGTCGTGCGCGTCGTGGTCCTCGGCGCGCAGGAAGTGCGAGTCGTTGGTGGCGATGACGGGAAGGCCCAGCGTGCCGGCGAGCGCGAGGATACGCTCGTTGAGGAGGGCCTGATCACCAGAGTTGTGCGCCTGCACTTCGAGGTAGTACCGGTCCTTGAAGACGTCGGCGTACCATTCGGCCGTGCGGCGCGCCTCGTCCAGACGATTGGCGAGGAGGTGCGAGGCGACCTCGCCGGCCATGCAGGCAGAGGAAACGACGATCCCCTCGTTATACTTGGCGAGGAGCTCGCGATCGACGCGCGGCTTGCCGTAGAATCCTTCGGTGTACGCCAGCGAGGAGAGCTTCACCAGGTTGTGGTACCCGGTGATGTTCTGGGCGAGGAGGATTAGATGGTAGTAGTTGCGCTCACCCGGCCCGCTGCGCGTACGGGCGCGGCGGTCGGCAGTAGCCACGTATGCCTCCATGCCGATGATGGGGCGGAGACCGGCCTTTCGGGCCTTCTCCTGGAACTCCCACGCGGCATGCAGGTTACCGTGATCGGTGATGGCGAGCGCGGGCTGCTCGAACTCGAGCGCGCGCTCAATCAGGTCATCGATCCGGTTGGCTCCATCGAGGAGCGAGAACTCGGAATGGCAGTGCAGATGGACGAACGACATGGAATTCATAAGCATAGCGCGAGCGCAGCGTGCCGTCAAAGCGACTCCTTGGCCAACTCAAGTGCGTAATCGTTTGTCACTCAATGGGTTAGCATTTCGCGTCTTCCGACAGGCTGCAGGAATCCTGGCGGTGCTGCTCGCCGCCGGATGCGCGAACGAGCGTGTGCTTGCCGCTGGACGCGCGTACACGCTTCGCGTAGTTGCCGGTGACGCGCAGACGGCGCCGGCGGGCAGCCTGTTGCCACGGCCGCTCGCGGTTGAGGTGCGCGACGCAGCGGGGGGGCCGGTGAAGGCGTCGGTCGTGGTCTTCCGGCTCGCTGCAACAGCTGCCGAGGGAACTGCGATGCTCGATACGCTCGCCGTGACGGACGAGTTTGGCCGGGCGGAAGCCGAGCTGCGCCTGGGCGCCCGAGAGGGGAGCGTGTCCGTGCGCGCGTATCCGCTGGGCGCCGCGGACCGCGGCGTGACGTTCACGGCGACGGCGACGAGTGGCGCCGCGATTAGTGGCGTACTGCCCGGGAACGTCGGGCCCGGCGATACGCTCGTCATTGCGGGGAGCGCGCTCGGCGGGTTGGCGTCCACGGTGGAAATCGGCACGCTGCGAGTGAAGCCGTTCAGCGGATCGGCCGTCGAATTGCGCGTGCTGGTTCCGGACTGCCTGCCGGCGGGCACCGTCGGCGTGCGCGTGCTCAGCGGAACCGCAAGGACCGTGTCACGAACCCTGACCTACACGCCGCGCCGCCGGCCGTTGACGCTGCGCCTGTACGAGGCGGCCGTGATCGGTGCCGCCGAGTTGTCGTCGTGCGCGACCCTCGAGGTCGAGAGCGCGGCGGAATATGTGCTGATTCCACAGCTGGCCGCGCGCGCTGCGTCGCCGGTTTCGACGATGGCCCGCGTGACAGTCGGCGGAGCGACGGTCGGCGGAGCGACGACGGCGTCGCTGTTTGGCGGCGCTGCGGCGGAGGTGGCGGTGCGCGCGACGCGGCAGGGCGCCCAAGCGGAACTCGACGCCCGCCTGCGCGACGCTGAGCGTCGTCTTGCGCCGATGGCCCGCGGCAAGGACGAGCCATACCAACCGCCCATGCTCGCAATGACGCTGGGGAGCCTGCGGACGTTCCACGTGATCGCGACGCTCGAAGGCACCGAGTTCACCAAGGCGACAGGGAAGCTGCGATACGTCGGCGACCATATCGGCATCTTCGTGGACACGAGTGCGTTCCCGTCGTACACCGACGCGGAGCTCGAGCGGCTTGGGCGGCTGTTCGACCGCGAACTGTACGGCACCGTCATCGAGTCGTTCGGCCCAGAGCCGGACATTGACCGCAACGGCAAGGTGCTGGTCTTTATGACCCCGCGCGTGAACGCGCTCATGCCGGCGAACGAGTGCGGCCAGCGCGGCTTCGTCACCGGGTTCTTCTACGGCCGCGACCTGCTCCCCTCGCTCGCCCAGTCGAACGCGGGCGAGATCTTCTACGCGCTCGTCCCCGACCCGTTCGCGAAGTACAGCTGTGCGCATGCCATCAACGACACGCAGCGGCTCGTGTCGGGGACGTTCATTCACGAGATGCAGCACATGATCTCGTTCTTTCATCATGTGGTGGCGCGCGGCGGGGAGGCCGAGGAGCCGTGGCTGAACGAGGGACTGAGCCACATCGCGGAGGAGCTGGCGTCCCGGGTGTTCGAGGCGCGATACCCGCCGCCGCTGGGTCGTGCAACGCCGCAGCAGATCTTCCCCGATTCGGCGCAGCCGTTCATCGCGCCGCAGCTGCTGAACTCGTACGTGTACCTATACAGCTCAGCGAACCACTCGGTCACGACGTTCGAGGGGTCGGGATCGCTTGAGGAGCGCGGGGCGGCATGGCTGTTCCTGCGCTGGCTGGGCGACCAGAAGGGGGACGCCATCTTCCGCCGTCTCGTGCAGACGTCGCTGCAGGGGATCGCCAACGTGGAGGCACGCGCCGGGGAGTCGTTTGCCTCGCTGTTCGGCGACTTCACCGTGGCCATCTGGGCGGACAGCATCGTGGGCGTGCCCCGCACGCAGGTGCCGGCGCGGTATCGGTTCCTGAGTCGCAACCTGCGGCAGCTGATGGCGCGGCAGGCGCTCATCGCCGGCTGGGAGAATCCGTTCCCGGTGAAACCGGTTCGCGTGTCGGTGGGTGGCTATGCGGAGGGACCGATCGTTCCGGGAACGATGGTGTATGGTTCGCTGGGTCCATTCTCGCTAGGGCAGCCGCCGGTGGTGCTGGGATTCGCGAAGAAGGACGGCGGGTTGTTTGGCATCGGGGACGGCGCGCAACTCGGCATCCTTAGGGTGAAGTGACGGCGAGGTGCAAGGTGCAGGGTGTGGTGCAGGGGCACGGGCACTCCCTCTGGCGAAGGCGCGCGGTTGTCGGACCGCGTTCTCACATGACACATTCAGCCTAGTGAAACGACGGTCCTTCTTCCTTCTGGCAGTGGTAACAGTTGCCGCGCCAACGCTTGGCGCGCCGGCGCTAACTGCGCAATCGTCAATGGTTGTGCTGACGCTGCCGGCGAGCGCGCGCGCGGCGGGCGGCGGTGACGCTGCGCCGTTCGCGACCGATGCGAGCGCGCTGTTCTACGGCGCACAGCGGCTGCCGCCCGGGCGCACGGCCACCGTGAGCGCGGGGACGTGGATTGGCGACGCCCAGTTGGCCACGCTCGCCTATGCCGCGCCGATCCGCTGGCAGCGTCGGGCCCAGACGGTGGTCGCGCTGGGCGTGCAGTCGCTCGACTACGGGAGCGCGGAGGAGTTCGTTCCCGACCCCCTGACGGGCGGGCGGCGCGGAACGGCCACCGGCGGCCGTGTGGGTGGGAGCGAACTGGCCATGACGCTCGGACTCAGGCAGCGGTCGGCGCGGCTGCGGATGGGCGCGGCGCTCACGTACATGCACCAACAGGTGGCCGATCTGAGCGCGTCGGCACTGACGCTGAGCGGTGCGAATGGAGTGACGCTGCGAGGGTGGGACGCGGACCTGTCGGTCGCGCACGCCGCCAACGCGCCGCGGAATCCGACGCGGCGCACGCTGACGTTTCCAACAACGTGGCGCGGGAGCATCGCGACTCCGCTGTTGGCGCTCGCCGGCGCGCGCTGGCGTGGGGTGGCGGAGTTCCGCCGAGTGAATCGAGAGGGGTCAACGTCGGTCATTGGAGCGGAAGGGACGTTCAAGACGGCCACGGGATGGGAGTTGCAGGTTCGCGGCGCGGGCCTCGCCTATTCGGACGCCACGGCACGAGCGCCGTGGTCGGCCGGCGGCAGCGCCGCGCGCGGTGCGTGGTCGCTGGACTATGCCTTCCAGGGCTTCGGCGCGCTCGGGGCGGTGCATCGCATGGGGGTGACATGGCGCTCGCGCGACGCACGAAGCCGCTCCCGCTAGGCGGAGCCGGTATGCGCCTCCGCTGGGGAAGCGTGGGAGCGGCGCTGCTGGTCGCATGCGGCGGCGTGGCCGTGCTCACGGCGGCGACGCGCACAGGTCGGTACCTCGTGCGCGCGGCGTGGGAGGAGGGGAAGATCCTTCGCGGCCGTCGCTCGATCGCGGAACTCGTTCAGGATCCGCGCACCGACGCGGTGACGCGCGGCAAGCTGCAACTGGTGCTGGACGCGCGCGCCTTTGCGGTGGACTCGATGGGCCTGCCCGCACGTGACGCCTTCACGCAGTACACGCGGCTTCGCTCGGACACCCTGCTGCTCGTGCTGAGCGGCGCCGCGCGCGATACGCTAGCGCCGGTGACGTGGTGGTTTCCCATTGTCGGGCGCGTGCCGTACAAGGGGTTCTTCAGCGTGCGGGAGGCGCAGCGGGAAGAGACGCGGATGCGTGACCGCGGCCTCGACGCATACCTGCGCCCCTCACCAGCGTTCAGCACGCTGGGGTGGTTCAACGATCCGCTGCTCTCGACCACGCTGCGCGCCGACTCAGCCGATGTGGCCAATACCGTGGTGCACGAGCTGACGCACAACCGGTATTACGCGCCGGGGGCGGCGGTCTTCAATGAGAGCTTCGCGAACTTCGTTGGCGCGCGCGGGGCGGCGGCGTTCTTTCGTGCGCGCGGCGATACGCTGAACGCCGCGCGCTGCGACCAGCGGTGGGAGGACGAGAAGCGGCTCGGCGTCTTCTGGAAGACCGTGGCGGACTCGCTGGAGGCCGCGTACGCCAGCCATCCGGGGCCCGCGGCAAAGCCCGAGCGACTTCGCTCGCGCGATCGCGTATACGCGTGGGCGCGGACGCAGTTGGTGGACAGCGTGGGGCCGATGCTGACCACCTTTCCCGCGCCGTATGCATCGCGCGTACGGCTCGACAATGCGGCCCTGCTGGCCCGGCGCGTTTACATGACCGACCTCGCCCGGTTTGACGCGGCATGGGACGAGGAGGGGCGAGATCTCCGCCGAACTATCAAGCGAGTGATTGACGAGCATCGCACTGCCAAATAGCGATGTAGGGGACGGGTACAGGGGTTGGGGCAGGGGCACGGGCACGGTGTGGTGCAGGGGCACGGGCACGGTGTGGGGCAGGGGCACGGGCACGGTGTGGGGCAGGGGCACGGGCACGGTGTGGGGCAGGGTGCGGGAGACTACACCCCGAACCGCCCCTTCATGATGGCGCGCAGGTCGGCGACCGTTGCCCCTGCGGCATCCGGTGCGGGCAACTGCGCCGCCGGCGGTTCGGCGACGACGCGCTGCATGGTGGCGCGCACGCCACGGTCGAGGAAGCGCGACACCTGGTCGAAGGTGTAGTCGGCACCGCGGCGCGTGTCGTAGACATTGAGCGGATAGGACACGGCCAGATGGTTGCGAGCGCGGGTGAGCGCCACGTACATCAGCCGCCGCTCTTCGTCCACCTGCTCCTCGCTGCCGAGGGCGCGTGAGAGCGGGAAGTACCCGTCCACCGCCCAGATGACGAAGACCGCGTCCCACTCGCGCCCCTTGGCGCTATGCGCGGTGGAGAGCACGAGCGTGTCGTCCACGCTGTCGGAGCCGAATCCCAGGTCTTGCGTTCCCTGCGGCGGCTCGAGAGCGAGCGCGCTGAGGAAGGCGGCCCGGCTCGGATAGCCGCCGGCGATCACCTGCAGCTGGTCGAGATCGGCGAGGCGCGGGTCGGGGCGGTCGTACTTCTCGCGCAGGATATCGTCGTACAGCACCCGCACGCGCGCGATCTCCCGCGCGACGACGGCCCCGTCGTCGGGAGCGCCTGATCGCAGCGTGTCGAGCAGCGTGACCAGCGCCTGGTGCGCCACCTTCGCGCGCGGCGGCGGGCTGAACTGGCCGAACGAGGCATGGCTCCACGCGTGCTCGGCCATCGTCTCCATCGCGTTGCGCGCGGTCACCTCGCCGATGCCGGGCATGAAGAGGAGCAGGCGGTACCAACTCACCTCGTCGCGCGGGTTCTCGAGTACGCGGAGGAAGGCGAGCACGTCCTTCACGTGGGCGGCCTCGAGGAACTTGAGACCCCCCCACTTGTCGAATGGGATGTTGCGCGCGGTCAGTTCGATCTCGAGGTCGGCGCTCTGGTAGCCCGCGCGGAAGAGCACGGCGATCTCGCGCAGCGGGATACCGTCTTCGTGCAGTTCGAGGATGCGATCCGCCACGAATCGCGTCTGCGTGGGCTCGTCCTGCGCGGTGACGAGCCACGGCCGGTCGCCGCCAAGCCGGTGCGTGTGGAGGTTCTTGGTGTACCGCTCGCCGGCGCGCGAGATGAGGATGTTGGAGGTGTCGAGGATGGGCTGCGTGGAGCGGTAGTTCTCCTCGAGTGCCACGACGGTGGTGCCGGGAAACTCGCACGGGAAGTCGAGGATGTTGCGGATGGTCGCGCCGCGGAACGAGTAGATGCTCTGCGCGTCGTCGCCGACGACCGTGAGGTTGCGGTGCGTGCGGCACATGCCGCGGAGAATGCGCGCCTGCAGGAGGTTGGTGTCCTGATACTCGTCAACGAGGATGTGGTCGTATAGACCAGCGATCTTGTCGGCGAGTGCCGGCACCTGCTCCAGCAGCGTGGCCCAGAAGAGCAGGAGGTCGTCGTAGTCGACGAGGTTGCGCTCGTGCTTGCGCTGCGTGTAATCGGCGAAGACCCGGGCGATCTCGTCTTCGTGCTCGACGAACTGCGGGTACTCCTCGCGCAGGAGTGCGCCGACGGGAATGTCGGTGTTGACGTGCCGCGAGTAGACGTGGTGCAGCGTCTCCTTCTTGGGGAAGCGCTTCTTCCGGTCTCCAAAGCCCAGCCGTGCGCGTGAGAACTGCATCAGGTCCTCGGCGTCGGACTGGTCCATGATCGTGAAGTCCGGGCGGAGGCCGGCCTGCTCGCCGAAGCGGCGCAGCAGCCGGTGTGCGGTGGCGTGAAAGGTGCCGCCGTGCACATGACGGCTTGCGCTCCCCACCAGGCGTTCGGCTCGGGCGAGCATCTCCTGTGCGGAGCGACGCGTGAAGGTGAGAAGGAGGATGCGCTCTGGCCGAACACCGCGCTCGAGCAGGACGCCCACACGATGCACGAGCGTGCGGGTTTTTCCGGTCCCGGCACCCGCGACCACGAGCAGTGGGCCATCGCCGTGCACGGCAGCGCGGCGCTGGGCGTCGTTCAGCCCGTCGGCGGCGCTCCCCTCTTCACGGCGCGGAGCGACCTCGCGCTCGCGCGCGGCGTACAGGCGGGGATCGTCGGACACGGTCCCAAATATACACCGAAGGCCGAGGCATGCGGGGGAAGGGAGCCTCTAGCTCCTAGCGCCTGTCGCCCCGAAACCGGTAGAACGTGCGTCCGTCCTTCGTCGATGCCAGCAAGCGGCGCTCCGCGGGGGTCTTGCCGTCGGCCAGCAGCAGGGCGAGATCGCTGAGAAAACCCTGGTTGCCGAACAGCGTGTGCCCCAGGACATCAGCCGACACGCGCGAGGCGTCAATGGTGTCCATGCCGTCTATGACGACGAGCGAGTCGCCGCCGAGGCCGAGCCGACCCACGCCGTTGACGAGACGCGACGCGCGCAGGGCGTCATCATCGCTTGACGCGTACATCGTGATGCGCGTGGCGTGCGGGGCCAGTCGTGGCAGAATCTCGCGGCGGAAGACGCGCGAGTCCACATCTGGAGCGGCGAGAACCACCTCGTGCAGACGTGGGGATGAGTCTGCCGGCGACGTGAGCGTCAGCGCCTTGCCGACGACCTCGACGCCCATGGAGTGGCCCAGCAGATGCACGCGGTCGGGCTGGGCGGCGACCGTGTGGTTGCGCAGGATGCGCAGGAGCTGGAATCCGGCGTTGCGTGCCGCCTGCTGGTCGCGCACGTAGGCCGTCGCCGACGCCGCCGACGGCCAGGAGAAGAGCACGACGGAGCCGTCGAAGTTGAGGTCGGCGACGATCTGCGCGGTGCGCACCGCCGCGTCCTCGAACGAGACATTGTAGCCGTGCACGAAGACGAGCAGCGCGCGCGAGCGAGTGGTGGCGAGGTCGGCGGCCAGCCGCTGAATGAAGCGAGCGCTGTCCACTGTGATACTGGACGTGACGAGGAAGTCACGTTGCGGATCGGGGCGGTAGGAAAGCGGATTGTCTCGGAGGGCGCCGGGGCGCGGCAGCTCGCCAGTGCCGCGGACGCGGTACGACGGGACGTTGACGCTGACCGCGGCGAACTGTAGCGAGTCGCCGTCGTCCGGCCCATAGCGCGCTCCGGGGCGATCGCTCGCGACGGAGCGCCGCGTGGTGGCGAGCAGGATGTTGACGCGCACGGGACCCATGTCGAGTGCCGCGTACGAGCGCGGTTCGGCGGCGCGAGGAAGCGCCGCTGGCGGCGGCGCTAGCTCCGGTGGCGTCGCCGGCGACGTGCCGCGGCCACAGGCGGTCAGCGCGAGGAGCAACACGGAGTGAAGCGTGAGATGAAGCGCGAGCGGGCGGCGTGTCATGGGGCGATGGATGCTGCGAGTTCAGCGGCGTCTGCCGGCTGCGGCACGAGGGTGAAGAGCGATGCGAACGTGGCGACGGTGCGGGTTCGCACGTCGTTGAACAGGGAAGGCGACGTCGCGAAGGACGGGCCACCGGCCGCGTCACGCAACTCGCGCTCGACGCTCGTCATCACCACGTCCTGAATGCCGCACGGGACCATCAGGTCGAAATACGACAGGTCGGTGGTCACGTTCAGGGCGAAGCCGTGCCAGGTGACCCACTGGCGCGCATGCACTCCGATGGACGCGATCTTGCGGTCGCGCACCCAGACACCAGTCTTGCCAGGATTGCGCGCGGCCTCGATGCCGCACCCCGCAAGCGCACGGATCATCACTTCCTCGAGCTGGCGCAGGTACCAGTGCAGATCCTGCCGGTGCTGCTCGAGGTTAACGATCGGATAGCCGACCAGCTGCCCGGGACCGTGGAAGGTGACATCGCCGCCGCGCTCCACGTCGAAAAGCTCCACCCCGCGCTCGGCGAGCTGCACCGACGACGCAAGCAGGTGACCCGCCTTGGTGGAACGCCCGAGGGTGATGACGGGCGGGTGCTCCACGAGCAGAAGCACGTCGTCGGCGAGTGCGCCTGACAATCGCGCCTTCGCCGCGTCGCGCTGGAGGACGAGCGCGTCGGCGTAGGGCATGACGCCTAGATCAGCGACAAGGAGGCGGCGGGTGGGCACGTTCGGAAGATAGCGACGGAGAACGGCAGAGAACGGCAGAGAACGGTAGAGAACGACAGGGGGACGCGGTGCGCGCAGCGGCGCGGTCAGCCGCCGGTCTTGAACACAAACAGCCCCGCGCCCGCGACGAGCGACGGATCGCAGACGATCTGGTGGCCGTTGATGGGTGGTTGGATGACCGTGCGTTCAAGCGTCCACGAACGGCCGGCGTCGGTGGAGCGGTATGCCGTGATGCCGCCGCGGCAGACGTACAGCCGCACCGCGCCATCGGGCGCACGCGCGAGTTCAGGGACGCCTCCGTAGTTGAGCGTGGCCTCACGCGTAAAGGAGAGACCGTCGGCCGAGCGAGCGATGATCGTGTTCTGCCCGGCGGAAATGGCCATCAACCATGTGCCGTCGGCGAGCGCGAGCAGCGACGGGTCGGTCAGCATCTCGGTGGTGCCGAACGGCAGGGCGGTGCCCTTCATCGTGAAGTTGATGCCGTCGCTCGACTCGGCGATGCACATGGCACGCGCGACGTTGGTGCCTGGCGCGCCGAAACCCCAGTAGAACGCCAGGCGAATGCGCCCGTCCGGAAGGAGCACCGCATCCGGATCCACGACGCCGAGGGGGTTCGGCATGCCGTCAATGCTGATCTGTCCGAGCACGCGCGCCGAATCGCCCTCGAGGCGCGCCACCCAGGTGTAGCCCTTTGCCCCGTTGACGTAATAGACGAGCACCGAACCGTCAGCGCGGCGAACGCCGTCGGGGACCGACGCGTGGTCGAGAACCTGCCGAATGCCTGTCATGGTCAAGCCGTCGCTTGTCGCTGCAACGACGACCTGATGGTAGTAGGGCCCTGAGGGGTCGGTGACTGGCCCGCCCGGTCCGCCGTTGGAAATGACGCAGGTGGGGGCGTTGGTCGTTCCGGAAGGCGGCGCCGGCGAGGTCGGGGTGGACGCGACGGACGCGGTACCGCCGGCACCGCACGCCGCGAGCGCTGCCGTCAGGAAAGCCAGGACGCGACGCGCGGGGTCGGCGCACAGCGCGCGACACGGCGTGCGCGTATCGTTGAGGGAGTCTCTGACCGAGCCTGTCATGCATCGAACGATACGCATCTTCGCCGCCGTCGCCACCGTCGCCATCGCTTCAGTGCTCGACGCGCAGGGGACGCCGCCCGCGACCGGAATGGACGTGATCGCCCGCATGCGCTCGAGGCATGCCGGCGAGTGGTACAAGACGCTCACCTTCCGACAGACGACCACCATTCGGCAGCGCGACGGACGCGACACCGTGCAGACGTGGTACGAGACGCTCCGCTACACGCCCGAACACGGGACGCAACTGCGCATTGACGTCGCGCCGCTCGAGGCCGGCAACGCGTCCATCTCCACGTGGGATTCCACCTGGGTGATTCGCGCCGACACGCTCGCTGCAGTGCGTGCCGGCGGCAACCCGTTCCTCGCGCTCATCGAGGGGGTCTATTTGCAGCCGGTTGTGGAGACGATCCGCGAGTTGGCCCCGCTCGGCTTCGACCTTGCGAAGCTGCGCAGCGCCGCGTGGAAGGGGCAGGCGGTGTGGATCGTCGGCTCAACGGACCCCGCCGACACGACCTCGGCGCAGTTCTGGGTGGAGGACAAGCACCTGATGGTGGTGCGCATCGTCCTCTCGAATGGGGCCGGGCGTCCCCCGCTTGATATCCATCTCGGCGCGATTGTGCCGTGCGGCAAGGGCTGGCTCGCCACCAAGGTCGAAATGCTGCAGGGCGGGCAACGCCGGCAGCTCGAGGACTACCACGACTGGAAATGCGACGTGCCGGTTGACGCGCAGTTGTTCAACCCCGGGGCGGGGAAGACGGCGAAGCACTGGGCGCGCTGAGGCGCGAGGCTCAGGGACTGACGCCGAGTTCCCTGATGAGTGCGCTCGTCGGCTCCGCGCCGCGCCGCAGGGTCATCTGCACCGGCGCGCCGACGCGCAGCCAGCGCTGGCCGCCCTGTTCCGTCAGCATCGCCGCCGCCGGATGCACGAAGAGCCCGGCGGCTGACACCGTGTCGAACGCCACCACATCGTCGAGGTCGCCGATCTCGCGCACTCTGGCGCGCCCCTGGCGCAGCGGGTCGTCATAGTTGAACGAGAGGTCCAGGCGCACCGGCGACTGGCCGGGGATCACGACCGACGCGCCCTTCACGACCACGTCCACCGCCGCGCTGCTGTTGACCGGCATCGACATGTACCTATCAGCCAGCTCGTTCCGGAAGTCGCCGGTGGCGATGGCGTCGAGCGCGGTGAGGATCGCGATGACGTTTACGCCACGCAGTCGTTGCTTGTCGGGGTCGTCGGGGAGTGCGCCGCTCTCGATGAGCACGGTGCTTGTTCCCCACGCCTGCATCAGGTCGCCGAATGCACGCGGATTGAAGGTGTCGTCGTAACGCGCGATCCGGCCGGGGATCTCGCGCTCGAGCACCGATCGGATGCGCGCGGCGACGAGCCGAGCGGCCGCGCGCGTGGGTCCGAAGTCGTTGGCGGCGTTGTCCGCCGGTGCAAGGAGCGCGATGCCGACACGCTGATTGCCGGGCCGACCAAGGGTGCGTGCGTTCTGGTCGTGCAGGTTGAAGCCGAAGGCTGGCCTGATGGAATCGCGCACCGCCTTGAGCACGCGCGCCTCCGCCGTGGAGAGCCGCCGCACGTCGCGGTTGATGTCCACGCCCACCGCATTCTCGCGCTGGAACAGCTCGGCGCCGTCGGGGTTGAGCATCGGCAGCATCACGACCGTGAGCTGCGCCGCGATGCGATCACGCACAGCGTCCCGCTGGCCGTCAGCGAGACCGAACCATGTGAGCAGGTCGGCGAGCGCCATGGTCGCCGTGGATTCATCGCCGTGCATCTGCGACCAGAGGAAGACCGTCGTGGGACCCGACCCGAAGGTGATGGCACGCAGCGGCCGGCCGTGCGTGGAGGCGCCGACCGGTGTGACCCTGAGCGCCTTCGACCTGAGCGCTGGCTCGAGGGCCGCCCAGTACTGTGCGTGCGTGAACCGGCGGCTCTCGACGGCGGCCACGCGCTGCTCCGCGGCCACGCGCCGGCCGAGGTCGAGGCAGCAGTCGGCTGCGGGCGTCGGATGGCTGGCAGGTCGTGGTAGAGTCGAGCAGGCCAGGGTGCCCAACGCCAGCAGGACGACGTGGCGAGACGAGGCGAATGGCATCTCGGAAGGCTCCGTTTCGGGACGATGTTACCGATCAGCTAACGTACGACGTGACGAAGGCAACGGCGACCGCGCTTACGGTTTCCTGACCAGAAGCAGCACATTGCCGACGGGACGTTCGCCCGTCGGATCCGACGGCGCGTTCACGACCTGGCCGTCAATGACCATCGTCGTGGAGCCGCCACCATCGAAGTTCATCGCGTGCCAGGTGCCGAGGCGCTGTAGCATGCTCGCCAACTGCGACGTGGTCATGCCAACGCTCAGCGTCGAGCGCCCATCCACGACCAGCAGATAGAGCGTCGAACTGTCGCGCGAGAAGCCCACTGCCGATCGCGGATGCAGATTGTCGGTGTTGCTGGCGATCGTCCCTTCAAGCGCTGCCGACTGTCCGGCGATGTTGTTGCCGTCGCGGAGAATCTGTGGCCAGCCGCCAATCAGGAGTGATGGCAGCACGCCACTCCCAGGGTGGGGCAACGTCGAGAGCAGGACCTTCACGGTGTCGCCGTCCGCGGTGGCTTGCACGCTCTGCGCGCTCGATCCGGCGCCGTATGCGACGAGCACCGCGCCATTCGCGGGAATCGCCGATCCCGACGTGACGGAGGTCACTCCGCGCCGCACGTACATCAGCGTGTCGCCGCGCTTGCCCGCCGAAAGCACCGGCGCCTCGGCGACCGTGCGCATCGTGTCACGGGGCGTGGCCGCACCGTAGCGCCAGGTGTAGAGCGTCGTCGCAGTCGGAGCGCCCGGCGGCACCGAGTTGACGGTGGCGACAGGCATGACCGCCCCGCGCGCCCACATCTTGCCGTCGAGGACGAACCGGTCCATCAGGGGCCGGCCGGCCGCATCCATGCCGAACTGCGTGTGCGCGTTGTCGAACGTATCGAAGGTGGACTCGGAGACCTGCAGTCCCTTCCACCACTCGCCGCCAATGACCTGGTTGTTCTCGTTCTCGCCGGTTGTCGAGAAGAAATCGCCGTTCACGGCCGCGAGCACTGTCGTCCCAGTTGCCGCGGCGCGGCGCGCCATGTCCGAGGTCTTCTCCCGTCCGGCGAGCTTGTCGAGTGCCCGCATATGGCGCAACTCGAGGTCGGAGCGTCGCACGTCAACGCGCACCAGATAGAGGAGGTTGGGGCCGCTGCGATCCGCGAACTTCCGGTACGCGACGCCCGGCGCCAAGTCGCGAGCGACAAGCGTGTCGCTCTGGCCGACGGGTGTCGTCGGGAGGTCAACCGTGTCGGCGTGCCGGCACGCACCGACGAGTAGCAGAACCACACGCCACGACCTTCGCATGGTCGGACAAGGCAGAAAGGAATGGATGGCGGACGAACGAATGTGCTTGAACAGAACACAACAGAGGGGCGCCCGCAATTCGCGGCGCCCCTCTGTTGTCTCTCTGTTGTCTCTCTGTTGTCTCTCTGTTGTCTCTCTGTTGTCTCTCTGTCCTACTCTGCCCCAATGTTAAATGCCTGCTCGACATCCTGCTTCGAGTACGCGCGGAACGCAGTGAGGGTCGTGGTGCGCACGAGTCCCGGCACCTTGGGGAACTCCTCGGTCACGACGTGGGCGATCTCGTCGTATTCAGCCACCTTGATGATGCAGACGAGGTCCCACTCGCCCGACACGGAGTAGACGTCGGTGACCCCTTCGATGCCGGCGAGCGCCGCGGCGCACGTCGGAATCAGCGCGGGTTCGGCCCTGACGAGAACGATGGTTGTAATCATGTCAACACCGGTGCAGGGGAACGGGCACGGAAACGCGATGCATCCAAGGTAGCGCGCGCCGGGCCGCTGGTCACGCCGTCCAGGTGCGAACGATGGCGTGCATCGCGGCCTCGACGTCGGTGCGCGCGGCGGCGTATGAGACGCGCACCCATTCTGGCGTCCCGAACGCAGCCCCGGGTACGACGGCGATCCCCTCGTCCTCCAGCAGGCGGGTGGCAAACGCGGTGCCGTCGCCGCGCGGCGCCTTGAAGAAGAGGTAGAACGCGCCATCGGGCTCCACGAGTTCGAGGCCCGGGATTGCCGAGAGGATGGCGCGTGCCGCGTTGCGGCGCGCGTGGAACTCGCCTACCATGGCGCGCACCGCCGCGTCTGCCTCTGCCGTGCGGGTCAGCGCAGCGAGCGCGGCATACTGCGATTCCGTGGCCGCATTGGACGTCGTGTGCGACTGCAAGGCGGTCATGGTCTGTGACACCGCGCGCGGCGCGACGGACCAGCCGATCCGGAACCCCGTCATCGCGTACGCCTTGGCCACGCCATTGATGACCACGAGGTTGTCGCGGCGCGTCGCCACGTCGAGCACCGACGGGGCTTCCGGCAAGGCGTATGTGATGCGGCCGTAGATCTCGTCGCTGACGAGCCACCAGCCCCGGGCAGCGGCGAGGTCGGTGATGGCACGCAGCTCCTCGGCATCATATACGGCGCCCGTGGGGTTCGACGGCGAGTTCAACATGAGGCCGCGCGTGCGCGGCGTGGCGTGCCGTTCCAGCAGTGCCGGCGTGACCTTGAGCCCGCGGGACGGGTCGCCGGGCACCTCGACGGCGTTGGCGCGCGCCAGCCCGACCATCTCGAAATAGCTCACCCAGCTCGGCACCGGGAGCAGCACGTCGTCGCCTGGCCCGAAGAGCGCGAACGTCGCGTTATGCAACGACTGCTTGGAGCCGGTGGACACCACCACCTCAAGCGCCGTCACCGCCGGGTCACGCCCGGCGCGCCGCCGCGTCGCGTCGGCCGCGATCACCTCGCGCAACGGGAGTATGCCGTCCACCGCCGTGTAGCGCGTATGGCCGGCGTCGAGCGCGGCCTTGGTGGCTTCGACAATGAAGGCCGGCGTGTCGAAGTCCGGCTCGCCCGCTCCCAGGTCAATGATCGCGCGGCCGGCGGCGCGAAGCGCCTTCGCCCGCTGGGACGCGGCGATAGTCGCCGACTCCTTGATGGAAGCGACGTTCGGCGAGGGCACGAAGGGATACGACATGGTCTAACCGGGCTCCGAATTGGAGGGCCGGGGGCAATTGCGCTAGATTGTGGGTGCAACACGAAGTTAGCGTCACGCTGGCGCTGACGCCATTGACAATCGAGGTCGCAGTGAGCGCATCGCCAACCGCTGCCGGCAGCACCGGCCGCAGCACGTCCGTAGCCCATTTTGTCGCCCCCCACTGGGGGCGCATCGCCGACCGGCTCGCGCCGCTCATTGACCGCGATGGCGGCGATCCGGGCACCTCGCCGGCCGCGCTCATTTGCGTCCCCGATTCCGGCGCTGCCATCGAGCTTGCCGGCGCGCTTCGCGCCGCCCGCCCCGGCATCGCACGCATCCTCCCGGTCACCGACGCGCTGCGCGCGGCGCGCGTGCTCAAGACGTACGGTGCGCCCATCGTCATCGTGAGCCCCACCGACGCAGAGCGACTGCTCACCGCGTCGGCCCTGCCGCTCGACGACGTGCAGGTGATCGCGCTCGTCGGCGCGGAGGAGTACGACGCCGACCAGCTCGCCACCGTCATGTCCTCGGTTCCCAAGGAAGCACGTCGCGTGCTCGTGGCGTCGGAGGCGACGCCGGTGGTCGAGATCCTGCTCGAACGCTACTTCCACAAGGCGCACCGGCTCGCCGACGATGCGTCCAGCGAGACGACGCCGGCCGCGGTGCAGTACCACTGCGTGCGCGGCTCCGGCGCAGCGGCCGTTCTCGCCGCCCTCCTCGACGACCTCGATCCGCCGTCGGCTGTGGTGGTCACGTCTGACGCTCCGGCGGTGCACGCCGCGCTCGCCGCGCACGGCTATCCGGCTGATGCGCCTATCGTGCAGGTGACCGACGGCGCGGCACCGCAGAACGTCGCGCTCGTCGTCTTCGCTGGTCTTCCGACGGCGGCCGCCTTTGAGTCGGCCATGTCGGCGCAGCCGGGCCGAGCCGTGGCGCTCATATCTCCGCGCCAGATCGGCGCGCTCCGGCGCCTCGCCGGCGGCGCGAACGTCACGCCGTTCATGACACGACGCGCCACCAGCACGGCGCGCGCCCACGAAGAGCGGCTGCGCGCCGAACTCAGGGCGGTCCTCGCTGGCTCGTATCCGTCGCGCGAGATCGTCTCGCTCGAACCGCTGCTCGCCGAGTACGATGGCGCCGAGCTGGCCGGTGCGGCGTTGCGACTCCTCGAGACGGCGCGCTCGGCAGTACCGGCGCCCGCCGTGCCCGCGGCCTCGTCCATTGCCGAGCGCGCCCCGCGCGCCGCGCCCCGCTCGGCGCGTCCGGAGCGGGCCGCCCGGCCGCGCGATGACTTTCCGCTGCGCGATCCGCGCGAGGCCGCGAAGCCCCGCTTTGTAGACCGCACCGTGCGCCGTGATCGTGATGACCGTCCGCCGCGCCGGGCGGCGGGCGCCGGCGATCGCGACGAGCGCGCGCCGCGTCGCAGCGTCGGTGACAAGCCGCGGGCTTACGGCGACAAGCCGCGGGCATTTGGCGACAAGCCGCGCACGTACGGTGACAAGCCGCGCGCATCGTCCGGCGACAAGCCGCGGGGCAGCGTTGGCGACAAGCGCGGCGGGGGCTTCAGGGACAAGCCGCGGGGCACTGGCCCGCGCCGGCCACGGGACGACCGATGACACAGCACTTCCAGCTCACCGGCGGCTGGGTCGAGGTCATTGCCGGGTCAATGTTCAGCGGCAAGAGCGAGGAGCTCATTCGCCGCGTCCGTCGCTCGCTGATCGCCAGGAAGCGCGTGCAGGTATTCAAGTCGCACCTCGACAGCCGCTACAGCGGTGTCTTCGCCGTCGGCTCACACGACGGCCGCACCGTCGAGGCCATTCCCGTGGATTCGGCGGCGCAGGTGGCGCTGCGCGTCGATCCCGACGCGCAGGTGGTTGCCATTGACGAGGTGCAGTTCCTCGATGACGGCATCGTGGACGTGGCCACCGGGCTCGCCGACCGGGGCGTGCGAGTGATCCTCGCCGGCATTGACACCGATTTCCGCGCCGAGCCCTTCGGCCCCATGCCGAAGCTCATGTGCCTCGCCGAGGTGGTGGACAAGCTGCACGCCATCTGCGTGCTGTGCGGCATGCCGGCGAGCCGCAATCAGCGCCTCATTGACGGCCAGCCAGCGCGCTACGACTCGCCGCAAATCATGGTGGGCGGTACGGAGAGCTATGAGGCGCGGTGCCGGTCGTGCCATACGGTGTTGAAGGGGGATCAGCCGAGTTTGCTCTAGAAGAGCAGATGGGAGAAGGGAGATGGGAGATGGGTGAAAGTTCGCGTTCACTCGTCTCCCATCTCCCATCTCCCTTCTCCCATCTGCCTTCTCCCATCTGCCCTACGGCGCTGCCTTGTTCCCACGCAGCCGAGTGAAGTACGCTGCGAGCAGCGTTGGGGTTCTCACCTGGCGTACGTCGACATCGAAGGACTTGAGCGGACGCACGCGCGTGCGCGTGATGGGAAAGTACGGCGGTCGGCGATTCTGCGTCGCGAGGCACGGATCCGACTGCCGCAATGGGCGGAGACCGGAGTTTGCAGTAGCCGTGTACGGCGCCGCGTAGGTTCTCATCACGGCCCCGCCGACGATGTGCAGGCACCCGCCGGCCGCCGTGAACGCGCTGCCCGTGGGGCAGGTGTACACCGGATTCGTCGCCGTGGCCGAGTCGGGGTTTGTTGCGTTCACCGACCCGCCCAGCGCCATCGCGGCGCCATGGAACACGAAGTCCCGGTTGCCGCCGAGCGTCAGCGTGTTGCCGGCGGTCGAGGCAGGGGTGTCGTAGACACGCGGGCGGTTGATGACGTTGTCCACGACCTGGATCGAGTCGCTCGCAATCAGGCCCAGTAGGTTGCGGCAGAGGTTGGTGGTGTCGGCCGGCTCCTGATCGTATGTGAGGTCGTCGATCAACCTGGCGACGCCGTCGACATACACGGTCACCTTGCCGCGTACGGTTCCCGACAGATAGATGCCTCGGCGAAGCGCGGAGTTCGTCGCCAGGTACACAACACCGCGCGAGTTAGGGTTATACGTGCGATCCAGAGGGAACAGGAACGTGCGTTCAACGTTCTGCCGCACGGCGGCGGGCAGCGACGGAAGGTTGTTCGTCCCCCCGTACGTTTCCCATGAGCCCATGTATGCCGGGTCGTATAGGGACGGAGGGCTCCCCGGGAGCGTACATCGGCCGGTGGTGGACGACTGGTCCACGACGCACGTGAAGACATACTGCGTAAACGTGGTGTCCTGGCCACCGTACTGTTGGGCGCTCGTGCAACCGACAGGTCCCGATCCCCAAGTGTACATCTGCACGATAGTCCCCCACGTCCAGCCCTGTTGGCACGGAGTGTCGCGGGTGAACCGCTCGACGTTCACCAGGTAGGGGCTGCCAATTGGGAAGCAGCGCGCCGTGGGTTGCTGCACGATGGTACGGATGGCGACGCGATCGAGGGCTGCCATGACGGCGGCCGCCGCCGCGCTGACCGTGGGGTACGTGCTCGTCTGGATGCGTGCCCGCACCCAGGCAGTTTTGTGCATGGAGATCGGGAAGAACTCGCGCTGGGGACGGCCGTTGGTGGGGTTGAGTACCGTGTAGAACGCCCCGCACTGGTTCAGCATGATGTGCGTGGTCAGCGAGACGAGATTGCCGCCGAAGTTCACGTTGAGGCGTGTGGAATCGCCGCCGTAGCCGGCCCACAGCCTGAAGACCTTGAAGAACCCCTCCGTCGAGTCGATCATCCCGTTGTCGTTCACGTCCACGGTCAGGAACTCAACGCGCCCGGTATAACTGGCCGTCGCGCTCGTCGTGCCCGACACGTTGGAACCACCAGACATCGCACTGCTGGCCGAACCGGTGCTGAAGGTGTAGCTGAGGTTGGCGGCGCTCGCGAGCGCCGCGAAGCGCGTGCCCATCGCGACGGCGGAGGGCCAGAGCGATGTCGTCGGGGTGGGATACGGGATGACCGTCGCTCCGCCGGTGGCGCTGACGGTGTCGGCCCACTGACCGCTGCCGCTGATGGTGCCGGCGGCGCTCACGGTGTCGCTGAAGACGGGAGCTGGCGATCCCGAGCTCGAGCCGATGAAGCGGTTGTTGGCGTGCGCGCGTCCCGGGATGTTCTCGCCGGCGCCGATGCTCGCCGTCGCGGGAAAGTCGTTGGCGAAGAGCGAGTACCGGGCGAACGACTGCGCCAGCAGGTCCATCCGACGCGCGAACCGCAGCCCGCCGGCGTCGCCCACCGTCGCGACGAGGGTGATGTAGGGAACGTTCGTCCCCACCGTATCGCCGGTGTATGCGCCATACAGATTCACCGACAGCCCAGTCACCTCAGCGCCACCCGAGGTGTAGACCGGCTGGTTGGTCAGCAGCTGCCGGTAACCCGTGTCGTAGAGCACCAGCGAAGTGTCGCGCTGCAGGCGCGACCTGCCGAGCTCGAGTGCGGTCTCCACCGCGTACATCAGGTCCCGCTCCTTGTCGTGGTACCGGCTCAGCATCCCCGAACTTCCGGTCATGTAGATGGCGGACGACGCCAGCGCCGCCAGCGACAGCGTCATGATCAGCACGAGAATGAGGGCCGAGCCGCGGCGCAGGGGTTTCTTCATGGGAACGCCACCGTTGCGCTGCCGGTGCGCACGCCGGAGAGACCCGAGCAATCCCGCGCTGCGACGCCGTACTCGTACGTGCCCGCCGCGAGCGGCAGCGCAAAATCGAGATACCGGTACGCGCTTGCCCGGCGCGCTGACCTGCTCCCGATCACGGTCCACGAGGCGGCGCCGCTCAGCCTGCGGTACACCACGTACTGGCGCACGTCGCGCGGCGCCGTGGAGTCGCCGGCCACGCCCGACCAATCGAGGCGCACGTCCAGTTTCGCCCCCGCCGGCGCCGTCTCCACCGTTACGGTCAGTGCGGCGGGCGACGGCGGCGCCGTCCCACAGCGGAGCGGCAATAGTCGCAATGCGTTCCGCAGCTTCACCGTCACGAACAACTTGCGGTATACGTTTGCGCGGTTCCGCGCGTCCCAGAACCTCCCCGTTGCCCGCACCTCCACCGCAGTAATGGAATCGGCGCGCGACACGGAGTCGTCCCAGAAGATGGGAAGATTGCCATTCACGATGGCCGTGGAGCTGCCGCTGGCGTCGGTCTTGTAGAACCTGAAAAAGAAATTGGAGTCGCTCGGCACATACAGGTTGCGCGTGACGAGCGTGCTGTCGCGGTCGTTCACCCGGCGGTAGAGCACGTACAGATTGGTCAGCCCGCCCGCCGTGTCGGCGTGCAGGAAGTACTGGATGGTCTCGGCCTTGCTCGTTGCACCGGACGGGTCGGCATACGCGGCGGTGGGGTACGTCTTGCTCGACTTGCGCAGCAGCCCGGCGCGGGAGACCATCCAGCTCTGCGTCGTGAGGGTGTCGAGCGACCCGTCCCAGTACGAGGCGTTGGGGTCGGTCGTGGCGGTGCGCCCCTGGCGGTTCGCGTTGAAGGCGATGGCGAACGGCGCCGCCTGCACGATCAGCGGCTGCCCCACCTCGCCCCCCGCGAGGCGTAGGTCGGCCACGATGCGCGAGACGGCATAGCGGGCGCTCTGAAATGCGTCGAGTCGCCCGGCTCCGGCGTCCATGGCCCGCGTCTGCGCGCGGAAGAACGGCACCGCGATCGAGAAGACGAGCACCGTGATCGAGACGGCGAAGATCATCTCGATCATGCTGAAACCGACCCGCCGCCGCGACCGATGCATCAGAAGGCCGCGATCACGAGCGACTTGCGCACAGTCGTGCCGGTCGCCGGATGTGTGACCGTGACCGTCACGGTCACGTAGTCCGCCGTAGCAGACGGCCCGGTGCGCACCGCCGACGTGGTCCGCGTGTACCCAGGGTAGCTCGTCATGGACGGGTTCGCCGAGGAGGTTGCGCTCGTCTCCGAAGTCCCATTGAAGGTGGCCACCAGGGTCGAGTACGGCCGGTGAAGCTCCATCGCCTCGATCCGACCCGTTGCCAGTTCGCTCGCGATGGTCAGGGCATCGTGGTTGTTGGTCAGGTGCTGGAACCGGCGCGTGAAATTGGAGAGGCCGATGAGCACGCCGCTCAGGATCATCACCGCAATGATGACCTCAATGAGCGTCATGCCCGAACGACGTCTCGACAGGCGTGCGGAGGTCCCGGTCTGCATCTATGGGAATGTGGCCACCGCGACGGGGCGGACGCCAGCCCTTTTGCCGCCGGCGCCGGAGCTGTGGTAACTTTCCCATGCCGCCCTGATGGCGGCCAGTACCCCCAGGCCTTATGGGCGTAATCGCCACGCTGCTTCCGCTTGACCGTTGCCTCCAGCGCGTGCACGGCGCCGTCCGTGGACAGCACTCGCTCAGCCCCTGCCGCAGCTGGGATGAACTCCTCTCGGCGTGCGCCACGGAACCGGTCCACTTGGCCGTCGTGGACCTCTTTGCCGATGGCACCGCCAGCTTCGAGCGCATCCGCCAGCTGCGCACCCGTTTCCCTCGGCTGACGCTCATCGCCTACGTCACCGCCACGCCCCAGCGCGCACGCGACCTGTTCGACGCCGGACGCGCCGGCCTCGACGGACTGCTGCTCGTGGACCTCGATGATTCGCCGCAAGCGGTGCGCACCGTGGTAGAGCAGGCCGAAGCGCGCGGTGTCGCCGCCCTTCTCCGGCACCGCCTCGCGGGCATGGATGCGGTCGCCCGCGACGCGATCCTGATTGTCGTGACGCGGGCCCACATGCGCCTGACGTCACACCGGTTGTCGGAAACGCTTTCCATCACCAAGGCCACCCTGCTGGACAAACTGCGCAAGGAGCGCCTCCCCGCCCCGCAGAAGCTGATCGGCTGGGGGCGGCTTATCGTCGCCGGCCAGATGCTCGACGACCCCAAGCGAAGCGCTGACGGCATCGCCCGCGCGCTCGACTTCCCGTCGGGCTCGGCCTTCCGCAACATGTGCCAGCGCTACGTGGGAGCCACGCCGCTCGAGATCCGCGAGCACGGCGGTGCCCGGTTCGTCGCCGCGCAGTTCCTGCGCGCCATCGGTCGCCCCGCGCTGGCCCAGGGCCTCGAAGAACCGGCCGCCTCGTGAAGTTCAAGACCATCATCGAACCGTTCCGCATCAAGACGGTCGAGCCGATCCGCCAGACCACCGAGGCGGAGCGCGCCGCCGCTCTCGCCGCGGCGCACTACAACGTCTTCCTCTTGCGGGGCGAGGACGTCCTCATTGACCTGCTGACAGACTCGGGCACAGGGGCGATGTCCGTCTACCAGTGGGCCGGCATGATGAAGGGTGACGAGACCTACGCCGGCGCGCGCTCATTCTACGCGTTCGAGCGGGCGGTGCACGACATCACCGGCTTCACGCATGTCATCCCCACCCATCAGGGACGCGCCGCCGAGCACATCCTCACCGGCGCGCTGCTCAAGCCCGGTGACATCGTCCCGAACAACCGCCACTTCGACACGACGCGGGCGAACATCGAGCACCGCGGTGCTCAGGCGCTCGACCTCCCTATCGCCGAGAGCCACCATCCTCAGACGTTGCACCCCTTCAAGGGGAACATGGACCTCGAGGCGCTCGAGCGGGTGCTGCGCGACCATCCCGGCCGCGTGCCGCTGGTGATGATCACGGTCACCAACAACTCGGGCGGCGGCCAGCCGGTGAGCATGGAGAATCTGCGTGGCGCCTCCGTTATCGCGCGTCGTCACGGCGTGCCGTTCTTCATCGACGCCTGCCGTTTCGCCGAGAACTCGTGGTTCGTGCGGACACGCGAGGACGGCTACGTCGAGCACGAACCGATCGCGATTGCGCGCGAGATGTTCGCGCTCGCCGACGGCTGCACGATGAGCGCCAAGAAGGACGGCATGGCCAATATCGGTGGCTTCCTGGCGATGAACGACGATGCCGTCGCCGCGCGCTGCCGCAACACGCTGATCCTCACCGAGGGGTTTCCGACGTACGGCGGCCTCGCCGGCTATGACCTCGAAGCGATTGCCGTCGGGCTGTACGAGGCGCTCGACCCCGACTACCTGCGCTACCGCATCCGCATGGTGGAGTACATGGCGGAGAAGATGGCCGCCGCCGGCATTCCGACGGTGCGGCCGGCCGGCGGGCACGCGCTGTACCTCGACGCCAAGCACTGGCTGCCCCACATCCCGCCGTCCGAGTACCCCGGCTGGGCGCTCTCGCTCGTGCTCTACCTCGAGGGGGGCATCCGCGCCGTTGAAATCGGCTCGGTGATGTTCGGCCAGCAGCCCGACGGATCCGAGCGCCCGGCGGACCTCGAACTCGTGCGCCTCGCCTTTCCGCGTCGCGTCTACACGCAGAGCCACATGGACTACGTGTGCGAGGTGCTGTCGCACGTGAACTCGCTGGCGCCGCGCATTCGCGGCGTGCGGATCATCGAGCAGCCGACCGCCCTGCGGCACTTCACGGCAAAGTTCGCGCCGCTCGCGGCAGGCGTCATCGCGTAGCTCGGCATGCGCAGTTCGGCGCCTGCAGTTCGGCGCCCGGGCGTCGCTACAGCGAGTCGCGGCGCCACGCGCCGCTCAGGTAGCGCCACAGTCGAGTGCGCCCCGTGGCGCCGGTGAACTCGATGGCACGCAGGGCGTCGCTGCGACCGGTGGGAACCCCGAGGTAGAGAAAGGCATCGCCGCTCGCCGACCCGCTCGGGTAGAAGGTGATAGTCGGCCCCGCCGCCGTCGTCGTGATGCCAGGGCCCGTGGCGTAGTACGCCGTCGCCCCATCCACCGTGACGGTCGGGATCGCAAACCGCGCCCCCTCACCGAGCGTCCACGAGGTCCAGCGCTCGGCCCCGTCCGCGGCGCCATTGGCGTTCGTGTCCTGGACGATCCGCATGCGCGACGCCGCATAGTCAATGACGAACAGCACGTTGGTGTTCTTCTGCAGCGCCGTCTGCTGGGCCCCGATGAGCGTCCGCTGGACGAGCCGCCCTCTCGCGTCCTGCTGGTAACGCAGGAACGAGATCTTGGGCAGCGCCATCGCCGCCATGATGGCGATCAGGGCGACCACCAGCATCACTTCGATGAGCGTGAATCCGTGTCGGCGAGTCACAGCATGGAAGTTGCACGCGGCACAGGGGAGACGCCATTGTTCGTCATGCTTGTTATCGGGCTCACGGGGAATATCGCGGCTGGCAAATCGTCCGTGGCGCGGCACTTCGCGGCGTGGGGCGCAACGGTCGTGGATGCCGACGCCCTCGCTCGGACGGCGGTTGAACCCCACACGCCGGCTCTACGGGCCATCACCGCGCGCTGGGGGGGCGGCGTGCTCGCCGCCGACGGCTCGCTTGACCGCGCTGCGCTCCGGCGTGGCGTCTTCGCCGACCCCGTCGAACGTGCGGCGCTCGACGCCATCGTGCACCCCGAGGTGGCCCGTCTTCGGGCCGAAGCGGTGGCCGCCGCGGCAGCCCGCGGCGACCGGCTGGTCGTCTGCGACATCCCCCTGCTCTTCGAGGCCGGCCTCACTGGCACCGTGGACGTCATTGTCCTGGTGGACGCGCCGAGCGACCAACGCCTCGCGCGGCTCGTGCGCGACCGCGGGCTCAGCGCCGACGAGGCCGCGGCCATGATGGAGGCGCAGTGGCCGAGCGCGCGCAAGCGCGCGCGGGCCGACTGGGTGATTGACAACGACGGCACCCCCGACGCACTCGAAGCGCGCGCGTGTGTGGTCTTCGACGCGCTCGAGGCGCGCGCCGCGTCGTCTTGAACCTGCCCCGCGCGTCCGGTAGAATTCGCGTACACCTTGCAACATTCGGAGCGATCCGTGTCCTCGATACCAGCCGATTTCCGCTACACCAATGACCATGAGTACCTCAAGCCGACTGGCGACCCGTCGGTGGTGCTGGTGGGCATCACCGACTATGCCCAGGGTGAGCTGGGAGACATCGTCTACCTCGAACTGCCCACGCCCGGCTCGTCGTTCGGCGCGCACGACTCATTCGGCACCATAGAAGCCGTGAAAGCGGTGTCCGACCTCTATTGCCCGGTCGCGGGCGAAGTGCTCGAAGTCAACCCGCGTCTTGACGCCGAGCCGTCGATCGTCAACAGTGATCCGTACGGCGACGGCTGGATGATCAAGATGAAGGTCAATCCGGCTGATGTCGCTGAACTCATGGACGCGAAGGCGTACGAAGCCCACTTGGCGGGCTAACGCCCGAAGAAGAACAACAGACAGACAACAGACAGACAACAGACAGACAACAGACAGACAACAGACAGACAACAGACAGACAACAGACAGACAACAGAAAGACAACAGAAAGACAACAGAAAGACAACAGAAAGACAACAGAAAGACAACAGAGGCCTGAAGCGTTGCTCCGGGCCTCTGTTGTCTTTCTGTTGTCTTTCTGTTGTTTCTCTGTTGTTTCTCTGCCGGCCGTTAGGCCGGCAAGTAGTCCTCAATCGGCGGACACGCGCACACCAGATGCCGGTCACCGAACGCGTTGTCCACGCGGCCCACGGACGGCCAGAACTTGTGCGTCCGCACCCACGGCAGCGGGAACGCCGCCGTTTCGCGCGAGTACGCATGCGTCCACCCGTCCGCCAGGCAGTGCGCCAGCGTGTGCGGCGCGTTCACCAGCGGGTTGTCGTCCTTCGGCAGCTCACCGCTTTCCACCCGGGCCGCCTCGGCGCGGATGGCGATTAGCGCATCGCAGAAGCGATCGAGTTCCGCCTTCGGCTCGCACTCCGTGGGCTCAATCATCAGCGTTCCCGCCACCGGGAACGAGACGGTCGGCGCGTGGAAGCCGTAGTCGATCAGCCGCTTGGCGATGTCCTCGACCTCAATGCCGGCCGCCTGCTTGAGGAAACGCGGATCCACGATGCACTCGTGCGCGATGGTGCCGTTCGCGCCCTGGTACAGCACCGGGAACGTCCCCTCGAGCCGCTTGGCTACGTAGTTGGCATTCAGGATCGCGATCTTCGTGCTCTTCATGAGCCCTTCGGCGCCCAGCAGCATGATGTACATCATCGAGATGGGCACCACGCTCGCGCTCCCCCACGGTGCCGCCGAGACCGCGCCGATGGCCTTCGCACCGCCCGTCTTGATGGTCACGTGCCCAGGCAAAAACGGCGCCAGATGCTCAGCCACGCCAATCGGGCCCACGCCGGGGCCGCCACCGCCGTGCGGAATGGCAAACGTCTTGTGCAGGTTCAGGTGGCAGACGTCGCCGCCGATGTCACCCGGCCGGCAGAGGCCAACCATCGCGTTCATGTTGGCGCCGTCCAGGTACACTTGACCGCCGTACTGGTGCACCACCGCGCAGATCTCGGTGATGGCCTCCTCGAACACGCCGTGCGTTGATGGATACGTCACCATCAGCGACGACAGGTTGGCCGCGTGCTGCGCGGCTTTCGCCTTGAGGTCTTCCACGTCGATGTTGCCGTGCGGGTCGGTCTTCACCACCACCACGTTGAGCCCGGCCATCACCGCGCTCGCCGGGTTGGTGCCGTGCGCCGACTGCGGAATGAGGCAGATGTTGCGGTGCCCCTCGCCGCGCGACTGATGGTATGCCTGGATGACCAGCAGGCCGGCGTACTCGCCCTGCGATCCCGCATTGGGCTGCAGCGATACCGCGTGGAATCCCGTGATCTCGGCCAGCGCCCCCTCGAGTTTGTCGAACAGCGTGCGATACCCCTGCGCCTGTTCCACGGGCGCGAACGGGTGGAGGTTGCCGATCTCCGGCCACGTCACCGGGAGCATCTCGGCGGCGGCGTTCAGCTTCATCGTGCACGACCCGAGCGCGATCATCGAGTGCACTAGCGACAGGTCCTTCGCCTCGAGCGACCGGACGTACCGCTGGAAGCCCGTTTCGGAGTGGTGCGTGTTGAAGATCGGATGCGTGAGGAAGTCGCTCGTGCGCGCGAAGCGTTCGTCGAAGCGCGCATCCGCCGACGGCGCCGCCTCCTTACCGCCGAACACCGCCAGCAGCTCGGCAAGGTCCTCGACGGTCGTCGTCTCGCCCATCGAGACGCCGATCGTGCCGTCGGCGAAGTAGCGAAGATTGATGCGCTTCGCCGCGGCCGCCGCCTTCACCGCCGCCGCGCCGCCCTTCGGCGAAACGCGCACGGTGTCGAAGAAGACATCGTGCAGCACTGCGTGCCCGAGTGCCCGCACACCTGCCGCAAACGACTCCGCGCGATGGTGCACTCGCCCCGCGATGCGCCGCAGTCCGTGCGGCCCGTGCCAGACTGCGTACATGCCGCTCATGACCGCCAGCAGCACCTGCGCCGTGCAGATGTTGCTTGTCGCCTTTTCGCGGCGGATGTGCTGCTCACGCGTACCGAGCGCCATGCGCAGCGCCGGCTGGCCGTGGCTGTCGCGCGAAACGCCGATGATGCGGCCGGGCATCAGACGCTTGAGCTCCTCCTTGGTGGTGAGGAAGCCCGCGTGCGGGCCGCCGTAGCCGAACGGCACGCCAAAGCGCTGAGCGCAGCCGACGACGATGTCGGCTCCCCACTCGCCCGGCGGGGCCAGGAGCGTGAGTGCCAGAAGATCCGTGGCGACCACCACCATCGCGCCGGATCCATGCACGCGGTCGCAGAGTGCGCGGTGGTCTTCCACTGCGCCGAAGGTGTTCGGGTACTGGATCAGCACGCCGCACACGGAGGCATCGAGCGCGAACGACGCGGCCGGCTGCACCTTCACCGCGATGCCGCGCGCGGCGCCACGCGCCTGCACCACGTCAATGGTCTGGGGATGACAGTTGTCGGCCACAAGGAAGACGTCGCGTGCCGTCTTGGCCGCATGGACCATTTGCATCGCCTCGGCCGCCGCGGTGCCCTCGTCGAGCAGCGACGCGTTCGCGACAGGCAGCCCGGTGAGATCGATCACCGTCGTCTGGAAGTTCAGGAGCGCTTCGAGACGCCCCTGCGCGACCTCTGCCTGATACGGCGTATATGCGGTGTACCAGCCCGGGTTTTCGAGGACGTTGCGCAGGATCACACTCGGCGTATGCGTGCCGTAATAGCCCTGGCCGATGAAGCTGCGCCACACCTCGTTTGGCGCGACGAGCGCCTTGAACGCGGCCAACGCATCCTGCTCGGCGAGGGCGGCCGGCAAGTTCAACGCGCGACCAAAGCGGATGTTCGCGGGGACAGTCGCGTCGATCAGGGCGTCGAGCGACGGATATCCAAGGACCTTCAGCATGGCCTCAACGTCGGTGTCCGACGGGCCAATGTGCCGGGGCGTAAAGACGTCCGGTTGCGGCATGGAATGCGAAGTCACGGTACGCGCTTCTCCAGTGCGGCGCGCCTGCGGCGCCCCCGACGCGGGTGCGTTGCGGCGTGCGACGTCAAGAAAACTAACAAGCCGCCGTGTTCGTTGGGGTATTTCACGACGAAAGGGAATGCCCGGCACGGCGCAGGGCGGATCACCACAGCCGTCGGTCGCCAGCATGTGGAAGCAACGGTGCCCGTGCCTCCACCGTGCCTGTGCCTGTGCCCCCACCGTGTCCGTTCCTGCACGTACCCCGTGAACGCCGTATCTTCCGGCATCCACCGCTACGGAGGCCGCGATGTCCGCTCGTCACGAAGCCACGCGCGCCGGAATCAGCTTCGGCTCCGCCCTGGCCATAGCCATCTCGTGGAGCGCCAACAAGTCCATCCTCTGGGCCATCCTGCACGGCGCGCTGTCGTGGCTCTACGTCGTGTACTACGCCATCAAGCACTGACGTGACGCGCTGGCAGCTGCTCGACACGGGGGCGCGCGACGGCGCATGGAACATGGCCTGCGACGTCGCGCTCATGGCCCGCGCCCGCCGCACGGGCGAGTCGGTCTTCCGCGTGTATGCGTGGGAGCGTCCCACGCTGTCGTTCGGGCGACACGAAGCAGCACGTCGGCACTACGACGCCCACGCTATCGCCGCTGCCGGCGTGGAACTCGTGCGGCGCCCCACCGGCGGCCGTGCCCTGCTGCACCACCGCGAAGTCACCTACTCCATCACCGCACCGGTCGTTCCCGGTGATTCGCTGACCCGTAGCGTTCGCCGATTCAACCTGCTGCTGCTACGCGCGCTACGCGCGCTCGGCGTGGACGCGCGCGCGGCCGGCGCGTCGCGCGCCATGCGCCCCGAGGGCGCGGCCTGTTTCACCGTGCCCAGCGCCGGCGAGTTGACGCTCGACGGCCGCAAGCTGGTGGGGAGTGCGCAGGTGCGGCAGGACGGCGCGCTGCTGCAGCACGGTTCCCTTCTCCTCGACGACGACCAGGGTCGCATCGCCGCGTTCACCATCGGACACTACCTCGCCCCGGCGCCGACGGCGTCCCTTCGCGGGGCACTCGGCCCGAAGGCCACGTACCCGGCGGTGCGCGACGCGCTCCTGCAGGCTGTCATCTCGGAATGCGGTGCCCGATCGGCCGAGGAACCCGTCTTCACGACAGAGGAGGCGCTGCGCGGAGACCTCAGGCTCGACGACGCGCTCGCCCAGTTCCGTGACGCCACGTGGACGTGGCGCCGGTGACCACTTTCACCTTAGGTTTTCCGCCGTGATCAGACACGCCACGCGCCGACTCGCCTTCGTCATGATTACCGCCGCCGTCACCGGCTGCCGCGGCGACGTCGCGGCGCCGACCGGCGGTATCCTCGTCGTGTCGGCCGGCGCCGATGCGGAGACGCTCTTCCCTCCCTTCGTGGCAGGAAGTCAGGGACGAGTCGTCACCGAGCTCATGTACGACAAGCTCGCCGACATCGGCCCCGCACTCAACACGTTCGGTGATGTCGGCTTTGTCCCGAAGCTCGCGCAGGCGTGGGAATGGTCGCCTGATTCCCTGACCGTCACGTTTCACCTCGACCCGCGAGCACGCTGGCACGACGGGCAGCCCGTCACGGCGCGCGATGTGCAGTACGCGTTCCGCGTCTGGACTGACAGCGCGGTAGGCGCGATGCAACGCGCTGCGCTCGCGACCGTTGACTCCATCTCGTCACCCGATCCCCTCACGGCGCGCGCACACTTCAGCGAGCGGACGCCCGAGCAGTTCTACGCCTTGACCTATACGCTGATTCCGCTCCCCGCGCACCGCCTCGCGTCGCTGCCCGACACGGCGCTTCGCGACGCCCCGCAGCTGCGCGCCCCAGTGGGCTCCGGCCCGTTTACCTTCGTGTCGTGGACGCCGCGAGCGCGCCTCGAGCTGGCCGCCAACCCGGCGTACTACGCCGGCCGGCCGCGGGTGGACGGCGTGGTCTTCGTCGTCGCTGGGCAGGGCGCCACCGTAGCCGCTCGATTGCTGGCGGGCGAGGCGGATTTCGTCGAACAACTCTCGCCTCCGGACTTCGCACAGCTTCCGCGCGACGGCGCTGTACGCGCCGAGCCGTATGGCGGCTTCGATTACACGTTCCTTCTCTTCAATCAGTTTGATGCCCGCGCCCCCGGCCGTCCGCATCCGATCTTCGTCGATCGCGCCCTGCGCCGAGCGCTTACCTCGGCCATCGATCGCTCGACCATCGTTCGCAGCGTTTTCGATTCGCTCGCGCGGCCCGCCATTGGGCCATTCTCTCGCACGCAGTGGACGGCAGACACAACACTCACCGGTATTGCCTTCGACCCTACCACGGCTGCGCGGATGCTCGACTCGCTCGGCTGGCGCGACACCAACCGCGACGGCGTGCGCGAGCGCGGCGGTCGCCCGCTCGCGTTCTCGGTGCTCGTCCCCTCCTCAAGCCGCCCGCGACAGGCGGCTGCCGTACTGCTACAGGCGCAGTTCAAGGCCGTTGGTGTGCAGATGACCATCGAACAGGCCGATTTCAACGCGTTTCTTGACCGCGCGCGGCGCGGCGCATTTGACGCGATGGTCAGCGGCGTGCGAACCAGCCCGAGTCCGCGCGGCGCGCGGGATTGGTGGGGCACTCCCGGCTCTGGACGCGGTGCGCAGAATTGGGGGCGATGGAGCAACGCGGATTTTGATGCGCAACTGGACAGCGCGCTCGGCGCGCGTCGCGTCGACGACGCCCGGGTGCACTTCCGCGCCGCCTACCAAGCGGCCATCAGCGACGCACCGGCCGTCTGGCTGTACGAACCACGCTTTTTCGCGGGCGTGCATCGCCGCGTCACGGTCCGCGGACTGCGCCCCGACGCGTGGTGGTCGGGTGTCGCGCAGTGGTCCATCGACCCTGCCCAGCGGCTGCCGCGTGATCGCCGCGCTCCCGTCACGCCCTGAGGCGTGACGCGCCGACTCGTCGCCCGGCTCCTCCACGCCGCCGCCGTCTGCGCGGTGGTCGCGACGGCGGTCTTTGTCCTCCTGCAGTTCGCGCCCGGCGATCCGTTCGCGGCCGCGCTCGACGGCGCCGACGTTCCCGCCACTGTGCGCGCCGAGTGGCGCGCGCGATACGGGCTGGACCTGCCGCCCGGTGAGCGCTTCGTCCGATGGACCGGCGCGCTCGCGCGTGGGCAGTTGGGCTACTCGGCCTCGCGGCAGCGCGCCGTCAGCGAGGTGATGACCGACGCCCTGCCACGCACCCTGCTTCTTGTCGGCGTCGCCCTCGTCCTCGGGTTCGCGGCCGGCGTCGGCATTGCGCTGGTGCAAACCCGGCACCGCGGCCGGTGGCCGGACCGATGCCTCGGCGCGCTCACGCTTGGCGGCGTGGCGATGCCCGAGTTCCTGGTCGCGCTGCTGGCCATGACCTGGCTCGGAGGGCGATGGCGGCTCTTTCCCGTTGGAGGCATCGGCAGCCTCGGCGACGCGGCAGGCTGGCCGCTGTGGGAGCGAGGCATCGACCTTCTGTGGCACCTGGCACTCCCCGCGGGCGTGCTCGCTCTCGCGGTGGCCTCGCGCGTGGCGCGCCATCAGAGGACAGCGCTCCTCGGCGTGCTGCGCGAAGACTACATCCGCACGGCGCGCGCCAAGGGACTCGCCGAGTGGGACGTGCTCTGGAGACACGCGCTGCCGAACGCCATCGGCCCGGTCATCGCGCTGCTTGGCCTCGCGCTGCCGTCGCTCGTCGGCGGCGCGGTGCTCATCGAGCGCATCTTCGGATGGCCCGGCATGGGGCTCACACTGTTCGACGCGCTGCTCGCGCGTGACTATCCGCTTGTCGTCGCCGCCGTGCTGCTCGCCACCCTGCTCGCCGTGGCGGCACGTACAATCACCGATGTTATTGCTGACCGCGTCGCGCCGCGGCGTATGCAGGAGCCGTAGTGGCCGCCAGCACCTGGCACCGGCTGATGGACGACCGGACCGCCCGTGCGGCCGTTGGCGTGCTTGGCACCGCCGCGTTAGTCGCCGTGCTCGCCCGGTGGATCTCGCCCTATGACCCGACGCTGCAGCCCGATCCCGTGGCGCTGCGGCTTCTGGCCCCGTCATGGCAGCACCCGTTCGGCACCGACCCGTTCTCTCGCGACGTGCTCAGCCGCGTCCTTCACGGCGCGCGCGTGTCGCTGGGCGTCGCTGTCGGGGCCATGCTGCTGTCGGTGACCCTTGGCACCGCGCTCGGCGCCGTCGCGGCTGTCGTCGGCGGGTGGGTGGACACCGCCGTCTCAGGGCTCGTGGACGTACTCATCGCGATGCCGCGTCTCCTCGTCGTTATCACGCTCGTCGCCACGTTCGGCACGCTTTCGCCCTGGTGGCTCGTCGTGCTGATCGGCGGCAGCGGATGGCTCACCACCGCACGCATCGTGCGTGCCGAGTGCCGTGATCATCTCCAGCGCGAATACGTGCTCGCCGCTCGCGCGCTGGGCGCCACGCACTGGCGCATCGTCTGGCACCACCTGCTGCCGGCGGTGGCGCCGCAGGTCGCGGTGACGGCGGTGCTCGCGCTCGCGGCCGTCATTCCGCTCGAGGCGGCGCTCAGCTTCGTTGGCCTCGGCATTCAGCCGCCCCTCCCCAGCTGGGGGAACATCCTGCTCGACGGCACCGACTACCTCACGTCGGCCTGGTGGCTCGTCGTCTTTCCTCTCGTCGCCGTGACGATGACCGTGGGGGCGGCGCTCGTACTCGCCGACCGCCTGCGCGTCGCAATCGCCGGCGAGGATCGCGATCAGTGAACCCGCTCCTTTCGGTGGAGGGCCTGCACGTTGACGCCGCCGGCGCGCGCGGCGCCGCGCCCCGGCCGGTGCTGCGCGACGTCTCGTTTGCCCTGCAACCCGGCGCGACGGTGGGGCTGCTGGGCGCGAGCGGCAGCGGCAAGACGTCGCTCGCGCTCGCCGTGCTCGGTCTGCTGCCGCCGGCGCTCACCGCACGCGGGCGCGTCTTCTTCGAGGGACTCGAGCTCCTCGCCGCATCCCGCGGAGCGCGGCGCCTGCTGCGCGGCCGCCGGCTTTCGATGGTCTTCCAGGAGCCGCTCACAGCGCTGAATCCGCGGATGCGGGTCGGCGCGCAGGTCGCGGAGGTGGCGCGGGCGCATGGAGAGCGCGAGTCGCGCCGCGCCATGCGTGACGCCGTGGTCATGATGGCTCGCGTGGGCCTCGCGGAGGCCGACGTGCAGGCGTACCGGTTTCCGCATGAGCTCTCCGGCGGCGAACGCCAGCGCGTCCTCATCGCGATGGCGCTCCTGCTCGACCCCGCCTTGCTCATCGCCGACGAGCCGACGTCGGCGCTCGACGTCACGGTGCAAGCACAGGTATTGGCGCTGCTGCGCGCACAGCAACGCGAGCGCGGCATGGCGCTGCTGCTCGTGAGCCATGACCTCGGCGTCATCGCCACCACGTGCGAGCGCACGCTGGTGCTGCACGACGGTTCCATCGTCGAGGACGTGCCGACGCGGCAACTGCTCGCGGCCCCGGAACACTCGCAGGCGCGGGCGCTGGTCGCCGCGGTGCGCCCGGTGGGGCGCAGCGCATGAGCGCGCTGCTCGAGCTCCGCGACGTCGTGGTGGACTATGCGCCGCACAACGGTCGTGCGCGCGCCGTCGACGGCGTGTCGCTCGACGTGGCGCACGGCGAGACGCTCGCGCTGGTCGGCGAGTCGGGGAGCGGCAAGACGAGCCTCGCCCGCGCCATTCTCAGGCTTGTCCGAACGGCGTCCGGGACAATTCGGTTTGATGGCGCCGACGTGCTCGCACTGTCGGGTAGCGGCCTCCGGCAGTTCCGGCGCCGCGCGCAGGTGGTCTTCCAGGACCCCAAGGCATCGCTGGACCCGCGTATGCGCGTCGGTGACGTCGTGCGCGAGGGGATCGACATCCACGCGCTTGCGCCGCGCTCGGAGGCCGACCGGCGCGTCGAGCGCCTGCTCCAGGAGGTCGGGCTCTCCGCCGCCGACGCCGAGCGGTTTCCGCACGAGTTCTCGGGCGGGGAGCGCCAGCGCATCGCCATCGCGCGCGCCCTCGCTGTTGAGCCCGAGTTCCTTGTGCTCGACGAGGCCGTCTCGGCGCTCGACGTGCTCGTGCGTCAGCAGGTGCTCGACCTGCTCGCCTCGCTACAGGCTGCGCGCGCACTCACCTACCTGTTCATCGCGCACGATCTCGCAGTGGTGGAGCGCATCGCCACACGGGTGGCGGTAATGCAGCACGGTCGCATTGTCGAGTGCGCCGCAACGGCGACGCTGTTCGCCGCCCCATCGTCGGGCGCGGCGCAGGCCCTGCTCGCGGCCATCCCGCGCATTCCCTGGTAGGTCGCCCCTGAGCGGCGCGAGCGCTCCCCAACACACCCCTCGCCCTCCAGAACGCAGAACGGCGGCCCGAAGGCCGCCGTTCTCCTAGATCGGTGTCTGAGCATCCAGCCTGGCGGCGGCAACTCGTACCCTCTGCCGTCTGCCCGCTGCCGTCTGCCGTCTGCCCTTACTTCACCCCATGCATCAGCCTCTGCACCCTCGGCGCCGCGAGCAGGAGAATCAGGCCCGCAGCCGTCAGCGCCCAGAAGCCAAACGTGTAGCCGCTCAACGCTGACGTCGTTGTCATGCCCGTCTTGCCGCTCACTTCGCTGGCAAAGATGCCCGACAGGTTGTTGCCGATGCCCGTCGAGAGGAACCAGCCGCCCATGCCGAGCCCGACAAGCTTCACCGGCGCGAGCTTGGTCACCATCGAGAGGCCGATCGGTGACAGGCAGAGTTCGCCTATAGACTGGATGAGATAGACCGCGATCAGCGTCCAGAACGGAATCTTGTTGTCGGCCGGGTTGAGGAGGCTCGAGAGCGCGTACATCAGCAGCAGGAACGCCAGACCGTTGAAGATCAGGCCGAGACCGAACTTCCGTGGAATGGACGGGTTGGCGTTCGCCTTGGCGAGCGCCACCCAGACCCACGCCATGATCGGCGCGAAGATGATGATCGCCACCGCGTTCACGCTCTGGAACCACCCCGTCGGGAAGATCCAGTCGCCAAACTGCCGATTCACGATATTGTCGGCGAGGAAGGTGAACGAACTGCCTGCCTGCTCGAAGAACATCCAGAACATGATGTTGAACACGAAAATCAACAGCATCGCGATGGTCTTGTCGCGCGCCACCGCCCCCTCGCGAATGCCTTCGATCATCAACATCACCGAGAGGCCGACGAACATCGCGGTGAGCACCCACTGCAGGTACGTCGCGCCGACCGCCAGCAACGTGAACACCACCGGCACGCACAGCACCGCGCCGATCGCCACATAGATCACCCGCATCCGGTTCTGCTGATCCGCCAGCGGCGCGCCGATGCCCTTCAGTTGCGCGCGGCCGATGTAGAACCAGACGAGGCTGATCAGCATCCCGATGCCCGCCGTCAGGAAGACGACCTTGTACGCCGGCATGCCATCAGAGCCGAACACCGATTGCGCCAGCCAGCTCGTGAGCAGCGGGGAGAGGAACGCGCCCGCGTTGATGCCCATGTAGAAGATCGTGAAACCCGAGTCGCGGCGCTCGTCGCCCGCCGAGTAGCACTTGCCGACGATCGTCGAGATGTTCGGCTTGAACAGCCCGTTGCCCACCACGATGGTGGCCAGGCCGAGCTTGAAGATCGTCGGGTCGGGCAACGCGATCATGAACAGGCCCACCGCCATGAAGACGGCGCCCGTCAGAATGGACCGCTGGTAGCCGATCACCTTGTCGGCCACGTACCCGCCGAAGATCGCGACGGCATACACGAGCGCGAGGTACGACCCGTAGGTCAGGTTCGCCTCGGCCTGGCCCGTCGCCGAACCTTCGTGGAACTGGTCTACGATGTAGAGCACCAGCGCCCAGCGAATGCCGTAGAACGCGAAGCGCTCCCAAAACTCCGACATGAACAGCATCCACAGCGGCCGCGGATGCCCCATCATCTGCTTGAACTCGGGAACGGTGGTGCCGTCCCGGCTCGTATCGGCTGCGCCACTCATGCGACTTCTCCAGAAAGTAGGATCGGCGGTTATGTACACGACCATCACGGACCCCTGTCTTCGGGGCCTGCGCGGATGGCTTTATGTAGCCTGTGGAGGGCCGTTCGTCAAACGGTTGTGGCGACACCGCTGCGGCGACACCGGTTGCGGCGACGCCAGTCCTACTGCCCCATCCGGCGCTTGAGTTCCTCCAGCCGCGCCGCCGCGTCGGCGTCCTTCGCCTCGCGCGCGCGCTGGCGATGTAGCGAATCCAGTTCCGCGTTCAGCGCGCCGTCGTCGGCAAGGCCGAGGTCGGCGTCCGTCGGCTCGCGGGCCGATCCCGCCGGCGCCGCGCCCTCCCCCACACTCCCAGCGCCCGCGGACGCCGCCTTGAGCTGCGTGAGCATCTCGTCGTAGTCCCGCCGAGCAAGCGCCGCCTCCGCCTCCTGCGCCTCGAGTTTGCGCTCGAGCACCGCAGTGCGCTCGCGATGCTGCCCCTCGTACTTCTCGGCGATGGCCACCGTCTCCGCGTCATGGATGCCGGCGGCGAGCCCCTTCCGGCGCAGCACCGTCTCCAGCGCCTGCCGCTCCGTGTCCAGCTTTCGGCGCGTCTCGTCTACGCCCCGCCCGAGGTCCTCGACGCCCAACTTGGCCGACACCAGCGCCTGCTTCATGTCGTTGATCACCGCACGCCGGTCGCTCGGGGGCACGCGGCCGCCAAGCAGGTCGGCGATCGTGGACTTCAGGGATTCGAACACGGGAAGTCGGGTTGCGGTTCACGAGACCAGCACGCGCGGGTCATTCCGTCGCGCGCCGTATGGACAATACGATACTGCATCAGCACGGTTCCACCCAACCACACCCTGCACCCTTCCCCAAAGCCCGGCACGCTAGCTTTCCCCCATGCATCAGCATCTGGTCGCCCTCACCGGCTCCTCCAAAGCCGCCGCCACCCCCGCCAAGTACGCGCGTGTCCGCGTCAACGATTCCTATGTGCGCGCCCTGCAGTCGGCCGGGCTGGTGCCGCTCATCGTCCCGCCGTCGCTCTCTCAGGGCGAGGCCCGGGCCGTGGTCGCCCGCGTCGCAGGCGTCGTGCTGTCGGGCGGCGAGGACATTGACCCCGCGCGTTACGGCGCCGACCGGCATCCCGCCACGCAGAAAGCGCACGCTGAACGGGACGCCACGGAACTTGCGCTCGTCGAGGCGGCGCGCGACGCCAAGCGCCCGCTGCTGGGCATTTGCCGCGGCCTGCAACTGCTCAACGTGGCGCTCGGCGGCACTCTCGTGCAGGACCTTGGCATGGAACGGCGCAGTGACATCGGCCACGCGCTGGAGTCGTCGCGGAGGCATCGCGTGCACGGCCTGACCGTCCTGAGCGACTCCAGACTCGCCGCCGCAGTGGGCGCGCTCGCCATGGACGTCAACTCGCTTCACCACCAGGCGGTAGACCGCCTTGCGCCGCGCCTGAGTGCCACCGCCTACGCCCCGGACGGCGTTATCGAAGCCGCAGAAACAACCGACGACTGGTGGGTAATGGGGGTGCAGTGGCACCCGGAGGAGTTGCTCGACGACCCCAAGCCTTGGGATCGCGCGATCTTCGCCGCGTTCGCGCAGGCGTGCGCGGCCGCCGGGTAGTCTTGGAAAGGGCGCGGGATGACCGCGCGCAGGAAGGACCTCCTCCGCCCCCCCGCCCCCCATATTTCGGGTGTGCGCATTCTTCACATGGATAGCGGCCGCCAGTGGCGAGGCGGCCAACGGCAGGTCTTCCTGCTCGCCGCGGCGCAGCGTGAGCGCGGGTTCGAGCCGCTTGTCGTCGCCGCGCCGCACTCGCCGCTTGCCGGACTCCTGAAGGCACAGGGGATCGCAAACGCCGCCGTCGCGATGCGCGCCGACTTTGATCTCATCGCGATGCGTCGCATCCAGCGCCTCGTGTCGCGCTGGCGCCCCGAACTCGTGCACGCGCACGACGCACGCGCCCACGCCATCGCGCTCGGCGCGCTCCTTGGCAGCCGCGTGCCACTGCTGGTGACGCGCCGCGTCCTGTTCGTGCCGAGGGGACGCCTCAAGTACGGACGGCGCGTCGCGCACTTCATTGCCATCAGCCGCGCCGTTGCGGAGAGCCTGCGGCACGGAGGCGTTACGGAGGATCGCTGCACGGTGGTCTACTCCGGGGTCCCGGTACCGTCCGTGAGCGCCGCGCGCGACTGGCGACGCGAGGCCGGCTGGCCGGCCGATACCATGCTGTGCGGCGTGGTGGGGGCCATGACGGCGGAAACGGACGTGGCTCGGCTGCAGGAGATCGCGCAGCGAGTCGCTCCTGCGGTGCGTGGCCGTCTACGCCTCGTGCTGCTCGGCGGCACGGCCGTGGGCTCCGATTCGTTCGGTGGCATCGCCGCCTACCGCGCCGGCTTCGTGGATGCCATCCACAACGCGATGGCCGGCCTCGACATGCTCTGGCATCCATCGGAGGCCGAAGGGCTCGGCACCGCCGTGATCGACGCCATGGCGCTCGGCGTCCCTCCGGTCGCGTTCGCCACTGGCGGGCTGGCAGAGATCGTCGAATCCGAACGATCGGGCCTGCTGGCCCCGCCCGGCGAACTGCGCGCCTTCGCGCACGCCGTCGAGCGGCTGGCCACGGACGAGCCGCTGCGCCAAGCGCTCGCACGTGGCGGCCGGCACCGCGCGGCGCAGTTCTCGGTGGAACGCATGGCCAGCGGCGTGACCGCGGTGTATGAGACGGTGCTGGCAGCGCACGCAACCGCGGCGGGGGGCGCCCCGTAGACGCGCAACCCGCCGCGCCCGTAGTTTTCGGCGTGGCGTCCCTCCAACGGCCCTCCTGATACCCGTGCTCTATATCTGCATCCCGTCGCACAACGAGGCGCCCACCGTCGGCGTCCTCCTGTGGCGCATCCGGAAGGTCTTCCGGGACTTCTCGCGCGAGTACGAGATCGTCGTCTACGATGACGCGAGCACTGACGAGACGACCGCTGTGCTGGCGCCGTACCACAAGGTGCTTCCGCTTACTGTCATCCGCGGAGAGCGGCGCGTGGGGTACGCCCGGGCGGTGGATGCGCTGTTCCGCGCCACCGCGCAGCGCACGCGCTATCCGCGGCGCGACGCCGTGGTCCTGCTTCAGGCCGACTTCACGGACCAGCCCGAGCAGCTCCCCGAGCTGATCAAGCGCTTCGAAGGCGGTGCCGACGTCGTTGTCGCGGAGCCGGCCTTCGTGCCATCAGCGCCGCATGCCGTGCGCTCGCTCGCCGCGTGGACGCGCCGGGCGGCCAGGCTCTGGCCGGTGCGGGCTCAGCTGAGCGTGCCCGGAATCGCCGATCCCTTCGCGTCGTTTCGCGTCTTCCGCATCACCGTCGTGCGCGACCTGGTGCGGGCCGCGGGCGATGCGCCGGTCACTGAGGGCCCCGTGCGCGTGGCGAATCTCGAGCTGCTCCGTCGCGCGGTCGCTCTCGCGCGTCGCGTCGAGTCGGTGACGGTGGAACCGCGCTACGACCTCCGCCCGCGCGCCACGCGCGTGCACGTCTGGCCAGACCTCAAGGCGATCCTGAGCGCCGGCTGGGCGGCGCGAAAGCGGCGCGCCGTCGCCACCGTGTGAGCATCGCTCCGCACGCACCCACCCGCGTATCCCGCTGCGTGGCGCGAGCACTGGTCGGCGTCCTCGCCATGCTCGCGACCATGGCGCCGTTGCGGCCGCTGCGTGCGCAGGACGGCGCGCGCCGCGCGGACGCCGTCTCTGTGCCGTGGAGCGTCGGCGAACGCCTGCGCTATGACCTGCGCTTCGGTTTCATCAAGGCGGGGACCGGCGAAATGGCCGTCCTGGGCATCGATTCCGTGCGCGGCCGTCCAGCCTGGCACGGGCGATTCACCGTGCACGGGGGGTACCTCGCCCTGCGCGTGGACGACGTGCTCGAATCGTGGATGGATGTCACAACGCTCTCGTCGCTTCGCTTCGCGCAGGACTTCAAGGAGCTCGGCCGCGAGCGCCAGAAGACCTTCGACATCTTTCCTGAGCGAAAGACGTATATCCAGCACGGCAAGACGGAGCAGCAGTCGGTCGCGAATCCGCTCGACGACGGATCGTTCCTGTTCTTCATCCGAACCGTGCCGCTCGTCGTCGGCGAGACGTACGAGTTCCACCGGTACTTCATCCCCGACCGGAACCCGGTGAAGATCCGCGTGCTGCGCCGCGAGCGCGTGAACGTGCCGGCCGGCACCTTCGACTGCATCGTGCTGCAGCCCATCATCAAGACGAGGGGTATCTTCTCCGAGAACGGGCAGGCGGAGATCTGGCTCAGCGACGACGCGCGGCGCATCATGGTGCAGATGAAGACCAAGCTCGCGTTCGGATCGCTCAACCTGTACCTGCGCTCCGTGTCCGCCACCGTCGAATCGGAGGTCACCAAGTGAGCTCGCCCCGCGAAGCCGACCTGTCGAAAGTGCGCACGATTCCCGTGGCGGGCCGCCCCAACAAGGTGAGCGCGGGCGAGTTCGCCACGCCACCCCAGGGCGACCGTTCGTTCGCCGCCTTCATCCGGTCGCTCCCCGACGTCCTCAAGGCCGCCGATTTCCGCCGCGTCGTGGACGCGCTGGTGCAGGCGCACCGCACTGGGCGTGCCGTCCTCGTTATGCTCGGCGGGCACGTGGTGAAGACCGGCGTCGGCCCGCTCCTCGTGGACCTGATGCGCCGTGGCATCGTCACCGACATCGCCATGAACGGCGCCGCGGCCATCCACGACTACGAGATCGCCCGCTTCGGCGCGACGAGCGAGGACGTGGCCGCTGGCCTTCGCGATGGCACCTTCGGAATGGCCGACGAGACCGGTCGCGGGCTGAACGAGGCTTTCGTGACGGGAATGGCCGAGGGGTGGGGCATGGGCGAAGCGGTGGCGCGCGCGCTGGACGCCGACGGCTCGCTCGCGCATCCCGAACTCAGCATTCTCCTGCAGGCGCGGCGGCTCGGCGTCGGCATCACCGTCCATGCCGCGCTCGGCGCCGAGATCATCCACCAGCATCCGTCGGCCAGCGGAGCCGCCATTGGCGACACCAGTCACCGCGATTTCCGGCGCCTCGCGGCGACCATCGAGCGGCTGCACGACGGCGGCGTGGTGCTCAACTGCGGCAGCGCAGTGATCATGCCCGAGGTCTTCCTCAAGGCGCTCACCATCGCGCGCAACCTCAACGCCGGACACCCGACCGGGTTCGTGACCTGCGACATCGACATGCAGCGGCACTATCGCCCTCATGTGAATGTGGTGCAGCGCCCGACGATGGCCGGCGGCGCAGGCTACGAGCTCACGGGGCACCACGAGATCATGCTCCCCCTGCTGGTCTGGGCGATCGTGGATGCCATGGGATGAGCAATGCGGGCGGAGTGCGGGGGCTTGGTGACAAGGGACGAGTGAAGGGAGGAGGAACGGGGCGCGACCCATGCGGATCGCGCCCCGTCTGCCATCTGCCATCTGCCATCTGCCGTCTGCCGTCTGCCATCTGCCGTCCGCTGTCCGCCGTCTGAAGTCGCCACCCCGCAAGCGACAGCCAGCCCTACGCCTTGAACTTCTCCTCGATCTTCCTGGCGGTATCCGGCATGAAGAGCCGCAGCACCAAGTAGATGATGCCGCCGATGATGGCGATGCGCACCGCCCATCCGAGCAGGATGAAGAAGATCCCGAACAGGACGCCGAAGAGGCCGAAGAAGACCTTGAGTGCGAAGAGGCCAACCAGCGCCAGGGCGCCAATCCCAAAGATGGTACGGAGCATGGATACCTCGGTGCGAGTGCTGTCTCCCATACGCGCCAGCCGGTGCGGAGGTTTCGAGGCCCACCGAGCCGGGGGGCCGGATGGTGCTCACGGCATTGATCCGGCTTCCGGCGATTCCTGCGCTCCTGGTTGACCCTTATGGAGGGGCTCTGCCCGCGATTTGCTGCTTTTGAGCGATCAAGAAGTTGGAGGGAGTCTAGTAACCTCTAAACATCGTTATAACGGTTAGTGCCGCTGGATTCTCTCTCGTAACCCCGCTAGTTTCTTCATCCCGCCCCGGATTGCCGGGTGTTGGACCTTCTCGCACCCGCAACGCATGAGCGAGCATTTCTACCAGATCCTCGGACGACACCGGGCCGAACCCCTGCCCGAACGCAAGCCGTCCTGGTTGAAGGTCAAGGCGCCCGGCGGAGGCAACTACCTCCACCTCAAGACTCTCCTGCGCGACCTGCAGCTCAATACGGTCTGCGAGGAGGCGCACTGCCCCAACGTGGGCGAGTGCTGGCAGCACGGGACAGCCACGTTCATGATCCTCGGCGACGTCTGCACGCGAAACTGTGCGTATTGCGCCGTCGCGCATGGCCGGCCGCCGAAGTTCGACGCCGCCGAGCCAGCCCGGGTGGCCGAGGCGGCCCGCACGATGAACCTGCGGCACGTCGTCCTCACGTCGGTGGATCGCGATGACCTCCCCGATTTCGGTGCGTGGGCCTTCGCCGAGACGGTGCGCCTCATCAAGGCCGACAACCGGGCTACGTCGGTCGAGGTGCTCGTCCCCGATTTCCAGGGTAACGAGGATTCCATCCGGACGGTGCTCGAGGCCGGCCCCGACATCTACAACCACAACACCGAGACGGTCCCGCGCCTCTACAAGAAGGCGCGGCCCGGCGGCCGCTACGAGCGCGTGATGGAGATCTTCCGCACGTCCAAACGACTCGCGCCGGGCATCCCCACCAAGTCGGGCATCATCGTCGGCATGGGGGAGACCAACGAGGAAGTTGTGCAGGTCATGAAGGACCTGCGCCGTGTCGACGTCGACATCCTCACCATCGGCCAGTACTTGCGTCCTTCCAACGACCACATCAACCTCGACCGCTACGTCACCCCCGATGAGTTCCGCTGGTTCTACGAACAGGGGATGGCAATGGGCTTCAGGCATGTCGAGTCCGCTCCTCTGGTCCGCTCCAGCTATCACGCCTGGGAGCAGGTTCAGGCGGCTGGCGTCTGACACACACACATCCCATGGCACCCAAGAAGAAGGCGTCCGCCCGGAGCGCGCCCTGCACGGTCCGCACCGCGGGCGACCCGGCGCACGACCGCGAGCTGCTCTACTCGATGCTCCTCCAGCGGCGCTTCGAGGAGAAGACGGGCGAAGCGTACGCCCTCGGCAAGATCGGCGGATTCTGCCATCTCTATATCGGGCAGGAAGCGGTCTCCACGGGCATCATCGGGCAGCTGCGCCCCGACGACTACGTCATCGGCACGTACCGCGACCACGGGCAGGCGCTCGCGCGCGGCATCGCGCCGCGCGCCATCATGGCGGAGCTGTTTGGCCGCATGGACGGCTGCTCGCATGGCAAGGGCGGCTCGATGCACCTCTTCGACCGCCACACCAACTTCATGGGCGGGCACGGAATCGTCGGTTCGCACGTCCCGCTCGCCGCGGGCGTCGGGTTTGCCATCAAGTACCGCGGCGGCGACCAGGTGTGCGTCTGCTTCATGGGCGACTCGGTGGTGAACATCGGCGCGTTCCACGAGGCGCTCAACATGGCTGCGCTGTGGAGGCTCCCGGTGCTGTTCGTCATCGAGAACAACCGCTACGGCATGGGAACCTCCGTGGAGCGCGCGGCCGCGGTGGACGACCTGTCCAGCCGCGCCGACGGCTACACGGGAATGGACGGCATCGTCATTGACGGCATGGACGTGCACTCCGTGCGCGATGCAGCGGCAAAGGCCATCCAACGCGCCCGTACCGAGTCGCGCCCCTCGCTGCTCGAGGTGCGCACCTACCGTTTTCGCGGCCATTCCATGTCCGACGCCGTGAGCGGCACGTACCGAAGCAAGGACGAGCTCGACGAATACCAGTCGATGGACCCGGTGTTCTCACTGCGCGACGCGATGGTCGTGGCCAGCACGATGACCGTCGCCGAGTGGGAGGCGATGGAAGGCGAGGTCGCGCGGATCGTGCAGGACGCGTGGGACTTTGCCGACCAGAGCCCCGAGCCGCCACCGGCGGCGCTCTACGAAGACGTCCTCGTGGACACGACGAGCTGATCATGCCGATCATTACGTACCGCGAAGCCCTCAACCAGGCGCTGCGCGAAGAGATGGCCCGCGACGACCGCGTCTACCTCATGGGCGAGGAAGTCGGCGTGTACAACGGGGCGTACAAGGTATCCAAGGGACTGCTTGAGGAGTTCGGCGAGAACCGCGTCGTCGACAGCCCCATCGCGGAGCTCGGCTTCGCCGGCATCGGCGTGGGCTCGGCGATGGCTGGCCTGCGCCCGATCATCGAGTTCATGACATGGAACTTCGCCCTGCTCGCCATTGACCAAGTGGTCAATTCGGCGGCGAAGATGCTGTACATGTCGGGCGGCCAGTACAATGTGCCCATTGTCTTTCGCGGTCCCAACGGCGCCGCGCTCCAACTGGGGGCGCAGCACTCGCAGGCGTTCGAGAGCTGGCTGGCCCATATCCCGGGCCTCAAGGTCGTGTCACCGGGCACACCGTACGACGCCAAGGGACTGCTCAAGAGCGCCATCCGCGATGACAACCCGGTGGTGTTCCTCGAAGGCGAGATGCTCTACAACACCAAGGGTGAAGTGCCCGAGGGCGAGTACCTGATCCCGCTGGGCAAGGCCGATCGCAAGCGCGAAGGAAGCGACTGCTCCATCATCACGAGCGGGAAGATGGCGCTCGTGGCTATGCAGGTGGCCGACCAGCTCGCCAAGGAAGACATTCGCGTCGACGTAATAGACCTCCTGACCATCCGCCCAATGGACGTCGAGGCGATCTACGAGTCGGTGCGCAAGACGCAGCGCGCGGTCGTGCTTGAAGAGGGGTGGGAGATCTGCGGCATCGGCGCGCAGGTGGTGGACTTCATCCAGCGCGAGTGCTTCGATGATCTCGACGCGCCCATCCTGCGCGTGCATCAGGCCGATGTGCCCATGCCTTACGCGAAGGGGCTCGAGAAGCTCGCCAAGCCCGACGCCGCCAAGACGATCGCGGCGGTGAAGAAGGTGATGTACCGCTCGTAGAAACGACCGTGCGCCGTTCGCCGTCTGCCGTCTGCCGTCCGCCGTCTGTTATCACTCTCTGACTGATCCGATATGGCCACCAAGGTCTTCATGGAAGCGCTCTCTCCAACGATGGAAGAGGGACGCTTGATCAAGTGGAACACGCCGGAAGGCGCCGCCGTGAGGTCGGGCGATGTGCTCGCCGAGGTGGAGACTGACAAGGCGGTGATGGAACTCGTCGCCCGCGGCGACGGCGTGCTGCGCAAGCAGTTGGTGGCCGAGGGAACCACGGCACCGGTGGGTACGGTCGTCGGCGTGATCGCAGCGGCCGACGAGGACATCGCGGCGCTCATCAGTGGCGCGGCCGCTGCTGCGCCAGCCGCAACGGCCGTTTCGGGCGCGACGGCTTTCGCGGCAGCGCCCGCTGCTGCAGCGCCGATCGTGGCTACATCCGGTCCTGACACTCCCGTGAGCACGGGCCCCACCCGGAGTTCGCCGCTCGCGCGCCGGCTCGCGCGCGCGAGCGGCGTCGACCTCGGCGCCATCGCCGGCTCCGGCCCCGGCGGCCGCGTCATCAAGCGCGATGTCGAAGCCGCCGTGAGCGGCGGTGGTGCGGCCGCGGTCTCATCTGCCGTCAGCCGTCTGCCATCTACCGTCAGCGTCCCTGGCGTCGATTTCACGGACCAACCGCTCACCCAGATCCGCAAGACAATCGCCAAGCGGCTCTCAGAGTCCATCGGCCCCATCCCGACGTTCTACCTGACGGCGGAGTTCGACATGACGCGCGCCGTCGAGATGCGCGCACAGGCCGCGGCGCTCGGCGACGACTTCAAGGTGTCGTTCAATGACATCATCCTGAAGGCCGTCGCAACCGCGCTCGCCGCGCATCCGGAGGTGAACGCGCATTGGCTTGGTGACAGGATTCGCTTCTTCAATCGCGTCCATCTCGGCATGGCCGTCGCCACCGATGACGGGCTCATCGTGCCGGTGATCTTCGACGCCGACCAGAAGGGGCTGCGCGAGCTCTCGCACGAGTCGCGCGAACTGGCGGCCAAGGCGCGCGAGCGCAAGCTCACGCCGGAGCAGTACACCGGTTCCACCTTCTCGGTGTCCAACCTCGGCATGATGCAAATCGGTCAATTCACCGCGATCATCAATCCGCCCGAGTGCGGCATCCTGGCGATTGGCGCGCTCGAGGACACGCCCGTGGTGGTGGACGGCGCGATCACCGTGCGCAAGCGCCTCCGCGTGACAATGAGCTGCGACCATCGCGTGATTGACGGCGCGATCGGCGCGCGTTTCCTGCAGGACTTGCGACGCATGCTCGAAAACCCTCTGATGCTGGTGTTCTGACATGGCGAACTTCGACGTGATCTTCGTCGGCGGCGGCCCCGCCGGTTACGTGGGCGCCATCCGCGCCGCCCAACTCGGCCTGACCGTCGGCGTCATCGAGCGCGAAGGGCTTGGCGGCACCTGCGTGCTCTGGGGGTGTATTCCCGCCAAGGCGCTGCTCGAGTCGTCGCACATGGCCAATCGCCTCAAGCACGCCGCCGAGTTCGGCGTGAAAGTGGGCGACATCACGCTTGACTTCGGCGTGGCGATGAAACGCTCGCGCGACGTCTCTACAAAGAACTCCAAGGGCGTCGAGTTCCTGTTCAAGAAGAACAAGGTCACCTGGATCAAGGGGACGGGCGTGCTCGGCGCGGGCAAGACGGTGAAGGTCACCACCGCCGACGGCAAGAGTGAGACGCACACGGCCGCTAAGGCGCTCGTGATCGGCACCGGCTCGCGTGTGAAGGGCCTGCCGCAGGCAGGGCTCGAACTCAACAAGACGACGGTCATCTCGTCGGACGACGCGCTCGTCCTCGAGAAGGCGCCCAAGTCGCTGGCCGTGGTTGGCGCCGGCGCCGTCGGGTGCGAGTTCGCCGACGTGTTCAACGCCTTCGGCACCAAGGTGACGCTTATCGAGGTGATGCCGCGCATCCTTCCGCTCGAGGACGAGGACAGCTCGGCCGAGGTGGCGCGCTCGTTCAAGAAGCGCGGCATTGACGTGCTGGCCGGCGCCAAGCTCTCCGGCGCTAAGGCCGGCAAGGACGGCGTGACGCTGACCCTCGAGGTGGGCGGCAAGTCGCAGGGCTTGGTGGTCGACAAAGTGCTGGTGGCCGCCGGCCGCGCCACCAACGTCGAGAACATCGGTCTCAAGGAAGTGAGCGTGCAGCTTACCGAGGGCGGCTTCATCAAGGTCAACGACAAACTTGAGACGACGGCCAAGGGGATCTACGCCATCGGCGACGTCGCCGGGCCGCCAATGCTGGCCCACAAGGGCGAGCGTGAGGGGCTGATCGTCGCCGAGATCATCGCGGGACACCGTCATCACCCCATCAACTACGGCAACATCCCCAACTGTACCTACTGCCACCCCGAGGTCGCGTCCATTGGCCTGACCGAAACGCAATGCAAGGAGAAGAAGCTCGACTACAAGGTGGGCAAGTTCCCCTTCAGCGCGAACGGCCGCGCGCGCACCGCAGGCGAGACGGAAGGATTCGTGAAGATCATCCGCGACGCCAAGTACGGCGAGATTCTGGGCGCGCACCTCGTGGGCCCGCACGTGACCGAGCTGATCCACGAGCTGGTGGTGGCGCGCGAGAACGAGTTCACGGTGGAGGAGATTGACCTGGCCATTCACGCGCACCCCACGCTGAGCGAGGCGGTGGCGGAGGCGGTGCTCGATTCGATGGGGAAGATGGTGCACGCCTGACGGCGTAAGAAAGACAACAGAGAGACAACAGAGAGACAACAGAGAGACAACAGAGAGACAACAGAGAGACTACAGACGAGGGGCGTGCCGAATTGCCGGCGCGCCCCTCTGTTGTCTCTCTGTTGTTTGTCTGTTGTTTGTCTGTTTCTCAGTTGTTTATCTGCTTTGCCTCAAACACCACGTCTGCTGCATCCGCAGTGTTTCGCGCCACTTACCGTTTGCGCGTGAGAGCACGAGCAGGTCGCTGGTGCCGGCGTAGCGCCACGACTCCACGAAAATCTCGTCGGTGCCGTCACCCGTGACGTCCACGTGGTCGAGCACGCGCTGGAACTCCACCGTGCGCGCCTCGCCGCTTTCAAGGTGCTGGTACGTGACTTGGTAGCCCTTGCCGTCGAGATCGTCGCCCAATACCAGGAAGTGCGTCGTGTGACCGGAGCCCGGCCCGGTATCGCCCGCGTTGGCGTCCACCTGATTGCCCACGAGCGTCGCCCGCCCTTCACGGGACACGTGAATGGCGCGCGCACTGAACGACCCCGTGTCGATGTCGGCGGCGTCCAGCCCTTCCGAGCGTAGCGCGAGTAGCGTGACGGCGCGCACGGCCGCCTCAAGGTCTGCAGGTTCCGGCCTGCTGGCGGACGCGGTGGCTAGGCTGGCGCTGAGCGACAGGAACTCGAACGAGACGCCAAGCGGCAGGGCGGTCTTCAGCGCCACGGCGGCCATCGGGCGCACCTCGCGGCAGCCGGGGAGCGCGTACAGCGGCTGGCTGTCAGGCTCCCACATCCGGCGCGACACGGTGACCGTGCCCGCGGGCCGTCCATCGCGGTAGACGGGATACGTTGTGCCCGCCTGGAAATAGAGGGAATCAAGCCGGCGCCAGTCCTCCTCCGGCAGCACGATAGGCTGAACGCCGCCGTTGATGATGACCGCAATGGGCACAAGGCGCGTCGAGTCCAGGCTGCCGAACGCCTGAAAAACGAGCGGCGGCTTGGTGCCCACGTCGAACGAAGGCAGCAGCGGCCCGTCGTCGCCCGGCGCCTGTCTTGCCTTGTCGCATCCTGCGGCGAGGGCTACGATGCTCAACATGAGTGCAGAACGGCGCATGGGGCCAACGTACCCGCCATCCGGAGGGGCCGCAAGCGTGCGCGATGCGGTGCGCTCGGCACGGCTGGCTGGCGCCGCGATGGCGGCGACGGAGCCGCCGCTCGAACTGCGTCCGGTTGCGCCCACGCCGCCGCGGCTGCAGCGCGCCGAACCGATCGAGGGCGATGCAGTGTGCGTGCGCCGCGTGCCGGGCGAGCCGGTGGTCGGCATCGCCGCCTTTCTCGATGGCATCCAGGAGAGCCGCGTGCTCGCCCATTGGCCGGGCGGCATTCCGCTGGTGCACGGGACCGTGGCCGCCGCCGTGCGGCGCCGACGCGCACGCACCCTCGTTACCTGGCGGCCCGACGGCATGCGAGTTGAACGCGCGCTCTTTGTGCCACGTGCAGCGGTCGGGGACGCGGCATGGGAGGCGCTCGGCGCTGGATGCGTCGCGCGTGACACGCTTGCGCCGGGCGAGGACGGGCCGTGGCATCCTCAGGAACTCATCGCACGCGCGATGAACGCTGTGCAGCGCCGGCGGGAGGCCGCCGAAACGGCGTGCGCCGAGCTGTGGTGCGCCGCGGGCGACGGTCCGCTGTTCGTGGACGGCGGCATTGCCTCCGCCGGCGCCGCGGCGCATTCGGCGCTCGCCATCGGCGTGGTGAAGTCGCATCGCACGCTCTACGTGGACGGCGATGCGTTGGCGCTCGTGCTGGGTCTCGCGGCCGGTGAGCGCACCACCGCCTTTACCGTGACATCACCGCGCCGGGCACCCGTGGCCAGCTGGTACCTGCGCCTGCGCGACGCGGCAGCGCACGATGCGCTCTGGGGACTCGTGCGCGTCGAAGTGGCACTTGACGCGGCAGGCACCGAGCGTGCCGACCTCGTATCGCGCTGGCTGCTCGCGGAACGCACGCCGGTGTCGCTCCCCGATCCGCGCTGGGGGGCGATGGTGTACGGCATTAGGTTGACGGAGAAGTACCTGCGGGCAGTGACGCGGTGAACGGGCGAGCGCCAGCGCGGTGCCGGCGAATGTCAGGGCGTCGCGGTACCATCGCAGATCGCAATCATGAATCGAAGTCCTGAATCGCAATCCGGATTCCCAATCCTCAATCGATTGACGATGCCCATAGGCCGAGTCGTCGCCACCGAACGCCGCCCCAACACCCCGCACGAGTTCCACTTCTGGACCGCGCTTGACGCGCCGGTGGGGATCGGCACCATCGTGCGCGTGGACGGGCCGCCGACGGCGGACGGCCGTCTCGTGACGATCTACGGCGTCGTCGTCGAGGCCTTCTCGTACACCGATCTGCAGACGCCGTTGCATGACGTGATCGGCGCCGACGGCGATCCGGCGTTCGCGACGCGCGCGCCCACCGACCGCACCGAGATCCGGCTCTACACCGCGCACGCGCTGCGCCACGTGCCGGACGAGCCGCTCCAGCCCGTGCCGATGGGGACGGTGCACCTGGCGACCGATGATGACGTCGCCGTGGCGCTGCGCATGGACGGCTACCTGCGCGACGGGCAGCGCACCGGAATCCCCATCGGCGTCTATCGCTCCGGTGCGATGCAGACCGCCATCCACCTCGATGCCGACTTTCTCCTCGGTCCCGAGGCGGCGCACCTCAATATTTCGGGCGTCTCAGGGCTGGCGACGAAGACCAGCGCGGTGGAGTGGCTGCTGAGCTCCATCTTCGCACACTTTCCCGCGCAGAAAGGGAGCGTGGCCGCGATCTGCTTCAACGTGAAGGGACCCGACCTTTGCTTCCTTGACCAGCCCTCCGAGAAGCTCGATGCGGCCGACCGCGCGCTGTACGAGGCCGCCGGGGTGCCGGCCGAGCCGTTCCAGGACGTCGAGTACTATGCGCCGTGGACGGCGCGCGGCCACGCGCTGGCGACGTTGCGGTCGCACGAAGCGCTCTCGCACAACGTGCATCCCCTCTCGTGGGGACTGCTTGAGGTGTTGCAGTACGCCGAGGTACTCCTCAGCAAGGACGACGTGGACGCCAAGGCCGACGCGCTCATCGACTTCATCCGGGAGCGCGTGGTCAACCAGGAGTTCTCCGACCCCATCCTGCCGCGCGCGCACACCGTGCGTTCGTTCTCCGACCTCGAGCAGTGGTTCCGCGACGTCCTGCGCGGCATGGAGTCGCGCAACGCGGAGACGTGGCGGACGCATCACGTGGCCACCATGCGCAAGGTGCGCAACCGGCTGACCAACATCTCGACGCGCTGCCGCGGGCTGGTCACCGACGACGGGACATCCAATGACCTGCCGTTCGGATCGTTCCGCGACCGCGCCGTCTACGTCATTGACGTGGCGTCTTCGGAGGAGGATGCGCAGGACCTGATCTTCGCGCGTGTGGTCTCGCAGCTGCGTGAGCAGCTCGAGCGCCGCACCCTGGGCGTGGATCATGTGGTCGTCTTCGTGGACGAACTCAACAAATACGCGCCCTCGGACGGGCCCGACACGTACGTGCGGAGAATGCTGCTCGACATCGCCGAACGCGGCCGGTATCTGGGGCTCGTGCTGTTCGCCGCGCAGCAGTTCCGGTCGCAAGTGCACCGCCGCGTCGTCGGCAACTGCGGCACGGCGCTCTTCGGTCGCATGGACATGGACGAGCTCGCCACGCCCGGATACGCGACACTCGCGCCGGCCACGCGCATCAAGCTGTCCACGCTCGACAAGGGACAGTTGATGGTGCGGCACCCGCACTTCGCCCAGCCGGTCTTCGTGCGCTTCCCGCGCCCCGCCGTGCTCGGCGGCCGCGAGGGTATGGAGCGCTATCCAGCCGAACCCGAGCCGTCGCTGGAGGTGGCCGTGACGCGCTCGCTGCGCGCGCTCGACCCGTCGGTGACCCTCGAATGGGTGAAGCAGGCCATCGTGGCGGCCCCCGAAGACGATGTGCTGCGGGCCCGCAATCGCACGCTGCAGGCACGTCCGGAGGACGTGAAGGCGTACTTCCGCGCCCAGTTCCGCACGCGGGCGACAGCTGAGTCGCTGCCGGTGCATCCTTCGTCGTTGCCGCTCGCCGGCGGGGGAAGCAGCGACCCGTACGCCTTCTAGAGTTCCGGGAGGACCGCGCGGGGACGGGACATTAGCCGCCGCTCGCCGCCGCCGCTCGCCGTCGCCGCGTCCTGCGCCGCGTCCTGCGCCGCCGCACCCCGGCGCGTAGATTTCCCTGCTCTGCTCCCGGGCCCCGTGCGACTCGTCCACCTCTCAGACCTCCACCTCGGCTTCCGCCAGTTTCAGCGCGTCACGCCGGCTGGCAAGAACCAGCGCGAGGCGGACGTGGCGCAGTCGTTCACGCGCGCCATCGACAAGGTCATCGCGCTCGCGCCCGACCTGGTGCTCATCGGCGGGGACGTCTTCCACACCGTGCGGCCGACCAACCCGGCCATCCTGCACGCATTCCAGCAGTTCTCCCGCCTGCGCGCGGCGCTTCCCGACGCCATCATCGTCATCGTCGCCGGCAACCACGACATGCCGCGTTCGAGCGAGACCACGTGCATCCTGCGCCTCTTCGAGCCGCTGGGGTTCCACATCGCCGACGTGGCGCCCCGGCGGCTGCAGTTCCCGGAGCACGAGCTGTCCATCCTCGCGGTCCCCGACCTGCCGCCCGGGAGCGTGGACCTGTCGCCGGACGTCACGTTCCGGCACAACGTCCTGCTGCTGCACGGCGAGGTGGAGGGCGTGCTTCCGGAGGGGGCGCGCGAGGACGAGCGCATCGCGATGCCCATTCCCGCGTCGGCGGTGGCGCACGAGCGGTGGGACTACGTGGCGCTCGGCCACTACCATGTGTATCGCAAGGTGGGACCCAACGCGTACTACTGCGGGTCGCTGGACTACACGAGCACGAACAGCTGGGGCGAGTATGCCGAAGAGAAGGCCGCGAAGCTTCCCGGAAAGGGATTGATCGAGCGCGACCTCGCCACGGGCAAGCAGACCTTCCACGCGTTGCCGGTCACGCGGAAGATCATTGATCTGCCGCCCATCGCCGGCCGCGGGCTTTCGGCCGCCGATCTCGACGCGGCTGTCGCGGCGACCGTGGAGAAGTGTCCGGACGGCGGCATCGACGGCAAGGTGGTGCGCGTCGTCGTCCGCGACGTGCCGCGCCACGTCGTGCGTGAACTCGATCACCAGCGGCTGCGCGAATATCAGCGACGCGCGCTGCACTTCGCGCTCGACAGTCGGCGGCCGGCGGCCGTGCGCTCGGCCGCGGCGGAGAGCGGAGCCCCCGGCAGGCGGCCATCGCTCGCCGACACGTTGCGCGAGGCGCTCCGCAGCCGCGTGCTGACGAGCGACATTGACCGTGACCGGCTGGTGGAGCTCGGCGAGCACTACCTGCGCGACGCCGAGCAGGACATGGCGGTGCGCGGCGTGGACGAGCCGGAGAACGCGTGAGACTGTCCCGGCTTCGACTCGTCAACTTCCGCCAGCACGCGGACAGCACGCTCCTGTTTGACAGCGGGCTGACGGGGATCATCGGCCCGAACGGTTCGGGCAAGACGACGATCCTCGAGGCGATCAAGTGGGCGCTCTACGGCGGCGACGCCACGCGTGGCACCGTGGACTCCATTCGGTTCGCGCGCGCGAGCGCACGGGCGCCCGTGCGGATCGAACTCGACTTCGACCTCGGCGGGCACCGCTATCGGCTGGTGCGGGCGCTGACGACCGCGGACCTGTTCGTGGACGGCGGCGAGCGTCCCATCGCCACCGGCTCCTCTGCGGTCACCGACGTGGTGCGCCGCCGGCTGGGCATGTCGCTCGAGGAGTTCGACAATACCTACTTCACGGCGCAGAAGGAACTCGCCGTGATGGCGACGCTCACGGCGGCGGCGCGCGCGCAGTTCCTGTCGCGCGTGCTCGGTTACGAAAAGTTGCGAGCAGCGCAGGACCTGTGTGACGAGCACCGCAAGGCGCTGCGCAACGAGGGCAACGGCATGCGGGCCGGGATGCCCGACCCGGACCTGCTGGCCCGCCAGCTCGCCGATGCCGAGTCGCGCCTGCGCGACGCGCAGGCGCGCGCGGCCGCCGCCGCGGTGGAGCAGGCTCGGGCGCAGCAGGAGCTTGTCGCGCTGGAGCCGCGCTGGGCGGACGCCCAGCGCGCGCGCGATGAGCTGCAGGGACTCGACGCCGAGCGGCGCGTGCTTGACGCCGAGGCGGCAGGGCTCGAGCGCACCGTCGTGCGCGTGGCGGGCGAGTTGCAGCACGTGGCGGACGCGCGCGCTCAGCTGACGCCGCTCGCCGAGGCGCTGATGTCCTTCCACGAGGTCGGCGAAGAGCTGAGCCGCCAGCGCGAACTCGCGGTCTCCGATGGACGGCAGCGCGCCCTGCAGGAGTCGGCGATCGAGCTGTCGACCGACGTGCAGCGTCTGCGCGAGGGACGCTCGCGGCTCGAGACGGCGCCCATGGTCGAGGAGCAGCTCACCGAGGAGATGGAGCAGAAGCGCCGCCGGCTCGAGGAACTGCAGGGCCGGCTCGAACTGCGCCGCACGGAGTGGGTGCGTGACCGGCAGGAAGCAGAAACGCGGCGCAATGCACTGCGTACGCAGTATCAGGAGCTGCGCGACCAGAAAGACAAGCTGAAGTCCGCGGGCGAGGAAGGGGCGTGCCCCACCTGCAGCCGGCCGCTCGGCGACCATTACCACCGCGTGATGGAATTCCTCGAGACGCAGCTTGAGGCGGTGAGCGCGGACGGGCTGTACTTCCGCCAGCGCCTCGAACAGCTCGAGGAGATGCCGGAGGACATCGTCGCGCTCGACGAGGAGCGGCGGCAGGCCATGCAGGAGGCCAGCTCGCTCGAGCGCAAGCTGGCGCGAACGCAGGTGGCCGTGGGTCAGCTCGACCAGCTGGCGCGCGATCTCGCGCAGAAGGAACAGCGCCACGCGGCGCTGGAGGCCGAGCTGGCTTCGCTCCCCGGCGGCTATGCCCGTTCGCGGCACCAGGCGCTCGAGGCGCAGTTCGAACAGCTCGCTGAACTGAGCACGCAGGCCAACCGACTCAACACGCAGGTGGAACGCGAGCCTGCGTTGCGGCGCGAACTCGAATCGGCGCAGCGCGCCATCGCCGAGGCGAAAGGCAAGCGCGACATGATTGCCTCGCGCCTCGGGACGATCGCGCACTCGGAGGAGGAGTACGCGACGCTGCGCGAGACGCACGCCCGGGCCGCGGGTGTCGTGCAGGCGGCGGCCGTGGCGGTGCTGAACGCCGAAGCGGAGGCGCGGCTTGCGGCGAGCGATCGTGACCGCGTCGTCGCCGCGCAACGCGAGCTTTCGGAGCGTCGCGATCGCCTCGAACGGATCGAGACCGAGAAGCGACTGCACGACGAGCTCTACCGCGCCTACTCCGACCTCCGCACCGACCTCAACTACCAGATGCGACCGGAGATCTCGGAACTGGCGAGCGGCTTCCTCGCATCGCTCACCGACGCGCGGTTCAGCGAGCTTGACCTCGACGAGAAGTACCGCATCGCGATCCTCGAGGACGGCGTGCCGATCCCGGTCATCTCGGGGGGCGAGGAGGACCTCGCCAACCTGGTCCTGCGCCTCGCCATCTCGCAGATGATTGCCGAGCGCAGCGGGCAGCCGTTCTCGCTGCTCATCCTCGATGAGGTGTTCGGGTCGCTCGACGAAACGCGGCGGCAGAACGTGATCGGCCTGCTGCGCGCCCTGCGCGACCGCTTCGAGCAGGTGATCGTGATCACGCACATTGATGACGTGCGCGACGGGCTCGACCAGGTGTTCGTGATCGGCAACGACGAGAAGTCCGGCGCGTCGCGCGTGACCCGCGGCGATGCCGACGCGGAACTCGGCGTCGAAACCCTGCTGGCGGTGGCGGGGGCTGGCGGCGGCGCGGAGGCCGGGGGAAGCACGTGAGCGCCGCGGCGAAGCCGAGTCCGCGCAGCCTGCGCATGCGGCAGTTGGAGCCGTCGGACATCGCGCCGCTCAATCAGCTCTTCTCCGACGCGTTCTCCGACCGCTATCGGCGAGACGGCCTCACCGGCGTTCGCGTGCCGCCGCTCAACCCGGCCATCTGGCGCTACGCCATCGATGGCGCGGGCGATGGCGCGATGTGCTGGGTGGACATGGACGAGCGGCTCGTCGCGTTCAACGTCGCGCATCAGTCGGGCATCGAGGGGTGGATGGGGCCGCTCGCCGTGCGCCCGGAGTGGCAGGGGACCGGGCTCGGCAAGCACGTCGTGACATGGGGCGTCGAGTTCCTGCGTTCGCGCGGCTGCACCGTGATCGGACTCGAGACGATGCCGCGCACGCTGGACAACATCGGCTTCTACTCGCGGCTCGGTTTTGTCCCTGCGCGGATGACGGTCACGTTCTCGTTCGAGGCCAAGCCGGCGCGGTGCGCCTTGCTGTCGCGGCTGGGCGCCGCCGACACCGACGCGGCGCTCCGGGAGTGCGCGGCGCTCACGCATCGGTTGCAGCCCGGCGTGGACTTCACGCGCGAACTGCAGTTGACGCGCTCGCTGGGCATCGGCGACACGGTGCTGCTGCGTGGCGCTGACGGCGTGGAAGGTTTCGCCCTGTGCCACGAGGCGGCGCTCATCGAGGGCCGGCCGCGCGACGAGCTGCGCGTGCTCAAGCTCGCCGTGGACGACATGGCGCTGCTGACTCCGCTGCTCTCGGCCGTCGGCGGCTTCGCGCGCGACTGCGGGACGGCTCGCGCGGCAGTGCGCGTGCAGGGCGACTATCCTGATGCGTATCAGATGCTCGTGGCCACGGGCGCGCGCGTGCGATGGACGGACCTGCGCATGACGCTCGCCGGGTGCGCTGAGCGGATCCCCGAGCGGGGCGCGGTCTTCTCGAACTGGGAGATCTGAGCGAGCGGGCGCTGGCTACTTGGTGCTGGCCGCCTTAGGCTTCACAACGCCGTAGATGCACAGCGCGAGGCCGGCGGTGAGGAGGAGGTGTATCCACCCCGGCGCCTGATAGAACACGGTGGCGACGCCCCAGACGACGAGCAGGGCGAGGCCGGCGAGTATGAAAGGCATATCCATGAAACTAAGCGTGTGAGGACAGGGGGCGGAAGGCGGACGACCGGGTGATGGCTGGCCACGCGGCGACGTGAACGCGCGCCATGGCTGCCCGGTACTTTCGGGATGGGAGCCCCAATGCTATTGTGGAATCCGAAGGGGCGAAGCGGACTACTTTTTTGAGCCAACAAGTCCTCCGAGTGGCATCCGACAACTTGGTTGACGTCAAGCCCCCACGCGGGGAAGGCGGAAGGCCGGGTGAGGGGCTCATCATTCGACAGGGCTTCAAGAATCCCGCTTCGTTCCGTCTCGTCGCAACGCCCCGCTCACTTCGGTGGGCGGGGCGTTGTGCGTGGGTACGCAGGCATGAAGCAGGTAACCCGTTCCCTGCTCACCTCATTGATCGAGCGCGTCCCTGAACAGGGCCGCCAGGTCGATAACCAGTGCGTCGCTCGCGCCGGTTGGTTGCCACACCAGCGATTCGGAGATGATCTCCGGGCGCTCGTCGTCAGGGCGCCAACGCTCCACCAGATGACTGTTGGCGTCCACCACCCAGTACTCGGCGACCCCCGACCGCTGGTAATAGTGTCGCTTCAGCGTCCGGTCGTAACGAGCCGTGGATGGCGAGAGCACCTCCACGGCGAGCAACAGCGCGTGCACATCGGTCCATTCAGGTTCTGGGCGGCTCGCGTCATTCGCCGGAACGACGAACAGGTCGGGCTGCACGAGATCGCCGACGTGCAGGCGAATGTCGGCCGGCGACGTCAGCGCTTCCCCAACTCGCTGTGCCTCGACATACGGCGCAACGAGCAGGAGCAGACGCCTGAGTACCCGCTGATGCGTCCATCTCGGCGACGGCGTCACCAGCAGCACCCCGTCAATGCACTCGTACCGGTTGCCGTCGTTGGGCAGGGCCCAGACGTCGTCCGGGGTCCAATGGCGGGAGTCGGTCGTGGCGGGCATGCCCATACGGTACGCTCGGCGGGAAGATGAAGGCAAGTGGGAATCATGCCCCATGATGCGCGGGCCCTTCCCGGCGAGCGTCACCGTTTCGGTGCAGGCGGTGTCGGATGCTTGCGGGCCGCGGCGGGTCGCCCGATGCGGGTTATGCCTCGTGTCGACGGACGTCGAGATGAACAGTCGGCCCCGGTGCGCTATTCCTCGTACCAGTCGAAGGGTTCCCCAATGTCCGCGCGCGTCGCCTCCGACAACTGGAGTGGACGCCTCACCGCTGCGGCTTCAGGCGTTGTTGCACCTCGTCCCAACTGAGCGTCTCCTGCTCGTTCGGGTCCGCAAGGCGACGATCGAGTTCCGAGCGATGCCACTCCGGGACCGGAACGCCTGCTTCTGCTTGGGCGAGGCTATCCCAGATGTCCTCGACAAGCTGCAGCCGCTGCTCCCGCGGCAGTTGCAGAATCTGAGAGAGAAGGGCGCTGGAGGTCATGCGGAGAAGCTGTGTCCTCGCCGTCCGTCGGACGAGGCCCCGGTGAAGGCATAGCTCGAAGATCTGCCGCAGCAACGCCGCCCACCGGCGGGTCGCCTCAGTGGGAGCCAGCCGAGGCGCGGTCATGATCGGCACGTGCGCATCGGCGATGGCGGGTGCCGCCCGGCGGCGGACCCCGTGCGGGCGGTTGGCATACCAGCCACAGTACCTCTGCGGCCGTTGACTCGACAGGATATGTGAGTCTCCCCTGGTGTGTCGACGATCACGGCGAGCGCGGGCAGCCATTCTATCACAAGCACCATCACCGACACGGTCGGCTCCTACGCATCTGATGTCCGCCTCGCGGTGTCGTCGCCCTCGGCGGCGATCCGCTGGTTTGCAGAGTTAGGCCCGCACGTTGCGTCAGAATGGCCTGCGACGCAGTACCATGATGACAGCCCTCGTGCCGGTCGCTCGTATGCTCGGCGCTCCACGGCTTGGGAGCGCGCATGGGGCACATGGCACGGGCGATGCCGGCGGCCTTCGGCGTCTACAAGCCCCGGCGGCCGCTTTGGTATGTTGTGGGGCGACTGACGCCACCACGTTACCGTGGAGGCCCAACCGCCGCTTCATACCAACTATCCTGCAACCGAGCGGACGTTGAGCAGCAGAATGGTTCGAACTTCCCGCCCTCCTCGCGGACCCGGCGCTTTGTCGTTCCGCGGAGCTCGCCACCTCGTGCCTACAGACGACGCACGTCGCCCGCAGCAGGCGATCGGTGAAGGCACGATAGTTCCACAGACCCTCACCGTCGTCAACGAAAGGTGATGCTGCCCCCCACCGCCCACGGGAAAAGTCTGGCACCTCCGTGCGACGGCAAGAACGTCGCGCGCATCATCGCACCAAAACCGACGTGCCTCGTCACCGGCGCATTGAAATCAACGCGTGCTTGCACGCCGAGCGACGAGTCGTCGGCGCCGTTATATAGCGCGGGGCCTGCCAACGCTCGCGCAGTGAAAGGGCCGACTGACGTGGAGGCGCCCGCGAGCGCGTTGATCACACCGAAGTTCCCAAAGGGAGCGCAGCGCCCCTCGGCCCGGAGCGCACAGACGTCCGTCGTGTTACTAGCCACCACACCAACGCCCGCGGCGGCAATGATCGACCGGTGAGGCATCGCACGGACCCTCGCAGCGGCCAGAATATCCAGAAGGAAGCCGTCGCGGTAGGCGATGTCCCCGCCCTGAGCGGTGTGCCGCCCGATAGTGATCGTGAATCCCGTGTCCCCTCGATGCTGCGCCTGCGCATTTCCGGCACAGAGGACTGATGCCGCCGCGAGGACTGCGAGAGTTGCCTTCTTCATCTCCTACCTCCTGTCCTCGAGACCAGATAACGAATCTAACCGGGCGAGGCAGGGTGCGTCCGCGCAAGGCCGCTCAATCCCCTGCCCGCAGGCACGACGCCCGTTCAATCCACCGCCATCGTTCAATTGGAACAACCACGCACACGCTACCCGGCGCAGCTCAACAAGGACTTCCTGTCCGCCCGGCGGATCACAATCACCCAGCGACTGAACGAGTTCTTGCAGGCAGTGCAGAGCTGACCGCGAACGTTACGATATCGCGACCACAGGATTCTAAAGCGACCGCCCACGACGCTCGACAGCCGCACACCCGATGCCGTATCCTTCTCAGCGGTGCCACGATGACTACACACGATGACTACACACGATGACTACACACGATGACGACACACGATGACGACACACGATGACGACACACGATGACGACACACGATGACGACATGGGAGACGACCGGGGTGAGCCCGACAACGAATACGCGCCAGACGATGAACACCTCTGCGAGTTTCAGATGGACGGCAGACGGCTGATGGACCCCCAAGCCAGGCGCTCTGGGCCGCCGATTGCCACGGTCGATCCCTTTGGCAAGCGCCCGCCGCAGTACGTGGATTGGGACGAAGAGGAGTGAGGACGGAATCGTGAGGAAACCCAACATCCGCCGCGTGTTCGACGAGTTCCTCGAAGCGCAACGCGCGAGGCTCGCACCCAAGACACTGGCGCGGTACGAGGATGTGCTCGATCTCCTTGGGAGCTACCTGAACGGCTACGCCCACGAGAGCCTCTCCGCACCGGAAGCGACCCGGTTCGAACGCAGCTACAACGCCCGAGGCAGGGAACACCGCGAGTTCTGCGACCTGTTCGGTCCGGACAAGATCGTCGAGAGTCTCGACGGCTTCCTCGGGTACTTCATGGTCCGCAATGTGATCGCCGGGGAGGATCTCCTGCGAGCGGCAGGCACGGTGACGAAGAAGCTCTCGAAGTGGCTCGTCGAACAGGGCTATATCTCGCCTGAAATTGGCGGCGACGCGACGGAGACGAGTGGCACCGCCGCCCGGGATCTGCCCCGCGCCGAGCGCGCCGCGAAGATCCTTCGCGACGCCTGCGAGCGGCTCGGCGCCGACGCAGCGACGCTCGACGACAAGGACTTCCTGGAGTTCGAGCACTTCACCATCACCAGGGTGGAACCCGGGCGGCTCTGGCTCGCGGCTTGGCAGGACAGGGCGATGCGCGAGCGCGGCCCGATCGCGGCTCCCGAACCCGCAACCCGGTGGCTGCGCCCCGGCTGGACCATCAGTTGTTCCCTGGGCCGCATTCGGAAGTCATGGCATCTGCTCGACGTGGCGAACGTGTACCCGGGGTGAGGCTGAATCCGCCCGAACTCTCGCGTGGCAGACGTCTGTCTCCGTGCCTCACGCCGCACGGGCGGCTCGTGCTCACGCACGCGGACGACGCGATGGAACTCCCGGCCGAGCGCGCCGAGCTGCTCGAGCAAACCTTCGCACGCGGGGCGGGGCACGGGCTGCTCAGTCTCGGCGCCCGGAACGTGGTGAGCGCGCTTCCGCCTGCCTTCGGGTGGTGGCGGGAGTTCGCCGCGCGCTTCATCACGGCGCTCTGCACGCGCGCGGACGTCGCCGAGGCGCGCTCCGCGATCACGCCGCCGGAAGCCCCTGGGGACGAAGCGCTCGGAGCGCTGCTCCTGGCCGCGCCCGTGATGGACGGAGCCGAGTACCTGAGCGTTGCCGTCCTGCGCGCATTGTGGAACGAGCTCGCCCAGGCATTCCTGACCGAGCTCGAGGCGTCCGGCGCCACGCTCGCGGAGTTCCTGAAGAGCCTCGATCCGGCTTGGCACGTGGTCGGGCGCGTGCACTTCAACCTGGCCGAGAACCGCCGCGATCCGGAGGCGCCCTTCGCCTTCATGGCGACCTACAGCGGCCGACTGGGGGCCAGCGGCAATGCCCAGCACCAGCCACTGGGCCAGGCGCTGCAGGAGTACGCGGGTGCCGCCAACAACGAGCGCCTGCTCTCGTTGCTCGTGCCGGTGCAGCGCGCCGCGGAGCGCTGTGAGTGGCTGCGCGCGATGGTCGCGAACGGCGAGATATTCCACGCGCTGCGCTGGTCTCCGGCGGAGGCCTTTCGCCTGCTCGGCGACGCGCACGAACTCGAGCGCGCTGGCGTCGTGGTGCGCATGCCCGCGAACTGGCGCGCCGGCCGACCGCCGCGACCGTGCGTCTCGGGCACGGTGGGCAGCGTCTCGCCCTCGGGACTCGGCCAGGCGGCCCTGCTCGACTTTCGCGCGGAGCTCACGCTGGATGGGGAAGCGCTGACGAACGCGGAGGCGCAGGCACTGCTCGCCGGGACGAACGGGTTCGCGTTCCTGCGCGGTCAGTGGGTCGAGGTCGATCGCGAGCGCCTCGAGAGCACGCTCGCTCGCTTCCGCGACGCCGAACGCCTGGCCGCCGCAGGGAAGCTGAGCTTCGCGGAGGCGATGCGCCTGCTCGCGGGCGCGGAGATCGGTGGCCGCGACCTCGACGGCGAGGCCGATGGTGCGGACCGGGAGTGGTCGCGGGTCGGCGCCGGACCATGGCTCGCCGAGCGGCTCGCGGGCCTGCGATCGCCCGAGGGGCTCGCGCGCGTCCATCCCGGGCGCAAACTGCACGGGACGCTGCGGCCCTATCAGGAGGCCGGACTGCGTTGGCTGCACCTCTGCACCGAGCTCGGACTCGGCGCCTGCTTGGCCGACGATATGGGGCTCGGCAAGACGATCCAGGTGCTGGCGCTGCTGCTCGTGCATCGCAAGGAGAACACGAAAGGGAGCGGGCGGCGACCGAACTTGCTCGTAGCGCCGGCCTCGTTGCTCGCCAACTGGGCTGCGGAGATCGAGCGCTTCGCGCCGAGCCTCGTGGCGCAGGTCGCGCACCCCTCCGCGATGTCTGCCGCGAAGCTGGCCTCGATCGAGCCCGCCGAGCTCGCGGGCACCGACCTCGTGATCACCAGCTACGGTTCCCTGCTGCGGATCCCGTGGCTCCAGGCCACCACCTGGAATCTCGTCGTCCTCGACGAGGCCCAGGCCATCAAGAACCCGGGCTCGAAGCAGACGCGGGCGGCCAAGCAGCTCGGCGCGCGCGCGCGCATCGCGCTCACCGGCACGCCGATCGAGAATCGCCTCGGCGACCTCTGGTCCCTGTTCGACTTCCTGCTCCCTGGGCTGCTCGGCTCCGAGCGGGAGTTCGCGCGCTACGCAAAGCGCCTCGCGTCCGGTCCCGCCGGTTCACACGGTCCGCTGCGCGAACTCGTGCGGCCGTACATCCTGCGGCGCCTCAAGACCGACCGCACCGTCATCGCCGACCTGCCGGACAAGACTGAACTCAAGGCCTACTGCGCGCTCGGCCGCCGCCAGGCGGCGCTCTACCAGGAGAGCGTGGGCGAGCTCAGCAGGCGCATCGCAGGCAGCCAGGGGATGCAGCGTCGTGGCTTGGTGCTCGCCTTCCTCATGCGTTTCAAACAGATTTGCAACCATCCGTCCCAGTGGCTCGGCGACGGCTCGTGGGACCAGAGGGAGAGCGGGAAGTTCGCCCGTTTGCGCGAGCTGGCCGAGGTCATTGTCGCCAAGCAGGAGAAGTTGCTGGTCTTCACCCAGTTCCGCGAGGTGACCGAACCGCTGTCGATCTTCCTCGGCGGGGTCTTCGGTCGGCCCGGGCTCGTCTTGCACGGCGAGACGGCGGTGAAGAAGCGTCAGGAACTGGTGCGGCGTTTCCAGGAGGACGAGACGGTCCCGTTCTTTGTGCTCTCGCTCAAGGCCGGCGGCACGGGGCTCAACCTCACGGCGGCGGCCCACGTGGTGCACTTCGATCGCTGGTGGAATCCGGCGGTCGAGAACCAGGCCACGGACCGCGCCTTCCGTATCGGGCAGACGAAGAACGTGCTGGTGCACAAGTTCATTTGCCGGGGGACGGTCGAGGAGAAGATCGACGCGCTAATCGAGTCAAAGAAACAACTCGCGCAGAACCTGCTCGAGGGTGGGGCGGAACTTGATCTGACGGCACTCAGCGACGCCGATCTCTTGCGGCTCGTCGCACTCGACCTCGACACTGCGCGTTCGGAGTGACGGATGTACTACGCATGGAAGCCGTACGTTCCCGTGGCGCAGCGCAAGCGTCAGGCCGCGCGCGCACTTGGGAAACTTCTGAAGAAGGGTCGGCGCGCGGCTCCGGTGGTGATCGTGGGCCGCAAGATCGCGAGCACGTTCTGGGGGAAAGCTTGGTGCGAGAACCTCGAGAGCTACAGCGACTACTCGAATCGCCTGCCGCGGGGGCGCACGTACGTGCGCAACGGCTCGGTGGTGGACCTCACGCTGAGTCCCGGCAGGGTCGCCGCGCGCGTGAGCGGATCGGAGCTCTACGAGGTGACGATCGAGGTGACGCCGCTCTCCAGGAAGCGCTGGAAGGCGCTCTGCAAGGACTGCGCGGGCGGCATCGATTCAGTGGTCGAGCTGCTACAGGGCCGCTTTGCGCGCGGCGTCATGGAGCGCCTCTGCCACCCCAAGACCGGACTCTTTCCGGCCCCTGCCGAGATGAAATTCTCTTGCAGTTGCCCCGACTGGGCCACGATGTGCAAGCACGTCGCGGCCTCGCTCTACGGCGTCGGAGCGAGGCTCGACAAGAGCCCCGAACTCTTCTTCGCGCTGCGCCAGGTGGACGAGAAGGACCTGATCGCCGAGGCCGGTGGGGCGCTGGTGCTCCCGAGCGTCGGCCCCGCGCCCGACAGGCTCCTCGCGGCCGCCGACCTGTCGGAGATGTTCGGGCTCGAGCTCCGCTCCGCCGAGCCGACGCCCAGACCCCGTAAGGGGAAAACGTCGGTGAAGCCCGCGCGCAAACGGGGCAAGCAGGGTAAGCAGGGCAAGCAGGGCAAGCAGGGCAAGCGGGCAAGCGCGCCCTCCAGCTCCGTCGCGAGCCGGGTGAACAAGGGATCAAAGCGGCGTTAGCTCGGCAGAAGGAAATCCAATTGCGGTTGTGGAAATATGGCCGGCTCTGCGCGCCGTGCGCGACGCCCGCGTGCGGTCCGGGGGCGGGCGTGGACGCGTGTCCCGGCGTCGCTGGTCGTCCGGTCGGTCCCGCGACGGGTCGTCGTCGCTGGGCGGAGGCTCGATGCCGAACGAGCGGGCACGCGCCGCGCGGCCCCGATCAGTGAGCCGGGGAGGGCGGGCGACGTGCAGGAACGTCAGGATCCGATCGATCCCTGTCGCCTGGATGAAGGCGTGCGGATTTCGGCGATGTCGATCACCCAGTTCGGGCGAAGTCGATCACCCAGTTCGGGCGAAGCCGATCACCTGGTTCGGTCGATGCCGATCACCTGGTTCGGTTGATGCCGATCACGCATTTCGGATGATGCCGATCATGACGAGAGTGCGGCGCTACGGGATCGGTTAGTCACTGCTG
>CAMTWA010000001.1:0-139765 GCA_947085385.1 uncultured Gemmatimonadota bacterium | reverse complement strand
GCTCGCGCGCCCCCGCGCGCCGCGCCCCCGCGCGCCGCGCCCCCGCGCGCCGCGCCCCCTGAGCGGTCCGTCAGCGCGCTACGTTTATCAACGATGATCTCCTGGCTCATTGCCTGCGCAGCGGGCGTCGCCGCGGCCATCGGCCTGTACGGCCTGCGGCTGCCGCGTGATCGGTATCGCCGCGCGCTCGCGGCGCTGCGCGCGCTGGCCGTGGTGGTCATCATGGCGCTGCTGCTCGACGCGCCGCTCGGCGCGCGGACGCGCGCGGCGCCGCTGGTGGCGCTCGACGCGTCGGCCAGTTGGAGACAGGGCGGGGCGGGGCGCTACGCCGAGGCGGCGGCACGCGCCAAAGCCGCTGGCGGTGAGGTCGTGCGTTTCGGTGACTCGCTCCGCGCGGGCGCGCCGGCCGATGAAGGGCCCACCGACGGCGCATCGCGCGTGGGGCCGGTGGTGGATCGCGCCGCCGCGCTTGGCCGAGCGTTGCACGTAATCACGGATGGGCAGCTCGATGATACGGAGGCGCTCGACGCGCTGCCGGCAGGGTCGCAGGTGGACGTGTTGCCGGCGCCCGATGCCGTGGACGTTGCGGTGCGATCGCTGGAGCTGCCGCAGAATGCGGCCCCCGGCCACACCGTGGAACTGCGGGCGCTCGTCGTGAGCGCGGGCGCGCCCGTGCCCGCGGTTTCGCTGTCGGCGCGGCTGGCCGATGGCTCCACGCTGGCCAGCGCGGCGTTGGGCGCGCTCGCGCCGTGGAGCGAACGCGAGTGGCGCGTGCGACTGCGCGTGCCTGATCGTCGCGACGCATTGATCGTGCGTGTGGTCTCCACCGCGCCGGGCGACGCGGAGCGCCGCAACGACACGCTCACCACGGTGCTCGACGTGCGCGGCGGCCCCACGGCCGTCTTTGTGTCCACGGCTCCCGACCAGGACGCACGCTTCGCGCTAGGCGTCATGCGCGGCGCGCTTGGCTTTGGCGTGCGCGGCTTCGTTCGAGTCGCGCCGGGGCAGTGGCGCGAGGACGGCACACTGGTGCGCGTCGAGGAGGCGGTGGTGCGCGATGCGCTCCTGCGCGCGCCGCTCGCTGTGCTGCACGGCGACACGGCGCTCTTTGGGCCGCCACGGCGCATCACGCGGGGCGCGCTGGCCCTTGTGGTGCCTCCGCGTGACGACGACGGGGAGTACTTCACCGAGCGTGCGGAAGCGTCGCCATTGTCGCCGGCGCTGAGTGGCGTCCCGTGGGACTCACTGCCGCCCATCGGCGTTGGCCCCGCGCCGGCCGGCACCTCGTGGATCGCGCTCAACGCGCGGCGCGGGCGCCGGTTCGACGACCGCGTGGTGATCGCGGGATTCGACGAGCCGCGCCGCATCGCGGTGCTGCCGGTGCGTGGGCTGTGGCGCTGGCACTTCCGCGGCGGTCGGTCCGCCGACGCGTTCGCCGCGCTCTGGGGCGGTGTGCTCGACTGGCTCGCGCAGGGCGGCACCGATGAGCGCGCCGCGCGCGTCTCCACAGCCTGGCTGCGTGAAGGCGAGCCCGTGACGTGGCGTCGAGGGGCGGGCCGCGACTCGGTGATCACGGTGAGCCTGCGTCGCGACGGCGCCACCACGGACGTGCGCGCGACGCTCCACTTCGGCAACGCGCTCGCGACCGCGTCGTCCCCGCCGCTCGCCGCGGGCGTCTGGCGTGCGGCCGTGGAGGGCGGCACGTCCGTCTTCGCCGTCAACGCGTCGGCCGAGTGGGTGCCGCGACGTCCCATCGCGTCGCGCGCCGTCGTGGCCGGCGCGCCGGCAGCCGGCACGCGTTCCAGCATGCGCACCGGATGGTGGTGGTATGCGCTCGTGCTGGCGCTTCTGTGCACCGAGTGGTGGATGCGGCGGCGGGTGGGGCTGCGGTAAGGCCGTGTCGGGGAGGCACGCACCACGCGTACGTGCCTCGCGCCGACGCAACTTGAGGGTGCGCCTGACACGCGGCGCCTGCCCCGCCCCGACGCAACTTGAGGGTGCGCCTGACACGCCGCGTCTGCCCCGCCCCTAGCTTAACGGCTATCGGCACCTCAAGTGAGCGTGCCGTTGGTCCCAGGGACAGGGAGCAGCACATGGTGCGCGAAGAACCGCAGCCCGCCATGGATCCCGTGCGCCAGATTCTCGAGGCGCACGAGCGCGATCCGGGCGAGCTGCTGCAGATCCTCATTCAGGTCCAGCACGCCTTTCATTTCATCCCGGCCGAGGCGGTGGATCTCATTGCCGACCACCTGCGCGTGACGCGCGCGCACGTTCGTGGTGTCGTCGGCTTCTACTCCTTTCTCAGCAGCACTCACCTCGGCGAGTACGTCGTCTACGTCAGCGACAACATCACCGACCGCATGCAGGGGAGCGAAGGGCTCGCCATCTACCTCTGCAACCGGCTGGGCGTGCAGCTCGGCCAGACGCGCGCCGACGGACGCGCGAGTGTGCACTTCACGTCGTGCACGGGCATGTGTGACCAGGGCCCGGCGGCCCTCGTCAACGGCCGGCCCCTCACCCGGCTCACTCGCGTGCGCATGGACCAGGTGGCGCAGCTGATCCAGTCGCGCACGCCGATGGACGCGTGGCCCGCGGAGCTCTTCAAGGTGGAGGACAACTTCCGCCGCTCCGACGTGATGTTCCGGCGCACGCCGGAGCCCGGCGCCGCGTTCAAGGCGGCGATGCAACGCGGCGGCGACGAGACGCTCAAGGAACTGCAGTTCGAGGAGGCGGTGGATCCGTCGTCCGGCCATGCGTGGCGCCGCGGCGCCGACGAGACGCTCAAGGAGCTGTATCGCTCCGATTTGCGCGGGCGCGGCGGGGCCGGCTTCAAGGCGGCCATCAAATGGGAGACCTGCCGCGACATCTCGGCCCCCGAACGCTACGTGGTGTGCAACGCCGACGAGGGCGAGCCTGGGACCTTCAAGGACCGCGTTCTGCTCTCGTCATACGCCGACTTGGTGTTCGAGGGGATGACGATCTGCGGCTACGTCGTCGGGTCGTCGCGCGGGATCGTCTACATCCGGCAGGAGTACTGGTACCTCAAGCCGCATCTCGAGGCGGTGCTCGCGCGCCGGCGAGACGCGGGCCTGCTGGGGCGCAACGTTCTCGGTACCGGCTTCGCCTTTGACATTGACATCCACTGGGGGGCCGGGGCCTACATCTGCGGCATGGAGTCGGCGCTCATCGAGTCGCTCGAGGGGCGCCGGGGCAAACCACGCAAGCGCTGGCCGCTGCCGGTGGTGGCGGGGTTCAACCGCCGTCCAACGGTGGTGAACAACGTCGAGTCGTTCGCGGCCGCGGCAATGATCGCGCTCAAGGGCGGCGCCTGGTTTTCCGGCCACGGTACCGCGCACTCGGCCGGCACGAAACTGTTCTGCGTGTCCGGAGACTGCGAGCGTCCCGGCATCTACGAGTACCCGTTCGGTATCAGCGTCCGAGAGGTGCTGCGCGACTGCGGCGGCCTCGAGGCGCAGGCGGTGCAGGTCAGCGGCCCGTCGGGCATGACCATTACGAGTCTCGAGTTCGATCGCATCCTGGCATTCGAGGACCTCTCCACCGTCGGTACGTTCATGATCTTCGGGCCGACGCGTGACATGTTCGACATGGTGCGGAACTTCACGCGCTTCTTCCGCCACGAGAGCTGCGGCCTGTGCACGCCGTGCCGCGTGGGCACCAGCCTGCTTGAGCGGCTCGTGGAGAAGGTGGCGGCCGGGAAGGGAAGCCCGATGGACGTCGAGCAGGTGCAGGAGATCAGCCATCTCATGAAGACAACCGCGCACTGCGGGCTCGGCCAGACCGCGCCCAATCACCTCCTGGACAGCCTCGCGAAGTTTCGCGGCGACTGGGACAAACGGATGATGACCACCGACTTCGTTCCGGCGTTCGACCTCGATCGCGCGCTGCACGAGGCCCGCCAACTGACCGGACGCGACGACGCGCTGGCGCACCTGTGAGGAGCCTGCGATGAGTCTCGACACCCGCAAGACCTTTCAGCTCGACGGACGCGAGATCCCGTTCCGGGAGGGGCAGACGGTGTTCGACGCGGCGATGGCTGCCGGCGTCTACATTCCGCACCTCTGCCACAACCCGGACTTCGAGCCGCACAGCAGCTGCCGCTTGTGTACCGTCATCGTGAATGGCCGGCCGTTCGCGTCGTGCACCCAGCCGGCCGTGGCTGGCCAGGACGTGCGCAGCGACACGCCCGAGCTCAACCAGATGCGGCGCGCGCTCACGGAGATGCTGTTCGTCGAAGGCAATCACTACTGCCCGGCCTGCGAGAGGAGCGGCAGCTGCCACCTGCAGGCCACCGCCTACGCGCTCGGCCTGCAAGACAACCACTTCGCGCACTTCTTTCCGTACCGCGACGTGGACGCGTCGCATCCCGACATCATCCTCGACCGCGACCGCTGCATCCTGTGCGGCCTCTGCGTGCGCATCAGCCGCAGCGTGGACCGAAAGAACGTCTTCGCCATGACCGGACGGGGGATCACGTCCACCATCGTCGTGGACTCGCCGTCGGGCCTGCTCGCCGACAGCAAGGTGTCACGCGACGACCAGGCGGTCCAGCATTGCCCCGTGGGGGCGCTCATGATGAAGGGCGAGGCGTACAAGGTGCCCATTGGCCAACGCCCCTACGATCGGGCGCCTATTTCCGAGGACTCCGTGGCGCAGTTCCAGGCCCGGGAGGCGCGGCTCAATGGCTAGCAAGCGCAAGATCGCCACCTGCTCGCTCGCGGGGTGCTTCGGCTGCCACATGTCGCTCCTCGACATGGACGAGCGCCTGCTCGAGCTTCTCGAGCTCGTCGAATTCGACCGCAGCCCCATCAACGACATCAAGGAGATCCGAGGGATGGTGGACATCGGGCTCGTCGAGGGTGGACTGTGCAACGTCGAGAACGTGCATCTGCTCCATCACTTCCGGGAGCACTGCCGTGTCCTCGTCTCAATGGGGGAGTGCGCCATTACCGGTGGCATTCCCTCGATGCGCAACCATCATACCCTCAAGGCCTGCCTCGAGGAGTCCTACATCCGCGGCATCGGCGTCGAGAACGCGCACATTCCGGACGATCCGGAACTGCCGCTGCTGCTCGACAAGGTCTACCCGTTGCACGAAGTGGTGCGGGTGGACTACCACGTGCCCGGGTGTCCGCCGTCGGCGGACGCCCTGTGGCACGTCCTCAGCGCATTAATCGCGGGGCGCGATCCGCTCCTGCCGACAGCGCTGCTGCGCTACGACTGACCGGAGAGCATACGTGACGCACCTGCTGGAGACCGCCGCTCGCCCCCGCGCCCTGCGCCGCGTGGCCATCGAGCCGCTGACGCGTGTGGAAGGGCACGGCAAGGTGACTCTTCTCCTTGACGAGCAGCACCGCGTGCACCAGGCGCGGCTGCATATCGTCGAGTTCCGCGGATTCGAGAAGTTCATCCAGGGCCGCCCATACTGGGAAGTGCCGGTGTTGGTGCAGCGGCTCTGCGGCATCTGCCCGGTGAGCCACCATCTCGCCGCCGGCAAGGCCGTGGACATGCTCGTCGGTGTCCGTCGCCTCACCCCGACCGCCGAGAAACTGCGCCGCCTGATGCACGACGGACAGATGCTTCAGTCGCACGCGCTGCACTTCTTTCACCTGGCTAGCCCCGACCTGCTCTTCGGCTTCGATTCGGAACCCGAGCGACGCAACATCGTCGACGTCATCGGCGAGTACCCCGAACTGGCGCTGCAGGGCGTCAAGCTTCGCAAGTTCGGGCAGGAGATCATCCGCCACGTCGCCGGCAAGCGGATTCACGGCTCAGCGTGCGTGCCGGGGGGCATGAACAAGGCGCTGACGGTGGCCGAGCGTGACGCGCTGCGCCGCGAAACGGGGCAGATGATCGCGTGGAGCCGTGACGCCGTGGCCATTTGCCGCCGCATCCTGGACGCGAGCCCGCACGCCCCGATCTTCGGCGTCTTCCCGTCGAACTTCATGAGCCTCATTCGGGCCGACGGCGCGCTCGACATGTACGACGGCGGCCTACGCGCCCGCGACGCACAGGGAGCGCTGATCTTCGACCACGTGGACTACACGCACTACAACCGGCATATCCACGAGGAAGTGAAGTCGTGGTCGTACATGAAGTTCCCATTCATCATCAACCTTGGCGATGAGGACGGGTGGTACCGCGTGGGACCGCTGGCGCGCATGAATAACTGCGACTTCCTCGACACACCGCTCGCGGAATCGGAACGCCAGGTCTTCCGCGCGGCCGCCAACGGCGGCATGCAGCACGCCACGCTGGCCTACCACTGGGCGCGGCTCATCGAGATGCTGCACGCGGCCGAGGGAATCGAGCGACTGCTCGACGATCCCGACATCACGGGGACCGACCTCATCACCACCGGCGAGCGCACGCTCGAGGGCGTCGGCGTCATCGAGGCTCCTCGCGGCACCCTGTTCCACCATTACAAGGTGGACGAGAATGACGTCGTCGTGCGGGCCAACCTGATCGTGAGCACCACCAACAACAACCAGGCGATGAACGAGGCCGTGCGCACGGTCGCGGCGACGTACCTCGACGGCCAGAAGCTCACGGAAGGACTGCTCAATCACATCGAGGTGGCGGTGCGCGCCTTCGACCCCTGCCTATCGTGCGCCACGCACGCGCTGGGCCGCATGCCGCTCCAAGTGGAGCTGGTGGATGCCGCGGGGCAGATGATCGACCGGCTGACGAAAGGCGCCGATGGCCTCTGCTCCGAGGGACAGGCAGTGCCATGACGGCGCGCGTGGTCCTCCTGGGCTGCGGCAACCCGAGCCGCGGTGACGATGCGCTCGGCCCCGCCCTGCTGGCGCGCATCGGGTCCTGGCTGAACGCGCGCCCCGACCTCGACGTGCGGATCGTGGAGGATTTCCAGTTTCAGGTGGAGCACGCGCTCGACCTGGCTGATGCCGACCTCGTGCTCTTCATTGATGCGGACGCCTCTGCCGACGCACCGTTTTGCCTGCGGCGCACCAAGCCGGAGCGCGATGCCTCGTATACCACGCACGAATTGAGCCCGGAGGCGGTGTTGTGCGTCGCGCGTGAGGTCACCGGGCGCGAACCGCCTCCCGCGTGGGTGCTGGGCCTCCGCGGCGAGCGCTTCGAGCTTGGTGAACCGATGAGCCCCGCCGCCGCCGGCCACCTCGAGGTGGCGTTGGATGAGTTGCTCGAGTTGCTCGACGATCCGCGCGCGAGCGCGTGGGACGCCCGCGCGGCGGGATGGTGAGCCGGTCCCGAGCCGCTGACTTCGACCTCCAACCTGCGAGGTCTGCCGGCGGGCCCTGACCGCGGGCCCTGACCGCGGGCCCCCTGACCGCGGGCCCTGACCGGGCCCGAGAGCGTGGCCTATATTGGGCGCGTTCCCGATCCGCATGACATGGCTGGCATGCTGCCGGCCGAACCCTCCACTACTCGCTCGACGGCGCCCTCGTCCGCGACGCCAATGGCCTTCCGAACAGGATCTCCTCTATGAGCATCAAGCTGCGCCTGACGATCATGAACTTCCTGCAGTTCTTCGTGTGGGGAGCGTGGCTCATCTCGCTGGGCGGTTACATGATCGTCACCCTCGGCTTCACCGGCGGCGAGGTGGGCAGTGTCTATGCGACGATGGGCATCGCCTCGCTCTTCATGCCCGGCTTGCTCGGCATCGTGGCCGACCGCTGGATGAACGCCGAGCGAGTCTACGGACTCTGCCACCTGATCGGGGCTGGTTTGCTGCTCTGGGCGTCGACGGTCAAGGACTACCAGACGCTGTACATGATCATGCTGCTCAACGCCATGGTGTACATGCCCACCATCGCGCTGGGCAACACCGTGTCGTACAAGGTGCTTGAGCAGAAGGGCCTCGATGTCATCACGAACTTCCCGCCAATTCGCGTCTGGGGGACGATCGGGTTCATTGCGGCCATGTGGATGGTGGACATCGCCGGTTGGACCAAGAGCTCGCTGCAACTCTACATCAGTGCCGGCTCGGCCGCGTTCCTCGGGCTGTACGCCTTCACCATGCCTGCCTGTCCGCCGGCGCCGGTTTCGAAGGAGAAGCGCAGCATGATCTCGGCGCTTGGCCTCGACGCATTCGTCCTGTTGAAGCGTGGTCAGACGGCAGTCTTCTTCCTCTTCGCCATGATGCTCGGTGCAGCGCTGCAGATCACCAACGCGTTCGGCGGCGCCTTCCTCGACGACTTCAAGACGGCATATCCGGGGTCGTTTGGCGTCGAGCACCCCAATCTGCTCCTTTCGATCTCGCAGATCTCCGAGACGCTGTTCATTCTTACCATTCCGTTCTTCCTGCGGCGCTTCGGCATCAAGACGGTGATGCTGATCAGCATTTTCGCCTGGGTCTTCCGGTTTGGCCTGTTCGCGGTCGGCGATCCAGGCGCCGGCCTCTGGATGCTCGTTCTGAGCATGATCATCTACGGCATGGCCTTTGATTTCTTCAACATCTCGGGCTCGCTCTACGTGGACCGCGAATCCGACAGCAACATCCGGGCGAGCGCACAGGGACTGTTCATGATCATGACGAACGGCCTGGGCGCGTTCATCGGCGGCACGGTGAGCGGTTGGGTTGTGGACTACTACACGGTGGGCGGCGTCAAGGACTGGCGGAGCATCTGGTTCGCGTTCGCCGCGTACGCCCTCGTCCTCGGCGTCACGTTCCCGTTCCTGTTCAAGTACAAGCACCCACAGGGAGAGGCATTGCCGGCGTCCGGGCATCACTAGCGCCGATGGGAGGTGGGTGTACGACGAAGCCCCGGCCGTAGCGGCCGGGGCTTCGTCGTTTGCTGCGCCTACGGCTTGCCCGTGCGGCTCCGCAGTTCGCGCAGCACGGCGCCCAGTTGCTCGATTTCGCGACCATACTCGGCCCAGTTGCCAGCACGCTGTGCGGCAATGGCCCGGTCATAGTGCTGCTGCGACCGCTGGAGCAGCCCCTCGATGGACCCGGTGGGAGACGCAGCGGCAGCGGGAGCGGCCGCTGCGGCTGCCGGGACGCCCGCGGTGGTTGGTCCGGAGCGCGGACCGCCGGAGCCGAACACCAGTTGCAGCCCTTCTTCGAGCGTGGTGGCCATTACCACCTGGTTCCCGTAGGCCACAACAACACGCTTGAGTTCGGGAATCGAAGTCTCCCCCTGCGCTTTCAGGTAGATCGGCTGCACATAGATCAGCGATTCCTCGATCGGGATAACAAGCAGTTCGCCGCGGATGGCCTGCGATCCGCGCTGGTCCCAAAGCGACAACTGCCGCGAGATCTCCGTGTCCTGCTCGATACGGTTCATGATCTGCCGCGGCCCGTACACCAGGCTCTGCTTCGGGAACCGGTACGCAATCAGCTGGCCGTACGCGTCGCCGTCCATGCGCGCCACAAGCCAGGCCGCCAGGTTGTCCTTGCCGCGCGGCGTGAATGGCGTCATGTAGATGAACTCGGCGTCCTTCTCTCCTGGCAGCCGCATGATCATGTGGCGCATGTAGGGGCTGGTGGCGCGGTCTCGCTGCGCCCCCTCCGGAATCTGCCACTGATCTTCGCGGTGATAGAACGCGTCGGGCGCCTTCATGTGATAGGTGGCCAGCAGACTCGCCTGTATGCGGAAGACGGCGTTGGGATACCGCAGGTGACGCTGCAGATCAGGCGACATCTGGGCGAGCGGCCGGAACACGTCCGGGAAGATCCGGGCGTACGCCTGCGCCAGCGGGTCGGCGGCTTCGGCGAGGTACGCGGTGACGGCGCCGTCGTACGCGTCTATGGTGACCTTCACGCTGTTGCGCATGTAGTTCACGCCACCGGCCGTGCGTGCCGCATACGGGTAGTTGGTGCTGCTGGTATACGCATCGAGAATCCAGACCAGCCGGCCGGCGTCGGTAACCACCAGATACGTCTCGGGATCGAACTTCAGGAACGGAAGCGCTCGCGCAGCACGCTCGTGGATATTCCGGCGCATCATCACCCGCGCCGAGTCACCAATGTCGCTGGAGAAGAGCACCTTCAGCGAACGGAGCTGCCAGGCAAAGAGCATGCGGCGCGCCAGCGAGCCTACGCTGATCCCGCCGCTCCCCTCGTACCGTGAATAGATGTTGGCGTCGCCGGCCGGATAGTTGAACTCGCGCTGCGCCGTCCGCACGAACACATAGGAGTTGGTGAGTTCGCCGAAGTACACCTCGGGGCGCGTCAACTTGACGTTCGTGGTGGACACCGGGGGGAGGTCCTTCACGAACAGCACGGGTAGCCCCTCGGCGGTGACCTCGTTCACCGGGGCCATGGCGAGTCCCATGCCGTGGGTGAATGTCAGTTTCTCATTGATGAACCCGAGCGTCGGGAGCGAGGCGGAGTTCAGTTCGCGCGCCGAGACGTGCACCTGCCGGTACTGTCCGTCAATGACATACCGGTCATCATTGACCGAAACGAAGTCGTAGTACGTGCGAATCTCCTGCAGTTGCCCCAACGACTGGGCTAGGAGGTCGCGATCCCAGAGCCGGATGTTGGCGATGGTCGGGGTGTTGGCCCGGATATCGGCCATCGTCAGCGGCGCATCGCCCGAAATGTCCCGCAGCGCCACGCTGTCTATCCGCCAAGCGCGGCGCGTGGCGTCAATGTGGCGCTCGAGGTACGGGAGCTCGCGTGCGAGCTCGTTCGGCGCTACCAGCAGCCGCTGCATCGCCAGGGGAATGGCGCCGCGTCCGATGACCCCGACGGCGGCATACGCAACGACGGAGAGGACGAGATAGCGCAGCAGCGTCCCGCGTGCGGCACCGTAGAGCGTCGCGGCCGCGGCGGCCAAGGCCATCACCGCCGAGACGGCGATGGCCGGCAGGCTGGCATGCACGTCGGTGTAGCTAGCGCCGACGAGCGGTCCCGTGGTGGAGAATGCCAGGTTGGCGCGCGTGACCATCCAGAGCCGGACGGCGAGCAGCACGAACCCGAGTGCGGCAAGCGCGCCCACGTGCCAGTTGGCGCGCGCGGTGGAGGTGGTGCGTCCCGGCAGTGGGACGAGTTCGCCCTTCAGCAGGTAGAGCGCGGCCACGCTGATCGTCGTCAGCGTCGCGACGAACATCGCGGTGGAAAGCAGGCTCGACCAGGCGCCCAGGCGGAAGAAATAGAAGCCGATGTCGTTGCCGAGGAGTGGCTCGCTGACGCCCGTGGCGGCGCCGTGCACGGCGAGTACGTAGCTGACCCACTGGTTGGACGCTGCCAACCCGACGACATAGGCGATGAACCCGGACCCCACGACGAGCACGATAGGCATCAACCGGCCGACGATGACCGGCTCTGCGCCAAGCCGTTCGGCGAAGAGCGTGACATCGGTGGAGGATCGTGGCACCGCACGCGAGATGTTCAGGTACAGGAAGAGGAAGGTGAGGCCGCCGGGCACGAACAGAAGGCCGATGCGCCACCAGAACGACACCAGGAAGACCTGCTCGTAGCGCACTTCGCGTGCCCAGAGCCAGTCGACGGCAAAGCCGCCGAGCCATGGAATCACGGCGAACAGGATGATGGCCGGAATGAACACATTTCGCGCGAATCGCACGAGGCGAAGCACGGAGGCCGGATCGATACGAAGTTCGGGGGCGCCGAGTGGGTTTGTCATGATGATTCAAGATGGCGTGGCGCGCCGCGCCGCGATAGCGTGGCCGCGCTTGTCGTAGCCGGGCCAGCGGGCGTTCCCGGGGCAACTCCGGTTCCCGGCGCATTGGAACAGGGTCATGTCGTCCCCGCCAAGGCGATAGATTCATCGCCAGTCGGATTCCGTCATCGCGATCCTTGATCGCCATCCGGATTCCAGATCCTCAATCGTGTCCGATGCCCCTGTTCAAGCCCAAGAAGTCCCTCTGGCAGCGCCTCAAGGACGTCGCCCTCCTGGACGTCGGGGTGCTCGCGCGCGGCGGCATTGATGCGGAGTCCATAGCCCAGCTCGAGACGCTGCTGCTCGAGGCCGACTTCGGCGTGCCCGTGACCATGCGCCTCATCGAGGCGGTGGAGCGCCAGGCCCAGCGCGGCGCCCTCAAGACCGAGGCGGAACTGCTCGCGGCGCTGCGCGGCGGGATCACCGCTGCGCTTCTGGCCGGCAACGGCGATCCGGCCTTCGTGCTCGGCGACGCCAAGCCCGCGGTGGTGCTCGTGCTCGGCGTCAACGGCGCGGGCAAGACCACGTTCATTGGCAAGCTGGCCTCGCGGCTGCACGGCGAGGGCAAGCGGGTGATGGTTGCCGCAGGCGACACGTTCCGCGCGGGCGCCATTGACCAGCTGCGTGTGTGGGCCGAGCGCAGCGGCAGCGACTTCATTGGTGCGCAGCCGGGCGGTGACCCTGCCGCTGTCGCCTACAGCGCAATTGACGCGGCCGTCACGCGCGGCATGGACGTGGTGATCATTGACACCGCCGGCCGCCTGCACACCAGCGAGGGGCTGATGGATGAGCTGCGCAAGGTGGCGCGCGTCATCGCCAAGCGCCTCCCCGGCGCGCCGCATGAGTCGCTGCTCGTGCTCGACGGCACGATCGGCCAGAACGCGGTGCAGCAGGCCAAGACGTTTGCGGGGGTGGTGCCGGTCACGGGGCTCGTGATCACGAAGCTCGACGGCACCGCGCGCGGCGGCGTGGTGGTGGCCGTGCACGAAGCCATCAACGTTCCGGTGAAATTCGTCGGCGTCGGCGAGCAGGCCGCTGACTTGCGCCCATTCAGCGCCGACGAGTTCGCCCGAGACCTGCTGGAGGGGTAGGGCAGCGGGCAGCCGACGCCGGCGCGCCGCGTGCGGGCCGCTCAGGGCGCGTCTACCGCCTCGTCTGGCCCGCCGCACACCTCAGCAAAGAACGCGGTGAGGTTGAGTTGGCACTCCGTGCCAGTCGCCGCGTCGAGCCAGGCGAGGACGTCGTGCAGCACCTCGGGCCGAGCGTCGTCCGGACGCCAGCGCTCCACCACGCGGCTCTCCAGGTCTACGATCCAATACTCGGCGATTCGGGCACGCTGATAGAACCGGCGCTTGATCCCACGGTCACGCTGCGCCGTGCTCGGGCTCAGCACCTCCACCAGCACCGACACGCCCCCCATGTCGTCAAGCGTGGTGCGGCGGGACATCGGTTCGCGGAAGACGAGGAGGTCTGGCTCGACTAAAGCGTTGCGCTCGGGGCGCAAATCGAGAACGCCGTAGAAGACCCGCTTGGCCGATCCGATCGCCGCCGTCAGCGCGAGCGCCAGGCACTGCAGCGCATGGCCGTGGTCGAAGCGCGGCGCCGGAGTCACCAGCAGCTCCCCGTCAATGCACTCGTACCTGCAGCCGTCGCGCTCTGGGAACTGCTCGCGGTCGGCCGGCATCCAGTAGCGGTCCGTGGTGGCAGGCATACCCATAGCGTACGCTCGGCGGCAGGGGAAACGCAACTCGGCATGGCGCACGATGGGTGCCGTGGGCGAAGCCAGCGTCACCATCGCATTGCTTGCTGCGTCATTTTGGCGCGGGATCCGGCGAGTCGACGGCCTCGTTCACCCGCGTCGTGCGGTTGTTGCTTACGTCCCCGAGCAGCGCGGAGCCCGCGACACCGTCCCTGACGCCGGCGCAGCCTTCACCTCGAGAAATTGTACCTGCGTCGGTGTGGTGGGCGCGAGCGTGATCGAGACGAGGAGATTGCCGCGCTCGCAGGGCAGGATCCACTGCCCACGAAGCGCGTTTTCGACGAAGGCGAACCCTGAGCCCGCCGAGCATGAGCCTGCTTTCGAGCGGAGCGCCGCCACGTCCGCCGCGCGGCGGACGATCGAACGGTCGAGGAACAAGTTCTCCGCGGCGAGCGATCTCGCCAGCTTGTCGTCCCAATTCAGCACGAGCTGCGTGACCTGCGCGCGCGCCGCGATGAGCGCCGGAGCCGGCACCGGCATCCGAAACTGCAGGCCGCCCGTCTTCGCGAGCGCCGCCATCGCCGAGTCGATCGGCTGGCTCCAGCCGGAGTAGGTGCGATTGCCGAATGCGATGATGCCGACGCCGTACTCGGGCAGCCACCGCATCTGCGAGCCGAACCCCGGCAGTCCGCCGCTGTGCGCGACGACATGTGCGAACGAACAATTCGTCGAGACGCGGAGCCCGAATCCATAACCGCCGGTGTTCAGCCGAAGATTCCCGGTAGCATCACGAACGGCCGATGACGCGCCGGGCCTGGACACCTGCTGCATCTCCCGAAGTGACGCACGCCGCAGCGGGCCGGTCTCGGCGCCGTCGCGCGGCGGCCACGCCGCGAGAAACGCCGAGACGTATGAACCGAGGTCGCTCAGCGAGGTGAGCATGCCGCCCATCGGCCCGAAGGCGCCGTCGGGGAGCTGCGCCTCTTCCTTCCATTGCTCGTCCTCCCACCGATAGCCGTGCGCGAGACGGTTCGCGGGCACGGACGCCGGCGAGAGCGTCGTCGACCGCATGCCAAGCGGTCGGAGGATGTTCGTCGCGACGTAGTCGTTGTACGGCATGCCCGACACGCGCGTCACGATACGGCCAAGGATGGCAAAACCGTAGTTCGAATACTCGTAGGCGACTCCCGGCGCGTTTGAGAACGGGATCCCGCGCTTGATCATTTGTGACAGTTCTTCATCCGTGCGCGCCAGCTGCTGGTCGCCCCAGGGGTTGTCCTCAGGAAATCCCCCGGCATGCGACAGCAGGTGCCGAATCGTGATCTTCGGCGAATCGGTCGTCGGGTATTTGAGGCGCGCCAGCTCGGGCACGTATCGCTCCGCCGGGTCATCGAGCGACAACTTGCCCGCATCGCGGAGCTTGAGGATCGCCATCGCCGTGAAGCTCTTCGTCATTGAGGCGATGCGGAATACGGTATTCGAATCCACCGGAGACTTCGACGGTACTTCGCGGTAGCCGGTCACGCCGATATGCGCGAGCCTGCCATCAATGATCACGCCCCATGCCGCGCCCGGGATGTGCTCGCGCGTCGTGAACTCGCGCATGATGCGGTCGACGTCCGGGAGGGCGGCGCGGAGCGTGGCGTCGCGCGCGGAATCGCTGACGCCAGGCGCCGTCGTCTGCGCGGCCGCAACGAGCGGAAGCGTGATTGCCACGATGCAGGTGCACATCGAGGCGGCGAATTGGCGTCTCATGACCGGTCTCCGTGGCTCGGTGGTTGCGAGACGACGGGAAAGCCTGCGCCGCCGTCGGAATCGTTCATTACCTGGTGCGATACGCCCCGGGGAATCTCGAGCCCCGTCTGCGCGCCGAGTTCGTGCAGCGCGCCGTCCAACTCGATGGAGAGCCGACCCGCGAGGACGAAGAGGAACTGTTGGGCGACGCTGTGCTCGCGCCGCTGTTCAGACATGCCAAGCGGCATGTGCTCTTGGCCAGACGGGAAATGAAATCGCGGTGGAGGGAACGTAGCGGGGCTTTGCGCACTGCGCCAAGACCCCGCGTGCGGACGACGTGCGGGGGATTGTCCCTAGACGCCCGCGACAAGCCGCCACACCTGTGCGACGAGAAAGCAGACGACGAACCCCATCACGAGGGGCATCGCCGTCGCGACCGCGGTCCACTTCACGCTCCGCGTCTCCGTGTAGATCGTATAGATCGTGGTCGAGCAGGGGTTGTGCAGGAGGCTGAAGAGCATGAGCGAGAGGGCGGTGAGGGTCGTCCACCCGTTCTTGATAAGCAGGGCGCCGACCTGCGCCGCGTCGAGATCGAACATGACGCCCGCGCCCGCCCCGAGCTCAGGCGTACCCCCCGCGAGTACGGTCAGCATCAGCACCGTCGGGATCACGATCTCGTTCGCGGGGATGGCGACCACGTACGCCAGGAGGATCACGCCGTTCATGCCGAGCAGCAGGCCCAGCGGGTTGAGTTGCCCGACCAGGTGCTCCGCGACACTCGTGTCTCCGACCTGCACGTTGCTGATGAGCCAGATCACCGCGCCCGCGGGCGCCGCGAAGACGACGGCGCGCCAGAGCACGATCAGGGTGCGGTCAATCAGCGAGGTGTAGAGCGTTTGCCAGATCCGCGGCGGGCGGAAGGGCGGGAGCTCCAGGCTGAAGCTCGTGGCCTCGCCGCGGAGCACGGTGCGCGTGAGAATCCAGGAGGAGGCGAACATCGCCAGCACGCCGAGGAGCGTGACGCTCACCACGGTCGCCGCCGAGATGAAGCCGGCGAGCGCCGGCGGCGCGAGCGCGCCGATGAAGATTGACGCCATCAGGATCTGGGTGGGCCACCGGCCGTTGCAGAGCGAGAAGTTGTTCGTGATGATCGCCACGAGACGCTCCCGCGGACTGTCAATCACCCGCGTCGCGACCACGCCGGCGGCATTGCAGCCGAAGCCCATGCACATCGTCAGCGCCTGCTTGCCGTGCGCGCCGACGCGCCGGAAGAGCGCGTCGAGGTTGAAGGCGACCCGGGGCAGGTAGCCGAAGTCCTCGAGCAGCGTGAAGAGCGGGAAGAAGATCGCCATCGGCGGGAGCATCACCGCGACCACCCATGCCGTCGCCAGATAGATGCCGTCGAGGAGCACCCCGCGGATCCACCAGGCCACGCCCCAGTCGGTCGCCGTCGCCTGCAGCCAGGGGTGGAACTGGTCCACGAGCAGCGTGCTCAGCATCGCCGAGGGGACGTTTGCGCCCGCGATGGTGAGCCAGAACACGACGCCGAGCATCAGGATCATCAGCGGGAAACCGGTGACCGGGCTCGTGAGCCAACGGTCGAGTGCGGTGTCGAGGTCGAACCGCGCGCGATGGACGCCGGCGAGCTGGCTCCGCGCGACAATCCCCTCGGCCGCCGCGTAGAGTCCCTGCGTGATGCGGTCGTGGAAGTCCGGGCTCAACTTCCAGCGCACGGCGCTGGCGACGCGGAGCACCTCGTCCGGCACCGATGCTTCCACGCGCTCGTCGGCGTTGAGCAGACGGAGTGCGACCCACCGGCTGTTGGGCTTCTCCGGCGTGGCGCGCAGCACGGCGGCTTCGACCTCGCCGATCAGCGTCTCGACGTCGGGAGTGAAGCTGCGCACGCGGAAGGGCGTGGGTTCCACCCGCCGATGGGCCACCTCACGGATGGCCTCGCGGAGCGCGTCGATCCCCTCGCCACGCCGTGCCGCCATCGGGACCACCGGCACGCCGAGTTCCCGCGCGAGCGCGTCCGGGTCGATTCCGATGCCCAGGCGCCGTGCCTCGTCCATCAGGTTCAGCGCGACCACCACGCGGGGCGTGATCTCAAGCACCTGGAGCGCGAGATTCAGGTTGCGTTCGAGTCGCGTGGCGTCCACGACGAGCACCGTGACGTCGGGCGCGCCGAAGAGCAGCACGTCGCGCGCGACCTCCTCGTCCGCGCTCACGGCCTGCAAGGAGTAGGTGCCCGGCAGGTCCACGAGCTTGAACCGGTCACCGCCGGCGGTGAAGAGCCCTTCCGCGCGCGTCACGGTCTTGCCTGGCCAGTTCCCGGTGTGCTGGCGAAGCCCGGTCAGGAGGTTGAAGACGGTGCTCTTGCCCGTATTCGGATTCCCCGCGAGCGCGACCACGAAATCCCACTTGTCGGAGCGCACGCGCAACTGGACGAGCGACTCGTCCATCGCGGGGAGGCGCGTGCGCATGGTGGTGTGCATCAGGCCGCCACGTGCGTGTCGGCGACGCTTCCCGGTTCGATCTCGACCCACATCGCCTGGTGGCGCCGGAGCGCGATCAGGGCGCCGCGGATGCGATACGCCGTCGGGTCTCCCGAGGCGCTGCGCAACTCGGCCTCGATGTCCGTGCCCGGAACGACGCCGAGGTCGAGGAGCCGCCGGCGCTGTGCGCCGTGACAGGCACTCGAGAGCCGCGAGACGCGTCCGGTCTCACCCGTCCGGAGATCGGCGAGGGTCCAGGCACGAGCCGTCCCATGTTCGCCTGAGCGCTCGACCGTGATCGCCACTTCGAGCGCGCGCGGGAGGGCGAGGACCTCCCCGTCGAGTTCGAGGTCAATCGCCATGGCGCTCCGCCCCCGCATGACCACCGTCTTGCCGAGTTCGAACCCGAGGGCGCGCAGGCGCGCGTACGCGTCGCGGGGCTCGTCCTCGAGGTGGACGATGACTCCCGCCTCTCCCCGACCGAGCGCGCTGAGCATGACGCCACGGCCAGCGGGCAGCTCACCCGCCGCCGTCGGGATCGGGTCGCCGTGCGGGTCGTAGCGCGGCTGGCCCAGCCGGGAGGCCAGCCGTTCGATCTCCTCCCTCGAGAGTTGATGTTCGCGTTCCTCGGCCACCTCATGCCACTCGGCGGGATCAATCCCGGTGCGATCGGCGAGGTATTGCTCGAGGAGGCGATGGGATCGCACGATCCGCAGCGCGTCCGCGCGGCCCGCATCAGTCAGCCGGGTCCCGGCGTCGGCGGATTCCGTGAGCCCGAGTGCGGCGAGCCGCTCGAGCAGCGCATCCGCTTGCGCGCGACGGATGTCGAGCGCACCGGCGAGCGCGTCGGCGAGCACGGGCACGCCCATCGAGTCGTGATGGTAGAGGTACTTCACCGCGTCCTCCACCCGCACCCGCTCCGAGAGCCGCCGCAGGCGGGCGACGCGCGCGATGATGCCACGCCGTGGCCAGGCCAGTACGAGCGTGAACGCGGTCAGGGCCGCGAATACGAGGAGCGCGAGGAGCGGGTCTACCAACGGCACTCGAAAAGTTAGGACGTACTAAATCAAGTGCGGTGCCCGGCGCTGTCAAGTTCGGGGTTCGCCAGGGGGCGCCCGTGGCGGCGTTCAGCTGAACGAGGGGATGGAGTCGCCTGCCGGAGTAGTCAGTAGATTCCAGCACGCCTGCGGAACCATGAAGCCCCTAGCACTGCCATCGCGACTCCTGCCGATCTGAATTGGTGACGCCCGCCAACCGTCCGCCCGCCCGGGTGCTCGACACCCCGATCACCTTCCTCAAGGGAGTGGGGGAGCGTCGTGCCGAGGCGTTCCGGCGGCTGGGCGTCCTCAACGCGCGTGACCTGCTCTTCCACATCCCTCATAGGTATGAGGACGCGTCCACCGTGCGGCGCATCGCCACGCTCCGCGTCGGCGAGGACGCCACGGTCATCGGCACCGTCGTCAGCAAGGGCATTCTGCCCACGCGCAAGGGACTGCGGATCTTCCAGGCCGTCGTGCAGGACGACAGCGGACTGATGGAGGCGTCGTGGCCGGGACAGCCCTTCCTCGACCGGTCCATCAACAAGGGCGACGTGCTGCTGCTCAGCGGCACCGTGCGCTTCTATCACGGGCGCCAGTTGATGCCGCGCGAGTGGGTGAATCTCGGCGCCGATGATACCGGCACCGCCGAGGGACGCGTGCTGGCGGTCTATCCCGCCACCGAAGGGCTGTCGTTCAAGCAGATCCGCGCAATCATTGACAAGCATCTCGATACGCTCGTACCGGCGCTCGACGAGTACCTGCCGGCGGAACTGCTGCGTGAGACGGGACTCCCCGGCATCCAGGACGCCCTGCGCCGGGTGCACCGCCCGTCGAGCGTATCGGAGGCCCTCGGCGGCCGCGACCGGCTGGCGTACGATGAACTGCTCTGCGTGCACCTGCTGCAGCGCCGCGCCAACGCCATAGCGCGCCAGGCGCGTGCGGGCATCGCCTTCACCAACAGACGCGAGCTGACCACGCGGCTCAAGGCGGCGCTCCCGTGGGAACTCACCGGAGCACAGGTTCGCGCCACGCGTGAAATCGTGGCCGACATGACGAGCCCGCTTCGCATGCACCGCCTCCTGCAGGGCGACGTCGGGAGCGGCAAGACCATCGTGGCGCTCTTCGCCTGCTGTCTTGCCCTCGAGAACGGCTACCAGGCGGCGGTGATGGCGCCCACCGAACTGCTCGCCGAACAGCACTTCCGCACGTTCAGCACGTTGCTGGCACCGCTGGGCATCGAGCCGGTGCTCGTCGTCGGCTCAATGAGTGCCAAGGCGCGCAAGGCGGCCGCGGCGCGGCTGGCCGAGGCGGGCCCGGTGCTCGTGGTTGGCACGCACGCGCTGGTGCAGGAGGACACGCACTTCGCGCGGCTCGGCCTCGCCATCATTGACGAACAGCATCGCTTTGGCGTGGAGCAGCGCGCGACGCTCGGCGAAAAAGGGGCGGCCCCCGACATCCTGCTCATGTCGGCCACGCCGATCCCGCGCTCGTTGGCGCTCACGCTGTACGGCGACCTCGACGTGAGCGTGCTCGACGAGCGTCCGCCCGGGCGCCAGCCGGTGACCACGGCACTGCGCGCGGAGACGGCGCGCGACCGAGTGATGGAGTTCGTCGAGACGCAACTGGCGACTGGGCGCCAGGCGTATCTCGTCTATCCGATCATCGAGGAATCCGACAAGATCGCCCTCAAGGCGGCGACCACGGCGTTCGAAGCGCTGGCCAAGGGGCTGTTCGCGCACCGCCGGGTGGCGCTGCTGCATGGGCGGCTCGCGAGCGAGGAGAAGGACAGCATCATGCGGTCATTCCGCGACGGCGGTGTGGACCTGCTCGTCAGCACGACCGTCATCGAGGTGGGCATTGATGTGCCCAACGCCACGGTGATGGTGATCGAGCACCCCGAACGCTTCGGCCTCTCGCAGTTGCATCAACTGCGCGGCCGGGTGGGGCGGGGGGCCGACGAGTCGTTCTGCATCCTGCTCGGGGACGTGGGAGGCGAGTCACGCGAGCGGCTGCGGTATATGATCGAGACCGAGGACGGCTTCGAGATCGCGCGCGCCGACCTTCGGCTGCGCGGCATGGGCGACCTCTTCGGCAAGCAGCAGAGCGGACTTCCGGCGTTCAAGATCGCCGACCCGGTGCGCGACGAGGAGCTCAGCGAGATGGCGCGAGTGGCGGCCGAGCGGCTGCTGGCCGCCGACCCGACGCTGACCATGCCGTCGCACCGGGCGCTGCAGCGGACGCTGACGACGCGGTACGGAAGGGCGCTGGAGCTGTTCCGAGTGGGGTGAAGCGTGCACTTCAACCCCTCCTCGTTCCGTAATCTCCCGGATTTCCAGCTTCCGCCAGATAGCCAGCATCCCGTATCTTTCCACGCTGTGTTACAACGGTTCGGATTCCCGAATCATCTGCGGGGGCCCAGCCCCGCTGCCGACCCCACCTGCAGTCTGGACCATCCCTTGGAGGAACATGATGCATAGATGGCTCGCACCGGGCCTGTTTGGGCGCGTGTTGACCGCCCGTCGGATCCGCGCGCTGGCGGCCTTCGCCGCCGTGTCCCTGATCGCCCTGCCGCTGATGGCGCAGGCCACCGCCGCCGCACCACAGGGCGCGTCCACTGCCGCGCCTTCTGTTGAATCGATGGCGGTTCCCGCCGCCGCCACCCACGCCGACGCCCAGGCGACGACCGCTCCCGCGAGGGAGCACAAGCCCGGCGGCGAAGCGAACCTCGTCCTGCCCGACATGAAGAGCGTCACCTTCCTCGGCGGGATGACCGGCTACGCCCTGCTGGCGTGGGGCCTGCTCTTCTGTGCGCTCGGCCTGCTCTTCGGCCTCGTGATATACACCCAGCTCAAGAACCTTGCGGTGCACCGCTCCATGCGGGAGGTCTCCGAGCTGATCTACGAGACCTGCAAGACGTACCTCATCACGCAGGGCAAGTTCATCCTGATCCTCGAGGCGTTCATCGCCGTCGTGATCATCCTCTACTTTGGCGTGCTGCTGAAGTTCGAGGCGTTCAAGGTGGCGATCATTCTCGCCTTCAGCCTCGTCGGCATCGCGGGCAGCTACGGCGTCGCGTGGTTCGGTATCCGTGTCAACACGTTCGCCAACTCGCGCACCGCGTTCGCCGCCCTGAAGGGCAAGCCCTACCCGCTCCATTCGATTCCGCTCCGCGCCGGCATGAGCATTGGCATGCTGCTCATCAGCGTCGAGCTGCTGATCATGCTCTGCATCCTGCTCTTCATCCCGCGCGAGTACTCGGGCCCCTGCTTCATCGGCTTCGCCATCGGCGAGTCGCTGGGCGCCGCGGCGCTGCGTATCGCCGGCGGCATCTTCACGAAGATCGCCGACATCGGCTCGGACCTGATGAAGATCGTCTTCAAGATCAAGGAAGACGACGCCCGCAACCCGGGCGTGATCGCGGACTGCGTGGGCGACAACGCCGGCGACTCGGTGGGTCCGAGCGCCGATGGTTTCGAGACCTACGGCGTCACCGGCGTCGCGTTGATAACGTTCATCCTGCTCGCGGTGCACGACCCGGTGGTGCAGGTGCAGCTGCTCGTCTGGATCTTCGTGATGCGCATCATGATGCTCGTGTCGAGCGCCGGCTCGTTCTTCCTCAACGAAATCTGGTCGAAGGCGAAGTACGGCAAGGCCGACGACATGAACTTCGAGCACCCGCTTACCACGCTCGTCTGGCTGACCTCGGTCGTGTCCATCGCGCTCACCTTCGTGGTCTCGAAGGCGATCATCCCCGACCTCGCCGGCAACACGTCACTCTGGTGGCAGCTGGCGGCGATCATCTCGTGCGGCACGCTGGCCGGCGCCGTCATTCCCGAGCTGGTCAAGGTGTTCACGTCGGTGGATTCCAGGCACGTGCGCGAGGTCGTTACCTCGTCGGACGAGGGCGGGGCGTCGCTCAACATCCTCTCCGGCCTGGTGGCGGGCAACTTCTCGGCCTACTGGCTCGGTATCAGCATCGTCGCGCTCATGGCGACTGCGTTCGGGGTGAGCACGATGGGCCTCGGCGCCACCATGCTGGCGCCGGCGGTCTTCGCCTTCGGCCTCGTGGCCTTCGGCTTCCTTGGCATGGGGCCCGTGACCATCGCCGTGGACTCGTACGGCCCGGTGACGGACAATGCGCAGTCGATCTATGAGTTGTCGCTCATCGAGCAGGTGCCGAACGTGCAGGAGGAGATCAAGAAGGAGCATGGCTTCGACGTCAACTTCGGGCGCGCCAAGCATCTACTGGAGGAGAACGACGGCGCCGGCAACACGTTCAAGGCGACGGCGAAGCCGGTGCTCATCGGCACGGCGGTGGTCGGCGCCACCACCATGATCTTCTCGATCATGATGGGGCTGACGAGCGGCCTCACGGTCAACACCGACAAGCTGTCGCTGCTGCACGCGCCGTTCGTCCTCGGCCTCGTCACCGGCGGGGCCATGATCTACTGGTTCACCGGCGCCTCCATGCAGGCCGTCACCACGGGCGCGCACCGCGCCGTGGAGTTCATCAAGAAGAACATCAAGCTCGAGGGAGCCGAGCGGGCGTCGGTGGAGGACAGCAAGACGGTCGTGCGCATCTGCACGGAATACGCGCAGAAGGGCATGTTCAACATCTTCCTCACGGTCTTCTTCGCCACGCTCGCCTTCGCGTTCATCGAGCCCTTCTTCTTCATCGGCTACCTGATGTCGATCGCGATCTTCGGCCTGTACCAGGCCATCTTCATGGCCAACGCCGGCGGCGCCTGGGACAACGCCAAGAAGGTCGTGGAGACCGAGCTCAAGGCGAAGGGCACGCCGTTGCACGATGCCACGGTCGTGGGCGACACGGTCGGCGACCCGTTCAAGGACACGTCGTCGGTGGCGCTCAACCCGGTCATCAAGTTCACCACGCTGTTCGGCCTGCTGGCGGTCGAGCTGGCGGTGAGCATGAGCTTCGAGCGCGGGACCGGCTTCACGACCGGCCTCGCGGTGCTCTTCCTCGCCGTGTCAATGTTCTTCGTGCACCGGTCGTTCTACGGCATGCGCATTGGGCAGTCGGTCGAATAGACTGATTGGTCCGGTGGCACCCGCAGGGACAGGAAGGCCCGCCTCACGGCGGGCCTTCTTGCTTGCTCCGAGCGGTTTCAGGCGCCTGGCATGAGAATGCAGGTGAGCCGGGTGCTCGCCGGCGGGCCTGCCTTCAGCGGCACAGCCAGGCGTTGCCCTCGACGCGCTGCCGCGCCTTCCGGTCCGTCGTGGAGTCGGTGATGATCACGAAGACGGGGCGGACCGCATCCTCTTGCACGGGCGTCGAGCACTCGAGGTCGTCCCTCTTGAACGAGATCTTGCCGTCCTTGTCGGCGAGAATGCGCCCGAGATCGAGTTCGGTGGCCGTGCCGGGCAGCGACGTGGTCGTGATGAAGACGGGGCCCTCGGGAGTGAACTTCTTCCCGGAGATGGTGATCCTCACCCGATTGCGGCCGAGCTGCTCGGCCTCGACACCGATGGTGAGCTTGTCCTGGCGCGGGACGGCGCGCGCCTCGGAATCGGTATTCGCGACGGCAACGCCAGCCACTGAGGCCAGAGCGAGGGTCGCGATGCGGGCTGCCATGGGGTGCTTCATAACGGGGTGCTCCGGCAGGAATGGATGATCTCGGCGTTGCGCCGCTGATACTATATTATCTGCCACGAGGGGCAAGGGCGACCGGGTTGCCCCTGTCCGAGGTTCTGTACCCTGCCGGCTGGCCGATTGGTCCAGATCGTCGGGCCAGCCGCCGCCAGGGTGCGTCGGGCACACCCGACCTCAGCGGAACCGTGTACCGCATCAGCTACCAGGGGAAGTAATCGCGTGAGCCAGACGTATTCCCGCATTGACCAGCTATCGCATTTCGCCGGCCAGACCGTCACGGTGCGTGGGTGGGTGAGCCACCTGCGGTCGAGCGGCAAGGTGGCCTTCATCGTGATGCGCGACGGCAGCGGCATCCTGCAATGCGTTCTCGTCCAGAAGCAGATGCCCGAGGATGACTGGGGGCGCTTCGGCGCCCTGACCCTCGAGACGAGCGTGGCCGTCACCGGCGAGGTGCGCGCGGACGACCGCGCCCCCGGGGGCTACGAGCTCGGTGTCACGGCGCTCACGATCGTCGGACCGAGCCCGCTCGATTATCCGATCCAGCCCAAGGAACACGGCATTGACTTCCTGCTCGACAACCGGCACCTCTGGCTGCGTTCGCCCAGGCAGCTGGCGATCGCGCGCGTCCGCCACGAGGTGGAGCAGGCGATCCACGACTTCTTCGACGAGCGGGGCTTCCTGCACGTCGACACGCCGATTCTCACGGCGGCCATCGGCGAGCGTTCGGGGCTATTCTCCACCGAGTACTTCGATGAAGGGACGGCCTACCTCGCGCAGACGGGCCAGCTGTACGGCGAAGCGGCCGCCGCGGCGTTCGGGCGCATCTACACCTTCGGCCCCACGTTCCGCGCCGAGAAGTCCAAGACCCGCCGCCACCTCACCGAGTTCTGGATGATCGAGCCGGAGATGGCGTGGTACGATCAGGCCATGAACCAGGACCTGCAGGAGGAGTTCGTCTGCTACATCGTCGAGCGCTGCCTCACGCGGCGCGGAGCCGAGCTCAGGGAACTGGAGCGCGACACCTCACGACTCGAGACGGTGAAGGCGCCCTTCCCGCGCATCCCGTACACCGAGGCGGTGGAGATCCTGCGGAAGAAGGGGAGCGACATCAAGTGGGGCGACGATCTGGGCGCCGAGGATGAGGCCCTGCTCGTGGCCGACTACGACCGCCCGGTCTTCGTGTGCAACTACCCCAAGGAGGCGAAGGCCTTCTACATGAAGGAAAACCCGGACGATCCGCGCACCGTGCTCTGCGCCGACCTGCTGGCGCACGACGGCTACGGCGAGATGATCGGCGGGTCGCAGCGCGAGGACGACCACGACAAGCTGGTGGCGCGCATCAGGCACGAGGGGCTGCCGATGGACGCCTACGGCTGGTACCTCGACCTGCGCAAGTACGGGACGTTTGTGCATTCCGGCTTCGGGCTCGGGCTGGAACGCACCGTCGCGTGGATCTGTGGCATCCCGCACATTCGCGAGTGCATTGCGTTCCCGCGCATGATGCACCGCCTGCACCCATGAGGACGCGCGGCGTGCGGCGCGACGGGCAGGGCGGGGCGGCGAGGACGCCACGGTGAGCGCGCTCCCGCGCAATCCGGGCGAACCGCTCGATCTCGATCGGGTGCGCGCCATCCGCGTCAACAAGAGCGCAGCCGAACGCCGCGCCGCGACGATTGGCACGCGCCGCACGGTAAAGAAGCAGTGGCAGGCGGCGTGGCTGCTCCGCGCCCTGACGCTCATTGACCTGACGACGCTGAGCGGCGACGACACGCCGGGCAATGTGCGGCGGCTCTGCGCCAAGGCGCGGCATCCGTTGCGCCCCGACCTCGAAGCCGCGCTGGGCGTCGAGCATCTGCATCCCACCGTCGCCGCGGTCTGCGTGTACCACGAGATGGTCCCCACGGCCGTGGCCGCGCTCGAAGGCAGCGGCATTCCCGTGGCGGCGGTGTCCACCGGCTTTCCCGCGGGGCTCTCGCCCTTCGCGCAGCGTGTGGCCGAGATCGGCGCGTCAGTGGCGGCTGGTGCGCGCGAAATCGACGTCGTGATTACACGCGGCCATGTGCTCACCGGTCAGTGGGAGGCGCTGTACGATGAGGTACGCACCTTCCGCGCTGCGTGCGGCGATGCGCACCTGAAGGTGATACTCGCCACCGGCGAACTCGCCACGCTCACCAACGTGGCGCGCGCCAGCTGGGTGGCCATGCAGGCCGGCGCCGACTTCATCAAGACGTCCACCGGCAAGGAAGGCGTGAACGCCACGCTCCCCGTGTCGCTGGCGATGGTGCGGCAGATCCGTGAATACAAGGCGCGCACCGGTTGCTCCGTCGGCTACAAGCCGGCCGGCGGCATTCGCACGGCCAAGCAGGCGCTCGAGTTCCTGCTGCTCATGAACGAAGAACTCGGCCGCGACTGGCTCGATCCGCACCTGTTCCGTTTCGGCGCGAGCAGCCTGCTCACCGACATCGAGCGTCAGCTCGAGATGTTCGTGACCGGCCACTACGCCGCCGCGCACCACCACCCGATGCCCTGACGATCATGGCGACCGTAGCCGAGCTGTTTCAGACGATGGAGTACGGCCCAGCCCCCGAGGCCGACGCGCCGGCGCGCGCCTGGCTCGCGGCGCACCGCGCCGTGTTCGGCCACTTCATTGGCGGGGCGTGGACGAAGGCGGGAAAGACGTTCGAGACCTTCGACCCGTCCACGGGTTCGCCGCTCGCGCGCGTGACCCAGGGGACGCCAAAGGACGTGGCCGCCGCGGTGGCGGCGGCGCGCAAGGCGTATCCGGCGTGGAGCCGGCTCACGCCGCACGCGCGCGCACGGCACCTCTATGCGCTCGCGCGCATGGTGCAGAAACACGCGCGGCTCTTCGCGGTGCTCGAGACGCTCGACAACGGCAAGCCGATTCGCGAGACGCGCGACGTGGATGTGCCGCTCGTGGCGCGGCACTTCTATCACCATGCCGGGTGGGCGCAGCTCGCCGACACGGAGTTCCCGGGCTACGGCCCGGTGGGCGTGGTCGGGCAGATCATTCCGTGGAACTTCCCGCTGCTGATGCTGTCGTGGAAGGTCGCGCCGGCACTCGCGGCGGGAAACACCGTGGTGCTCAAGCCAGCGGAGTTCACGTCGCTCACCGCGCTGCTCTTCGCCGAGTTTGCGCATCAGGCTGGCCTGCCGGCGGGCGTGCTCAACGTCGTCACGGGCGATGGCAACACGGGCGCGGCGCTGGTGAATCACCCGAAGGTGGACAAGATCGCCTTCACCGGCTCCACCGAAGTGGGGAAGATCATCCGCAAGGCGACGGCGGGGAGCGGCAAGAAGCTCTCGCTCGAGCTGGGCGGCAAGAGCCCGTTCATCGTGTTCGAGGACGCCGACCTCGATGCGGTGGTCGAGGGCGTCGTGGACGCCATCTGGTTCAACCAGGGGCAGGTCTGCTGCGCCGGGTCGCGCCTGCTGGTGCAGGAAGGGATCGCCGACACGCTCCACGCGAAGCTGCGCGCGCGGATGGAGAAGCTCCGCCTCGGCCCGCCGCTCGACAAGGCGGTGGACATGGGGGCCATTGTGGCGCCCGTGCAGTTGGAGCGCATCCGATCGCTGGTGGAGCAGGGGCGCGCCGAGGGGGCGCAGGTCTGGCAGCCGTCGTGGCCAGTGCCGTCCCGCGGGTCGTACTATCCGCCGACGCTCTGCACCGACGTCTTTCCGTCGAGCACCATCGCGCAGGTGGAGATCTTCGGGCCGGTATTGGTCTCCATGACCTTCCGCACGCCCGATGAAGCGGTGGCGCTGGCGAACAACACGCCGTTCGGCCTCGCCGCGTCGGTCTGGTCGGAGAACATCAACCTCACGCTCGACATCGCGCCCAAGATCAAGGCCGGCGTTGTCTGGGTGAACGCGAGCAACCTCTTTGATGCGGCGAGCGGATTCGGCGGTTACCGCGAGAGCGGGTTTGGTCGGGAAGGTGGCAGGGAAGGGATGTGGGAGTACTTGGAGCAGACGGGAGATGGGAGATGGACGAAGGGAGATGCCGCCCGCGCCGCGCGATCTCCAGTCACCCATCCCCCCTCTCCCATCGCGTCGGCATCAGCCGGCGTCGACCGCACCGCAAAGCTGTTCATCGCCGGCAAGCAGGCACGGCCGGATTCGGGCTACTCCCGCGCCGTCCTGTCGCCCAAGGGCAAGCTTCTCGGTGAAGTCGGCGAGGGCAGCCGCAAGGATATTCGCAATGCCGTGGAGGCCGCGCACGCCGCGGCCACGGGCTGGGCATCAGCCACGGGGCACCTGCGCGCACAGATCCTCTACTACATCGCCGAGAACCTCGATGCGCGGCGTGAGGAGTTTGCGGCGCGCGTCGCCGCGATGACGGGCGGCACCGCCGCGGCGGGCCGGCGCGAGGTTGACGCGTCGGTGCGCCGTCTCTTCACCTACGCCGCGTGGGCCGACAAGTGGGACGGCGCCGTGCACGGGGTGCCGATGCGCGGCGTCGCTCTGGCCATGCACGAGCCCATCGGCGTGGTGGGCGTGGCGGCGCCGTCGGAGGCGCCGCTGCTGGGTTTCCTCTCCGTTGTCGCGCCACTGATCGCCACGGGCAACACCGTCGTGGCGGTGCCCAGCGAGCCGCATCCGCTGGCGGCCACCGACCTGTACCAGGTCCTCGAGACTTCAGACCTGCCTGGCGGCGTGGTGAACATCGTCACCGGCGAACGCGACGCGCTCGCCAAGGTTATGGCCGAGCACGAGGACGTGGATGCCGTCTGGTACTTCGGCTCGGCGGAGGGGGTGAAGACCGTGGAGCTCGCCTCGGCCACCAACATGAAGCGCACATGGTGCGCCAGCGGTGCGCCCGACTGGTTTGACGCCGCGCAGGGTGAAGGCCGCGTCTTCCTGCGCGAGGCGGTGCAGGTGAAGAACATCTGGATTCCGTATGGCGAGTGAGTCCGTAGTCGGCGAGCTGCTGTCGCTGCTCGATCTCGAGCCGCTCGAGGTCAACATCTATCGCGGGCGCAACCGGGATATCGGGTCGGGCCAGGTGTTCGGCGGACAGGTCTTCGCGCAGGCGCTCGTCGCGGCGCAGCGCACCGTCGGGGCCGACCGGCACGCGCATTCGGTGCACGGTTACTTCCTCCGCGCCGGCGACCTGACGACGCCCATCATCTTCTTTGTTGACCGGCCGCGCGACGGCGGCAGCTTCACGAGCCGCCGAGTGACGGCTATTCAGCATGGTGAGGCGATCTTCCACTTGTCGGCGTCGTTCCACATTGACGAGCCCGGGCTGGAGCACCAATCCGGAATGCCGGACGTGCCGCCGCCCGAATCGCTGGCGCCCGAACTCGACCTGATTCGCGCGCGTGCCGATCGCATTCCCGAGCCGCTACGGAACGTGCTCACGCAGGACCGGCCCATCGATTTCCGGCAAGTGGCGCCGACCGATCCGTTTGTCGCAGAGAAACGCGCGCCAGCGCGGCACCTGTGGTTCCGCGCGATGTCGCGTCTGCCGGAGGAGCGTATCGTCCATCAGGCGGTGCTGGCGTACGCGTCGGACTACGGCCTGCTCCCCACGGCGCTCCGTCCGCACGGCGTGACGATGCGCGACCGTCGGCTGCGCATCGCCTCGCTCGACCATTCACTCTGGCTGCACCGGCCGTTCCGCGCCGACGAGTGGCTGCTGTACAGCATGGACAGCCCGACGGCGTCGGGCGCGCGCGGATTCACGCGCGGTTCGATCTTCACGCGCGCAGGCGAACTGGTGGCGTCGGTGGCGCAGGAAGGGCTGATGCGGTTGCGGACCGACGCCACGTAGGTCGCGCCCGCGCCCGCGTGCCTAGTGCCCGACCGTTCGTCTTGACACGTTCGCGTCGCGGACCGTAGCGTTGCTCGTCCCCTTGACCGAGGAAGCTCATGCAGACGAAGCGCTCTTCACTCAGATGGCTGACGATCGCGGTCGCGCTTGCCGCGACGGCTGGTTGCGCCGCGAAGGCGCCGGTGCGTGTGGCGGCCATTGCGTCGCTCCCCGCGGAAATCACCGTGCGCGAGTGGCCGTACTGGGTTGACATTCCCATCCAGTCCACCAATGCGGATCGGGTGTGGCGCACAGTCATTGACGTGGTTGGCGAGCGGGCGGCCATCCGCATCATGGACCGCGAAGGCGGCTATCTGCAGACGGAATGGCGTTCCAGCGACGTCCGGTTCGGCCAGTACCTCACGGAGGAGCGGATGACCATTCGCATCAAGACCTCCGAGGGGCGCATCCGCATGGGAATTGAATCGCGGTATCGCGGAACCACCAACCTGACGGCGACGCTCGTCAACACGGCCGAGGCCGGGTGGACTGCGGTCTATCGCGAGTTGCAGCAGCGGCTGGAGAGCGGTTCATGATGCGCCACCTCGTGTATGCTGCGCTGCTCGCGTCAGCGACCGCCGGTGCGCAAATCGCGCCGGGCGGCGGCGGGCGCACCGTCGAACTGCCCCAGCCCCCGAGTGGCAACGGGAAGGCGACCTCTACCTACTTCACGCTCGGCACGGCGACGCCGACCGGCGCCCTCAAGGACGTTGGCAAGACCGGCTACTCGCTGGGGCTGAGCATCCAGCGTTCGTTCGGGCCGCAGCACTTCATCGGCTGGCGTCTTGACCTGCCGCTCGCCGCGGGTGCGGAGAGTGCGGATGCGACGACGGGCTGGACGTACCTCTCGCCGGGCCTCGGCGTCGTCGTGTCGGGCCTGCGTGAGCGTTCGTACGTGCTGCCGTACGCCTTCGCCTCCCTCACGTACAATCGCGTCGGCTTCTTCGACACGCTCACGGGTGACGAGACGTCGGTCACGGGGATGGGCCAGGCCTTTGGCGTTGGCGTCGAACTGCCGATCAGCAGGCGCAGTCGCATCGGCGCTGAGCTCCGTACGGTCGGTGCGGATCTCGACGGACTGAACGCGAAGTTCAGCGGCTTGTCCATCGCGTTCATCAGCGGAGGGATTCGGCCGGTTCCTCGCTGACCGATCGCTGTCGCACGAGCGGCGCGCTCCACACGGGGCGCGCCGCTCTGGCTCTGCAGGTGCAGCGCGGCTACTCGCCCGCCTTCACCTCATCCCACATCGCGTCCAGCGCGGGCAGTCCCGCCGTCTTCACATCGATGCCGCGCGCGGCGGCGATGCGTTCGATCGCCTCGAAACGCCGCTGGAACTTGCCGTTCGCCCCGTCCAGCGCGAGCGCGGGATGCACGCCGCACTTGCGGCACAGGTTGACCACCGCGAAGAGCAGGTCGCCGAGCTCGCTCTCGAGCGCTTCGTGGCGCGGGTCGCCGCTCGGCACGCCGTGCGTGGGGAAGTCGTGGCCCTCGCGCGCGACGAGCTCGGCCACTTCCGCCAGTTCCTCGCGCACCTTGTCTGAGGGTCCCAGCGCGTCTGGCCAGTCGAACCCGACGCCCGCCGCCCGTTCCTGTAGCCGATGCGCGCGGTGCAAGCTCGGCAGTCCCTGTGGGAGCCCCTCGGCCAAGGTGCCGCGCCCGCGCGACTTCATCTGCTCCCACGGCTCGCGCTTCGAGTCGTCGGCGACCCCGCCCGCAGGAGTACTGTTGTCTCTCTGTTGTCTCTCTGTTGTCTCTCTGTTGTCTCTCTGGGGATATAGCCACGGATGCCGCTTGACCATCTTCGCCACGAGTGACCCTGAGACGTCTCCGATGTCGAACGCCCCTCGCTCCTCCGCGATCAGCGCGTGGAACAGCACCTGCAGCAGGACGTCGCCGAGCTCGCTGCACATCGCCAGGTCGTCGCCGGCCAGCAGCGCGTCGTCGAGCTCGTGCATCTCCTCGTTCAGGTACGGGCGCAGCGACGCATGCGTCTGCGCCTTGTCCCAGGCGTCACGCGCGCGCAGGTCGCGCATGAGGGCCAGCGCCTCATCGAGCGTCTTCTTTTCTTGCATCGTCCGCCTCTCGGCCGCTAACTTTCCGGGTTCCAATGACCTCGGAATCTACTTCCACGGAAACGACGCGCGCCTGGGTTGAGGTGGACCTCGGCGCGCTGGTGCGCAATGGGGCCGCGCTGCAGCGGCACGCCGGCGTGCCGCTGGTGCCCATGGTAAAGGCCGACGCCTACGGCCTCGGCGCCGTGGCGTGCGCCCGCGCTCTTGAGCGGCTCGATCCGCATGGATTCGGCGTCGCCACCGTACGCGAGGTCGAGGAGTTGCGCGCCGCCGGTATCGCGCGCCGCCTCTACGTGTTTTCGCCCATCCTGCCCGAGGACTTCGCCGCAGCGCGCGCGGCCAGCGCGGTCCCGACGCTCGGCGACGCGGCCGCCATCGCCGCTTGGGTGGAGAGCGGCGGCGGCCCGTGGCACCTCGCCATCGAGACCGGCATGCACCGCGCCGGCATCCGGTGGGACGCCATGGGCGAGGTGGCGGACCTGGTGCGAACGCACCCGCCCGAGGGGGCCTTCACACACTTCCACTCTGCCGAGCGCAACGACGGCTCGGCGGAGCAGCAGGAGGTGCGGTTTCGCGAGGCGCTGGCCGCGCTTCCCGCGCAACCAGCGCTGCTGCACGTGCAGAACAGCGCCGGCATCGTGCGGCGGACGTCGTCTCCGTGGAGCTTCGTGCGGCCGGGCGTCTTCCTCTACGGCGTCGGCTCCGGCGACGGAGCCGCCCTGCACCCGGAACCGGTGGTTCACCTGCGCGCCCGCGTGCTCGAGCTTCACGACCTCCACGATGGGGACACCGTGAGCTACGGCGCGTCGTGGCGTTCGATCGGCGATCGGCGCGTGGCCACGCTCGGCATCGGGTACGCCGACGGCTACCGCCGCGCGCTCGGCAACACGGGCACCGCGCTGCTGCACGGCAAGCGTACCACAGTGGCCGGCGTGGTCACGATGGACATGACGATGATTGACGTCACGGACGTGCCGTGCCGCGTGGGAGACGTCGTCACGCTGATCGGCCGCGACGGTGCGGAGTTGATCACTGTGGAGGACGTGGCCATCCTCGCCGATTTCATGTCGCCGTATGAAGTGCTGACCGGACTGCGCCAGCGCCTGCCGCGCCTGCATCGGGAGTGCGTCGCATGAGCCGTCGCGCGTGCCTGCTCGTGCTCGACGGCGTGGGCATTGGCGAGGCGGCCGACGCCGACGTCTACGGCGACGAGGGATCGCATACTCTCGCCAACACCGCACGGGCCGTGGGCGGATTCGACCTGCCGCACCTGCAGCGCGCGGGGCTGGGCAACCTCGCGTCCATCGCCGGGCTGTCGGCGGTCGCCCAAGCGACGGCGGCTCACGGCGTGCTCTGCCCCAAGTCGAAGGGCAAGGACAGCACGACGGGCCACTGGGAGCTGGCGGGCGTGCTCCTCGCCCAGCCGTTCCCGACCTACCCGTCTGGATTCCCTGGCGAACTGCTCGCCGAGTTCACCCGCCGCACCGGACGCGCCTGCATAGGCAACGTGGTGGGGAGCGGGACGGCCATGCTCGACCAGTTCGGCGCGGAGCACGTGCGCACCGGGGCGTGGATCATCTACACCTCCGCCGACTCGGTCTTCCAGGTGGCGGCCCACGAGGAGGTCATTCCGCTGGAGGAGCTGCACGCCGCCTGTGCCCGTGCCCGTGAGCTATTGGTTGCGCCGCACAACGTGTCGCGGGTCATCGCCCGCCCGTTCGTGGGCGCTGACGGTGCCTGGACCCGCACCAAGAACAGGCGCGATTTCTCGGTGGAGTCGCCGGACGAGACGCTGCTCGACGCGCTTGAGACTGCCGGCATCGCTCGCACCGGAGTGGGGAAGGTGGACGACCTGTTTGCCCGCCGTGGCTTGGAAGGGGGGCATACGGGGTCGAATGCCGAGGGAATAGTCCGAATTCTGGACTGGATGACCCGGGGCGATGGGTTCTGCTTCGCCAACCTTGTAGATTTCGACCAAGCCTACGGGCACCGAAACGATGCTCCGGGGTTCTATGGAGCGTTGCGTGAGTTCGACGCCGCCCTGCCAGACCTGATGCACCACCTTCGCGAGGATGACTTGCTCTTTGTGACCGCTGACCACGGCAACGATCCGACCACGCCCTCCACCGATCACGCCCGGGAAAACGTTCCCGTCCTGGTGTTCGGTCCGCGGGTACGTCCGGTTGCGATTGGCCTGCGGCCCACCTATGCCGACCTGGGCGCGACCGTCGCCGAGTGGATGGGGCTCGCGTTCCGCGGGCGGGGCACCTCGTTTCTTCCGCTGATTCACTCCTGATGGCTGACGCCTCGACGCTCGCCGCGTTGCGCGCGGCCGCCTTTGCTGCCATGGACCACGCGTACGCGCCCTACTCGAGGTTTCGGGTCGGGGCGGCGCTGCTGACACCGGACGGCCAGATCATCGCCGGCTGCAACGTGGAGAACTCGTCGTACCCGGCAGGCTCGTGTGCCGAACGGGTGGCAGTCGGCGCCGCGGTGGCGCGCGGCCTGCGGGCGTTCACCCACGTGGTGGTGGCCACCGGCGCTGACACACCGACCCCGCCGTGCGGCATCTGTCGCCAGGTGTTGCAGGAGTTCGCGCCCGGCTGCCGCGTCATCAGCGTCACCCGCGGTGGCGCGGAGGTCCAGTGGGACCTCGCCGAACTCCTGCCGAGCCCTTTCTCGCCTTCGTCACTGCAACGCGAATGATGAAACCTCCCCTTCGCCGTGCGTGGCGCCTGGTCCTTGTAGGAGCAGCCGCGTCGGCGCTCGGCGCCTGCAATGAGCATCTCGACGCTGGCCGCGCCTGCCCGTCGCTCTGTCCCGGGCTGTCGGTGCCCATCCGGGACACGGTGCTCTCGCCCATCCTCGAGTTCGACACCACGCTGGTCGGGTATCCTTCCATCGGTACCGAAGAGGGGATTCCCTTGGCGTCGCGCGGCGACACGCTCGACGTGCGCGGGGTCATTCGGTTCGATTCGCTGGTGCGCGTCTTCGCGCCGCCGGGCGATACCCTGCGGTCGGTCACGCGGGCCGACAGCGCCTTCCTGCGGATGCGCCTCAACCTCACGCAGAGCCGGCTCCCGGCCTCAGTGCGGTTCGAGCTCTATGACGTGGACACGATCGCCGACGACAACAACACGGCGGCCGTGCTCGCGCTCTTCCAGCCGGGCCGGGTGATCACGTCGCGCACCGTGACCCGCGCGGAAATCACCGACTCGCTGCGCTTCCCGCTGTCGAGCGCGTGGCTACTGCAGAAGATCCAGTCTGGGGCACGCCTGCGCATCGGCCTGCGGCTCGTGGGGAGCGGCCCGGTGTCGCTCCGCGTCCACTCGGTGGAAACGGGGCTGCAGGCGGAGGTGCGCTATCACGTGTCACCTGACACGGCGGTGCGCCAAGTGATCGTGAATCCGTTCTCCAAGACGCCTCTCGAGCCGCCCGCACTGGCCAACGACTTCCGCGACTATGCGATCATGGCTCGCAATGCGCTGCCGCCCGCCGGCGCGCTGGCCGTGTCCACCGGTGGCGTCCCCGCGCGCCGGGCGTACCTGCGCTTCAACGTGCCGCGGTGGCTGCTCGATTCCACGACGATTGTGCGCGCCACGCTGCAGCTGACGCAGGTCCCGCAGCGCGGGTTCGATCAAGGCGATTCGGTGACGGTCGTCGGCCAGGCAGTTGCGGCGACCAACCTGATTCGCGACCTGTACCGGTCGTCGCAGATCCTGCTGCCGCCCGGGGTGTTCATCGCTGACTCGATTCGCGTGGCGCCAGCGGACAGCGGTGTCCGGTCGCTCGAGATCAACGGGCTGCTGCGGGTGTGGAATACGTCCGCCTCCCTCTCAGAGTCGCCCCAGCGCGCCATCGTGCTGCTTCAGCACGAGGAAGGGCTGCATGGCGCCGAGGTGCGGTTCTTCAACGCGCGGTCGCCGGCGTCGGTGCGGCCGAGACTCCGCGTCAGCTATATCCCCAAGGTCAACTTCGGAGTGCCCTGATGCGTCGCTTCCTCATCACGGCTCTCCTGGCCGCCGCGTCCGCCGCGCCGCTCGCGGCGCAGGGCGCCCTGAGCCTGCAGGGCTTCGGCTATCCGATGGGGCAGGGAAGCACGCGCGCCTCGGGGTCGGGCGGCGCGCTTGGCGAGACGGACGCCGGCTCGCCCATCAACCCCGGGGCGCTCCCGGGAGCAGGACGGTCACTGTTCAGCTTCCAACTCGATCCCGAGTTCCGGCAGGTCACGGTGAATGGCCGCGCGGTGAACACGACGACCGTGCGGTTCCCGGTGATCAGCCTGGGCACCCGCGCCGGCGAGCGCGGCTTTGTCGGCGTGTCGTTCTCGACGCTGCTAGACCGGACGTGGGACGCGGCGTATGAGGACAGCGTGACGGTGGGTGGCGATCGCGTGGCCTCCACCGTGCAGACGACGGTGCGCGGCGCGATCAACGATGCGCGGGTTGCCTACGCGTGGCAGTTCAGCGAGCGCTTGCAGGTCGGCGTCGCGTTCCACGCCTACAGCGGCGCCAATCGCATGCGACTGGCGCGGGTCTTCCCCGACAGCACGACGTTTGGCTCGCTGTCGCAGCAGACGACGCTCTCGTACAGCGGCTCGGCGGTATCGGCGGGCGTGGTCTCGCGTCCGATGCAGCACCTGTTCGTCGCCGCGTCGGCGCGATTAGGCGGCGTGATGCGCACGCGCTACGACGACTCGTTTGCGACACGCGGCCACGCTCCAAACCGGTTCGGCGCCTCGCTGAGCTACGACGGGATCCCGGGATCGCAACTCATCGTGCGCCTCAATCACGAGCAGTGGTCGCGCATGCGGTCGCTCGGTTCTGCCACGCTCGACGTGCGCGACGCCACCGAGCTTGCGGCCGGTGCCGAGATCGCGGGGCCGAAGCTGCAGGGGCAAGCGACGCAGGTGCGCCTCGGCGCGCGGACGCGAACGCTGCCGTTTGCGTGGAACGGCCACGCGGTCTCGGAGCGGACCCTCGCCATCGGCAGTGGAGCGACGTTCGCGCGCGGCTGGGCCTCGTTCGACGTCAGCCTGCAGCGCGCGCTGCGCAAGGCCGGCGGCCTGAGCGAGAAGGGGACGATTCTCAGCGTCGGGCTCACCGTCCGGCTGTAGCGCGATGCCGCCGGCCGGTGCGGAGCTTCCCCCGCTCGTCCTCGTCGCCGACGACGTTGATGCCAACGCCGAACTGCTGGCCGACCAGCTGACGGCGCTGGGCGTCCGCACCGTCCGGGCGCACGACGGCCCGAGTGCGCTGGCGGCCTGCTTCGAGGCGCACCCGGATCTCTGCATTCTCGACGTGTCGATGCCGGGAGGCGCCCTCGGCGTGGAGGACCGCGATACCGGGTTCGAGGTGTGCCGCCGGCTCAAGCGCGATCCGCGAACGGCGCGCATTCCCGTCATCTTCGTCACCGCGCTCAACGACACGGCCGACCGCGTGAAGGCCATCGAGGCCGGCGGCGACGACTTCCTCCTGAAGCCGCACAACCGCCTCGTGCTGGGCGCGCGCGTGCGCTCGCTGCTCAAGCTCAAGAGCGCCACCGACGCGCTGGAACAGAGCTACCGCACGCTGCGCGAGCTCACCAAGGTGCGCGACGACCTCATGAAGATGATCGTGCACGACCTCAAGACGCCGCTCACCAGCGTGCTGGCCACGCTGGAGATGCTGCGTGAGGGCGACTACGGCCCGATGGCCGAACGGCAGTACAAGGCCGTCTCGGAGGCGGAAGGCAAGGCCGAGGACCTGCTCGGCCTCATCCAGGACCTGCTCGAGGTGGCGCGCGTGGAAGAGACGCGCATCGCCATCGCGCCCGAGCCGATCGCGCCGGCCGCGTTTCTCTCGGAGCTCGTCATTGACTGGACGCCGCGGTTCACCGCCGAGGGCGCGACGATGGCGTACGAGGCGGCAGACGACGCGCCGGTCTTCAACGCCGACAAGGCACTGCTGCGGCGCGTGTTTGCCAATCTCGTGCAGAATGCGCTCTCGCACTCGGCCACCACGGTGCACGTGGATCTTGCCGCCATGCGCGACCCGCAGGGGATACTCTTCACGGTAACCGACAATGGCCCGGGCATTCCGGCCGAGTTCCAGGAAGTGATCTTCCGCAAGTTCGAGCAGGTGCGCTCGCCCAACGCGCCGCGCACGCGCAGTTCGGGGCTCGGCCTCGCCTTCTGCCGCCTCGCGGTGGACGCGCACGGCGGCCGCATCTGGGTGCGGTCAAAGGAGGCGGAAGGAAGCACCTTCTATATTCAGATGCCGGTAGAGCCGAAGACTGCGGATTGAGGATTGGGAATCCGGAACGAGAACGCGGATTGCGACTGCGGATCGCGATTCTCGATCGCCCGCCGCCACAATCGCACGTCGAAATCTCAGTCGCGATCCCTGATCCAGTTCCGGATTCCATATCCTCAATCGTCGTTCCATGCCGACTGTCTTCATCGAAACCTATGGCTGCCAGATGAACGTCAGCGATTCCGAGCTCATGCTCGGCAAGCTGGCGGCTGAGGGCTATGCGGCGGTGGACGGACCGGAGGGCGCGGACGTGGTGCTGTTGAACACGTGCGCCATCCGCGAGCACGCGGAAACGCGCGTGATCGGGCGGCTCGGCGAGTTGCGGCGGTTCCTCAAGCCCGACGCGATACTCGGCGTCACCGGCTGCATGGCGCAGCGGCTGGGGCCGCGCTTGCTGGAAACCGATTCGCGGGTCTCTCTCGTCATCGGCCCCGACGGCTATCGCGCCCTTCCCGCGCTCATCGAAGGGGCGCGCAGGGGCGAGCGGATGATCGCCACCGACTTCGACCTCGAGGAGCACTACGAGGACGTGCAGGCGAGCCGCTTTGACGGCGTCAAGGCCTGGATCCCCGTCCAGCGCGGGTGTGACTATCGCTGCACCTACTGCATCGTGCCGTACACGCGCGGGAGCGAGCGCAGCCGGCAGCTCGAGGATGTGGTGCGCGAAACCGAGGCGGTGGTGGCGCAGGGGCTCACCGAAGTGGTGCTGCTCGGCCAGACCGTGAACTCGTACCACGATGGCGCGCGTGACTTCGCCGACCTGTTGCGTGAAGTCGGTGCGGTGCCCGGATTGCGCCGACTGCGTTTCACGAGCCCGCACCCCAACGACTTCAGCGACCGCGTGATCGCCGCGATGGCCGAGGTGAAGGCGGTGTGCGAGCACGTGCACCTGCCGATGCAGAGTGGGAGCAGCCGCACGCTCAAGCGCATGCTGCGCCGCTATACGCGCGAGGAGTACATGGACTGCGTGTCGCGCCTGCGCTCAGCCATCCCCGGGCTCGGGCTCACTACCGACATCATCGTCGGCTTCCCCGGCGAAACGGACGAGGACTTTCACGAGACGCTGAGCGCGGTGCGCGAGGTCGGGTTCGACGACGCCTTCATGTTCAAGTTCTCGGCGCGCGAGGGGACGCCGGCCACGCGCCTGCCGGCCGGGATGACGGTGCCGGGCGACGTGGTGGACGCGCGGTTCAACGAGCTGCTGTCGACCGTGCGCGGCATCTCGCGCGACCGCAACTTCCGCCGCGTGGGCGAGCGGTGCGAGGTGTTGGTGGAAAAGGAAGCGCGCAAGGGCGAGCTGCTGCAGGCGCGCTCGCGCGACTTCAAGACCGTATTGATGCCGGGCGACAAGTCGCTCATCGGGCAGTACTTCCGCGTCGAGCTGACGGGGACGACGGGTTCGACGTTCACGGGGCAGGTGGTGCGGGAGCGGCAACCCCTGCCGGTGGCGGGGTAGCGCGACCCGCCGAACGCGTGCGACGTAGGTGCGTGCGATTCGTCTCTAGTGAGAGGTGCAGGGGTCGCTCTACCCAATGGAGCCGCGCCCTCGTGTCTGAACACACGCCGACCCTGCAACTCGCGGTATCGCGCGGCACTCCATCCGTGGAGCCCATTGACGAGCGGTTATGGCTAGACTATTATGGCCATAGCCATAATATCGTGGCCATATCGCTCCGAGAGCACGCCCGATGCCGTCCCGCCCAAAACGCAAGCACGCCGCCGCCTCCACCGGCCTCCTCGCTCGAGACGTCGTCGAGGTGAAGGCCGGCGTCTTCAAGGACACCTGCCTCCAGCTTCTGGACGAAGTGCGCCAACGAGAGGTCGTCGTCACCAAGCACGGCAAGGCCGTGGCCCGCTTGGTGCCGCCCGATGAGCGCGTTTCGTCCTCGTTCGGTTTCATGCGTGGCACGGTGCTGTCGCACGGTGACATCGTCTCGCCAGACTTCGAGCCGTGGGGCGAACTCGGATGACGCGCCGGGTGCGCGAGGCGCCGGATTCGCGACCGGCGCGTCGTAAACCGCCGGCGCGTCAGGTGCGCGAAACGCCGTCAACGCGCGTATGGACGCCCGACGACCTGCACGCCTATGACGGCCCGCTGCTCCTCGACACTCACGTGTGGATATGGCATGTCGAGGGTGACGCCTCGCAGGTGGTTTCGGGAACGACGGCGCTGCTGGACCGCAGCGGTGCACATTCGGGCCTATTCGTCTCCGACATCTCGTACTGGGAAGTCGCGGTGAAGGCGGCCAAGGCGAAGATCGCCTTCTCGGTAGACGTGGCGGTCTGGCTCCAACGCGCCGAGCAGGCTCCGGGTATTCGTTTTCAGTCGCTGACACGCCCTGTGCTGCTGCAGAGCACGAAGCTCAACGGTGCGGTGCACAACGACCCGGCTGACCGCATCCTCCTCGCGACATCGCAAGTTCACGGCATTCCGCTCGTCACTGCCGACCGACAGATCATCGCGTATGCGATGGCTCACGGTGGTACGCCTGTGGTGGATGTGCGGCCGTAGGTCAGGCGGTACCAGGCGGGGCGCCATGGTGGCCCGCGGCGCCCCGGCCGTGATGTGCCATATTGAGCCAGCATGATCCGCCCGCAAACGAACGGAGGCGAGGATGGAGTATCTCTCCCGGATTCAAGCCGGAATGGACGCGCCGCAATCGCTCGAAGCGCTCTACGGGGCGGCGTTGAAGGAGAATGGAGCCGCCGAGTTCCGGGCCGACATTGAGGCCGCGTACGCCGCCGCGCCGGAGAGCCTGCTGCTGGCGGCGTGGCACCACCGCTTCGCGCACGCCGCCGAGGACGCGGGCGAACGACGGCCGGTCAATTGGGCGTTGGCGATTCCGCTGAGCCTGCTCACCGCGCTGGTGCTGTGGTGGTTGTCGGGCAAGCAGTTTGTGTTTCACGAGGGCGCAGGCCGAGGCGAGCCGTACCTGCTCGTGTTGATTACCCCCGTCGTGGCGCTGCTGGCGCTGGCGTTCTTCTCCTTGACGCGCAGGCGAGGCTACGGTGTTCCGGCAGCGTTGGGCGCAGGGCTGGCCGTGGTGACGGCGTACGCGATGTGGCTGTCGCTGAATGACAGCACGTACCGGCAGATCGCCTCGACGCATGTGCCGCTGCTGGCGTGGGGCGCGGTGGGCATCTGCCTCATGGGCGCGCGGGCCAGCGCCACGAATCGCTTCGCCTTCCTCGCCAAGTCGATCGAGGTCGCTGTCGTCACGGGCGTGTACGCGCTGGCCGCGATGGCATTTGCCGGGATCACCATGGGGGTGTTCAAGACGCTGGGCATCACCCTGACCGACTCGGTGAACCGCCTGCTCATGGTCGGAGGGACAGGGTTGATGCCGATGATTGCCGTCGCCAGCGTGTACGACCCGGCGCGATCGCCGGAGGGACAGGACTTCCGGCGCGGGCTGAGCCGGATGGTCACTACGCTCCCCCGGCTAATGCTGGTGTTGACGCTGGTCGTCCTCGTGGCCTATCTCGCGCTGGTTCCCGCCAACTTCATGCAGCCGTTCCGCGACCGCAATGCGCTGATCGCGTACAACGTGATGCTGTTCGCCGTGGTTGGCCTGCTGGTCGGGGCCACGCCGGTGCACGCGGACGATCTCTCCGCGGAGTACCAGGCATGGCTGCGGCGCGGCATCGTCGCCGTGGCGGCGTTGGCGCTGCTCGTGGGTGCGTATGCGCTGGCGGCAGTCGTCTACCGCACCGTGCAGGATCAGCTGACGATCAATCGGTTGACCATCATCGGCTGGAACGCGATCAACATTGGGCTGCTGGGACTGTTGCTCTACCGGCAAGGCAAGGGTGGCAAAGCCGGGTGGATCGCGTCGCTGCACACCACGTTTAGCATGGCGAGCGTGGCCTACGTCGGATGGGCGGCGTTTGTAACGCTGGCGACGAGGTGGCTGTTCTGACGGGACTTCTGTTTCTCCGGGAGGAGTCGGACAGGCGAACGGCTCGCCGCTGCGCCGGCCTGGGGAGGGCGGGTGCGCGGAGGGCGCGCTGACTTGATGCGGAGTGCAATGCAGCGGTGACGCGGGATCCCGGCAGGCGTGGTACGCTGCCGGCCACCCACCCGAGCGTCGCCCGTCCCTCTCATCGCCTGGGCTGCTGCGGCATATGCCGCGGGCCTGATCGCCGGCCTGTCCGTTGATTCCGTCGCGCCGGCGGCGGGAGCTGGCGCGCTGTTGGCGTTCGCGGCCGCCATCGCCCTCGCGTCGCGGCGCGCGGCACTGGGCGCCGTGCTGCTGATTGGCGCGCTGGGGGTCGGCGTCGGTGGCAACGCGGCGCGGCTTGACCGCGAGTGCATGGCGCGCGAGCGGCTCCCGTTCCGATGCCGCACCAAGTACGAGCCGCCGCCGGCGCTCGCCCCGTGGCGCAACCGCGCCAAGACCGCCATTGACCGACACTTCGGGTCCGACGCGGGACTCGTACGCGCGATGCTCATCGCCGACACCAAGGACCTCGATCCGCAGGTGCGCGACCGCTACGCCGACGCGGGCATCGTGCACATGCTCTCCATCTCGGGCCTGCATGTGGCCATCGTCTCGGGGGCCATGCTGATGGTGCTGCAGGCGTCGCGCCTGCCGGTGACCGCGGCGCGATGGGCGGGGCTGCTGCTGGTGGCGCTGTACGTGCTCGTGATCGGCGCGCCACCGCCCGCGGTGCGCAGCGCCGTGATGATCGGCGCGCAGACGGTGTCGTTCGCCCTCCAGCGCAACACGTCGCCGTGGGCAGCGCTGGCATGGGGCGGTGCCGTGCCGCTCCTGTACCAGCCGCGCACGGCCGTGGACCTCGGGTGGCAGTTGAGTGTGAGCGGCTTCGCCGCGCTCATTGCGGGGCGCGCGGCCGCCGAGCGGGTGCTGCCGGCCACGCTCGATGGCTGGCGCCGGAAGATCGCGAGTGAACTGGTGGTGAGCGTCGTCGCGTCGTTCGCCACCGCCCCACTGGTGGCGTGGCACTTCGGGCGCGTGAGCCTGATCGCTCCGCTCAGCAACGTCGCGGCCGGACCGGTCATCGCGGTGCTGCAGCCGACGCTCTTCCTCGGGCTCGCCATCGCGTGGTGGCCGGCCGCCGCCTCGCTGGTGGCGGCGGCGTCGGTGCCGATGGTGCGGGCGTTCGACTTCATTGCCTACGCGGGCGCGTCGCTTCCATTGGCCACGCTGCACGCCGCCCCGTCGCTCCTGACGGCGGTCGCGCTGGGCGTCGCGTGCGTGGCCGCGCTGGCGGCGTGCGTCCGGCATTACTGGGCGCGGCCGGTGCTCGCGGCGCTCGCGGCCGTGGCGACCGCCGCGTTTGCTCCCGCGCCGTCGAGCGGCGAGCTGGAAGTGCACATGATTGATGTGGGGCAGGGCGACGCCGTGGCGGTGCGTACGCCGCGCGGGCGCTGGGTGCTGGTCGACGCCGGGCGCGGCGACGCGAAGCGCGACGCCGGGCGCACGACCATTGTCCCCTACCTGCGCGCACGCGGCGGCGCGCTCGCCCTGCTCGTGGTCACCCACCCGGATGCCGACCACGTCGGCGGCGCGGCCACGGTGCTGAAGACGATGCGTCCGCCTTCGATGATCGAGCCCGCGTACACGAGCGCTACCGAAACGTATCTGCGCGCCCTTACGACTGCCCGGGCGTTCGGCGTCGGCTGGCGCCGGGCCCGCGCGGGCGACGTTATTGACGTGGACGGGGTGACGCTACGCGTCCTCGCCCCCGACTCGGCGTGGACCGCCGCACAGTCGAATCCCAACTCCGCCTGCGTCGTGGTGCGGCTGGAGTATCGCGGCGCCACCATGCTCCTGACCGGCGACGCGGACCTGGCCGAGGAGCGATGGATGCTGGCACGCACACCCGCGCTGCTCAGGGCCGACCTGCTCAAGGTCGCGCACCACGGCAGCCACACGGGCACGTCTGAGGAGTTCCTTGAGGCGGTAGCCCCGCGCGGCGCTCTCGTCTCGGTGGCGGCGCGAAACGTCTATGGCCACCCAGCGCCGGACGTGATGCGACGCCTGACGCAGCACGGCGCCACCGTGCTGCGCACTGACCAGCTGGGCTCCATCGTCGCCCGCACCAGCGGCGGCGGCTGGGTCATGGAAGCGGCCGGCGTACGCTGGCGCCTGCGGTGAGCGCACGCGAGCTTTCATCGAGCTCTGTCGTGCTTTCTCGTGCTGCGCCATACCCGGCCGCACCCTGCCGTCCTCCGAGCCAACCATGCCCTTCCATTCCGACACCTCGATCGTCACGATCGACCGGTTTATCATCGAGCAGGAGGCCAAGTTCCCCGAGGCCACCGGTGAACTTTCGGGCATTCTCTACGACCTCGCCGTCGCCGCCAAGATGATCAGCAGCAAGGTGCGCCGCGCCGGGCTCATTGACATCCTGGGGGCAGCGGGTTCGGAGAACATCCAGGGCGAACACCAGCAGAAGCTCGATGTCATTGCCAACGCCATCATCACCAAGGCCATGGACCACGGTGGCAAGCTGTGCGCCATGGCATCGGAGGAAGAGGAAGAGATCATCGCGATCCCGGAGCCGTTCAAGTGCGGCAAGTATGTGCTGCTCTTCGATCCGCTCGACGGGTCGTCGAACATTGACGTCAACGTGCCGGTGGGCACCATCTTCTCGGTGCTGCACCGCGTCACCCCGGGTACGGGCCACGGGACGGTGGAGGACATGCTGCAGGCGGGCGCCCGGCAGGTGGCGGCGGGCTACGTCATCTACGGCTCCAGCACGATGATGGTGTACTCCACGGGCCGCGGCGCGCACGGCTTCACGCTCGACCCGTCCATCGGCGAGTTCCTGCTCTCGCATCCGCACATCCGCATTCCGGACGATGGCAAGTACCTGTCGGTCAATGATTCGTACGAGCGGTACTGGAGCGAGCCGGTGCGCGCGCTGATGCGCCGCTTTCGCGGCCTCGACTCGCAGCGCGAGCCGATGAATGTGCGCTACGTCGGCTCCCTGGTAGCCGACTTCCACCGCAATCTGCTGGGCGGCGGGATCTTCGCGTATCCGGCCAACACGCAGAGCCCCAGCGGAAAGCTGCGCTTGCTCTACGAATGCAACCCGCTCGCGTTCATCTGCGAGCAGGCAGGCGGCGCCGCCAGCAATGGCCGCCAGCGTCTCCTGGATGTGGTGCCCACGGAGTTGCACCAGCGCGCGCCGCTCTACATCGGCAGCAAGAACGATGTCGCGATCGCCGCACGGATGCTGGAGGCCGAGCGCTAGATGGCCACCGTGCATTCTCCTTCCGGCATTCCGGTCGCGGCGGTCTACGGTCCGGGCGACATCCCGCCGAACGCGGAGGAGGCGCTCGGGGCGCCCGGCCAGTTCCCGTTCACGCGCGGCGTGCAGCCCACGATGTACCGCGGTCGGCTGTGGACCATGCGGCAGTACGCGGGCTTCGGCACCGCGGCGGAGACGAACCGGCGCTTCAAGCTGCTCCTCGAGGCGGGACAGACGGGGCTGTCGGTGGCGTTCGACCTTCCGACGCAGATGGGCATCGATAGCGACAGTCCGCGCGCGCTGGGTGAAGTGGGGCGCGTGGGCGTCGCCATCGACACGGTGGAGGACATGCACGCGCTCCTCGCCGACCTGCCGCTCGACCAGGTCAGCACCTCCATGACCATCAACGCCACGGCCTCCACGCTGCTGGCGATGTACATCGTGGTCGCCGAGGAACGCGGCATCCCCCGCGCCGCGCTGTCGGGCACCATCCAGAACGACATCCTCAAGGAGTACGTCGCGCGCGGCACGTACGTGTACCCGCCCGCGCCGTCGCTCGCGCTGATCGCCGAGACCGTGCGTTTCTGTGCGACTGAGGTGCCGCAGTGGAACCCGATCTCCATCTCGGGCTACCACATGCGCGAGGCCGGGGCGACCGCGGTGCAGGAAGTCGCCTTTACCTTCGCCAACGCGCTCGCCTACGTGCAGGCCGCGCTGGATGCCGGCCTGGCGGTGGACGCGTTTGCGCCGCGCCTGTCCTTCTTCTTCGCCTGCCACAACGACCTCTTCGAGGAGGTCGCCAAGTTCCGCGCGGCGCGTCGCATGTGGGCACGGCTGATGCGAGAGCGGTACGGCGCCAGCGACGCGTCGTGCCGCCTGCGCTTCCACACGCAGACCGGCGGCGTCACGCTGACGGCGCAGCAACCGCTCAATAACGTGGTGCGCGTTGCCGTGCAGACCCTCGCCGCCACGCTCGGCGGCACGCAGTCACTGCATACCAACGGCTATGACGAGGCGCTGGCGCTGCCCACGGCCGACGCGGCCACGCTGGCCCTGCGCACGCAGCAGATCGTCGGCTTCGAGAGCGGCGTGGCGCAGACGGTGGATCCCCTGGCAGGGTCCTACTACGTCGAGTCGCTCACCAACGAGGTCGAGGCGCGCGCCCTCGAGTTGTTGAAGACGGTGGAGTCGCTGGGCGGCGCGGCCCGCGCCATCGAAGCCGGCTTCATGCAGGAGGAGATCGGCAAGAGCGCCTACGAATTCCAGTTGGGCGTCGAGTCGGGCCGGATCGTCGTGGTGGGTGTCAACAAGTTCGGCGATGGTGCGCCGCCGCCGGTGATTCCGACGCCGGACTACACGCAGCTCGAGGCGGAGCAGCACGCTCGCCTCACGGCAGTCAAGAAGGCGCGCGACGGTGCAGCCGTGATGGCCCGGCTTCACGCGCTCGAGTCCGCAGCACGCTTCAGTGCGACGCAACTCATGCCGCTCATCATTGACGCAGTGCGGGCGCGGGCAAGCGTCGGCGAGATCAGCGACGCGTTGGAGCGGGTGTGGGGAAGGTACCGATAGTTACGATTGAGGATCGTGAATCCGGATGCCGACTGAGGATGGCGAATCCTGATCGCGATGTGCGATGACGGCCGGTCCGTTCTGCAACGCTTCGCACGCTCCCATCGCGCATCGAGCTCCTCATTCGCCCCCCTGAATCGGAATCCGGGGTTCATATCCTGAATCGACATGTACTCCACCTGCCTCTACTGCCACACTGACCTCGGCAAGAACGAGGTCATCGAGCATTTCCCGGTCGGCCGGCGCCTCGCGTTTGACCTGGCGAACGGCCGCTTCTGGGTAACCTGCCGGTCGTGCAAGCGGTGGAACCTGTCGCCCCTCGAAGAGCGATGGGACGCGATGGATGAGTGTGAGCGGCTGTTCGAGCGGACGCGCCTGCGGATGAGCACCGACAACATCGGGCTGGCGCGGCTCGCCGAAGGGACCGAACTCGTGCGGGTCGGTGCCGCGTTGCGCCCCGAGATGGCCGCGTGGCGGTTTGGCGCGCAACTCGCGGCACGGCGGCGGTACTACCGGTGGCTCGTCGCGGGCGGCGTAGTGGCCGCCGCAGGCATCTATGTCGGTATGAAGACCGCAGGCTTCGGCATCATCGCAGGCACCTATGCCTGGAGAGGCGTCAAGAGGGCCTACGAACGGGTGACCCGCCTGGTGCTGCCGGTGCCGGCGAGCGTCGAGCCCGGCGCTCGTCGTGTTCGCGGATCGGCCTACCGCACGTTGGCCGGGGCCTCCAACCGATCGGTCGAGTCCAGTCCGCGCGTCGAGAGCAAGCACGCGAAGGATGCGCGCCTCGCCCTGCCGGTGGATGAGCCGGTGCGGCTTACGGTGCCGGTGGTGGGTGGACTCACGGCGCGGTATTTCGGCGACGATGCCATACGGATCGCGCCCAAGCTGCTCGCGAAGGTCAACAAGTCCGGAGGGCGTCCGGAGGATGAACGCCTCGCAGTGGAGATGCTCGAACAAGCGGCCGGGCAACGCGATCCCGACCTGTTCACCGCCGTGATGCGGAGGTACGCCGCGGTCACGTCGCTGACCAAGCCGTTCAAGGACTACGGCACCCCACTGACGCTCGCCCTCGAAATGGCACTCCACGAGCAGCGCGAGCGCGAACTTCTGGCGGGTGAACTGCTCGACCTCGAGTTCGCGTGGAAAGAGGCGGAAGAACTCGCCCGCATCGCCGACACGCTGGTACCGTCGCATATCGACCAGGCACTCGCGCGCCTCAAGGCACGCATCGAGAGCTGAGCCCGCGTGGTGGTGTCCATACCGCTGGGTCGCGAGCTGTGCTAAATTTATAGGTTGTCTCGCCTTCGCCCCCCCACGTCCCGTCCATGCCCACGTACGAGTACCGCTGCTCCAACGGCCACGATTTTGAAGACTTCGTCCTCAACATGAGCGCGGCCAAGCTCGCTGCACCCTGTCCGACCTGTGGATTACCGGGTGAACGCCGGCTGTCGGCCGGCGGCGGCCTGTTGTTCAAGGGCTCCGGCTTCTACATCACCGACTACGGTAAGGACGGGAAGAAGTCGGAGAACGCCAGGCGCGCCAGTGGGGCAGGCGATGGTGCGAAGGCCGACGGCGTGAAGGCGGAAGGTGGGAAGGGCGACGGCGCGAAGGCGGACAGCGCGAAGGGCGACAGCGCGAAGGACGACAGCGCGAAGGGCGACAGCGCGAAGGCGGGCAGCGCGAAGGCGGACGCGGGGAAGTCCGAGTCGCGCAAGCAGGACGCCAAACCGGCCGCCCCTTCGCCTGGCACGCGGCCCCCGGGCGGCGAATGACCCCGGACGAGCTGCTGCGCGCGGAGCTGACCCGGGCCGCCATCGCCATTGGGGCCCCCGAGAGTGTCGCGCCGGCGCTCGAGCGGCCACGCGACCCGGCGCACGGTGACTGGGCGACCAACCTCGCGATGACGCTGGCCAAGCCGCTGGGCAAGAAACCGCGCGATATCGCCGAGGCGCTGGTTGCGAAACTCGACTTGGCCGCGGCCGGTGTCGCCGCCACGGAAATCGCGGGCCCGGGCTTCATCAACTTCCGCTTCGAGGCAGGCGCGCACGCGCGCGGCCTCGCCGACATCCTGGCGCAGGGCGCGGCCTATGGCCGCACAGACCGTGGGCGGGGAGCGCCTGTCAACGTCGAGTTCGTCTCGGCCAACCCCACCGGGCCCTTGCACGTGGGGCACGGGCGGCAGGCGGCGCTCGGCGATGCCATCAGTGCGCTCCTCGAAGGTTCTGGCTACGCCGTGTCGCGCGAGTTCTACTACAACGACGCCGGCGTGCAAATCGAGAATCTCGCGAAGTCGCTGTGGGTGCGCGTGGCGCAGGCCGCGGGCGTGGACGTGGCGATTCCCGACGGCGGCTACAACGGCGAGTACATCAGGGAGATTGCCGAGCGGTACCTGTCCGAAACCGGGACACCCCCGCACGCCGTCCTTCTCGCCGGGGCACACGCCATTGCGGCCGGCACGCGCCCTGAGGACGCGGCGCTCTTCGATGCGATGCGCCGGTTCGCCGTGGCCGCGCTGCGCGCCGAGCAGGATCTCGACCTCAAGGCATTCGGCGTCACGTTCAATGTCTACTTCCTCGAGTCGTCGCTGTACACGGACGGCCGCGTGGAGGAGACGGTGGACATGTTGCGGACGGGCGGTCACACGTTCGAGGACGATGGCGCGCTCTGGTTGCGCACCACCGACTTCGGCGATGACAAGGACCGCGTGATGCGCAAGCGCGACGGGACGTACACGTATTTCGTGCCGGACGTGGCGTACCACGTGACCAAGTGGCAGCGCGGTTTCACGCGCGCCATCAATGTGCAGGGGGCCGACCATCACGGCACCACGGCGCGCGTGCGCGCCGGACTGCAGGCGCTCGAAATCGGGATTCCGCCGGGCTATCCGGACTACGTGTTGCACCAGATGGTGACGGTACTGCGCGGCGGCGAGGAGGTGAAGATCTCCAAGCGCGCCGGCAGTTACGTCACGGTGCGCGATCTCATTGACGAGGTCGGGCGCGATGCGGTGCGGTACTTCTTCCTGATGCGAAAAGGCGACAGCCAACTGGTCTTCGACGTGGATCTCGCGCGTTCGCAGTCGGAAGAGAACCCCGTCTATTACATCCAGATGGCGCACGCGCGGTTGAGCGGCATCTTTCGCGTCGGCGAGATCGACCCGGCGGCGATCACAGCCGACGGCGTGCAGTGGGACGCTCTGGCCGAGGACGCCGAGCGCGAGTTGGTCTCGTCGCTGCTCGACTATCCGCGTCTCGTCGCCGGCGCCGCCGAGTCGCTTGAGCCGCATCGCGTGGCGCTGTACCTGCTGGAGACGGCGCGCCAGGTGCACCTGTGGTACCACAAGCATCACGTGCTCGGCGAACCCGAGCACATCCTGCGCGCGCGGCTCGCGCTCGCCAAGTCCGCGCGCCAGGTGCTGGCGAATGGACTGACCCTGCTCGGCATCACCGCCCCGGAGCGGATGTAGGGACACTCGTCCCTGCACTCGTTCCTCGTCCCTTCGCCTCTCCCTCCTCCCCGTTCCGATGTCCCTTCTCGTCGTCGGTTCCGTCGCGCTGGATTCCGTCGAAACCCCCTTCGGCAAGGCCGACGAAGTGCTCGGCGGTTCGGCTACGTATTTCTCCGCCGCGGCCTGCCATCAGGGGCCGGTGCAGCTGGTCGGCGTGGTCGGCAGCGACTACCCCGTGGAACGGCTCGAGGCGCTGCGCGCGCGGAACATCGACCTCGCCGGCCTCGAGTACGCTGACGGCGAGTCGTTTCGCTGGCGCGGCCGATACCGGCACGACCTCAACTCGGCGGAGACGCTGGAGACGCGACTCGGGGTCTTCTCGCATTTCCGACCCAAGCTTCCCGATCAGTTCCGGTCGGCGCAATACGTTTTCCTTGCCAACATTGACCCGCGGCTCCAGCTGCAAGTGCTCGAGCAAGTGGAGCGACCGCGTTTCGTCGCCTGCGACACGATGAACTTCTGGATCGAGTCGCGGCGCGGCGACCTGCTCGACCTGCTGGGGCGGGTGGACCTGATCACGCTCAACGATGGCGAGGCCCGCCAGCTCACCGACCAGGCCAACCTCGTGCTGGCGGCGCGCTGGATTCTCGCGCGCGGCCCCAAGACGGTGCTGATCAAGAAGGGCGAGCACGGCGCATTCATGTTCACGCGCGATTCCATCTTCTACGCTCCCGCCTATCCGCTCGAGGCGGTCTTCGATCCCACGGGCGCCGGCGACTCGTTCGCCGGCGGGTTCATGGGCTACCTGGCGCGCACCAACGACCTCAGCGACGCCAACCTGCGCCGCGCCGTCGTCATCGGTTCGGCGATGGGCTCGTTCGTGGTCGAGGCGTTCTCGATCACGCGGCTGATGTCGGTGACGCGCGACGACATTGACCGCCGCGTCGCCGACTTCCACCGTCTGGTGTCCTTCGACCAAGAGATGCCGTCGTGAGCGACGAGCGCCTGACCTACGCCGCCGCCGGGGTCGATATCGCCGCCGCCGAATCGTCCAAGCATCGCATCAGGGCGCTCGTCGAGAGCACGTTCACGGCGGGTGCGCGCGGCGGCTTCGGTGGTTTCGGCGGCATGTTCCGTGTGCCGGCCGGGGCGCGCGCGCCCCTGCTCGTCTCGAGCGCCGACGGCGTGGGGACCAAGATCAAGGTGGCCATCGAGGCCGGCCGGCACGACACCATTGGCCACTGCCTCGTGAACCACTGCGTCAACGACATCCTGGTGCAGGGGGCCGAGCCGCTCTTCTTCCTTGACTACGTCGCGTTCGGCCGGCTCGTCCCCGAGGTGGTGGAGCAGGTGGTGGCGGGCGTCGCCGCCGGCTGCCGTGAGAACGGGTGTTCGCTCGTGGGCGGCGAGACCGCGGAGATGCCGGGCCTGTACACGCCGCCCGACTACGACCTTGCCGGCTTTATCGTTGGCTGGGTGGAGGAGGACCAGGTGATCACCCGCGACCGCGTGCGCGAAGGCGACGTGCTCGTCGGGCTCGCCTCGAGCGGGCTGCATACCAACGGCTATTCCCTGGCGCGCCGCATCGTGAACGAACGGTTGAAGCTGGCGCCCGACGACGTCTTTCCCGGCGACACGCGGTCCACGGCCGATGTCCTGCTGGCGGTGCACCGTTCGTACCTCAAGGCGCTCGCCCCGGTGTGTGGCGTAATCCACGCCATGGCCCACATTACAGGAGGGGGATTGCCTGGGAATCTCGACCGGTCGCTCCCGCCCGCGCTCGACGCCGCCGTCGACACGGGCTCGTGGGTGATTCCAAACGTCTTCCGCGTGCTGGGCGACGCGGGCGGGGTGGCGCGCGATGAGATGTTCAGGGCATTCAACATGGGCGTCGGCATGGTGGTGATCACCGACGCGCGGGGCGCCGCCGAGGTTCGCGCGAGCGCCACCGCGGCAGGCGTCGAGAGCTGGATGCTCGGCGAGGTGGTGAAAGGAACGGGACGAGTCATTCTCATGGGAGGTATGTGAACATGCGTGTTCGCAATTCAGTGATCCTGGCCGGCGTGGCACTCGTCATGGCCAGCGCTTCGGCCCAGGCCCAGTGCGCGACGTCAGGGACGACGGCTGACGCGTGCCGCAAGACGGCGGACCTCTTCAACTTCCTCACGCCGCAGATCTCCACCGCGCTCGTGGGGGGCAGCACCACGCTTGGACAGGGTGGAGTGCTCGGTGGCTTTCCCCACGTCGCCGTCGCCGTACGAGCGTCGGCGGTGAACGGCACATTCCCCACGATCAACGACGTCGCCTTCAATACGAGTTCGCCACAGCGCACGGACTATCAGGGTGAAGACCAGTTCATCCCCATGGCGTCCATTGACGGGGCGCTCGGCATCTACCGCGGATTTCCGCTCGGTGTCACTCGAGTGGGCGGCGTCGACGCGTTGTTGACGGCCACGTACATCCCCACCGCGCCCGAGGGCGGCGACGTCACGGTTTCGCTCCCCGGAGGCTCCACCAAGTTCGGTTACGGCGTGCGCGTGGGCCTCCTGCAGGAGTCGGTCCTCGTGCCCGGCGCCTCGTTCAGTTGGGTCCAGCGCGCGCTGCCGACGATCTCGGTTGGCGGGCAGAGTTCCGTGAGCGCGGCCGGGTCGAGCGCGCCGGGTGATTTTGCGATGAACGACTTGGACATCAAGACGAGCAGCTGGCGCTTCAGCGCGTCGAAGACGTTCCTCGTCTTTGGGCTGCAGGCAGGGTTTGGCCAGGACAAGTATGACAACTCGACAAACCTGCGGGTCACCGTCCGCCCGCAGGCGCCCGCGCAGCCGCAGACCGTCAGCGCAAACTTCAGCAATAGCATGACACGCTCCAACATCTACGCCGGGTTCAGTCTCAACTTCTTCATCGGCAAGCTCGTCGCCGAAGCAGGGCAGGTGAGCGGCGGGTCGCTGCCGGCGGCGCTGAACACGTTTGGGTCGAGCGCGACGGCAAGCCGCAGCTACTTCTCGGTGGGACTCCGCACGGGCTTCTAATGAGCAAGTCGGCTGGCGAGTGGGGCGTGCGCGAGCGTGCGTGGATGCGGCGCGCGCTCGCGCTCGCCGCGCGCGGCTGGGGGCAGACGGCGCCGAACCCGTTGGTCGGCGCCGTCATCGTCCGCGACGGCGTCATCGTCGGCGCCGGGCATCACGCGCGCTTTGGGGAGTTTCACGCGGAGGTGGTGGCGCTCGCCCAGGCCGGCGACCGCGCGCGCGGCGCCGAGGTCTTTTGCACCCTCGAGCCGTGCAACGCCCACGGCAAGCAACCGCCGTGCGCTGCCGCGCTCATCGCCGCCGGCGTGCGGCGCGTGGTTGCCGCCGTTCCAGACCCCAATCCCGCCAAGGCGCACGGCGCCGACGCACTCCGCGCGGCCGGCATCGCCGTGGAGTTCGGCCTCGAGGCGGCGGCGGCGCGCGAGTTGAACGCGCCGTTCCTGCACTGGGCGGGCGGCGCAACGCGGCCGTGGGTCACGCTCAAGCTGGCCGTCTCGATGGACGGCGCCATTGCCGCCGCCGATCGGGAGCGCGGTTGGCTCACGGGGGACGGCGCGCGCAAGCAGGTGCATCGGCTGCGCGCCGGCGCCGATGCCATTGCGATCGGTATCGGCACGGCCATCGCCGATGACCCGGCGCTCACCGTGCGCGGCGTGCGGAAGCCGAGGGTGGCGCCGCTGCGTGTCGTGTTCGACCACGATGCGCGATTGCCGCTCTCCAGCCAGCTGGCGCGCACGGCGGGGAAGGCTCCGACCGCCATCATGACAGCGAAGGCCTCGGGCCCGAACGCGATCGCGCTCGGGCGGAAGGGCGTCGAGGCCGTCGAAGCGCCTGACCTTCCGTCTGCCCTGAAGTCGCTGCATGCGCGAGGCGTGCACCACTTGCTTGTCGAGGGGGGCGCCACGCTGGCGGGCGCCCTGCTGGGGAGCAATCTGGTGGATCGTTTGGTTATCTTTCAGGCGCCGGTGCTGCTGGGCGCGGGGGCGCTGGGCGCCTTCTCGGCGGTCCCGGCGGCAGCCACCAGCGCGTTGGCGCGCTGGCGGGTTGTTGAACGCCGGGAGTTCGACGATGACCTGATGACCGTCTTGGCTCCTCCCTAACCCCCTCGCTCCGTTTCTCTGTTGTTTGTCTGTTGTCTCTCTGTTGTTTGTCTGTTGTCTCTCTGCCGTTCCCATGTTCACTGGCATCATCTCCGACGTCGCCACCATTGTCCGCGCCGCGCCGACCCCGGCGGGCCGCGAGTTCGTGGTGCGCACGGCGTACGATGCCGTCGCCGACGGTGAGAGCATTGCCTGTGACGGTGTCTGCCTGACCGTGCGCGAGGCCGGGCCGGGCACCTTCACGGTAGCGGCCGTCACGACGACGCTCGAGCGCACCACGCTCGGCGCGTGGACCGAAGGGCGTCGCATCAACACCGAGCGGTCAATGGCGCTGGGCGACCGGCTCGGCGGCCACCTGGTCGCCGGGCACGTGGATGCCGTGGCCGACGTGACGCGGGTCGCGACCTATGGTGACGCACTGCTCATCGACCTCGCGCTGGGGGCCGAGTGGATGCCCCTGATGGTGCCGCACGGATCCCTCGCGGTGAACGGCGTGAGCCTGACCGTCAACGAACTCCTCGACGGCGGCGTGCAGATCTCGCTGATCGAGTTCACGCTGCGCCACACCATGCTGGGCGACCTGCGCGCTGGTGACCGCGTCAACGTGGAAGCCGACCTGGTGGGCAAGTACGTGCAGCGCCTCGCGGCACCGCACCTGCTGTCTGCCGTCTACCATCTACCGTCAGCCTAATGCCGTTCGCCACAGTCGAGCAGGCCATTCAGGACTTGAGAACCGGCAAGTTCATCGTCGTTGCCGACGATGAGGACCGCGAGAACGAGGGCGACCTCATTCTCGCGGCGGAGTTCGTCACGCCGGAGAAGGTCAACTTCCTCATGCACGCCAAGGGCATGATCTGCGTGGCGTTGAGCCCCGGTCGCGTCGCGCAGCTCGACCTTCCGATGATGGGAAGCGAAAACACTGATGCGCTCCGGACCGCGTATACGGTGACTGTCGACGCGGTCCGTCGCTACGGTGTCACCACGGGCATCAGCGCCGCTGATCAGGCCGCCACGATCCGGCGGTGCGCCGATCCACTCGCGGTCCCCTCCGATTTCCGTCGGCCGGGGCACGTGCACCCGCTCTGCGCGCGCGAGGGCGGCGTGCTCCAGCGGGTCGGGCACACCGAAGCGGCGGTGGACCTGATGCGGGCGGCGGGACTCCAGCCCGCCGGCGTGATCTGCGAGATTCTCACCGACGATGGGTCCACCGCCAGGCGACCGCAGCTCGAGGCATTCTGCGAGAAGCATGGCCTGACGTTCATCACGGTGGCGCAGCTCGTGGCGCACCGATTGCAGAACGAGCGCCTCGTGCATCGCGTGGCTGAGGCGCGCCTGCCCACCGAGTTCGGCGAGTTCCGCGTCATCGGCTATCGCAACGACGTGGACGACCACGAACACGTGGCGCTGGTGAAGGGTGAGGTGGATGGCGCCGAGGATGTGCTCGTGCGCATGCACTCCAAGTGCCTGACCGGCGACACCTTCCACTCGCTGCGATGCGACTGCCACTGGCAGCTGCACGAGGCCATGCGTCTCGTCGCGGAGGCCGGCCAGGGCGTGATCGTCTACCTGGACCAGGAAGGACGCGGCATCGGCCTGCTCAACAAGCTCAAGGCGTACGAACTCCAGGATCTCGGCGCTGACACGGTGGAGGCCAATGAGAAACTCGGCTTCGCTCCGGACCTCCGGAACTACGGTATCGGCGCGCAGATCCTGCTCGACCTCGGCCTGCAGTCCATCCGCCCCATCACCAACAATCCCAAGAAACTGGTTGGCCTCGTGGGGTACGGGCTCCGCCTCGGCGAACGGGTAGCGATCATCTCGCCCGCGACGAGCGAGAACGCCGGCTACCTCGAAACCAAGGTGCGCAAGCTCGGCCACCTGCGGGCGCTGTGATGGCTGAGTTCGAGGGAACCCCGACCGGGGCCGGTCGCCGCTTCGTGGTCGTCGCCAGCCGATTCAACGAGCCCGTGACGCAGGCGCTGGTGAACGGCGCGCTCGACTGCCTCGTGCGCCACGGTGCCCGCGCCGACGACGTGGACGTGGTGTGGGTGCCTGGGGCGTGGGAGCTGCCGTCGGCGGTGGCGCGCGTGCTCATGAGCGAGCGCTACGATGCGGTGGTCGCCTGTGGCGCTGTCATCCGCGGCGAGACGCCGCACTTCGATTTCGTGGCCGGCGAGGCGTCGCGCGGGCTCTCGATGCTGCAGGGCGAGTACGGCGTCCCCATTGGCTTCGCCCTGCTGACGACGGACACGCTCGACCAGGCGATGCAGCGCGCCGGCGGCGACCACGGCAACAAGGGATGGGAGGCGGCGCTCGCCGCCATGCAGATGGCCGACCTGTTCGGGTTGCTCGACACGGGTGCTGACGTCGGGGACGACAACTGATGGCCCGACTCGAAACGCGCGGGCGGGCGCGGGCGCTCCAGGCCCTCTACGCCTGGGACCTGCGCGACGGCCAGCCGCTCGATGATGTCGCGCTGCTCCTCTGGGACGACCTCGAGGTTGCGCCCGAGGAGCGCGTCTTCGCCGATGCGCTGCTGCGCCTCATCCAGGCCGACGGGGCCAACCTCGACGCCGAACTCGGCGAGGTCACGACGAACTGGCGCATCGAGCGTCTCGGTGCCATCGAGCGCTGCGTATTGCGCCTCGCGGCCGCGGAGCTGTCGCAGGCAAGCACGCCGCCGCGCGTCGTGCTGCAGGAGGCCGTGCGCCTCGCGGAGCGCTTCGGCAGCGAGCAGAGCGCGCGTTTCGTAAATGGGGTGCTCGACGCCCTCGCGCGGCGCATGGGGCGGCTCTAGTGCGCCTCCTGGTGGTCAACTGGCAGGACCGCGAGAATCCGCTGGCAGGGGGCGCCGAAATCCACCTCCACGAGATCTTCGAGCGACTCGCGGCGAGCGGGCACGAGGTCACCATGTTGTGCGGCGGCTGGCCCGGCTGTCCGCCGCGCGCCGTGCTCGGCGGCATTGACGTGCATCGCACGGGCATCCGGCAGACGTTCGCCCTTGCGGCGTGGCCGTACTACCGTCGCCACTTTGCCGCGCGCCCGTTCGACGTCCTCGTGGAGGACATCAACAAGATGCCGCTGTATACGCCGCTGTGGGGGGCGCGCCGCGTGGTGGCGTGCGTGCCGCACCTGTTCGGCGGCACCGCGTTTCAGGAACTCGCGGCGCCGCTCGCCGCGGCCGTCTGGCTGTCGGAGCGTCCCATCCCGTTCGTGTATCGCCGCACGCCGTTCGAAGCCATCAGCGAGAGCACGGCCGACGATCTCACCGGCCGCGGGATTGCGCGTGCGCACGTGCGGGTCATCCATCCCGGGGCGTCCTGCGAGTACTACACGCCCGACGCAACCCAACGCTCCCCCACGCCGGTCTTCGCCTACCTCGGCCGGCTCAAGAAGTACAAGGGTGTGGACCTCGTCATCCGGGCCTTCGCGCGGGTGGCCGATCGGAGCGCGGTCCTCGAGATCGCGGGAGAAGGGGACTACCGCCCGCGGCTTGAGCAGCTGGCGGCGTCGCTTGACCTGACCGGTCGCGTGCGGTTTCTTGGCTTTGTGAGCGAATCCGAGAAGCTGGCGCTCCTTCGACGCTCGTGGGCGACGGCCTTTGCGTCACCCAAGGAAGGGTGGGGCCTCACCAACATCGAGGCCTCGGCGTGTGGCACGCCGGTGGTCGCGTCCAACTCCCCGGGCATCCGGGAGTCGGTGCGCGATGGCGAGACGGGGTTTCTCGTTCCGCATGGCGACACCGAGGCGATGGCGGCGGCGATGCAACGGCTCTGCGCCGCACCAGATCTCGTGGTGCGGCTCGGCGACAGCGGTCGCCGATTCGCCGAGTCGTTCACGTGGGACCGCGCGGCAGACGAGACGGCAGCGCATCTTCAGCAAGTGATTCAGACCGGAGGGTAGCGTCGTGGAGTTGGTCTTTTCGCATCATGGCATCGCGCTGACGCAGTCAATGCTTAAGAAGGCGGAACGGGCCGTCCTGACGGCGGCGGAACGCATCCCGCGCGCGACGAGCGCGTCCGTCCGGTTCCATGCGGACGGCCCAGAACGTCGCGTCGAAATCGTCTTCGCCGCACCGCGCGGCACGCGGTTGTTGGCCCACGCCGTCGGCCGGTACTGGGGCCCGGCGTTGACTGAGGCGCTCGCCAAACTCGTGCGCCAGGCGTCCAAGGAGCGTCGGACACCGAAGCGCCGCGCCGGCGTGAGGCGCTGAGGCGACCATGGCGCTGACTGTCCGCGGGCTGGTGGAACGCATGGGCGACGCCCTGGCCCTTACCGTGCTCGGCAGCCCGGACGGGCTCGCGCGCGAGATCCCGTCATCCGACGCGTCGGGGCCAGGACTCGTCCTCGCCGGCTACACCGGGCGCTTTGTGCACCAGCGCGTGCAGGTGCTTGGCGAGACCGAAATCACGTACCTCCGCACACTCGACGACGACACCCGGCGCCGGATTCTGCGCACGTTCTTTGGGTATCCCATTCCCTGCGTCATGGTCACAAAGGGTCAGCCGCTCCCCGACGGCATGGACGAGGAGGCGCGTCGCGCCGGTGTGGCCATCCTCGTCTCCGGGCTCAAGACGATGGAGTTCTACCGCCTCATCACGCCGTTCCTCGAGAACGAGTTCTCGCCAGCGCTTTCGCTGCACGGTTCGCTCGCCGACGTCTTCGGCGTCGGCCTGCTCTTCACCGGCGAGAGTGGCATCGGGAAGTCGGAGTGCGTGCTCGACCTCGTCGAGCGCGGCCATCGTCTCGTTGCCGACGACCTTGTGCTGGTGCGGCGCAAGGGGGCCGACGTCATCATAGGTCGCGGGCACGAGATGCAACGGCACTTCATGGAGATTCGCGGCGTCGGGCTCATTGACGTCAGCGCGATCTTCGGCATCCACTCCGTGCGACAGCAGAAGCGCATCGAGGTGGTCGTGGATCTCATTGTCTGGGACCAGAGCGTGCAAGTGGACCGCACGGGGCTCGACGGACAGACGGTGAACATCCTCGGCGTGGACCTCCCCAAGATCACCGTGCCCCTGAACCCCGGGAAGAACATCACGGTCATTTCTGAGGTGATCGCCATGAACCACCTGCTCCGCTACACCGGGGTGGATGCCGCGCACGCTTTCAATGAACGGCTGAAGGCGAAGATGGTCCGGCGCACCGCCGATGTCGGCAAGTACCTGCTCGACGACGATGAGTGAGGGTCCGCGCGCCGTCGTCGCCGCGCACGGCGACCTCGCGGAAGGGCTCGTGAGCGCCGTCTTCCGCGTTGCCGGGGCCGCCGCGGCGTCGCGGCTGATGCCGTTCAGCAACGCGACGCTCGGCGGCGCGGAACTCGTCGATGCGCTCCGGCATGCGGTCGCGTCCACCGGCGCGCAGGTGGTCTTCACCGACCTGCCGGCCGGGAGTTGCACCATCGCGGCGCGGCGCATCGCGCGCGAGTCGCCGGGGCTCGCCGTGGTCTGCGGGGCGAACCTGCCGATGCTCCTCGCCTTCGCGATGGCGCCCGCCGGCGGACCCGACACCTGGCGGCTCGCGGTGGAGAAGGGGCGGGCCGCGATGTGCGTCGCCGAGGAGGGCGTGCGTGGCGATTGAGGCCTACCGCATCGATGATCGCCTCGTGCACGGTCAGGTCGTGGTGGGGTGGGGCCAGCCGCTGGCTCTTGGCTTCATTGTGCTCGTCGATGACCTGGTGGCCGACAGCGCGTGGGAGCAGGAGCTCTACCGCATGGGCGTGCCGCCGGAGATGACCGTGCACTTCGAGTCCGTGGCCGGCGCGCTCGCGCGTCTCCCGGCATATCGGCTGCTCCCGGCGCGCGGACTGCTGCTCACGGGCACCACGGCCACGATGCGCGCGCTCGTGGAGGGCGACCGGGCGATCACGCGGGTCAGCGTCGGCGGCTTGCATCATCGCGCGGGACGTTCTCCGAAGCTGCGCTACGTCTTCCTCGATGCGGCAGAGGAGGCCGACCTCCGCGCCATCGGCGCGCGGGGCGTGGAAGTGTCTGCGCAGGACGTGCCGGGGGCGGATCCCGTTCCGCTCGAGGACCTGCTCACGCGGAGCGGGGGATGATCGAGCCCGGCACGCTGGTGGCGCTCACGGCGCTCGGCGCGGTGGTCGGCCTCGACTTCGTGTCGTTCCCGCAGGCCATGCTCTCGCGTCCGCTGGTCGCCGCAACGCTCGCCGGCGCCGTCTGCGGCAACGTCGTCGCCGGCCTGCTGGCGGGCGTGCTCCTCGAGTGCTTTGCGCTCGAGACGATGCCCTTTGGCGCCTCGCGCTATCCCGAGTGGGGACCCGCGTCCGTGGCGGCGGGCGCCGTGGCCGCGGTCCCCGGCGGCGACCTCGACGCGACGGCTCGCATGCTGCCGTTCGCGATGCTGGCCGGCCTCACGCTCGCGATGATTGGCGGGCAGACGCTCATCTGGTTGCGGACGTTTAACCTGTCGGTCGCCGCGCGGTATCGTGACGAACTCGCAGCCGGTGACGCCGCGGCCGTGTTGGCCGTGCAGTGGATGGGTCTCGTCGTTGACTTCGGGCGCGCCGGCGCCGTGACGGCGGTCTTCGTGCTCGCGCTGTGGCCGGCGCGGGACGCGCTGCAAGGCGGGCTGAACGCCGTGAGCGGCGCGATGTCGCTGGGCGTGGTGGGGGTGCTCGCCGTCGGTGTTGCGGGCGCGGCGGTGTGGAAGGTCGTGCACTCGGCGAAGGGCTACGTGTGGTACTTGGCCGCCGGGCTCGCCGCGGGCTCCGTGGCGGCGGTGCTCCTGTGAGCGCGTCGCGGACGCTTCCGCTGGGCACGTGGCTGCGCGTCTTCGCGCGGCTCTTTGCGGTGCAGGGCAGCTATAACTACGAGACGATGATCGGCAACGGCATCGCGTTCGCCGCCGAGCCCGCCTTTCGCCTGCTGCCCGGCGGACGCGGTGGCGACGCGTATCGCGCAGCGATGGCCAGGCACAGCCGCTACTTCAACGCCCACCCGTACATGGCGGCGCTCGCGGTCGGCGCCCTGGTGCGCGCCGAGCTCGACGGCGAAGATCCGGTACACGTGGAGCGCTTTCGGACGGCCTGCTGCGGGCCGCTCGGCGCCGCGGGCGATCGGCTCGTCTGGGCGGGGTGGCTGCCCTTCTGCTCGGCACTGGCCCTGCTCGCTTTTGGGCTCGGGGCGCCTGCAACTGGCGTGCTCGCGGTCTTTGTGGGAACTTACAACGTCGCCCATGTGGCCCTGCGCGCGTGGGGGTTGCGGGCGGGGTATCGCGAGGGACTCAAGGTCGCTGCGGCGCTCGGAAGCTCCGTGTTGCGCACGGGTCCGCTGCATTTGGCGCGGGCGCTGGCCGTCGTCGCCGGCGCCGCGTTGCCGCTGGTGCTGCTGCGTCTCCGCGCCGTGCATCTGACGTCCCTCAGTATCGAACTGGGCCTCGCCGCGCTGCTCGCCGTCGCGCTTGCCCGCTGGCAGGCGCGCACTGACGGCTGGCGGGTCGGCGTCGTCTTGCTCCTGCTCTTTTTCATCTACGCGGTGGTGCGCTGATGGTTGAACGGTCGGTCGAGGTGCAGAACGCCCACGGCATTCACGCGCGCCCCGCGGCGGAGATCGTGAAGGTCGCCGCTCGCTACCGGTCGGCTATCACCATCGTGCGCGACGACCTGGAAGTGAACGGCAAGAGCATCATGGGCGTCATGATGCTCGCCGCGGAGTGCGGGGCCACCATCCTGATCCGCGCGACGGGCGACGATGAGGAAGCCGCCGCGGATGCGCTGGTCGCGCTCGTCAACTCAAAGTTCAGCGAGATGTGACGTGAGCATCGTCATCACCGGCGTTCCCGCCTCGCCCGGCATTGTCATCGGGCCCGTGCACCTCCTCCGCTGGGAGGTGCCCGAGGTGGCGGCGCGTATGGTCGCTTCCGCCGACGCGGACGGCGAGATCGCGCGCCTGCACGCCGCCTGCGACCATGCCATCGAGCGGTTGCGCAAGGTGCGCGACCGCGTGGCGGAGCATGCCGGCCCCGAGGAAGCCGCGATCTTCGACGTGCAGATCACCATCTGCGGCGACGCCGACTTGCGCACGAGCGTCGAGACGCTCATCCGCCAGGGATTCGCGGCGGAGAAGGCCTTCGACCTGGTGCTCCTCGAGTGGCGCGAACACTTCGCCCGCTCCACCAATGCGCTGATGCGCGAGCGGGTGAGCGACCTGCTCGACGTGCAGATCCGCGTGCTGTCGGTGCTGCTCGACCTCCCCGACCGCGATCCCGTGGACCTGCCGAAGGGGAGCAACGCCATCCTCATCACGCACGACCTGACGCCGTCGCTCACCGTTCAGTTCGACCGCGAGACCATCGCCGCCATTGCCACCGACGCAGGAACGCGCACGTCGCACGTCGCCATCCTCGCGCGGTCCCTTGGCCTGCCGGCAGTCGTTGGACTACGCGACGCCACCGCGCGGCTGGAGTCGGGCTCGACGGCCATCGTGGATGGCACGCACGGCCTACTGATCCTCAAGCCGTCGCCGGAGCGCATCGCCGAGTACCGCGAGAGGGCGCGCGTCGAGCAGGACGAGGCGCAGGAAATGCAGCAGTACGCGCGGGCCGAGGCGATCACGGCCGACGGTGTGCGCATCACGCTGCGGGCCAATGTGGATATGCCGGATGAGGCCGCGGGCGCGGCGACGAGCGGCGCGGAGGGCGTGGGGCTCATGCGCACCGAGTTCCTCGTGGTGGGCCGCGCGGCGATGCCCGACGAGGACGAGCAGTACGAGGCGTACAGCCGCGTCCTGCGTGCCTTTGCCCCGCATCCCGTGGTCATTCGCACGTACGACATCGGCGGCGACAAGCTCCCGGTCGGCGGATTCCCGCACGAGTCGAATCCGTTCCTCGGCTGGCGCGCGATCCGCATGTGCCTCGACAAGCCCGAGCTTTTCAAGGTGCAGTTGCGCGCCCTGCTGCGGTCGGCCGTGCACGGTGACTTGCGCATCATGCTGCCGCTCATCGTGTCGGTGGAGGAGGTGCGGGAGGCGCGCGTCCTCCTCGCCGAGGCGGCGCGCGAGCTCGCCGCGCTCGGCGTGCCGCACCAGGCCGACATTCCGCTGGGTGTCATGATCGAGACGCCGGCCGCGGTCATCACCGCCGATGCCCTCGCGCGCGAAACGGCCTTCTTCTCCATCGGCACCAACGACCTCGTGCAGTACACGCTGGCGGTGGATCGCGGCAACATCCAGATGGTGAGCCGCTTCACCGCGCTGCACCCCGCCGTGCTGCGGCTTATCGCGCGCACGCAGTCCGAGGGCGCCGCCGCCGGCATTGAAGTGTCGGTGTGTGGCGAGATGGCGTCGCAGCCGGTGATGGCCTTCGCCCTGCTCGGCCTCGGCATCCGCGAGCTGAGCGTGGCGCCGCGCTCCGTGGCCGCCGTCAAGCACCTCATCCGCAGCATTCGCGTGACCGCGGCCGCCGCGGCCGCCGCCCAGGCGGTGGACGCCGGCACGGCCGCCGCCGCCGAGGTGCTGTTGCGCGAGCGCTTGCTCGCGGAGCTGAAGTTGAGTGGCGACGCCGTTGACGGGTTGATCGCCCTCGTCGACACCGATATTGTTCCAGATATCGCGGAATCGCACTAGGGCGGCCGGCACTTCGCCGGCCGTTTCCGCCTCCACCCGACTTGATCCCATGCTGCACCGCCATCTCTTCACGTCCGAATCCGTCACCGAAGGCCACCCCGACAAGATCGCCGACCAGATCTCCGATGCGGTGCTCGACGCGCTGCTCGCCCTGGACCCGCAGTCGCGCGTCGCGTGCGAGACGATGGTGACCACTGGACTCGCGACGATCTTCGGCGAGGTGACCACCGATGCCTGGGTGGACCTGCGCGGCCTCGTGCGCGACACCATCAAGAACATCGGGTACACGGAAGCCGGCATCGGCTTCGACGCCGACTCGTGCGCTGTGCTCAACGCACTCGGCCAGCAGTCGCGCGACATCGGGCAGGGCGTCGACACCGGCGGCGCCGGCGACCAGGGGATGATGTTCGGCTTCGCCTGCGACGAGACGGAGGAGCTCATGCCGCTCCCGATCATGCTGGCGCACAAGCTCACGCACGCGCTGGCCGACCGCCGCAAGGACGGTACGCTCGCCTGGCTCCGCCCCGACGGCAAGTCGCAGGTGTCGGTGGTGTACGAGGACGGCCGGCCGGTTGAGGTGGATACCGTCGTCATCTCCACCCAGCACGCCGACACGGTCAAGAACAAGGCGATTCACGAGGCGGTGAAGCACGACATCATCGAAGCGGTCATCCCCCCGGAGCTGCGCGCGCGCCGCATGAAGGTGCACATCAACCCGACCGGCCGGTTCGTCGTGGGCGGCCCGCAGGGCGACGCCGGCCTCACCGGCCGCAAGATCATCGTCGACACGTACGGCGGCATGGGCCGCCACGGCGGCGGCGCCTTCTCGGGCAAGGACCCGTCCAAGGTGGACCGTTCGGCCACCTACGCCGCGCGCTGGGTCGCCAAGAACATCGTGGCCGCCCGGCTGGCGTCGAAGTGCGAGGTGCAGCTGGCCTACGCCATCGGCGTCGCCAAGCCGGTGTCGGTGATGGTCGACACGTTTGGCACGGGGTCGGTGCCGGAGGCAGCCATCATGCGCGCCGTCTCGTCCATCTTTGACCTGACCCCGCGGGGCATTATCGCCGCGCTCGACTTGCGCAAGCCGATCTATTTCCCGACCGCGGCGTACGGCCACTTCGGTCGCACGCCGGCAAAGGTGGATCGCTTCGGCAAGAAGGTGTCGCTCTTCAGCTGGGAGCGCACCGACAAGGTGGCCGAGCTCAGGCGCGCCGTTCGCGCGCGCTGAGCGCGCCTCCGCTGGGAGGACTCGTGATACCGGTCAGCGTCGCCAAACTCGGGCTCGACAGTGCGTCCAACACGTACGTCGTGATTCTGCAGGAGCGCGGCGGCGAGCGCGTCCTCCCCATCTGGATCGGTCGTCCGGAAGCCGAGTCCATCGCCATGCAAATCAATGGCGTGCGGCACGAGCGTCCCATGACCCACGATCTCTGCCAGGCGCTCATCAGCGGGCTGGGCGCCACCCTGCGCCGCGTGCAGGTGACGCGCGTGCAGGACTCAACCTTCTACGCCGAGCTGCACCTGGCCCGAGACGGATCGGTCATGATCGTGGACGCGCGGCCCAGCGACGCGATCGCTATCGCGCTCCGGCTCGAGGCGCCCATTTTCGTGCACGAGGCGCTGCTCGGCGGCGATCTCGACGACGGTGTCCCCGGGCACGCGGGGCGCGACGACGATTCGCTGTCGGCCGAGCAGCTGCAGCGCCGCCTCGAACACATGCGCCCCGAGGACTTTGGCAAGTTCCGCCCGTGATATGACCACGCGCGGCCGACGCCACACACCGCGGCTCGCCGCGGCCGTTCGTTGCACGGCGCGGACAATTGCGGCCTGTGGACTCGCGGTTTGGCTGCCGCCATCGGGCGTCGGCGCGCAGGGGGCCGCGACGCCGGCGCCGGCGGTGGGGAGCGTGCATGGCACGCCGCCGGGCGAGACGCGCTCCGTGCGCGGACGCGTCGTTCGCGGTGCGCGCACCGCGGTGCAGCCCGTCGCCGGGACGTGGGTGGTGCTGCACCGCGTCGGCACGGACCGCGCCGCGCCGCTTGACTCGACGCGTACCGACGGCGCCGGCCGCTACGCCTTCAGCTACCGTACGTCGGGCGATCCGAATGCGGTCTACTTCGCGTCCAGTGTCTATGCTGGCATTGCGTACTTCACCTCGCCGCTCGCAGCTCGCGCGGTCAGCGGAGGAGACGCCGAACTGGTGGTGCACGACACCACCAGCGGACCAGTGCCCGTGCATGTGCGCGCGCGGCACGTCGTGTTCTCCGCACCCGGACAGGAGAAGCGCCGGATCATGCTCGAGGTCTATGAACTGTCCAACGACTCCACCGTGACGCGCGTGGCCGCCGGTGACACGGGCGTTGTCTGGGAGGGTGTGCTTCTCGACGGAGCGCGTAACGCCACGGTGGGACAGACCGACTTCTCCGGCGGCGCCGTGCGGTTCGAGGCGGGACGCGCACGACTCGCTGCGCCGTTCGCGCCCGGCCTGAAGCAGTTCTCGTACTCGTATGAGGTGCCCGCTGAGGCGGCGCACTCGTTCACGCTTGCCGCGCCGACTGACGTGCTCGAGGTGCTGGTGGAGGATGCCTTGGGGCGCGCCGAGGGCGCCGGCCTCACGTCAACGGGCCCGACCACCGCGGGCGGACGCACCTTCGCGCGTTTCGTCGCCCAGGACGTTCCGGCGGGCGCGGTGGTGCGCATCAGCGCGCCGGGTGAGGGCGCGGTGCCGGACAACCAGGTGCGCGTTCTCGCCATCATCACCGCACTCGGCGCCGTGCTGCTGGTGGGCTTGGCTCGTGCCATGATACGCCGTCAGCGTCGCGGAGGGGATCAACGGGTGGCCACTGACGTCGCGGCCCTGCGCGCGGAGTTGGCCGCGCTCGACGCGGCGTTTGCTGCCATCGGGTCCCCCACGGCCGAGCAGCGCGCGGATCACTGGCAAGCCCGCGCGCATGTGACCAAGAGGATCAGCGACGCCGTTGCGCGAGAGCAGGGGCTGACGTAGGTTCACGATGACAATAGAATTGATGACGGATGCGGGTCACGGAAGCCGGTGCGAATCCGGCGCGGCCCCGCCACTGTAACGGGCGCAGTTCGCCCCGCTCAATCACCCACTGGCCGCTGTGCGGCCGGGAAGGGGAGCGGGGGCCCGGAGCCAGGAGACGCCCCGCGTCCGTGCCACACCAGTTGCCTCGGGGGAGGCCGAGTGGCGGCGGGCGCATCGCAGGCGCGCCCGGCGTGCAGGGTTCGTTCCCCGGGCGGAGCGAACCCGTCGTGTTTTCAGCTAGCTGTCGTCGCCGATTTGCTCGCCCCGCGTCGCGTGCCGCGCGGGCGCAGCGGCACGCAACGCGTGGCGCCCGGACCGTGTGCGCGGCGCTGGTGTTGACGACGGCAATCGCGCTTTCGCTGACGGCGTGCACCGCGCCGGCCGCGGACCGGGAGGCGCGCGAGACGCGCGGCCCGGCGCCGGTTGTCGATGATTTCGGCGACACGCTTTCGCTCTCGCGCCCCGCCGCGCGGGTGGTGTCGCTCAATCCGGTCACGACGGAAGCCATGTTCGCCCTCGGGGCCGGCGCACGCCTCGTCGGGCGCACCCGGTGGGACGCATCGCCCGCCGCCGTACGCCGCATCCTTGACCTCGGCGATGGCCTGCAGCCCAATGTCGAGGCGGTGCTGGCCGCGCGCCCCGACCTTGTGGTACTCTACGCCGCCGAGGCGAATCGCGCGGCGGCCTCCGCCTTCCGTCGCGCGGGCGTGCAGACGCTCTCCATGCGCACCGACCGCATCGCCGACCTGGCGCGAGTCCTGCACGCCCTTGGCGTCGCGTTCGGCGACACGGCGATCGCGCGTGTGGTGGCCGATTCCGTGCAAAGGTCGCTCGACGCGATCCGCGCACTCCCGCCACGGACGCGCGAGCTGTCGGTGTTCTGGTACGCGTGGGACGTGCCAGTCATCACCATCGGGGCGGGAAGCTATCTGGACGAACTCGTCACCATCGCCGGCGCGCGGAATGTCTTTGGCGACCTGTCGCAGCCCTCGCCACAGGTGACGCTCGAAAGCGTGGCGCAGCGGAACCCCGACGTCGTCCTCGTCGGCCCGCGCACGGCCGCACGCCTGCGCACGGACCGGCGCTGGCATTCCGTGAGCGCCGTGCGCGAGGGCCGCGTGCTCGTTGTCGACACCGTGCTCGTCGGCCGCCCGGGCGTGCGCATGGGCGAGGCGGCGCGCTCGCTGCGCGCGCTGCTCGATTCTGCGGCGCGTGCGCTGCCATGACGAACGTGCGCTGGATGATCCTGCTGGCCGCGCTCGCGGTGGCGTGCGTTGCGGGGCTCGCCATCGGACCCGTGGCCATCAGCGCCGGCGATGTGCTGCGCGCGCTCGCCGGGAGCGGGGACGCGCAGGCCGTGGCCATCGTGCGCGACCTGCGTCTGTCGCGGGTCTGCCTGGCGATGATCACCGGCGCGGGGCTTGGCATGAGCGGCGCCGCGTTGCAGGGGACGCTGCGCAACCCGCTCGCCGAACCGTACCTGCTGGGCGTCTCTGGCGGCGCGGCCGTCGGCGCCGTGCTGGCGGTGGTGGCGGGCCTCACGGCGGCGGTCGCCCTGCCGGTGGCCGCCTTCACCGGGGCGGCCGCCGCGGTTGCGCTCGTGCTCCTCATCGCGCGCGTCGCCAGCGGGCGCGCCGATCCGCGCATCCTGCTGATGGCTGGCGTCGTTGTCGGCGCGTTCGCGAACGCAGCCATCATGGTGCTCCTCTCCGGCGCCGGCGAAGGGACGACGCGCAATGCGCTCTGGTGGATGATGGGCTCGGTAGCCGGCGCCGAGTGGGGAACCGTGCGCTGGCTCGCCGTCTATGCGGTCATTGCTGGCGCCCTGCTCGTCGCGGTCGCGCGCGACATTGACCTGCTCGCCCTTGGCGAGGACGCCGCAGCCGGACTCGGCGTGCGCGTGTCGAGCGCCACGCGGCGCATCTTCCTGCTGTCGGCGCTGCTCGCGGCCGTCACGGTCGCCGGCGCTGGCCTCGTCGGATTCGTCGGACTCGTCGTGCCGGCGCTGGCGCGCGCGTTCGGCATGCGTCGCGCGCGCGAGGTGCTCGTGGCGTCCGCTGTGCTCGGCGCGGCCCTCGTTGTCACCGCCGACGTCGTGGCGCGCACGGTACGTGCGCCCTCCGAGCTGCCGCTCGGCGCCGTGACGGCGCTCGTCGGGGTGCCGTTCTTCCTCGTGCGCCTGCGGCGGGCGGCATGATTACCCTCTCGCAGGCCGTGGTGCGGTATCCCGGCGCGCGCGTGAATGCGCTCGACGGCGCCTCGTTCGTGGCGCGCCCGGGATGCGTTACCGCCGTGGTCGGGCCCAACGGCAGCGGCAAGAGCACCGTGGTGCGCGCGCTCATCGGCCAGGCGTCGCTCGCCTCGGGGAGCGCGCGCGTCGGGCCGTTCGACGTCGCGACGGCGGACCGGCGCGCGCTCGCGTGCACGCTGGCCGTGGTTACCCAGCGCGAGGAGCCCACCTTCCCGCTGCTGGTGCACGACTACGTGATGCTGGGCCGGTATCCGCATTACGGCGCCTGGAGCGCGCTCGGTCCGGGCGATGCCGCGGTGGCGGAGGTCGCCGCCGCGCGCACCGGGGCGGCCGACCTCATGGGTCGTCGCACCGACGAACTCTCGGGCGGTGAGTGGCAGCGCGTGCGACTGGCGCGCGCGCTGGCGCAGGGCGGGGACGTGCTGGTGCTCGACGAGCCCGGAACGTTCCTTGATGTGGCGCACGAGATGGCGGCGTTCGAGCTGCTCGACGAACTGGCCCGTGAGGGGCGCACCGTGCTGCTCGTCAGCCACCAGCTCAACCTCGTGGCGCGCTACGCGGCCCACATCGTGCTGCTGCATCATGGCCGCGTCGTCGCGGCCGGCGCGCCAACTGACGTGATGCGCGGGGACGTGCTCGAGCCCGTCTACGACTGGCCGCTCGTCGTCGCCCGCGACCCAGCTGTTGGCGCGCCCGTGCTCATTCCACTGAAGCGCCGCTGAGTCATCCGCCGTCTCCCATCTCCCATCTCCCTTCCCGCTCCTACATGCGTCCCCTACTCCTGCTCGCCATTCCCGCTCTCGCGCACGCGCAGTCCACCGCCGCGCCGCTCGCTCCCGTCGTCGTCACGGCAACCCTCGTCGAGACTTCCGTGCGTGCACCAGCCGCCGTGACGGTGCTCAACGGCGACTCGCTGCGTGCGCGCGGCATCGTGCGCCTTGCGGATGCGCTGCGCCTGGTGCCGGGGGTGAGTGCGGTCCTGGCCTCGTCGTTCGGCTCGCAGACGTCGCTCTTCGTTCGCGGCGGTCAGGGGAACTACGTGCGCGTGCTGCTCGATGGCGTGCCGCTCAACGAGCCCGGTGGGGCCATCGACCTGGGCGCCTTTTCGCTCGACAACATCGAACGGATTGAGGTCGTTCGCGGTCCGGCGAGCGTGCTCTACGGCGCGGACGCGGTGACGGGCGTGATCCAGCTCTTCTCGCGCACCGGCGCCGCGGGCTCGCGCGCCGCGTTGGCGCTGGACGGAGGGTCGTACGGCCAGCGTGACCTCGCCCTCACCGGCGTCCTGACTGGTGAACGCGCCGCCGTGAGTGGGTCGCTCGCCGATCACGCCGCGCGCGGCATCCTGCCGTACAACAACCAATACCGCGGCCAGACCGCCAGCGCTGCCCTGCGCCTCACGCCCGACTCGCGCACCGAAGCGGTGCTGTCTGCACGCTGGCTGACTGCCACGTACCACTATCCCACCGAGCCGGACGGATCGCTGGGCGATCGTAATGCGAAGAACATCACCAGCCGACTCGCGCTGGTCTTTTCCGGGCGGCGAGCCCTCGTCGATCGCCTCACGGCGTCGTGGTCGTTTGCCTCAAGCGAGCACCGTCCGCGCAGTGACGATGGTCCCGACTCCGCCGCCGACACGCTCGGCTTCTACGGCTTTTTCTCGCAGGGCACGGTCACCCGCCGTTCCGCGGACTTCCGGGTCACGGCACGTGCGGGCATGACGCAGGCCGTAACTATCGGCGCCGTCGCCTCCCGCGATCACGAGCGCTCGTCGTCGCTCTCGCTCAGCGAGTACGGCAAGAACGCGGGGAGCTTCGTGGCCGCGCGCAACGACCGCGCGATGTACGTGCAGGCCCTGGGTGGCGTGGGTGCCCGCGGCAGCTACCAGTTCGGCGCTCGGCTCGACGACAACAGCGCGTTCGGCACCTTCGGTACGGCGCGGCTTGCCGCAGCGTGGCAGCTGACGTCGGCATGGCGTGCGCGCGCTGCGGTAGGCACGGCATTTCGCGCCCCCAGCTTCTTCGAGAACTTCGCCACAGGCTATGTGCGCGGGAACGCGGCCCTAGTTCCAGAGCAGTCGCACAGCCGCGAGATCGCACTCGAGCGCGGCAGCCGCGACCTCACGTTCCGCGTGACCGCCTACCAGCAGCGCTTCCGGGACATGATTCAGTACAACGCGCGGACGGCGAGTCCCACCGCGCCGAACTACGTCAACGTGGCGGGCGCAGACGCGGACGGAGTAGAGGCCGAAGCGTCGCGGGTCTTCGCCGACGGCCTCAGCGCGCGGCTGACCTACGTGTATTCCCGCACGCGCGTCACGGACGAGGGCTTCGACGCCGGGGTGGGCGCCACGTTCGTGCGGGGACAGCCCCTGATCCGGCGTCCGGCGCATAGCGCGCGCATCGAGCTTGCGCGCACCGTCGCGGCGCGGGCGAATCTGGTAGTGGGCGCCGCGTACACTGGCCAGGCGCACGACCGCAACTACGCAGCGTGGCCGGCCGAGCCGGTTGTCCTGCCCGCACGCACGCTGGTGGATGTCGCGGCCAACGTCCGCCTGTCGGCGGTGGACGCGCGCACACCGCTGCACGCACGCCTGCGGGCCGACAACCTGACGGGTGTGGAATACGAGGGTATCTTCGGCTTCCGTGCCCCAGGGCGCGCGGTCCGCGTCGGCCTGACCCTCGGCCGCCCGTAGCGGCGGTATGTTTGAGTGATGGCCGGCGAGGGGAAGTGCCAAGCCGAACTCTGCCCGGCCAATCGCAGTCGCAATCATCGGTCGCAATCCGCGATCACCATCCGGATTCCAGATCCTCAATCGTGGTCACCACCGACGCCATCGTCCTGCACGCCTTCGACTACCGCGAGACGTCGCGCATCGTGCGCCTCATCACGCGCGACCTCGGAATCGTGTCGGCCATCGCCCGCGGGGCGCGGCGTCCGCGCAGCAAGTTCGGCGCGGCGCTCGACTTGTTCGCGAGCGGCGAGGCGCAGTTGACGACGTCCATGGGGCGCGACCTGCACACGCTCAACGCCTTCGAGGCCACGAAGTCGCGGTCGGCGCTCGCCGAGTCGCTCGACCGGTTCGCGGGCGCGGCGGCGCTGGCTGAGCTGCTGCTGCGGTTTGCGCCTGAGCAGGAGGACCCCGGCCTGCTCGACACGGTCACCGAGGCACTCGATGCGCTCTCGGCCGCCCCCCCGGGCGACGCCGGACCCGTGACGCTCGGCGGTGCCTGGTGTCTGGTGGCCGAGCTCGGCTTTGCGCCGGCGCTCGATGAGTGCGTGTCGTGCCACGCGGCCATTGACCGCGGCGCGTCCGTGACGTTTCACCACCGTGCGGGCGGCGCGCTGTGTGCCGGCTGCGCGCGGCAGGCGCCCGGGGCGCGCAGCCTGCCGCCCGCGGCGCGCGACGCCATACGCGCCTGGCTTGGACGGCACGCGTCGCCGCCCCTGGACGACCCAGGCATGCGTGCACATCAGCGCCTGCTGCGCGAGTTTCTCGAAGAGCACCTCACCGACGGAGGACGCCCGCTGCGCGCCCTCCTCGCGTGGGAGCGGCACGAGATGGACGCGTGATCCTCGGCACTGCCGGACACATTGACCACGGCAAGACGGCGCTCGTGCGCGCGCTGACGGGCGTGGACACCGACCGCCTCCCCGAGGAGAAGCGCCGCGGCATCACCATCGAGCTCGGGTTCGCGCCGCTCGACCTCGAAGGCGTTGGGACGGTAGGGGTGGTGGATGTGCCGGGGCACGAGGGGTTCGTGCGCACGATGCTCGCGGGCGCGGCGGGCATGGACCTCGCGCTGCTCGTCGTCGCCGCCGACGAGGGCGTGATGCCGCAGACGCGCGAGCATCTCGCGATCCTCGGTGCGCTGGGCATTCGCGGCGGCGTTGTGGCGCTTACGAAATCGGACCTCGTGGACGACGACATGCGCGCCCTCGCCGCGGAGGATGTCGCGGCGCTGCTCGAGGGTTCCGCGCTCGCCGGCGCGCCGGTCGTCGCCGTTTCGGCGCGCACTGGCTACGGGCTCGATGCGCTGCGGCGCGCGCTCGCGGCCGCCGCCGCCGCGGTGCCGCTCCGTGATGCCGGCGATCTTTTCCGCATACCGGTGGACCGCGTGTTCTCGGTGAAGGGCACCGGCACCGTTGCCACCGGCACTGTTTGGAGCGGGAGCGTGCGACGTGATGACGTCCTGCGCGCCTTCCCCGGCGGCGCTACGGTGCGGGTGCGTGGCGTGGAAACGCACGGCCACGTGGCCGAGTCGGGGAGCGCGGGACAGCGCGTCGCCGTCGCGCTCGCGGGTGCGGAACGTGACGCACTGGCTCGCGGTGCCGTACTCGTGGCTGCGCATGCGGCGTGGACTGAGCGCGACCGCATGCGGGCGGACGTCGCGCTGTTCGATGACGCCGACGTGGAGCTGACGGCAAGAACCCGTGTGAGGCTCCACCTCGGAACCGCCGACGTCGGCGCGCGCGTGGTGGCGCGAGGCGGGCCAGTGCGCGCCGGCGCGGTGGTGCCCGTGCGGCTCGTGCTCGATCAGCCGCTCGTCGCGCGAGGCGGCGATCGCTTTGTCCTGCGTACGGCGTCGCCTGTGGCGACCATCGGTGGCGGCATCATCACCGACCCCGCGCCGCCCTTCCGCCGCACGCCCCCGTTTGTGTCCGCCGGAGCGACGCACGAGCAGCGCCTGCGTTGGATGATTGACGAGTCTGCGGGGCGAGGTCTTGCCGTGGCCGGGGTCGTCATGCGGCTCGGCATCACCCCTGAAGCGTGCGCGTCCCTCATCGTTCGGTTGTCATCCGAAATCGTCCAGGTGGGCGGCCTGCTGGCAGAGCGTCACCGCTTGGCGCGGGCGGAGCAAGTGCTGCTCGAGGCTGTGGACGCTGGCCACGCCGCGCGACCGCTCGACCGAGGCGTCCCGCTCCAGCCGTTGCGCGCGCGGCTCGAGGTGGGCGGGGAACTCGCTGACTGGGTGATCCGGACGGCAGTGGAGCGCGCCAGCATTGCGATCACGGACGGTCTGGTGGCGCGCGCCGGCTGGCAGCCGAAGCTCTCGGCAGAGGATCGCGTAGCGATCGAGGCCATTGAGCGATTGCTGGCCTCGGCCGGCCGGGAGGCGCCGACCGCCGCCGAAATCGCCGCTGCAGCCGGTCCGCGTGTGCCGGCGCTGCTTCGGCTGCTTGAACGTGAGGGCCGGCTCGTCCAAGTGGGCGAACAGCGCTTCCTCACACCCGGCGCATGGCGCGAGGCGCTGCGCTCCCTGCGTCTGGGGACGACGGAGGCGAGGAGCTATTCAGCAGGCGAGATTCGGGAAATCTTCGGTATCAGCAGAAAGTACTCCATCCCGCTCATCGAAGCCTGCGACCGGCTGGGTATCAGCACACGAGTCGGGGAGGGGCGTGTATTCCACTGGGACCGCCTGAACCAGGCCGTTGCTTCGTTCCTTGACAGTTCCCAATTCTGACCGTAGCTTGGTTGTTGGCCAATCACATCCACACCCAATCCTAGAGGAGACAAACCAACCGAACCTGAATTGTCAGAAAAGGAGTAAAGATGAGGTATCGTTGGGCAGCACTCGCAGCGGTGCTGACCCTCACCCTCACGCCACAGCTTGGATGGGCCCAGGGCTCGACGACTGGTCAATCCAAGAAACCTGCAGCAAGGCTGGGCCAGAATTTCCCGAATCCGTTCAACCCGGAAACCAGGATCCCATTCGACGTTGAATGTTCAAAGGATCCGAGCCAGCAGTTCAAGGTTTCCGTCCGCGTCTACAATCTGCTCGCGCAGTTTGTCGCGGTCCCGGTGCTTCAGGGGGGAACGGGCAGTGTGGCAGGGGGTCAACCGCTGGAGAACGTACTGCTGACGTGCGGCCAGTACACCGCGTACTGGAATGGCAACTACCGCAATACCAGCAACGAAGTGGCCTCGGGCATCTACATGTATGTCCTCGAGGTCGACGGACAGAAGTTCGTCAAGAAGATGTTGATTGCCAAGTAGCGATCAAGGGCCGCCCTCGAGACCATCCACCTCGAGGGCGGCTCTCTTCGTTTCCGTGTCTGCCGTTGCCGGCGCGGTCACTGCTCCCCACCTTCTTCCTCATCCGTGCTCCCCGCAGGCATGTTCAAGGATCAGGTCGTCTTCATGCTGTAGGGTCGGGCCTGCCGCAGCGGCGCACCGCGCGCGCGCCGCGGCGGAGGCAATTGCCGGATCGGCTGGGGTAGGACGGCCCCGCTCTTGCACGAAAGAAGCGCCAACTCGTCCCCCGTTCCTGCACTCGTTCCTCTTCACCAAGCCTCTACCCCCTCCCCGTTCCCACGTCGTATGCTCAGCTCCGACCGCCTGACCGTAAAGAGTGCCGATGCCCTCAACGACGCGCTGGCCCTTGCGCGCCGCAACGGCAACCCGCTCGTCTACGACGCGCACCTGCTCGCCGCCCTGCTCGAACAGGACGAGAGCATTGTCGTGCCGGTGCTGCAGAAGCTCGGCGTCCAGGTACCCGCGCTGCGCGAGACGCTGCAGCGCGAGATCGCCCGTTACCCCAGGCAGAGCGGCGCCAGCCCGTCGCTCGCGCGCGAGCTCACCGCGGTGCTTGACCAGGCCGAGAAGGATGCCAAGGCGCTCGGCGACGAATACGTCTCCACCGAGCATCTGCTGCTTGCCCTGAGCGATGCCAAGGGGACGGAGAGCAAGACGGCTCTTGGTGCCGTCGGCGTCACGCGCGCCGTCCTCCTCGAGGCCATCGAGGCGGTGCGCGGCGCGCATCGCGTCACCGACCAGACGCCGGAGAACCAGTATCAGGCCCTGCAGAAGTTCACGCGCGACCTCACCGACGCGGCGCGCAAGGGCAAGCTCGACCCCGTGATCGGCCGCGACGAGGAGATCCGCCGCGTCATGCAGGTGCTCTCGCGTCGCACCAAGAACAACCCGGTGCTCATCGGCGAGCCCGGCGTCGGCAAGACCGCCATCGCCGAGGGGCTCGCCCAGCGCATCGTGAACGGCGACGTCCCCGAGTCGCTGAAGAACAAGCGGCTCGTCGCGCTCGACATGGGCGCGCTGATTGCCGGCGCCAAGTTCCGCGGCGAGTTCGAGGAACGCCTCAAGGCCGTGCTCAAGGAGATCACGTCCAGCGAGGGGCAGTTCGTGGTGTTCATTGACGAGATGCACACCATCGTGGGCGCGGGAAAGGCCGAAGGGTCCATGGACGCCGGCAATATGCTCAAGCCGCTGCTCGCGCGCGGCGAGCTGCGCGTTGTCGGCGCCACGACGCTGGACGAGTATCGCAAGCACGTGGAGAAGGATCCGGCGCTCGAGCGCCGCTTCCAGCCCGTGTATGTGGGCGAGCCGACGGTGGAGAGCAGCATCGCCATCCTGCGCGGCCTCAAGGAACGCTACGAGAGCCACCACGGCGTGCGCATCACCGACGGCGCCGTCGTGGCGGCGGCGACGCTGAGCCACCGGTACATCGGCGACCGCTTTCTCCCCGACAAGGCGATTGACCTGGTGGACGAAGCCGCCTCGCGCCTGCGCATCGAGATTGACTCGCTGCCGCAGGAGATTGACGAGGTCGAGCGTCGCGTCGTGCAACTGGAGATCGAGCGACAGGCGCTCGCCAAGGAAAAGGACAAGGCCTCGGTGGAGCGGCGGCAGGCGCTCGAGAAGCAGCTGGCCGAACAGCGCGAACGCAGCGCGTCCATGAAGGCGCAGTGGCAGCTCGAGAAGGATGCGCTCGGCGGCGTGGGCAAGCTCAAGCAGCAGATCGAGGAGGCGCGCGGCGAGGCCGATCGCGCCACACGCGCCGGCGACCTCGGCAAGGCCGCCGAGATCACCTACGGGCGCATTCCGCAGCTCGAGAGGCAGCTGAAGGAGATCGAGGCGAAGATCACCGAGCAGCGGCAGGGCGGTGCGCGCTTCCTGAAGGAAGAAGTCGGCGCTGACGACATCGCCGAGATCGTCGCGGCCTGGACGGGCATTCCTGTTGCGCGGATGATGGAAAGCGAGAAAGAGCGGCTCACCAAGCTCGACCAGGAGCTGGCGCGCCGCGTCGTCGGCCAGATGCAGGCGGTGCGAGCCGTCGCCGACGCCGTGCGCCGCTCGCGGGCGGGGCTGCAGGACCCCAACCGTCCGATCGGGTCGTTCATCTTCCTCGGCCCCACCGGCGTCGGCAAGACTGAGACGGCGCGTGCGCTGGCCGAGTTCCTGTTCGACGACGAGACCGCGATGGTGCGTATTGACATGTCCGAGTACATGGAGAAGCACGCCGTCGCGCGGCTCATCGGCGCGCCGCCAGGCTACGTCGGCTACGAGGAGGGCGGTCAGCTCACCGAGGCGGTGCGGCGGCGGCCGTACGCGGTGATCCTGTTCGACGAGATCGAGAAGGCGCACGCAGACGTGTTCAACGTCCTGCTGCAGATTCTCGACGACGGTCGGCTCACCGATTCGCAGGGGCGCACGGTGGATTTCCGCAACACCGTCATCATCATGACGTCGAACATCGGCTCGCAGTGGATTCTCGAGCAGGGGACCGACGACTGGGTGCTGGTGGAGACACAGGTGACGCAGGCGCTGCGTGGGCACTTCAAGCCCGAGTTCCTCAACCGCGTGGATGACATCATCGTCTTCCGGCCGCTGGGACGGGGTGAGATCGGCCACATCGTGGAGCTGCAACTCGCGCGCTTCGACAAGCTGCTCGCCGAGAAGAAGCTCTCGCTCGACGTCACGCCGGCGGCGCGCGATCTGTTGGCGCGCGAGGGGTACGACCCCGCCTTCGGGGCGCGCCCGCTCAAGCGCGCCATCCAGCGGCTGTTGCAGAATCCGCTGGCGATGGCGCTCCTGCAAGGCGAATATGTGGAAGGTGACACGGTGCGCGTAGACGCGACTGGCGACGGGCTTCATTTCGGGAAGGCGTGATGCGACTGCGCAGCCTGCCCCCATTGCTCGCGGGCGCCTTGCTGCTCGCGTGCGCATCGGCGCTTGCGTGCGGAGGGGGCTCGTCGTCGCCGGCTGCGCCCAACGTGTCGACCGACGGTGTTGCGGGCACGGTTCGCACCGACGTTGCGGGTTGGGTGGAATACACCATCGGCGACGTGCCGCTTGTCATCAGCGCTTCGCACGGCGGCTTGCTGGCGCCGGCCTCGCTCCCAGACCGGACGTGCAGCGGCTGCGTGACGGAGAACGACTACAACACCCAGGAACTCGCGCGCCGCGTCGCAGCGCAGTTCAAGACGCGCACCGGCGGGCAGCCGCACCTCGTGATCAACCTGCTCCGGCGCGCGAAGTTCGACGCCAACCGCGAGGTGGTGGAAGCGACGGGCGGCAACACGGTGCTGACGCCGACCTGGTCGGCGTACCACGGGTACATCGAGTCGGCGCGCACGCGTATCACGGCGGCGCAGGGGCGCGGGCTGCTGCTCGACCTGCACGGGCATGGGCACGCGATCCAGCGACTCGAACTCGGCTATCTCATTTCGGCGGCCAACCTGCGGCTGAGCGATCAGGCGCTCGGCGCGACCAGCGTTATCGCCACGTCGAGCATTGCCCGGCTGGCCGTCGTCTCGATCAACCGCCCGTCACCCGTCGCACTGCTGCGCGGCCCCACGAGTCTCGGGGGGCTCCTTGTGCGCAACGGGTATCCGGCCGTGCCGTCACCGTCCGACCCGGCGCCGGCCGTGAACGATGAGTATTTCACCGGGGGCTACATCACGGACCGCCACGGGTCGTCGGGCGGCGGGTCGGTGGACGCGGTGCAGATCGAGGCCAATCGAGCTGGCGTGCGCGACACGCCAGAGAACCTCGACCGGTTCGCTGCAGCCATCGTGACAAGTGCGCTCGAGTATTTGAGCACGCACTACGGATGGGTGCCGCCCACGGTGGCGATGTCGCCGCCGTGGCTCCCGGGGGCGGGCCGGATGGCGGCGACGCTGCGGTCACGCACAACAGCGCAGCGTACGGCGCCGTAGATTCGGGGCATGAGCTTCGCACCCGGCCCGGTGACGTTCGCCTCTCGCGACGCGGAAGACGAGTACTGGATGGGCCTCGCGCTCGATGAGGCGCGTCTCGCGGCCGAGCATGGCGAAGTGCCCGTGGGAGCGGTGCTGCTCGTGTCGGGTGCACCGGTCGCGAAGGCGTGCAACGCGATGATCGCCACCAAGGACGCCACGCAGCACGCCGAAATGCGCGTCATCAAGGCAGGAGCCTATGCCGCCGGTGACACGCGCATGACGCAGGCGACGCTGTACGTTACGCTCGAGCCGTGCGCGATGTGTGCCGGGGCGATCGTGCTTGCGCGCGTCGGACGCGTGGTCTTCGGCGCGTGGGACGACAAGGCGGGGATGGCGGGGTCGGTGCACGACCTGCTACGGAATCCCAAGCTCAATCATCGTCCCGAAGTGAAGGGCGGGGTGCGCGCGGAGGAATGCGGGGAACTGCTGAAGGCCTTCTTTGAAGGCAGACGGCTGACGGCAGACGGCTGACGGCAGACGGAAGACGATGGCGGCGCCGTCAATGCTGAAGGCCCGAGGAAGTCCCCGGGCCTTCGTGGCAGTCATCGAGAATCCCCCGTCTTCCATCTCCCATCTCCCATCTGCCGTCTACTTGTAGATCCAGTACCTCCTCGCCTCAACCGCAAACTTCTCCGCTTCCGCGGCATAGATCGGCAGCAGGGCCTCGATGCCGCCGTCCTTCTCCACGGCCTCGCGCAGGCGCGCGCTTCCTGAGAGTCGGTCAATCGACCCCCGGCGCCATTCCCACTTGTCCTTGTGGCGTTCGTAGATGGCGCGCAGCATGTGCGCGCCGACGTTCACCGGCACCACCGCGTCGCGGTTGGTGACGGTCACGCGGATCATCGGGATCGTCTGCCCACCGAACTCGTAGCCCGCCTCGACCGGGCGCGAGATGGAGTCGAACCAGACACCGGGGATCTTCTTCGCGTTCAGGGCCGCGACAATCGCGCCCGCGTCGGTGAGCCAGCTAGCGCCGACCTGCGCGAACGGGTTGTTCGTGCCGCGCCCTTCGCTGACATTGACGCCCTCGAAGAAGACGGTGCCCGTGTAGAGCACGTTGGCGTCGTTGTTACGCAGGTTCGGCGACGGATTCTCCCACGGGAGTCCGGTGTCCTCGTAGTACATCGCCCGGGTGTAGCCTTGCATCGGCACCACCTTCACGTCGGCCTTGACCCTGCCGCTGCCGACGAGCCAGCGTCCGAGTTCGCCTGGCGTGAAGCCGTACCGGAGCGCCACCGGGTGAAGCCCGACAAGCGACGAGAAGGCCGTGTCGAGCATGCCGCCGTCAATCTTGTCGGCGCGGATCGGGTTGGGCCGGTCGAGAATGATGAACGGCACATTCGCCTTGCCGGCCGCCTCGAGCGCCAACGCCATCGTCCACTGGTACGTGTAGACGCGCGCGCCGACGTCCTGGATATCGTACAGCAGGACGTCAACGGTCTTCAGCATCTCGGGGGTGGGAGCGCGCACGTCGCCGTAGAGCGAGTAGACGGTCACGCCCGTCGCGGAATCCACGCTTGTGGCGATCTTCTCGCCCGCCTTGGCGAGCCCGCGGATGCCGTGCTCGGGGCCGAACAGCGCAGTTAGTTTGACTCCCGGCGCCCTGAACAGCGCGTCCACCGTGCTGGTGCCGTCCGGAAGCCGTCCGCTGTGATTGGTGAGCAGTCCCACGCGCTTGCCGCGCACGAGGTGCATGGAGTCCTTCAGGAGCACCTCGATGCCCGTCCTGACCTTGGGCTGGGCGAGGGCTGGGGTGCCGGAGGCGGCGATTGCCGCGGCGGCGAGGACGAGGCGGCGGAGAGTGGTCATGGTAGGAAAAGTGGCACGTGAGGAGGGGCTGGGCAACGAGGCGAGTTCGGATGAGAAGCTCGGATATGGATTTGCGAGAGGGATGAGCGATTCAGATAGCGATGGCCACGGTGCGTCCGCCGGCCCGTTCGCCTAATCCCAACTCCCCATCGCGAATCGGAGTCCCAATCCTGATCCGAGATCACACTCCCAATCGTCGTCTCCCGTTGACCCACCCACGCCGTCGGGATATTTTTCAAGTCTTGTCTCGGACAGGTGGCCGAGTGGTTGAAGGCACCGGTCTCGAAAACCGGCGTACCGGCAACGGTACCGTGAGTTCGAATCTCACCCTGTCCGCTCGATGAAGACGCGCAGCGCGTCGGTGCTCGCACCGGCGCGTTGTCGTAGCTGGCCAAGCGTCTGTTGTTTTTCTGTTGTTTCTCTGTTGTTTCTCTGCGGTGTGGACAGGTGGCCGAGTGGTTTAAGGCGCACGCCTGGAAAGTGTGTGTACGTCAAAAGCGTACCGTGGGTTCGAATCCCACCCTGTCCGTTTCGTCGTTTCCCCATCCCCTCCTCGTCCCCGCAGCCATCCCCGCTGCGGGGCTTCGCGTATTGTCAACTCGACAACGCGACGCCGTCAGGCGGCGGGGCTGCGCAGGCTGCGTCGTCATTGGCCACGCTGTTCACCCGCATCCCAACCCGGTGCGCGATCCATGGCGCAGGGTCCCACGGCGCCACCATCGCCATCGCCTCGCCAAGCGGCGTGTCGGCGGACAGCCATGCCGCATACTCCGACGGGGCGACGATCACCGGCATCCGTCCGTGAATGGGCGCCATCAATGCGTTCGGCGCAGTCGTGAGGATCGTGCACGATTCGATCACGTCCGCGTCGCCCGGTCGTTCCGTGCCTGTGCCCGTGCCCGCAGTTGCCTCCCACCGCTCCCAGAGCCCAGCCAGCGCAAAGACCTCGTCATCGCGCCGGCGCACGAACCAGGGCTGCTTGCGCTTGGGCCCAGCCACCACCTGCCACTCGTAGAACCCGTCAGCGGGAATCAGGCAGCGGCGTTTCACGAACGCGGCGCGGAAGGCGGGCTTCTCGTGCGCCGACTCGGCGCGCGCATTCGCCAGCCGCTGGCCGATGCTTCGGTCCTTGGCCCAGAAGGGAACCAGCCCCCACGTGAGCTGCGCCACCTCCGGGCCGTCCCCGGCGTCGCGCACCACGGCGATGGCCCGGCCGGGGCCAAGGTTCCAGTGCGGCGGCAGCGCCGGCCCGCGGCGCACGCCGAACTGTGCCCAGTCAATGCGATCGCTCTTCGAGAGCGCAAACCGTCCGCACATCGGTCGAGGGGTCGTGGTCGAGAGCAGGGGGGGATGCGATCGTTACCCGCACAATACCGGCGCGTGACGTGGGGGGCAAACCTTTCTGGGGAGCAAGGTGTCAGAATGAGTGAACCCTCCGGCGGCGAGACGCCTGCCGGCCCGAATGACGGAGGACCCCCCAGTGGTACCAAGAACACTCATCACAACCGGCGGCTCGATGCTCTGCCTCTGCGACGACCGTGGCACGATCATCGGGTGGATCCCGTTCCCGCTGCGCCGCGACCCCGTGGGACCCGATCGCGAGACAGTGTATCTGGCCCGCCCACAGGCGGTGTCGCTGACTGCCCAGCCGCGCGCCGCCTGACAGCACTCCCGCCGGTGGGGCTCCGCCAAGGTGGGGCTCCGCCAAGGTGGGGCTTCGCCAAGGTGGGGCTCCGCCCCGTTGTCCAACGGCATGCCGGGCACGCATATTCCACAGCGCATGCCCATCGCTCCGACAACCGTCCTCAACGCGCGTGCGCTCGAACGCACAGTGGCGCGTATGGCGGACCAAATTGTCGAGCAGTCTGACGGCTCCGAGAACCTCGTGCTTGTCGGCATCCAGCGACGCGGCGTGCAGCTCGCCGACCGCATCGCCCAGGTGATCACGCAGCGCGAAGGCGCGGCGGTGCCACGTGGCGCCCTCGACATCACGCTCTACCGCGACGACCTGCAAACGGTCGGGCCGCGCCCGATTGTCGGCAAGACGGTCATTCCGTGCGCGATTGACGGCAAGACGGTGTGCATCGTAGACGACGTCCTCTACACGGGACGCACCATCCGCGCGGCGCTCGACGAGTTGGCCGACTTCGGCCGGCCCGCGCGCATCATGCTGGCCGTGCTTGTGGACCGCGGGGGCCGTGAACTCCCCATCCACGCCGATGTGGTGGGCCGCACGATAGACGTCCCCATCCGCGGCCGGGTGGACGTCCTCGTCAGCGAACTTGACGGCCGCGACGAAGTCACCATGGTCATCGCCGGGGAGGAATCGTGAGCGCGCCGCTCGGCAAGGACCTGCTCGGGCTCGAGCACCTGTCCGCCGAGCAGATCACGCTCATTCTCGACACCGCCGAACCGCTGCGCGAAATCAGCGAACGCGCCATCAAGAAGGTGCCCACGCTGCGCGGCGCCACCGTGGTCAACCTGTTCTTCGAGGCCTCCACTCGCACGCGCATCAGTTTCGAGTTCGCCGAGAAGCGCATGTCGGCCGACACGGTGAACGTCGCCACGTCGGCGAGCTCGGTGACCAAGGGCGAGACGCTGGTGGACACCGCCAAGAACCTCGAGGCGATGAAGATTGATATGGTGGTGATCCGCCACGCCTCTTCGGGCGCGGCGCGCTTCCTTGCCGAGCGCATCGAGAGCAATGTCATCAACGCGGGCGACGGCACGCACGAGCACCCCACGCAGGGGCTGCTCGACATGCTGACGCTGCGACGGCACTTCGGCACGCTCACCGGCAAGCGTGTGTGCATCGTCGGTGACGTACTCCACTCCCGGGTGGCACGGTCCAACATCTGGGGACTCACCAAGCTGGGCGCCGAAGTCGCCGTCTGCGGGCCGCGTTCGCTGCTGCCCACCGCCATCAGTGAGTTCGGCGTGCAGGTGTTCGACCGTGTCGAGCAGGCCATCGAGTGGGCGGACGCGCTCAACGTCCTGCGGCTCCAGCTCGAACGCATGACGGCGGGCTACATTCCGTCGCTGCGCGAGTACAACCGGGTCTTCGGTGTCACGCGTGAGCGACTCGAGCGTGCGCCGCGTGACCTGGTGATCATGCACCCGGGCCCCATGAATCGTGGCGTCGAGATTGACAGCGAGGTGGCTGATGGCCCGCACTCGGTCATTCTCGAACAGGTCACCAATGGCGTGGCCGTGCGCATGGCCGTGCTCTATCTCCTTGCCGGCAACGCACCGGCCCTTGCCGAGGCCGCAAAGGGCGGCGACCGCTGATGACTGAACACCGTGATGTGCTCCTCAAGGGCGGGCGGCTGCTCGACCCGTCCTCGAATCGCGATGGCGTCGGCGACCTCCTGATCCGCGATGGCAAGGTGGAGGCGCTGGGCGGCGTTATCGCGGCCCCCGACGGCGCCGACATTGTCGACTGCGCCGGGCAGGTGGTTTCGCCCGGGTTCATCGACGTACACTGCCACCTGCGCGAACCGGGACGGGAAGACGTCGAGACCATCCTCACTGGCGCGCGCGCTGCCGCCGCCGGCGGCTTCACCGCCGTCTGCGCGATGCCCAACACCGACCCGGTGACCGACAACCAGGCCGCGGTCGGATTCGTACTCAAGCAGGGAAGCGCGGCCCAGGCGGCCCGCGTCTATCCCATCGGCGCCATCTCCATCGGCCAGAACGGCGAGCGCCTCGCCGAGTTCGGCGAGATGGTGCACGCCGGCGCCGTCGCCGTGAGCGATGATGGCCGGCCGGTGGTCAGCGCGCAGTTGATGCGCACCGCGCTCGAATACGCGCGCACCTTCGGCATCCCCGTGGCCGACCACTGCGAGGAGCCGACCCTCGCCGCTGGCGGCGCCATGCACGAGGGCTTCGTCTCGGCGCGCCTTGGCCTCAAGGGGATTCCCGCGGAAGCCGAGGAGATCATGGCCATCCGTGACATCCTGCTCGCGCGGCTCACCGGCGGCCACGTGCACCTCTGCCACATGAGTACCAAGGGGTCGGTGGAGCTCATCCGGTGGGGCAAGGACCGCGGCATCACGGTCACCGCCGAGGCATGCCCGCATCACCTCTCGCTCACCGACGCCGAGGTGGAGGGCTACGACACCAACGCGAAGATGAACCCACCGCTGCGCACGGCGGCCGACGTCGAAGCAGTACAGCAGGCCGTGAAGGACGGCACCATTGACGTGATCGCGACCGACCACGCGCCGCACCACAATGACGACAAGCAGCGCGAGTTCAGCGAGGCCCCCAACGGCATCGTCGGACTCGAGACCGCGCTGGCCGTCAACGTGACCTGGCTCGTAAAGTCGGGCATCCTCTCCCTTGGCACGCTGGTCGAGCGCATGGCGTGCGCGCCGGCGCGCCTGTTCGGCCTTCCCGGGGGCACGTTGCGTCGCGGCACGGCGGCTGACATCACCGTGTTCGATCCCGCCCAGGCATGGACCGTGGACCCCAACGGCTTCCGCACCAAGGGGCGGAACACGCCGTACGGGGGCCGGATCCTGCACGGGCGCGTGGGTTGTACCCTCGTGGACGGTCGGATCGTCTATCAAAAGATGGGGTAGCCGCCACGCACCGGACCGAAGACGTCCGGCAGATGATCTGTACCGTCTGCCGTCGACTTCACGATCGCGGTCTCATCGCGGGCCAGGACGGGAATGTCTCCGTTCGGGTTGGCGACGACGCCGTTTTGGTGACGCCGGCCGGCCTCTCGAAGGTGGACCTTCGCCCGGAGGATCTCGTGGAACTCGGTCTCGATGGCACCGTGCGCAGTGGGGCGCGGCGTCCGTCCTCCGAGCTGGCGGTGCATCTGCGCGCCTATCAACGGCGCGCCGACGTGCGTGCCGTCGTCCACGCACATCCTCCGACGGCAACTGCTTTCACGCTGGTGGGACAGTCCGTGGACACGACGGCGCTCGCGGAGTTGCGATACGGCGTTGGTTCGGTCGCGCTCGTGCCATTTGCAATGCCCGGCACCGACGCCGCAGCCGATGTCTTCAGTTCATTCTGGGCGATGCATGACGTCTTCCTGATGTCGCATCACGGCGCGCTCACCGTCGGCCGCACGCTGACCGAAGCGCACCAGCGCATGGAGAGCCTGGAGCACGGCGCCCGCATCATGTGGGCGGCCCGCGCGTTGGGCCCCGTTAAGCCGCTGCCAGACGATGCCCTCGCCACGCTCGACGCGTTGCGCCAAGCGGCTCGCACCACGTGATGAGGTAACCCCCCGATGAGCACTCAAGACAAGGACACGGCCGAGACCGTCGAGAAACTCCTGGCGGAGCGCCGCAAGGTGGCCGGCTGGCTGACGGCGCTGGCCGCCAGGCGCTCCGAGACGCCGCCGGCCGTCTACCAGAAGGTGCACGACGACTACGCAGCCAAGCTGGACAAGGTGCAGGCCAAGCTCGTGGCCGCATCCGATGCCGTGCAGGTGGCTGCCCTCGACTTAGCCTCGCGCCTGACGGAACGCGAGGAGGCCGTCGCCTTGAAGCGTGACGAGCGCGCGGAAGCGGAACTACGCGCGGCGGTTGGCGAGTACTCGGAGCGCGAGTGGGAGAAGCGACGCGCGCGGCTCGATGACGAGGTGGGCGCAGTGACCGGCGAGCGCGACGCGTTGCGCGACGAGCTGCAGCGGCTGCGCGACGTGCTGGACGAGGTCGCGGGGACGGGCGTGCCGTTCGCCGAAGTGGACGAAGAGCCGACGGCCCTGATGGACGCCGTTGATTCCGTCGCTGCGGTGGACGCCGCGGCGGATACGGCGGCGCCCGAGACTTCATCGCCGGCACCGGTGAGCGTGGACAAGGTCCAGGCGCCCCCGACGATTCCCATTCATGAGCAGTCGGACATCGCGGCCGTCGAGCCGGCCCAGACACTGGCGCCGAGCTTCGACGAACTCGCCTTCCTGAAGTCGGTCGTGGGCCGGCCTACCCCCGTGGGGACGTTCCATCCCATGGAACCCGCGCTCGTGCCGAAACGCACACCGGCCGATTCGAGGCGCGCCGCGCCAACGCCGAAGCGCGCCTTCCCCGAGGGACCACGAAAAGGGTCTGCTCCTCCGGAAACGCCGCCCGAGTCGAGGAGCTATGACACGCCGGAACCCCCGACGCCGTTCCCCGACCCCGTACCGGAGCCCCGCGTCAGCCAGGAGATGACGCCTCCGCGCGAGAGCTACTTCGGCCGGCCGACGCCGCGCACGAGCGAGGCAGTGAAGTCGCTGCGCTGCCAGGAGTGCGGCACGCTCAACTTCCCGACGGAGTGGTACTGCGAACGGTGCGGGGGCGAGCTGGCGGCCTTCTGAGCGGCAGAGTACCACAGCGTGCGACAGGACGCGACAGGAAACACGAAGGGGCCCGAGCAGTTGTCGGGCCCCTCACTCGTATGCCGTCCTCTCCTGCGGTACTCTCGAACGAAGGCTACGCCTTCTTCGCAATCTGGCTCTTGTGCCGGGCAGCAGCGTTCTTGTGCACCAACCCCTTGCGGGCGGCGCGATCCACGAGCTGCACGGCAGTCTTCTTCTCGGCCGGCGAGGCTGCCGCGGTCTTGGCCTTCTTCAGGGCAGTCCGCAGCGTGGCGCGCTGCGCACGGTTGCGCACGGTCGCCGCGCGGGTCTTGCGCATGTTCTTCTTTGCGGACGCGATTCTTGGCACGCTTGGGACTCTCCGTAGTGGTTCAAGGCACGCCATTCGGCGCTAGCTTTGAAAAGTGGTCGGTGAAGGGGGGCAAGTCAAGGTGAGGCAGAGGCTTGGCGAGATGAACCCGATTGGGGATTGGGATCTCGGATTGGGATTTGCGATGGGGATTGGCGATTCGGATGGGGATGCCGCACGGTCAATCGCCATTCCCATCCCCATTCCCATCCCCATTCCCATTCCCATTCCCATCCCCATCTCCATCGCCAATCCCAATCGCCGATCCCCATCCGAGCTCATAATCCGCGATCATCCGTACGCGATCATCTACCATCCTCCGCCGCCTTCCCCTACTTTAGAGGTCGACTGCCCGCGATGGGCCTCTTCTTCCCCCCGGCGATGACCGCGTGACCCCCAAGGCCATTCTGCTGCTTCTCGGTGCGCCGGTGCTGCTTTTCGCCATGGTCGCGCATGAGTACGCTCACGGATACGCCGCCCACAAACAGGGCGACGACACCGCGAAACTGCTCGGCCGCCTGAGTTGGAACCCGCTGCGCCATATTGATCCGTTCATGACGGTCATCCTGCCGGCGATGATGTTCTACACGACAGGAATGGCGCTCGGCGGCGCCAAGCCCGTGCCGGTGAATCCGGGCAACTTCCGCAATTACCGGCGTGGGGACATCATCGTCTCGCTGGCCGGCATCGCCACCAACCTGGCGCTCGCCGCGCTGCTCGTCCCCCTCATTGTTGCACTCGGCCTGCTCGGGCGGCTCGTGCCGGCTGCGGCCGACACGCTCGCGCTCGTGCAGATGATGTTCCGCCTCGGGATCTTCATCAACCTGCTGCTGGCGGTCTTCAACCTGATGCCCCTGCCGCCGCTTGATGGCTCGCACGTCCTCAAGCACTTCCTTCCGCTCACATGGGCGGAGCACTACCTGCGCGTGGCGCGCTTCGGGTTCGTGATCCTGATCCTGCTGCTCATGTTCGGAGGGCCGGTGCTGAGCGCGTGGATGGCGCCGGCCATCTGGCTCGACCGGCTCGCCGTGCAGTTCATCGCTCCCTATTTCCTGCACAGTCCGTGGACCACGTGAAGACCGCCACCGTGGCGCCCGTCGCCCCTGGCCGCGCGTCCGGCGCCGCCACCGGCGACGGTGAGTCGGGCTTCGTCGTCGACCTTCCGCACTACAGCGGACCGCTTGATCTCCTGCTCGCGCTTATTCGCGACGAGAAGGTGGACATCTACGACATCCCGGTGGCGCGCATCTGCCAGCAGTTCATCGAGCGCATGCACCACCTCAAGCTCGACGAGGCCGCCGACTATCTCGAGATGGCGGCCCGCCTGCTGCGCATCAAGGCGCAGATGCTCCTGCCGCGCCCTGACAGCGAGGTAGCCTGGGAAGATCCGCGCGGCGAGCTGGTCCGCCGCCTCCTCGAGTACCAGCAGATGCGCGAGGTGGTGGACGTACTCGAGCGGCTGGGCGAGGACCGGCGCAACCGGTTTGGCCGCACGTACGTGGCCGCCTCGCTCACCCCGGTGGTGCAGGCGCCGCTGTCGCTCTCGCTGGGCGAGCTCCTGTCGGCCGTGGACCGCGTCCTGCGCGCGGCAGAGCGCCCCGAGATTCACGATGTCATCTCGCGTCCGATCGACGTTGATGGCTTTATTGAGGTTGTGCGTGCCGTCATCGCGTTGCGTGCCGTGGCGCGCTTCCGCGACGTCGTGCCGCCGGGCGCCGAGCCGTGGGAAGTGCTGTCGGGGCTCCTCGCCCTCCTCGAGCTGGCCCGTCGTGGCGAGCTGCGCCTCGACCAACCCCGTCCCTTTGCTTCCGTGGAGATCCGCCGTGAACTCGCTGGCGAAGCTGCTTGAGGCGGCGCTCTTCGCGAGCCCGCGTCCCATTCCCACCGACGAGCTCGCATCGCTCGATGCGGAAGCGTCGCCCGCCGCCATCCAGTCCGCGCTCGATGAGCTGCGCGAGCATTACGACGTGGACGGCCACGCCGTCGAGCTCGTGGACGCCGGTGGAGGCTGGCAGATCCTGACGCGTCCGGAGTACACCGAGGCCATCGAACGCGCGCAGGTGGCGCACCGTCCGCGGCGCCTCTCGCCGGCCGCGTTGGAGACCCTGGCCATCGTCGCCTATCGCCAACCGATCGGCCGCGCGGAAATCGAGGAGATCCGGGGCGTCGACGTCGGGAGCATGCTCAAGTCGCTGCACGAACGCGGGCTGATTGACGTGGTCGGCCGGTCTGAAGCGCTCGGACGTCCGCTGCTCTACGGTACCACCGGCGCCTTTCTCGAGCAGTTCGCGCTGCGCCACCTCGAGGAGCTGCCGCGCACCGACGAGCTGGCGGTCGCCCTGCGCGTGCGCGAGCAAGAGACGCTCGCCGAGGTTGTCGGCTCCAGCGGGGCCGCATGACCCGGGGCGCGATGCGGATTCACCGCGCGCTCGCTCGCGCCGGCGTTGCGTCGCGCCGCAAGGCGGAAGAACTCGTCGCGGCCGGCCGCGTGCGCGTCAATGGCACCGTGGCCCGCACCGGACAGAGCGTGGATCCCGCGCACGACATCATCACCGTTGACGGGGAGCAGCTCGCACGGCCCCAGAAGCCCACGTGGCTCGTGCTGCACAAGCCGGCCGGCGTGCTCACGTCACGTCCCGACGGCAGCGACCGGCGCACGGTGTTCGAGCTGGTGCCCGACGTGCCCGGACTCACCTATGTCGGGCGGCTGGACTACCTCACCGAGGGCGTGCTGCTGCTCACCACCGACGGTGAGGCGGCGCACCGGTTGACGCACCCGTCGTCGGAGATCGAGCGCACGTACGTGGTGTTCGCGCGCGGCGACGTCCCCACTGCGGTGCGCCACGCCCGTGCCGGCGTGGAGCTCGAGGATGGCTTCGTGCGCCCCGTGGCGGTGGACGCGGTGCAGGGCGAGGACCGCCAGTGGCAGGTGTCCATTACCATCCGCGAAGGGCGCAACCGCGAAGTGCGGCGGCTCTGCGAGGCGCTGGGCCTTGAGGTGCGCCGCCTGGTGCGCACGCAGTTCGGGCCCGTGCGGCTGGGCTCGCTCCCCGCCGGCGCATCGCGACCGCTCACCCCCAAGGAAATCGCCCTCATCGCGACTATCGGCGCCACTCCGGACGACGCTCCCGGGTAGAACGAGGACGGCGTCGCGGACGCCGGGAAGTCCTCCGCCGTCTGCCGTCTGCCGTCCGCCGTCTGCCGTCCGCCTTCTCCCGTCTCCCGTCTCTCCCGTGCAAACAACTCTCGCACGCACCATCGCCGCAGAAGTCGCCAAGCGCGTCGTCGGCCAGGACGTCATGATTGACCGGCTCCTGATCGCCATCCTGACCGGCGGCCACGTCTTGCTCGAAGGCGTGCCGGGGCTGGCGAAGACGCTCACCGTGCGCACGCTGGCCGAGACGATCAGCACGACGTTCAGCCGCATCCAGTTCACCCCCGATCTCCTGCCGGCGGACGTCGTGGGCACGCAGGTCTTCGATCAGGGGACGGCCCAGTTCTCGGTGAAACCCGGGCCCATCTTCGCGAACATCGTGCTCGCCGACGAAATCAACCGTGCGCCGGCCAAGGTGCAGGCGGCGCTGCTCGAGGCGATGCAGGAGAAGCAAGTCACGATTGGCGGGCAGTCGTTCCTGCTTGAGGAGCCCTTTCTCGTGCTGGCCACGCAGAACCCGATCGAGCAGGAGGGGACGTACCCGCTTCCCGAGGCGCAGGTTGACCGGTTCATGCTCAAACTGCGCGTGGGCTACCCGACGCGCGACGAAGAGAAGGAGATCATGCGGCGCATGGCGTCGGGCGAAGCCATTCCGGTGAACCATGTGGCCACGCCGCAGCAGATCCTCGAGACGCGGCACGACATCGCCGGCATCCGGCTCGACGAGCGGCTCGTGGATTACATCGTGGACCTCGTGCATGCCACGCGTGCACCAGCCGACGCCGGCCTCGCGCCGCTGCAGGCGCTCATCGAGTACGGCGCGTCGCCGCGCGCCACCATCGCGCTGGCGCAGGCGTCGCGCGCGCATGCCTACCTGCGCGGCCGCGACTACGTGTCGCCGGACGACGTGAAGGCGCTCGCCCCTGACGTGCTGAGGCACCGCGTGCTGCTCACCTACGAGGCCGAGGCCGAGAACGTCACGCCCGACGACGTGATCGTTCGCATCCTCGACGCCGTCCCGGCGCCGTGACGGCACCCGTCGCGCCCGTAACGGCCGTGCCGCACCGGCTGGCGACGCACGAGGGCGCCCACAGCGTTCCGCCCGAGATCCTGCGTCAGGTGAAGCGCATCGAGCTGCGCACGCGCGGCCTCGTGAACTCGCACTTCGCGGGCGAATACCACTCGGTCTTCAAGGGACAGGGTATGGAGTTCGCCGAAGTGCGCGAATACCAGCCCGGCGACGAGGTGCGCACCATCGACTGGAACGTCTCGGCGCGCATGCATCGCCTCTTCGTGAAGCGCTATGTCGAGGAGCGCGAGCTCACGGTGCTGCTGCTCGTGGACTGCTCCGGCTCGGCGCGGTTCGGCACGGCGGAGCGCGACAAGCGCACGCTGTCGGCGGAGCTCGCGGCGGTGCTGGCGCTCACCGCGACGCGCAACAACGATCGCGTCGGCATGGTCCTCTTCTCCGACGGCATCGAGCACGTGGTGCCGCCGCGCAAGGGCCGCCGGCATGCGCTGCGCCTCGTGCGCGATGTCCTCGTCTGGCCAGCGCGCCAGCGCACCACCGACCTCGCGGGCGCGCTCGACCACGCGGCGCGCCTGCTCTCGCACCACGCGATCGTCTTCGTCATCTCCGACTGGGTGGCGCCGGATCCCGAGCGCGCCCTGCGGCGCCTGCGCCAGCGGCATGACGTGGTCGGCGTGGTGCTCGACGATCCGGGCGAGCGCGACCTTCCGTCGCTGGGCGTGGCGCGCCTGGTGGACCCGGAGACCGGCGTCTACCTCGAGGTGGACACCAGCGACGCGGCGGTGCGGCGCGCCTACGCGGAGGCGCAACAGGTGGAACGGGCTGACCGCACGTCCCGCTTCCGGCGGCTGGCCATTGACGAGGTGCGCGTGCGCACCGAAACCGGGTACGTGGACGCGCTGATGCGCTTCTTCGCGACGCGCGAGACGCGCGCGCGGCGGCGGGCGCGCCGCTGATGACGTGGCTGGCGCCGGTCGCGCTGCTGTTGGCGCTCCAGGATCCGGCGGGCCGTCCCGTCGTGTCGGTGGAAGTCCAGCCGGTGACCGTCGCGGTCGGCGAGCCATTCACGGTGCGCCTGCGCGTACGCGCGGGGGCCGGCGCGGCCATTCGATTCCCCGACGTGCCCGACTCGTCTGGCGCCGTCGAGGCGGTCGACCCGCGCGCCATTGAGAATCGCTCCACGAGCGCCGTGTTCGACCAGACGGCGACCTACCGATTCATCGCGTGGGAACCGGGGCGGCGCGACGTGCCGCTCGGCGACGTGCGATGGGAGCACGCGCGCGGCAGCGTCGCGCTGGCGGTCGGCCGCCTGCGCGTCGAAGTCGCGTCGCTGCTCCCCGCAGACACGGCGGCGCAGGTGCCGCGCGCGGCGCGCGCGCCGCTCGATCCGCCGCCCGCGTGGTGGCGATGGGCACTCGGCGCCCTTGCCGTGCTCGCCATCGTGCTCATGTCGTGGCGCTCGTGGCGGCGGCGTGCCACGGTGGCCCCGCCGCCGGACGCGTTCGCCGACGCCCAGGCCGGCTTTGCGGCGGTGGACGGGCTGGCGCTCGGGGATGCCGGCGAGCCGGGCCTTGCCGTGCTTGCCCACGCCGATGTCATGCGGGCGTACCTCACGCGGCGCTTTCCGCAGGCCACCGACGGACTCATCACGTCCGAGTACATCAAGACGCTCGCCGACAACGGGCTGCCGATCCTTCCCGACGAAGTGGCCGAGGTGTTGGAGGCCGCCGACGCGGTGAAGTTCGCGGGAGCGGCCGTGGACGCCGAGCGCGTGGCGCGCGTGGCGCGCGGCGCACGCGGCGTGGTGCGTGACGTACAGGTGGCGTACGAGGCCCGCCGTGCGGCCGCCGACAAGGGCAAGGGACCGCGCGGGCGCCGGAGGACGACGTGACGTCGGTATTGCCCGGATGGGAGTTCGCGTCGCCGTGGTGGCTGTTGCTCATCCCGGTCGTCGTCGGCTGGCTGCGCTGGCGGCGCCACCGGCGCCCCGACGCGATTCTCTTCTCGCGCGTGGACGTGTTGCAGCGCGGGCCCGGCCGCGGCCGCTGGGCGGCGCGCGCCCTGCTCATCCTGCGCGTGACCGCGCTCGTGGCCGGTGCCGTGGCGCTCGCGCGTCCTCGCACGGGCGCGCGTACCGAGCAGGTGACGGGCGAGGGCATCAGCATCATGCTCGTGGTGGACCTCTCGAGTTCGATGCTCGCTGAGGATTTCCAGCCGCAGAACCGCCTGGAGGTCGCGAAAGAGAAGATCAGGCAGTTCGTGCTTGCGCGCTCCACCGACGCCATCGGACTCGTCTCGTTCTCGGGCGAGGCCCTCACGCAGGTGCCGCTCACCGTGGATTATCCGGTCGTGCTGGCCGCCGTGGAGAATCTCCAGTCGGGGCAGCTCGAGGACGGCACGGCCATCGGCACCGCGATCGCCACGGGCGCCAACCGGCTGCGCGATGCGCCGGGCGGGTCGAAGGTCATGATCCTGCTCACCGACGGCGTGAACAACCGCGGCGCGATTGATCCGCGCACGGCCGCGCAAGCCGCGGCGTCACTGGGCATTCGCATCTACACCATCGGCGTCGGCAGCGAGGGCATGGCGCCCGTACCCGTGGGCCGCGGCGTATTCGGCCTTCGGTACGAGAACCGGCGGGTGGAGATCGACGAGCCCCTGCTCACCGACATCGCCTCCGGAACGAACGGGCGCTATTTCCGGGCCCGTGACGGCGCGGCGTTGCAGCGCATCTACGAGCAGATCGACCAGCTCGAGCGCGTGCCGGTGCGCGCGTCGCGCTACGTGCGCTACAACGAGATGTACATCTACCCGCTCGGGCTTGCACTCGCGGCGCTCGTGCTCGAACTGGCGCTGCTTGCGTGGCGAGGACCGCTGCCATGATCGCCTGGGAGCGCCCCGTCCTGCTCGTCTTTGCGGTGCTCATCGCGGCACTGGGCGCGGCCGCCGCCTGGCTCTGGCAGCGCCGGCGCGGCCAGCGGCTGGCCGCGCTCGGCTCGGACACCGCGCTGCTGCGGCTCGCGCCCACGGCCAAGTCCACGGCCGGACTGCGGCGGGCCCTGCGCCTCGGCGCGGCGAGTGTGCTCGTGTCGGTCGCACTGGCCGGGCCGCGGTGGGGCACGGCGCGGGAGATCATCCGCACACGCGGCGGCGACGTGGTGCTGGCCATGGATGCGTCGCTCTCCATGCTTGCCGACGACGAGCGCCCCACGCGGCTGGAGCGCATGAAGCGGGAAGTGCGCCGGTTCCGCGCCGCGGCGCCGGGGGACCGCGTGGCGCTCATTGCATTCGCAGGGCGGGCGTACGTCCTGTCACCGCTCACCTCGGACGACGGCGCCCTCGAGCTGTTCCTCGACAACCTCGACCCGTCCATCGTCGGCCAACCGGGGACGGCGCTCGCTCCCGCCATCACCGGGGCGCTCGACCTGCTCGCCGCCGCGCAGGGCGGAGCAGGGAAGGCGATCGTGCTGCTCACCGACGGCGAGGGATTCGACGACCGCGCCGACGCCATTCGCGCGGCGCAGCGCGCGCGCCAACAGGGGGTGCGGCTCGTGACCGTCGGCTTCGGCACAGCGGGTGGATCGTCCATTCCCATTCGCACCGAAAGCGGCGCGCAGGCCAAGCGCGACGAGAACGGCGAGATCGTCATCACGCGGTACGCGCCGGAAACGCTCGCCGAAGTGGCGCGCGTGGCCGACGGCGAGTTCATCCCCGCCGGCGTGACCGACAAGGGGACGCGTATCGCGCGTGCCCTGTCGTCGCTTGAGGCCCGCCGGCGCGCGTCCGAGGCCGGACTCGCGATGCCCGCCCGTTACCAGTGGCTGCTCGGGCTCGCGGTGCTGCTGCTGCTCGTTGATGCCTGGCGCGCGGACGGCGGGCGCGTCGGCGCGCGCAGGCGGTGGGCCGTCTTGCGCCGGCGTCTTGGCGGCGCGCTGGTGGCCACGGTCGCCAGCGCACTGGCTGCCGCGCCACGCGCCGCGGACGCCCAGTCGGTGGGCGACCGCGCGCTGACCGAGTTCCAGGCGGGGCGCACCGCGGACGCGGTGCGCAGCTACCGCGACGCGGTCCGGCGCGGTGACCGTTCCCCGCGAACGCTCTACAACTTCGGTACCGTCCTCCTGGCTGCTGATTCGCTCGACGCCGCCATCGACGCGCTGGAGCGCGCGGGTTTCGGGGCGGGACCTTCCCTGCGCGATCGCGCGCTCTACAACCTCGGCCTGGCGCAGCTGCACCGTGCGCGCCGCGCTGAGGGTGATGAGCGGGCGGGATCGGTGCGCGGCGCGCTCACCGCCTTCCGCACGCTGCTGCTCGCGAACCCGCGGGACGCGGACGCCCGCTGGAACTACGAACTCGCGCTCCGGTTGCGACTCGCGCCGCCGCCGCAGTCGGCAAGCGGCGGCGCGCGCCAAGAGGAGCGGTCATTGCCGCAGCCGCAGCGCGATCCGTCGGGGATGTCGCCGCAGCAGGCGCAGCAGCTGCTCGATGCCGCTGGGCGCGACGAACGAGACACGCAGTCGCGGCGCCGCCGCGCGCCGCAGCGCGACCGCCCGCCGGGAGGCAAGGACTGGTGAGCGGGCATCGCCGCGACCACGGTGCGCTGCAGCGCACCCTGTACCCGTTGACCCTCCGTGGGCGACGGTGCGCGCTGGGCTGTCTGCTCGCGTTGATGCCGGCATTCGCCCTCGCCCAGTACCCGCCCGTTGTCACACGGTCACGCCTCGACCCGGCGCGCGGCGTGAACTTCCACGCGATCCTGCTCCCCGACACCGTGTACGTGGGCGAGCAGTCCACGTACCAGATCGGCGTCTTCCTGAATCAGGAAGTCCGTCAGCGCCTGCGCCGCAACCCGGAGTTTACGCCGCCAGAAACGCGGTCGCTGCTGGTCTACGACCTGCCGGACGCGAAAACGCCGCTCGTAGGGAATATCGACGGCCGGCCCTACGAGGTGCACGTCTTCCAGCGGGCCTTTTTCGCCCTTTCGCCAGGGCGCTACCCGGTGCCGCCATCCAAGCTCACGTATGCGCTGCCGCAGAGCGCGTCGTTCTTCAGCCGAGAGGAATCGAACACGCTGCGCAGCGAGACGCTGTTCCTTGTCGTGCTCCCGATGCCGGCGGCTGGACGGCCCGACGACTGGGCGGGCGCCGTCGGCGAATGGCGGGCGCGCCTTCGGGTGGACTCGCGCTCCGGGCGCGTGGGCAATGCGATCGTCGTCACCATGCGCGTTGAAGGGCGCGGGAACATCGCCTTGCTGCCGCGCCCGCGGCTCTCCGTCGGCTGGGCATCCATGGTGGCGGCCGACGAGCGCGTGGAGTTCGATTCGACGCCGTCCACGCTGGGAGGCGCCAAGGAGTTCGACTGGCTGGTGACGCCGCGGCAAGCTGGGAAGCGCAGCATTCCGCCACAGCGCTTCGCCTATTTCAACCCCGGTGCTCGGCGCTACGAGTTGGCATCGACGGAGGCAGTTGAAATCACCGTCGCCGAAGGTGACATGGTGGCGGCCGACTCGATAGCCGACGCGTTCGCGCTGGCCGACGCTGCCAGCGCTGTGCCGCCGACGCTGACCGTTCGTGCCACCATGGGCTCGGCCGCCGCGCGCTCGTGGCTGCGCTCGCCGTGGTTTGCCGCGCTCCTGCTGCTGGCGCCGCTCCCCGCGGCGTTGGGGGCCTTCCGGAAGCGGCGCCGTCGGGCGCGCCCTGTGCCCAGCAACGCCCGCCGACTCCGCGACGCCGCAAATGCGGCGGCGCTGGATGCTGCCACACTGCGGCGCCTGACGCACGATGCGCTGCGCGATCGCCTGGCGCTCGATGCCGGTCTCGCCCTCGCCAACGAAACCCTGGTCTCCGACCTGCGCCACGAGGGCGTCACTGGCGAGACGGCGCGCCGCGCCGTCCTGCTGCTCCAACGTCTCGATGCCGCGGTCTTCAGCGGCGCGCAGCCCGTTCACGTCCCCGCGGCGGCCGACCTCTCTGCGCTGGTCAGCGCCATCGATGCCGAAGCGCGCCGCAGGGGAGCGCAGCGCGCGTCGCGCCGCACGGTGCAGGTGATGGTTCTCCTTGCCGCCGCCGCCGCCGCGCCAGTGCTCGCTCGCCAGTTCGACGATGCCGACAAGAGTTGGGCGGCGGCGCAGACGGCCTTCGCAGGCCGCGACTTCGAGCGTGCGAAACGCCATTTCATGGACGTGGCACGTCTTCGCGTGGACCATCCCGACGTCTGGGCGAATGTCGGCACCGCGGCGTGGATGGCCGGCGATACCGCGCGCGCGGTGCAGGGGTGGCAGCGCGCCCTGCGCCGCGCCCCCCTTGATCGTGAACTGCGCGACCGGCTCGCGCTCGTGCGTGCCGTGCAGGATCGCGGCGCGGCGCGCGTCCCCCACGTTCCGGTGCAGCTGCCTCCCGCGCTGCTGCTGCTGGGATGGCTCGCTGGATGGGGGCTGTTGGCCCGACGCGCATGGACGGGTCGCCGCGTCGCGCCCCTCGGGGCGTGGCTCTTCGTGGGCGGCGCCCTGCTGCTCGGCGCGGCAGCGGCACTCGATGACCTGCAACGCGCGCCGGACGCTGCTGTGGTCGCGCGTTCCGAGCCGTTGCGCGCGCTCCCCGTGCTCGGCGCGGAGCCGGGCGCCGCACCGCTGACTGGGGAAGTCGCGCGCGTTCTCCAGCGTCGGGGTGCCTGGGCGCAGGTGCGGCTCGACGGGCAGCGGCAAGGATGGATCGCCGCCGAACTCCTGCTTCCGCTCGGCGATGATTGACCCGCCCGCCGCGCGACGGGAGATTTCGCCGTGGCCCTGATTCGCGTGCTTCCTGGCGCCGTCGCAGATCAGATCGCGGCCGGTGAGGTCGTTGAGCGTCCCGCCTCGGTGGTGAAGGAGCTGGTGGAGAACGCGCTCGACGCGGGGGCCACCAGCATCGACATCGCCGCGCAGGAGGGTGGGCGCGCGCTCGTCCGCATCAGCGATGATGGCGGCGGCATGTCGCGCGAGGACGCCGTGCTCGCCATCGAGCGGCACGCGACCTCCAAGATCCGCACGGCGGCCGACCTGGTCGGGGTGGCGTCGTTCGGCTTCCGCGGCGAGGCGCTCCCTGCCATCGGTTCGGTGGCGCGACTCGAGATTGATACGGCCACCGAGGACGGCGCCGGCACGCGCGTGCGCGTCGAGGGCGGCGCGCTCACGTCCGTAGGCGACGTGGCGCGGCGTCGCGGCACGACGGTGGCCGTGAGCGATCTCTTCTTCAATGTGCCGGCGCGTCTCAAGTTCCTGCGTGGCGCGCGCAGCGAGTGGCGCGCCGTGATGGACGTGCTGACGACGATGGCGCTCACGCGGCGTGACGTGCGCTTCGCCATCACGCACGACGGCAAGGCCGTGCTGACCCTGCCGCCAGCGGCTCATCTTCGCGATCGCGTCGCCGCGCTGTGGAGCGTCGCGCTGGCCGACGCGCTCGTCACTGTGGACGACGTGAGCGGTCCGATACGCGTGAGCGGGCTCGTCGAGCGCCCGGCCGACGCTGGCACGGCCACGCGGCGCGTCTTCGTGACCGTCAATGGACGCGCGGTGCGCGACACAGGCATCGTGCGCGCCGCCGAGGCGGCGTACCGGTCCACGATTCCTGCAGGCGTGCGCCCTACCGTGCTGCTCGAACTCGAACTGCCCGGGGGCGACGTGGATGTGAACGTCCATCCGGCCAAGGCCGAAGTGCGCTACCGCGACCGCTGGACCGTGGAGCGCGCGGTCGAGCGCGCCGTGCGCCGCGCCCTCGGCACTGAGGGCGCAGCCGCATGGTTTGGCGTTGCCTCCGGCGCTGCGCCCGGTCTGCAGTTCTTCCCGCGCGACGTGGATGTAGAGGTTCTGCGCTCACCGGCGCACGGCGCGGGGGACGCACCGCTATTCGACGCCAGCCCGGAATCGGCGCGGGCTGCCGACAATCAGGGATCCTCGAGTGCCGTTCCCGGCACCCCGCACCACACCGTGCCCGTGCCCCCGCACCCGGAAGAAGCGCCCGCACCTCCCGAAGTCCCGCCGCTCATTCAGCTTCGCCGCACCTTCATTGCCTTCGAGCGCGCCGATGGCTTGGTGCTCATTGACCAGCATTCGGCGCATGAACGCGTGCTGTATGAGCGGTTCCTTGGCGCCATGGAGCGCGGCGACGAGCCGGCGCAGCGGCTCCTCTTCCCGCTCACGCTCCACCTTTCACCCGCCGAGGCCGACGCGTTCGACGCGAACCGCGACTTGCTGGCGCGCCTCGGCTTTGAGGCCGAAGCGTTCGGGGGCGCGTCGGTGCTGGTGCAGGCCACGCCGCACCCGCATCCGCGCTTCGACGCCGAGCGCTGCCTGCGCGACACGCTGCAGGCGCTGACCGGCGACCGCCTGGCCAGTGCGCACGCGCGCCATGAGCGGCTGGCGGCGACCGTGGCGTGCAAGGCCGCCATCAAGGCGGGCGACGTGCTCGCCAGCGGCGAGATGCGCGCGCTCTACCTTGCGCTCGCCGCCACAACGCTGCCCGCGCATGACGTGCACGGGCGCGCCACCATTGTCCACGTGTCGTGGGATGAGCTCGAACGGCGCTTCGGCCGGCGCTGAGGAGCGCGCTGCGCTGCGCATCGTCTGCGGGCCCACCGGCGCCGGTAAGTCCGCGCTCTCGCTCGCGCTGGCGGAGGCGCACGGGCTCACCATCCTCGCCGCCGACTCCCGACAGGTGTATCGCGGCTTCGACATCGGCACCGCCAAGCCGACCGCTGCCGAGCGCTCGCAGGTGCCGCACGAAGGCCTCGACCTCGCCGATCCGGCCGAGCGGTTCAGCGCCGCCGCGTGGGCGGCGCATGCGGACGAAGTGATTCGCCGCGTCGGGGCCGACCGCGTCCTTATCGTCGGCGGCACCGGGCTCTACCTGCGGGCGCTCACCGAGCCGTTCTTCGAGGAGCCGCCGCTCGACCCCGAACGCCGCGCGGCGCTCGCCGCAGAGCTGGAGCCGCTCGACACCGACACGCTGCGGCGCTGGGTGATGCGCGTGGATGCGTGCCGGGCGGGACTTGGCCGCACCCAGCTGCTGCGCGCCCTCGAGGTCGCCCTGCTCACGGGCAAACGTATCTCCGAACTGCACCGCGAGGCGGCGCGCGCCCCGCACTGGAGGGCGCGCTGGCTCGTCGTGGACCCCGGCGACGCCCTGCATTCACGAATCGAACGGCGCCTGGGGCAGATGCTCGACGAGGGATGGCTGGACGAGGTGCGCGAATTGGATGCGCGCGTGAGCGCGGACGCCCCCGCCTGGAACGCGTGCGGCTACGAAGCGTTGCGCGCCCTCGTGCACCGCGAGCGTACCTTCGAGGAGGCGCGCTGGGCTATACTTGTTGCCACGCGCCAGTATGCCAAGCGGCAGCGCACCTGGTTTCGGCACCAGCTCACCGATGAGGCCGTGACCCACATTGACCCACGCAGTGCCGTCGCGGCCGAGGTGGCCGGGCGCTGGTGCAGCGAGGAACCATCGGCGTGAAGATCGGCATCACCTGCTATCCGACGTACGGCGGTTCGGGAGCCGTAGCCACCGAGCTGGGCATCGCGCTCGCGGCGCGCGGGCACGAAGTGCACTTCATAACCTACGCCCATCCGTTTCGGCTGCCCGCCTTTTCGCCCCGCATCTTCTTCCACGAAGTGGCCATTGGGTCGTACCCCCTCTTCCAGTACCCGCCCTACGACCTCGCGCTCGCGGTGCGCATGCACGAGGTGGCGACCCAGCAGAAGCTCGACCTCCTCCACGTGCACTATGCCATTCCGCACGCCACCAGCGCCTGGCTCGCCAAGCAGATGCTGCGCGAGGCGGGCCACGACGTGCCCGTGGTGACGACCTTGCATGGCACAGACATCACCATCGTCGGCCAGGACCACTCGTACCACGCCATCACCAAGTTCTCGATCGAGAAGTCAGACCGCGTCACGGCGGTGTCGCAGTACCTCAAGGACGAGACGGTACGCGCCTTCGGTTGTGACAACCGACGTGTCGAGGTGATCCCCAACTTCGTGGATCCGGTCGTATTCGACCGCGGTGCGTACGATGGTGCGCTTCGCCAGCAGCTGGGTGATGGAAAGAAGATCCTCATGCACATCTCCAACATGCGCCCGGTCAAGCGCCTCACCGACGTCGTGCAGATCTTCGCGGCCGTGCGCCGCGAGATCCCCTCGGTCCTGGTGATGGTGGGCGACGGCCCGGACCGGCCGGCCGCCGAGGAGGAAGCGCGGCGCCTCGACGTCGAAGACGATGTGCGCTTTCTCGGCAAGATTGACGGTGTCGCCCCTCTGCTCGCGAGTGCCGACCTCTATCTCATTCCCACCGATCGCGAGAGCTTTGGCCTGTCGGCGCTCGAAGCGCAGGCCTGTGGCGTGCCGGTGCTCGGCTACAATGCCGGCGGCCTGCCCGAAGTGGTGGAGTCCGGCGTGACCGGGCACCTCGGGCGCGTCGGCGACATCGTCGGCATGACCGGGGCCGCCTTGGACCTCCTCGGACACCCTGACCGCTGGCAGAGCGCCAGCGACGCGGCAGTCCGCCGCGCCACGGGCCGGTTTGCCACCGATCGCGTGCTCCCGCTGTACGAATCGCTCTACGCCGACGCCGTGCGCTAACGCGCCATACTCATGGATATCCGTGCATGAACGATCTCTCCAACTGGCAGGCTGCGGTGCTCGGCACGCTGCAGGGACTCGGCGAGTTTTTGCCCATCAGCAGCTCGGCGCATCTCTCGTTGGCGCCCTGGGCGTTCGGGTGGAACGAGCCAGGCCTCGCCTTCGACGTCGCGCTGCATCTCGGCACGCTCGTCGCGCTCGTCGGCTACTTCTGGACCGAGTGGATTGCGCTTGCCCGGGCCGCCCTCAACGTGGTGACCACGCGGCGGATCGAGACGATTTCCGAGAAGCGCGTCGTGTTCATCGTCATCGCCACCGTGCCGGCTGCCGTGCTCGGGCTCCTGTTTGCGAAGCAGGCGGAGACGGTGTTCCGCACTCCGGTGCTCACGGCGACGGCGCTGATCGTGATGGGCGCACTGCTCTGGTGGGCCGATCGCACGGCACCGGCCTCGCGTGCTTTGTCCGAGATGACCTGGCGCCAGGCGATGCTCATTGGATGCGCGCAGGCCTTCGCCCTGATTCCTGGCGTGTCGCGCTCGGGCGCCACGATCACGGCGGCCCGCCTCCTTGCATTCGACCGCCAGTCGGCCGCGGTCTTCAGCTTCCTGATGTCCATGCCCGTGATCGCCGCGGCCGGCGTGCTCAAGGTGCCCGCGCTGGTGGCGGACGGGGTCGACTCGACGGTGGTGGTTGGTATCACGGCGGCGGCCGTTTCCAGTTGGCTGGCCATCGCCGTGCTGCTCCGTTTCATCCGGCGCTACGGCTTCGCTCTCTTCGCCGTGTACAGGTTTGCGCTCGGCGCCGCCATCTATGCGCTCGTCGCCTATCGTGGGTGACGCCACGCTCGACGGCCTCGTCGCCGACGCGCTGGCGAGCCGGCTCGGCCTTCCGGCGTGCGAGCTGTACGACCGGGTAGGATCGACCATGGACCTCGCGCATGCTGCGGCCGGCCGCGGCGCGATGCCGGGTACGCTGATCCTCGCGAACGCGCAGGAGGCCGGGCGGGGCCGCGGGGGCAATCGTTGGTCATCGCCGCCCCGCGGTGGCCTCTGGATGACGCTCGTGGAGCGGCCCGCGTCGCCGACCGGGCTCGACGTACTGTCGTTGCGCGTCGGGCTGTGCATGGCGGAGGCGCTCGATTCGCTGGCCGGCGAGCAGGTCCGCCTCAAGTGGCCCAACGACCTGTTCCTCGGACCGCGAAAGCTCGCGGGCGTCCTGATCGAGGCGCGCTGGCGCGACCAGCGTGTGGAATGGGTCGCCATCGGCGTCGGCCTCAATGTGGCGCTGGCCACGGACGTGGAGGGTGCTGTCGGCCTCGTCGACGGGGTCACGCGCCTGCAGGCCCTCGAGACCGTAGTGCCGGCACTGCGCGCCGCCGCCGCCGCGGTGGGCCCCCTGACGCCGGACGAGCTGTCTCGGTTTGCAGCACGCGACCTGAGCCTGGGGCGGCGAACCACGCAGCCCGTGCGCGGGGTTGTGGTCGGGATTAGCGCGACAGGAGATTTGGTTGTAGATACCGCCTCCGGCCCGGTCGCGTACCGCACCGGGTCGCTCGTCTTCGCGGAGGATCGCTGATGCTGCTCGTCTTCGACGTCGGAAACACCGAAACCACCATCGGCCTGTGCGATGGCGACGAGGTTGCCGCGCGATGGCGTGTGACGACTGACCCCAGTCGTACGCCTGATGAAGTGTTCCTGCTGCTCCGCGCCCTGCTCGACGCGTCGAGCGTCAGCGAGCGGTCGGTCTCGGGTACTGCCATTGGATCGGTGGTGCCGGCGGTCACGGGCCCGCTCGCGGAGGCATGCGCGCGACTGGTGGGCGCGCCGGCAGTCGTCGTGGACGCACGCTCCAAGCTCCCCATCACGCTCGACGTGGACGAGCCGCTGACCGTCGGGGCCGATCGCATCATCAACACGCTGGCGGCGAGCCGCCTTCATCGCTGCGACTGCATCGTTGTGGACCTTGGCACGGCGACCACCTTCGATTGCATCACCGCCGACGGCACGTTCATCGGCGGCGTCATATCGCCCGGCGTGCAGATGTCGGCCGAGTCGCTGTTCCGGAAGACCGCCAAGCTGACGGCCACGGAGATCCTGCCGCCGACGCGTGTGATTGGGCGACGCACGGAGGAGTGCATTCGGTCGGGAGTCGTGTTGGGAGCGGCCGACGCGATTGACGGCCTGGTGCGCCGCATCAAGGCGGAATGGCCCGGGCGTCAAGTGCCGCTGGTGATTGCCACTGGCGGGCTGGCGGCCGCCTTCAAGCCGTTGTGCGGGGAACTCGAGGTGCTGGAGCCCGATCTGACGCTCCGCGGCTTGGCCATGGCGCACGCGCTGTTGGGGTAGACCGGGCGTCGCGGTGGTAGGCACCGAAGGCCGACCTGGCAGTCGGCCTTCTGCAATTATGGCATACTCAAGCCAATGTCGCGTATAGAGTTATGCGGATTTGACACTAATTGGCTTCCCTTGCATTGGCACGAGTCTCGCATATCTTTCCCGTGTTGTTAGCACTCGGCATCGATGAGTGCCAACGCTGTTCATTCATCAATCACCACCCCAATTGCACGAGGAGTCCCAAACATGGCAGCCAAGACCCCTGGGTCGAAGGTCGCGCCGCTCGCCGATCGTGTCGTCATCAAGGCGACCGAGGAGGCCGAGCAAATGCGCGGCGGTCTGTACATCCCGGACACGGCCAAGGAAAAGCCCCAGCAGGGAGAGATCATCGCCGTGGGCCCCGGTCGCTATGAGGACGGCAAGCTGGTCCCCATGGGCGTGAAGGTCGGCGACAAGGTGCTGTACGGGAAGTACAGCGGCACCGAAGTCACCCTCGAAGGCGAGAACTACCTGATCCTGCGCGAGTCGGACGTCCTCGCGGTCGTCAACTAAGCCAGTTCCCTCAAGCACCACGGAGCAGATACTCATGGCAGCGAAGCAACTCCATTTCAACGTTGACGCACGCGCGGCGCTCAAGCGCGGCATCGATCAACTGGCCGAGGCGGTGAAGGTCACGCTCGGCCCCAAGGGCCGGAACGTCGTGCTCGAGAAGAAGTTCGGCGCCCCGACGATCACCAAGGACGGCGTGACGGTGGCCAAGGAGATCGAACTTTCCGACCCGCTGGAGAACCTCGGCGCCCAGATGGTGAAGGAAGTGGCAACGAAGACGTCGGACATCGCCGGCGACGGCACGACGACGGCGACGGTGCTTGCCCAGGCCATCTTCCGCGAGGGCCTCAAGAACGTGACGGCCGGCGCCAACCCGATGGCCATCAAGCGCGGCATCGAGAAGGCCGTGATCGCCATTACCGATGAGCTCAAGAAGATCTCGGTCCCCACGTCGGGCAAGAAGGAGATCTCGCAGGTCGGCTCGATCTCGGCCAACAACGACAAGGAAATCGGCGACCTGATCGCCGACGCGATGGAGAAGGTGGGCAAGGACGGCGTCATCACGGTCGAGGAGGCGCGCGGTCTCGAGACGACGCTGGAGACCGTGGACGGCATGCAGTTCGACCGCGGCTACCTCTCGCCCTACTTCATCACCGATCCGGAGAAGATGGAAGTCGCCCTCGAGGACGCCTACATCCTGATCCACGACAAGAAGATCTCGTCCATGAAGGACCTGCTCCCGGTGCTCGAGAAGGTCGCACAGACGGGCAAGCCGCTCCTGATCATCGCCGAGGACATCGAGGGTGAGGCGCTGGCCACGCTCGTCGTCAACAAGCTGCGTGGCACGCTGAAGGTGGCGGCCGTCAAGGCGCCGGGCTTCGGCGACCGCCGCAAGGCGATGCTCGAGGACATTGCCGTCCTCACCAAGGGCAACGTCATCAGCGAGGAAGTGGGCTTCAAGCTCGAGAACGCCGTGCTCAGCGACATGGGCCGCGCCAAGCGCCTCGTGATCGACAAGGACAACACGACGATCATTGACGGGCAGGGCGAGCCGGACAAGATCAAGGGCCGCATCAAGGAGATCGAAGTCGCCATCGAGAAAAGCACGAGCGACTACGACAAGGAGAAGCTGCAGGAGCGCAAGGCCAAGCTCGCCGGCGGCGTGGCGGTGATCAACGTCGGCGCCGCGACCGAGGCCGAGATGAAGGAGAAGAAGGCCCGCGTCGAGGACGCGCTGCACGCCACGCGCGCGGCGGTCGAGGAAGGCATCGTCCCGGGCGGCGGCGTCGCGTTCATCCGTGCGCAGAGCGCGCTCAAGGCGCTGAAGCTCGACGCCGACGAGCAGATCGGCGTGGACATCGTGCGCCGCGCCGTCGAGGAACCCATCCGCATGATCGTGTACAATGCGGGCGGCGAGGGCTCGATCGTGGTCGAGAAAGTGCGCGCGTCGAAGGACAAGAACTTCGGCTACAACGCGCTCACCGACACGTACGAGGATCTTGTGGTCGCGGGCGTCATTGACCCGACCAAGGTGACGCGCACGGCGCTGCAGAACGCGGCCTCCATTGCCGCGCTGCTGCTGACGACCGAGGCGGTCGTCGTCGAGAAGAAGGAAGACAAGCCGGCGATGCCGCAGGGTGGCGGCGGTGGTGGCATGGGCGGGATGTACTAGACAGCGATTGAGGATTGGGATTTCGGATCAGGAATCCGGATTCCGATTATCGATGGCGATGGGGGCCGGGCGAATGCGCCCGGCCCCCATTGCGTTCTGCCATCCAGTTGCGCCCGAGGTGACGCTCCGTTGCGATAGGTGGCGCATCGTGCGACCTTCCTCGTCGACAGTCCCGCACCGGAGCAGCGCTCCACCATGCCCGACCCACTCCCGGCCGACCCCGGCAATGAGCAGTCGCCCGACACGTATCGGGAGCTCTTCGAGCGCTCGGCAGATGCCATCCTGATCATTGACCGCGGCGCCTTCGTGGACTGCAACCACGCCACGGTGGAGATGCTGCGCTACCGGAGCAAGGAGGAATTCCTTCAGACGCACCCCTCGCAGCTCTCGCCACCGCAGCAGCCCGACGGCCGCGAGTCTTTCGAGAAGGCGAACGAGATGATGGCCATCGCCATCGAGAAGGGGAGCAACCGCTTCGAGTGGGACCATGTGCGCGCCGACGGCGAGGTCTTCCCCGTGGAGGTGCTGCTGACCGCCGTGCCGCGCGACGACCGCACCATGATCCACGTGGTCTGGCGCGACATCACGGAGCGAAAGCAACTCGAGGAACACCTGCGGCTGGCGCAGAAGATGGAGGCGGTGGGGCGGATGGCCGGCGGCATCGCGCACGACTTCAACAACCTGCTCGTCGCGATCATCGGCAACTCCGACCTCCTCGCCGACGCGCTCAAGGACTCGCCGGAGCATCTGGAATGCGTCGACGAGATTCAGGGCGCGGCCAACCGGGCCGCCGCGCTCGTGCGCCAGCTGATGGCGTTCTCCCGCAAGCAGGATCTGCAGGCGAAGGTCGTCGACCTTCCCGCGGCGCTGCGCGAGCTGGAGAACATCCTGCACCGCCTGCTCGATGAACGGTTCGTGCTGCACCTGCGCATTGATCCCGGGCCTCTGAACGTCCTGGCCGGCTCCGGGCAGCTCGAGCAGGTGGTGATCAACCTCGTGACCAACTCGCGCGACGCCATGCCCGACGGTGGCGAGTTGACGCTGGAACTGCGCCGACTCGAGGTGACCGACGGCGCCATCGGGCTGGGCATCGCCCTGCCGAACGGTGCGTACGCGGAGCTCTCAGTCACCGACGCGGGGCACGGCATGCCACCGGACGTGGCGCGTCGGGCCTTCGACCCGTTCTTCACCACCAAGGAGATGGGGCGGGGTACCGGCCTCGGGCTGGCGACGGTGTACGCCATCGCCAAGCAGCGCGGCGGCGGCGCCGAAATCCAGAGCGTGCCGGGGCAGGGCACGACGGTGCGTGTCTACCTGCCGCTCACCGCGTCCGACATGACCGACGAGGTGCCCAGCGGGCACGGCCCACGCGAGTCGCGCAGCACCGGGACGATTCTGGTCGCCGAAGACGAGGCCACGGTGGCGACGTTGATCGTGCGCGTCCTGCGCGCGGCGGGGTATGACGTGCTGCAGTCGGTTGACGGTCTCGATGCGCTCGATGCCTGGTCTCGCTCGACCCGGCGCATCGACCTGGTGCTTACGGACGTCGTCATGCCGCGGCTCGGCGGCGCCGACCTTGTGCGGCGCCTGCGCGGCGGCGGATACCGCGGGGCGGTGCTCCTGATGTCGGGCTACACCAACGATGCGCTCGCCGCCGACCTCGGCGATATCGACCTGTTGGAGAAGCCGTTCACGACGGCGGAATTGCTGGAGCGGGTGCGGGCGGCGCTGGCGAATCGGTTCGCGTAGGGTCTCGGGTACCGCGGCTGCTGCGTGTCGCCTACTGCCAAACGGCGGTCAGAGCCCCAGTTCGATCTGCCCGCCGCGCCTCGTCCCCGGCCACGTCACCACGTCCTGCGCCGCGCACGTCAGCGCCCCCTTGAACGCCGTGCGTTTCAGCACCGCCTTCGCTGCGGCCAACGCCACCTTCGGTTCGTTGTTCTGCTGGCTCAAGTGCGCCAGCAACACCTGCCGCAGCCCCTGGTGTGCGGCGCGCTCGAGCAGCGCGCCGGTCTGCCGGTTGCTCAAGTGCCCGGTGTCGCACGCGATCCGCGCCTGCAGGAACGGCGGATACGGCCCGTGGCGCAGCATCTCCTCGTCGTGGTTGCTCTCGAGGACGAGGAAGTCGAGCCGCTCGAACGCGGCGCCGAGTTCGTCCGGCACGTGGCCGAGGTCGGTCGCCACGCCGATGCGCGCACCCGATCGCGCGGCCGTGACGACCACCGCTGCGGGCTGCGCCGCGTCGTGCGGCACGCGCACGAGCTCCACTACGCAGTCGCCAATCGTCTTCACCTTGCCGTACGAGAGCGCGTGCTGACGCTCGTGCGGCACGCCGGCGATGCCGCTCAGCGTCCCGCGCGTCGCGTAGACCGGCCAGTGCCACTTCGCCACCGCCTGCGCAATCCCCTTCACGTGGTCAGTGTGCTCGTGCGTCACGATCACGGCGTCAATGGATGCCGGCGCCACGCCGGCTTCGGCGAGTCGTCTCGCCAGAATGCGCGGCCCGAGTCCGCAGTCGATCAACAGGCGCGTGGAGCCCACCTCCACGAGCGTCGCGTTCGCTTTGCTGCCGCTTGCGAGTGTGCAGAACCTCAACGACGCTCCCGGAGCGCGGGCGGAAGCTGCTCGATCAGCGGCTTGAGGTCGCGCGCCTTCTCCTCGGTGGTCACCAGCACGACGCCTTGGTGCTCCACCACCACCAGCCCGCGCACGCCGTACAGGACGACATTGGCGCCGCTCGCGTACACCACGTTGTCGGCCGCTTCGCGCAGTTGCACGCTTCCGTGCGTCACGTTGCCGTCGGCGTCCGGCGCGCGCACGCTCCGCAGCGCCGACCAATTGCCGACGTCGCTCCACCCGAAGCCGCCGGGGAGCACGTACACCTTCGCGCTCCGCTCCAGCACGCCAACGTCCACCGCGATCGGCTTGGCAACGCCACCGAAGAAGGTCGCCGCATCGTCGCCGGCGGCGGCCAGCGGTTCCGCCACCGACGGGCAGTGCGCGGCCAGTTCGGCGAGGAAGATGCCCACGGGCCACGCGAAGATGCCCGAGTTCCACAAGGCACCCGATGCCACCAACCGTGCGGCGCGTTCGACCCTAGGCTTCTCCGCAAAGCGCGCCACGCGCCGCGCGGCCCCGTCCGTCGCCTCGCCCACCTCGATGTAGCCAAGCCCCGTGTCGGCGTGCGTTGGCACGATGCCCACCGTGACGAGCCCCTGCGTGCGCACGGCCTCGGCCGCGGCGAGCTGGAGCGCCTCGCGAAAGCGCGGCACGTCGCCGATGGCCCAGTCGGCATGCACCGACACCATGATCGCGTCGGGCCCGGCCTGCTTCGCGATGCGGCTCGCGGCCCAGGCGAGCGCGGCCGCGGTACCAGCCGGGCGCGGCTCGGCGAGCACATGGTCGGCAGGCAGTTCGGGCGCGATCGCACGGACGCCGTCTGCCAGTTCCGCATTGGTGAGCACGAGCGTCCGGCCAGCCGGCGCCACGGGGGCGAGCCGGTCGAGCGTGTCGCGCAGCATCGGTTGCTCGCTGAGCAGCGGAAGGAACTGCTTGGGGCGTTCCGGCGTGCTCAACGGCCAGAAGCGCGATCCTACGCCCCCGGCGAGGATCACGACCCACGTCGGCGCGGCGCTCATGACACCGCTGGCGGCGCGTCCGCGCCGTCGTCCACGCCGGTCAGTTCGGCCACGCGGGCGTAGAGCCGCTTCGGGCTGAAGGGCTTCGTGATGAAGTCCGACGCGCCAAGGCGCATCGCCTCGTCGTAGCGCTGGTCCTGCCCGGCCGCGGTGAGAATCACGCAGGGAATGGACGACCACCGCGGATCCTGGCGCATGCGAGCGAGCACTTCGAGGCCGGTGAGGTTCGGCATCATGAGGTCGAGCAGGACAAGGCGGATGTCATGGTGCGCCGCGAGGGCGTCGAGCGCCTCGACCCCGTCGAACACGAGCGTCACCTGGAAGGGGCCCTGCTCGAGCTTCGTCTTGACGATGCGGCCGATGTGCGGTTCGTCGTCGGCCACAAGCACGTGGCACGTCATGCGCGGACGCCGGTCAGACGAGCGACGCGATATTCGCGCGGTTGCGCCGCAGTTCGTACAGCAACTGGGCGAGGTTGACGCTCGGCAGCGCGAGCACCACCAGCACCGCCTCGGGCGAGAGCGCCGCCACGATGGCATAGCCGCGTTCGAGCTCGATGACCGAGGTCTGCAGCCCGCCCAGCTGACTGGCCTGCCCGAGTTCCTCGGCGGCGAGCAGCACCGGCGGGACGTGGGCGGCCAGGTTTTCGGTGTCAACCGTCGCCGCCGCTTGGGCGTCGATCACCAGGCCATCGCGCCCGAGGACGACGGCGGCCTGCACTCCCTCCCGATCCCGAATCGCTGCCACGAGGTCGTGAATGGTTGGCATCGCCCCGCTCCGGTGTAGAAAGTGAAAAGAATGCCGAAGTGTACGCTCCCCCAGTGCGAAGTCAAGCCGAATTCGCTTCCCCTGCCGTCGCCCGGCCGCTACTTTCACAACATCCCATGCACACACTGATCTGCACCGTCCGCCGTCGTCGTCGCGCGGCGCTCCGCCCGTTCCTGCTGGCGGTGGCGACACTCGCGCTCGCGGCCTGCGACGATCCCTTCAAGATGAAGGCGCAGTACGCCAACCAGCCCTTCGTCTACTCGCTCTACGGCATCTCGGGAACGGGGCCCGCCAATGCCCCCGCCGCGCTCGACCTCGTGGCCGTGGCCGCGGTGCGCCTCGACGGCAACTTCGCGTTCGACATTGCCTTCGACTTCGACGGGGCGGGCAAGATCGTCATCCTGCCCCAGAAGCTGGTCGGAACGCCGATCAGCGGCTCCCGCACGGTGGCCCTGCAACGCATCAGCGGCGGCTACGAGGCCGTCGTGCTGGCGCCGACGGCCGGCTGGAAGCTCGATTCCACGGTTGCGGTGTTGCCGGGCGAAGTGGTGGGCGTGCGCCTGACGTCGGCCAGCTGCGTGTATCAGCTCTCCAACGAACTGTACGCCAAGATCGTCGTCGACTCGGTCAAGACCGGCGGGCTCATCTTCGGCCGCGGCGTGATCAACCCGAACTGCGGCTTCAGGTCGTTTGCATCAGGGATCCCGGAACGATAGGCCATGCACGACATCCGGATGGTGCGCGAGCAGGCGGCGGCGTTGCGCGACGGCATGCGTCGGCGCGGCGCGCTCGACCAGCTCGAACCGGTGATTGCGCAGCTCGAGCAGCTTGACCGCGACCGCCGCGCGGCGATTCAATCCGTCGAGGAGAAGAAGGCGGCGCGCAACACGGCCAGCCAGGAAGTCGGCCGCCGCAAGAAGGCCGGCGAGGACGCCGCCGCACTGCAGGCGCAGACGCGCGCGCTGGGCGAGGAGATCGCGCGTCTCGAGGCGGTGCTCGTGGAGACCGAGGCCGCCATTCAGCGGGGGCTGTACGAGATCCCCAACGTCACGCTGCCGCAGGTACCCGCGGGCGATGAGACGCACAACGTCGTCGTGCGCGCGTGGGGGATCCCGCGCGCTGTCGATGGTGTCAAGCCGCACTGGGAGGTGGGCGAGGCCCTCGGGCTGCTCGACCTGCCGCGCGGCGCCAAGATCTCAGGTTCGGGCTTCATCGTCTTCCGCGGCGTCGGTGCGCGACTCGTGCGCGCCCTCATGAACCTCATGCTCGACCTGCACACCCGCGAGCACGGCTATGAGGAACTGTGGGTGCCGGTGGTCGTGAACCGCGCGTCCATGATCGGCACGGGCCAGCTCCCCAAGTTCGCGGACGACATGTACGCGCTCGGCGACGACGAGGGCTTCCTGATTCCCACCGCCGAGGTGCCCGTCACCAACCTGCATCGCGAGGAGATCCTCGACGCGTCGCAGTTGCCCAAGGCGATGTGCGCCTACTCGCCGTGCTTCCGCCGCGAGGCCGGGGCCGCCGGCAAGGACACGCGCGGTCTCCTGCGGGTGCACGAGTTCGACAAGGTGGAGCTGGTGCGCTACTGCCGTCCGGACGACGGACCGGCGCAGCTCGAGCTTCTCACGGGGCACGCCGAGCGGGTGCTGCAGTTGCTCGGGCTTCCGTACCGCGTGCTGCTGCTCGCCGCCGGCGACACGGGATTCAACAGCGCCATGACGTACGACCTCGAGGTCTTCGCTCCTGGCGTCGGCAAGTGGCTCGAAGTCTCGTCGTGCTCGGTCTTCACGGACTTCCAGGCGCGGCGCGCGAACATCCGCTTCCGTGCCGCTCCGGGCGAGAAGCCACAGCACGTCTTCACGTTGAACGGATCGGCGCTGGCCTTCCCGCGCGTGATTGCCGCCATCCTCGAGCACTACCAGCAGCCGGACGGCTCGGTGCAGGTGCCCGAGGCGCTGCGCCCGTATCTGGGCGCCGACACCATCCGGTAGCGCATGCGACGCAAGGGGCCGGTGGTTCTCGTCGCGCTCGGCCTCCTGCTGCTGCTGGGGTCGTATGTGTGGTACGCCCAGCGCGTGGTGGACGAGCTGCGCGGCGAGGCCGAGCGCACCAGCCGCATGTTCGCGCGGGTCTACGGCGCACTGGCGGATCCGCTTTCGGACGGCACGGCGGCGCTGCTCGACCTCTCGCGAGATATCCGTGAGCTCGGCGTGCCGGTGATTGTCACGGACGCGCAGGACCGGCCCGCATACTTCGCCAACATCCCCGATCTCGGCGCCGGGTTCGTCAGCCCAGGCGATCCGCGCTTCCCAGTGCTCGTGGCGATGCTGCCCAGGCTCGACGCGCAGAACACGCCCGTAGAGGAGCCAGGCGTGGGCAAGATCCACTTCGGCAACACGCCGCTCGTGCGCGGGCTGAAAGTGATCCCGATGCTGCAGGTATCCATCATGAGCCTGCTCATCATCGCCGGCATCATGGCGCTCGGGGTGCGTGCGCGCGCCGAGCGTGAGCGCGTCTGGGCGGGCATGGCCCGCGAGGCGGCGCACCAGCTCGGTACGCCGCTGTCATCGTTGCAGGGATGGCTGGAGCTGCTGGCCGAGCGCGGCGGCGACGCCGCGGCGGAGTCGGCGCGGGAACACATGCGGGGCGACGTGGAGCGGCTCGAGCGCGTCGCCCATCGCTTCGAGCGCATCGGACGGCCGCCGAAGTTGGCCGCGACCGACGTCGGCGACGTCGTGGAGGCGGTCGTGGACTATTTCCGCGCCCGCGTTCCTACGCTCGCGAACACCGTGGTCGTCACCTTCGAGCGCGGTGACGGGCCGCACGTGGCGCCGCTGGATCGCGTGCTGATGGAATGGGCCGTTGAGTCGCTCGTGAAGAACGCCGTGGACGCGCTGGCGGGGCGGGGCGGGACCATCAACGTGCGCGTGGACCGCGCCGCTGGCGGCGGCGCGCGTGTGCGCGTGGCTGACGACGGGCCGGGCATCCCGCCTAAGCTGCGGCGCAAGATCTTCGCCGCTGGGTTCACCACGAAGGAACGCGGATGGGGTATCGGACTTCCGCTTGCCCGCCGCATCGTCGAGGAATCGCACAACGGCCGGTTGGTGCTCGTCCCGTCCGATCGCGGGGCGGTGTTCGACGTGATCATTCCTGGATGACGCTGCCGGGCCCCGTGGGAGACGTGATTCTGAATGCGGAGCAGCGCGCCGCGGTCGAGCATGGTACGGGGCCGTTGCTCGTGCTGGCTGGCGCTGGATCGGGGAAGACGCGCGTGCTGACGGCGCGCGTGGCGCGTATCGTGGACGAACTGGGCGTCGCGCCGCACCGCGTGCTGGCCGTCACGTTCACCAACAAGGCCGCCGGCGAGATGCGCGAGCGCATTGCGCGGCTGCTGGGCGCGGAGCCTCGCGGCATGTGGATTGGCACGTTCCACGGCCTCGGCGCGCGCCTGCTGCGTTTGCACGCCGACCGCGTTGGCCGCACCGCCGAATACACCATCTACGACGAGGATGACACGCTCACGGTCGTGCGCCGCCTGATGGAGCGCGCACAGGTCTCGTCCAAGGATTTCGCACCCAAGGCGGTGGCGGCGGCAATCAGCGACGCCAAGAACGCGCTCGTCGCGCCGGCCGAATACGAACGGCTCGCCCTGACGCCGCTGGCCCGGGCGGTGTCACCCGTGTACGCCGCGCTCGAGCCCCTGTTGCGCGCCCAGAATGCGGTGAGCTTTGACGACCTGCTCGTGCTGCCGGTGCAGGTGCTCAGCGAGCACCCTGATCTTCGCTCGCACTACGCCGCGCGCTTCGAACACCTGCTGGTGGACGAGTACCAGGACACCAACCACGCGCAGTACGAGTTCGTGCGGCTCATTGCCGGGTCGCAGGGCAACCTCGCCGTGGTGGGCGACGACGACCAGTCCATCTACGGCTGGCGCGGCGCCGACGTGCGCAACATCCTCGATTTCGAGCGTGACTATCCGGGCGCGCGCGTCGTGCGCCTCGAGGAGAACTACCGCTCAACTCCTGGCATCCTTGCCCTCGCCAACGTCGTGATCGCGCAGAATACGGCGCGGCGCGGCAAGACCCTGCGCGCCACGCGCCCCGCGGGCGAACCCGTGACCGTGCTCAAGGCGTTCGACGACCGCGACGAGGCCGACGCCATCGCTGAGGCTATCGAGACGCGGCGAATGAACCTGCGGGAGCGTGCGTCCGACATCGCCGTGCTCTACCGGACCAACGCGCAGAGCCGGTCCATCGAAGAATCGCTTCGGCGGCGCGGCGTCCCGTACCGTCTGGTTGGCGCCGTGCGCTTCTACGACCGCCGCGAGGTGCGCGACCTGCTGGCGTGGCTGCGGCTCGCCGCCAACCCGGCCGACGACGAGGCGTTAAGGCGCGCCGTCACGGCGCCGCGGCGCGGCATCGGCGACGCCTCGGTAGAGCTGCTCGCCGAAGCGGCGCGCGGGTACGGCATTCCGCTGCTCGAGATGGCGCGGCGAGCCGGCGAGCTCGAGAGCGTGCGCCCCGCGGCGCGCCTGGCGCTGGGCGACATCACCCGCCTCGCCGACCGGTTTCGCGCGAGTGCCTCCGACGCGAGCGTTGACCAGCTGATCGTCGAGATCCTGCAAGCCACGGGCTACGACGACGCGCTGCGCGCCGAGGGGCCCGAGGGACTCGACCGTCTCGACAACGTGCGCGCGATGGTTGAGGGTGCGGCGGAGACCGTGGTGGACGACGGCGGCGAACTCGGCCTGCGTCCGCTCGACCACTTCCTGCAGAAGGCGATGCTGGTCACCGCGGCCGACCAGCTCGGCGCCGGCGCGGAGGCGGTGACGCTGATGACGGTCCACACGGCGAAGGGGCTCGAGTACCCGGTGGTGATCGTCGCCGGTATGGAGGACGGGTTGTTTCCGCTCGCCCGCGCGTTCGACGATCCCGACCTGCTCGAAGAAGAGCGCCGGCTGCTGTACGTGGCCATCACGCGGGCCGAGCGGAAACTCGTGCTCACGTGGGCGATGTCGCGGCGGCGCAACGGGGAACTGATGCCGGGTATTCTCTCGTCGTTCCTGTCACCGGTGCCGAAGGAACTGTACGAGGCGCAGTTCACGTCCAAGCTGCGCGGGAGCGCGAGCGCGTTCGCCTACACGACGCCCTCGATGCGCCGCCCCGGCTCGCCGATCACGCGGCCCTCGGCCTGGGTGCCGCCAACAGACGAGGAGTCCCAGGTCGCGCCGAGGTACATCAAGGGGGCACGCGTCCGCCACAAGGCCTTCGGCAGCGGGACCATCCTCGATCTCAGCGGCATCGGGCGCGACGCCAAGGTGACCATCGAGTTCGACGACGAGGGGGTGGGGCGCAAGCGGCTGGTTGTTGCCTTCGCGGGGCTGGAGCGCGAGGACGAGTAGTTGGGTGGGCGCGGCGCGGCGTCTCCGTCCTCGCGAAATTCTCGGGCCCATCGAGCGCGCTACGCGCGCCGTCGGTGGGCCCTCCAGTATTCGCGAGGACGGAGACGCCGCGCCGCTGCCGCCGCTGTGGCGCTAGCTGAGCGTTCCGCGCGCAGGCCTGTAGAGCGGCTCCGCCAGCTGGGCCGCGAAACCCAGCGATGTGGCGGGCAAGCCGAAGTGCCGCGTGGCCGCTGCGCGCGCGACGTCTTCATCGCCGCCGCGGAGCGCCGTGCGGCGCACCGCCTTGGCGGCGCGCAGCGGCTCTTCTCCCGATGGGTCGTGCGCGTACGGCTCGCTCCCGTCCATCTGCCGAAGGAAGTCCACCACATAATCGAATGAGCGTGTGAGATACGACCCGACCTCCCGCTCCTCGAGGTCCCACCGACTGTGTGCCGCCATGACGGCGAAGATGCGCTGCCAGCTTTCGGCGTCCGTCACGCGCACCATGCCGCGGAAGATCCGCCGGTTCGTGTGCGTACTGAACACCGTCGGGCTCAGGATGCGATCCAGGTGATCGTCGGACCGCGCGTGGTCCAGCAGGATAATCTCGTGCGCGCGGCGGCTGTGCCGCACGCCCAGGTGCGACTCGAACCGGCTTTCCCAGTACGAGTGCCCGATGGCGCTCGTGCTCGACGTGACCGCGAGCTGATGCGGGACGAACCAGTTGTGCGCCACCACGTCGGCTGCGAGGTGGGCCAGGTAGCCATAGGCGAAGGACTGCAGTGTCTCGTCGCGCGCCCGGTCGAGGATCTCGAGCCCGACATACCAGTGATGGCAGTGCCGGCCGAAGCGCGCGTATTTCTTGGCGATGCTCGTGTCGGCGGCGATGGAGCCGTACAGGAAGTCGTACGGAAAGGCCTGGAGCAGTTCTGCGATGCGCACGGGGAGCAGAAACGCTGAGCGCAGCACCGCCTCGCCGAGCAGGATGTGCGTGCCGGGAGTCCATGCGTGCGCCGCGGACGGGGTGAGGGCCAGCAGCGCGACGACGACGACGGCGGCGCCCCATATGGCTGCGTGCCGACGTCTCGCTTGCGCAGGCGTGGCGAACGCCACGCGCTCAGCGCGTCGGTTGCGAGCCGCCGCCACCGTCCGTGCCGCCCTCCGCACCACCCTCCACGCCGCCGCTCCCACCGCCGCCGCGGCGTCGGCGGTTCCGACGCCGGCGCGGGCGCGCCGTCGGCGCGGCATTCTCCTCTGCATACGGTGACTCATGCCCTTCGTCCCCGTCCGTCAGGCGGATCGGCTCATCCGGGCCTTCGTCGCTCGCCGCCTCGACGGCCGGCGGCGGCTCCTGGTGTCGCGGGGGCGCCGCGGGGCGCGGCTCCTCGCGGCGCGGCTCCTCGCGGCGCGGCTCCTCGCGGCGCGGCTGCTCACGCCTCGGCCGAGCCTCGTGCGAACGGTGGGGTCGCTCCTCCTGCTTGAACAGCCGGGACCCCGCTTTGAACGTGCTCACCGCGGCGCCGGCCACGTCGGCCACTGCCTCGGCCTTCTCGGTCACGCGGCCAAGCACCGCGCCCACGTCGTCAATCCGGTCGGAAATGCCGCTCACGGCGTCGCGCACGCGCGCCGCAGCGTTCGAGAGCGACTCGGCGGCCGCCATCGCGTCCTGTTTCACCGCGTCGGTGAGCTCGCGCACGTTCTCCGCGGCCGCAGTGGCGCTCGCGATCATCGGGTCGATCTTCGAGGTGAGCCGGCCCAGCTGCTCCTGCATGGCCTGCTGCGCTTTCCACATGCGGAAGAAGATGACGGAGAGCAGCACCACGACCACGAGCGTGACCACCTGCGCCAGCCCCGCAGCCACGAAGACGACCTCGTCGAACCCGGTGCGGAGCGGCGTCACTTGCCGCACGATCAGGGTGTCGGCGACGATTTGAAGGATGGGAATCATGATCGTAGCATCCGCAGACGAGCGCACAAACGCAAGGGTGCGGCGGCGAACGGCAGGCGGCGATGACGCTGCCGGCGGACGATGGCGGATGGAGATTGCGGATGCGCATTGGCGATCGGGATGTGCGAACGGGATGGCGATTCGGCGGCGGCGCACCGGAGCCGGCGACACATCGCGAATCCCCATCGCCAGTCCCCATCACCGATCCCAATCCGAGATCAGACTCCCCAATCTCATTCCCCAAACTCGCCATTACGCGTAACTTGCATCCATGAAATTCCTCGTCGACGGCGGTCGCCCGCTGAGCGGCACCATTCGCCCCTCCGGCAACAAGAACGCGGCCCTTCCTATCGTCGCCGCGACGCTCCTCACCGAGCATCCGGTGACGCTGCAGAACGTGCCGCGCATCAAGGACATCGAGATCCTCGTTGAGCTCATCGCGACCACGGGCGCCGAGGCGCGGTGGACCGGCGCGAACACGCTCCACGTCCACGCGAAAGCGGTGTCTGCGCGCGCTCTCGACCTCGCGATGTGCAGTCGGCTTCGTGGGTCCATCCTGCTCGCCGCGCCGCTCCTCGCGCGTTGCGGCGAGGTGACGCTCTCGCCGCCCGGCGGCGACGTCATCGGTCGCCGGCGGCTCGACACGCACTTCCTGGCGCTGCAGCAGCTCCGCGCCGACCACGTGCTGTCCGACCAGATCCGCTTCACGACGCAGGGCCTCGTCGGCGCCGACGTCTTCCTCGACGAGCCGAGCGTGACGGGCACCGAGAACGCCGTCATGGCGGCCGTGGCCGCCACCGGCACCACGCTGCTGCGCAACGCCGCGAGCGAGCCGCACGTGCAGGATCTCTGCGAGTTCCTCGTCGCGCTCGGCGCGCGCATCGAGGGAATCGGCACCAACACGCTTACCATCCACGGCGGCGCGTCGCTGGGCAGCGCGACGCATGCCATCGGTCCCGATCACATCGAGGTCGGTTCGTTCATCGGGCTTGCCGCCGTGACGCGCAGCGAGCTGCGCATCACCGACGCCGGCGTGCGCCACCTCCGTTCCATCCTCATGGGCTTTGAGCGGCTCGGCATCACGTGCCGCGCCGAGGGCGACGATCTCATCGTGCCCGCCGCGCAGTCCATGGTCATCCAGAATGACCTCGGCGGGCACGTGCCCAAGCTCGAGGACCAGCCCTGGCCCGCCTTTCCGGCCGACCTGATGTCCATCGCGATCGTCACCGCCACGCAGTGTCAGGGACTGATCCTGATGCACGAGAAGATGTTCGAGTCGCGCATGTTCTTCGTCGACAAGCTGGTGTCCATGGGCGCGCGCATCGTGCTCTGCGATCCGCACCGCGCGCTCGTCGCCGGTCCGTCGGAGCTGCGGGCGGGCACCGTGGAGAGCCCTGACATTCGCGCCGGCATGGCGATGCTCCTTGCCGCGCTCTGCGCCCGCGGGACCAGCACGATCAGGAACGTCGGCCAGATTGACCGCGGATACGAGCGCATTGACGAGCGACTCAACGCGCTGGGCGCGCAGATCACCCGCGTGGCGGAGCCCCGGTGAGCGGCGCGCTTCCGCCGCGCGAACGCGTGGCCTCGTTTGCGGTGCTGGGCCTGAGCGCGTTCACGACGACGCGCGATGCCGGCACCTACGGTTTCGAGGATGACGCGCCGGTGGGAGAGGTCAACGAGCGCTGGCTCGCCTTGCTGCGTGCCACCGGAGGGCGCATGGCCTCTGCGCACCAGGCGCATGGTGCCAGGATCGTCACGCATGCGCCGGGCTGGGACGGCTGGCTGCGCGTGGACTCCGCCGACGGGCACGCCACCGCGCACCACGACACGGCGCTCGCGGTCACCGTCGCCGATTGCGTGCCGATCTTCATCGGTCATCCCAAGGGGGCATCGGCGCTGCTGCACGCGGGCTGGCGGGGGACGGCGAACGGGATTCTCGAGTCCGGCATTCGCACGCTGACGGCGATGGGCTGCCACGCGCGCGATCTCGTCGTGCACCTCGGCCCAGCCATCTGCGGCGCGTGCTACGAGGTGGGGCCCGAGGTGTATGCGCAGTTGATGCGCCGCAGCGCCGACGTGCCAACCACCGTGGACCTGCGCGCGTTGCTCGCCGACCAGGCGCGCATCGCTGGCGTCAAGGAGGTGGAGGTGAGCCCGCACTGCACGCGCTGTAAGAACGATCGGTACTTCTCGCATCGCGCGGGAGACAGCGGCCGTCAGGTGGCAGTGATTTCGCCCTCGGCCTGATTCGTCAGCAGCGGCGCGGGGCCTTTCGAGCGTGTGGCGTCTGTTGCGCTTCACGGATAATGTCCCCTTGAGAGTTCAATAGAACTGTCCCCATGCATCCCTCTTCAGCGGAGGGGGCGTGGAGCGAACAGCCATGAGCAGCAAGGAGTTGAAGCGATGGGTGGTGATGCGGCGCGTGCGCGACGGCGCGATGTCCCGCCGCGAGGCGGCCGTCCGGCTGGGGCTGAGCTACCGGCAGACCAAGCGGATCTTCCAGCGCTTTCGGACGCGCGGGCAGAAGGGACTGATCCATGGCAATGTGGGCCAGCGGTCGAATCGGGCACACACGCCCGCGACGCGCGCCCAGGCGGTGGCGCTGATCACCGCGCATTTCGGCGGGCCCGCGCGCGGGCTCGGCCAGCGGTTTGGCCCGACGCTCGCCGCCGAGCACTTGGCCGCGGAGTTTGGCGTCGTTATTCCCGTGCCGACGCTGCGGCGGTGGATGCTGGCCGAGGGCCTCTGGTCGCGTCTGCGGAAGTCGAAACGCGTGCACCGACGCCGGGCGCGGCGCGCGCACTTCGGGGAACTCGTGCAGATGGATGGCAGTTTCCACGCGTGGCTGGAGGAGCGAGGGCCGGTGGAGTGTCTGCTCACGATGATCGACGATGCCACGGGGGAGACGCTGGGCCACTTCACGGGGGAAGAGACCACCTGGGGCGCGGCCGAGGTGCTGCAGGCGTGGATCGCGAAATACGGCGTGCCGCAGGCCCTCTACGTGGATGCGAAGAGCGTCTTCGTGCGGCCGGCGACGTGCAACGAACTGGCGGCGGGCATTGCGCCGGTGACCCAGTTTGGGCGCATGTGTGCCAAACTGGGCATTCGCCTGATTGTGGCGAAAACCCCGGAGGCGAAGGGGCGCGTCGAGCGGGTGCACGGGACCAATCAGGATCGCCTGGTCAAGAAGCTGCGGCGCGCCGGCATCGGCACGTATGCCGCGGCCAATCAGTATCTCGCCGCGACGTACTGGACGGCCCACAGCGCGCGCTTCGCGGTGGCGCCGCTGGCGCCCGCGGACTTCCACCTGCCGCTGGATCCCCGCCTGGATCTGGCGCACGTCTTTTGCCTCGAAGAGAAGCGCGTGGTCGGCAATGACTGGGTCGTGCGCTACGACAACCGGGCCCTGCAGATCGTGCCCACCGCGCGTGCGAAACGCCACACACATCCCAGAGGGCGGATCCTGGTGCGCGAGACGCGAGCGGGGGAAGTGCTGCTGGTCGCCCGGACGCCCGGGGGCACAGAACACCTCTTGGAGTGGCACCCGGTCGCGCGCGAGACGCACCATCCGAACTACCAGACGCCGTCACGCCCGGTGCCAGCCACAGCGCCGGTCGCACCGGCCGGCTTCACGCGGGCAGGCCAGCCACTCAGTGCCCGCCAGATGGCCGTGCGCGCCCGCTGGAATCAGGCGGTCACCCAGCACGTCGCCCGCAAAGCAGCACGGACCGTCGCATCAACCACGGGCACGGGATAACCCCAAGCACCCCAACCGACACTTACCTCAACGGGGACATTTCTACTGAACGAAAACAGGGGACATTTCTAGGCTCTGCTCGGGTTTTGGTGATAGGGTGTGGTGTGGTCCCGTCGGGCACGGCGGGGTCGTTCAAGCGGCGTGATGGAGGACGCGTTTCCTCAGGAGGTCGAAGTGCGCGCGCCCGTACATGGCGCGCTTGATGGCCTTGAGCCGATGGACGTGCCCCTCGACCTGGCCGTTGCTCCACCGGAAGATGATCGCCGCCAGCACGGCGTCGTAGTCGCGTTCAAGCCCGCGGGCAAACGACGCGAGGTCGCTCCGCTGCGCCGCATCGATCCATGGCCGGAAGGCGTCGGCGTCGTGCGACTTCAGCATCTGGGCAAAGCCGAGCGCGAGGCGACGGACCTCCGCGAGCGCCGGGATGCGCGCGCACACCTCCTCGACGTAGGCCCGTTGCTCGGCCGGGAACTTCACGTCGTCCCGACACAGGAGCCACACGAGCTGCCGCACGGTCGGCACGTCGACGGAGGCCTGCGCCGGGGGTGTCGGCACGCCCTCCTCCCCGGTCGCGCCGGGTCGCTGGTGCGCCTCGAGGCGGCGCAGGCGTGCGAGTTCTCGGCACACGGTCGCGGCAGAGCCGTGGTAGCCGTGCTCCCGCAATGCGCGGTAGATGGCCGCCCCCGTCTGCACGCCCGACCGATACTGCTCGTGCACCAGGTCGGCGAAGGGCGCGATCAGGGTAGTGCGGCGACGGCCGGTGGGCGCCCGACGCTCCGGAAACGTGCCCGCCGCGAGCCAGCGGGTCAGGGTGCGGCGGTTCATCTGCACGGCGCGCGCGATCGCACTGATGGAGGCCCCCTCGGCGCGCATCGTGACCACCTCGTCATAGCGCCCGAGGCGGCGCGTGCGGCGTTCGGCGCTGCGCCGCTCGGTCGCCGTCGGCCCGTCTCGGTTGTTCGGGAGGCCGGAGAAGCGCCGGCGACGCCACGCCTCGCGGGGACACGGCGGTCCAGTGCGCTCGGCCGCCAGTGCGCGCAAGGCGCGATCGTGTCGCGTGCAACTGCGGCTGACGGCCTCCGTGAGATTGCGCAACAGATGGAAGCGATCGGCCACCTGAATCGCGTCCGGGGCCGCCTCGCGGGTCGCGTCGGCGTACGCTCCGCCCCGATCGCGGCTCACGATCTCCACGCCGGGATGCGCGCGGAGCCACGCCGCCAGGGTCGGCCCCTCGCGGTCGGGGAGGACCTCGATGACGCGATGCCGTTCGAGATCCAGCAGGATGGTCCCGTAGCATTGGCGGCGGCGCATCGCCCAGTCATCCACCCCCAAGACGCGCGGGGTGCCGTGCGATTCGTCCTTCACCTGCCGGAGTTGCGCGAGGATGGTCGCGGCGCTCGCCGCGAGTCCCAAGGCTTGCGCCAGTCGCGCGCCCGGACGGCCCCCGACCGCAAACCCAATGGCCTCGAGCGTCGTCGCCGCGCGCACCGTCTTGCGAGCGTACGCGACCGCGGTGGCCGGCAGTCGCTCCGTGAAGATCGCGCGCGGGCACCCCGGGGCGTCGCAGAAGAACTTCCGGACGGTCAGCACCAGGTGCACGCGCAGACCGTGCCACGGAAGGTCCGCCAAGCGCCGTCGGTATCGACTGTGGATGCGTGTCGTCGCCCGCCCGCATCCCGGACAGGCCACGACGCGCCGGCACCCGGCGGCGGTCACCTCGAGCGCGCTATCGCGGAAGGTGATCAGATGGAGCCGCAACTCCATCGGAGACGGGCACAGCGGAGTCGCGTCCATCGCGTCCACGTCGCCACCTCAGGCTGGTTTCACCAGCCTGACGACACACCGGTGGCTACGGTATCACCAAAATCCGAGCAGAACCCATTTCTACTGAACGTTGACATCGAGCGTGTGGCGTCTTGACGCTGACGCGTCAGGCATCTATAATACTCAGGCTGGGCGGGGCACTGGACCGCCTTGGGAATGTGGGGTCGCCCCCCACATTTTTTTGTCTTCTTTTTGGGATTGAATTCAGGTGAAGCAGACGTTGGAACCCATTGTCAGTGCTGCACTTGACTCGTTGGGCTACGACCTCGTCGAATTGCGCATCGGTGGCACTCGCCAGCGTCCGCTGCTCGACGTGCGCATTGACCGCCGTGACCTCGGAAAGGTCACCGTGGACGACTGCGCGGGGGCATCGCGGGCCATCGAGGCGCGACTGGACGCAACTCCGTCGCTCTTCGGCGATCGCTATGTGCTCGAGGTGTCGTCACCTGGAATGGAACGGCCGCTGCGCACCGAAGGCGACTGGCGTCGCTTCGCCGGACGCAAGGCCAGCGTGAAGAGCGCCGCGCTCGCAGGGCGCGTCGAAGTGGAGATCGTGGGAGTCGAGGACGACGCCGGCGTGACGCGCCTGCGGCTCCGCGACGCGAAGGGAGCTGAGCACGTGCTCGGGCTGGCCGAGGTGGACGAGGCCCGCCTGGTGTTTCACTGGAAACCGTAACGAGGTCCTGGATGTCCGGATCGGCTGAAATCCTCACTGCATTCCGCGAGCTGTCGAACGCGAAGCAGATCGACCGCGCGGAGCTGCACGCCCTGCTCACGGACGGCATTCATGCCGCGCTGGCGAAGAAGCACGGCCCGAATGTGCAGGCCGACATCTCCATCGACGAAGGCAAGGGCGAGATCCGCATCGTGCTGCTCAAGACCGTCGTCGAGCAGGTCGAGGATCCGAGTCGCGAGATCGCGCTTGAGGACGCGCGCTTCGAGGATCCGGAGTTCGCCGTCGGCGACATCATGGAGGAGCCGGTCGAGTTCGCCGAGTTCGGGCGTTCCGCGGTGCAGGCGGCCAAGCAGCGCATCATCCAGCGCGTGCGCGAAGGCGAGCGCACCAAAATCCGCGACGAGTTCTCCGGGCGTGTCGGCGACCTGCTGTCGGGCGAGATCCAGCAGATCGAGCGCGGCAAGATCGTCGTGATGCTCAACAAGTTCCGCGAGGCCGAGGCCATCATCCCGTATCGCGAGCAGAACCATCGCGAGGACTACAAGCAGGGTGAGCCGTTGCGCTCGGTGCTCAAGAAGATCGAGGAGACGCCCAAGGGGCCGCGCCTCGTCCTCTCGCGCGCCGACCCGATGTGTGTGCAGGCGCTCTTCAAGCTCGAGGTACCCGAGATCCAGCAGGGGATCGTCGAGATCAAGGCCGCGTCGCGCGAGTGCGGCAGTCGCACCAAGATCGCCGTGGTCTCCAAGGACGACGCCATCGACCCGGTGGGCGCCTGCGTCGGCCTCAAGGGCGCGCGCGTGCAGGCCGTGGTGCAGGAGCTCGGCGGTGAGCGCATTGACATCGTGCCGTGGTCGCCCGACCCGGAACGGTTCGCCAAGCTTGCGCTCGCGCCGGCCAAGGTGGCGCGCGTCTTCAGTGACGCCTCGACCAAGACCATCCAGGCCGTCGTGGACGAGGACCAGCTCTCGCTGGCCATCGGCCGCAACGGACAGAACGTGCGCCTGGCGTCGGAGATCACGGGTTGGAAGATCGACCTGTACTCGAGCCGCGAGTGGCTCGAGCGCGGCGGCGATATGCCGCTCTTCCAGCCGCTCCCCGAGGACGACGCGGCCGCCGACGTGCAGCTCTCCGCCATCGAGGGCCTGCCGCCCGCGACGGTCGCGGTGCTCGAGGCGGGCGGGTTCCGGACGCTGAACGACATCCTCGACCTCGAGCGCGACGACTTCTTGCGCTTGCCGGGCATCGCGCCCGAAGAGGCCGATCGCATCATCTCGCTGATCAACGAGCTCACCACCGACGACAACAGCGCCGAACCGGCCGCTGAAGACGGCGGGACGGCGGAGCCGGAGCCGGCGTGAGCCGGGTCGAATGATGGACGCCGCGCTGCGACGCCGACTCCTTGGCCTGGCCGGCCTCGGCGTGCGGGGACGCAACGCGGTCGTGGGCGTGGATCAGGTGCGGGCAGCGGCGCAGAGCGGAGCGCTTCGGCTCGCGTTGGTAGCCGGTGATGTGTCGCGTCACAGCCGGGACAAAGTCGTCCCGCTGCTCGCGGCGAAGGGCATTGCGATGCTGGACGGATTCACGGCGTCCGAACTGGGCGGCGTGGCAGGGCGGGACGCGACGGCGGTGATCGGCATCGTCGATGCACAATTGGCGAAAGGGATTCGCGGGGCGCTCCGCCCTGCGGGCGAGTAGCAGCACGAGGGAGGCGGTTTGACGAAGCTTCGGGTGAGTGACCTGGCGGCCGATTTCGGCATTTCGAGCGACGAAGTGATGTCCATGCTTCGCTCGATGGATGTCGTTGTGCGCAGCCACCTGACGCCCTTGACGGACGACCAGATTTCACGCGCGCGAGCCCGCTGGGAACGCGAGAAGCGCTCGCGCGCCCAGAAGGCGGCGGAGAGTCCGGCAGCGGCCGCGAAGAGCCGTCGGCGGGGCAGCGCCGCCGCAGAGGCGACGGCGGCGAAGGAGAAGAAGAAGCCGGCCGTGACGTCCCGCGCAAAGAAGAAAGTTGAGGAGCCCGCGCCAGAGCCGGAGCCCGCCGAGGCGCACAAGGTGCGCCGCCGTCGCGCGGCGCCCCCCGCGCCGGAGCCGGCGCCGGTTGTTGCCGACGCGACACCAGTCGAGCCGCCGCCCGCCGCGATGCCGAGCGCGCCGGCGCCCCAGGCCGAAGCCAGTGCGGAGCCCGTCGTCGAAGCGATGCCCGCCCCGGTGGTCGTCGTCGAGACGCCTGCGCCCGCGGCTTCCGAGCCGCGCCAACGCGATGCGGCCGCCGCGCCAGCGGCCGCATCGGCCGCTCCCGCCACGCCGAGGGCGCCGACGCCGACGCCGCTGCCGATGCCTCCGCGCGTCGCACGCCCGCTCGCGCCCCCGACACCGCCCTCCGTGTCATCGAGCGGCGCGCCGGCAGCCGATCGCCCGCGCCCGCGCCCAGTCGTGCCGGGCGCGCCGCGCGGCCGTCCTGCGACAGCGGGCGGCGGACGGATGGGGCCGCCCCCGCGTCCCATTGCCTCCGCTGCTCCCGGTGGCGGCCTGAGCGGCGGTCGCCGCGAAGACCGCGGCCGCGGGCCGGGCACGGCGGCACCGCCGCAGACGCCGTCCAGCGGTCCGCGCCGCAAGAAGGGCAAGCGCGGGCAGGTGGACCAGGAAGCGGTGTCGTCGAACATCTCGCGCACCATGCGGGAAATGCGCGGCGCGCCGGGCAAGCGGCGCCGCGACGATTCGGGACGCGAGGAACTCGAGGCGATCCGTGCCGCCGTCGCCGAGCAGGAAAAGAAGACCGTGCACGTCAACGAGTTCATCACGGTCAACGAGCTGGCGGATATCCTCAAGATCCCCGCCACCCAGATCGTGTCGTTCGCGTTCAAGCACCTCGGGTTGATGGTGACCATCAACCAGCGCATGGACTTCGACCAGATCGAGCTGATCGCGGGCGAGTTCGGCTTCATCGCCGTGCGCGAGGCGGAGTACGCGGCCGCCCCCACCGAGGCGAAGGTCGAGGACACGCCGGAACAGCTCGAGTTCCGTCCGCCCGTGATCACCATCATGGGCCACGTCGATCACGGCAAGACGTCGCTGCTCGACTTTATCCGCAAGGCGAACGTCGTGGCGGGCGAGGCCGGCGGCATCACCCAGCACATCGGCGCCTACCACGTCACGCTGGCGAACGGCAAGCACATCACCTTCCTCGACACCCCGGGCCACCAGGCGTTCACCGCCATGCGTGCCCGCGGCGCGCAGGTCACGGACATCGTCGTCCTGGTCGTCGCCGCCGATGATTCAGTGATGCCGCAGACCATCGAGGCGATCTCGCATGCGAGGAACGCCGGCGTGCCGATGATTGTCGCCATCAACAAGATCGACCTCCCCGCGGCGAACGCGCTCAAGGTCAAGCAGGAACTGCTCAACCACAGCGTCGTGCTCGAGGAGTTTGGTGGTACTACGCTGCACACCGAGGTCTCGGCGAAGAAGGGGACCGGAGTGCCGGCGCTCCTGGAACAGCTGCTCCTGCAGGCGGAGATTCTCGACCTCAAGGCCAATCCGAACCGCAAGGCGTCGGGTACCGTGGTCGAAGCGCAGCTTGACGCGGGCAAGGGCCCAGTGGCCACGGTGCTCGTGCAGAACGGCACGCTGCGCGTTGGCGACGACTTCATCTGTGGCCTGTACTCGGGCCGCGTGCGCGCCCTGCTCGACGAGCGCGGCAAGACCGTCAAGTCGGCGGGTCCCGCCATTCCCGTGCAGGTGCTCGGCCTCACCGGCGTGCCGATGGCGGGCGACCAGTTCATCGCCGTCGCCGACGCGAGCGAGGCGCGTGAAATCGCGCAGCGGCGCGAGCGCCTCGACCGCGAGGCCAGAAGTCGCCGCACCGCCAAGGGCGCAGTCTCGCTCGAGGACTTCATGTCGCAGGCCGGCGGCGCGGGCGAGAAGCGTACGCTCAAGCTGCTCATCAAGGCCGACCAGGGCGGCCCGGCGGAAGCGCTCGCCGACGCCCTGCAGCAACTGTCCAACGAGGAAGTGCAGGTGGAGGTGGTCCAACGCAGCGTCGGCGCCATCACGGAGAGCGACATCCTGCTGGCCAAGGCGTCGGGGGCCGTCATCGTGGGCTTCCACGTCCGCCCGGACAACAAGGCGCGCCAGTCAGCGGAGCGCGCCGGCGTGGACATCAAGCTGTACAAGATCATCTACGAGGCCGTTGCCGACGTGAAGGCGGCGCTCGAAGGCCTGCTGCGCCCGGAGGAGAAGGAGACGGTGCTCGGCGAGGCCGAGGTGCGCGAAGTCTTCAAGGTGTCGAAGGTCGGCGCCATCGCCGGCTGCTCGGTGCGCTCCGGCGCCGTCACGCGCCAGGGCAAGGTGCGCGTGATCCGCAACGGCGTCGAGGTCTACAGCGGCACCATCGGGTCGCTGCGCCGCTTCAAGGACGACGTGAAGGAAGTGAAGGAAGGGTTCGAGTGCGGCATTGGCGTCGAGAACTTCAACGACGTCAAGGTCGGCGATCTGATCGAGTGCTTCCGGATGGACAGCGTGGCACGCACGCTGCAGCCGGCGCACGCCGGCTGACGGCGCAGGAGATTCGCTGATGCCGCCGCGGGATACGCGCCGCCCTGACCGGGTGGCGGAAGGCATTCGGATGGAAGTCGCGACGTTCCTCGCTGGGGACGTCCGCGATCCGCGCGTCCTTGCCGCATTGATCACCGTTACCGCCGTCGAGGTGACGCGCGACCTCGGGCACGCGACGGTCTTCGTCTCCATTATGGGAAACGATGCCGAGCGCGCCGCGGCGCTCGAGGGGCTGGCGAGCACCGCCGGACACCTGCGCGCGCGCGTGGGCCGCGCCCTGCGCCTGCGCGTGGCCCCCGAGATTCTCTTTCGGTTCGACGAAAGCGTGGCGCGTGCGGCGCGCATCGAGACGCTGCTCGCCTCGGTGCGCCCGTCGGATCCGCCCGGCGATGCCCCCGCGTCCGACGTCTGACGGCCTGCTGCTGGTGGACAAGCCGGCGGGCGTGACGTCGCACGACGTCGTCAATGCCGCGCGCCGCGCCCTCGGCGAGAAGCGCGTGGGCCACGGCGGGACGCTCGACCCCTTCGCCACCGGGCTGCTCGTCCTGCTCGTCGGCCGCGCCACGCGGCTCGTGCGCTGGCTGCGCGACGAGCCCAAGGTCTACGAAGCCACCGTGCGCTTCGGCGCCGAGACCGACACCGAGGATCTCGACGGGCAGGTGATCCGCGAGGCGCCGCTGCCGTCCCGCGCCGCGCTCGAGGCCGCCGTGCCGTCGCTGCTGGGCGAGATAGACCAGGTGCCGCCCGCCTATTCGGCGAAGCGCGTGGATGGTCGCCGCGCGTACGAACTGGCGCGCGAAGGACGCGAGGTGGAGATGACGCCCTCGCGCGTGCGCATCGAGTCCATGGCGCTCTCCGACTTCACCGGCACGGACGACGCGGTGGCCTCGTGCCGCATGCGCGTCTCGTGCGGCGGCGGCACCTACGTGCGCTCGCTCGCGCGCGACCTCGCGCGCGCCGCCGGCTCGGCCGCGCATCTCATCGCCCTGCGGCGCACGCGCGCCGGCGTCTTCACGCTGGCCAACGCGGTGCCGCTCGAGCGCCTTCGCGATGCCGAGCCGATTACCGTCGCTCCTGCAATCGACGCGCTCGAGGGCTACGCCTTCCAAGTCCTGTCAGACGAGGAAGTGGCGCACGTCGTGCGGGGAATAGACGTAGAGGCGAGGGTAGAAGGCCCCTTCGCCGCCTTAATTAGCAGCAGCCGCCCAGCCGAGAGCGCGGTCCCTGCCGTCCTCCGTCGTCCTCCGTCGTCTTCTGCCGGAGTCTGCCTCATTGCCTTCGCCGAGCGGCGCCCTTCGGAGCGCGGCGAGCGCTGGCAGCCCCGCGTGGTGATGCGCGATGTCTGAGCGCATTGACTGGCACGTCGAGTCGGGGCTTCCGCCAAACGTCGAGGGAACGGTGCTCACCGTCGGCACCTTCGATGGCGTCCATGTGGGCCACCGCCTCGTGCTCGAGCGTCTCGCGGCGCGCTCCGACGCGACCGGCCTTCCGAGTGTGCTCGTGACCTTTGAGCCGCATCCCCTTGAAGTGGTGAACCCCGCCGCGGCACCGCACCTGCTCACCGTGGGCGACGAGAAGCTTGAGGTGCTGGCCGAGAGCAAGCTCGCGTACCTGGCCATTCTCCCGTTTACCCCGGCGCTGGCGCAGTACGATGCGCCGACTTTCGTGGACGCCGTGCTGCGCGAGCGCTTCGGCATGCGCGAACTGCTCATCGGCTACGACCACGGCTTTGGCCGTGGGCGCTCGGGCGACGCCACTGTGTTGCAGGAACTGGGGGCCGCGCGCGGCTTTGGCGTGGAGGTCGTGCCGCCGGTGATGGGTCCTGACGGCCGCCCCGTCTCGTCCACCTCCATCCGGCGCGCCATCGCCGGCGGTGACCTGGAACGGGCCGAGGGCGGCCTTGGCCGCCATTACGGCATCTCCGGGGTCGTCACCGAGGGAGTGGGGCGGGGGCGTACGCTCGGCTTCCGCACCATCAACCTCTCGCTGCCCCCGTCGCGCAAGCTGTTGCCGCCCGACGGCGTCTACGCGGTGCGCGTCTGCACCCCGGTGGGGACCTTTGGCGGGATGATGAACCTCGGCGGGCGTCCCACCTTCGGGGACGACACGCGCACGCTCGAGACCCATCTGTTTGACACGGCGCCGGATTTGTACGGCCGCCGGGTGCGTGTGGACCTTATTAGGCGCCTGCGCGAGACCCGCAAATTTGTCGGGGTCGAGGCGCTCATTGCGCAGTTGGGGCGCGACGAGGCGGGGGCCCGGCAGGCCCTGGCCGATGCCTGAGGCAACTCGTTGTCAGTACTATAGATGATTGACTAGACTCTGTCCGCGGACTACTCTACAAGGTTTCGGATAAACCCTCTGCCAGCACCGGGCAATGACCAACCTGAAGTACCGGCTGCTCACCATCGTACTGCTCGTCCTCGCTTCGGTGTGGACGCTCTACCCGCGTACGGTCGTCGAGCGCGTCAAGCGCGACGGCGTCTTCGTCTTCGATACCGTTAAGCGCGTCCCACTCAAGCGCGGCCTCGACCTCCAGGGCGGCATGCACTTGGCGCTCGAAATTGATGAGTCCAAGGGCGCCGTCGCCGACAAGGGTGAGGCGCTCGACCGTGCGCTCAAGGTCGTCCGCACCCGCATCGACGAGTTCGGCGTGGCCGAACCTCTGGTGCAAAAGGTCGGCAACGAGCGCATTATCGTCGAGCTGCCTGGAATCGAAGATCGGGAACGTGCGACCGAGGTGGTGCAGAAGTCGGCTTACCTCGAGTTCCAGATCACCGACAAATCGCAGGCGTGGGAGCGAAACGTAGCGCGCCTCGACGGCATCCTGAGGGACAAGGGGATCGTCGCCGCCGCTAAGGCGGACACGGGCAAGGGCGCCGCCAAGTCGGCGCTCCCCAACCTCTTCGCCACGGGCGATACGGGCAAGAAGGCAGCCGGCGACAGCAGCGCGGCCGACAGCATCCCGAGCTCGAACGGCCCCTTCGCCACCAAGGTCGGCAAGGCGCCGGGCGGCGATCCGGGCATGTTCATGGTTGCCGAGACGGACCGCGGCGAGATTGACGCCTACCTGCAGCACCCCGACATCAAGGCGGCGCTCCCGCCGGGCAAGCAGCTCAAGTGGGGGGCCGACACCATCATGTCCGGCAGCGTTGCGTACCGCGGACTGTACGTCCTCGACGCGCGTCCCATCATCACCGGCGAGTACCTCACCGACGCCAAGCCGAACAACGTGCCGGGCGAAGGGAACATCGTCGAGTTCCAGCTGAACAACGAAGGCGGTCGCCGCTTCAAGAGCGAGACTGGCAAGCACGTGCGCGACTACATGGCCATCGTGCTCGACGATCGCGTGATGTCGGCGCCGGTGATCCAGAGTGCCATCGGCACGCGCGGCCAGATCACGATGGGCGGCTCGGGACTGCAGGCGGCGCAGGACCTGGCGCTGGTGCTGCGCGCCGGCGCGCTCCCAGTGCCGCTCCGCGTCGTCGAAGCGCGCACCATTGGCGCCAGCCTCGGCGAAGACTCCATCCGGCAGGGCCTTTTCTCCGGCGCGCTCGGCCTCGCGCTCGTCGTCCTCATCATGATCGGCTACTATCGGTTCTCCGGTTTCCTCGCCGTGTGCGGCCTGGCGTTCTACGTCCTCTCGACGCTGGCCATTCTGTCCGCCTTTGGTGCGACGCTCACGCTTCCCGGCCTTGCGGGTTTCGTGCTCTCCATCGGCATGGCGGTCGACGCGAACTTCCTGATCTTCGAACGAATCCGCGAGGAACTCGACACGGGGCATACGATCCGGCGCGCGATCGACGATGGATTTGACCACGCCTGGAGCGCCATCATCGATACGCACATGACGACCGCCCTGACGGCTGCGATCCTGTTCCAGTTCGGCACCGGACCGGTGAAGGGCTTTGCCGTGGCGCTGCTCGCCGGTCTCGCCGCATCGCTTGTCTCCGCGATCTTCGTGGTCCGGTCCCTCTTCTACCTGTGGCTGTCGCGCTCCGAGACGCCACAAAGCCTGAGCATCTGATGCTTCGCATCCTTCATAACACGTCGTGGGACTTCATCCGTCAGTGGCGCGTGGCCGCCATTGCGCTCGCCATTTTCGTCGTCCCGGCGCTCCTGATGATGCCGTTCACCAAGACGGCCTACAGCATCGAGTTTACTGGTGGGACGATGATGGAGCTGCGCTTCAAGCAGGCGCCGCCCATCGCCGATGTCCGGGCCGCGCTCGCCACCAGCGGTCACGGAGACGCCGAGATCGCCACCTTTGGCTCGCCGAGCGAGATCGTGGTGCGCGCGCAGGAAGCGGAGCAGGTGCAGCAGCTCGCTGCCGCCGGCGCGGAGTCGGTCGGCAAGCAGATTGAGGCGGCCCTTCGAGCGCGGTTCGGTGCGGAGTCCTTTGAGGTGGTGCGCACCGCCGCGGTTGGTCCGCGCATCGGCGGTGAATTGCGCCGCCAAGCCACCATTGCGATGCTCATCGCGTTCGGCCTCACACTGGTCTACCTCGCCTGGCGCTTCGAATGGCGCTTCGCGGTCGCCGCCGTGTTGGCTACGGTGCACGACATCATCGCGACCTTTGCCTTCATGAAGTACATGGACCTCGAGATCTCGGTCTTTGTCGTTGGTGCGGTGCTCACTGTCATTGGGTATTCGATGAACGACAAGGTCGTGGTCTTCGACCGCGTACGCGAGAACCTGCATCTCCACAAGAAGCAGTCGCTCTACGACTTGCTCAATCGCTCGGTCAACGAGACGCTGCCGCGCACGGTGATGACCGGCTCCACGACCCTCGCGTGTCTGCTGGCGCTGCTCATCTTTGGCGGCGCCATCATCCGCCCGTTCGCCTGGATCCTCATCTTCGGCATCGTGATCGGCACGTTCAGCTCGATCTACGTTGCCTCGCCGCTCCTGCTCTGGATCGAGCGCAAGTATCCGCGCCCGAACGAGGCGCGCAGTCGCGTGGCGCCGGTGGAAGCGCGGCCGTAAGAATCGGCGTCTTGACGACAAGGCGGGCGCTCCCCAGGGGGCGCCCGCGTTGCATTGGGGCCTGACCGTGTCAGCCCCGACCTGACGGTGGTGTCAGGGGTGCGCGGTCCGCGTCGGAGCGGCCCGCCCCCTAGATTCCACCCAATGCCGGCGTTCATAGACTCCCATTGCCATCTCGCGGATCCGGCGTTCGATGCCGATCGCGATGAGGCCGTGGCGCGCGCGCGCGCCGCAGGGGCGGTGGCGGTTGTCTGCATCGGTGAGTCGCCCGACATGGCCGTGCGTGCCCGCGCAGTCGCACAGCGCCATCCCGGCTTTGTCTGGCACACCGCGGGCGTACATCCGCACGATGCCGCGTCGTTCGATCCGCGGCGCGACACCGAGGCGTTGCGCTTCGAGGCCGCGCAGGGCGCCGTGGCAATGGGCGAGTGCGGGCTCGACTATCACTACGATCACTCGCCGCGCGACCAGCAGCGCCGCGCCTTTGCCGCGCAACTCGCGCTCGCGGCGGAGCTCCATCTGCCGGTGGTGGTGCACAGCCGCGAGGCGGCCGATGACACCGCCGCGATGGTGCGCGAAGCCGGCGCCGCCGGCGTCATCGGCGTCATGCACTGCTTCACCGGTCCGCCCGCGCTCGCCGAAACCGCTCTCGCCGCCGGCTGGTACGTGTCGTTCGCTGGCGTCATCACTTTCAAGAAGTGGACGGACGACGCGCTCCTGCGCCTGCCGAGCGCCGACCGGCTCCTCGTCGAGTCGGATGCTCCCTACCTCTCGCCGATGCCGTATCGCAGCAAGCGAAACGAACCGGCCTACGTCAGTCAGACCGTGACCCGGCTCGCGGAGGCGCGCGGCCTCAGCGCCGAGCGCCTCGGCCACGTAGTCACGGAGAACGCGCGCCGATGTTTCCGTTTGCCAGTGTGATGTAGGGCTGCCATCTGCCATCTACCATCTACCATCTGCCATCTACCATCTGCCGTCTGCCCTCACCAAGCCGCCCCCCCAAAACCTCCTCCCGCCAAGCCCATGCCACACGATCCGCATATCGTCGTCCCCACCGACATCGAAATCGCCCAGCGCGCGAAGATGCGCCCCATCCGCGACGTCGCGGCTGACATTGGCCTCGGCGAGGACGACCTCGACCTGTATGGCAAGTACAAGGCCAAGGTGTCCCTCGACGTGACCCGGCGTCCCTCCAAGGGACGGCTCGTGCTCGTCACGGCCATCAATCCCACGGCGGCCGGCGAGGGCAAGACCACGACCGCGGTGGGACTCGCACAGGCGCTGCGCCGCATCGGCACCAACGCGGTGCTCGCCATCCGCGAGCCATCGCTTGGCCCGGTGTTCGGCGTGAAAGGCGGCGCGGCCGGCGGCGGCTATTCGCAGGTGCTGCCGATGGACGACATCAACCTCCATTTCACGGGCGACTTCCACGCCATCAGCAGCGCGCACGGCCTGCTCAGCGCGATGCTCGACAACCACCTGCAGCAGGGCAACGCGCTGGGCATTGACCACCGGCGCATCACGTGGCCGCGCACCATCGACATGAACGATCGCGCGCTGCGCCGGTGCATCATCGGACTCGGCGGTCCCATGGAGGGCGTGCCGCGCGAAGAGCGCTTCGTCATCATTCCGGCGAGCGAAATCATGGCGATCCTCGCGCTCGCCACCGGCCCGGAGGACCTCGAACGGCGGCTCGGCGACATCGTCGTCGCCAGCACGGCCGGCCCGACCCGGCATCCCGTGCGCGCGCGCGAACTCAAGGCTGCGGGCGCCATGGCGCTGCTGCTCAAGGATGCGATTCGCCCCAACCTCGTGCAGACGCTCGAAGGCGGCCCCGCCTTCGTGCATGCTGGTCCGTTCGCGAACATCGCCCACGGCTGCAATTCGATCCTCGCGACGCGCGCGGCCATGGCGTTGGGCGACGTGGTGATCACCGAGGCCGGCTTCGGGTCCGACCTCGGCGCCGAGAAGTTCCTCGACATCAAGTGCCGCTTCGGCGGGCTGAACCCCGAAGTCGCCGTTGTCGTGGCGACCATTCGCGCGCTCAAGATGAACGGCGGCGCGAACAAGAAGGACCTGTCGAAGGAAGACCTCAAGGCGCTCGAGAAGGGGTTGCCGAACCTCGAGCACCACATCGCCAACATGCAGCAGTATGGACTGCCGGTTGTCGTGGCGATGAACCGCTTCGCCACCGACACCGACGCTGAACTCGAGATGGTGATGGACTGCGCCCGGCGCGCCAAGGTGCGCGTGGCCATGAACGAGGTGTTTGCGCGCGGCGGTGCCGGCGGTGAGGAGCTGGCCCACGTCGTGCTTGAAGTACTCGCTGAAGGGAAGTCGAACTTCGCGCCGATCTACGACGTCGAGAAGCCCATCAAGTTCAAGATCAACGAGATCGTCACGAAGGTGTACGGCGGCGACGGCGCAGACTACACCTCGAAGGCCGACAAGGCGATCGAGTACCTCGAGGCGAACGGCCTCGGCCGCACGCCCGTCTGCATCGCCAAGACGCAGTACTCACTCAGCGACGATGCGACCAAGCTCGGGCGCCCGACGGGCTTCCGCATGACGGTGAACGAGGTCTATCCCCTCGCCGGCGCCGGCTTCGTGGTGGCGCAGTGCGGCGACATCATGACCATGCCAGGCCTGCCCAAGGAGCCCGCCGCGGAGCGCATGTCCGTGGCGGCGGATGGCACGATCGCGGGGTTGTTCTAGAGGGGCAGAGTAGGGCAGTCGCAATCACCATCGCAAGTCCAAATCCGAGCTCCCACTCCCCAATCGTCCCATGAGCCAGATCTATCAGACCGACAACGCCCCCGCCGCCATCGGCCCGTATTCGCAGGCCGTCGCCGCCGGCGGCTTTCTGTTCTGCGCCGGGCAGACGCCGCTTGATCCCAGGACCATGGCGCTCGTCGAGGGCGACGTGGGCGTGCAGACGGCGCAGGTGCTCGCGAACCTCAGCGCCGTGCTCCAGTCGGCCGGCTGCACGTGGAAGGACGTGGTGAAGACCACGATCTTCCTGCGCACCATGAACGACTTCGCCAAGGTCAACGAAGTCTACGCCACCACGCTGGGCGACAGCCGCCCCGCGCGCTCGACGGTGGCGGTGGCCGGCCTGCCCAAGGATGCGCAGGTCGAAATCGAGATGATCGCGAAGCTGCCCTAATCGCAGGTCGCAGTCCGCAGTCGAAGTTCTCAATCCCGTTCCGGATTCCAAATCATGAATCAGAAGGAACAGATCTTTCGTCTGACCCAGTTCGCCCGCTGCGCCGGTTGAGCGTCGAAGATGGGTCCGGAGGACCTGTCCGAAGCGCTCGCGCCGCTTGCGCGCCACGCCGATCCCCGGCTGCTTGTCGGACCTGACACGTTCGACGATGCCGCGGTCTTTCGCCTGCACGACGACCTCGCGCTCGTGCAGACCGTGGATTTCTTCGCGCCCATCGTGGACGACCCGTACGACTTTGGGCGCATCGCGGCGGCCAACGCGCTCTCCGACGTGTATGCGATGGGGGGCGTGCCGCTTACCGCGCTCGCGCTCGCCGCGTTTCCCGAGGGCAAGCTGCCGCTGCGCGTGCTGACCGCAATCCTGCAGGGCGGGGAGGACGTCGTGCGCGCGGCCGGCGCCCTCGTGGTGGGTGGGCATACCGTCACCGATGACGAGGTGAAATACGGATTGGCCGTGACGGGCACGGTGCATCCTGATCGCGTGCTGTCCAACGCAGGAGCGCAGCCCGGTGACGTGCTGGTATTGACGAAGCCACTCGGCACCGGATTGCTCGCGACCAAGATGAAGCAGGGGACGCTCGCACGCGAGCACGCAGAGTCGCTGGTGGCGTCCATGGTACGCCTCAACGACGTCGCGTCGCGGGCGGCGGTCGAGTGCGGCGCGCGCGCCGCGACCGACATCAGTGGATTCGGGTTGCTTGGCCATGCATCGCATCTGGCACGTGCCAGCGGCGTAACGCTGCAGTTCGACAGCGCCGCGTTCCCCGTGCTTCCCGGTGCCGCGGCGGCAGCGGCCGAGGGCGTGACGATGGGTGGCGCGGCGCGCAATGCGCGCTACGTGGAGCCGCTGGTGCGGTGGGGGGCCAGCGTTGACGCCGTGGCGCGGGCGCTGGCCGTGGACCCGCAGACGTCGGGCGGACTGTTGGTCGCGCTCCCAGCGGCGCGGCTGGTCGAGTATCTTGCCAGGGTGCCGTGGGCGGCGCGGGTAGGCGAGGTGCTGCCCACGGGCGAGCGGCCGCTGGAGGTCGAGTAGCCGGCGCGCGGCCCCTGAGGAGTAGAGGGGGCGTATGGGGCCTGGTGGTCCTCCTGGTCTTCAAAACCAGTGCGGCCTGACTTCGTCGGGCTGGGTGGGTTCGACTCCCACACGCTCCCGCCAGGGGGGCGTTGCCGCGGTGCCTCTCACGGAGTTCGGTGCGGTGGCTCGCTGGGTGCTTCGCGCGGCGCTCGGCGTGGCACTCGCGTTAGGCTGACCGACCTTAGCAGCTAACGCATCTGCCCGCGTTCGCGCCCACGCTTCCCAACGCGAACTGGCGCACCGGCTTGGGACGGTGAATAATCTACGTTACGAAGCGTATGAGGCTGACCGTGCCCGGCGAACCACCGAGGTTAGCACTACTTCGCCAGATTCGCTTATCGACGTAAGTGATTACTCTACAGTATTTTATGAAATATCGGTCGATCCTGATTGGCGACATCAATCCGGTTCGGCTCTCCGGCCCATCGCCGTCCATCAGAGAGCCGCTGGCGG